>NZ_FCOI02000005.1 GCF_001544795.2 Caballeronia temeraria | reverse complement strand
GCTGGATCGCGCAATGGAACGAGATGATTGCCGATCCGGAGCAGAAGATTGGCCGTCCGCGTCAGTTGTTCATCGGCCAGACGCCGCGTGAAGCGAAGCCGCTGGCGAAGCGTTAAAGCTAGTCGAGCCTCAGGTTGTATCGAAAGCCCCGGCGAGGAAATCGCCGGGGCTTTTTGCTTTTTGCGCCGCGTGCGGAAAGACATCGACGGAAATGTGTCCGTCACGCAGCCGGGTACTCGTGATCCGGGTACCGGAACCACTACCATAACTCTATGTTTTTAATAGG
This sequence comes from Caballeronia temeraria, assembly GCF_001544795.2. GTDB lineage: Bacteria > Pseudomonadota > Gammaproteobacteria > Burkholderiales > Burkholderiaceae > Caballeronia > Caballeronia temeraria. Next base: position 381,265 of record NZ_FCOI02000005.1, on the reverse strand, counting down.
TTTTTTCCCGTAGCCTAGTACCCATCCCCCGCGCGGAAGTGGCATAATCGACCAAACACAGCCGCAGACCGATCAATCCCCGCAGTCACCCACGAAAGCGCTCACCATGGCACAGACTCTCTACGACAAACTGTGGAACACGCACGTGATCCACACGGAAGAGGACGGCACCTCGATCCTCTATATCGACCGTCACCTGCTGCATGAAGTGACGAGCCCGCAGGCCTTCGAAGGCCTGAAGCTGGCCGAGCGCCCGGTGTGGCGCATCAGCGCGAATCTGGCGGTCTCCGATCACAACGTGCCGACGACTGACCGCTCGCACGGCATCGCCGATCCGGTTTCCAAGCTGCAAGTCGATACGCTCGACGACAACTGCGACGCCTTCGGCATCACGCAGTTCAAGATGAACGACCTGCGTCAGGGCATCGTGCACATCATCGGGCCGGAGCAGGGCGCGACGCTGCCGGGCATGACCATCGTCTGCGGCGACTCGCATACGTCCACGCACGGCGCGTTCGGCGCGCTTGCGCATGGCATCGGCACGTCGGAAGTCGAGCACGTGCTCGCCACCCAAACGCTTTTGCAGAAAAAGAGCAAGAACATGCTCGTGAAGGTCGAAGGCCAGTTGCCGCGCGGCTGCACCGCGAAGGACATCGTGCTCGCGATCATCGGCAAGATCGGCACGGCGGGCGGCACGGGTTACGCCATGGAATTCGGCGGCTCGACCATCCGCGCGCTGACCATGGAAGGCCGCATGACCGTCTGCAACATGGCGATCGAAGCGGGGGCGCGCGCCGGCATGGTCGCCGTCGACGACACGACCATCAACTATCTGAAAGATCGCCCGTACTCGCCGCAGGGCGTAGAGTGGAATCAGGCGGTCGAGTACTGGCGTCAGTTCAGGTCGGATGACGGTGCGCAGTTCGATCGCGTCGTCGAACTGAATGCCGCCGAGATCGTGCCGCAGGTGACGTGGGGCACGTCGCCGGAAATGGTGACGTCGGTCGATGGCCGCGTGCCCGATCCCGACAAGGAAAAAGATCCCGTCAAGCGCGACGCGATGGAACGTGCGCTGACCTACATGGCATTGCAGCCGAACACGCCGATCGAATCGATCAAGCCGGACAAGATTTTTATCGGATCGTGCACGAATGCGCGTATCGAAGACTTGCGCGCGGCCGCGTACGTCGTGAAGTCGCTGGGCAAGCGCGTGGCGTCGAATATTCGTCTCGCGATGGTCGTGCCCGGTTCGGGTCTCGTGAAGGCGCAGGCCGAGCGCGAAGGCCTCGACAAGATCTTCACGAACGCCGGCTTCGAATGGCGCGAGCCGGGCTGCTCGATGTGCCTCGCCATGAACGCCGACCGGCTGGAGCCGGGCGAGCGCTGCGCATCCACGTCGAACCGCAACTTCGAAGGCCGTCAGGGCGCGGGCGGTCGCACGCACCTCGTGAGCCCCGCGATGGCCGCCGCCGCCGCGATCGAAGGCCATTTCGTCGACGTTCGCAAGCTTGCGTGATCAAACGGGATACTGAGAAAGATCATGGAAAAATTCATTGTGCATAGCGGCCTCGTCGCGCCGCTCGATCGCGAGAACGTCGACACGGACGCGATCATCCCGAAGCAGTTTCTGAAGTCGATCAAGCGCACGGGTTTCGGCCCGAACGCGTTCGACGAATGGCGTTATCTCGATGTCGGCGAGCCCGGCCAGGACAACAGCAAGCGTCCGCTGAACCCGGACTTCGTGCTGAATCAGCCGCGTTATCAGGGCGCGTCGGTCTTGCTCACGCGCAAGAACTTCGGCTGCGGCAGCTCGCGCGAGCACGCGCCGTGGGCGCTGGATCAATACGGCTTTCGCGCGATCATCGCGCCGAGCTTCGCGGACATCTTCTACAACAACTGCTTCAAGAACGGCCTGCTGCCGGTCGTGCTGACGGAGCAGCAAGTCGACAAGCTTTTCAACGAGACCTACGCGTTCGTCGGCTTCCAGTTGACGATCGATCTCGAAGCGCAAGTCGTGCGCACCGGCGACGGCACCGAATACGCGTTCGAAGTGCCGGGCTTCCGCAAATACTGCCTGCTGAACGGCTTCGACGATATCGGGCTCACGCTGCGTCACGCCGACAAGATCAAGGCGTTCGAAGCGGAGCGTTTGACGAAGCAGCCGTGGCTGAATAACCGCCTCGTCGGTTAATCGAAATACGACATACGAAGAAGGAAGAGACGATGAAAATTGCAGTGCTCCCCGGCGACGGCATCGGTCCCGAAATCACCGCCGAAGCGGTCAAGGTGCTGAACGCGCTCGGCGAAAAATTCGAACTGGAAGAAGCGCCGGTCGGCGGCGCGGGCTACGAGGCGAAGGGCCATCCGCTGCCCGACTCGACGCTCGCGCTCGCCAAAGAAGCCGACGCGATCCTGTTCGGCGCCGTCGGCGACTGGAAATACGACAAGCTCGAGCGCGCGCTGCGTCCCGAACAGGCGATTCTCGGCCTGCGCAAGCATCTGCAACTGTTCGCGAACTTCCGTCCGGCGATCTGCTATCCGCAACTGACGGGCGCGTCGTCGCTGAAGCCGGAGATCGTGTCGGGGCTCGATATCCTCATCGTTCGTGAATTGAACGGCGACATCTACTTCGGCGCGCCGCGCGGCCTGCGCGAAGCACCGGACGGCCCGTTCGCGGGCGCGAAGGAAGGCTTCGACACGATGCGCTATTCCGAGCCCGAAGTGCGCCGCATTGCGCACGTTGCGTTTGCCGCGGCGCAAAAGCGCCAGAAGAAGCTGACGAGCGTCGACAAGGCCAACGTGCTCGAAACGTCGCAACTGTGGCGCGACACGATGATCGACGTCGCGAAGGAATATCCGGACGTCGAGCTGTCGCACATGTACGTCGACAACGCTGCGATGCAGCTCGTGAAGGCGCCGAAGGCATTCGATGTCGTCGTGACCGGCAACATGTTCGGCGACATCCTGTCGGACGAAGCGGCGATGCTCACCGGGTCCATCGGCATGCTGCCGTCGGCGTCGCTCGACAAGAACAACAAGGGCCTGTATGAGCCGTCGCACGGTTCCGCGCCGGATATCGCGGGCAAGGGCGTGGCGAATCCGCTCGCGACCATCCTGTCGGCGGCGATGATGCTGCGCTACTCGCTCGCCAAGACCGAGCAGGCGGACCGCATCGAGCGCGCGGTGAAGAAGGTGCTGGAGCAGGGCTACCGCACCGGCGATATCGCGACGGCGGACGGCAAGGTCGTCGGCACGAAGGAAATGGGCGACGCGGTGCTGAAAGCGCTGTAATCGCCGGAAAACGATCGGCGCCTGAAAGCAAAAAGGCGGCCGATCGTCTCTTTTTACGGATGTTCGCGCACGATCCCCACGATTTTCACGCACCTGCAGCATAGGGCCGACGAAAACGGCCGGTATTCGTGTATATTGCTTTTCTATGGCGAAGAACTCTCAATTCTCTCTGGATTCCATCGGACGCGGCTCAAAGTCGCTCGCGAAGGAACTCGCCATCAGCACGTGCACCGTGGCTATCGAAGCCACGGCAAAAACGCGCATTACGAAAATCTCCATCAAAGCGATCACGATTCGCTGATCGTCCCGCGTGTCCGAGCGTCTTCCCCGCGCGGCCACGCCGGGTAAAGGATGCGGGGAAGCTTCCACAGTCAAAGGTTAGTCATGAACGTAGGTCTCGTTGGTTGGCGCGGTATGGTCGGCAGCGTCCTGATGCAACGCATGCAGCAGGAAGGCGATTTCGACTTGATCGAACCGGTGTTTTTCAGCACCAGCAATGCGGGCGGCAACGCGCCGTCGTTCGCCAAAAACGAGACGAAGCTCAAAGATGCGACAAGCATCGACGACCTGAAGAAGTGCGACGCCATCATCACGTGCCAGGGCGGCGACTACACCAACGAGGTGTATCCGAAGCTGCGCGCGGCGGGCTGGAAGGGCTACTGGATCGACGCGGCCTCGGCGCTGCGCATGAAGGACGACGCGGTCATCATCCTCGATCCGGTCAACCTGAACGTCATCAAGGATTCGCTCGTGAAGGGCGGCCGCGACTTCATCGGCGGCAACTGCACGGTCAGCCTGATGCTGATGGCGCTCGGCGGCCTGTTCCGCGAGAACCTCGTCGAATGGACGACCGCGATGACCTATCAGGCCGCCTCGGGCGCGGGCGCGCAGAACATGCGCGAACTCCTCCAGCAAATGGGCGTGCTGTACGGTTCCGCGAAGGAAGATCTGGCCGATCCGTCGTCGGCGATTCTCGACATCGACCGTCGCGTGCTCGCCGCGATGAACGGCGAACGCATGCCCGTCGACAACTTCGGCGTGCCGCTCGCGGGCTCGCTGATTCCGTGGATCGACAAGGATCTCGGCAACGGCATGTCGAAGGAAGAGTGGAAGGGCGGCGCGGAAACCAACAAGATCCTCGGCAAGCCGGCAATGGGCACGCCGGGCTCGATTCCCGTCGATGGCCTCTGCGTGCGGATCGGCGCGATGCGCTGCCACTCGCAGGCGCTCACCATCAAGCTGACGAAGGATGTGCCGCTGGACGACGTGCACGGCATTCTCGCGTCGGCGAACGACTGGGTGAAGGTCGTGCCGAACGAGCGCGAAGCGTCGATTCGCGATCTGTCCCCCGCGGTCGTCACGGGCACGCTGACGGTGCCGGTCGGCCGTCTGCGCAAGCTCGCGATGGGCGGCGAGTATCTGTCGGCGTTCACGGTCGGCGATCAGCTCTTGTGGGGCGCCGCCGAACCGCTGCGCCGCATGCTGCGCATTCTGCTCGACAAGTGAAGTAAACTACGCGCCTTGAAGCGCAACCCAGCCCCGAAAGCGTCGCGTTTCACGCGGCGCTTTTTTGTTTTTACGCAGTCCCTGTTGCAAAGCCGCGGTTTTCGCGCGATTTTGCACCGTATGTGTCACCTTTTTTTGCCGTACCCGGAGCCTCAATGATCCAACGACCTTGCCGGTCTATCCTGTCGTCGTCGCGTTCGGCGCTTGCCGCGATCGGTCTCGCCGTATGCGCGATGTTCGTGGCGAATCCCGGCGATGCGCTCGCCCAGGCGAGCGGTGCCGCGGCGCTTGCCACGACAGGACAGACGTACATGGTCAAACCGGGGCAATCGCTGAACGATGTCGTCGGCGAGCTCACGGGATCGAAGGACCGAGACGTTCGGGCGAAGGCGGCGCGTGCCTTGTTCGACGCCAATCCGAACGCCTTCGCGGCGCACGATATCAACAAGCTGAAGCTCGGCGCGATGCTGAACGTGCCCGCCGATCTGAGCGGCGCGGCGCCTCCTGCACCTTCGGCGCCCGAGGCGCAGCCCGCTGCGAGCGCCGAGTCGCCCGCGCCCGCGTCCGTCACCACGCCTGAGCCGGCGGCGTCGGCTGCTGCGCCTGCATCGGCCGTCGAGCCGCAAGCAAGCGCAACGGCGGCGCCCGAGAATACGACGCCCGAGGCGGCTTCTGCGACCACGGCGTCCGCCAGCGAGCCCGCCGCGGCCGCGCCGGCGCCTGCCAGTCCCACTGGCGTGACGGCGGCGACCATCGGACTGTCGCCGATCGTCATCGGCATCGTGATCGCGCTCATTGGCGCCTTGTTGCTCAGAATGCGGCGCAAGAAGCGGTCTGCCGTGGCAAACGGTGGCGACGCGGACCGTGCGCCCCGGACGTTCGCGAGTCTGGAAGAAGCCCAGGCCGACGCCGACGCACGCAACGAAGCGCTGCGCAAGGCACGCGAGGCGGCATCCCGGGCCGAAGGCAAGCCGGCCGGACTGGCGGCAGCAGCGGCGAGCATCGACGACGCGGAGGCGGCTCGAGCGCCGGTCGTTCCGTCACCCGATGCATTGCCGCCGGCGACCGAAGCGAAGCCGTCCGCCCCAGCGGCTGATCAGGCGCGCCACACGGCACCGGAGGAACCTTTTGCGCCTGTGGCCCCAGCCGCGCGTCATCCCGATTTCGTGCCGCCGATCACCGAACCGGATGCACACGACCAGCACGAGCAGCACGCGCGCGAGATCGCGGCGCGGGAAGCGGCGCGTCGTGAAGCCGAGAAATGGGAAATCGAGGAACGCGAAGCCGCGGCACGCCAGGCCGCCGCACGCGAGGCCGAAGAGCGCGAGATTCGCGCACGCGAAGCCGCCGCGCGCGAAGCGCTCGTCCGCGAGCAGGCGGGGCCCGAAGCGGGACAGCGCGAGGCCGAACTGCGTCAGGTGACCGAGCGCGAGGAACGGGCGCGCGAGACGGCCGCCCGCGAAATCATCGCGCGCGAGGCCGAGCTGCGCGAGTTGCAGGCGCGTGCGGCGGAGGAGCAGGCCGCTGAACTGCGCGCCGCCGAGCAGCGCGATATCGAGGAACGCGCGGCGCGTGCGGCCGAAGAATGGGGCACGGCGCCCGATGACGAGCCGGCGCTCACGGATCGTTTCCCGATGCCGAAATTCCCCCAGGACGCGGTTCAGGCGCTGGGCTCGCTCGAAATGGAGCTGCCGCCGCGTCTCGAACTCACTATCACGCCGCCCGGCGTGACGAAGCCGGGCACGGTGACATCGCCGTCGGCTGATACGAAACCGCGCGATACGCGTCCCGGATCGCTGCCGCCGGCGGGTCCGCAGCCGATCGAGCAGGTGCCGTTCGTGCCGCAGCCCGTGGCGTCGCCCGAAGCGACGCGGCATGCGCAGTCGCAGGGTCAGTCCGTGGCATCGCAAATCGAAGCAGGGACGGCGGGCGCCGGATCAGTGGCGGGTCTCGGCGCGACGAAATTCGGGCCGCTCAGTCTCGATTTCGATCTCGGTCCGACATCGAACGCAACCGAGCCGCTGCCCGCGCTGACGAACGCGCAACTCGCGACGATCGCGCGCAATAAGCTCGAATTGGCCGCCGAATACATCGAGTTGGGCGATCTTCCCGGCGCGCGCACGCTGCTCCAGGAAGTGATCGAATCGAACGATCCGGCGACGCGCCAGCAGGCTGCCACGCTTTTGTCGACGCTGGCGCCGCATTCCTGAGATGCGCATCGCGTTAGGCATTCAGTACGACGGCTCAGCGTTTTGCGGCTGGCAGTCTCAGCCGCACGGCAAGACCGTGCAGAACGAGCTTGAGCGAGCGCTCGCGGAATTCGCGCAGACGCCGCTTCAGACTGTGGTCGCCGGGCGCACGGATACGGGCGTGCATGGGCTTGGCCAGGTCGTGCACTTCGATACCGATCTCGATCGCACCGAGTTTTCGTGGGTGCGCGGCACGAACGCTTTCCTGCCCGATACCGTCGCGGTGCAATGGGCGAAGCCGATGCCGGACGACTTCCACGCGCGCTTCACGGCCTTTGAGCGCACGTACTATTACGTTCTGTACGTCAATCCGGTGCGTTCACCCATGCTGGCGAAACGCGCGGGCTGGGTGCACACGCCGCTGGACGTGGCAGCGATGCGCGATTCGATCGCGTGTCTGATCGGCGAGCACGACTTCTCGTCGTTTCGCGCCGCCGATTGCCAGTCGAAAACGCCCGTGAAGCACCTTTATCAGATCGATGTGCGCGAGCAGGGCGATTTCATCCACTTTCGCTTCCGCGCCAACGCGTTCCTGCATCACATGGTGCGCAATCTGATGGGATGCTTCGTCGCGATCGGGCGTGGGCGTCATCCGGCTTCGTGGATGGCCGACGTTCTCGCCGCCCGCGATCGCCGCATCGCCGCGCCGACCTTCATGCCCGACGGGCTGTATCTGGCCGAGGTCGGCTATCCTGAACACTTCGCGGTGCCGCCGCCGCATATCGCCAGCATGCCCTGGAGCGCAATCTGGGCAGAGCCGAAATGAACGATCGAGATTTGCATCGCACCCGCATCAAGCTATGCGGACTGTCGCGCGTCGAGGACGTGCAGCACGCCGTCGCGCTCGGCGCGGACGCCGTGGGCTTCGTGTTTTATCCGCCGAGCCCGCGCTCGGTGAGCGTCGCGCAGGCGGCCGAACTGGCGCGGCACGTGCCGCCGCTTGTTTCCGCTGTCGGGCTGTTCGTCAATGCGACGCCGGAGTGGATTCGCGAGGTCACGTCGAACGTGCCGCTTTCGCTGCTGCAATTTCATGGCGATGAAACCCCCGAGCGATGCGAGGAACTCGCGTCGATTGCGGGTTTATCCTATTGGCGCGCACTGCGAATTGGGCCTGATGCGTCAGCAGGCCATTTGATAGAATCGTCTCTCAAGTTCAAAGCTGCTGGCGGCCTTCTGCTCGACGCTCTCGTCGAGGGCTTCGGCGGCGGTGGAAAGGTATTCGATTGGTCACTTATCCCAACAGATCTCGGGCATCGGGCCGTTTTGAGTGGTGGGTTGAACGCGCAAAACGTCAGTGACGCCATTCGGCGTGTGCGCCCGTACGCGGTCGATGTCTCGAGCGGCATCGAAATGCCGGGCGCCAAGGGCGTGAAGGATCCCGTCCGAATGGCGGCGTTCGTGCGCGCAGTGCGCGAAGCGGATGCCGGGTGAATCGAACGTGCGCCGCGCCGCGGCCACGTAACCGAGAGAGTGACGCAATGTACAACTTGCCAGACGAAAGAGGCCATTTCGGCCAATATGGAGGCGTGTTCGTCTCCGAAACGCTCATCCACGCGCTCGACGAACTGCGCGTCGCGTATGACGCGGCCCGTCAAGATCCCGAATTCATCGCCGAATACGAGTACGAGCTCAAGCACTACGTGGGCCGTCCGTCGCCGATTTATCACGCTAAACGCTGGAGCGAAATGCTCGGCGGCGCGCAGCTTTATCTGAAGCGCGAAGACCTGAATCACACGGGCGCGCACAAGGTCAACAACGTGATCGGCCAGGCGCTGCTCGCGCGCAAGATGGGCAAGCCGCGCGTGATCGCCGAAACCGGCGCGGGCCAGCACGGCGTAGCGACGGCGACGATCGCCGCGCGCTTCGGCATGGAATGCGTGGTCTATATGGGCGCGGAAGACGTGCGTCGCCAGGCGGCGAACGTGTATCGCATGAAGCTGCTCGGCGCGACGGTCGTGCCGGTCGAATCCGGCTCGAAGACGCTCAAGGATGCGCTGAACGAAGCTATGCGCGACTGGGTGACGAACGTCGAAAACACGTTCTACATCATCGGCACGGTGGCGGGTCCGCATCCGTATCCGATGATGGTGCGCGACTTCCAGCGCGTGATCGGCGACGAATGCCGCGTGCAGATGCCCGAAATGACGGGCCGTCAGCCGGACGCGGTGATTGCGTGCGTCGGCGGCGGATCGAATGCGATGGGTATCTTTTACCCCTATATCGACGATAAAGCCGTCAGGTTGATCGGCGTCGAAGCGGCGGGTGACGGTATCGACACCGGACGCCACGCCGCATCGCTCATGGGCGGCAGCCCCGGCGTGCTGCACGGCAATCGCACGTATCTGCTGCAGGACGAGAACGGCCAGATCATCGAGACGCATTCGGTGTCGGCGGGTCTCGACTATCCGGGCGTCGGGCCTGAGCACGCGTGGCTGAAGGACGCCGGACGCGCGGAGTATGTCGGCATCACCGACGACGAAGCGCTCAAGGCCTTCCACGACTGCTGCCGCATCGAAGGCATCATCCCGGCGCTGGAATCGAGCCATGCGCTCGCGTACGGCGCGAAACTCGCCAAGACGTTGCCGCGCGACAAAGTGCTCCTCGTCAATTTGTCGGGCCGGGGCGACAAGGACATGCACACGGTCGCCGAGCGATCGGGCATCCAGTTCTGAGCCACCGCCAGATGCGCACCGTTATCGACGAGCCCTTGTCCGTCGGCGCCCTGCAGGGCGTCGGCAGCGACATCCGCAACCGCGATTTTCTGGCCGATGCCGAAAATATTCCCGACGCGTCGATCGATCTGATCGTCGCGGACCCGCCTTATGGTCTGGGCAAGGACTACGGGAACGATTCGGACATGCTGTCCGGCGACGCTTTTCTCGAGTGGACGTACCGCTGGCTCGATCTGGCGATCCCGAAACTCAAGCCGAGCGGCTCGATGTACATCTTCTGCACCTGGCAATATTCGCCCGAACTGTTCGTGTTCCTGAAGCGCAGGCTTCTGATGATCAACGAGATCGTCTGGGACCGGCGCGTGCCGAGCATGGGCGGAACGACGCGGAAATTCACGTCAGTGCACGATAACATCGGTTATTTCGCGGTATCGAAGGATTATTACTTCGATCTCGATCCGGTGCGCATTCCTTACGACGCAGAAACGAAAAAGGCGCGCTCGCGCAAGATCTTCGAAGGCAGCAAGTGGCTCGAGATGGGCTACAACCCGAAGGACGTCTGGTCCGTCTCCCGTCTGCACAGGCAGCACGCGGAGCGGGTGGATCATCCGACGCAAAAGCCGCTGGAGATCGTCGAGCGCATGGTGCTGGCAAGCTGTCCGCCGGGTGGCCGCGTGCTCGATCCGTTCATGGGCAGCGGCACGACGGCGGTGGCGTGCGAACGCCACGGGCGGCAGTTCACGGGCTACGAGATCAACGCGGATTACTGCGCGATCGCCGAAAGCCGCATTGCCGAAGCGCGCGCCGCGCGACTGAAGCAGGACGAGCCGGTTCGCACGCGCCGCAAGGCACCCGCGGCGACGGATATCGCCGCTCAAGCCGAATAGCGTCTTTTTCGCTGAGGATCGCGTCAGATGCGCATAAAAGCATCCGACGCCAACGAATACGACCACGAGAATTCTCATGTCCCGTATCAAGAACACTTTTGCGGCACTTGCCGCGCAAGGCAAGAAAGGGCTGATCCCGTTCATCACCGCGGGCGACCCGAATCCGGAGCAGACCGTCGAGTTCATGCACGCGTTGGCCAAAGGCGGCGCGGACGTCATCGAACTGGGCGTGCCGTTTTCCGATCCGATGGCCGATGGCCCCGTCATCCAGCGCTCGTCCGAGCGCGCGCTCGCACGCGGCGTGACGCTCAAGCGCGTGCTTGCCGATGTCGCGCGCTTTCGCGAAACCGACGACACGACGCCCGTCGTGCTGATGGGCTACGCGAATCCGATCGAACGCATGGGCGCGGACGCCTTCGCGAAAGCGGCGAAGGAAGCGGGCGTCGACGGCGTGCTGGTGGTCGATTACCCGCCCGAGGAAGCCGAGGGCTTCGGCGCGTCGATGCGCGAAGCCGGTATCGATCCGATCTTCCTGCTCGCGCCGACATCGACGGACGAGCGCGTCGCGGCGGTCGGCAAGATCGCGAGCGGCTATGTCTACTACGTATCGCTGAAAGGCGTGACCGGCGCGGCAAATCTGGACGTTTCCAGCATCGCGAGTAAAATCCCGGCCATCAAGTCGCGCGTGCCCCTGCCGGTCGGTGTCGGTTTCGGCATTCGGGACGCGCAAACCGCGCGCGCCGTCGCCGATGTCGCGGACGCCGTCGTCATCGGCAGCCGCCTCGTGCAGCTGCTCGAAGACGCGAAACCGGACACCGCCGCCGCGTCGCTGACGAGCTTCATCGCCGAAATTCGTCAGGCGCTCGACGCCGCACAGTAAAATACGCGCCGCCGCGGGCCGTCCGATTCGGGTGTGCGCCGCGCGGCAACCGATCAGTCAAGGAAAAACGATGAGCTGGCTCGACAAACTGCTGCCGCCGAAGATCAAGCAAACCGATCCCAAAAGCCGCAAGGGCATTCCCGAGGGCCTTTGGGTGAAGTGCCCGTCGTGCGAAGCGGTGCTGTATCGCAACGACGTCGAGGCGAACCTGCACGTGTGCCCGAAGTGCAGCCATCACATGCGTATCGGCGCGCGCGAGCGGCTCGACCGTCTGCTCGATCCGGAAGGCCGCTATGAAATCGGCCAGGAAGTCGTCCCGGTCGACGCGCTGAAGTTCAAGGACAGCCGCAAGTATCCGGATCGCATCAAAGAGGCGATGGAAGATACCGACGAGACCGACGCCATGGTCGTCATGGGCGGCGCGATCCACACCATTCCGTGCGTCGTCGCGTGCTTCGAATTCTCGTTCATGGGCGGCTCGATGGGCTCGGTCGTCGGCGAGCGTTTCGTGCGCGGCGCGCGCAATGCGCTCGAGCAGAACGTGCCGTTCATCTGCTTCACGGCATCCGGCGGCGCGCGCATGCAGGAAAGCCTGCTTTCGCTGATGCAGATGGCCAAGACCACGGCGCTTCTGACCAAACTGGCCGACGCGAAGCTGCCGTTCATCTCCGTGCTCACCGACCCGACGATGGGCGGTGTGTCCGCATCCTTCGCGTTCCTGGGCGACGTCGTGATCGGCGAGCCGAAAGCGCTGATCGGCTTCGCCGGCCCGCGCGTGATCGAGCAGACCGTGCGCGAAAAGCTGCCGGAAGGTTTCCAGCGCGCTGAATTCCTGATCCAGAAGGGCGCGATCGACATGATCGTGGATCGCCGCAAGATGCGCGAAGAACTTGCCCAATTGATGGCGCTGATGACGCGGCAACCCGCCGATTCTGTCGCCTGAGTCGCTGATACAGAGCGCTGCGCCGCGCGTGAACCCTGAGGTTCCGCGCGGCGTTTTGCTTTCCTGGTCTCAAAAAAATGAACACATTCCCCACTCTCGACGCCTGGCTCGCCCATCTGGAAGCGGCGCATCCGGTCGGCATCGACATGGGCCTCGCGCGCATCGGCAAGGTGAAGGATGCGCTCGGGCTGAGTTTCGATTGCCCCGTCATCACCGTCGGCGGCACGAACGGCAAAGGCTCGACGTGCGCGATCATCGAGACGATTCTGCTGCGCGCGGGATATCGCGTTGGCTGCCACACGTCGCCGCATCTGCTGGCGTTCAACGAGCGCGCGCGCATCGACGGCGCCGACGCGAGCGATGCCGATCTGCTCGAGCATTTCGCGGCGGTCGAGAAGGCGCGTGCGAGTTTGCCCGAGCCGGTTTCGCTCACGTATTTCGAGTTCACGACGCTCGCGATCCTGCATCTCTTCGCGTCGCGCAAGCTCGATGCGGTGATTCTGGAAGTCGGGCTCGGCGGGCGGCTGGACGCGGTCAATATCGTCGATACGGACTGCGCGGTGATCACGAGCATCGACATCGACCATACGGATTTTCTCGGCGATACGCGCGAGAAGATCGGTTTCGAGAAGGCCGGCATATTCCGCGCGGGCAAGCCGGCGGTGTGTGGCGATCCGTCGCCGCCGCAGAGCCTGATCGATCACGCGGAGGCGGTCGGCGCGGATCTTTGGCTCGTCGGACGCGACTTCCGCTATGAAGCGCAGCCGGGCAACGAGCGCCAGCAATGGAGCTATATCGGCCGTGAGCAGCGGCGTTCCGCGCTCGCGTATCCCGCGCTGCGTGGCGCGAATCAGCTCATCAACACGTCGGCGGCGCTGGCCGCGCTCGAATCGCTGCGCGACCGGCTGCCGGTTTCCGCTCAGGATATTCGTCTGGGGCTGGCGAACGTCGAATTGCCGGGCCGCTTCCAGGTGCTGCCGGGCAAGCCGCAAATCATCCTCGATGTGGCGCACAATCCTCACGCCGCCGCCGTTTTGTCGCAAAATCTCGGCAACATGGGCTATTTTCCGTACACGTACGCGGTGTTCGGGGCGATGGGCGACAAGGACATCGAAGGTGTCGTGAACCAGCTCAAGGGCGAAATCGATCACTGGAACGTCACCGCGCTACCGACGCCGCGCGCCGCTTCGCCGGAGCATCTTGAACACGTGTTGCGCGATGCCGGTGTCAACGATAGCGCGGACAGCAGCGTTTCTCGCTTTGAAACTCCGGCGGCGGCTTTTCAAGATGCGTTAAGCCGGGCGTCTGAAAATGATAGAATCTTGGTTTTCGGCAGTTTCTACACGGTAGCCGGCGTCATGGCCTACCGCCGAATGCAGCATAACTAGCAGCATCAATTCGACGGTCGGCCGTCAGCACCAAGCGATACATGGGACTCTTTTCGTTCGGCAAGAAAGACGACTCCGGTCGCGACGCATATTCCGATTCCTCGCGCGGCTCGCGTCAGACCGTCCGCACGGAACGTCGCACGCGCCGGACCGAGCGCTCCGACGCCGACGCGATGATGCTCGATCCCACTCTCCCGGAGAAACAGCGCGCGCGCCGGAGACTCGTCGGCGCGATCGCGCTGGTCTTGGCCGCAGTCATCGTCCTGCCGATGGTGCTGGATTCGCATCCGAAGCCCGTCACCGACGACATTTCCATCGATATTCCCAATCGTCCGGCACCCGCCGCGAAGCCGTCGCGCGACGCCAACGACGCCGACACGCAAGCCGGCGTCGCGCATGATGCGCCCGCGGGTGCGTCGAGCAGTGTTTCCGCAGGCGTGACGCAGCCGCAGGCCGCCGCGCCGGCCGCAACGGCGCAGGCGAAGCCCGAGGCAAAAGCCGAAGCCAAGCCGGAACCGAAGCCGTCGAAGCCCGCTGCGGTCGCGAGCCAGAACGCGAAGCCGCAATCCGCCGATGCCTCCGAGGAAGCCAACGCGAACACCGCGGCGAACGCGGCCGCGAGCGCGGCCAATACGCCGTCGTCGCCGGCGGGCAGCCGCTTCGTGCTGCAGATCGGCCAGTTCGACGACGAAATCGCCGCGCAGAACTGGGTCAACAAGTTGAAGTCCGCGGGCGTGCCCGCATATCTCGAACATCGCAAGCAATCGGATGGCGCGACCAAGTCGCTGCTGCGCGCGGGTCCGTTCCCGGATCGCGCGTCGGCGCAGGCCGCGCTCGTGAAGGTGCGCCAGGCCGGTCTCGGCGGCGGCACGCGGGCATCGAACTAAGCACGGTCGATGTTCACTGCCTTCGACTACGCCGTGATGGCCGTGATCGGCCTGTCCGCGCTGCGCGGCATGTGGCGCGGTCTGTTGGCCGAAGCTTTCGGTCTGGTCGGCTGGGTCGCCGCCATTCTGATCGCCGGACGTTGCGTCGGGCTCGTCGTGCCCTATATACCGTCGACGTGGCCCGGCGGCGCGCTCACGCAATGGCTCGTGGCGTTCGTGCTGGTGGTCGCGGCGGTGCTGCTCGTATCGAGCGTGCTGTCGGCGCTCCTCACGCGCATCACGGAAGTCACCGGCCTGCGCGGCGTGGATCGCTCGTTGGGCTTGCTTTTCGGCCTCGTGAGAGGCGCTATATTGGTAGTGATACTGGTCGCCCTGGCTGGCCTGACCGAACTGCCTGAAAAAGATTTTTGGCGCAATGCGCTGCTGCGGCCGATGGCCGAGCAGGGCGTGCGCGAATTGAAACCGCTGCTCCCCGATACGCTCGCCGCGTATGTGCACGTCGCTCCCGAACCGAGCGGCATGGCGCCCAACGCCGCACAATAGACGAACGGCCGGCTACACGAGGAACGCGCGACGGCTCGAAGACGCTTCGGCCCGGCCCCGTTACGGCCAAATTTTGAGAGAAGCGTCGATGAGATCCGGGCAACGCCTTGTCTACCCCGTTTCGACTCTTTGAAGGACCATGCCATGTGCGGCATCGTAGGTGTAGTTTCCCAAACGCCCGTCAATCAGCTGATCTATGACAGCCTGCTTCTGCTCCAGCATCGTGGACAGGACGCGGCGGGCATCGCCACGGCGAACGGCAATAACTTCCACATGCACAAAGCCAACGGCATGGTGCGCGACGTGTTCCGCACGCGCAACATGCGCAGCCTGCCGGGCAATGTCGGCATCGGGCAGGTGCGTTATCCGACCGCCGGTTCCGCATCGAGCGAGGAAGAAGCTCAGCCGTTCTACGTGAACGCGCCGTTCGGCATCATCCTTGCGCATAACGGCAATCTCACGAACTGGATGCAGTTGAAGGACGAGATGTTCCGCATCGACCGCCGGCACATCAACACCGCATCCGACACGGAAGTGCTGCTCAACGTCTTCGCGCACGAACTGCAGCTCGCGAGCTCGGGTCTGCAGCTCGACGCCACCGCGTTGTGGAAGGCCGTCGCCGGCGTGCATCGCCGGGTGAAGGGCTCGTATGCGATCGTTTCGCTGATCGCGGGCTACGGGCTTGTGGCGTTCCGCGATCCGTTCGGTATTCGTCCGCTCGTGCTCGGCAAGCAGGAGACGGCGACGGGCGTCGAGTGGATGGTCGCGTCGGAGTCGGTGGCGATCGAAGGCATCGGCTTCGAATTCGTGCGCGACGTCGAGCCGGGCGAAGCCATTTTCATCGACGCTGAGGGCAATCTGCACAGCCACCAATGCGCCGAGAAGCCCCAGCTCAACCCGTGCATTTTCGAGCTCGTGTATCTCGCGCGCCCGGACTCGTGCCTCGACGGCGTGCCGGTCTACAACGCGCGTCTGCGCATGGGCGACTACCTCGCCGAGAAGATCAAGCGCGTGCTGCCGGACGTGCCGATCGACGTGGTGATGCCGATTCCCGATTCGTCGCGCCCCGCCGCGATGCAGGTCGCCGCGAAGCTCGGCGTCGAGTATCGCGAAGGCTTCTTCAAGAACCGCTACGTGGGCCGCACCTTCATCATGCCGGGCCAGGCGGTGCGCAAGAAGTCGGTGCGCCAGAAGCTGAACGCGATGGGCATCGAGTTCAAGGGCAAGAACGTGCTGATCGTCGACGATTCCATCGTGCGCGGTACGACCTCGCATGAAATCGTGCAGATGGCCCGCGATGCCGGCGCGAACAAGGTGATCTTCGCATCCGCCGCGCCGCCGGTGAAGTTCCCGAACGTGTACGGCATCGACATGCCCACGCGCGGCGAGCTCGTGGCGCACGGCCGCAGCGACGAGGAAGTGGCGCGTATGATCGGCGCGGATTATCTCGTCTATCAGGACGTGGAAGACCTGAAGAACGCGATCCGCGACATCAATCCGGAGCTGCGGGAATTCGAAGCCTCGTGTTTCGACGGCAACTACATCACCGGCGACGTGACGACCGATTATCTCGATCGCATCGAGTCCGCGCGTCTCGCGCCGCAATCGCAATCGGATCGCGATGCGGCAAGCGACGCGCAGGAAGGCGGCATGGCGCGCTCGCAGTTGCATCTGCAACTATCGGTCGAGTAAGTCTTCGGCGCTTCTTACGAGCCCGCTTCGTCTGCAAGGACCAAGCGGGCTTTTTTGCGTCGCGAGCCTGAAAACAAGGGAGAAAGACATGGACGACCACCTGAACTTCGATACGCTCGCCGTGCGCGCCGGGACCTTGCGCAGCGAATTCAACGAGCACGCCGAGGCGCTCTTTCTCACGTCGAGCTTCTGCTTTTCGAGCGCGGCGGAAGCGGCCGAGCGCTTCAGGAATGCTGAGGATGCCTACACATATTCGCGCTTCACCAATCCGACCGTCACGATGTTCCAGAACCGCCTCGCCTCGCTCGAAGGCGGCGAAGCGTGCATGGCGACGGCCTCGGGCATGTCGGCGATATTGTCGGTCGTGATGGCGTCGATGCAGCAGGGCGATCACATCGTCAGTTCGAAGAGTCTGTTCGGCTCGACGATCGGCATGTTCACGCAGATCTTCCCGAAGTTCGGCATCACGACGACGTTCGTCGATCCGACGAAACCCGGCGAATGGCAGGCCGCCGTTACGCCCGACACGAAGATGTTCTTTCTGGAGACGCCGTCGAATCCGCTGACGGAGATCGCCGACATCGAAGCGATCGCGAAGATCGCGAAGCATCACGGCGCGATCTTCGTCGTCGATAACTGTTTTTGCAGTCCCGCTTTGCAGCAGCCTTTGAAACTCGGCGCCGATGTCGTGATGCAGGTGTTTCCCTTCGTGCGCAGCGCCGGTCCGACGATGTCCGCGTTCAACGCTTGGGTGCTGCTCAAAGGCATGGAAACGCTCGCGTTGCGCGTGGAGAAGCAATCGGCGAATGCGCTGGAGATCGCGCGCTGGCTCGAAGCGCATCCGGCCGTGAATCGCGTGTTGTATCCGGGGCTGGCATCGCATCCGCAACATGCGATCGCGAAGAAGCAGCAGCAGGCGGGCGGCGCGATCGTATCGTTCGAGCTGAAGGGCGAGACGCAGGAACAGCAGCGCGCGAACGCATGGCGCGTGATCGACGGCACGAAGCTGTGCTCGATCACCGGCAATCTCGGCGATACGCGCACGACGATCACGCATCCGTCGACAACCACGCACGGACGCCTCACGCCTGAAGTGCGTGAAGCAGCGGGCATACGCGAAGGATTGATCCGTCTTGCCGTGGGTCTCGAAGATCCGTCTGACATCCGCGCCGATCTCGCGCGCGGTTTGGGCTAGGCGTCGCCGGACAACTTGAAGCCGCCGCTGCGCCATTGCCCCGGCGAAATGCCGAAGCGCTTCGAGAACGCGTGCGTGAACGCGCTTTGATCGGCAAAGCCGACATCGAGCGCGATATGCGTGAGCGATGCGCGTGGATCGGCGAGCAAGGTGAGCGCGGTATCGAGCCGCAGCCGATGCAGATAGCGATGCGGCGTCTCGCCGAACGCTTCAATGAAGAGCTGATGAAAGCGCCGCATGCCGAAGCCGCAATGCGCGGCGAGATCGGCGATACGCAGCGGCTCCGAGAGATGCGCGCGCAACCATCGGTCGATGCGCGTGAAGTCGAGGCCGCGCATCGCGTCGATGGCATCGTCGGTATCGTGCATCAGCGCGCCGCACAGATGCGCGGCTGCCTGCCATGCGAAGCGCTCCGCGATATACGTGTCGCCGGCATCCGCGCGACGGGCGACATCGGCGACGGCTTGCGTGATGCGTGGGTCGATCGCGATCGCACGCGCCCGCTCGAAGTAGCGCTCGGGCACCGCGACCGATGTGGCGGGCAGATCGAGCACGAGCTGGCGGTTGTCGCCTTCGGCCCAGTAGTCGTGGCGCGCGCCCGCCGGGATGATCCACGCGCCGCTGCAGTCGATGCGCGCGCCGTTGCCGTCGACGGCCATTTCCATCGATCCGTCGAGGCCGAGCACGATCTGATGGAAGTCGTGCACGTCCGACGCCTGCGCCGCCTCATAACGGCGCAGCGACACGGCGGGACGATGGAGCGGCGCGCTCATGCGAAAAAGCTCAGACGTCCAGCAGTTCCACTTCGAACACGAGCGTGGCGTTCGGCGGAATCACGCCGCCTGCGCCGCGCGCGCCGTAGCCGAGCTGCGGGGGAATCGTGAGACGGCGCACGCCGCCCACTTTCATGCCCTGCACGCCTTCGTCCCAGCCCTTGATGACCATGCCGCCGCCCAGCACGAAGGCGAACGGGTCGTTGCGGTCCTTGCTCGAATCGAATTTCTGGCCGTCCGTGAGCCAGCCCGTGTAGTGCACGCTGACCGTCTTGCCCGCGACGGCTTCAGCGCCTTCGCCAACGGTGACGTCTTCGTATTTGAGACCGGAATCGGTCGTGACAATCGACATGGTTGCTCCCTGGTTGCCCGGCCATCGACGATGGATGAGCCGGTGGTCGAAACCGTTATTGTAGAACGTCGCAGGGAAGCGCTGCCTTCATGGCGATCAGAGATGACGGCCGCGCGGACCGAAGCGTGAGCCGATACGCGCGCCGATTTCCGGCCGCACGTGTCTGCCGATTGCTGTGCCGATCGACGCCCCGTCCTGCGCGTCCTGCATCGCGGTCGCGGCGGCGCTCGCGCCGCTCTGCTGCTTCGCGAGCTTCAGCGCGCGCACGCGGACGTAGGCCATCGCGACGAGCGTCCACGGCGCGAGATAGGCGAACTCGGGCACGGACACCATCATCATCGTCCAGGTCGCGGCGCAGCATTGGCGCAGCGCCATGCCGCGCGGGTCCCAGTCGAGCTTGAACGCCGGATAGAGCATCAGCGCGCTGAGGAAGACCGTACCGACGACGCCGGTATTGACGAGCAGCGTCGAGAACAAATCGGTCGAGCGTATGTAGCCGAAGCCGATGCCGAAGAGTTTGTTGAGCGGCGCGAGGTCCATCCACAGTTGCATCGAATGGAGGAACAGCAGGCTGCGATCGGAGCCGGATTCGGTCTTCGCTTCGAGTTTGTCGGTCACCATCTGCTTGAAGAGATCGGCGATGTAGTCCTGCAGCAGATACGCGATCACACAGAGCACGAAGAGCCCGATCAGCGCCTTGATCGGATTGATGCCGAGCTTGCGCACGCGGATGAGCGAATACACCGCGTAGCCGATCAGCACCGTCGACGACGTGGTCATCAGCAGCGACAGTCCGATGACCCAGACCGGCCAGCGCACGCGCGAGGTCGCGTTGAAGTAGACCCAGAAGGGGAAGATGGACATGGCGTACATCGACGGCTCGCCGGTCAGCGCCTTGAGACGCTGAATCGGGAAGCCCTTGATGTCGATCTGCTGGAACGAGCTGCCGTTCACCGTGCCGTCCGAGCGCACGATGCCCTTGCCGAACTGATCGCCGAATGCGCGGTTCGAGACGAAGTCGCCCGGCTGTCCGGTCACGATGAAGTAGACCACTTCGAACATGCCGTAGAGCGCGAACAGCGTGACGGCCGCGAGAATCCATTGCTCCCAGGTCGGCTTGTAGTACTGGTACACATACGCCGCGTAGAGCACGACCGCCGCCACATAGATCGACTGCGTGAACATGCTCTTGCGCATGATGAAGGTGAAGGGATCGGTGTCGTCGACGAGCGTGATCTTGCTGAAGTCGGGATCGAAGGGCGCCATGACATCCGCGAGCTGCGAGGTGCAGACCATCAGCAGCCACACGGCCAGGGCTGCAATTACGAAGTGCATCCAGCTCTTGCGGCCGCGCCCGCCGAACAGCAGCACGAGCGGCACGGAGAGGAAGCACATCAGATAGCCGATCGTCGTGCCCTGAATCGATGGCATGACGAGAAACGACGTCACCGGCATCGCGAAGGCCCAGATTCGGTAGTACAGATCGGTCAGCGCCGCTTTTTCTTTCATCATCGAAGGTTGGATGCGCCCGCTTCAGCGCGGACTATGGGTGTTCGCCGGTCAGCCGGAGGCGAGCAATAAAGAGCAAACGGCACGCCTGCAGGCACGATCGTTCGTGGGCTCACGCACGCGGCCGGAACGTCGCCAGCAAAGCCAGCACGATCACGAGCGCCCAGCGCAGCGATGCACGCGGCGCGCGTCCGATATCCACCGGTTCGGGCGCGGCCGCCGGCAAGGGCCGCACGGGTTCCGGTTTCCGCACCCGATGAAAATCGCAGTGCGGGCACACGCCCAGGTTGGCGCCCACCTGCCTGCGGCAGCGCGGGCATTGCACGAGCCGATGCCTGAAGGAAAAACGTCCGCTCATTTGCGTTTCGCTCCCCGACCCGGTTGACGACGCACGCGCGCCGAAACCTCGTGAACATCCTGACCGACGATCCCTGGAACAATCGTACGGATCGTTGCCGCCCGAAACACCCGCGCTACAACGTAAAGCGCCGCGTGACCGGCACGCGGCGCGCTGCTTCAACCGCTGCGCTTCATTATGCGCGCGTGTCAGTTCATCGACTTGAACGTGCTCGTATAGGCAGCCGCGTAGCCATAACTGCGGCGATTGCTCGGACGTCGCGGAATCGCATTGAAGACCGAACCGACGAGCCTGCCGCCCGAACGCTGCACCTTCTTCACGGTTTCCTCGATCTCCTCCTCGCTCTGGATGCCCGAGCGCAGCACGAGCACCGTCGAGCCGGCATCGCTCGCGACGATC
The DNA here is from genome assembly GCF_001544795.2 of Caballeronia temeraria. Lineage (GTDB taxonomy): Bacteria > Pseudomonadota > Gammaproteobacteria > Burkholderiales > Burkholderiaceae > Caballeronia > Caballeronia temeraria. The sequence goes on along the minus strand of NZ_FCOI02000005.1, from coordinate 359,741 downwards.
GCCGCATCGGTTACGACGAGGAACGGCGGGGTATCGACGATCACGAGGTCGAACTGATCGCTCATGCGCGCGAGCATGTTGCGGAAGCCCGGCATCATCAGCAGCTCGGACGGATTCTCCGGATAGCCGCCGCACGACATGAACGACAGCCCCGGCACGCCGACATAACGGATCGCGTCGCCGAGCGCGAGCTCGCCCTTCAGCACTTCCGAGAGGCCGCCCGGATTCGACTGCTTGAAGAACGAAGCGATGTGGCCGCGCCGCATGTCGCCGTCGATCAGCAGCACGCGCAGACCGATTTCCGCCAGCAGCACCGACAGATTCGCTGCGACGAAGCTCTTGCCCGCCGACGGAATCGGACCCGTCAGCATCACGATGTTGTTCGGCGCATTGGCGAGATCGCGATACAGTTCGGTGCGCACCGCGCGCAACGCCTCGACGGCCGGATCGTGCGGGAAGCGCGTGGCGAGCACGCGGGCGTCGCGATCGGTATCGGCGACGTGCGGCATCGCGAATGCATCATGTTCCGGCAGATGAATATGCGGCAGCGCCTTCGGCGGCCCGCCGTTCTGCGAGCCGGAGTAGGTGAGCGGCGCATGCTCCACCGGCGAGACGGCGATTTCGTGATCGAGCATCGCCTGCTGCCGGCTGTACAGCACTTCGCCGAGCACGGGCACCGAGAGACGGCGCTCGACGAACATCGGATCGGTCACGCCGATCATCGCGTGGCGGCGCAGGAAGATGAAGAACGTGCCGATGAAGAACCCGAGACCCGTGCCCGCTGCAATCACGAGCGACTTGTTCGGCTTCACCGGGCGATACGGACGCAGCGCGTTATCGACGATATGCGCACCGCCGCTCGTGCTCGCACGGCGCACGGAAAGCTCCTGCGCCTTGTTCACCATGCCCATGTAGATGGTTTCGGCCACGCGTGCGTCACGCGTGAGCGTCGCGTTCTGGCGTTCGGACGCGGGCATGCTGTCGAAGCGCTGCTGAATCTGCTTGTTCGATGCTTCGAGTTCCGCGATCTGCTGATTGAGATTGACCACTTGCGGGCTGTTCGGCTGGAAGCGTTGCAAGGCTTGCGTGCGCTGCAGCTTGAGCGTCGCGAGTTGCTGCATCGACGTGATGCTGCCTTGCAGATAGGCCTGCGCTTCGTTGAGCGGCGTCACCGACTGCGATTTCGAGCGGAACGCGCTCAGGTTGCTTTCGGCGCGGCGCAGATCGGCTTCGAGGCGCGGCAATTCTCCACGGATGAACTCGAGCGTCTTCGTGTCGTTCGCCTGACGCGCCTGAACGGCTGCGCTCAGATACGCCTGGCCGAGCGCGTTCGCGACGTCGGCGGTGAGCGCGGGATCGTCCGCGTTGAACGTGATCTGCACGACGCCCGTGTCTTTCGCGGACTCGGCGACCTTCATCGTCTTCTTCATCGCGGCGATCGCATCGAGCGTATTGAGGCGCGTCACGTCGAAGTGCACGCCCGGATGACCGAGCGCGCTGTTGACGAGGATCGACACGCCGTTCGCCGATGCCGGACGACCGATCGTGCCGCGCAGAAGCATTGCGCCGTCGGGATCGCGCAGCTCGTACTGGTTGTTGTCGAGCAGAACGAGATCGAGCTTCTGGTCTTCGAGCGCGGGCGGCACGTCGAGCCGGCCGATCTGCAGCGACTCGCCGCCCCAGCCGTACGAATCGAGCCCGAACCATGCGGGCGCGAGATGTCCCTTCTTCGCGAAGATTGCCGCGATCTGGCCGAGCACGGGGAACGTGTCCGGCTTGACCTTGATGTCGAAGTGGAACTGCTTCACGACCGGTTCGAGCACCGAACGGCTTTGCATCACGGAGATTTCCGCGGGCGCGAGCTGATTCACCGTCGGTTGCGCCTGCTGCATTTGCGCCTGGCTTTGCGGCGCGATGCCGAGCGCGTTCGGATCCGGCGGATCGACGCGCACAACCACATCCGATGAATAGATGGGTCGCGCAAGAAAGGCATACGCGGTGGCGAGCCCCGCTGTGATCCCGATGAACAGGAAGAGCATGCCAAGGTGATCGCGCAGGAGCCTGAGCATGTCGCTCGCGGTGAATTCACCGTCGTCCTTGCCTGGGCGCGAAGGACCGGAGTTGACATAGAGGGTGTTCAATGGCGCGTCCTCAGTTCGAAAAGTTGAGCGTTGTTTCCCGGGCCGAGAAAAAACAGAAAGCCCGCGCGACATGTCCGCGGTACGTCTTGCGTGTTATTTGATCCGGCGCGCGGCCGGTGGAACTTCCAGACCAGACTAAAGACGCGAAGGCTCTGAAAAGCGGGCGAAGTGCACGATGCTTCGAGTTCGAACGACAAAGCACGTTGGCTCGTCGGAGTGCGATATCTGTGAGAAGCACACTTCGTGCCTCGGCACCGCGTCTCGGGTTCCGGCGGATGAAACTCGCGGCTCCCGCTACGAATCGCTTGCTGTAAAACGATACGTTAAGTCCGGAAAAGACAGCGTCAAGTCTATCTTCCGGACGCAAAGTGCATGCGTCTGTTATGTAGCGAACGTAATCGATGTCGAAAGTGCGGGCACACCGCTTGCGCGGGGTCCCTTTCACGCGATAATCACCGGTTTCGCCCATGCTTTATTCGTAACACAAAAGAGTTGAACGTTTATGGCATCGGATTGGCCTTGATGAAATCCCGCACGGTGTTGAAGCGCGATTTGCGCGTCTTGCCGTCGTCCTGGATCACACCGTAGTTGCCATCGCCGCCATAGCGCTGGTCGTCGTAAAGCTCGTATAGCGTGACGTTCTGGATGTTGTAAGTCTTCGCGAGCGACACGAATCCCTTCAACGCATCCTTGCCGACGAGATAGCCCGCCGGGTCCGCGTGCGTCGGCCGAACGCCGTACTCCGTGATCCAGATGGGCTTGCCGTAGCTGTCGCGCAGGCGTTCGAGCACGTTGACTTTCTTGTCGCCCGCGGCCGTGATCGAGCCCATGTTCGAATACCAGTGCCACGCGGTGATATCCCACTGCGGGATCGGATGGCCGCGCGTGCCGTCGGGCTGCGTGCCCGCATAGAGCATGTCGGTGAAGCCGTAATGCAGCCAGCTGAACGACGTCAGAAGAATCTTCGCGTCCGGATTCGCCTCGCGAATGCCCTTGATCAACCCGAGGATCGAGCCGCGCGCCTTCATGAACATTGCGTTGTCGTAGTCCTGCGGATGCTCGCCGCTGCGGTCCGATCCGAGGATCGTCCAGTTGTCGTATTCATTGCCGACCTGGTAGTACGTAACGAGGCCCTTCAGAACGCGTCCCGCCGTCTTGCCGAGCGCATAGCCGCGCTCGAAGGTTTCCTGTTCGTTCGCGCGCTTCTCCGGCTCGAACGGCGTGACGAGCGCGAGCACGCCGATGCATTGCTTCGCCGCTGCCCGCGCGAAGTTCGCAACCACGTGCGCGGTCGTCTCGCTCGATACATCCTGCGCATACATCGTGACACCGAGATCGCGGAGCTGTGAAATCTGCAGGTCATAGCCGCTCATGCCATACGCGCCGTGATGCTCCAGATGGCCCGCGATGCCGTAGAACACGCCCGTCGTCGATCCGTTGCCGCACGCGATTCGCGGCGGCGCGGCGCTCGCCGCATCCGCCCTGGATTTGGGACTCGCCGAGTGAGCGCTGTGATAGGCGTCCGACGTGCCGCTGCGCGCGTAGATCAACACGGACGCGCAGCAGAGCGCCCCGAAGAGGGATACGGCGGCCACCAGAGTTCGCATCGACATTCGTCCCTCGTGAAAGTGCTTGCCGTCATCCGGCGGACGCGCCGGCATGTTGTGATGTCGTTGCGGTCATGGCGTGTCGATGAACTGCTTCAGGAGACGCGCGCTTTCAGTCCAGCGAAAACGCTCGGCGTGCGCGAGGCCGCGACGCTTCAGGTCCTCGCTCAGTTCAGGCGAATCGAGCAGCTCGCGCAGCTTGTTCGAAATGTCTTCGACGGAATACGGGTCGCAATAGATCGATGCATCGCCGCACGTTTCCGGCAACGCGGCCGCGCGTCCGACGAGCGTCGGGCAACCGTTGCGCATCGCTTCGAGCGGTGGAATGCCGAAGCCTTCGTAAATGGAAGGATAGAGGAAGCATGCCGCATTCTGGTAGAGCGCTCGCAGCTTTTCGTCGCTGACATAGCCCGCCTGCTTGATGTTCGGCGCGGTCGACAGATCATGCGCCTTGCCGAAGACCGTCGCGTTCTTCATGCCGACGATCACGAGATCGATCGTCGGATCATTTAGACGCATGAACGCTTCGACGAGACGCGTGAAGTTCTTCGTCGGATTCATGCTGCTCACGGCGAGCACGTAGCGCCGCTTAGCGAGATTCAGTTCGTCGATGACCGATGCATCCGGCGTGATGTGATCGAGGTGATCGGCGGCGAGCGGCACGACGCCGATGCGCTCCGCCGGCACGCCGACATGATGCGCGAGCCGGTCGCGCGAGAACTTCGAATTGGTCAGCACGCAGCTCGACGTGCGCGCGAGAATCCAGAACATCACGTGATACCACGTGCGAAATTTCCACGAGAAATGCGCGGGCGTGTCGAACACCGCGGCATCGTGCATATAGATGATCTGGTTCGCGCGGAAGATGGAACCCGAGTTCGAAAGATTGACGATGCGCGAGCGTCCCGCGAAGAGCGGCAGCACGATCTGCTCCCAGAAGACGCCCTTGCCGAAACCGAGCTTGACGGTCTCGACACCTTGCACGGGATCGAGTCCGTCTTGCGGCGGAACCGCGAGCGTCACATGAGCGCCTTGCGGCAACTGGCCGAGCGCGGCGACGAGCTCGCGCGCGACGCGTTGCACCCCGGTGGTTTTCTGGCTCGTGAAACGGCCGTTATAGACGAGCTTGTTCGTGGCGATTGTCGTGTCCATGCCGGGAAGCCTCAGACCTGAGATTCAGAAGTGGTTTCATAAGAGGCGGCTTCGTTTGCGCCGAGCGGCTCGCGCGTGGGCTTGCCGGAGCCGAACTCGTAGATCGAAAGCCATTGCCGGAAGATCGCGTCCATCGAAAAGCGCTTGCTCGCGGATGCGCGTGCGGCGGCGCCCATGCGCGCGCGCAATGCGGGGTCGTCGCGCAATGTTTCGATGTACTTCGCCATCTCCTCCGCGCTCGATGCGACAAAGCCTGTCACGCCGTGCTGCACGACATCGCGATTGCCCACGACATCGGTCACGACAGCGGGGATTCCCGCGACCTGCGCCTCGATGAGTGCGATAGGCATGCCTTCCCACCGTGAGGTCTGCACATAGATGTCGAGGCCCGACGTGAGTTCGAGCGCACGATCGCGCGTGACCCAGCCGCTGCACGACACGGCGCCGTCCGGCGTGCCCGCCGGCAGTTCGCTCTCGTTGCCGCCGATCCACAGGAAGCGCGTCGAGGGAGCTTGCAAGTCGCTCGCGAGCTTCACGAACGCTTCGTGATTCTTCTGGAACATCGCGCGGCCGCTCATGCCGATGACAACGCTGCGCGTGTCCGATTCGATGCGCGGCGGGATCTCGGTCACGTTCACGCCGTTCTCGATCATGCGCGCGCTTCGCGCATGCATCTTCGTTTCGATCTCCGAAAGCTCGCTTTTCGAACACGCGACGATCGTCCCGCCCAGCTGCGCGGCGATGCGCTCGAAGCTCAGATACGCGAACTGCTTAACGGGCGACACGTCGCGGCGCAGGAAGGCGAGGCCATGCGGCGAATAGAACACGCGTGCACGCGGCGACGCAATGCGCGCGGCCGCGCGTCCGAGCACGCCTGCCTTGGACGAATGCAGATGGATCACCGATGGATCGCACTCCTTCAGCTTGCGGACCAGGTTCCAGAGACTGGTCAGATCGTTCTTCACGCTCACCTCGCGGAACATGCTGACGTAAGTTAGCTTCACCGCCGGATGAAAGAGCTTGGCGAAGTCATCGGGTGTTTCCTGCCGGATCGAATGAAGGATCGTTACACCGACGCCAGCGGCCGCCGCGCGGTTCGAGAGCTGCGTCAGCATGGATAGCACACCGCCGCCGAAAGCTTCGGTGATATGGACGATCTCTTTCATGTTCAACTCTTCGATTGGCGTCTCGCCGAGCGCCCGCGGCGTTACGCAATGAGAAGGAATGGCCTAATCGTTATGGAATGACGTGACGCGTTCACGCAGGGCGAACGCATCCGAGGTGAACGTTCAAGTCCACCTTGGGGAACGCATCGAAAGCCGGGATATGCGTGTCGCAGTACTAATCGCGCGTTGAAGTACGCATGCGAAAAGCACTCACGAGATCCGGCGTAGCATGACTCGTTCCTTGCGCACGGGGATGCGATAGACCCCATCAAGCCTGAAAACAGGCCTGGATTTACCTGCCACACACTCCCGGGCCAGTCACTTTGGCCGGATGGGCGCCCCGATGTCGGTCTTTGCGAAGATTGTTCTGCGTCACGCCGGTGAAACGCAGTTCAGCCAGTAAAACGGCCTCCGTGCAGCGGGACGTACAGCCGAAAAGTCGATCAAAGATCTGAGCTTCTCAAAGCCGGGGATATCGCAAGCCAGCTTGAGCACGTTTCCCTGTCCTTGCTGGGAACGTTATGAACGTCAGCGCGATTGTGCCGACGAATACAGGCTTAAGGCAGGTTACTTCGTAGCCGCGGCGTTCTGCTGAGCAATAATCGCCACCTCGCATATCTGCAGAAGGATCTGCAGGTCCTTGAGCGGCACCGCAACCGATTGCATGCGCAGACTCGCCGCCTGATCCGCGAGTTTTTGAACATGCTCAATCGATGTTTCTTCTGTTTCCATTCGGCAGGCTCTCTAAATTAAACACTGTTCGTACCAATACGGTATCGGCTCCAACTACATGGGTCGGTTCGTTGACTCACATACTTAAATGCAACTTTGGAGTAGTTCGCAGGTCGGAAGCGGCCGCCGCGCTTTTCAGGTGCAAACAAAAGCTAAATTAAAAGCGCACGGCTTGATAAATGCGTTACTAAAGAGAATCAGTTGTTACTGTTTATAACACGCTAATATGACATCGGCGGGCGCAGCGAATAAGTAATGCACGAATCCTTTATTAACTGCGCTGTATTTCCGCATACGGTTCACGTGGTTTCCGAACCCGCGCTGCCCGCGATGGGACGCGGACGCTTGAGCAACGGTACGCCTTGCAGATGCAGCGTGAAGGCCATCGCCGCGGCTGCCAGCGTCTCGACGATCAGCACCGTAGCCGCCGCGCCTTGCTCGCCGAAGAGCTTCGCCAGCACGGCGAGCAGGCCGAAGTTCAAGATCGCGGAGGCGATCAGCACGCGGCTGAACTGCGCCTTCATGCCGAGCGGAAGCATGGTCTGAACACCGAAGAGATCCGTGAGGCCGACCATCAACGGCACGAACGCCATCCATCGCAACACCTCTACGGTAGGCAAGAACTTCGGTCCGTACAAGAGTTTTACAGCAAGCGGCGCGCCGAAAAAGATGCACACCGAGATCAGCGACACGATCAGCCCTTGTACGACGAACATCTTGCGCAGGAAAGCAAAGGCGTCTTCCTTCGCATGATGCATGAGAAAGCTCACGCGCGGATACGCCGCGGTCTTGAGCGGCTGGAGCATGTTCAACGCGGCCCGGATCAGCTTGTCGCCGGCGGCGAAATAGCCGGCCGCGACATTGCCCGAGATGAACGTCAGCAGCACGATGTTGCTCGATGCATAGATGTCGACGATCGAGGTTGCAATGAATACGCTCCATCCGTCCTTCAGACGAACCACGATGGTCCGCAGCGACACGCGTACGAAGTCGAGCTCGCGGCGGAAATAAAGATACGTGCAGATTGCGATGCCCGATAGCAGCGGCACGAGCGCATTGACGGCCATGGCGATAGGGACATCGTCATGCTCGCGCACGAAGAGATACATCGCAGGAATGCTGAGCGCGCGTCCGATGAATACGAATACGCTCAACATGCCGAGATCTTCGATGCCCTGAAAATACCACGTCGGAATTAGCATTGCACCGACCGCCTGACCATAGCCGATGATCAGCAGTTCGCGATTTTCCTCAAGATAAGGTATGAAAGACGTCAGCGCTACCACGACAAAAAAGCCTGCGAATGCGAGCGCGGCCTGAGTGATGATCGTTTCCCAGAAGATCTTGGAACGCATCTCGCGGCTTTCCCGGTTGATCGAAATCTTCGGTGTGGCCGTCAGCGAGAAGCTGTAGTTGGTAATAGAGATGAAGTATGCGATGAAGGCGAGGCCGAACGAAAGGCGTCCATATCCGCTCGGACCGAGGACGCGCGCGAGCCACGGCAGCGTCAGGAGCGGTGCAAGGTATGTGGATACCTGCAGCGTCATCAGGATCGTGAAGTTCTTTCGAAATGAAGCCATTGAACGGTTTTTCCCCGGCTTTAGCGCAGCGTGATTTTATGACTATGACGCAAGGCAATAAACCCTGCAGGCCCAACGTGTGGAGCGGGCCTTTTCGTGACAACGCCTGGAGCGAATAGTTTCGCTGGTGCGTCCTGCCGTCATGCGGCGCGGGCCAAAGAGGTCTGCGTGTCCGTGCCTTGGCCGGGCGTTGGACGCGCTAAAGTTGAACAAAATGCACCGTTTCCGGCCGCCGAAGCGCCGTGCGGAAGACGCGATGCGTATGACCAATGAGATTTAACAGGAGAAAACCACTTTTATCAGTGGGCTTGCACACGTACAAGCGCACTGGAAACGCGATCGTTCGGTTGAAATCTACACGAAGTGCTGGTATGCAGCCGGCGATTTGTGCGGCTGCCACATGGACATGCGGTGGACGTCCGGCATTGCGCGCTTTAAATGGAGTTCCAAAAAGCGAATTAATAGTAATGCGATATTTTCTTTGAGCAACTGCTTTGTCATGCGATTAGAGGCTCGTGTGGTGCTTATGCCTCCCGAACGCCCGTGCATGCGGATTGCTATATACGGCGCGGCGGGGCGCGATGCGCACCGCTGCCGCATGCGCCGTAGGCGCTCACATATAATGATCTGCAAGGATTCATCCGTGCCCATCCCGGGGCGGCGCGCGGTGTGCCCGCAGCGCATCCGGCTTTCGCGACATCAACCGCTATACCGATACACGCAAGGATCCATAACCGTGACAACGTCTTTTTCCAGTACGGTCGAGCCTGAAGGCGACAAGTCCTTCGATGCGGCCGTCGCAGGAAACGACGGCGTGCTGGTGCTCGACGCCGCCCAGCGATGCCTCTCAGCCGACTCCGTTCTCGCTCATCTCTTCGATCTCGATCCGGCGGGGCTGACCGGCCGCGCACTGACCGACACGCCGCTGCCCCGTCCGCTTACAGCCGTGCTCGCCGAGAGCGCCGATGCCGCGCTCGCGGGCAACGGCACGCGTCGCGCGCATGTGACGTTCGGTGAAGGCGACGCGACGCGTGCCTTTTCGATCATCGCGCTGCCGGGCCCGGACTGCGTGACGCTCATCGTGTCGCCGGCCGGCGGATCGGACGGCGATCACGGAGTCGCTGACCGCATCGCGCATCTGCGTGCGGAGGCCGCGCTCTTCATGCGCGATCACGTGCTGTCGGTCGTGTCGCACGATCTGCGCGGCCCGCTCAACGCGATCCATAGCTGGGGCTACGTGCTTGAGCGCAAGGTCGACGCCAACGATCCCGCCGCGCAACGCGCGCTCGCGGGCATTCGCTCGGGCGTCGAGCAGCAGGTCAAGCTGATCGAGCAATCGATCGATACGACGCGCGCCGAAACCAAGGCGCTGCAGGTCGCGCTCGCGCCTGTCGCGTTGCGTCCGCTTCTGGAGAAGAGCGCGGCGCTCGCGCGTGCCGGCGTGGCGCGCAAGCGTGGCGTCGCGATCGATATCGACTCGCCGCTCGCGGAGGAGCAGCTCGAAGGCGATGCGGAGCGTCTCTTGCAGGCGCTCTGGCTCATGCTCGCGTTTGCCGCCGAGGCGAGCGTCACCGGCGCCACCGTGCGCGCGACGAGCAACATCGAAGGAAGCATGTGGCGCACGGACGTGCAATTCACGGCATCGGCGCAGGCACTCGCCGATACCGCGTCGCCGCACGTGCTCGAAGCGTTCGCGCGCCGGCAGGCGCTGGCGCCGCGCGAAGGCGGGCGCATCGCATGGGGTCTTGCGCTGTGCAAGCGAGTGTCGGAGGCGCACGGCGGCGCGTTCGAGCATAGCGATATCGTCGACAATGCGGAGGTCACGCTGTCGGTGCGCGTGCCGGTCGCTGGGATGTAAATTGACTTTCGATCAGCTGTCACCCATATACTGACGCTTTCCACTTTCGAAGAGAGTTGCTTTGGCTCAGGTTGTCGCGCTGATCGGCGCATTGTTGCTCGTCGCGTTGAACGGTTTCTTCGTCGCGGCGGAGTTCGGGCTCGTCAAGCTGCGAGCCACGCGCGTCAAGGCATTGGCGCGCACCAACGGCCTGCCCGGCCGTCTGCTCGCGAAGGTGCACGGGCAGCTCGACGCCTATCTGTCCGCGTGTCAGCTCGGCATCACGCTGGCATCGCTCGGGCTTGGCTGGATCGGCGAGCCGGCGTTCGCCACCCTGTTGCATCCGCTCTTCACGCTGATCGGCGTCGAGTCGGAGAAGCTGATCGATTCGATCTCGCTCTTCTTCGCGTTCTCGGTCATTTCGTTTCTGCATATCGTCGTCGGGGAACTGGCCCCGAAGTCGTGGGCCATCCGTCGGTCGGAGCAGGTGGGTTTGTGGCTCGCCACGCCGCTCTACGGCTTTTACTGGCTGATGTATCCGTTCATCTGGGTGCTGAACACGAGCGCGAATTTCGTGCTGCGACTCTTCGGCATTTCGGCCGAGCACGGTCACGACGCGCATTACTCCACCGACGAACTCAAGTTGATTTTGCGCGGGCGCCGTCATGGCGGCGGCTTTTCGTACAACGAAGACGAGTGGAACACCATCGCGCATTCGCTCGATTTCAGCCGCATGACGGTTTCGGATCTGATGCGCCCGGCGCATGAACTCGTCGGCTTGCGCAACGACTTGCCGATGCGCGACAACCTCGCCGTGATCGCGCGGCATCGTTTTTCGCGCTATCCGCTGTTCGCCGATGCATCGGGCGAGCGCGTGATCGGCATGATTCATCTGAAGGACTTGCTGCTATCGGGCGATGGCGGCGCGCGCGGCTTCAACTTCAGCTTCGCGAAGGATGCCGCGGCCGCAGGGAAGATCGACAAGCTCTCGCGTCATGTGCGGCCGGTGCAGTACGTTGCGCCGAATCTGTCGGCGCTCGAGCTCTTTCGACGCTTTCGCAAAGGCGCGCCGCATCTTGCGATCGTGGGGCGCAAGGGCGCGAAGCCTATCGGTTTTATCACGCTCGATAACCTGCTTGGCGCGCTCGTCGGGCAGATTCATGACGAGTTCCGTCAGGGCGATGCCGATTGGTCGCGGATGGACGACGGCACGTTGATGGGCAAGGGCAGCTTGCCGGTGGTGTCGCTGGAACGGGCGCTCGGCATTGATATCGATGAAGGGCGCGCGGAGTCGGTGGGCGGACTCGTCATCAATGCTTTGGGCGATCTGCCCACCGAAGGGCAACGGGTCGGGTTTGATCGGTTCGATATCGTCGTCAAGAAGATGAATGGGCCTCGGATTGTTTTGGTTCGGGTCTATCCTCGGGAAGAGGCGCTTGAGGAAGCTGAGTGACTTTTTTTGGTTTCGCCGGATCCCGGTTTCTTAGTGGTTTATTAGCACTGCCCCTGTGCGGGGCGGCAGTCACTTTCTTTGCTGCTGCAAAGAAAGTAACCAAAGAAAGCAGCTCGAAACGCCCGCGGTCACACGTAGTTTGGGTAGTTCTCTCGTCCCCGGCGGCACTCGCCTAAAGAGTGCCCTCATCACAATCACCGGGCTTGGCTCGCGCACGGTCTGCCGCCCAAAACCGTTCAGCGCGCTGGTTCAGCACGAAATGGCTCCGGCCCGCTTCGCGGCCGATGGGTCAATCGGGTCCGCGCGCGCTTCTGCCAACACTTCCATCTCACTGCGCGTGCCGCACGTTGGTTTCCCTTGCATACCCTGCGGCAGCGCGCAGCGCTGTGCCGGAACTCTTTCGTGCTGGTCCAGCGCCTTCAAACGACTAGCTTGTCAGACCGTGCGCGAGCCAAGCCCGGTTAGTCCTTCGAGGGCACTCTTTAGGCGAGGGCCGCCGAGGACGAGAGAACTACTCAAACTACGTGTGACCGCGGGCCTGAAAAGCTGCTTTCTTTGGTTACTTTCTTTGCAGCAGCAAAGAAAGTGACTGCCGCCCCGCACAGGGGCATTGCAAATAGACCAACAACAAAACAGGATTCCATAGAAGCGCAAGCGCAAGAAATCAAACCGCAGGCACACCCTCTTCAACGAGTAACGCCACCGGCATAACTCCTAACGCATCGCGCAAAAGCAACCGCGCCCCATCAGCCTTAGGCGCATTAGGACTAAACCAATCGAACAAAGCCCGCGAATGCAGCGCCTCGGGCAGCACGATGCACGTATCCCCCCAACGCTCAGGCTCGACAAGCGGCACATCGCGCCCAGCGTCCAGCAGCGGCTCTGCAAGCCGCGTCGCAATGGCGATCGCATACGCGCTCCCCGCATGCCGCGCATACGCGATCACCCGCCCCGCATGTTCGCCTTCCACTTCGAGCGGCAAATACTCGCCCTGAGCAAACAGCGACTCGCAATGCTTGCGCAACGCCAAAGCCCGCCGCACGACTGCGAGCTTCACCCGTCCATCGCGCCAGTTCGCCAACTGCTCCGAAGGCGGGCCTTGCTCTTCGACTTCAGTCAGCCATTTGCGACGCAATTCATAATCGACAGGCCGGCGATTGTCCGGATCGACGAGACTGAAGTCCCACAACTCCGTGCCCTGATAAAGATCCGGCACACCCGGCGATGTCAGCCGCAACAGCGTCTGCTGGAAACTATTGACCGCCCCGAGCGGCCCGAGGCGCGCCACGAACGCCGACAACTCCTGCAAAAAGCCATTGCGCCGCTGCGGCGCGACGATATCGAACAGGAAGTCCTTGCACGCGTTCTCATAGGCTTCGTCGGGCGCGAACCAGCTCGTTCGCATCTTCGATTCCCGCAGCGCCTTCAACTGCCATCCCGCGACACGTTCGGCGAGCGCCTGAACGCCCGCTTCATCGTCGGGGGCGAGCGTCGTCGGCCAGCATCCGACGAGCGTCTGATACAGCATCGCTTCGGCGGCCGGTCCGGGCGCCCAATCGTCGATGGCGCTCGTTTCGCCGTGCCCGCCGCGCGGACCGCGTCGCAACGGTGTGTTCAACATGGACCACTGCTTGAGCGTCGCGGCCCATTCATCGGGAATCTCGCTTAACGCGGCGATACGCGCGCGCACATCCTCTCCGCGCTTGTGATCGTGCGTCGCCGTGCAGAGCATCGCGTGCGGAAACGCATCCAGGCGCTCGCGATTGCCCGCGTGAAAGGCATCGACGGACAACGCGAACTCGCCTGGATCTGCGCCGACTTCATTGCGCGAAATGAGGCGTCCATAGCGATAACACGCCGTATCCTCGACGGCCTTTGCGGCCACCGGCGATGTCAGTTGCGAAAACAGCGTCTGCGCCGCGCGACGTTGCGAGCCGCTCGACGGCGGCGGATTCTGCGCGGCCTGCGCCTGATTGCGATCACGCTCGCGCTCTCGGTTACGCTCCGCCGCGCGATCCCTGTTCCGCTCCGGACGTTCGCTGCGCTCGGGCTGCGGCAACTCATCGGGCAGCTTGCCGCCGAGCCACTGCGCGACCTGATCGAGCACGACGTGATCCGCGCGCGAGAGCACGGCCCGCGCGGCTTCGAGCGCCTGCGCGAAGAAATGCTCATCCTCGGGACTGCGCACGCCGCCCACGGGATAAATGCGATACACCGGAAACTGCACGACCAGCTCCGCGACCGCGCGCCTGATCGATGTGAACGTGAAGTCGCGCGTGTTCTGCGCATCGCGTGCAATGCGATGCAGCGCGCGCGTCACGCGATCCAGCTCCGCCGACAGATTCTCCGCCAGAATCTTGCGGCGCGCGATGAGCGCTTCGTCGGCGAAACAGGCGCTCCTGCCGGTGATCTCCGCCCACAGCGCGGCAAGCGGCTCCGCGCCCGCCGGATCGTGCAGCAGCGCGCCGACATCGTTCATGAAGTCGTAGCCGGTCGTGCCATCGACCTGCCAGTCGCGACGCAACGGCTCGCCGCGCGCGAGAATCTTTTCGACGACGAAATACGTGCGCCCATTGCCATGCCGCAACGCTTCGGGCCGTTCCGCCGATAATTCTTCGAGCCGCGCGCGCAGCCGCTGGCAATACTCGCGCGGTTCGGCAAGACCATCGACGTGATCGACGCGCACGCCATCGATCAGGCCTTCGGTAAAGAGCCTGAAGACGAGCGCGTGCGATGCCTCGAACACTTCCGGCCGCTCGACGCGCACGCCGCCCAGCGTGCTGACATCGAAGAAACGCCGCCAGTTCACTTCGTCCGCGGCCGCGCGCCACCATGCAAGCCGATAATGCTGACGCTCCAGCAGCCGATGCAGCCGGTCGCGGCCCGCCGGCGTATCCGGCGAGTGCGCCGAAAGAATCGCCTCGATCGCGGCCTGGCCGCCTTCAGTCTGCGCGATGGTGATGAGCGCCGTGCGGGCATCGGCGGCGCGCGGCTGATCGGCGGGCTGCGTCGTCAGGCCGACGAAACGTTGCGCAAGCTCGGGCGCTTCCTGAAACACGGCGGGGTAATCGACCGGACAAACCGGAAACACGTTCGAGTAATACTCGATGACAAAACGCCCTTCATCCGCGCGATACCCGAGCCGGATCTTGCCGCCTTGCAACTCGTCGCCGTAGGATGCGCCGAGAAACGGCGCGAGCACCTTGCCGCGCAGCGCGGGATCGGGCGAATGCCAGTCGACGTCGAAGAAGCGCGCGTGCGCGGCATGCCGGCCCCATTCGAGAATGTCCTGCCACCACGCGTTCTCCGATCCGCCCACGCCCATGTGATTCGGCACGATATCGACGATCAGCCCCATCTCGTGCGTGCGCAGCTTCTCGACGAAGCGCCGCAATCCGTCCTCGCCGCCCAGTTCGGGGTTGACCACCGTGTAGTCCACGACGTCGTAGCCGTGCGTGGAGCCGGCGGTCGCGGTCGTGATCGGCGACACGTAGGCGTGGCTCACGCCGAGCAGCGCGAAGTAGTCGACGAGCGCGGCGGCATCGTCGAAGGTGAAGCCCTTGTGAAGCTGAAGCCTGAGCGTGGAACGCGGTACGGTCATGGTGATTCGGGTTTCGATGTGGGTTCGTTCGGTTGCACGGAGCGCGTGCGCGCGGCATCGACGGCGAGCAGGCGATCGGCGAAGGCATCGTCCAGAAAGAGTTCGTCGACGGGCCGCGCCATGCGCCTTCTCCAGTTCGGATGCTCGTCGATCGAGCCAGGCAGATTCGGCTGCTCCGCGAGCGCGAGCAAGTCTTCGAGCGGATACGTGACGAGCGGCGCGGGCGTCGCGGCGACGAAGGCGAGCGCTTCGTCGACGGGCGCGTTGTCGATATCGGGCGCGTCCACGTCATCCGGCGCGATGCCCGCATCCTGGAACGCGCGCCACAGATGCGCGCGATCCTCGCCGCGTTCCTCCAAAGCCACTTCGACGGCGTCGCGGCCATCCGCGCGCGCCATCGTCTGGCCGATCTTCGAGCGCCACACGACGTCCTCGCCGCGCCACCATCCGGTGACGGTCGGCAGATCGTGCGTCGTCGTCGTCGCCGTGACGCCGCTGTCCCATTCGCGCGGCGGCTTGAAGCCCGGGCCGTCCACTTCGCGCTCGAACCACAGCACGCGAATGCCCAGCAAGCCATGCTCCTGCAAGCGCTCGGTAAAGCCGGGCGGCACGGTGCCGAGATCCTCGCCGACCACGATCGCGCGATGCCGCCACGATTCGAGCGCGATGAGCCGCAGCATGTCGTCGAGCGGATAGCGCAGATACGCGCCGTCCTTCGCGCTTTCGCCCTCGGGCACGAGCCAGAGCCTGCGCAAGCCGAGAATGTGATCGATGCGGATGCCGCCCGCGCACTTGAACGCGCAACGCAGCATGTCGATGAACGCCGAGAAGCCTTGCGTGCGCATCGCGCGCGGCGAGAACGTCGTGAGTCCCCAGGATTGCCCGGCCTGATTGAACAGATCCGGCGGCGCGCCGACGGACACGCCCGTCAGCATTTCATCGCGATACGACCAGGCGTGGCTGCCCGCGCTGTCGCAACCGACGGCGAGATCGGCGACGAGCCCGACGGCCATGCCCGCATCGCGCGCGGCGTGTTGCGCATGCAGAAGCCCCTTCGCGGCGAGCCATTGCGTGAAGAGATAAAAGTCGACTTCGCGGCGATTCGCTTCGGCGAATTCGGCGACCGCCTCGCTGCGCGGATCGCGCAACGCTTCACTCCAGTTCTTCCAGTGGCCGACGCCGTTCTCCGCGATCTGCGCGGCCTGCAGCGCTTCGAACCGCGCATGGTCTTCGAGCGGACGTCCGCCTTGCGCGACGAATGCGGCGAAGTCCTTCGCGAAGGGCGAATCGTGGTCTTCGGAGAACGGTTCGAAGAGCGCGCGCAGAACCGCAAGACGCGCCTTCGACGCGCGGGGCCAGTCGATCAGCGTGAGTCCTTCGAGTTCGGCGAGTTCCTTCGCGACGCCTGCTTTCTCGATCGCCGCGCGCGCTGCGGGCGGGCCGAGCACCGCGGCCGGATCGACATGCGTGATGTTCAGAAAGAGCCGCGACGACGGCGAATACGGGCTGAACTTGTTCGGCTCGGCGCTGAACATCGCGTGCATCGGGCTGATCGCGACGGCATGTCCGCCGTGCTTCGCGGCTTGCGTCGCGAGCGATGCAAGCGCCGTGAAATCGCCGATGCCGGCATCGCCGTTGCGTCGCAAGCCATACACTTGCGCCGCGACGCCCCAGAGCGGCGGCGCGTTCGACGCGTCTTCATCGATGGTGCGCCACGCATCGTCGATCGTATAGCAGCGCGCGGGCGCGACCGCCAGCGTCGTGCGATGGTCGTTGATCACGAGCGTGTGATAGCCCGGCTCCGCGATCGGCGAGAGCAGCGCGGTCTCGCCTTTGGGCGACGTGAAACGCCCGTCGATCACTTCGCCGCTTTCCAGCTCGATGCGATAGCGCGCGCCCTGTTTCGCCGCCGACACCGGCAGCGCGATGCCGCGATCCACTTCGGCGGTGATGAGCGGCGGCAGCTTGCGCCCGCTCATTTCGGCATCGACGGCGGCCATGCTCTGCTTGATCTGCGTCGCGTTGGCGCACGGCAGGCCGAGCTTTTCGAGCAGAATGCGCAGCGTCGTTTCCGGCACGCGCTGCATGGTCTTGTGCGCGTTCTGCCATTCGATCTCGAAGCCCGCGCGTTGCGCGAGCGCCTCGATGCTGCTCATGGGACGCGCGGCGCCCGGCTGGGGCGTTTTCGTCGCGGCGCTCACGAGACTTTTCCTTCCGCCGATGACGGCTCGAAGCGGCGCGCATCGTGCGCAATCGCATACTCGTTCACATCGCCGGTGAGCCACGCGAGGAACGTGCGGCCGCCGAGCTCGCCGTCACGCGCGCGATCCTGCGCGCGCGCCGGCGTCTCGAAGATGATCTTGCCCGCGGGCTGTTCCTTCAGCGCGATGCCCGTATCGCCGAGATTGAGCGCGACGGTCAGCGTCTCGCCGTCGCCGAGCTTCCAGCGCGCGACGAGCGCCTTGTCGCCGAGCACCTCCGCGCCGATCGATTTCGCGCCTTTCAGACGCGGCGTAACGAGCTTCGCGCGCACCGTCAACGCCGAACGATAGAAGTGCAGCCATTCGAGCCTGTCCACTTCGTCCTGCTTGTCGATGATCTTCGGCGACGACATCTCGAAGGTCTTCTTGTCGTTCGGATCGGGAATCTGCGCGCGGCGCTGTTCGTCGCTGAATGCGGAGAACTTCGCGAATTCCTTGCGACGGCCTTCGCGCACCGCATCGGCGAGCTGGTCGTGGTAATCGGTGAAGAAAAGGAACGGCTGCTTCGAACCATATTGCTCTTCCATGAAGAGCAGCGGAATCTGCGGCGACAGCAGCAGCAAACCCGTCGCGGCGAAGAGCGATTCGTCGTCGGTCAACGAGCGCAGGCGATCGCCCATCGCGCGATTGCCGATCTGATCGTGGTTCTGCAAGAACATCACGAAGCGCGTGGGCGGCAAATGCGCGCTCGGTTCGCCGCGCGGCTTGCCGTCGTGGATCGGCGACGGATCGCCCTGATACGCGAAGCCTTCGGTCAGAATGCGCGCGAGCTTTTCGATGGGCTTGTCGCAATACGCGCCGTAGTAGCTCTCGTCCTCGCCGGTCAGCAGCACGTGCAGCGTGTTGTGCGCGTCGTCGTTCCATTGCGCGTCGAAATGCGTTTCGAGCAGATTCGCCGTGTTGTGCTCGTTCTCCAGCACGAGATGCACATGACGGCTCGCCTCGACGGAACTGCGAATGCGATGCGCCAGCTCGCGCAGCCATTCGTCGTCGTCGATCGCGTGCACCGCGTCGAGGCGCAGGCCGTCGAAACGATATTCCTTGAGCCAATACAGGGCATTGTCGAAAAAGAAGTCGCGCACTTGCGGACGCTCGAAGTCGATCGCCGGGCCCCAGGGCGTATTCACGCCTTCGCGGAAGAAGGTTTTCGCATACGCGTGCAGATAATTGCCGTCCGGGCCGAAGTGGTTGTAGACCACATCGAGAAAGACCATCAGGCCCAGGCCGTGTGCGGTATCGACGAGCTGCTTCAGATCTTCGGGGCGGCCATACGCCGAGTCGGGCGCATAGGGCAGCACGCCGTCGTAGCCCCAGTTGCGCGTGCCGGAGAAGTCGTTGAGCGGCATCAGTTCGATGGCCGTCACGCCGAGTTGCGCGAACTCGGGAAGGCGCGCGGTGACGCCCGCGAAACCGCCCATCGCGCCGACGTGCACTTCGTAGAGCACCGTTTCTTCCCACGGACGGCCGTGCCAGTTCGTATGCGTCCAACGATACGCGCGCGGATCGACGACTTCGCTCGGGCCGTGCACGTCCTGCGGCTGAAAGCGCGAAGCGGGGTCGGGCACCGCGAGATCGTCGTCCAGGCGATATCGATACAGCGTGCCCGCGCCGCCATCGGCCTCGGCTTCGAACCATCCGTCGCCGGTCGCCTGCATGTCGATAAGCTCGGGCGCGCCGCCCGCGCGCTGGATTTCCACTTGCACGGCATCGCGCGAGGGCGCCCAGAAACGGAAACGCGTGCGCGGATTGTCGCGCACGGCGCCCGTCAGATGAGCGCCGAAAGGAAGGCAATACGCATGTTGATGCTTGTGCGGATCGATCGGACGTTCGGACATGATTTCCTGCCTGTTTTGCTGCGGTGGGCTGCGTAGGTGTCGGTGCGTCAATGAGGCGAATCGATTTCGGGGTCCCGATGCGAAGGCATCGTGCCGGGATCGGGCGGCAATGCCGTCAGAAGTCGCGGTCCCTGATGCGCGCCCGCCATCCAGACCGCCTGCCAGTCGACATCGCCGGTCGGCTCGGCCAGCATCACCACGATGCTGTGCGCAGCCAGTTCGATGTCGCTGCCGACGAGCGGCCGCGTCACGGAATCCGGCTCCGCGCTATCCATGAGCACGTTCCATTCCAAGTGCGGCGCGGGCGGCGTGAACACGAGCGCCTGCGACGACGCGTTGAACATGATCAGCAGCACGTCGATTTCGCCGTCGACACCCGGGCCTGCGCGCCGCAGCGTGAGCGCGCGGCCTTCGGGGTCCTGCCATGATTCGATCGCGAGCGCGTTGCCGCGTTCATCGAACCAGCTCACATCGTAGAGACCCGGCAGCACTTCGCGATCGCCGTAAAGGAAGCGCGTTTCGCGCAATACCGGGTAGTTTTTGCGCAGTGCAATAACTCTTGCGATGAACGCCGTCATCTCGATGCCCTGCGGACTGCGCGCCGCTGCCCAGTCGAGCCAGGAAATCTCGTTGTCCTGGCAATAGGCGTTGTTGTTGCCTTGCTGCGTGCGGCCGAATTCATCGCCGGCGAGCAGCATCGGCGTGCCGAGCGAGAGCAGCGTGGTCGCGGCCATCGAGCGGGCGAGACGCGCGCGCACGTCGAGGATCGCGGGATCGTCGGTCGGGCCTTCGACGCCCCAGTTTGCGCTGCAATTCTCGTTGTGGCCGTCGTTGTTGCCTTCCTGATTGGCTTCGTTGTGCTTGTGCGAATACGCGGTGACATCCGCGAGCGTGAAGCCGTCATGCGACGCGACGAAGTTCACCGATGCCCACGGCTTCCTGAAGCGCCGGTTGAAGAGTTCGGCGGAGCCGGTGAGACGCGCGGCGAGATCGGGACGCATGCCGGCATCGCCGCGCCAGAAACGTCGCACGCCGTCGCGATACTTGTCGTTCCATTCCGCGAAGCCTGGCGGATGATTGCCGACCTGATAACCGTCCGGCCCGATATCCCACGGCTCGGAGATGAGCTTGCGCGTGGAGAGGATCGGGTCCTGACGGACGGCATCGAAGAAGCCCGAGCCCGGATCGAAGCCGTGGCCTTCACGGCCGAGCGTGACGCCCAGATCGAAACGAAAGCCGTCGATGTTGAACGCCGTGGACCAGTAGCGCAGCGAGTCCATCACCATCTGCAGCACGCGCGGATGCGAGAGGTTCACGGTATTGCCGCAGCCGGTCTCGTTGATGTAGTGACGTTCGTCGCCGGGAATCAGGCGGTAGTAGCTTGCGTTGTCGAGGCCGCGCCACGAGACCGTCGGCCCGAGTTCGTTGCCTTCGCATGTGTGGTTGTAGACGACATCGAGAAACACTTCGATGCCTGCCGCGTGCAACTGACGCACGGCGATGCGCATTTCGTTGAGCCGATGTGTCGACAGATAGGACGGCTCGGGCGCGAAGAACGCGGCGGTGTTGTAGCCCCAGTAATTCCTGAGACCGCGTTCGACGAGAAAGCGGTCGTTGAGGAACGCATGCACCGGAAGAAATTCGACGGCGGTGATGCCGAGCTTCTGCAAGTGCTCGATGAACCACGGCGACGAGAGCGCCGCGAAGGTGCCGCGTTCGTGCTGGCGGATGTCGTTGCGCATCATCGAGGTGCCGCGCACGTGCGTTTCGTAGACGATGGTTTCGCCCCAGGGCGTATCGGGGCGCACGTCGCGCGACCAGTCGAAGGCGTCGTCGGTGACGATGCATTTGGGCATCGCCGGTGCGGAGTCGCGGCGGTCCATCGACATGTCGAGCCGGTTCGAATGCACGCGATAGCCGAAGAGGGCGTCGGACCATCGCCAGGGACCGACGAGCTTTTTCGCGTACGGATCGAGCAGCAGCTTGTGCGGATTGAAGCGATGACCGTGCTGCGGCTGATACGGACCGTGCGCGCGAAAACCGTAGACGGTGCCGGGGTGCGCGCCGGGCAGATAACCGTGCCAGATTTCATCGGTACACTCGGGCAGGTCGAAACGCATCAGTTCCTTGCGGCCGGTGCTGTCGAAGAGACATACCTCGATGCGGTGAGCATTGGACGAGAACACCGCGAAGTTGACGCCGAGACCGTCCCAGTTGGCTCCGAGCGGGTAGGGTGCGCCCGGGAGCAACTTGTCGGGGAGTGCATTTGCCATGTTGGCGCATCCTCTTTGGGGTTTTTTTGCCTTTTTTGCCGGCGGGCTGTTGCTTCGGTTAGTGTATGTGCGTTTTTTTGCTGATGCTTTTGTGTCGCTGGGTCCCGTTTTCGTGTTGGTCTATTAGCGCTGCCCCTGTGCGGGGCGGCAGTCACTTTCTTTGCTGCTGCAAAGAAAGTAACCAAAGAAAGCAGCTCGATACGCCCGCGGTCACACGTAGTTTGGGTAGTTCTCTCGTCCCCGGCGGCACTCGCCTAAAGAGTGCCCTCAAACACCCCATCGGGCTTGGCTCGCGCACGGTCTGCCACATCGCACCATTCAACAAACTGGTTCAGCACCAAATAGCACCGGCCCGCTTCGCGGCCGAGGGGTCCACCCGTTCGCACAGCGCATGCGAACCAATGGTTTCCCTTGCAGACCCGGCGGCAGCGCGTAGCGCGGTGCCGGAACTCTTTCGCGCTGAACCAGCGCCCTAGAATGACTAGCTAGTCGGACCGTGCGCGATCCAAGTCCGGTTAGTTCTTCGAGGGCACTCTTTAGGCGAGTGCCGCCTGGGACGAGAGGACTACCCAAATTGCGTGTGACCGCGGGCCTGAACGAGCTGCTTTCTTTGGTTACTTTCTTTGCAGCAGCAAAGAAAGTGACTGCCGCCCCGCACAGGGGCAGTGCTAATAGACCAACACGAAACCGGGATCCGGCGAAAAATAAACATCAATCCGCCCGCAAAACAATGGTCGCCAAGGGAGGAAGAGTCAAAGCAGCTGACTGCTCCCGCCCATGACTAGGATAGTCATCCGTATGAATCACGCCGCCATTCCCCATATTCGACCCGCCATAAACGGAGGCATCGGAGTTAAAGACTTCGCTCCACCGCCCGCGCCGCGGCAACCCTATGCGATAGGCCAAACGAGGCACCGGCGTCATATTGCACACGACCACAAGATCATGCCCTTCGGCATCCGTCCGCCGATACGCATAAACGCTATTCGCATTGTCATCCCCGATGATCCACTCGAAGCCGCGCGAATCGCTATCGAGCTTATGCAGCGCAGGCTCGCTCGTATAGAGATGATTCAGGTCACGCACGAGCTTCTGCAACCCGCCATGCAGCGAGTCATCGAGCAAATGCCAATGCGGTGATTCATCGTGATTGAACTCGGCGAACTGCCCGAACTCCCCGCCCATGAACAACAGCTTCTTGCCCGGATGCGTCCACATGAAGCCGAAATACGCGCGCAGATTGGCAAACTTCTGCCACCGGTCGCCCGGCATCTTGTTGATCAACGACCCTTTGCCATGCACGACTTCATCGTGCGACAAAGGCAGCACGAACCGCTCGGAATACGCATACACCATCCCGAACGTATACAGATGATGGTGATACTGCCGATACACCGGATCTTCCTGCATGTAATGCAGCGTGTCGTGCATCCAGCCCATGTTCCACTTGAAATCGAACCCGAGTCCGCCGTTCTCCACGCTCGCCGTCACGCCCGGCCATGCAGTCGATTCCTCCGCCACCGTGATCGCGCCGGGAATCTGCCGCACTTCATGATTCAGCCGCTTCAGAAACGCGATCGATTCCAGATTCTCGCGCCCGCCATGAATGTTCGGCACCCACTCGCCGGCCTTGCGCGAATAGTCGCGATACAGCATCGACGCGACCGCATCGACACGCAATCCATCGACGTGATAACGCTTCAGCCACGCCAGCCCCGATGCGATCAGGAACGCGCTCACCTCGTTGCGGCCGAGGTTGTAGATCATCGTGTTCCAGTCCTGGTGATAGCCTTCGCGCGGGTCCGCGTGTTCATACAACGGCGTGCCGTCGAATTGCACCAAGCCGTGCGCATCGTTCGGAAAGTGCGCCGGCACCCAGTCGATGATCACGCCAAGCCCTGCCTCATGCGCGCGATTCACGAACTCCGCGAACTGCTCCGGCGTGCCGAAGCGCGCGGACGGCGCGAACTGCCCAAGCGGCTGATAACCCCACGAACCGCCGAACGGATGCTCCGCGATCGGCATGAATTCCAGATGCGTGAAGCCCATGCCCTTCGCATAGGGAATCAGGCGCTCGGCAAGCTCGTGCCAATTCATGCCGCGATTGTCTTCTTCGGTCACGCGCAACCACGATTCGGCATGCGCCTCGTAAATCGTGATCGGCGATTGCGCCGTCTGCTTGCCGCCGCGCGTGGTCATCCATTCCGCATCGGTCCAGGCATAGTGATCGATGGCATCCGCATCCGCGACGACCGATGCCGTCGACGGCGGCTTCTCGCTCTGCATCGCGCAGGGATCGGCCTTGAGCGGCAGCGTGTGGCCGTCGCGCGTGACGATCTCGTACTTGTAGCGCGTGCCCGCGCCGATGCCCGGAATGAACAGCTCCCACACGCCCGAGCCATGACGCAGGCGCATCGGATGACGGCGGCCATCCCACGTGTTGAAGTCGCCGACCACCGACACGCGCCGCGCATTCGGCGCCCACACCGCGAAGCGCACGCCCGCGACGTTGCCGTGCGTGACCGGCCGCGAACCGAGGCATTCGAGCACCGCATACGGGTCCGCGTGCGAGAGGCGCGTGAGCGCGTCGTCGGTGAGCACGGGGCCGAACGAATATGTGTCGTGCGTTTCCTGCGGCGTGCCGTGCCAGTCGATCTGCAGACGATACGCCGCCGGCCTCGTGACGAAGCCCGCGTAAAGCCCCGCATCGTGGATACGCGCGAGCGAGCCGAGATGCTCGCCGTTGCCCGCATCCGCGACACTCACCGACGACGCGCCCGGCAGAAACACGCGCACGATGTGCCCCAGATCGGTTTCGTGCAGACCGAGCATCGAGAACGCGTCGGGATGACGGGCCTCGACGAGTGCGTCGATGTCGAGCGGATTGAGTCCGTGCGCCGGATTCCTGGTATCCGCCGGATCGCTACGATTGTTCATGGTGGGTTCCATCCGGATTGTCCTTGGTTGCTCCGAACGTGGGTCGCGTGCCGGGCGCGGGCGGCTCGCCCGTGTCTCCCAGCAGGCGGCTCGCGAGCGACGCGAGACCCCGCAACGGAAGGCCGATCCAGGTCGGCCGGTTCGCTGCTTCGTAGCGGATTTCGTAAGCGGCCTTCTCGATCAGGAAGAGATCGAGCAGCGGTTGGAATACGCCTTCGGCCGCGATCGTTTCAGGCGACGTTGCGATCGCCTCCGTGTACTCCCGCAAGAAGCTCTCCTCGGCGAACGCGCGCATCCGCTCGAACAGCGCGCGCTTGCGATCCGCCGTTTGCGCGGGCGCGTTCTCCGTCGTCGATTGCGCCGCCGCGCTCGCATACGACAGCGAGCGCAGCAGGCCCGCGACGTCGCGCAGCGGACTCGTCTTCTTGCGGCGCTCGTCGAGCGGGCGCGCAGGCTCACCTTCGAAGTCGATGAGATACGCATCGCCCTGCGCCATCAGCACCTGGCCGAGATGGAAGTCGCCGTGGATGCGGATGCGCAGCGCATCGGCATCGGGCGCGACGAGTTGCTTCACGGTATCGACGAGCATCTCGCGACGATCGAGCAGGCTTTGCGCGAGGAAACGGTCGTGCTCGTTGAACTCGCCGATCTTCTGCGCCAGGATGTCGAGCGCCGATTCGAGCAGCTTCAGCGTGCCGTCGATCCAGCCCTTGACGTCCTCGGCGCTCGCGCGTTGCGGGGAGAAGGCTTCGTCGTCGGTCGGCGATGCGAGCGCCACGTGCAACTCGCCGAGCCGCTTGCCGATGATGCCCGCGATATTGCCGTAGCCCGCGAAGCCTTCCGCTTGCGCATCGCGTTCCTGCGCGTGCTCTTCGGATTCCACCGCGACCGCGAGTTCGTCGACGACGCGGCGCAGATAGTCGAGCGCGTAGTTCCACGCATCGCCCTGATTGTCGATGAAGCCCTGCAGGATGATGAGCGTATGCGGCACGCCCTGCGGATCGACGCGCACGACTTCGCCATACAGCGGGCCGGTGTTCGCATAGCCGAGCTGCGTCAGATAGCGGCTCATCTCCGCTTCGGGATGAATGCCGCCGACGACACGGCGCACGAGCTTCAGCACGATCTTGTCGCCGATCACGAGCGAACTGTTGCTCTGTTCCGCTGCGAGCCAGCGAATCTCGGGCGGATCGGCGGGATAGAGATTGAGCGTGTCGAAGAGCGGCGTCGGAAGGAAGCGGATCTCGCTCTTTTGCACCGTCGGCACGACCGCGCGTTCCTTGAGCTTGCGGATCACGCCATAGGTGAATTGCGGCACCGAGAACGCATCGGTCAGATGCCCGATGTTGCGGTTGCGGCGCACGCGCGCGAGCGCGAGTTGCATGTAGAGCGGCGAGGTCGTCTCCGTGCCCCACGCGATGGACAGCGGCAGCACATAGCGCTCGCAATGATCGCCGACATCGGCTTCGATCTCGGTGAACGCGAAGCCCGCGCCTTCGATCGTCGTCAATGCGGCGAGGCGCACCGCATGCAGCTTCTGATCCTTCGATGCAAACCAGCGGCGCTTGCTCAGATAGTTCGGCAGCACTTCGGATTCGAGCAGGCGCACGTTCTCCGGCGTCGGTCCGGTCTGGCCCGCGCGAATCACCATCGTGACGAATTCGGGCAACTGCTCGGACGGCGCCTGTGCCCACGCGGGCCGCATGTTGCCCGGGCAAAGCTGGAACCACAGGAAGCCGTAGGGCGGGAAAGTCAGCAGATACGTGAGCTTGCCGATGGCCGGGAACGGCGAATCGGCGGTCATTTCGAGCGGCACGGAGCCATCGAATTCGGAGAGATCGAGTTCGACCGCTTGCGGTGCGCGCGACAGATTCGCCACGCACAGGATCGGCGGCTCGCCTTCGAGCTCGCGCAGATACGCAAGGATCTTGCGATTCGCAGGCCGCAAAAAGCGGATCGTGCCGCGTCCGAACGCATGCTTCGAGCGGCGCACCGCAAGCATCTTGCGCGTCCAGTTCAGCAGCGAATGCGGATCGCGGCTTTGCGATTCGACGTTCACCGCGTCATAGCCGTAGAGCGAGCCCATCACGGGCGGCAATACGAGTTGCTCCGGATCGGCGCGCGAGAAGCCGCCGTTGCGGTCGGACGACCATTGCATCGGCGTGCGCACGCCGTCGCGATCGCCCAAGTGGATGTTGTCGCCCATGCCGAGCTCGTCGCCGTAATAGATGACGGGCGTGCCGGGCATCGACAGCAGCAGCGAATTGATCAGTTCGATACGCCGGCGATCACGCTCCATCAGCGGCGCGAGACGCCGGCGAATGCCGAGATTCAGACGGGCGCGACGATCGCTCGCATACGTGTTCCACAAGTAATCGCGCTCGGAGTCCGTGACCATTTCGAGCGTGAGTTCGTCGTGATTGCGCAGGAAGATCGCCCATTGATTCGTTTCGGCGAGATCCGGCGTCTGACGCATGATGTCGGTGATCGGAAAGCGGTCCTCGCTCGCAATCGACATGTAGATGCGCGGCATGAGCGGGAAGTGGAACGCCATGTGGCATTCGTCTTCATCGCCGAAATATTCCTTCACGTCTTCCGGCCACTGGTTCGCTTCCGCGAGCAGCATGCGGTTCGGATACTCGGCGTCGATGGTCGCGCGAATCTTCTTGAGGATCGAGTGCGTTTCGGGCAGGTTCTCGTTGTTCGTGCCTTCGCGCTCGACGAGATACGGCACCGCGTCCAGCCGCAGCCCGTCGATGCCCATATCGAGCCAGAAGCGCATGACGGAAAGCACTTCCTTGAGGACCGCCGGATTGTCGAAGTTCAGATCGGGCTGATGCGCATAGAAGCGGTGCCAGTAGTATTGGCCCGCGACCGGATCGTGCGTCCAGTTCGAAGGCTCCGAGTCGATGAAGATGATGCGCGTTTCTTCATACTTCTTGTCGGTATCGGACCACACGTAGTAGTTGCGATGATTCGAGCCCGGCTTCGCATGACGCGCGCGCTGAAACCACGGATGCTGATCCGACGTGTGATTGATGACGAGCTCGGTGATCACGCGTATGCCGCGCGCGTGCGCTTCCTGAATGAAGCGCTTGACATCCGAGATCGTGCCGTAGTCCGGATGCACGTTGCGGTAATCGGCGATGTCGTAGCCGTCGTCGCGCCGTGGCGATGGATAGAACGGCAGCAGCCAGATCGCATCGACGCCCAGCTCCGCGATGTAGTCCAGCTTGGCAAGCAGGCCCGGAAAATCGCCGATGCCGTCGTTATTCGCATCGAAGAAAGACTTGATGTGAACCTGATAGATGATCGCGTCTTTGTACCAAAGCGGATCGTCGTTGAGAATCGACGCCTTCTTGTTGCGCTTCACCCTTGTATCCACGTTTCGCTCCAATGTCCTTATGGGCCAATGCCTGGCTATTCGCCCTTGTTATTGGTGTGCTCTCGTTCGTTGCTCAGGATTCATCCTTCTCCGGCTGGCTGCGGCTTCGGCAGGCCCCACGTCGGCGATATGCGCCAGATCGCGAAGGGCAGCGAATGCGGATCGAGCCGCACATGCTGACGCCTGCCGCGCCATTCGAATTTTTCGCCTGTCACCTGATCCTCGACCGCGATCGCATCCGACTCGTGCACGCCCCAGCGTTCGAGCGTCTGCCATGGCAGTTCGACATCGGCGCCCTGCTCGTTGAACGGATCGAGATTGATCGCGACGAGCACCACGTTGTCGCGCGATGCATTCGCCTTCTCGAAGAACAGGATGTGATCGTTATGCGCGGGCAGGAAGTTGATGCCCAGATGCGTCTGCAAGGCGGGATTCGCGCGGCGAATGCGATTGAGCGCCGTGATCTCGGTCACGATGTTGCCGGGCCGGTTCCAGTCCCACGCCTTCAGCTCGTACTTCTCGGAGTCCAGATACTCTTCGCTGTTCGGCAGCGCCGCCGATTCGCACAGCTCGAAGCCGCTATACACGCCCCACAATCCAGATAAGGTCGCGGCCAGCGCCGCGCGAATCACGAAGCCGGGGCGTCCCGAGCTTTGCAGGAAGCGCGGATTGATGTCGGGCGTATTCACGAAGAAGTTCGGGCGGAAGAATTCCTTCGCATCCGTCTGCGTGAGATCGTGCATGTACTCCAGAAAATCGCGCTTGCTCTCGCGCCACGTGAAGTACGTGTACGACTGCGAGAAACCGAGCTTTGCGAGGCGATTCATCACGCGCGGCCGTGTGAACGCCTCGGCGAGGAAGATCACATCGGGATGACGCGCGCGCACGTCGCCGATCACCCATTCCCAGAACGGAAACGGCTTCGTATGCGGGTTATCGACGCGGAAGATGCGCACGCCCGCCGCGATCCAGTGCAAAAACACGTCGCGCAGCGCGAGCCACAATTCGGGTTTCGCGTCTTTCGCGTAGAAGTCCGGATTCACGATGTCCTGATACTTCTTCGGCGGATTCTCCGCATAACGCAGCGTGCCGTCGGGACGCCACGCGAACCATGTCGGATGCTCCTTGAGCCACGGATGATCCGGCGAGCATTGCACCGCGAAGTCGAGCGCGATTTCGAGCCCGTGTTCGTGCGCGGCTTCGAGCATGCGCTTGAAGTCGTCGAGATTGCCGAGCTCGGGATGCAGCGCATCGTGGCCGCCTTCCTTGCCGCCGATCGCGTAGGGACTGCCGACATCGCCCGGCTGTGCGGTCAGCGTATTGTTCTTGCCTTTGCGATTCGCAATGCCGATTGGATGGATCGGCGGGAAATAGAGCACGTCGAAGCCCATCTCGCGGATGCGCGGCAGCTTGCCGATCACGTCGATGAACGTGCCGTGACGATTCACGTCGTCGCTCATCGAACGCGGGAAGATCTCGTACCAGCTCGCGAAGCGTGCGGCGGCGCGTTCCGAATCCACGCGATACACCACCGGATCGCGCGACAGGAACGGGCGATGCCGCGCCGCCGCCACCGCCTTCGCGGTCGCGCTCGCGAGCACGAGTTCGAGCTTGCGCGCGTCGTTGGCCTTCGTGAATTCCTTGACGATCGCTTCGAGCGGCGCGCTGTCGCTGTCGGCATCGTCGGCGGTCTTCACTTCGGCAAGGATCAGCGCGAACAGATGCTTCGCTTCCTCGACTTCGAGTTCCACCGTCTGCCCGGCCTTCAGCTTCTTCTGCATGTGATCGACGAGCGACGCGTAATCGTCGCGCCACGCCATCACGACGAACTCGTGACGGCCCACGCGCTCGAGCGGAATGCGCGTGCTCCAGAGATCGAGGCCGGCGGGCTGCACGGCGCGCATCGGCGCTTCGTGCCAGCCGGTTTCGTCGGCGGCGCGCCATTGCACGGCGGCGGCGATCTTGTCGTGACCTTCCGCGAAGATCGCGGCCTGAATTTCCACCGCCTCGCCGACGATGCGCTTCGCCGGGAAGCGCCCATGATCGACGGACGGCGTCACGCTTTCGATCGACACGCGCGGCGCGGCGATCGCCTCGGCGACGGACTTCTTGTCGGCGGCTTTCGCGCCGCGCTTCACCTGCGGCTGCGCGAGCAGGATGAACGGCTCGGCTTCCGCGCGATACAGGCGCACTTCGCCCGCCTTGAGCGTGAAGGGCGCGAGGCGCTCGGGCTTGCCCATCGTATCGTCGATGAGCGCGAAACGCGTGTAGTTGCCCGGCACCGATTCGAGCAGATGCAGTGTATCGACATGCACGGGCGCGACGAGATCGGGATTGATCACGGCGAGCACGGCGTCGTTGCTGTTGCGCAGATCGCCGCCATCGGCGCGAATGAGCGCGGCGTACGGCGTGCCCGCGCCCGTCAGCGCGCGCAGTTCGCCCACGCTCGCGAGCGTGCCGACATTGCGCTGCAACTCGTTCGCGCGCCGGATGCGCGCCGTGAGGTCGATGCGCTTCTCGTTCTTCGCGCGCTCGTACTCCGCCGCGACGCCGTATTGCGGCGACATCGGCAGGGCGACGCCGTACTCGAAGCCCATCGGCACCATGATGCCGGTGCCGAGCGCGGCGGCCGTGTCGAGGGCGCGGGTGTACGCGCGTTCGACGAGCGCCGTGTCGCTCGTATCGGCGAGATCGCTGATGAGCCGCGCGCCGAACGGGTCTTCCGGAAACGTGACCGGCGATGCGATGCGCGCGAGCGCCGCGTGCTCGTCGAAGAGCCATGCGCTCTTGAAGTCCCACCAGCGCGTCGAGGCGAACACCGCGTCGAATCCGGCATCGGCGAGACCATGCAGATCATGCCGCGTGACGCCGACGGTCCATGCGAGCCAGCGGGTCTCCAGATGCTTCTCGCGCACCGCCGCGCCGAGCCTGCGCCACACGTGCGCGGGCACCGCGTCCGGCGAATCGAAGCGAAAGCCGCCGACGCCCGCATCGGCGAGCAGGTTCAGCTCGCGCGCCCACCATTCGGTCAGATGATGCGCGGCCTCGCCATCGGCGAAGTTCGCCCAGGCGACATCGCGCTGACGCGGCGGCTTGCGCGGATCGAGGCGCGCATCGGCGCTCTCGAACGGCTGGAACCAGTGTCTGTTCTCCTGATAGAGACCGCCTTCGGCGCTCACGCGATCGATCACGATATCGACGAGCAGCGTCAGCTTGTGCTGTTTCGCCGCGTCGGCGAGCTGGCGCAGGCCGTCGGATGCGCTCGCATCGGATTCGAAGACAGGGTGCAGCCGATGATGATCCGCGACCGCCTCGCGATGCCCGTTGCTGCCGGGCACGAACGGCGAGCCGATCAGGACGTGATCGAAGCCGAGGCCGGCCGCGTGCTCGAACTGGGCGGGCCAGTTCGCGAGCGGGCCGACGAGAAGGGGATCGATGAAATAGATACGTGGCGCATACGCATGAGGAGCTTGATGGTTTTCCATCGTTCGTCTTTTCCAGAGTCGTCCTGCGGTGGCGGGGATGCGGGCATCGATCGCGATCACGCTCACGGGCCAAACTGGCTGAAGAGCTGGTCCGCGCGTCACGAATCGCGCGGACTCTCAGGCGGAACTCAGATTACACCCTGGCGCCGCTCGAATCGACGCCTGCCTGGCCGCGTTGTCGCGATGCACCGTGCATCGAGCGCTTACTGCGCTCACGGTGGGCGCCACGGTCCCCAAGTGATTTTCTTAGAGCCGCATGGGGCGGGGCAGCACGTTGCGTGCCGCGCCCGGTCGGCTACATCGAGGCACTACTATGGAACAACTGCCGGATATCTGCCGCCGGCGTGCTCAGGCAGTGCGCGCAAGCGACTGCGCGTCCTGCGCGAGCGCGGGCGTCTGCATGACATCGGCCGCGCGGCGCGCACGCAATGCGGTGCGGCTCGGACGCGCGTCGCTCAGGCCGACGTACAGTGCGACCATCGCCGTCACGGCTTCGTTCCATCCGAAATCGCACGACATCGCGTTGCGCTGCAACGCGCGCCACACTTGCGGGCGCATGTAGGCATCGAGCGCGCGGCTTGCGGCGTTGACGATATCGTCCGCGCGTTCGCCGTCGAAGAGAAAGCCGGTGGGCGCGTGCGAGGCGCGCGGCGCGGGGATCGCCGCGACCGGCATGTCGTGCGTGCCGTCGCGCAGCCAAACCGATGGACGCAGCACGTCGCGCATGCCGTGCAACTCGTTTTGCGCCGCATCGACGATCGTGTCGGCGAGACCGCCCACGCGCGATGCGACCGGCAGCGTGCCGTAACGCATCGCGTACATCTGCGTGAGGCCGCACGGCTCGAAGCGGCTGCCGTGCAGAAGAATGTCCGCGCCCGCGTGCAGTGCATGTGCGCGCCGCTCGTCATATCCGATATACACGCCCACGCGATCCGGCCATTCCTGCGCGAGCTTCCTGAACCCGGCTTCGATGTACGCCTCGCCCTTGCCGATCACCGCGAGTTGCAGACGCGGATGTCGCGCGAGTAGACGCGGCAACGCTTCGAGCGCGACATCGGCGAGCTTCTGACCGGTCATGCGGCTGCCGATCGCCATGAGCGGCGCGAACGGATCGACGGGCAGGCCGAACATGCGTTGCAGCGTGCGCTTGCAGGCGTGCTTGCCGCGCATATCGTCGAACGAATAGTTGCGTTCGATGAGCGGATCCACGGCGGGATTCCACGTTGTTTCGTCGATGCCGTTGACGACACCCGACAGCTTGCCGGCGCAGCTTTGCAGCACGCCTTCCATCAGATGACCGAAGCGCGGCGTGAGGATTTCGCGCGCGTAAGTCTGGGAGACGGTCGTGATGCGATCGGCATGCACGATGCCCGCTTTCATCAGACTCAACGCGCCGTAGAACTCGATGCTCTGCGAATCTTCGAACGCATGCACGAGCCATTTCCCGGGCACGCCGAGCGACGCACCAAGCGAGAGCGCGTAGTTGCCCTGGAATGCGAGATTGTGGATCGTGAATACGCTCTTTGCGTGCACGCCGGCGTGCTTCATGAGGAGCGGCGTGAGGCCCGTGTGCCAGTCGTGCGCGTGCACGATGTCGGGCTTCTTCACGCCGCGCACGCCCTGCGCGATCCGGACCGCGGCGGCCGACAGCGTGGCGAAGCGAATCGCATTGTCCTGATAGTCGCGGCCCTGCTCGTCCTGATACAGCCCGTCGCGCGCATAGAGCGTGTCGCAGCGCAGCAGCAGAACCGGCACGCCGGTGTCGGGCATGCGGCCGCGCAAGAGCGTCGCGTCGCCGCCGGGCAGGCCGGCGAGCGTGCCGACCTTGCTCAGGCCTTCCGCCTGGGCGATGGCGTTCGGATAGGCGGGAAGCAGGATGGTGGCATCGACGCCGGCTTCGCGCAGCGCGGCAGCATAGGCGCTGACCATGTCGCCGAGTCCGCCGGTCTTGGCGAGCGGGACGGCTTCGGATGCGACCAGCAGAACGTTCAAAGGCAAAATGGGCTCCTGTGCAAGCCGGACGCGCGGGCGGGAGGCCGCGCGTGCGAGTGCTGATCGGGTTTCTTCTGATTGGCTGGCGCATTGCAGCAATCGCTGTGCCACTGGCCGGGGACGTGTGTGCGCTGCAGCACGTTCATTTCCGCCTATGGCACGACGAGACCGCCGGCGCACGCATCCGGCAACGCGAGAAAAGGCACGAACGTGCCGCGTGTAAAACTGACAGCGGCGCGCGCCGCGTTTTTACATGGCGCGTCCGATGAGCTTATGGCGCGCGGGTGACAGCGTCGTTTCAGCCGCCGACCATGCTCGCGGCGATGTTGATCGAGAGCCCGAGCACCGCGAGATTGAAGAAGAACGACAGGACCGATTGCGCGAGCGCCGTGCGGCGCACCGACGTCGATGCAAGCGCGATGTCGGCGGTCTGCGACGCGACCGCGATGGTGAAGGAGAAGTAGAGGAAGTCCCAGTAACCCGGCTTCAGATGGCGGTCGGGAAACCTGAGCGCGGTATCGTTGTCCGGCGACTGATAATAGTGGCGCGCGTAGTGGAGCGTGAACATCGTCGGAATGAGGAACCAGGCGCCGAGCATTGTCGCGCCGGTGATCACGTAATGCAGCACCGCGCCGGCGCCCATGTGCTTCGCCGTCGACAGCTCGACGACGATCGCCACGATGCTCGCAATCGCCGCGACGCTCACGACCATCAGCACGGTCGCGGCGTTTTCGTCCTCGCGCTCGGCGAGTTCCTGCACGTCGCTCTGGCGCGCGGAGGCCATCTTCACCCAAATGAGCGCGAGGTAGAGCCACACGGCCGAGTCCCAGCCGATGAGTGCGCGCGCGGTCGGCCGCACATGCGCCGGAACCAAAGCGGCGACGACGCAACCAACCACAAGACCGATCAGCGCGCGCGGCCGGTTGCGCAGGACCGGCGGGAAAATGTGCTTCATTGGGTTTTTATCCGCATGTGAGGCAGGCATCGCCCGACGCTGCGATTATTGCTTCATTGCCTTTCAACAAGGTGAGGCGCCTCACATGACGTCGTTTGCGATGCGAAGGGGAATCATGGCGGGCGCCTGCGCATCGCTCGCGCTGGCGTTGCCGGCCTCGCGCGCCCAGCAGACGCGGGCGACCGGACTCGACGCGTTCCTCGCCGTATCGATGAAACTCACCGGCCGCGCGAGTTTCGATCCGCTGCTCGCCGAACGCGTGCACGCGGCGCTCGCCCGCAACGACGCCGGTTTCGACGCGAAGATCGCCGCGCTCGGCAAATGGCTCGCGACGCACGGCGGCACGCCGACCGACATCATCACCGCCGCGCTCGACGCCACGCGTCCCGAGCTCGCCAAAACCGTCGGCAGCGTGATGCGCGCATGGTATCTCGGCGTCGCCGGCGAGCCGCCGCATGTCGAGGTCGTTGCGTTCGAACGCGCACTGATGTTCGATCCCGTCGGCGACATGCTCACGATTCCCTCATACTGCCGCGGCGAGCCGGCCGACTGGGCGAAGAAGCCCTGAGCGCCGCGCACGCAACTCAAGACAAGGGCACGGTGCATGGCGGGTTCCACTTCGGCGGATGTCGTGGTCGTTGGATCGGGCGTGGCGGGCAGTCTCGTCGCGTATCGGCTGGCGAAAGCGGGCGCGTCGGTGATCCTGCTCGAAGCCGGGCCGCGTCTCGCGCGCTGGCAGATCGTCGAGAACTTTCGCCGCGCCGTCGACAAGCGCGATCTCTGCGCGCCGTATCCGCTGCTGCGTCATGCGCCGCGCCCCGAGCCGATGAATCCCGGCGCGTATCTGATCGATCGCGGCGCGACGCCGTATCGGCCGCAATATCTGCGGCTCGTCGGCGGCACGACGTGGCATTGGGCGGGCGCCGCGTGGCGTCTTTTGCCCTCGGACTTTCGCCTGAAGACGCTGTACGGCGTCGGGCGCGACTGGCCGTTTCCCTACGAGACGCTCGAACCCTGGTACGGTCAGGCCGAAGCGGAGCTGGGCGTGGCGGGCCCGGACATCGATCTCGGCTCGCCGCGCTCGACGCCGTATCCGATGAACGCGCTGCCGCTCTCGTGGATGGATCATCGCGTCGCCGAAGTGCTCGGCGCGCAGTCGTATCGCGTGGTGCCCGAGCCGATGGCGCGCAACAGCCGTCCGTACGACGCGCGCCCCGCGTGCTGCGGCAACAACAATTGCATGCCGATCTGCCCGATCGGCGCGCTCTACAACGGCGCGACGCACGCCGACAAGGCCGAGGGCGCGGGCGCGACGCTCATCGCGCAGGCGCTCGCGTATCGCATCGAGGCGAACGATCGCGGCGAGATCGTCGCGATTCACTGCAAGGACCCGAACGGCCTCTCGACGCGCGTGACCGGCAAGCGCTTCGTGATCGCGGCAAACGGTATCGAGACGCCGAAGCTGCTTTTAATGTCGACGTCGGCGCGCTTTCCGAAGGGCATCGCGAACGGCTCGGATCAGGTCGGGCGCAATCTGATGGATCATCCCGGCACGAGCGTCAACTTCCTCGCCAATGAAGCGTTGTGGCCGGGGCGCGGGCCGGTGGAAATGTCGTCGATCGTCGATTTCCGCGACGGGCCGTTTCGCGCGCAGCAGTCGGCGAAGAAGCTGCATCTGTCGAACGCCGCGCCGACGCTCGCCGTCACCTGGAACCTGCTCGGCAAAGGGCTGACGGGCGGCGAACTCGATCGGCAGATTCGCGAGCAATGCGCGCGCAGGCTCACGTTCGGCAGCTTTCACGAGCAACTGCCGTCGAGTGAAAATCGCGTGATGTTGTCGGCGCAGAAGGATGCGCTCGGCTTGCCGCGCCCGGAGATCGCGTATTCGATCGACGATTACGTGCGCAAAAGCGCCGCCGATACGCACGCGCAGTTCGAGCGCATCGCCGGGATTTTCGAGGGCACGGAAATCGAATACAACGATACGCCCGGCGCGAGCAGCCACATCATGGGCACGGCGATCATGGGCCGCGATGCGCGCGATTCCGTCGTCGATGCCGAATGCCGTGCGCACGATCATCCGAACCTGTTCATCGCCGGAAGCGCGGTGATGCCCGCGGGCGGCTCGGCCAACTGCACGCTGACGATCGCGGCGTTGTCGCTGCGGCTCGCCGGCACGATCGAAGCGTCACTGCGATGAGGGCGCGGCTCGCGTGCCTGATCGTCCTGCTGACGGGCGCGCTCGGCGCGGCCAACGCGCAAACCAAAATCGGGCAGGGCGACTATCTCGTGCGCGCGGGCGGCTGCATGAACTGCCACACCGCCGATCCCGCGCGGCCGTTCGCGGGCGGCCGGCCCATCACGACGCCGTTCGGCAACGTGTTCGCGCCGAACATCACGAGCGATCGCGAAACGGGCATCGGCGCATGGACCGATGCGCAGTTCATCCGCGCGATGCGCGAGGGCATCGGCAGAAACGGCGAGCGGCTTTATCCCGCGTTTCCGTACACGTCTTACACGCTGCTGTCCGACGCCGATCTCCTCGCGATGCGCGCCTTTCTCGCGACCGTGCCGCCCGTGCGCGCCGTGACGCCGCGCAACACGCTTTCGTTTCCGTTCGATCAGCGCTGGCTGATGGCGCTGTGGAATCTCGTCAACTTTTCGCGGGGACGCTTCGTGCCCGATGCGTCTAAGAGCGCGGAGTGGAATCGCGGCGCGTATCTCGTCGAAGGGCTCGGGCATTGCGGCGAGTGTCATACGCCGCGCGACTGGCTCGGCGGGCTGAAGCGCGGCGAACGTCTTGCCGGCGCGACGGTCGCGGGCTGGCAGGCGGGCAATCTGACGCCGGATCGCATCGCGGGCATCGGCGCATGGCGCGACGATGAACTGCTGCGCTTTCTGTCGACGGGCGCCGCGCCTGGCCGCGCCTACGCGCTCGGACCGATGGCCGAAGTCGTCGCGACGAGCACGCAGTATCTGACGCCCGCCGATCTGCGCGCGACGATCGCGTATCTGCGCACCGTTCCGCCGATCGCGGTGAAGGACGCGCGCGCGCCGGCGAGCTTCGGCCGGGCGGCGCGCGTGGACGTCACATCGATCGATTCGGAAGGCGCGCGGCTCTACGCGAACGCGTGCGCCAGTTGCCACGGTGTGACGGGCGAGGGCGGCAAGGTGTTTCCATCGCTCGTGCATGACGGCGTGACCGGCGCGCTCGGCACGGCGACGACGCGCAATCTCGTCCTCGTCATCCTGCGCGGCGTGAACCGGCCGACGCGCGATGCGCACGCGCTGATGCCCGCGTTCGCCGCGGAGTTCACGGACGAGCAGATCGCCGTTCTGAGCAATTACGTGACGCGCCACTTCGGCGATCCACGCGCCACGATCGATGCAAAAACGGTCCACTCGTTGCGGCAATAGCTGCTGTCCTGATCGGCGTAAGCTGCATTTTTTACGCGCGGGACAGGCGCGCCGGTAACGCCGCTGTAACGAGTGTCGTGGCGGCTTGCGTATTGCTTGCAAAAGCGATCCACCCCTCACACGGCGTCATTGAGCAGCGCTATCATCGACGCATGAATGGTCCTACCTATCCTATCGTCTGCAGGCATCCTGCCAATGATCTCGGCCGCGATTTCGTGGTCGGCGATCTGCATGGCTGCGTCGATGCGCTGCGTTATCTTCTGCACGAAATCGGCTTCGATGGCGCGCGGGACCGGCTGTTTTCCGTCGGCGATCTGGTCGATCGCGGCACGGACTCGCTCGCGGCCATCGATCTCATCGACAAGCCGTGGTTCTTTCCGGTGCTCGGCAATCACGAGGATGCGCTGATCTCGGTCGCGACCGGCGCGATGCGGCGGCAGTCCTGGTACGCGATCGGCGGCGCGTGGGCCGAAACCGTTCCCGACGACGAACTCTCCGCGCTTGCCACGCGGCTCTCGACGCTGCCGCTCGTGCGTATCGTCGGCGAGGGCGAGCGGCGCTTCAACGTGCTGCACGCAGAGTTCTTCGGCAACGACGCCGAACTCGATGCCGGCGATTTCCACGAAGACGTGCGCAACCAGATTCTGTGGGGCCGCGGCCTCGCGCTCGGTCATGCGGACCCGGCCCAGCAGTTCGGGCTGTCGCCGACCTACTGCGGCCATACGCCGACGCGCGCGGTGAAGCAGATCGGCTCGCAGATTTACATCGATACCTGCGCGTTTGCGCCGGAAGGCCGGCTGACGATCGTCCAGGCCGGCACCGACGAACGCTGGTCCGTGAAAGAGCGCTGGGCCTCGTCGGAAGGCGCGCGCGAGCTTGCGTTGCCGTGACGTCCGCATCACGCGGCACGCATGTTGCTCGAAGCATCGCCATCGACAGAAGAACAATCAGGCGAGGCGCACGGTGGCTAGAATCCGAACGAACGACGAGACAGGCGGCGGGGCCAGCGACCGTCTGACGGCCGGCGTGCAAGGTTGCCTGGAAGATTTGCCGCCGGGATTGCGCTACGTCGACGATTCACGGCGCGGCTACACGCGCGAATGGATCGACGGCGCGTTCGCGTACTTCAACACGCAGGGCAAGCGCATCGACGACGAAGCCGAGATTCGCCGCATCAACGCACTCGCGATTCCGCCCGCCTATACCGCGGTCTGGATTTGCCCGGACGCGCGCGGCCATCTGCAGGCGACCGGACGCGATGCGCGCGGCCGCAAGCAATATCGCTATCACCCGCAGTGGCGCGAAACCCGCGACGCCAACAAGTACGAACGCATGCTCGCGTTTTCCGCGGTGCTG
Organism: Caballeronia temeraria; assembly: GCF_001544795.2. Classification (GTDB taxonomy): domain Bacteria; phylum Pseudomonadota; class Gammaproteobacteria; order Burkholderiales; family Burkholderiaceae; genus Caballeronia; species Caballeronia temeraria. The sequence goes on along the minus strand of NZ_FCOI02000005.1, from coordinate 320,576 downwards.
CCGAAACTGCGCTCGCGCGTCGCACGCGATCTGTCGCTCGATGGCATGCCGCGCAACAAGGTGCTCGCGACCGTCGTGCGTCTGCTCGACACGACGCTGATCCGGGTCGGCAGTGAAGAATACGCGCGCGAGAACCGCTCGTACGGACTGACGACGCTGAGAAAACGCCATCTGAAGGTATCGGCGGGAACGTTGCGGTTCAGGTTTCGCGGCAAGAGCGGCATCGAGCACGATGTCGCCGTGAGCGACGCGCGAGTCGCGCGCATCGTCAAACGCTGCATGGATCTGCCGGGTCAGGATCTCTTCCAGTATCTCGATGAAGACGGCGAACGTCATTCGGTCTCTTCATCCGACATCAACGAGTATCTGCACGAGATCACCGGCGCGGAGTTTACGGCGAAGGACTATCGCACGTGGGCCGGCAGTGTGTTCGCGCTCGCGGCGCTGAGAAAGCTTCAATGGGAGACGGTGACCGAGGCGCGCAAGCATGTCGTCGGCACGGTGAAGGAAGTCGCGCAACTGCTGCGCAACACGCCCGCCGTGTGCCGCAAATGCTATGTGCATCCGGCCGTGATCGAGGCATTCGAAGCGGGCGAGCTGGCCGAGTCGATGCCCGCGTCGCGCCGTCACGGACTCAAGACCGACGAGGCCGCGCTTGCCATCTTCCTCGAAAAGGACGCGAAACGCCGCACGCGCGAGGCGGCGCGCAAGAATCGCAAGGGCGCAGCGCCGAGCGATGCGCGACTCTCCCGGCTGCTCGGCGAATCGAGCCGCAAGGCGCGCGCCGGTGCGCTGAAGGCGGGCAGCAAGAGCGCGGCGTCGCAGGCGCTTGAGCAGGTCGCGAAAAAGCCGGCGAGAAAGGCGGCGCGGCCGGCGTCGAAGAAGCTCGCGCGCACGCGCACCGAAACGGCGGTGGCGATCGGCCGAGGCGCGTGAAACGTTTGCCCGTTCAGCCGACCTGATTCAGCTCGAACACGTAATCGATCGTCTCGCCATTCCAGTTGTATTCGAGATACGCCGCGTGACGGCAATCGCGCAGCATCGTCGTGCGCAACGCGGCGAGGCATTCGCCTTGCGGATCGCGCACCGACGGATACGCGATCCCCGACGCGCCCGCCGCCCGCACCGCGCGTCCGAGCGCCTTGCCGGGGCCGTAGTCGTCCGGCGCGAGAATGCGCGGATCGAGGCCCGCCTGCGCGATTGCATCGCCGCGCAGATCGACGACTTCGCCGTGCGCCATCACCGTGTAGAGACGCATCTGCTGACGCATCGGCGCTTCGTTCGTCGCGGCGAGAAAAAGCCCCGAGTGATAGCGCGTCTCCGCGATCGCCGTCTGCCGTTCGCGGCCGCAATAGAACACGCCGTAGCTGCCGTCGGAGAAGCGGCTGCCGGCCGGATTCAGATGCGTGAACGCGGCCATGATCGGCCCGCAGCCCGGACCGAAACAGCGTTCCTCGGCGGGCACGAGATCGAGTTCGCCGACTTCCGTGCGCAGACGGTCGTTGGTCATGGCTTCCAGCGCATAGAGCGCTTCGAAATCCTGCGGCGATGCGACGCGATCGAAGAGATTGACGGCCGGAAAACGCGTGGGAATCACGCGATACGCGGGCGACCAGTCGAGCAGGCTATGCGGCCACCGCTCGCGCCAGTTCGGCGCGTCCTTGCTGAAAGCGATTCCCATCACGCCCAGCCGCCTCGCATCGCGTCGAGATATTGGCGCACGGCGACGAGATCGCTGATATTGCCCGCCAGCAGACGATCGAGCGCCGGACGCCCGCCGAAGGGCGGCGCGGCGTTGGGGCGGCGAATCCAGGTATCGGCGGCTTTGGGATCGGGAAGGAGGATTTGCAGCGCCTTGTAGATGCCGAGAATCAGCGAAAGGCGCTCGAGCGTGTCGCGTGCGAGCCGGGCGGACTCGGGGTCATGCTTCCACTTGAAGTACGTGGAGCGCCCCGGCGAGCCCAGCAGCGTAATCTGCTCTTCCGCCGATAGCGCCCAGTCGCGGGCAATATTGAAAAAGGCGCGCAGGCCGGCGGCGGACAAATCGCTCGAATCCAGCGCCGGACGCGGCACCGGGTGGCCGGCCGGCGTAGGTTCGGCGCGTGCGGCGTTAGGCATGTCATCAAGTCTCAAAAGGAACTTGAACGGTATATTAGTCCACATTTGGATTAATACAAGCATGCCATGAGACTTTTTACTCGCAGCGCCGGATCAGTCCTCTTCGTCGTTCGGGCCGTAGCGGCGGCCGGGCACGTGGGATTTGAGCGCATCGGCGATTTGCGAGGGCGTGCAATCGGCGGGAACCACACGGCGCTGCACACGCTGGTCATTCTTCAGCACCCATTCGACCATGCGATAAGGCGGGCTCCACGGCGGTTCGACCGGCAAGGACAGGCGGCATTCGCGCAGTGTGAGCGCGTATTGCTTGCGCAACGTCGGGGCGAGATTGGAGGCGCTTCGGCGCGCGGCGGTATTGGATGGCATGGCACATTCCCTCTCGGTGATGGCTCGGCCGTCCGGCGTGGACGGCTGCAATGGAGCCGGATCGCGAGACGAGTGTGTAACGGGAGAATTAAGGGCGACTTAATCGCGAAGGATGCCGCCGCACCACGCGACAAAATGCCGCCGCACGCAGCCGAAGCCGGCGCGGCGCGGCGGTCAAGAGGCGCTTCGGCATTTTCACCACGCGACGCGGCGCTTGTTTGCCACGACGTCGGCTTACTGTATATTCGTACAGCTTGTCTGCAACAGGAGCTTGCCGATGAATCCACGCAACGACCCGTTGGAAGCCGCCGCGCTCGAACGTTTCATGCGCGCGACGCGCGCGGTCAACGCCGCGTTCGACGCCACGCGAGGCGAGCCGGATCTCGTGCATGACGGGCGCTCCGTCGCGCGCTCGCTCGAGCGTCTCGACGCCGCGTTGCGCGAGCTGGAAACATCCGAGCAGACGCTCGACGCCATCCTCTCGCGCAGAGCGGGCCACTAACCGTTGGAGCGAATCACTTGAAGCGCGTATTCCTGATCGTTGTTCTTCTGATCGGCTCGTCGTCGCTTTTTGCGGCCGAGCATTACACGGAAGTCTGGAATCCTCCTGAAGCGCAGCCCGTGAAGGGCAAGAGCAAGACCCATTCGGCCACGCAGACGGCGGCCAGGAAAAAGCACAAGAGCGCGACATCGGTGAAGCAGGTCGCCGATAAAGCCCAGATCGATCAATCGCCGGTCACGGCGCATCCGAAGGCATCGTCGTCGCCGCGGCAGACCGAGCCGGTCATCCCGCGCAAGATCGAGCCGAACGGGCAAGTGATGCGTGTTTGACGGCTGTCACCATCCATATAAAAAGGGGCGCCCCGACGGAGCGCCCCTTTTTTCTTGTGCAGCTGAATGCGGCCGCGCGAGGCCACAACGGGTCACAAACGTCCCATCAACAGCAGAACGATCACCACGACCAGCACGACGCCGACGATCCCGCTCGGCCCGTAGCCCCAGCTGCGGCTGTGCGGCCAGGAAGGGATGGCGCCGATCAAGAGCAGGATCAGGATGATCAGCAGTATGGTTCCGATCGTCATTCGATTTCTCCTAGTTCAAATGACCGCGTGACGCATCGGCGCCCGGCGCAGCCTCCCAACTGTCATCGACAGTCATGCGCCGGGGAGCGGCGGTTCGTAGCCGCCGGCACGATCAGTCTTGCGATCGACGTGAGCAGTAGAGCAATGGCCGTGCCAGTGAGCATAAAAGCCCGTGGCACAAGGCTTCCCGCGCCGCGAGGAAACGTGCGCCTGAGCAGACCATTGTCGAAAAGGAGAGGCGAAACGAGGCAGGGTGGGCAAAACTTGCACGGCGCGCGAAAGCCCGTCGAAGGCGATGCGCGCGCCGCTCGTAAGCAGGATCAGAACATCAGAAGATGCTGCGGAACGCCCAGAACAAGAGGCCCGCGAGCGCGATCGAAACCGGCAGCGTCAGAATCCACGCGAGCGCGAGGCTGCGCACGGTGCGCCATTGCAGGCCGGAGCCGTTCGCGGCCATCGTGCCCGCGACGCCTGAGGACAGCACGTGCGTCGTGCTGACCGGCAGGCCGTAGGCATCGGCGGCGCCGATGGTCAGCATCGCGACGAGTTCCGCCGACGCGCCTTGTCCATACGTCAGATGCGTCTTGCCGATACGCTCGCCGACCGTCACGACGATGCGCTTCCAGCCGACCATCGTGCCGAGTCCCAGCGCCACCGCGACGGCGACCTTCACCCACGTCGGAATGAACTTGGTCGCATGGTCGAGTTGCTTCTTGTAGTTGTTGAGCACGCCGTCATCGTCCTTGGAGAACACGGGCGCCTTCTGCTTCTCCATGATGCGCAGCGCTTCGGACGCGATGTACATCTCGTTGCGCACGTTGCGGACGTTGCCTTGCGGCACTTCGGCCATCGTCTGATTCGGACGGATCTGCGATTCGATCGAGTCGACCACGCTCTTCAGCGACGCGATCGTGTCCGGCGCGAGCGTCTTCGTCTGCACGTATTTTTCGACTTGCGCACGCGCGTCGGCGGCGGGCGCGGCGCCGTTGCTGTAACGCTGCAGCACTTCCGATGCGCTGTGGCTCACCGCGACGAACGTCTGCGTCTCATTCGCCGTCACCGCCTTGTTCAGCGCGTAAGCGGTCGGCACGGTGCCGATCAGGATCAGCATGATGAGGCCCATGCCTTTCTGGCCATCGTTCGAACCGTGCGCGAACGACACGCCCGTGCAGGTCAGGATCAGCAGGCAGCGAATCCAGAACGGCGGCGGCGTGTTCTTCTCCGGCTCCTTGTAGAGCGCGGGCACGCGCACGACGAGCTTCAGCACGTAGAGCAGAAAGCCCGCGAGGATGAAGCCGACCAGCGGCGAGAACAGCAGCGACTTGCCGACGGACATCGCCTGGCTCCAGTCGACGCCCGACGTGCCGTTCGTGCCGTGCAGCATCTGGTTCATGAGGCCGACGCCGATCACCGAGCCGATCAGCGTATGCGAGCTCGACGAAGGCAGGCCGAGCGCCCACGTGCCGAGATTCCAGATGATTGCCGCGATCAGGAGCGCGAAGACCATCGCGAAGCCCTGCGAGCTGCCGACGCCGAGAATCAGCTCCACCGGCAGCAATTGCAGGATGCCGAACGCGACCGCGCCGCTCGAAATCAGCACGCCGATGAAATTCCATGCGCCCGACCAGACGACCGCTAAGTTTGGCGTCAAAGAGTGCGTGTAAATTACGGTGGCGACGGCGTTCGCGGTGTCGTGAAAGCCGTTGACGAATTCGAAGCCGAGCGCGATCAGTAGCGCGATGCCGAGCAGGATGTACGGAAACGCCGACGATTCGCGCACGGGCGCGAGGTCTTCGAGCAGATGCAGGACGCAGTACACCGCGCCCGCGCCGATGGCGAGCAGGAACAGCAGCAGCGCGAGGCGCTGCCCGAGCGTGCGGCCCGCTTGGGATTGGGGAAATGCAATCTGGTTCATGAACGCGTCCTTGGGGCTGGTCTTGCGCGAGGTCGTATCTGAAGGTGAAAAAGCAGACGAGAAGCGTTTCGGAAGTTCAAATGGGCATGTTTCCCGGCGCGTGTGTCGATTTCATGAACCGGCGAACAACGGTCATTTCGTATGAATTGACGGGCGGCGCGAGACCGCTCCGGGAGACTTCATGACGATGTGGATCGAGGTGACGCTGCAGGCGCATCCATCGGACGGCGGATCGTTCGGCACGCTCGCCGACGCGTTGCAGCGCATCGCCGCATTCGCGGGCGTGACGCCCGTCCGCACGCGCTTCGCAACGCGCGATGTCCCGCTGGACGCGGCGGGTTGGCGGCTGTCGCTAGAAACGCGGTCGGGCGCGCGCACGCTGTGCGCCGTGCATGAGAAGGGCGGGCCGATGCCCGGCTTTACACGCTATCGGACCTTTGCGCGGCCTGCGGGCGAGGATTTGAAGGCGTCGCTGACCGAGTTCGCGGAGGTCGACGAAGCGTTGCGCGAGCCGCTCGCGAAAGCGCATCTGGACGTGGCGCCTGAAAGCACCGCGACGCTCGACGACGGCGCGCCCGAGGTCGAGCGCGAGGTCGAACGCATCGAATGGCGCGTCGATGCGGGCGGCGCGGACATTCGCGTGGCGCTCGAAACGGCGGAAGGCGGGCGGCCGATGCTGCGGTTCGCGGCGCCATCGGTGAACGGCGCGCTGGACGCCGTCTTCGCGCTCGCGGGCGAGGCGATCGACGCCGCGCCGTTTTTCATCGCGCCGGACGATGCGCATCGATCCGACGCGGAACCCGTGCATGCCGCGAAACTCGATCTGCCGCGCACGGCGACGCGCCGCGAAGCGTTCGTCGCGATTGCGTCGTCGGTGGCCGGGCAGTGGTTCGGCAACGCGATGGCTGCGCAAGCGGGTCTCGGCGACGAGCACGTGCATCAGTTGCGCGTCGCGCAGCGCCGGCTGAAGACGCTGCTGAAGCTCTTCCCCGGCGATATCGACGATGCCTGGAACACGCGCATCGCACCCGATCTGAAGTGGTTCGGCGACCTGCTCGCCGATGCACGCGACTGGGACGTCTTCACCGACAGCACGTTGCCCGCCTACGCCGAATCGGACGACGATGCCGAACGCTGGCAATCCGTTATCGCCGCCGCGGATGCGAAGCGCCGTGCCGCGCGGGATTTGGCGCGCGAGGCGCTCGCGTCGAAGCGTCACGCGCGTCTGACGCTCGCGGTCGTCGAGTGGCTCGCGCGGTTTGCATCGCACGAAGACGAAGCGCCAATGCACTTCGTCACGTATGCCGGGAAGCGCATCCGCAAGGACTATCGGCGGATTGCGCGCGTGCCCGATCTCGTGTCGCTCGAAGCGCGCGAGCGGCATCGCGTGCGCATCCATGCAAAGCGCCTGCGCTATGCGCTCGAATTCTTCCGCTCGGTGACGTCGCGGCGCACGCGCACGGACACCGCGAAGCTGCTCGGCGCATTGCAGACGGTGCTGGGCGAAGCGAACGACGCGGCCGTCGCCGCCGACCGGCTCTCGGCGCTGCCCGAAGCCAGCGATTATCAGCGCGGCTTCGCGCGGGCGTGGGGCGCGGCGTCGGCGCGCAAGGACGCGCAGGAAGGCGAGCGGCTGCTTCGTTCGATGCATCGTCCGCGTGTGAAGGCATCGATATAATGCGTCACGCGTTCATTGTTTCAGCACGATCCCAGAGGCGATAGATGAGTAAAACAGCACCGTCGAAGGTGCGCGATCCGCTGAAACTCGGTGGTTCCGTCTGGCTGCGAAGCGGCACGGAAACGCTGGGCGGCTCGGCGCGCATCGCACTGCTGGCCGCGATTCGCGACTCGGGATCGATCACCGCAGCGGCGAAGGCCGTCGGCATGAGTTACAAGGGCGCGTGGGACGCCGTCGATACGATGAACAACCTTGCCGGCGAGCCGCTCGTGATGAGCGCGACCGGCGGCAAGGGCGGCGGCGGCACGACGCTCACGCCGGCCGCGCTGCGCCTCATCGACACCTATGGTGCGATCGAGCGCGAGCATCGGAAATTTCTGGAACGGGCGGGCGCGGCCATCGAAGGCTTCGCCCACGACTGGCAACTGATCGGAAGACTAGGCATGAAGACAAGCGCGCGCAATCAACTGGCCGGGAAGGTGACGAAGGTCACGCGCGGCGCCGTCAACGATGAAATCGAGCTCGGCTTGCCCGGCGGACAGACGATCGTCGCGGTCGTCACGCACGAAAGCACGCAGTCGCTGGGTCTGAAGGAAGGCAGCGATGCCTTCGCGCTCATCAAGGCGTCGTGGGTCATGCTGATGGAAGACACGAACGCGAAGCTGTCGGCGCGCAATCAGTTGCGCGGCACGGTGGCCAGCGTGACGAAGGGCGCGGTGAACGCGGAAGTGTCGCTGTCGCTCGACGGCGGCACGACGATCACCGCGATCATCACGAATCAGAGCGCCGATACGCTCGGTCTCGCGCAAGGTCAGAAGGCCGTCGCGGTGATCAAGGCGTCGAGCGTGATCATCGGCGTGAACGACTAAAGGTTCATGCCGCGAACGCGACGGCCGTGTCAGGCGGCCGTGCGTTCGTCCGGTTGCAGTTCCGTGCGGCGTTCCGGCGCGCGAAAAGCCTTCGCCTTCCAGCTCGCCCGCACATACGGACGCTCGTGGCCCGAGAGCCCGAGCGCGATTTCCGTGATCCAGTGTTGAGTCGGCACCGGCACGCCGTGCAAGGCCACGACGACCGCCGCGAGACTCGCGGCAACGGGCGCCGGCGCGAGCTTGCCGGACTCGGCGCGCCACGCGAACCACACGAACGCGAGCGCGACCGTCGCGCCGAGCGCACAGCCCGCCACCACTTCCGATACCGAATGCGCGTCGAGCACGACCCGCGATACACCGACCCACACGCCCAATAACAGCCCGATCGCAACGCCGATGGCGCGTACCGCGCCGCGCGTGGGCAGCAGCGCGACGAATATCGCGACCGGCAGCACCGCCGTGGACATGAGCGCATGTCCGCTGATGCCGGTGAAATCGAGATGGCGCACCCCGATACCCCAGCCGATGAAAGCAATCTTGCTCAACGCGACGAGGCCGCTCGCCGCGCCGAGCAGCGCGAGCCACGCGCCCGCGTACTTCCAGCGGTAGCCTAAGGCGAGCCAGGCAGCGACGATGAGCGCCACCGGCCCCATCACGCCGACGCTGCCGAGAGCGGTCACGGAAATCCAGGTGGAAACGGAAAGGTCCACGTTCATGGGTTTTTCTTGGGAATGGAGGTTGCTGCAGTGCGGCAGTGGCTACGCCGGAATGATGTCGATACGAATGCTTCGACAAACCGCCGCAAATCCACGCCAGTATAACGCTTGGGAAGATACTGAATTTTACGACATTGCTGAAACCAGGTTGCGGTTACATCGCGTAACTTTCGTTTAATTTTGGCTATTTTCTTGAACTGCTCTTAATTCATCCCGATATGTAAGCAAGGCACATACGCCACCCCGCCGTTTTGGTGTTATTGTGCAATGCACAACCCGGCGCGCTTTTTTGCCGCGCCATCTCATTGCACGTATGTGGAGGACAAAGCCGAATGTCGAAGAGCCTTACCAAGCTCTGGCTGCGCGGCTTGAGACGCCTGGTCGCTGGCCAGGTCGAAGCGATTCGCGCACCGAAGCCCCGTGCGGCGGCGAAGCCCGCGCGCGCGAAGACCGTCAAATCGAAGCTGAAATCGGGTGCGTCGGCCAAGTCGACTGCGGCGCCTCGCGCCAGCGCGCGTCCCGCGCAGCGCGAATCGCGCGTGCGGCCGCGTGCGTCCGCATGGGCGCGCGGCAAATGGGCGCGCTCCTATCACTCGGCGCCGCCGACGACCGGACGTTTCGTCAATCATTTGTCGTACGCGCTCTATATGCCGCCGAAAACCGGCGCGGAACCGATGCCGCTGGTCGTGATGCTGCACGGCTGCAAGCAGAACGCGGACGAGTTCGCGCAAGGCACGCGCATCAATCTGCTGGCCGACCGGTACGGTTTCGCCGTGTTGTACCCGGAGCAGTCGAAGCACGATCACGCGCATCGCTGTTGGCGCTGGTATGACGATTCCGGCGGCGGAGGCGGCGGCGAGGCTGCGTCCGTGGTGTCGCTCGTGAACGCGATGATCGAAGAGCACGATCTGGATCCAGAGCGCGTCTATGTCGCGGGCATGTCCGCCGGCGCGGGACTCGCGGCGCTGCTCGCCGTGCGTTATCCGCACGTGTTCGCGGCTGTCGGCCTGCATTCGGGCGTGGTTTTCGGCGAAGCGCGCTCGGCTATCGGCGCGATGGACGTCATGCGCCGCGGCGCTCGAAGCGATCCCGTCACGCTGATCGACGCGGCCGTCGACGTCCGCGATTATCCAGGCATGCCGGCGATCATCGTGCACGGCGAACTGGATTCCGTGGTGACGGCTGCGAATGCCGAGCAACTGACGAAGCAGTTTCTGAGGCTGAATGGTTTCCTCGATGCCGCGGGCAATCGCCGGGCGGGCGAGGCGCGCGAAGAGACGCATCCGGACGGCGTCGTCACGGATTACGTCAAGAGCGGCCGACGCGTCGTCAAGACTTCGATCGTGCGCGGTCTCGGCCATTCGTGGGCGGGCGGCGACGACACTGTCGCGTTTCATTCATCGAAAGGGCCGGATTCGTCGGCGGTGATGTGGGAATTTTTCAAGCATCAGCGGCGTCCGGGCGAGGCTGCACGCGACGCGTACGTCGCCTGATGGCCGTGTCCGGCGTTTCGAGTGTTGCAATTTAGTCTTTAGTATCAGCGTTCTAGCGGAAAAGGCTGGTGTTGGATCAGGGATTACCCTATAATCGGTCTCATAGGTAATAACCCCAGTATTCAAGCGAGGCCCACCATGTTCCTGATCAGCCGCATTTTCCTGTTTCTGACGAAGTCCGCCGACCAGCGCGATCGCGCACGCGACGACGCCTATCTCGCCGAAGCCACCGACATTTACGATCTCGAATATCGTATGAAGAAGCTGGACCAGCGTGCCGTGGCGCGTCATCCGGCGTGGATGTCGAACTAAGCTTTTGATTCCGGCGAATGCCGGATCATTGACGGCGGTTCTGAAAATGCCGGCCTTCGGGCCGGCATTTTTCTTTTCGGCTCGCGCTTCGTTTAGATGACCTTCACGCGCACATCGACGTTATTGCGCGTCGCGTTCGAGTACGGGCAGACCTTGTGTGCGGCTTCCACCAGCGCGTGGGCTTCCGTCGCATCGAGGCCGGGGAGCGAAACGCGCAATTCGATGTCGAGCTTGAAACCGCCTGCATCGTTGGGACCGACGCCCACATCGGCGGTGACGGTCGTGTCGGCCGGAACCGCGCGCTTTTGCTGGCCTGCGACGAACTTCATCGCGGACAGGAAGCACGCCGAATAGCCGGCGGCGAACAACTGCTCGGGATTCGTTCCCGCCGCGCCCGATCCGCCCAGTTCCTTCGGCGCGCTCAGTTTCACGTTAAGTTGCTCATCCGAGGAAATCGCGCGGCCATCACGTCCGCCGGTGCTCGTCGCCGTTGCTTTGTACAGGATGTTCATCAGTTCTCTCCGTGTTTCGGTTGTCAGATCGAAGTTGCGTTCACCACGGGCGTAAATGTATCGCGATAATAATTAGTGTGCAAATTAAAATATCGTGATCGCGGCGTTAGCCGGTCGCTATCGCTTAAAGATCAGTTGTCGAGGTATTCGCCGAGCGACGCGCGCAGCCGGGCCAGATCGCTGCGCAGGCGCAACATCGCGTCGAGGTCGGAGCCGGATGCGCAGTAGATTTCCGCCGGAATTGCGCGGGCGGCCTGCTTGAGCGCGCTGCCGGCCTCGGTCAGGTGGATATGGACTTGCCGCTCATCCTCGACGCCGCGCACGCGCTCGACGTAACCCTGCGCTTCGAGACGCTTGAGCAGCGGCGTCATCGTCGCCGAGTCGAGCGAGAGGCGCGCGGCGATTTCCTTGACGGTGAGGTCGTCGGCTTCCCAGAGCACGAGCATCGCCAGATATTGCGGATACGTCAGGCCGAGCTTGTCCAGGAGCGGCTTGTACGCCTTCGTCATCGCGAGCGAAGTCGAATAGAGCGCGAAGCACAACTGCTGATCGAGCTCGAGCGGAAACTCAGGCAAGGCGTTTGACGAAGTCATGACGAAGGCGTCGTGCGGAAGGGCCGTGAAGGCCGGTCTTGCTAGTGTACGTGTAATGCTTCGTGCACGAACGATCGCCGCGCGCGTACGTAGCGCGCGGCGATCCGGTCAGGCGTTGGGGGTGCCGGTCGCGTCGGGAATGTCCGGCGAATCGGGCGATTGCACGCCGAAGCAACCGCGATACGTCGCGTAGAACGAGCAATACAGCGCGGTCGTGACGATGATCGACGCGGGCATCAGCACCGCGAGCGCCATCTCCTGTCCGGTTCCGAGCGCCTGCATCAGCGCGGTCAGGCCGAACGAAACCGCCAGCGCGATGGCGATCCACAGTACGCCGTAGAAAATGAACGCGCCGCGATTGCGCCAGCACGACACCAGGCTGAAGAACAGCGCCTTCGCGGGCGGCACGTCGTGCCACGCGACGAGAATCGGCGCGAACCAGAACAACATCGCGACGGGGATGTAGCACGCCATCGCGACGAGCACTGCAAGCGGGCTGAAGCTCGCGGCGACCGTCTCGGGATCGCCGCTCGGTCCGTCGCCCATCATGATGTTGAGCAGCGTGCCGCCGTCGACGAGCGCCGATGCCGTGAAGATGACCATCATCGCGACGATGTAGAGCGCGCCCAGCGCGAGCAGCCTGCGCGCGACGACGCTGCCATACGAACGGAATCCGTCGACGAGAATGGTCGGCCAGACGGGCTTGCCCGCGATCGTGTTGCGGCACGCCGCCATGAAGCCGACCGCGACGCCCGGAATGAACAGCAGCGGCAGCAGCGGTCCGACGAGCGGCACGCGCGAGATCAGCGTCATCACGAACAGATAGGCGAAGAACACCGTGAGAAACGCAAACGGGTTGCGGCGGAACAGCCAGATGCCCTGGCGGAACCACACGTAGCCGGTCTTGGCCGGAACTTCGATGAGTCGCATGTCGCTGGTTATCGATTAACGGGTGAAGCGGCTTTGACGCGCTCGCGCAGAATGCGTTCGAAATGGCCGGGATCGTGCGCCTTCAGCATTTGTGCTTCGCGCGGGCGATGGAAGTCGAACAGGCGCGAGACCCAGAAGCGCATCGCGCCGGCGCGCAGCATGTCGTTCCAGTGACGCTCTTCGGCAGGCGTGAACGGCCGCACGGTCTGATATGCGCGCAGCATCGCATCGACGCGCGCCGGATCGAGCACGCCCGTTTCGAGATCGATGCACCAGTCGTTCACCGTCACGGCGACATCGAAAAGCCACTTGTCGACGCCCGCGAAATAGAAGTCGAAGAAGCCGCCGAGGCGCGCGTGCTCGCGGCCGTGCGCGAACAGCACGTTGTCGCGGAACAGATCGCAATGACACGGACCTTCGGGCAGCGACGCGTAATCCGCCGAGCCGAAAAACGCCGCCTGATGAGCGAGTTCGTTTTCGAACAGTTCGCGCTGCTCGCGGCTCAGAAACTCGACGATCGACGGCGCCTTTTCCTGCCACCACGAAAGGCTGCGCAGATTCGGCTGATGCTGCGCGAAGTCGCGCCCGGCGAGGTGCAGGCGCGCGAGCATCTGTCCGACTTCGATGCAGTGCGCGGGCGTGGGTGCGAGTTCGGGCGCGCCTTCGAGCTTCGTCACGATCGACGCGGGCTTGCCGTGCAGCATGCCGAAGAGCGAACCGTCGCGGCGCGGCATCGGATCGGGCACGGGCACGCGATGCGACGCCAGATGGCGCATCAGATCGAGATAAAACGGCAGTTGCGTTGCCGTGAGATTCTCGAAGATCGTGAGCACGTATTCGCCGTGCGTCGTCGTGAGAAAGAAATTGCTGTTCTCGATGCCCGACTGGATGCCGCGAAATTCGACGACATCGCCGAGATCGAAGTCTTGCAGCCAGTCGCCGAGATCGGCGTTGGTGACGGGAGTGAAGACGGCCATGCGGGAAACGTCGGTCAGGTTGGACGGCCGGGAAGAGGCCTGTGAATGGTGGCGCCGGACAAGGAGCCGCGGTGCCGCGACCGGCCCGGAAGGAACGGGCCGGAAGCAATCTTACGGGATCAGTAGTGCAGGTTGATCGACGGCAGACGCGTGCTTGCCTTGCCGTTGTCGCGCACTTGCGGCGAGGTATCTGCGGGCGAGCTCATCTGATAGCGCGTGCCGAAATTCGAACGCACGTCGATCTCGACCGGCTTGCCCTTGTCGCGGAATTCGGTGATTTCCGTGCCATTGGTGCTCAATTCGTGATAGCTCGGCGTGCGCGGCGGCGAAATCTCGACTTTCGAGCTGACGTTCGCGGGCGGACGGTTGATGGCTTTCAGATCGGGAAGGCCCGCGGCTTCTTCCGGCGACATTTTCTGCGCCGCCGGTTGGGGATCCGCTTGAGCGGCTTGCTGCGCCGGCTGTGCGAATGCGCCGAAGCTTGCTGCGGCGAGGACGGCCGCGGCGGCGGCGCAAAGGTGCGGCTTCATGATGGTTCTCCAGGCGATGGCCGGATTCTAACAAAACGATTGCTGACTGAGCGCCGAACACACAGCCAACGCCTTATTTTGCGCCGCTTTCGCGAATCATGACTTCTCAAACCAAAAAGGTGTTGCGAGGTGTGATCGCACGCACTCACGTGAAGAGGGACTTCATGGTTCACACATTCTTCCGTGTTAATGTCGATTCATTACGAGGGCATTTGAAGAAGACACAAGATCATGACAAACGACCGGACTCAGAGCACGCAAGGCACGCCCGCCAACGACTTTCCGACCGAATCCTTCGAAGATCCCGCCGCGGCCGTCGCGCGCCTTTCTGCGATCTATGAAGCGAACACCGCATTTCTGCGCGATGCATTCGCGCGCTATCGCCGCAACGAGCAGTTCACGCATCGCGTGCGCGCGTGCTATCCGTTCGTGCGCGTGCGCACCGAGCTCAACTCGCAGATCGATTCGCGGCGCTCGTACGGCTTCGTGGCCGGGCCGGGCATCTACGAGACGACGCTCACGCGGCCCGATCTGTTCGGCGATTATTATCGCGAGCAGTTGCGACTGCTGACGAAAAACCATCACGTGGGCCTCGAAGTGGGCGTGTCCGCGCATCCCATTCCGATTCACTTCGCGTTTGCCGAAGGCATTCATCTCGAAGGCGATCTCGACCGCGATCGGCTGCTCGCGATGCGCAATATCTTCGATACGCCGGACCTCGCGCTGCTCGACGATCGCATCGTCAACGGCACGTACGAGCCGGGGCCGGGCGAGCCGCATCCGCTCGCGCTGTTCACGGCGGCGCGTGTCGATTTCTCGCTGCATCGGCTGAGACACTATACGGCGACGTCGCCCACGCATTTCCAGAACTATGTGCTGTACACGAACTACCAGTTTTATATCGATGAGTTCGTGAAGCTCGGCCGCACCATGATGTCGCGCGCCGACGACGAGGAAACGCGCGCGTATCGCAGCGAGTATTCGTCGTTCGTGGAGCCGGGCGATGTCGTCATGTATAACGCGAACCTCGGCGAGCAGCCCGAGGAAGGCGCGCAGCCCGCGCGTCTGCCGCAGATGCCCGCGTATCACCTGAAGCGCGCGGATGGCAGCGGCATCACGATGGTGAACATCGGAGTGGGGCCGTCGAACGCGAAGACAATTACGGATCACATCGCGGTGCTGCGTCCGCATGCGTGGATCATGCTCGGGCACTGCGCGGGCTTGCGCAATACGCAGCGTCTGGGCGATTACGTGCTGGCGCATGGTTACGTGCGCGAGGATCACGTACTCGATGACGACCTGCCGCTGTGGGTACCGGTGCCTGCGCTCGCGGAAGTGCAGGTTGCGCTGGAACGCGCGGTCGCGCAGGTGACGCAGCTCGAGGGTGTCGACCTGAAGCGCGTGATGCGCACGGGCACGGTCGCAAGCGTCGATAACCGTAACTGGGAACTGCGCGATCATCGCGAGCCGGTGCGGCGTTTGTCGCAAAGCCGCGCGGTGGCGCTCGATATGGAAAGCGCGACGATCGCGGCGAATGGTTTCAGGTTTCGCGTGCCGTACGGGACGTTGTTATGCGTCTCCGATAAACCGCTGCATGGGGAATTGAAGCTGCCGGGAATGGCCGATCAGTTTTATCGGGCGCAAGTGGATCAGCATTTGCAGATCGGCGTCAAGGCGATGGAACTGCTGCGCGAGAATGGGTTGTCGAAGCTGCATTCGCGGAAGTTGCGGAGCTTCGCGGAGGTGGCGTTTCAGTAACGCGATGGGGCGGTTGCAAGGCCGCCCCATCGTCGATTACTGCTGTGGGCGCGGCGTTGCCATCAGCCGCGTGTAGTTCATCCAGCCGGTGACGGGGGCTTCGGTTCCGTGAGACGGTGCGCAGCCAGTCTGCGAATCCTGCTCGTCCGCCGTGCAATAGGCGCCCTCATACGTCACACGCACCCAAGGCGTGTTATTGCCGGATGTTTCGGTGACGTACCGCATAGTGGACGTGTCCACGCTCAGCTTCGAATCCTTCGGGACAATCAGCACTGCTGCGCACGTTGAACCGGGACACGAGCGCAGGTTCATGTCAATACCGCCGAGCCACATATCAACCACCCCGCGGTTCGTTGCAGCGGCGAGCTGTGCTTGAGGCGCCGCGTTTGCGTCGGTTGTCGCCTTCACTGGCGAGGCTCCGAGCCTAGAGATTCGATTCAGATCGTCGTTGCTGACTTTGCGCACGAAGGTGTACTCAGTCTGATTGCCATTTCCGTCCGTGACTTGAAGAGTGGCTGGCGCCGATCCTTCAGTTGGATCGTGGAGCGCGAGCGTGCGAAGCTCATCCCTGGTCGCCCAATTTATCTTGATGACGACAGTCTGATTGTCTGGATCCACATCGCCAAGGCCTACGGGAAGCGGATCGTCACCATCTGCCATTTGCGCTTTGCCCGCAGACGCGTAGACAGTCAGCAGGCCATCACCTTCAAGGGGCTTCCAGACTCCCGACACACTGTCGAGCAAGTCCTTCTTTCTTTGAGCGAGTGCCGCGGCTTTTTGCGCAGGCGTCTCGGGCGCAGGTCGGTCCGGATTTTTATCGTGACAAGCGGAGAGGGCAAATGCCATTGCGGCGGCTGAGATTGCCAGCCGCAGCGAAAGATTCCGGCGGGTGCGTTTCATTGGTATTGCCTGATGCAAGGAAGACTGCCTCACAATTGAGTCTCTATCTCAAAAACTGAAGTAGATTGATAAAAACTATGAGCGAGACAAAAAAATAGCCGCTGGATGCGGCGACTGACTATAAGGTATTACGGCGCGCGATCTTAGCGAGTTGCGCAGGACTTCTCAAGCAATGTCCCACTAATTTGGATAACTATATTTTTCACCGAGACTCGCCAGATAAAAAAGCGAACGGCCGCGATCTCGCGGCGTTCGCTCTTGGGCAATGATTACAAATAGAACATCCGATCTTCATCCGACTTACTTTCCGCCGGCTGCTCGACCGAATCCTCACGATCCTCATAGAACCGCAGCACGGCATCGAGCACCTGATCCGGATCGTCGATGACCTGCATCAGATCCAGATCCTTCGGGCTGATCACGCCGTTGGTCAGAAGCGTGTTCTTGAACCAGTCGAGCAACCCGGCCCAGAACTCCGCGCCGACGAGCACGATCGGCACATGGCGCGACTTCTTCGTCTGGATGAGCGTCAGCACTTCGGCGAGTTCATCCAGCGTGCCGAAGCCGCCCGGCATCACGACGACCGCGTCCGAGTTCTTCACGAACGTGACCTTGCGCGTGAAGAAGTGACGGAAACGCAGCGAGATGTCCTGCCACTGATTGCCCGATTGCTCGTGCGGCAGTTCGATATTCAAGCCCACCGAAGGCGATTTGCCCGCGTGCGCGCCCTTGTTCGCCGCTTCCATGATGCCCGGTCCGCCGCCCGATATGACGGCGAAGCCCGCGTCGGAGAATTTCTGCGCGATTTCGATCGTGAGCTGATAGTACGGCGACTCCGGTTTCAGCCGCGCCGAACCATAGATGCTGATGGCAGGCCGGATCTCCGAGAGGTACTCGGTCGCCTCGATAAACTCTGCCATAATCGTGAACATCTGCCACGATGCGCGAGCCTTCTTGGCCGTCGCGCGCTCTTGATCTGCGAGTGATCGCAGACTCGGAATCACTTTTCTCTTGTTCATAATGCCTGAAGAACTAAGTCTTGAAGGTAAGACCCTGCTATTGGTCGACGGTTCTAGTTACTTGTACCGGGCCTACCATGCAATGCCGGACCTGCGAGGCCCCGACGGCGGGCCCACCGGCGCTCTGTATGGAATGATCAACATGCTGCGGCGCTTGCGGCGCGAAATCAATGCAGAGTATAGCGCGTGCGTATTTGATGCCAAAGGCAAGACTTTCCGCGACGACTGGTACGCCGACTACAAGGCCAACCGGCCCTCGATGCCGGAAGACCTCTCCAGACAGATCGAGCCCATTCACGTCGCGGTGCGCGCGCTCGGCTGGCCGCTCGTCATGATCGAAGGCGTCGAGGCGGACGACGTCATCGGCACGCTCGCAGTCGCAGCCGAGAAGCGCGGCATGAAGGTGATCGTGTCGACGGGCGACAAGGATCTGGCTCAACTCGTGACGGATCATGTCACCCTCATCAATACGATGACCAACGAAACGCTCGACCGCGCCGGCGTGCTCGCCAAGTTCGGCGTGCCGCCGGAGCGTATCGTCGACTACTTGTCGCTGATCGGCGATACCGTCGACAACGTGCCGGGCGTCGAAAAGTGCGGTCCCAAAACGGCGCTCAAGTGGCTCACGCAATACGAAACCCTTGATGGCATCGTAGAACATGCGGGCGAGATCAAGGGTGCGGTAGGAGACAATCTGCGCAAGGCTCTCGACTTCCTGCCGATGGCGCGGAAACTTGTCACCGTCCACACGGAATGCGACCTCACTTCGCAGATCGAATCCATCGGCGACACGCTCATCGCGCGTCCCGAGTCGCGCGACGAACTGCGCGACGTGTTCATGCGTCATGGCTTCAAGACCTGGCTGCGCGAGATCGAAATCGCCGATGCCGTCGAAGGTCCGACCGACACGCCGCCCGCGCAGGTCACCGAAATCGTGCATCACTACGAGACGGTGCAGACGTGGGAGCAGTTCGATACCTGGCTCAAGCGCATCAACGAAGCCGAGATCACGTCCTTCGACAGCGAGACCACGTCGCTCGATCCGATGACCGCGCAGATCGTCGGCATGTCGGTGTCGACGGAGCCAGGTCATGCGGCCTACATTCCGGTCGCGCATCGCGGGCCGGACGCGCCCGAGCAGTTGCCGCGCGACGAAGTGCTCGCGAAGCTCAAGCCCTGGCTCGAGGATGCATCGAAGAAAAAGGTCGGTCAACATCTGAAGTACGACGAGCAGGTGCTCGCCAACTACGGCATCGAATTGCGCGGCGTCGAACATGACACGCTGCTGCAATCGTACGTGCTGGAGTCGCATCGTCCGCACGACATGGACAACCTCGCGTTGCGTCATCTCGGCGTGAAGACAATCAAGTACGAGGACGTCGCGGGTAAGGGCGCATCGCAGATCGGTTTCGACGAAGTGCCGCTCGACAAGGCCTCCGCTTATGCGGCCGAAGACGCCGATATCACGCTGCGTCTGCATCACGCGCTCTATCCGCAGGTGGCGCAGGAGGAAGGCTTGTTGCGCGTGTATCGCGACATCGAGCTGCCGACTTCGCGCGTGCTGCGCAAGATGGAACGTAACGGAGTCCTGATCGATCGCGAACGGCTCGACAAGCAGAGCAATGAGATCGCGAAGCGTCTCATCGATTTGCAGGCGCAGGCGTACGAGCTCGCGGGCGGCGAATTCAATCTCGGCTCACCGAAGCAGATCGGCCAGATTTTCTTCGAGAAGCTGCAATTGCCGGTCGTGAAGAAGACGCCGAGCGGCGCGCCCTCCACCGATGAAGAAGTGCTGCAGAAGCTCGCCGAAGACTATCCGCTGCCGAAGGTGCTGCTCGAACATCGCGGGCTGTCCAAGCTCAAGTCCACGTACACGGACAAGCTGCCGCGCATGGTCAACGCATCGACCGGGCGCGTGCATACGAACTACGCGCAGGCCGTCGCGGTGACGGGGCGTTTGTCGTCGAACGAGCCGAACCTGCAGAACATTCCGGTGCGCACGGGCGAAGGGCGGCGCATTCGCGAAGCGTTCATCGCGTCGCCGGGATGCAAGATCGTATCGGCGGATTACTCGCAGATCGAACTGCGCATCATGGCCCATATTTCCGGCGACCAATCGCTGATGCGCGCGTTCAAGGAAGGCGAGGACGTGCATCGCGCGACGGCGTCGGAAGTGTTCAGCGTGACGCCGCTCGAAGTCGACAACGACCAGCGCCGCATCGCGAAGGTCATCAACTTCGGGCTGATCTACGGCATGAGCTCGTTCGGGCTCGCGTCGAATCTCGGCATCACGCGCGATGCGGCGAAGCTTTATATCGACCGCTATTTCGCGCGTTATCCGGGCGTGGCCGCATACATGGAGAACACGCGTCTGAGCGCGAAGGCGAACGGCTTCGTCGAAACCGTGTTCGGCCGGCGCCTGTGGCTGCCCGAAATCAACGGCGGCAGCGGCCCGCGCCGGCAGGCGGCGGAACGTGCCGCGATCAACGCGCCGATGCAGGGCACCGCAGCGGATCTCATCAAGCTCTCGATGATCGCCGTGCAGGACTGGCTCGAAACATCGGGCAACGGCGCGAAGATGATCATGCAGGTGCACGATGAACTCGTGCTCGAAGTGCCCGAGGAAGCGCTGCCCGATGTCAGGAAGCGCTTACCTGAACTGATGTGCGGCGTCGCGAAGCTGAACGTGCCGCTCGTCGCGGAAGTGGGCGTCGGCAATAACTGGGAAGAAGCGCACTGAAATTCTTTGCGCAAGGACATATGCGGCACATGTCGCGTATGTCCTACATGTTGGTGACGCGCTTGTGACTGTCATCGAAGCTCCGCACAATGTTTGAATCGAGGAAGACAAGCACGAAGGCCGATCGAATATAAAAGCACAGGGAGAGTTCCATGCATCGCTTCATCATCGTCGGCGGAGGGGCCGGCGGCCTCGAACTCGCGACGCGTCTCGGCGACCGCTTCGGCTCGACGGACGGCAAAGCGCCGCCAAAAGCGCAAGTCACGCTCGTCGACCGCAATCCGACCCACATCTGGAAACCGCTCCTGCATGAAGTCGCGGCGGGCAGCATGGACCCGTTCACGCAAGAGCTCGAATACGCCGCGCAAGCCTTATGGCATGGCTTCGAGTTTCAGCAGGGCGAACTCGTCGGACTGAACCGTGCGACGAAGCGCATCACGATCGGCCCGTTGCGCGATGAAGAAGCGGGCGAACTCCTGCCCGAGCGCGAGCTGGAGTACGACACGCTCATTATCGCCATCGGCAGCACGACGCATTTCTTCGGCGTCGAAGGCGCGCAGCAGAATTCCATCGCGCTCGATACCGTCGGCCAGGCCGAACTCTTTCGCAAGCGCCTGATCGCGGCCTGCATGCGCGCGGAGCATTTCGCGCCCGAGCCGGTCGCGGCGGGCGTGGACGAAGCCGAGGACGAGCCGGGCGTCGATCCGGTGCCGCGCATCCAGGTGGCGATCGTCGGCGCGGGCGCGACGGGCGTCGAATTGTCGGCGGAATTGCGCAACACCGCGCAGGTGCTTTCCGCATACGGATTGCACAAGCTCGATCCGAAGCACGATATCGGCATCGTGCTGATCGAAGCGGGGCCGCGCATTCTGCCCGCGTTGCAGGAGCGCGTGTCCATTGCGACGGCGGAACTGCTGACCAAGCTCGGCGTGAAGCTGATGACGGCGGAAACGGTCGCGCAGGTTTCGCGCGACACGATCCGCACGGCGAGCGGCAAGACGATTCGCGCCGATCTCACCGTCTGGGCGGCGGGCATCAAGGCGCCCGCGATCCTCGCCAATCTCGATGGTCTCCCGACCAACCGGCTCGGCCAGCTCGTCGTGCGCCGCACGCTGCAAACCGAAACCGACGACAACGTCTTCGCGCTCGGCGACTGCGCCGCCTGTCCGTGGCCCGGCAACGAGCGCAACGTGCCGCCGCGCGCGCAGGCCGCGCATCAGCAGGCGAGCTTTCTGTTCAAGTCGTTCGAGCGGATGCTGCAGGGCAAGCCGCTGCCCGAGTACACCTACCGCGACTTCGGCTCGCTGGTGTCGCTCGGGCATTACAGCGCGGTCGGCAATCTGATGGGCGGGCTGATCGGCGGCAACATGCTGATCGAAGGGCTCTTCGCGCGCTTCATGTACATGTCGCTGTACCGTTTGCACGTGGCGGCGCTGCACGGCTACGCGCGCATGGTGCTCGATACCGTCGCGCACTGGCTGCGCCGTTCCACCGCGCCGCGCGTCAAGCTGCACTGACACGGAATAGAACGCCTGCGTCATTCGTTGGAAGCTGTTTAGAATGGGCGGCGCGTCCAATTTAGGACGCGCGTTCATTACTCAGCAGCGCCGCGTTGCGTGCACCCTTGAGCGCGCCGCGCGATTCCACGATCCGATCCACGCCGTCGCATGCCGTGCGACACGACGCGACGGCCTTGCCGCGGGAGCTTCGTATGCTAGACCCTGAAGTCGACAGCCTCATTCCGCACGTTCCGTTCAACCGGCGCACTTTCATCAAGGCGACTTTCGGCACCGGCTTCGCGGCCGCCGTGCTGCCGGTGTCCGCGCAAACCATTCATACCGACAGCGACGGCCTGGACGCGGGCGCGATCGGCATTCGCGGCGCGGACGGCACGCTCGTGCCGGCGTATCGCGCGCAACCGAAGGGCAAGACGCATTTGCCGGTCATCATCGTGATCCATGAGATTTTCGGGGTCCACGAGCATATCGCCGACGTGTGCAGGCGCTTCGCGAAACTCGGTTATCTCGCCATCGCACCGGATCTCTACACGCGTCAGGGCGATGCATCGGCGTATAAGTCGATGCAGCAGCTCAACGAGCAACTCGTGTCGAAAGTGCCCGATTCGCAAGTGATCTCCGACATCGATCAGACCGTCAAATGGGCCGGCGAGCATGGCGGCGATCCGAAGCGCGTGGGCATCGTCGGCTTCTGCTGGGGCGGACGCATCTCGTGGCTCTACGCGGAGCACAATCCGAATCTGAAGGCCGCCGTCGCTTTCTACGGGCGGGTCGTCGGCAGCAAGACCGAGAACACGCCGAGCAATCCGATCGACCTCGCGAGTCAGCTCAAGGTGCCCGTGCTCGGACTCTATGGACGGCAGGATCAGAGCATCCCGCAGGACACGCTCGAGCAGATGAAGCAGGCGCTCGCAAACGACCCGCCGCCCGCGAAGAATTCGCAGTTCGTCGTCTACGACGACGCGGGGCATGCGTTCTTCGCGGATTATCGGCCGAGCTATCGCAAGGCGGACGCGGATGACGCCTGGAAGCGCGCGCTCGCGTGGTTCCGCGAGCACGGCGTCAAATAACGGCGTTCAGGGATTCGGGCCGGTCGCGACCGGGCGGCCCGGATCGGCGCTCCATTCGCTCCACGAGCCCGGATAGAGCGCCGCGCCGTGCAGGCCGGCGATCTCCATCGCGAGCGCGTTATGGCACGCCGTCACGCCCGAGCCGCATTGCAGGACGATGCGATCCGCCGGCGTCGTGCCGACGAGCGAGCCGAATGCCTCGCGCAACTCGTGAGCCGTCTTGAAGCGGCCTTCCGCCGTCAGGTTGTTCTTGAAGAAATGATTCAGCGCGCCCGGAATGTGGCCGCCGACGGGATCGATCGTCTCGTTCTCTCCACGATAACGATCGGCGGCGCGCGCATCGATCAGCAGATGATCGCGCGTGCCGATGCTGCGTTCGATCGCCTGAGCGTCGATGGTCACCTGAAGCGGCGCGCCGGCCTTGAACGTGCCCTGGGTTTTCGGCGGCACGGCGGCGTCGAGCGCATTGCCCGCGGCTTCCCAGGCTTGCAGGCCGCCGTCGAGCAGCGCGACGGAATCGTGCCCGAGCCAGCGCAGGAGCCACCAGAGACGCGCGGCGTACATGCCGCCTTGCGCGTCATAAGCAACGACTTGCTGGCCTTCGTTCAGGCCGAAGCTCGCCAGTCTGGCGACGAGCGCGGCACGCTCCGGCAACGGATGGCGGCCGTTCGCCCCGGTCTTGGCACCGGACAAGTCGCGATCCAGATGAAGATAATGCGCGCCGGGAATATGTCCTTGCGCGTAGGCCGCTTCGCCCGACTCCGGCGCGGCGAGATCGAAGCGGCAATCGAAGACGAGCATGCTGCCGGGCGCGGCGGCGAGCCGTTCGGCGAGATTGGTCGCCGAGATGAGCGTGGTGTAGTGAGTGTGCGGCATGACGGCTCCTGAACGTCGCTCATAGGCGAGGACTTGTACCGTTAGTCTAAACAAAAAGGCGAGCCCGAAAGCCCGCCTTTTCGTAACACTGGCCGAATGGCCTATGTCAGATCGCGCCGAGTTGATGCCGCAGGAACTCGTGAAAGTGCTGCATGCCGGATTCCATCGGGCTTTGATACGGCCCGACCTGATTCTCGCCACGCGACATCAGCGCGCGACGGCCCGCGTCCATGCGTTCGGCGATTTCATCGTCCTCGCGGGCAGTTTCCATATACGCCGCACGCTCCGCCTCGATGAACTCACGCTCGAACAGCGCGATTTCCTCCGGATAATAAAACTCGACGATGTTCGTCGTCTTCTGCGTGCCCTGCGGAATGAGCCACGACACGACCAGCACGTGCGGATACCACTCGATCATCAGACCGGGGTAGTACACCATCCAGATCGCGCCGAATTCGGGCGGTGCGCCATTGCGAAAGCGCAGGACTTCGTCGTGCCACTTGCGGTACGTCGGGCTGCCGGGCTTTTCCAGATTCTTGTGGACGCCCACCGTCTGCACGCTGTACCAGTCGCCGAATTCCCATTCGAGGTTGTCGCACGACACGAAGCTGCCGAGTCCCGGATGGAACGGCGCGACGTGATAGTCCTCCAGATAGACCTCGATGAAGGTCTTCCAGTTGTAGTTGCACTCGTGCACTTCGACGTGATCGAACATGAAGCCCGAAAAGTCGAAGTGTTTCGCCGTGCCAAGCCTCGCGAGATCCGCGGCGACGTTGCGGCCCTCCGATTCGAAGAGCAGGCCTTGCCAGTTCTGCAGCGAAGTCTTGCCGAGGTTCAGGCAGGGCTTGTCCGCGAAATGCGGTGCGCCGAGCAGTTGACCGTTGAGATCGTAGGTCCAGCGATGCAGCGGGCAGACGATGTTGTCCGCGCTGCCGCGGCCATTGAGCATGATCGCCTGGCGATGGCGGCACACGTTCGACAGCAGTTCGATATTGTTCTGCTGATTACGGACGAGCACGCGCCCTTCGCCTTCGCCCGGAAGCGCGAAATAGTTTCCCGCCTCGGGAACCATGAGTTCGTGCCCGATATAGCGTGGACCTTGCTTGAAAAGTGTGTCGAGTTCGCGCGTAAGAAGCGCTTCGTCAAAGTAAGCCGTGACTGGCAGCTGACTATGAATGGCGTTCAGCTGCAATGCATTGCTCAGATTGGACATTCCCACTCCCGATGAAAACGTGAAAGCAGTGAACAACCCAACCATCGAAGATTCGATTTAGGGAGCCCGCGATTATACCGAAATCCGTATCCTTGGGGTGCTTAAGGTCTTGATTTGGGTATAAATTGTCGCGAGAGTTCCGCGCAATCGTTGCGCGATCGCGTGTGAATGGCGCGCGCCGTCACGTTTGACGGACAATCCTGAAAAGCAGTGTTAGCCGCTCTGCATGAACGGGATGCGGGTCGAAAATTTGGCTTTTGCCGTAGAATGTGCGACTTGGTTCCAAAAATTCAATTGCACATCCACGATTCATGGCGAAGACCGCTGTTCAGGAAGCAGACGAGCACACCGGCGCCGGCGCGCAGCGCGCAGACCCCACGCCGCTCCCCGAAAACTACGAGGCGGCGCTCGCAGAACTCGAATCGCTCGTTGCGCGCATGGAAGAGGGCGCGCTGAGTCTCGAGGAATCGCTCGCGGCGTATCGTCGCGGCGCAGCGCTTGTCGGCTTTTGCCAACAGCAGCTCGAAAAAGTCGAGCAGCAGGTGCGCGTTCTCGACGGCGAGACGCTCAAGCCGCTGCCCGCCGAGGTACAGCGCGCAACCCAGGGTGCCGGAGCCACGAACGACAACGGGGACGACGACCTATGACCTTCGAACAATGGATGCGCGCGACGCTCGATCGCGTCGAGACGGCACTCGAACACTATCTTCCGGGCACGGATGTCGCGCCGGCGCGCTTGCATGAGGCCATGCGTTATGCGGTGCTGGGCGGCGGCAAGCGCGTGCGGCCGCTGCTCGTCCACGCAGCGGGCGAGCTGACCGGCGCGAACGCGCAGGCCGTGGAAGCGGCGAGCGCCGCGCTCGAGATGATTCACGTCTATTCGCTGGTGCATGACGACATGCCCGCCATGGATGACGACGCCTTGCGTCGCGGCAAGCCTACCGTACACATCCAATATGACGAAGCGACGGCACTGCTCGTCGGTGACGCGCTGCAATCGCAGGCGTTCGTCGCGCTGACGGCCGAGGGCAATGGTCTGAACGATGCCCAGCAAGCCGCGCTCGTGCGCGAGCTGGCGGTTGCGAGCGGTTCGCTCGGCATGGCAGGCGGGCAGGCAATCGACCTCGAAAGCGTCGGGCGCAAGCTGTCGCGCCCCGAACTCGAGACGATGCATCGCAAGAAAACAGGCGCGTTGTTGCGCGCGTCGGTGCGCATGGGCGCGCTCGCGGGCGAGCATCCGGGCGCCGACGCGCTGACGTCGCTGGATCAGTATGCGGCCGCGATCGGCCTCGCTTTCCAGGTCGTCGACGACATCCTGGACGTCACCGCCGATTCCGCCACGCTCGGTAAGACCGCCGGCAAGGACGCGCAGCACGACAAGCCCACGTATGTGTCGATCATCGGGCTGGATGCATCGCGTGAGCTCGCCGCGCAGCTCGGCCGCGACGCGCACGCCGCGATCGAGCCGTTCGGCGCGCGCGGCCAGCGTCTCGCCGAGCTTGCCGACCTGGTCGTGAACCGGGCGAATTGATTGTTGAACGCGTGACGAACCCCACGGCGCGATCGGGCAAACCCGAAACAATCGCGCCGAACGAATCACGCCAGTTTTCCTAAAATGGGACGACGATGTACGACTTGCTGAAAACCATCGACGATCCGGCCGATTTGCGTGCCCTCGATCGTCGCCAACTGCAACCGCTGGCCGACGAGCTGCGGGCCTACGTGCTCGACAGCGTGTCCCAGACGGGCGGCCATCTGTCGTCCAATCTGGGCACGGTCGAGCTGACGATCGCGTTGCACTATGTGTTCGATACGCCTAGTGACCGCATCGTCTGGGACGTCGGTCATCAGACGTATCCGCACAAGATCCTCACCGGCCGCCGCGACCGCATGTCCGGGCTGCGCCAGCTCGGCGGCATCTCCGGCTTCCCGCGCCGCGTCGAATCCGAATACGACACCTTCGGCACCGCGCATTCGAGCACGTCGATTTCGGCGGCGCTCGGCATGGCGATCGCCAACAAGCTACAGGGTGACAACCGCTATTCGATCGCCGTGATCGGCGACGGCGCAATGACCGCGGGCATGGCCTTCGAGGCGATGAACAACGCAGGCGTCGCCGACGACGTGCCGCTGCTCGTCATCCTCAACGACAACGACATGTCGATCTCGCCGCCGGTCGGCGCACTGAATCGCCATCTCGCGCGTCTGATGTCGGGCCGTTTCTACGCCGCCGCGCGCGCGGGCGTCGAACGCGTGCTGCGCCATGCGCCGCCGGTGCTCGATCTCGCGCGCAAGCTCGAAGAGCACGCGAAGGGCATGATCGTGCCGGCCACGCTGTTCGAAGAGTTCGGCTTCAACTACATCGGCCCGATCGACGGTCACGATCTCGATTCGCTGATCCCGACGCTGCAGAACATCAAGGAACTGCGCGGCCCGCAATTCCTGCACGTCGTGACGAAGAAAGGCCAGGGCTACAAGCTTGCCGAGGCCGATCCGGTGCTCTATCACGGCCCGGGCAAGTTCAATCCGGCCGAGGGCATCAAGCCGTCGACGGCGCCTTCGAAGAAGACCTACACGCAGGTGTTCGGCGAGTGGCTGTGCGACGCCGCCGCGCAGGACTCGCGCGTGGTCGGCATCACGCCGGCAATGCGCGAAGGCTCCGGCATGGTCGAGTTCGAGAAGCGCTTCCCGGAGCGTTATTTCGATGTCGGCATTGCCGAGCAGCACGCCGTGACCTTCGCGGGCGGGCTGGCCGCGGATGGCATGAAGCCGGTCGTCGCGATCTATTCGACCTTCCTGCAACGCGCGTATGACCAGCTGATCCACGACGTCGCGCTGCAAAACCTGCCGGTGGTATTCGCCATCGACCGCGCGGGCCTCGTCGGCGCGGACGGCGCGACGCACGCGGGCAACTATGACCTCGCGTTCCTGCGCTGCATCCCGAACATGACGGTGATGGCGGCATCGGATGAAAACGAGTGCCGTCAGATGCTCTACACGGCGCTCCAGCAGCCGAACCCGACGGCCGTGCGCTATCCGCGCGGCGCGGGTACGGGCGTGGCGACCGTCAAGCAGATGACCGCGATTCCCGTCGGCCGTGGCGAGATTCGCCGCGAGTCGACGCAGAAGCTCGGCTCGGGCAAGCGCATCGCGATCTGCGCGTTCGGCACGATGGTCGCGCCGTCGCTCGCCGCCGCCGAAGCGCTGGATCTGACCGTCGCCAACATGCGTTTCGTGAAGCCAGTCGACGCCGATCTGCTGCGCGAACTGGCCGCGACGCACGACGCCATCGTGACGATCGAGGAAGGCGCGATCATGGGCGGCGCGGGCTCCGCATGCGTCGAAGCGCTGCTCGCAAGCTCGATCCTGAAGCCCGTGCTGCAACTCGGTCTGCCGGACGAATTCATCGATCACGGCGATCCGGCCAAGCTGCTGTCGAGCGTCGGACTGGACGCAGCCGGCATCGTCAAGTCGATTCGCGAACGCTTCATCGACGCTATCGAAAGCGCCAACGCAGGCAAGCTGACGAAGCGCGTCGCCTGACGGCGCTTCGCTCGAACGGCGCGCTCGGGGCGCGCCGTGCAACAACGCTTTGGCACACGGCGCGGGCATCGTCCCGCGCCGTGTGCGCTTGAACGTTTCGAACCGCTCGCGTCCCGCGCGACGCGCGGCGCATAAGGACAAAACAAATGAATCAGATGAATCCCGCCTTCGTGATGCCCGACGTTCAGAGCACGCCCGACACGCGTCAGATCGCGATTCAGCGCGTCGGCGTGAAGGGCGTGCGTTATCCGCTGACGGTGTTGACGGAAGACGGGCTGAAGCCGACCGTCGGTACATGGAATCTCGACGTTCATCTGCCCGCCGAGCAGAAGGGCACGCACATGTCGCGTTTCGTTGCGTTGCTGGAAGAGAATCGCCTGCCCGTCGATCAGCACGCGCTGCGCGGCATGCTGGCGTTGATGCTGGCGAAGCTCGAAGCGCACGCGGGCCGTATCGAAGTGACGCTGCCGTATTTCGTGATGAAGACCGCGCCGGTCTCGGGCGTGAAAAGCCTGCTGGACTACGAAGTGACGTTCATCGTGGAGCGGCGCGATGGCGACACGCGCATGTCGATCAAAGTGCTCGTGCCGGTGACGAGCCTGTGTCCGTGCTCGAAGCAAATCTCGCAGTACGGCGCGCATAACCAGCGCTCGCACGTGACGATCGCGGCGGAAGTGGCTGAAGAGGTGCCGGTCGAGGATCTGATCCGTATCGCGGAAGAAGAGGCGTCGTGCGAACTGTGGGGCTTGCTCAAGCGCCCCGACGAGAAGTTCGTGACCGAGCGGGCGTATGAAAATCCGAAGTTCGTCGAAGACCTCGTGCGAGATATCGCCACGCGCCTGAACGCGGACGCGCGCATCGTCGCTTATACGCTGGAAGCGGAAAACTTCGAGTCGATCCACAATCACAGCGCGTATGCGGTGATCGAGCGCGACAAGCGCCGCGACGCCTGATCGTCTGAGCTTCTGAACGAGAGCCGGTTTCGAACCGGCTCTTTTTCTATGCGAGCGCCGTTTCCGAGGACACGTGCGCTTCCCGCACCGATTCCACCACGAGCGACGCCAACCGCTCGACCAGCGGCGATCCCTTGCCCGACGCGCGATGCAGCGCCAGCGGAATCGACGGCAGCGCGGGCAGACCGCCTTCGCCGCCATCGAGCGGACGCACCGTCGACGGCAGTCCGTAGCTCGTTCGCACCGTCACGCCGAGCCCGGCCGCCGCCGCGGCCCACAGTCCGGACAGGCTCGGGCTCGTGAATGCCACACGCCATTTGATGCCCGCGCGATCGAGCGCCGCCGCCGCCGCGCTGTGAAAGAGACACGGACGATCGAAGGCGATGAGCGGCAAAGGCTCATCGGCGTCGAAGTGCCAGGGAACCGTCGATGACGCGATCCAGCGCATCGGCGGCGCAGCGATCGGTTCGGGCAGATTCGACGCCTGACTCTCGTCGGGCACGCCTGCCGCGCCCCACACGAGCGCGAGATCGAGCTGAGCGCCGCCGATGCGTTCCAGCAACTCCGTATTGCGCGCCACACGCGCCTCGATGCGCACTTTCGGATGCGCGCGCGCAAAACGGCCGAGCACATCGGGCAGCACGACTTCGCCGAAGTCTTCCTGCAGGCCGAGCCGAATCCAGCCTTCCAGATCGACGCCGCGCACCGCGACGGCGGCTTCGTCGTTCAGTTCGACCAGACGCCGCGCGTAATTGAGCATGACTTCGCCCGCATCGGTGAGCGCGAGGCCGCGCCCCGACTTGCGAAAGAGCGGCGTGCCGGCCTGCTCTTCCAGCTTGTGAATCTGAGCGCTGACGGCGGACGTCGAGCGCCCGACGCGATCCGCTGCTTTCGCAAAGCTGCCGAGATCCACGCCCGCGACGAAGCTGCGCAGCACGGCGAGATCGAAGGTGGTCTGGGACACGCTAACCATCCTGTTTAAATGAACGATAAGTCGCGAATTTCGCGATTTTCAGGACGATCCTAAGCCTTCAAACTGGCCGCAGTCAACTCTTTCGATGGACTGCAACATGGCCGCTCCTCTCGTATTGAACTCGAAACGAATGTCCGCGCTCGATGGCGCGCATCGATGGAAAGTGCTGGGCGTCGGCGTCGCGGCGAACGCGAGCGTATCCGCGGCGGCGACCGGCTTCCCGACGACCGCCGTCTGGGTGCGCAGCGCCTACCACCTGAGTAACGGGCATCTGGGCGTGGTGCTGGGCGCGCTGGGGCTGGGCGTGGCGCTCTCCGAATTACCGTGGGGCCTGCTGACCGACAAATGGGGCGATCGTCCCGTCCTGCTGACCGGTCTTTTTTCGACGGCAGCCGTGCTCATCGCGATGACGCTCTTCGCGACGCCCGCCACGGCGAGCTTCGGCTGGCTCGTCTTCGCGATGTGCGCGCTCGGGCTGCTCGGCGGCAGCGTCAATGGATCGAGCGGGCGCGCGGTGATGGCGTGGTTCGGCGAAGGCGAGCGCGGCCTCGCGATGAGCATCCGGCAGACGGCCGTGCCGTTGGGCGGCGGCATCGGCGCGGCGTTGCTGCCGTGGCTCGCGTCGTCGCATGGATTCGGCGCGGTGTTCGGCGTGCTCGCCGCGATGTGCGCGCTATCCGGCGTGTTCGCCTGGCGCTGGCTGCACGAGCCGCCCGGAACCCATGCTCGGGCGATCCGGAGCGAAGGCGCCGCGCCGCTGAAGAACGCGCTGGTCTGGCGCGTCGTGCTCGGGATCGGCGTGTTGTGCGTGCCGCAGTTCGCGGTGTTGAGCTTCGCGACCATCTTCATGCACGATGCCGCGCGCTTCGGCGTGGGCGCGATCAGCGCGACGATGGCCGCGCTCCAGACGGGCGCCATCGCGATGCGCGTCTGGAGCGGCCGCCACACCGACCGTCATGGCAATCGCCGCGCGTATCTGCGCGTATCGACGATCGCGGCGTGCGCGTCGTTCGTCGCGCTCGGCATCGCGACGGCGTTCGGCGCTGCTCATGCGCCCGTCCTGCTGGCGGCGATGCTGATTCTCGCGGGCGTGTGTGTGTCGGCGTGGCACGGCGTCGCGTACACGGAACTGGCGACGCTCGCGGGCGCCGAACGCGCCGGCACGGCGCTCGGCATGGCGAACACGGCTGTCTTCGTCGGCTTTTTCGTGACGCCGCTCGCCATTCCGCATGTGCTCGCGATCGGCTCCTGGCCGATGATCTGGCTCGTGGCGGGCGTGTGCGCGTCGTTTGCGTGGCCGTTGTTCCCGAGGCCCGCGCGCGCTTAAACTGGCCGTCCACGTCATCACGACTCAGCGGAGCGCACCTTGATCCTCATCGGCCAATACGATTCCCCCTTCGTGCGGCGCGTCGCCATCGCGCTGAAGCTCTATGACATGCCGTTCGAGCATCGCCCGTGGTCGACGTTCTCCGATGCCGACAAGATCGCGCCCTTCAACCCGCTGTGCCGCGTGCCGACGCTCGTGCTCGATTCGGGCGATACGCTCATCGAAAGCACGATGATCCTCGATTATCTCGACGAACAGGCGGGCGACGCGCGCGCGATGGTCGCATCAAGCGGGCCGGAACGGCGTCAGGCGCTGAAGGTCTGCGCGCTCGCGACGGGCCTCGCCGACAAAGCCGTCGCGCTCGTCTACGAACGCGTGCTGCACAAGGAGAAATCGCAGGCGTGGCTCGATCGCTGCACGGGGCAGGTCGAGCGCGTGTTGAATGCGCTGGAAGCGGATCGCGCCGCGCGCGCGACGCCTTACTGGTTCGGCGATGCAATCGGCCACGCCGATATCGCCGTGGCCTGCGCGTTGCGTTTCGCGCGCGAGGCGCATCCGGAGATGTTCAGCTCGACGCGCTGGCCGGCGCTCATCGGCCATAGCGACCGCTGCGAGACGCTGCCGGTCTTCAGGGCGATCGTGCAGCCGTTCAATCCGCCGCGATGAAAAGGCTCAGGCGCGCGCGAGCGACGTGAGATCCCAGCGCGGCTTCACGGTGAACGCGTAGTCGCGCACGGCCTGATCCGGCCAGCGCGACAGGCGCAACGCGCCCGCGAGCGCGATCATCGCGCCGTTGTCGGTGCACAGCGACAGGTCGGGATAGTGGACATCGAAGCGACGCTTTTTCGCCGCCGCCGACAGCGCCTCGCGCAACTGCCGGTTCGCGCCGACGCCGCCCGCCACGACGAGCCGCTTCAAGCCGGTTTTCTTCAACGCGGCGAGCGATTTGGCGACGAGCACGTCCACCGCGGCATCGACGAAACCGCGCGCGAGATCGGCCTTCGCCTGCTCGCAGACGGTGTTGCCGAGCTTGCGGCTATGCGTGAGCACGGCGGTTTTCAGGCCGCTGAAGCTGAAATCGAGATCGCCGGAATGGAGCATCGGGCGCGGCAGCGCGACCGCGCCCGGCGTGCCGAATTCCGCGAGCCGCGAGACTTCCGGTCCGCCCGGATAGCCGAGGCCGAGCAGTTTCGCGGTTTTGTCGAAGGCTTCGCCGGCGGCGTCGTCGAGGGTTTCGCCGAGCGTCTCGTAGACGCCGACATCGGTCACGCGCATCAACTGCGTGTGTCCGCCCGACACGAGCAGCGCGACGAACGGAAACGGCGGCGGGGCATCGACGAGCAGCGGCGACAGCAAATGCCCTTCCAGATGATGGATGCCGACGGTCGGCTTGTCCCACGCCATCGCCAGCGCATTGGCGATGCTCGCGCCGACCAGCAGCGCGCCCGCGAGCCCCGGTCCCTGCGTGAACGCGATGGCGTCGATATCGCTGCGTTGCGCGCCGGATTGCTCGAGCACGTCCTCCAGCAGCGGCAGCGCCCGGCGGATGTGATCGCGCGAAGCCAGCTCCGGCACGACGCCGCCGTAATCGCGATGCATCGCGATCTGCGAATGAAGCGCGTGCGAAAGCAGGCCGCGCCCGGTGTCGTAGAGGGCGAGGCCGGTTTCGTCGCAGGAGCTTTCGATGCCTAGAACTAGCATGGATTCAACGCTTTAGAGGGAACAGAAAAGTATAGCAGCGGGCGTGATCGAGCGTGTCGAAGGTAAAATGCGCGGCATGGAATCTTTTGATATCGCCGTCATCGGCGCGGGCGCGGCCGGCATGATGTGCGCGGCCGTGGCCGCACAGTCCGGGCGCCGCGTCGTGCTCATCGACCACGCCGAGCGTCTCGCCGAAAAAATCCGCATCTCCGGCGGCGGGCGCTGCAACTTTACGAACATCAACGCGCAGCCGGCCAACTTTCTGTCGGCGAATCCGCATTTCTGCCGCTCCGCGCTCGCGCGCTACACGCCGCGCGATTTTCTCGCGCTGCTCAAGCAGTATCGCGTGAAGTGGCACGAGAAGCACAAGGGCCAGCTTTTCTGCGACGACTCGAGCGAAACCATCATCGACGTGCTGAAAAGCGAGTGCGATGCGGGCGGCGTCGTGTGGCGGCGTCCGGTCGCCGTGCACGAAATTCGTCATGACGGCGCGCGCTTCACGCTCGATACGAACGCGGGCGCGATCGGCGCGGCGGCGCTCGTGATCGCGACGGGCGGTCTGTCCATCCCGAAGATCGGCGCGACGGATTTCGGCTATCGCGTCGCGAAGCAGTTCGGCCACAAGCTCATCGATACGCGTCCGGCGCTCGTGCCGCTCACGTTCACATCCGCCGACTGGACGCCGTTCGCCGAGTTGTCGGGGCTGTCGCTGCCGGTGCGCATCAGCACGGGCAAAGGCAAGACGCGCGGCGAATTCGACGAAGACCTGCTGCTCACGCATCGCGGCGTGTCGGGGCCGGGCGTGCTGCAGATATCGAGCTACTGGAACACGTCGGAGCCGATTCACGTCGATCTGCTTCCGGAGGTCGACGCCACGGACATGCTGATCGAAGCCAAAGCCGGCTCGAAAAAACAGATCGGCAATTTTCTGGCCGAACACGTGCCCGCGCGCCTCGCGCACGCGTGGCTCGAAGCGCAGCATGTCGCAGTCGATGCGCGCCTCGCCGATCTGCCCGATCGCACGTTGAAGGCAGTGGGCGCGTCGCTGTCGGACTGGACGCTCACGCCGAGCGGCACCGAGGGCTATCGCAAGGCGGAAGTCACGCGCGGCGGCGTCGATACGCGCGAGCTGTCGTCGGCGACGATGATGAGCGAGCGCGTCGCCGGGCTTTATTTCATCGGCGAGGCAGTCGATGTCACCGGCTGGCTCGGCGGCTACAACTTCCAGTGGGCATGGGCATCGGGCGTCGCGGCGGGCAAGGCCGCCGCCGAGTTCGCGCGAGGCGCGGCGACGACCGCCTGAGCGCGTCTTTACGGGGGTTTTGGCGAGTCTCGAAACGCGAACCCGTTTGCTATACTCAGACGGTCATCGGAGGAATTCCCTCCGCTCTGGCAGGCGCTGAAACGGCTATCGCGGCAAGTGCCGCCGCATCCCTTCGCTGCATCTCGGAAAGGTCCGCTGAAAGTCCCGTGGACGGGGCGTTCCCAGGCGGGTTTTCGCGTTCGCGAGATAGCCGGGCGCCGGCCGGAATCCAAATTTTCGCAATTGCACCGGGTGAACGATGAGCCTCAAAGACCAGATCAACGACGACATGAAGACTGCCATGCGCGCGAAAGAAACCGAGCGCCTCGGCACGATTCGCCTGCTGCTCGCGGCAATCAAGCAGCGCGAAGTCGATGAT
Source organism: Caballeronia temeraria (assembly GCF_001544795.2). Taxonomy (GTDB): domain Bacteria; phylum Pseudomonadota; class Gammaproteobacteria; order Burkholderiales; family Burkholderiaceae; genus Caballeronia; species Caballeronia temeraria. Next base: position 285,213 of record NZ_FCOI02000005.1, on the reverse strand, counting down.
CGCGTCACGCTCGACGATGCGGGCATCACCGCCGTCATCGACAAGATGATCAAGCAGCGCAAGGACTCGATCAGCCAGTTCGAGGCCGCCGCGCGCACCGATCTCGCCGACAAGGAAAAAGCAGAACTGGCGGTGCTCGCGGCCTACATGCCCGAACAGCTTTCCGCCGATGCGATCGCCGCCGAAGTTCAGGCCGCCGTCGCCGCCACGGGCGCCGCCGGACCGCAGGACATGGGCAAGGTGATGGGCGTGCTGAAGCCCAAGCTCGCCGGCAAGGCGGACATGACCGCCGTCTCCGCGCAGGTGAAAGCCGCACTCGCCAAGTAACCACCGCCGCTCTGAATCGGTGATTCCGCACGCTTTCCTGCAGGATTTGCTCAACCGCGTCGATATCGTCGACGTGGTGGGCCGCTACGTCCAGTTGAAAAAGGGCGGCGCGAACTTCATGGGACTCTGCCCGTTTCACAACGAGAAGAGCCCGTCGTTTACCGTCAGTCCGACCAAGCAGTTCTATCACTGCTTCGGGTGCGGCGCGCATGGCACGGCCATCGGCTTTCTGATGGAGCACACCGGCCTCACATTTCCCGAGGCCGTGAAGGATCTCGCGCAAGGCGCGGGCCTGACGGTGCCGCAGGAGCCATCGAACTCTTTCCGTGGGGGCGGAGGCGGCGAGAGCGCGCCGAGCAAAGCGGTCAGCGTCGCGCTGACGGAGGTCATGCAGACCGCGTGCGATTTCTATCGCAAGCAACTGCGCGGCGCGCCGACGGCCATCGCCTATCTGAAGAAACGCGGCTTGACCGGCGAGGTCGCCGCGCGTTTCGGACTTGGATACGCGCCGGATGGCTGGCAGAACCTCGAATCGGCTTTTCCGGATTATCGGGACGAGAATCTGGTCGAAGCGGGTCTCGTGATCGTCAGCGAGAAAACCGACGCCCAAGGGCAGGCCCGACGCTACGACCGTTTCCGCGAACGCGTGATGTTCCCGATCCGCAATGTGAAGGGCAATGTGATCGGCTTCGGCGGTCGCGTGCTCGACGGCGGCGAGCCCAAATACCTGAATTCGCCGGAGACGCCGCTCTTCAGCAAGGGCAGCGAGCTGTACGGGCTGTTCGAGGCGCGTCTCGCGATTCGTGAACTGGGCTACGTGCTCGTCGTCGAAGGGTATATGGACGTCGTCGCGCTCGCGCAGCTCGGGTTTGCGAACGCGGTGGCGACGCTCGGCACGGCTTGCACGCCGATTCACGTGCAAAAACTGTTTCGTCAGACGGATACGGTCGTATTCAGTTTCGACGGCGATTCGGCCGGCCGGCGCGCCGCGCGTCGCGCGCTGGAAGCGGCGCTGCCGCACGCGGCGGACAACCGGACGATCAAGTTCCTGTTCCTGCCGAAGGAGCACGATCCCGACAGCTACGTGCGCGAGTTCGGCACCGACGGATTCGGCGAGCAGGTCGACCGCGCGATGCCGCTGTCGCAGTTCCTCCTGAACGAGGTACTGAACGACAAGGAACTGGAGCAGCCCGAAGGCCGCGCGAAGGCGCTTTTCGACGCGAAGCCGCTGTTGCAGGCATTGCCCGCGAACGCGCTGCGCGTGCAGATCCTGCACATGCTGGCGGACCGGCTCGACACGCCGTTCACGGAGATCGCCGCGCTGTGCGACATCGATTCGCGCGCGGCGGCCGTCGCGCGTGCGAACGTGCCGAAGAGCGAGCGCCGTCGCGTCACCGGGCAGGAGCAGCGCGCGCTGCGCAATCTGGTGATGTATCCCGGCATTGCGGTGTCGCTCGATCAGGACGGCGAGCGCACCCTCGTGACGATGACCGAGCACGGCGAACTGTTCAGCGAAGTGATCTCGCACGCACGCGAGCTTGGCGATGCCGCGCAATTCCAGTTGCTGTCGGAGATCTTGAGAAATGCAGCAAACGCGCCCACGTACGACGATATCTTCCAGGAAATTCTCGCCTATGATGAAAACGTTCGCGATTTGCTGATGCGCGATCCGGCCGATGAGGACGCCGCGCAGCGAGTCGAGGAACAGAAGCGCTTGCTCGCGGAAGAATTGCAGGCGACGGTCGTGAAGCTGAGGCACGACAGCTATCGCGCGCGGCTGGATCAACTGGCGCGGCAGTCGAGTTTGTCGGCGGAAGAGGTGGCGGAGTTTTCGGAGTTGTCGGCGAGAGTCGCGCAGATCAAGGCTGGGCGGGGCGCGAGCTCGGAAGGCGCGAGATGAGAATGCTATAATAAAAAGTTCAGGGCGAATTGCTTTTTGTCAACTGTTTGCGGGGCTTTCGACGGTTTTTGACGGGACAAAGACGGCCGCTTTCGAACGATTGGCAAAGAGCATTTGACGGTGTTTTGCTGAAGGGATGGAAAGCAGGAAGGCGCTGGCTGAATCGGCTGTCCGGAATGCGGCGCGCTGCGGTCATACGTGGCACACGTCGCATAAATCGCACGAAACGGGCCGATAAGCACGCCGACGTACAGACGGGCGTAAGGGAAGCGGCTGCTAATCGAGGGTAGGGCGAGGAGACGATTCACACTCGTTCGAACCGCGATGGCGCCCCGGGCAGGGCACGCAGGACGAAGCAGCGTGCGCGTATTGGGTATTCACGGTTCCATCGGCTGTTGTCCAGCAGCCGCGAGTCGAGACTAAAGCCGGTATGGCGAACTCCATGACGAAAAAGCTGAACGATGTATCCGTCGAAGACGACGCAATGCAAAACGCAGAGTCTGGCGCCGCTCCCGCGGCGAAGGTCGAAAAGGCCAAGGCTCGCGATCGCCGCGCGAAGGAGAAGGCGCTGCTGAAGGACGCGTTCTCGTCGAGCGCGCCTGGCACCGTCGAAGAGCTCGAGGAGCGGCGCGGCAAGCTGCGCGCGCTCATCAAGCTCGGCAAGGAGCGCGGCTTCCTCACCTACGGCGAAATCAACGATCACCTTCCGGACAACTTCACGGAAACCGAGGCGATCGAAGGCATCATCAGCACGTTCAATGACATGGGCGTGGCGGTGTACGAACAAGCGCCCGACGCCGAGACGCTGCTCCTCAACGACAACGCACCGAACGCCTCTTCCGACGACGAAGTCGAGGAAGAAGCCGAAGTCGCCCTGTCCACCGTCGATTCCGAATTCGGCCGCACGACCGATCCCGTTCGCATGTACATGCGCGAGATGGGCACCGTCGAGTTGCTGACGCGCGAAGGCGAAATCGAGATCGCGAAGCGTATCGAGGACGGCCTCAAGCACATGGTCATGGCCATCTCCGCATGCCCGACGACTATCGCCGACATCCTCGCGATGGCCGAGCGCGTGCAGAACGAGGAAGTGCGCGTCGATGAACTCGTCGATGGCCTGATCGATCCGAACGCGCAGGACACCGATGGCTTCTCCGAGCAGGAAGCGGAAGCGATCGAATCGGAAGTAGAAGAGACCGAGGCAGAGGGCGAGGAGGAAGAGGAAGAAGAGGACGACGGCAGCGCGCAAGCCAGCGCCAACGCCGCGCAACTCGAAGCCCTCAAGCTCCAGTCGCTCGAGAAATTTGCGCTCATCAGCGAGTGGTTCGACAAGATGCGCCGCGCCTACGAGAAGGAAGGCTACAAGTCGAAGGCGTATCTGAAGGCGCAGGAAGCGATTCAGACCGAGTTGATGAACATCCGCTTCACCGCGCGCACCGTCGAGCGTCTGTGCGACACGCTGCGCGCGCAAGTGGACGAAGTGCGTCAGGTCGAGCGGCAGATTCTGCATACGGTCGTCGACAAGTGCGGCATGCCGCGCGCCGAGTTCATCACGCGCTTCCCGGGCAGCGAGACGGATCTGGAATGGTCCGACAAGGTCGTCGCCGAGGGTCACGAGTACAGCGCGGTGCTGGAGCGCAATATCCCGGCGATTCGTGAGCAGCAGCAGCGTCTTTTGGACTTGCAGGCGCGCGTCGTATTGCCGCTGAAGGATTTGAAGGAAACCAACCGTCAGATGGCGGCGGGCGAGTTGAAGGCGCGTCAGGCGAAGCGCGAGATGACGGAGGCGAATCTGCGTCTCGTGATTTCCATCGCCAAGAAGTACACGAACCGTGGCCTGCAGTTCCTCGATCTGATCCAGGAAGGCAACATCGGCCTGATGAAGGCGGTGGACAAGTTCGAATATCGTCGCGGCTACAAGTTCTCGACTTACGCGACGTGGTGGATTCGTCAGGCGATCACACGTTCGATTGCGGATCAGGCGCGCACGATCCGCATTCCGGTTCACATGATCGAGACGATCAACAAGATGAACCGCATTTCGCGGCAGATCCTGCAGGAGACCGGCCTCGAGCCAGATCCCGCGACGCTGGCCGAGAAGATGGAAATGCCGGAGGACAAGATCCGCAAGATCATGAAGATCGCGAAGGAGCCGATCTCCATGGAAACGCCGATCGGCGACGACGACGATTCCCATCTGGGCGATTTCATCGAAGACACGAACACGGTGGCGCCGTCCGATGCCGCGCTGCATGCCTCGATGCGCGATGTCGTGAAGGACGTGCTCGATTCGCTGACGCCGCGTGAGGCGAAGGTGCTGCGCATGCGGTTTGGCATCGAGATGAGCACGGATCACACGCTGGAGGAGGTCGGCAAGCAGTTCGACGTGACGCGTGAACGGATTCGCCAGATCGAGGCGAAGGCACTGCGCAAGCTGCGGCATCCGAGCCGGTCCGACAAGTTGAAGTCCTTCCTGGAAGGCAATTGATGCTTGTTTTGAGAGGCGTTGTGAGGCAAACTCGCTACCCTTCGTAGTCGCCTCGCGCAATGTTCGGAAGTAACAGAAAGCGCCGCCCGGCGCTTTCTTTTTGCCCTTTCCCGGGATAGGGCCGGAAGCTTAATTGGTATAAGCTGTCGACTCATAATCGACCGATAGTGGGTTCGAGTCCCACCCGGCCCACCAGAACTTAGTTATAAATATCAAAGGGTTAATGCCCGAGCGTCCCTGACAGGGAGCTTTCGCGGGCGATATGCGTCACGTGGCCTACTAATGGTTTCTGGCTGTTGCCACAACCGCCTGCGTTTGCGCTGCGCGCTCCCTCGAATTTCGTGTGCCGCCTAGTGGGCGAGCGTGTCGCCGGTCCCGCTGCGGCGACCAGGATGGTCATCATCGCGGGTCTGCGGAGCCGAACCTGCCGATGGAGATTCAGGCAGCGGCGGTGCGCTGAGTGCTATGAAAGCGCGTACGATTATTTCCATTGAAACAATCTAAGGCGCTCATAAATCAACAAGGGGCCGGTGAGGTACAGAGTTACGTATCGCTCGCTAAAATAACCAGCTTAGGTGGTTGGTAAAAGGTGGGTCGCATCCTCGCCTGCCTTTCATATTTGCCGTGCACATGAACTGCTGATGCGATGCTCACCGAGCGTCAACGGTTTTCGGACTTCGTACTCCTTTGGGCCTTCGCCTAATAGTCGGAGCCTTTCCGAAAATCGTGGCAATGCAACTCCTTCAAAACTCGCCCGAACACCTCATTCCAGTTTCCGCGTTCCTTTTGCGTGAAAATGCGCATAGTCGGGTACCACGGGCTGTCGTCGCGGTTGCGCAACCATCGCCAGCAACCGCCAAAGCGGTTCAGGAGCCACACTGGCTTGCCCATCGCAGCCGCCAGATGAGCGACGGATGTATCCACCGAAATGACGAGATCGAGACCGGAGATGAGCGCGGCCGTGTCGGCAAAGGCGTTCATTTCGTCCATCCAGTCGATTACCTTTGCGCGTTGATCAGGCCCGAGTCGCTTTTCTTCGGTCTCCGGCTTTTGCAAGCTCACCCAGCATGCATGGGGCCAATTGATGAGCGGACCCAAGTGTTTGGGGGAAATGCTTCTCCATTGATCGACGCCCAGACCCGCGTGGCCGCCCGCCCATGCGATTCCTATGCGCGGTAATGACGAGCTTTCTAGCTTATTCAAGCGGGAAGCAAAACTCTGTGCGGCGTATGGTTCTGCCGACAGGTAGGACATCGTCGCTGGGATGGTTTGCAGATCGGTTTCAAACACCACGGGCATCGACATGAGAGGGATGTATTGGTCCCAATTCCAGAAGTCTTGCGGCACGTCGTCGAGCAGAACGAGGTTCGAATGGCGCGTACCCAGAGAATGAACGATCAGTTTCTGTAACGGTTTCGGGCATACGAAACCTACTTCGGCGAATTGTTCTAGCACCATCGGAAGGTAACGGCAGAACTGCAGCGTGTCGCCGAAACCCTGCTCGGCGAGCACGAGCAGATGTTGATCGTTGCAGTCTGAAAACGAGCCTTTCCAACGTCGGATGGGAAGCGCTGGTGGTGACGCCATTTGCCGACCAGGCAACAGCATACCTGCCCATCGATGCTCGAAATGAGGCCAGGCTTCCTTGAACCGGCCTGCGGCCAAGAGGACAAAAGCCAGATTCGAACGGCTTCCAACGAGTTCGGGATTGAATTTCACTGCTTGCTCGTAATGCTCAATCGCTGCGTCAAGGTCATCTTGAAATTCCAGAATATAGCCAAGTTGGTGGTTCGCGATGCCATGCTGAGGCATCAAACTGATCACCTGCCGATATGCTATAGCTGCCTCTTCATAGTTGTGGTCAAACAGCAGAGCGTCTCCCAGGATTTTAGTAAGTTCTAGAACAACCGGTGAATCCTGTTCGGTCGACAACGCAAGTCCTGCACGTGCCGCCACTGCGGCGCGCTCGAATTCTCGACAGGCGATTAGCGCGCCGGACAATGCTGCATAGGGCCTCGGACCGGGGAACGCTTGCGCAACTTCTTCGAAGCACGCTTTTGCTTCGGAATACCGCCCAATGGTCTGCGCGATCGTCCCCTTAAGCAGCAGCGCTTGACATCGTTCCTCGATTCCGGCGCATTGCAGGAGGCAAGCATCTATGTGCACCATAGCTGAATGCCAGGATTCTCTCTGACAGGCCTCGACGAAGCGACTGTAGTGAATTCTGCTATTTTCGTTGAAAAGATTAAAAGCGCTCATACATCGACTATTCGTTGAATCGCCCGGCGAACCGGGGAAAGTTCGTTGGCTTGAAATCACAGCGGCATTTCGGCCGTGTCGCTTTGCTAGCGGTAGTGCAAGGTAAGGTTCGGGGAAGCAAATAGTTCGACGTCAACCTTCTCGGGAGTTATGCCTTCGAGCTGGCCGGATGAAACGTCGCGAAGTATGCCTTATCAGGCATCTGATTCGCCAGACTCGAATGGAGAGGGGTGCTGATCATGCGACTCGTTTCAGTTTGTGACACAACGCAGGGTATGGCCGAAGGATTCGTGCACTTTGAGGGCCTCCACCACTTACCATTTGCAGATCGCGATGATCAACCAGGCATTTCGTGTCGAGCGTCGCAGCCAGAGCGACGTGTTCGGTGACCATGCTCATGAACCGCACCGGATTTTTTGTGGAGGCTCCCACTCTTGGGACAATGGAGCCATGAACAAGAAGGCAACCAAGTTTTCCCCAGAGGTTCGCGAGCGTGCAGTACGTTTAGTGCGCGAGCAGCGTAGCGAACATCCGTCGATGTGGGCAGCGGTCGAGTCGATTGCGCCGATGATCGGCTGTACGCCGCAGACGCTGCACGAATGGATCAAGCGTGATCAGGTTGACCAGGGCGAGCGCGATGGCGTGACCACTGACGAACGCGAACGGCTGAAGGCCCTGGAGCGCGAGGTCAAGGAACTGCGTCGTGCCAACGAGATTCTCAAGGTTGCGAGCGCGTTTTTCGCCCAGGCGGAGCTCGACCGCCGTTTCAAGTCCTGAAGGCGTTCGTCGATCAGCATCGCGACACCTTCGGGGTCGAGCCGATCTGCAAGGTCTTGCGGATCGCCCCGTCGGGCTACCGACGCCATGCGGCACAGCTTCGCGATCCGTCCAGACGCTGCGCCCGCGCGAAACGCGATGAGATTCTGCAACCCGAGGTCAGGCGTGTCTGGCAGGCCAACATGCAGGTCTATGGCGTGCCGAAGGTCTGGAAGCAGATGAACCGCGAGGGCATTGTGGTCGCGCGCTGCACGGTCAGTCGGCTGATGAAGCTGCAAGGTCTGCGTGGTGCGGTTCGCGGCAAGCGGGTTCGCACCACGATCGCCGACAAGAGCGCACCGCGCCCGCTTGACCGGGTCAACCGGCAATTCAAGGCGCAGCGGCCGAATCAGCTCTGGGTGTCGGACTTCACGTACGTTTCGACGTGGCAAGGCAGGCTATACGTGGCGTTCGTGATCGACGTATTCGCCCGCCGTATTGTTGGTTGGCGCGTCAGTTCGTCAATGACCACGGACTTCGTTCTTGATGCGCTTGAACAGGCGTTGTACGCGCGCCAACCAGGCGCCGACGGGAGCTTGATACATCACTCCGATAGGGGGTCTCAATACGTCAGCATTCGCTACAGCGAACGTTTGGCCGAGGCGAGTATCGAGCCGTCCGTCGGCAGCCGTGGGGACAGCTACGATAACGCGCTGGCTGAAACGATCAACGGCCTGTACAAGACGGAACTGATTCATCGGCGCGCCCCATGGAAGACAAGGGAATCTGTCGAACTGGCAACTCTCGAATGGGTCGCCTGGTACAACCATTGTCGGCTCATGGAACCGCTCGGCTATATCCCGCCCGCCGAGGCCGAGGCAAACCACTACAGGCAACTCAGCAATGCCGCTGACGTGCCTGCATTAACTTAAACCAACCGGCCTCCACGATTCCCGGTGCGGTTCAATCCAAGCATACCCACCCTTCATGGGTGGGCTTCGCTCTGTCCTGCCAGCCTACCTTTCGGATGACCACCGCCGTGGGGAATGACGATGTCATCGTGGTTACGTAGTTGCGTGTCAGAGGTGCAGTGTGGCTGCGGGTGGTCGAGGTCGATGCATTCCTCACGCCGGCCATTGTCGGCGGCACTGATCACCGGAAGCGCGGTGGCCGCGCCTTGCGCAGCAATCGATACGATCCGAAACAATCGAACCGGAGAGCGAATTCGTGCACCTCACATCTGGCCTGCAGCGAGCCGTTCAGCAGAAGCCCGATTGCGTGGCAACGATTTTCCGCGGGCGCCGCCGCACGTGGCGTGAGGTGGCGGGCCGTGTAGCGCGGCTCGCCGCGGCGCTTCAGACGCACGGCTTGGCGAAGGGCGATCGCGTCGGCATGCTGGCGCAGAACAGTGACCGCTACCTCGAATACGTGCTCGGTACCTGGTGGGCCGGCGGCGTCGTCAATCCCGTCAACGCGCGCTGGAGCGTGCCGGAGATCGTCTATTCGCTCGACGATTGCGACACGGGTATACTCCTCGTCGACGATGCGCACTGGCATCACGTCCAGCACATAAGAGAACGTGCCCGCCGCGCTCCCGTCGTTATCCATGTCGGTGACGGTCCTGCCCCTGACGGCGTGGATTCTTTCGAAAAGCTGATTGAAGAAAGCCATCCCGTAGACGACGCCGGGCGAGGTGGAAACGATCTCGCGTCCATCATGTACACCGGCGGCACCACGGGCTTGTCGAAGGGCGTGATGCAAACGCATCTGAACCTTTGGTCGAGCGCGATGCAGCGGCTTGCAAGCGCTCCCGCTCTGCCGGGTGTCGCCACGTTGCAGGTAGCGCCGCTCTTTCACATGGCCGGGCTTGGTCGCGCGATCATCCAATGGATCGCGGGTGAATCGCGAGTCATTCTTCCCGCATTCGACGCCGGTGAAGTGTTGCGGGCGATCCGCGAGGAGAGCATCGGCGAACTTCAGCTTGTACCTACGATGATCGAGGCGGTGCTCGCCCATCCCGATGCATCCAGTACCAGCTTCGCAAGTGTGAAGCGACTCACGTATGGCGCGTCGCCCATTTCGGCGGCACTGCTCGAAAGGGTGATCGCGAATCTGCCCGGTGTCGAGCTCATCAACTCGTATGGTCTTACTGAGGCGTGCTCCAATGTCTGCGCCAGCGTGCCGGGCGACCACGACGAGGCCGGACGGCGCAGCGGGCTCTACCGTTCGGTGGGTCCGTGTGGCCCCGCAGTGCTCGTGAAGATCGTGGACGAGGCGGGGCGCGAAGTGCCGCGTGGCACGGTGGGCGAAATCATCGTGCGCGGACCGAATATCACGCCCGGCTACTGGAATAAGCCAGAGGAGACGGCGAAGGCGTTGCGCAACGGATGGCTGCACACCGGAGACGGCGCGTACATGAACGAAGCGGGCTACCTGTTCATTGTGGATCGCTTGAAGGACATGATCGTTTCCGGCGGCGAAAACGTCTACTCGGCGGAAGTCGAGAACGCCATCGCACAGCATCCGGCCGTTGCAGCGTGCGCCGTCATCGGCGTGCCGCACGAAAAGTGGGGCGAGGCCGTGCATGCCGTGGTCGTGCCGAAGCCGGGTATGACGATGGGCGCGGACGAGATCCGTGAGCATTGCCGCCAGTTCATCGCCGGATACAAGTGCCCTAAGAGCGTTGAGTTTCGGACCGAACTGCCGCTCTCCGCGGCTGGCAAGGTGCTCAAGCGCGAACTTCGTGCGGAGCGTCTCTCCGGTTGTTGGCGGTGAGCGATTTGCTAACCGAATAATCTTAACCTCGTCCAACCCTGTATTAAGCGAGGTCCCGACGCAGGACTCGCTATGATGCCAGGCATCGGGCCTATCAGTGCGGCAGGCGCCTGAAGTGCTGCACACTGCGCTTCGGCACTGAGGGCTATCGTGGCGCTTCTTTCGCGGCAGGACAAGTTTGCCTATTCGTCGAATATCTCCGAGCGGGCAATGACTCGATTGGCGCCGCGCGGACAGTCGCACATTACGATATCGCCGTCCACCACGCCTCGCGTGCCGCCGAATCCCCAGTTCGACGCGCTGCCCAGGATCGCTCCGTTCTTGCCGCAACGCGGACAGGATGCGAGCCCCATGTGCCGTGCGACCGGTGTTCCATTATGAAGCATCGAATCGTCGCCGTGCAGCACGCGGCCGCCGGTGGTGGTCAGATTTCCCTTCAAGGCCATCATCTTCGCCATACCGCTTCCCTTCTATGTGTGAACTCACTCAGTACTGATCCGGCGCCTGCTGCAGCATCCTCAATCGCGTCCGGCCATCCGGCGTGAAGTCCGTGCCAAAGCGCACGAGTCCCTCACGCTTGAGATGACACGCCATCGTGAAACTGAGCAGCATGCCCGGCTCCGGCTGGTTGATCTCGATGTCGATCGACCTCAAGCGTGGTTCGTATTCCAGTAGCGTCGCCTCAATTTCGGTTTTCAACTTGTGCGCGGACGCCGGCAGATGCCGATAAATCTCCGACAGATCGTCCAGCCCATAGTCCGGCAGATGCGCGAGCGCCTTGCGACGGCTGTTGAGAATGCGCTGGATGTTGTCGCGAACCGAATAGAAGGTCTGCTCTTCGGGCGAGTGGTCGGTGATCGCCGTGCCATCGGCGAAGTGTCCGGTGATCCGTTCGAAGAGGCCCGGTCCTGCGCGCGTCATCGATCTGCCTCGCGGAATGTCAGAAATTTCGTCATAGTTGCGCTCGTGTCAACGCGTCATGTGAGCAACCGATGCATCCAGCCACCCGTTGATTCCAAACCAGGCCAGCCCAACCGCCGTACAGGCGAGCACAACGCCCGCGAGCGGAGAAATCCGCTGCGTCCACGGGCGCGCGATCGGCGCTTTGGCGACGACGGAGAGATCGTCTTCTTCAGCAGGGATTCGCACGATGCCAAGCCGTGCATCGATGTCTTGTCTGAGCCGGGCTTTCGCCTCACCGCCTTCGAGCGCGAGCTGTCCGGTAAAGCCTAGATCCAGCACCGCGCCGAAGATCGCGAGCAATGGACGCACCGGCCTCGGGTCTCGCAGCCGCTCCCGGATGCGCCGCACGAGTTCCTCGCCGGCATCGTTGGTGTTGAATTCATCCAGTTGCAGCGGCCGGCGTTCCCAGTCGTCGCGTTCGTCACCTTTGAAACGCTTTAGCGCCGCTTCGTCAAGCAGTGCACATTGGGCGTACAGGGCGTCCTCGATTACGTCCGGCGGATATCCCTTTGCGTTGAGCTCCGAAGTCAGCGCCACGATGTGCGCTTTGCAGGTCGCTTTCAGATCGGCAGCGGACGTTTCTGTACTGTGGTCCGCAAAGTCGGCAACCGTGAGCGCAGTGTCGCGCAAAGCCACCGGCAGCAGATCGTCGTCGATATTTGATGTCACGCTTTTCACGTCGGAAGCACCGCATAGAGTTCGAGCGAGACGTCCGGAATCGACGCCGGTACGTAGAACTGGCAAGCGCGCGCACCGATCATGCGTTTGAACGCCGGGTGCGAGGCGTCGAGCGCGAAGTACTGGTTCTCGATGCGCACCGGAATGGCCGCCGGCAGCCGCGACATCGGCTTGATCGGAATGCCGGAGAGCGCCGAGTTGACGATCTGTTCGACATCATCCGGCGCGCCCGCCTTGCACAGACGCGGGAACTGTTCGATGAGCGCATGTGCGGGCAGGGCGGCCTGCACCGAGAGGTAGTAGTCTGCATCCTCGACCAGCCGCTCGTCGTTGATCTGGCCGGTCCACACCGTGCCGCGCACGCGTTCGAGCGCGATGGGCACCACGCGCGACGGGATGACCGTATCGAGCAGGTTGCGAATGAGCGACTCCAGTTCCGCGAACACGGGTTCAGGCGCGCGATGGTCATAGGGCGGCAGTGCCTGCAGCGTCTCGGTGGTGGAGAAGGTCAGAAGCGACCCCGCCAGACGCGAGAGCAGCGCATAAAGCCGCTCCGGATGCTGATTGGGCGCTTGCACCAGTCGCGCGAGTTCCGGCCACGACGAATTCACGCTGTGCAGCAGCCAGAAGAGCGACACATCGGCGACTGCGTAGTCGGCGATCTGATCCGAACGTTCGCGCCGGCGCACCGCGAGGCTCGCACTTTTCGCGCTCAGAATCTCCGACAGGCGCTTCATGCGGGCGGTCAAAATCGCGTTGGCCGACAGGAACAGGCACGGCGGCACGAACGCCGCATCCAGCTCGAAGCGTCCCTGCGCATTGCGGATGAAGCGCGCAACCGGACACGTCACGTAATCACCGCTCGTCTCGAAATCGAACAGCAGCGCAACAGCGTGACGTTCGACGCTGATTTCTTCCTTACCCTCGCCATGCAAATCGGCCACGTGCAGATACTCGCGCACGAACCGGCGCGGCCGGGCGGGTTTCGCGCCCGGCTCGATGCAGTTGCCGCCTTGTGCATCGATGAGCGCCACCCCTGCGAGCACCGTGACTGCGTCGTATTGCGAGCCAACCTCGGCCAGACTGCGCGCGGCCGGCAGCCAGTCCGACATATCGCTGTCGATAAGCGTGCCGTCGGGCAAGCGCAGCGACAGCTTCGTGAACTGCACGCGGTCGATGCCCAGTGCCTGTGTGTCGATCGACACGTCGATGACGCCCCAGGGATCGGGACTGGCCATCTCGGCGATGCGCGCGTTGGCGAAGTGCTCCCACAGTGCTTGTTGCTGGAAGTGCTGCGGCGTCATGAAGACGCCTTGTGCCCATAGGGGTCTCGTTATTTTCATATCGTTGATGACTGGGTTGTCGTCGAAAAGCGCGCCTCTACACACTCTCGACAGGTGTTGACTGCATTCAATTCTTGGCTTTGGGCATTTGCGAGGTGAGCGCCAGACTGATGTCCATGCCCTCGATCTGGAAATGCGGCACGATGTACAGCTTCATGCGGAAGAAGCCGGGGTTGTCCTCGATGTCCTCGACTTCCACCCGCGCCTCGCGTAGCGGATGCGAGGCTTGCAAGTCGTCGCCGGGCGCGGTCATTTCGGTGACGAGCGTCTTGATCCATGTGTTGAGTTCGAGCTCCAGCAGCCGCCGGTCCTTGGTCGTACCGATGTTCTCGCGCTGGATCATCTTCAGATGATGCGCAATCCGCGAGAGCAGAAAGATGTAAGGCAGACGGGCATTGACGCGGCTGTTGGCGCTGGCCTCCTTGGTGTCGAAGTCTTCGGGCTTCTGGACCGAGTGCGCGGAGTAGAAGCACGCCTCGTCGTGATTCTGATACTGCGATAGCGCAATTAGACCGAGATGAGCGAACTCGAACTCGCGCGTCTCGGGCACGAGTGCATCGGTGCGAATCTTGGCCAGATTGCCTGCGCCAAGCGCATACAGTTGCGTGGGCAAGTCTTCGACGATTCCGCCCGCACGGGGGCCGCGAATCTGGATACACCATCCATTGCGCACGAAACTTCGCACCAGGTTGGTGGCGAAGGCGAACGATGCGTTGGCCCAGAGGTACTGGCTGTGGTCCGAACGCTTTACCGCCTCGGTGTAGTTGAACGCTCGGACTGGCGTGGTATCGGGACTGTAGGGAAGACGCGCCAGAAAGCGCGGCAGCGTGAGCCCAAGGTAACGCGCATCGTCGGTCTTGCGCAGACTGTGCCATCTCAGATACTCGGCCCGCTCGACATAACCGCGCAAGTCGCGTATAGCCACGACCTCTTCCATCGACGCCTTGCCGAAGAACGCCGGCGAGACCGCGCCGATAAACGGCATGTGGGCGGCCGCTGCTACCTTGGAGATGTCACGCAGGAGCGCCATGTCCTGCGGGCTGCGGTCGAATGCGTAGTCCGAGATCAGCGCAGCGATCGGCTGGCCGCCCGGGGTGTCGTATTCCTCGGTGTAGGTGTGCCGGAACAGACCGCTTTGAACGATATCGGGTGCGTCTTCGAAATCGCGTCGCAGGGTTTCTTTATCGACATCGAGTATCTCGATGCGCACGTTCCTCCGGAAGTCCGTGTGGTCGACAAGAAACTTGAGCCCCCGCCAGGCCGATTCGAGCCGCTGGAAGTCGGGGTGATGCAGGATCGCATCGAGCTGATGACCGATCCGTTCATCGACGCTCGCGATCTCGATGTCCACGCGCATTCGGTCGGGACGCCCGGATGGACGATGTGGCCTGGAGGTGGGTCGATCGGGCGCGTCAATGGTCGTCGCCGTTGTGGCGTATCGAAGGTCGGACGAGATATGGGTCACGGTGCTTGCTTATTTTTGAGGCGCGTGTCAGGCGAGCGGCGACCTGCTGCGTGCCGAAGCTTCGGCTTTAGTGTTTCGATAAGGCCGCAACGTATAGCATGCTAAGGCGCGAGACGCCATCTTCAATAATAAAAAGATAAGGAATGCGGATAAATAAATATGGCTTAGGACTTTTCTCCTAACAAAAATTCCGTCGATACGGTAGGGTCCGGCCCCTAATGAACGAGTCCTTGCGAAGACTTATCTTCGCTTGCCTTTCGATGAAAGTCGATAGTAGTGCGGAAGAAGGAGGTCGATGACCATGCCCGGCGTAGTGGACGCAGTAGAGCGGATGACAAGTCTAGTGACAGGTCGTCAATCGCAACACCTCGAGGTACCGGGTGCCGACAGCGCGGCGCTTTTGTCGGTGTCGGCGCATCGCGTCGTGGAGAAGATGGGAGAGCCGGTCGTTCTGACGGTCCTCGTCTCGCACCCTCATGCGGTCTCCCGTCGCGACTACCTGAATCAGGAGGCGAGCTTTTCGCTGACGTCAGATGACGGCAGCACGCGGAAGTGGTCCGGGTTTATCTCCTCATTCTCGAAAATCAAGACGACGAATGACTTCGTGAGTTATGAGATTGTCATAAAATCTCACCTCGCACGCCTTCAGGGCATTCGCGACACCAAGATCTATCAGCACAAGACGATCCCTCAAATCCTCGAGGCGATCCTGGTTCGTCATCAGCTAAAGCCTCATCAGTACATTTTCCGGCTGCGGGGCAAATATCCGCAGACGCTGTTCCGGTTTCAGTACGCACAGGACGACCTGGCGTATCTGCAGATGTTGATGGCCAAGTGGGGCATCTATCTGTATGTGGAAGAAACCCAGTACGGCGATCGGATCGTCTTCGCGGATGACATAGATCACTACATCTACGACCCAGAGCGCATCGTTCCTTATCGCGAAAATGCGGGCCTGGAGGCGGCGATTGAGTCGGTGTATGAACTGGCGTGCCGGGCGCACGTCGTGCCGCAAGGGATAGTGGTCGCGGACTACAATCCGGACAAGGCTTGGGAGCGTTTCAAAGCAGAAGAAAACATCGCGCCGCAAGACCCGACTACCTACGGCAAGCCGTATTTTTACGGCACAGCTCATCTGGACCAGGAGGAGGCCCAGCGCAAGGCGCAGCTGTATCACGAGGAAGCGATCTGCTGGCAGGTTGTCTTCGAAGGCCAGAGCAACGTGCAGGAGCTTCGGTGCGGACGCGTTTTTTACACGGATAGCGCGTTGCCGGATGCGGAAGATGGCTTGGTCGTTATCGAAGTCACGCACAGTGGTGCGCGGGACACGGACCCGGTGAAGATCAGCGTGCAAGGAAATCTGCTGGCGATGGAAGGCGCGAATCCGAAGCCGGTGAAGCGTGACGCACCTCAGCAGTCTGTGCCGGCTTCCGGCGCGGCTGTAGCGTCGGCGGCTTCGAGCGTCTCGAATGCGGCCGCCGCGAGCAATGTCGCGGCGCGGAATGTCAACACTTCAAGCACCGGCGTGCCCACGAGGTAACTAAGGCCGACCCACAATAAGCGCAACTGACGCCGTGGGCATCGCGACAGAACTTCACGAACGGCACCTCAAGCGCAGCATAATCACGCAATCGTTGATAGACCCTTGCCGAATGACCGCGTTGTTTGCGCTTCATCGGCAATACCATCCCTGACCATAGAAATGAGCTCGAGCCGAAAGATTTTGTTGAATGTGTTCGCCGTGTGTGCGTCGAGCGTGGTGCTTCTTGGCTGCGACGAGCAGAAAGTTGCTGATGCCGTGAATGCCATCAAGCCCGACACAATGGGCTTTGACAAGCTGCAAGCTGGCGTCTCGACCGTCGATGACGCGCGACGCAAGGTTGGCAAACCCGAAATCGTCTGGCAGAACGATGACGGATCACAGCGACTTGAATATCCCCGCAGCCCATACGGCACCAAAACCTACATGCTCGATTTCGATGCGAACGGCACGCTGGTTTCAATTACCCAAGCGCTCACCGCCGAGAATTTCGCGAAAGTGACACCGGGCATGAGTCAGGACGACGTGCGTCGTTTGCTTGGCAAGCCCACCTCTGTCGCGCAGTATGCGTTGAGCCATGAAACAGTCTGGAGCTGGCATTGGGCTGAGGGTGGCGCGCAGGCGGACGGCATGTTCAACGCTCACTTCTCGCCTGATGGCACGGTCGTCCGGACGTCGAGATCGGACGCCTCGAATCAGCCTTGATGAGCGTCGTCAGGCGGCTCGCGATAAGCTGACCATCGTGCAAATACCGGTGCACCGTGGTACTCATCGTGCAGCGTGCGTGGAGCATGACGTGCGTTCGTCCGGTGCGGCGACGTTCTACAGTCACGCGCGTATCGATTAGTGAAACAGCGAAGTGAACAATCGCACCAGTGTCTCGATCATCGTCGTCGGGACCGCTTCCTGGAGCGGATTGCCCGGCAGATCAGCATGGCGAGACAGGGCGGCGGCATCGATCAGAATGAAGAGACTCATGACGTTCTCACATTCGGTTGTGTTTCGGACAGGACTAATTTTGAGATGGAGTCGGGTTGTTCTCCATCGGACCTGTCTCAAAACTGCGCGTGTGATAGTTCATGCCTTGATCCCGTCCAAAAGACGTGCCGGCGATGGCGGCCCTGCCGGACTTGAACCGTATGCCGCGCGTCACCGGTATGCTTACCGGTGACGCATAAGCGGCGCGGAGGCTCGACTGCTTCGACTGGCTATGTAGCGCCCAGCAATTCAACGAAATCATCGCCATAGCGCGATTTGCCGGACATAGCTCATTCGGCCGTGGCGGAACTCGCTGCATCGGTCTGAGCCGTCGGCGCGGACGCCTCGTTCGGCGGTGCCTCTTCTTTGATCTGATACGAGGGATCGCGCACCCAACGGCCCAGATCCTTGCTGATCACGATAGCCGTGCGATCGAGAATCGAACAGCTTCCTTTGAACGCGCCCCACACACCGCCGACCGACCAGCGATTGATCTTGGCGTGGCGGGCGACTTTGCCATTCTCGATCAGGTCCGCAGAGACTGTCGTGGCCTTGGGGCCAGTCCACGCGCCGCCGCCGATGCCCAGTACGTGAGTGATCTGCAATCTGAGAATCTTCGCATCGCCCGCGTCGGTCTGCGATGCGATGGTGCCATCGCCGGTCTCCTTTCGCCAATTCAAGCCGTTCCGGGGTATGTCCCCGCGCGGGCCAGTTTCATCGAGCATCTTGCTTGGATGACTTGGTCAAGCCTATTCTAAGAAGTCTCCGAAAAGACAATCAACTTAAGTTGGCTAACTAATTGAATTCCCGAAAGTTGAGTTGATATGATCGATATCGCTGCTCCTAAGCAGGAATTTTGTCGGTCAAAATAATATGTATTGGCCCTTTCTGAATGTCGGCGCTCGTACACGACAGGCTGCGTCTCCGAACAGGGTTGTCCCAAGGGTTGCCGTTAAGAAAGCGGCTTGAGTTCAGGGGTTCTTTGCATGTCCATGGTTTTGCCATCGCAAGCGTACGTCCTACAGATCAAACCGCAGCCTGCTCCTATCTCAATACTCAGGTTCAATGGCGAGACGGAGATTAGCGAGCTTTACAGGTTCAACATCGAGTTCACGAGCGCGGTTGCCGATATTCCGATGGAACAAGTCGTTGGGCGGCCCGCGATCTTCACCATCGCGCCCATCGATCCCGATGAAGCCTATTTGCAGCAGATGTTCGGCGAACGCTGGAAGGACTTTAGCAAGGTTTCGCCGCCCAGCGTGACGCACGGCGTGATCGACAAGTTCGAGACGCTGAGCACGTCTGCCGACGAGACGCGTTATCGCGTTACGCTGGTGCCGAAGATCGCGGAATTGGCGCGAGGACGCAAATCCCGATTGTTCCAGAAACAGTCCGTCGTCGAGATCGTCACCGATACATTGCGCCACTACGGCTATCGCCTCGGCGTCGATTTCGATTTCAAGGCTTTGCGGGGCACATATAAGCGGCTTGAATACGAGACTCAGTTCTACGAGACGACGTTCGCCTTCATTCAGCGCATCTGCGCCGAAGCCGGCATCTGGTTCCGTTTCGAGCAGAAGAGCGATCGCACGGTCATCATCTTCGGGGATGATCTGGATGCGTATGCCCGCAAACAGCGGGTGGTGCCGTATCGCAGCCACTCGGGGCTTGAAAGTGCGGGTGCGGAGTCGATCCGCTCGCTTCGAACGATCACGCAGCGCGTGCCCGAAGCGGTGCAGTTGAACGACTACAACCATCGTCAGGCGGACGTCAATCTGCTGGTCGAAGAGAACACCGCGCGCGCCGACAAGACCACCGACGGGGTAGACGGCACGTGGGGCGAACATTACGAAACGCTGGAAGAAGGCCGTCAGATTGCGCGTCTGCGTCATGAGGCCTACATCGCCACGCAGATCAGCTATCGCGGTCGTGGCAATCCGTTTTCGCTGGAAGTGGGCGAGGTGATCCGGCTGGACGTCAATCCCAAGGATGCGCCCAACGGGCTGTTCATCACGTCGATGCGCTGCGGCGGTGGACGGGGCGTGTCGTACTGGAACAACTTTCGCGCGATTCCGGCGGATCGCCGGTGGCGCACGAGCATCGATTCGATCAAACGGCCTAAAGCTGAAGGCATTTGGCCGGCCAGGGTGGATTCGCCCGGGAATTATCACTACGGCTATCTGGACGAAAAAGGGCGGTACGTCGTCAAGATGCCGTTCGATCTGGATGAGTGGAGTCCGGGTGGCGCGAGTCGTCCGATCCGGATGGCGAAGCCCTATGCCGGCGCCGACTACGGGCATCACATGCCGCTTATTCACGGTACCGAGGTCGCACTCATTTTCACGGCGCAGGACCCGAACAGACCCGTGATCGTGGGTTCGCTCCATGACAGCCTGAATCCGGACCTCGTCAACAACCTGAATAACACCCGGAATCTCATCCGCACGGCTGCGCAGAACGAACTGCGCATGGAGGATAAGGAGAATTTCGAGCATATCCACCTGACCACGCCGTTCCAGACGAGCGAGTTGAATCTGGGGCATATGGTCGATGAGGAGCGCAAGGAGCGGGGGCGCGGTGCGGAGTTGCGAAGCGATGAGCACGTAGCGGTCCGGGGCGGAAAAGGCGTGTTGTTGTCAGCGGAGCCTCAGCCGAACTCCAGCGGTCAACAACTCGCAATGCAGGATGCAGATGCGACATTCAGCCAAGCTCGGGATCTATTGCGCTCGCTCAACGATTCCGCTAACACAGCCAAAGCGTGGCTCGCGGAAGTCGATCAGCAACGTTCGCTCATCGAGGAGAAGCTGACGAAACTGGGCAGGCCAGTTTTGATCGCAACCGCGCCAGACGGGCTGGGTATTGCGAGCGGAGAGCAAGTGCAGGTTGCGTCTCGCAAGCAGATGTTCGTGACGTCGGGCGAGGGTCTCGACATTGGCGCATTCAAACGTATCACGGTGGCGGCCGGCGAAGCGCTATCGTTCTTCGCGGCAAAGCTGGGAATCCGTCTTTTTGCCGCAAAAGGGAAGGTGCAAATCCAAGCTCAGAGCGACGCGCTGGAACTGTTGGCCATGCAAGGCATGGTAATGAGTTCTGCTGATGGAGATGTCACGATTACCGGGCACAAGGGCGTGACGATTGGTGATGGATCGGGGGCCTACATCAAGTTGTCGGGGGGCAAGATTACGCTTGGCAGTCCTGCGGGTGAGATCGAGGTGAAGGGCAATCTCACCATCGGTGGTGCCGATGGCGGAAGCTTCACATTCCCGTCCTGGTCTGACACGCCGGTGCAGGACATCAAGAACCCGATCTCCTTTGGATTTTCCGAATAAGTATCGAAATGGCAACTACAGCACCTTCTACGCGACCCGCCTCGGCACCACAGCCTGCCTCCGCGCCGAACCCCGCTTCTGGTGGTCAACGCAATGCGCCTGCAGCCCCTGGTAGCGCACCGCGAGCCACGCCGCCAGACACAAAGGTCAAGCAGTTGTCGTTTGCATTCCCTTTCCTGAAGAAGGGGGCGCGCGAGACGGACGCGTCGAGCAAATTCACCGACGAACAAGAGATTTACGAACTGCTGGCAGAGAGAGAACAGGGCGGTAGTTTTTTGGTGAGCAAGAACGGGTTTTGGCACGGCGGCATTCACATCACCGAGAGCGGCGCGGGCAGCAAGCTGGATCTCAAGCAAGGCGTCCGATGCATTGCGGATGGCCACATCATCGCTTACCGGGTGAACCGGACCTATCCCGTGAGTCAGCTCGGGAGCGTGCAAGCGCCCTATAGCACCGGATTCTCCTTGGTGCGCCATACGATGGAGTTTCCGAAAGGCACGAAGCTGACGTTCTATAGCTTGTACATGCATCTGCAAGCGTATGAGGAGTACGAGCACGACGCGAGCAAAGCCAAGCCAGCGTATCTGTCCGCACTCGCGCAGTACAAGGTCAGCTCCTATGCGCAGGACAAACCCGATCCGAGCCGAACCGGGCAGGCGCCGGACGCTGGCCAGCAGGGTTTGAAAGTGCGCAGCGGTCCAAAGGCGGGACATAGGGAAAGTGCACCGCTTGGCATTCTGCCGCAGGGCACCTCTGTGAGTATCGGTGATCGGCAGCATGGCTGGGGCAAGATCACCGATGTGCATGGCGCGCAGCCGTATGCGGCCAAGGTGGGAGAAGTCCCACCGGCTACAGCGGTGGGTGGGTGGATTTTCATGGGTAACGAGAACGGTGGTCCTGTCGTTCAGGAGGTCATGCCCGAGGATGCTTTCGATCGCGTGGTGAGCACTGTGTCGCCGTCCGGCAGTGCAGGCGATGCGAATGCGCAGGGCATTGCCGTGAAGGCTGGCGATCTGATGGGGCATCTTGGGCGGTTCGACTCGTTAAACGCGAACTCGTCTTCAACGACGCGCATGGCGCACATCGAAGTCTTCTGCGACGAGAGCGTGAAGTCGTTCATCGAGCAGGGCAGAACGTGGGTTGGTTCGCATAGCGCGCATCCGGATGACTGGAAGCCGTTGGGACTTTCTTGCGAGCCGACGCTGTTGCGTATCGCGGAGGGGACGAAGCTGTATCGCAACGCGGAGCAGGCGGGTGCCGAGCCGCCGGTGACGGGCGTGGTGCAGCGGTGGTCGCTGGCTGAATTAGCGCGCGATAGGAGCCGGCAGCATCCCGAAGCGACGGCCGATCGAAGCGGACGCAAGCCGAACTGGTGGCGTGTGAGCAGCGCGGATCAGCGAGGTCAGGCGATCGAAGGTTGGGTGCGGGAGGATAGCCATCCAGGTGGTGGGCGAGTGACGCGTGAGTTTGCCCAGAAGTGGGTTGACTTCGAGTGCATTGATGGAGCACATGATCCGGCGCACACGATATTTGCGACAACCAAGGCGTGGGTATCGACCGTGATGTTCCCGTCCGGCGATGCGCGTGTGCGATTCGAACTACGTGGCGTGCCAACGCCGGGCATCACGGACATGAAGCTGATCGCTTTCCATCAGCGCGATGCGTTGATCAGGGGTAAGAAACACGTTACATCCTTCCCGTCGTGCGGGACGCAGGCTCTGGGATGACGAGGGAACGATTGACGCCGTGGCGGTGCGTGAATCGCATGAAATAAAAATTCTGGTCAATCCGGCATCAGCGTCCCATCAGACAAGACTTAAACATCCGTAGCGTTGCATCGCCGCACGCAATTTGTGACGCCTGCGTGATCCACGAGACCGTCGCGCCTGCCCCTGCATCACGCATCACGCATTCGATGCTCGCGCAAATAGCGCGAGATAGTCGGCCGGATTCAGCGGCTGCCCGCCCGCGCGTATCTCGAAATGCAAGTGGGGGCCTGTCGAGCGACCGGTCGATCCGACCGTCGCGATTGCCTGACCCGGTTCCACCCGCTGGCCGACGCGCACCTCGATCTTCGATGCATGACCGTAGCGCGTGATGAAGCCATTGCCGTGATCGATCTCGACGGTGTTGCCGTAGCCCGGCATCGGTCCGGCGTAGATCACACGGCCGCTCGCCGCCGCGAGGATGGGCGTACCCGTCGGGGCAACCAGGTCTATGCCCGGATGAAAACTCAGGTAGCCCGTGAATGGGTCGAGGCGATTGCCAAACGGAGAACTGGTGCGCGCGGACTCGATCGGCCGGCGGCCCGGGAAGGCGTCCCACGCCGCCTCGTGCTGCGCCACACCGTGTTCGAGCGTGGCGAGTGTCGTCGCCAGACAGTCGAGTTCGTCGCGGGTGACTTGCGGGTCCGGACGCGCGCTGGCCGTGTGGCAGGGCCGGGGCGGCAGTTCGGGGCCACCTTCGGCGTTGCTATAGGATTGTCGCGCCGACTTCGCCGCCGCTGCGCTGCCGGCGGTGGAGCGCGAGGTTTGCGCGCGCAGACGTTGATCGAACGTGTTGAGCGTGTCGAGTTGCGCGGCGAGGCGCTCGGCACGCGCATCCAGCGATGCGTTCGCGGCCTGCAGGCGCGCGATCTCGGGCGCCGTGTACGGCGATGCGGCGGCGCGAACCGTCGAAGATTTCAAAGGCTCGCGGCGGCCGCGCAGCGCCGGACTGCCGAGGTGTCCCAACGCAAGGCCGCCCGCCAGCGCCAGGACGACCGCCGAGCAGGCGGCGCCGATGATCGTGCGCAGCGCGCCGCGCCGCATCACGATATACACATCGTTTTTCGAGCGCGAAACGACTGAGCCCATCCTCATCTCCCTGCATCGGTTTGATTTTGAGATGGTAGTGACGCGTCAGATCGTCTCCTATCGGACAAGTCGGATAAATTCGAGATAGTCGATGTGAGCTGGTCCGCATCTCGCGGAGCGGCGATTCACGGTTGTGTCGCAATTTTCCGCGCACATGACGACGCATTTGCGGTCGTGCTCGAACGCGGCTCGCAGCCGCACCATTGGGACCGCTCGCTTCTCATGTCCCGCGTCATTGTCAAAAATCTTCACGTAGCACATCGGCCGCACGATTGCGATTTGCATCCCTGCTAGAGTTGAGCGCCACGTGTAGCAATCGTCGGTAATCGGTTGATAAGGAAAGCAAATCTCATCGGCAACGACGCTTACTTCGATCCGGTGCTCACCGTCGATTCGCTTTCGTTCTCACTTCTACATCAACAAAGCAGGAAACTATGAAGTTTGCATTCTCTCTTACCACTTGCGCGCTCTCTATCGCATTGCTGGCGGGTTGCGCCACGGGTCCCGACCGCGACAAGGAGGTCGCGCTCAATCAACAAGTCGGCATCGAGGTGACGCAGACCAGCGAAGGCGTGCAGGTGCGCTTGCCGGACCGGGTTCTGTTCGACTTCGACAAATCGGCGCTGCGCAGCGATTCGACTCCGGCAATCCAGCGCGCGGTCGTGCTGCTCAAGCGCAGCAAGAAGCTCGTGATCGTCGAAGGTCACACGGATAACACGGGCACGCATGAATACAACCAGGCGTTGTCGGAAGAGCGCGCGCAGACGGTGGCGGGCGCGCTGCAACAGCGTGGCATCGCGCCGTCGCGCATCACGACGAAAGGCTTCGCCTTTGACCGGCCCGCTGCAAGCAACGACACGCCTGCAGGACAAGCGAAGAATCGCCGCACGGACATCGTCGTGATCGGTGAATCGGTCGATGCCGTCATGGGCAAGCAGGCAACGCGCTGATCGTTGCAAAAAGTGGGGTGCGCGAACACGCGCTCCGGAAAAGGCATGACCGGCTCACGATGGCGGTCATGCCCGGTAGGCCGACTCGCCCAATGCCGAAAGGCCAAACTGTTCAACGCTACAGGAATATCGAGATGAAGCGAACCTTCGCTACCGTGCTTGCCGGTTTGACTATCGCTGCCGGATTCGCGTTGTGTTTGTCGTCGTGCACGTCCGAGGCGCAGGACAAGCCGGTCCCGCAGCGGGCGGGATTGGCCAACCCGGCATCTGTCAGCTGCATCCAGCGTGGCGGGACGTTGCAGATCGTCGATTCGCCTCAAGGCCAAATCGGCATCTGCCGTTTCCCCAATGGACGACAGTGCGAAGAATGGGCTCTCCTGCGCGGCGAATGCTCGCCGGATACTAAGTAAAGCGAAAGAAATCGCGGCGACGCCGAATCGGCAATTGCCCGGCCAGCCCGATCCCCGCGCATGATGTCCAGCACGCTATATCCGTCCATACATTCCGCTCTATATAAACAATAAAAATGTTTTGCTTTCATTGATGCTTTTTCTCCCGCAACATGAAGTGATTCTTAAAAGCACATGGAGCGAGACATGGAAAGCACCGCGGACTTGAAGCGCTACGAATTGCTGATCAACGGCGAGTTTGTCCCGCCGAGCGGAGGCGAGTATTCGACGAACCTCGACCCGTCGAACGAAAACCCTATCGCCTACGTGGCGCAGGGCACCTCCGCCGATGTCGACCGGGCCGTGCAGGCGGCACGCGCCGCGCTGAAGCCGTGGAACGCGATCCGTGCCGCGGAGCGCGGCCGAATCCTGATGAAACTTGCCGATCTGCTGCGCGAAAATCAGGAAGAACTTGCCGCGCTCGAAAGTCTCGACGCCGGTAAGCCGATTTCCGGCGTCCAGCGCCAGGACGTGCCCGCCGCCATCGATACGCTTGCGTACTACGCCGGCTGGTGCGACAAGATCAACGGACAGGTGGTGCCCGCGCGCCCGGACGCGCTGACTTACACCGTGCGCGAGCCGGTCGGCGTCGTCGCGGCGATCGTTCCGTGGAATTTTCCGCTGATGATCGGCATGTGGAAGATCGCGCCCGCGCTCGCCTGCGGCTGCACGCTGATTGTGAAGCCGGCCGAAATCACGCCGCTCTCCGCGCTGATGGTCGGGCGGCTCGCGCTCGAAGCAGGCGTGCCGCCGGGCGTGCTGAACATCGTGACCGGCAAGGGTTCGGTCGTCGGCGACTCGCTCGTCGCGCATCCGGGCGTCGACAAGGTGACGTTTACCGGTTCGCCGTCCGTCGGCCGCGGCATCCTGCAGGGCGCGGCGGGCAACTTCAAGCGCGTGACGCTCGAACTCGGCGGCAAGTCCGCCAACGTGATTTTCGCGGACGCGAACATCGACGGCGCCGTGCGCGCGGCCGCATCGGGCATCTTCTTCAACGCCGGTCAGGTCTGCTCGGCCGGCTCGCGCATTCTCGCCCAGCGCGCGGTCTATGACGAAGTTGTCGAACGCCTTGCCCAGCGCGCGCAGACGATCAAGCTCGGCGACCCGTCCAGACGCGAAACCAATATGGGCCCGCTCATTTCCGCGAAGCAGATGAAAAGCGTGCTGGACTACGTGGACATCGGCAGAGGCGAGGGCGCGTCGCTCGTGACGGGCGGAAAGCGTTCCGGCGAGCGCGGCTATTTCGTCGAGCCAACGGTGTTCGCGAACGTCGAACATGAGATGCGCATCTCGCAGGAGGAAATCTTCGGGCCGGTGGCGAGCGTGATTCCCTTCGACGATGAAGCCGACGCGCTGCGCATCGCCAACGGCACCGCGTACAGTCTCGCCGCGGGCGTGTGGAGCGCGGATATCGGCCGCGTGCATCGCATGGCGGCGGAACTGAAGGCGGGCACGGTCTGGGTCAATACCTACGGCTTCACCGATGTGCGTCTGCCGTGGGGCGGCGGCGGCGATTCGGGCTTCGGCCGCGAACATGGCGATGTCGCCATCGAGAATTTCACCGAGCCGAAGGCGGTCTGGGTCGCGCTGACGCCCTGAGTCGCATGCGCGCCGCGGGCAACCGCGGCGCAAGCAAAAAGAAAAGGGCGGTCCGTCTGATCGGACCGCCCTATATATGAGAAGGAACTGTCAGACGCGCGCCGTTTCCTCGTTGCGCGCCCGCCAAAGCCGCGCTCGCTGCGTGCTGTCTTCATATTGAACCGTGTTTTGCCGGCAGGCTTCGATCGTCGAATTCTTGCGCTCGACGATCGCCTGGCAGAGAAACTCCGCGCTGTATGCCTTCAAAAGATGCGGAGAATGGGTTCCGATGTACTGCGCAATCTTCCCGTAATCGCTATCCGCCGATGCCAGCGAGCGATAGGTTTGCGCATCCCAACGGAACATCAGGTCGAGTTCTTCGAAAGCGGTATTGAACGCGCAGACTTGCGCCTGAACTTCGCGGTCTTCGTCGTGCTTTGCGTGGATCATGATCGTCTCCTGTATGGCCGTGGGGCTTGAATGCAGGATAGGAAAGTCGATCCATATACGACAGTTAAACTTTTTTCGCTTATCTATTCAGTAAACATTATGCGTTGGGTTTGCCGGTCTTCGCGACGATTTGCGTGATCGCTTCGATCTGCGCCGCGCCTTCCTCGATCAAGAACTGCTTGAACGCGAGCGCCACGGGCGGCAGCCGCTTGTTGTTCCGGTGCACGACGAACCAGTTGAGCATCACCGGAAAGCCTTCGATGTCGAGCACGGCCAGTTTGCCGACCTGCAGCTCCATGCTGATCGTGTGGGCGGACAGAAAGCTCACACCCATTCCGGCGATCACCGCCTGCTTGATCGTCTCGGTGCTGGTGATCTCCATCGACACGTTCAGGTTCGGAAGCCGGCCGCCGAATCCTTCTTCCATCGAATTCCACGTGTCCGAGCCGCGCTCGCGGACGATGAACGGCTCCTCGGCCAGTGCTTCGAGCGGCATGTTCCTGCGTCCGACGAGCGGATGATCCGGCGGCGCGACGATCACGTACGGATGCGGTGCAAAAGAGACGTTCACCGTGTCCATATCGCGCGGCGGCCGGACCATCACGGCGAGATCGGTGAGATTGTCCGACAGTTGATGCAGCAGTTCTTCGCGGTTGTGTACCGCGAGATTGAGCCGGACATCGGTGTTGCGCTGCGTGAATGCGGCGAGCAGACGCGGGAAAAAATAATCGCCCGCGCTGATCACCGCGACGTTGAGCGTTCCGCCCGCGATGCCCTTGAGCCGCGCCATCGCATCGTCGGCTTCTCGAAACTGCTCGAGAATCGCCCGGCTGTAGTGAAGCATTTCATTTCCGGCCGGCGTGAGGTAGATTTTCTTGCCCAACTGCTCGAAAAGCGGCAAGCCGGCGTGCTCCTCCAGTTGCTTCACCTGCGTCGAAACCGCGGGCTGGGTGAGGTAAAGCTCTTCGGCGGCGCGAGAAAAACTCAGCCGCCGGGCCACGGTTTCGAAGATCTTCAGTTGGCGCAGGGTGGCGTTACGCAGCACGGCAATCCCTCATCCATTAACGATTGCTAATTTATACAATAATTTTTTCTAACTTTCCTTAATCGTTTTTCTCCCCCACGATGCTTTCACGTCCCCAAAAGTTGTAAGGCGGACAGTCGCGGAAGGCACGAACGGCCATGCTAAACCCCAGGCATCGGTCAGCATTTCGCGTAGCATCACGAGCACGCATCTCGCAGCACACGAAGCCTGCAAAGGCCGCATCAACCATCCGGACTCTATTGGGAATCGCTTGACATGATTCTTCGATCGCCTGAAGCGGATGCTTGCCAGATGTGCGAATCGATCGCCCACTTCAAAACGCGCGACATGCGCAATACCCGCGACCGGCGGCCTCAAGCCCATGCCGCCCGGAGCGAGCATTTCCCCTGACCGACCGCTCGCCGCCGACGCACCGCGCCGGTTTCTCGCAGCACACCAAGCGCCGCACGAGCGCTGGAAAACATAACGGAGACAGACATGGCAAGCGCAGACACGGTTGTGTCCGGGCAATCGCACGGGCGTCACCACAACAGATGGTTCCAGCTCACGATCGGCATCCTATGCATGGGGCTGGTCGCCAACCTGCAGTACGCATGGACCCTTTTCGTCGTTCCGATGGATGCAAAACACCATTGGGGCCAGGCGGCGATTCAAACGGCTTTCACCATCTTCATCGTCACCGAAACGTGGCTCGTGCCTGTCGAAGGCTGGCTCGTCGATAAATTCGGGCCGCGGCCGGTCGTCATCGGCGGTTCGATCTGCGCGGCGCTCGGCTGGATCATCGATGCCCACGCGACGAGCCTCGTCCATCTGTACATCGCGGCCGTGGTCGCGGGGGTGGGCGCCGGTTGCGTGTACGGCACCTGCGTCGGCACGGCGCTCAAGTGGTTCCCGGACAAGCGCGGTCTCGCGGCGGGCCTGACCGCGGCGGGCTTTGGCGCGGGCGCGGCCGTCACCGTGATTCCGATTTCCAACATGATCCAGAGCTCGGGCTACGAGCACGCGTTCATGTTCTTCGGCATCCTGCAGGGCGTGTGCATCTTCGTGCTCGCGTTGATGCTGGTGCGCCCGAATCCGCCGAAGGGCATCGTGCCGGCCAAACGCATCGTGTCGACGAAGATCGACTACACGACAGGACAGATGGTGCGCTCGCCGCTCTTCTGGGTGCTGTATCTGATGTTCGTGTTCGTCGCGGCGGGCGGCGTGATCGCGACCGCGCAGTTCGGGCCGATCGCCAAGGAATACGGATTCGCGAAGATGCCGGTGAACCTGCTCGGCGTGACGCTGCCGCTGCTCGCGATGACGCTCTCGATCGACAATCTGTGCAACGGCTTCACGCGACCGCTGTGCGGCTTCATCTCCGACAAGATCGGCCGCGAGAACACGATGTTCATCATCTTTCTGGGTGAAGGCGTCGCGCTGCTCGGGCTGATGGAGTTCGGCCACAACCCGTATCTCTTCATGCTGTTCGCGGCGATGACCTTCCTGTGCTGGGGCGAGATCTTCTCGATCTTCCCGGCGACCTGCGCCGATACCTTCGGCAGCAAGTACGCCGCGGCCAACGCGGGCACGCTGTACACGGCGAAAGGCACGGCGTCGATGCTGGTGCCGCTCGCCTCGGTGCTCGCGTCGATCGGTTCGTGGAACGCGGTGTTCATCACGGCAGCGGTGACGTCGATCGCGGCGGGACTGTGCGCCAAGTTCGTGCTCGCGCCGATGAGAAAGCGCTGGATCGAAAACACGCTCGAGGAAGCATCGAGCGAAACGTCGTCGATCAACGCGTCGCTGCGGACCGGCTCGATTCAATGAAAGACGACGCGCGATCGTTGAGCGTATCGCTGCATCAACTGAGGTTGTTCGTCACCCTCGCGCGGCATCGCAGCTTCACGCGCGCGGGCGACGACTTCGGCATCACACAATCGGCGGTCAGCCGCAGCATCCGCGAACTCGAAGACGAAATCGCGCTGCGGCTCTTCGATCGCACCACGCGCCAGGTCGCGCTCACCGACACCGGCCGCAAGCTGCTCGCGCGCATCGCACCGCTCGTCGAGGAACTGGAGGCGACGTTGCGGCCGCGCGCGCAGGAGGGCGGCGAGCCGGGCGTCGTGAATCTCGCGAGCAGTTGCGGTCTCACGGCGAGCGTGCTGCCGGCGATGCTCGCCGCGTGCCGCGAGCGTCTGCCGGATATCACGGTCGTCGTGATGGACCGGCCGCAGAACGCCGTGCTGCAACTCGTGCGTTCGGGCGAGGCGGAGCTGGGCGTCGTCGTCGCGCCCGAGAATCTCGACGAACTTGCCGCTGAGCCGCTTTTCGCCGATGGTTTCGCGGCCGTCGTCGGCGCGTCGCATCGGCTGGGCGCGGCGGCGCGCATCGACTGGCATCAGTTGCGCGGCACGCCGCTTCTCCTTCTCGACGACGACACCGGCAGTCTCGGCGCCATCGAGGCCGCGCTCGCGCTGCACGGCGTAAGCGGCGCCGTGCGCCAGAAACTGACGCAAGCCGCCGCGGTCGCGCGCATGGCGGCGTCGGGCCTCGGCGTCGGCATCCTGCCGATGCATGTGCGCATCGCCTGCGAGACGGCACAGGCGCGTTTCATCCCGCTCGTGCCGGAGACCTCGCGCACGATCATGCTCGTGCGGCGCAAGAACCGCGCATTGCGCGCGAGCGCGGCGAGCGTGTGGTCACACATCGTTTCGTCCTCGTCGCATACTCTGATCTCGGGTCAGGCTGTCGAAGCCTGACCCAAACCCTTCCTTTCGACATCCGAAACCCGCGGTGCCTTTCGCGCATGCGGGTTTTCGCTCGTCCGCAAGCGCACGATTCGCCTTGTCCTGTCTGCACTCGGAATGTAGTATCTTGTATATCAGAAGGCTATAACGCGATAACCCTCAGGAGACGAACCATGAAAATCTGCGTGTACGGCGCCGGCGCGATCGGCGGCTATATGGGTGCGCAACTGGCCCGCGCCGGTGCGGACGTCAGTTTCGTCGCGCGCGGGCCGCATCTCGCGGCGATGCAGGCGAACGGCGTCAAGCTTCGGATCGACGGCGAGGAGCACACGGTCAAGGTGCGCTGCACGAACAATCCCGCCGAACTCGGCCCGCAGGATTACGTGATCATCGCGTTGAAGGCGCATTCGATTCCTGGCGTCGTCGATCTGATTCCGCCGCTGCTCGGCCCGGAAACGGCCATCGTCACGGCAGTGAACGGTCTGCCTTACTGGTACTTCTACAAGCACGGCGGTGAGCTCGAAGGCACGAAGCTGCAAAGCGTCGATCCGGGCGGTCGCCAGTGGGACGTGTTCGGTCCGGAGCGCGCGATCGGCTGCGTGCTGCTGCCGGCGGCGGAGATCGCGGAGCCGGGCGTCATCGAGCATCACTACGGCAAGAAATTCCCGATCGGCGAGCCGAGCGGCGAGATCACGCCGCGTCTGCAGGCGCTGCACGACATGATGGCGAAGGCGGACATGGAAGCGCCGATGCGCGACAACATCCGCGACGAAATCTGGCTGAAGCTCTGGGGCAATCTGTGCTTTAACCCCATCAGCGCGCTCACCGGCGCGACGCTCGACGTGCTGACGAGCGACCCCGGCACGCGGGCGCTCTCGAAGGCGATGATGCTGGAGGCGAAGGCGATCGGCGACAAGATCGGCGTGAACTTCCGCGTCGACGTGGAGCGGCGCATCAACGGCGCGGGCGCGGTCGGCGCGCACAAGACGTCGATGCTGATGGACTGCGAAGCCGGACGCCCGATGGAAATCGATCCGCTGATGACCGTCGTGCAGGAAATCGGCCGTCTGGTGCATGTCGAAACGCCGATGCTCGATGCGGTTCTCGCATTGATCAAACTGCGCGAGGGCGTGAACCAGGGCACGGCGAAGGCGCTGCCGCTCCCGCAATCTCAAAAAGCCGCCTAAACTGCAGACGAAGGCACCAGCGTTGTTTCTGATATACAAGATGCAAAATATGTTGCGCGCTGTTGCGTTGCAACATATAATGAGGGCTCTTGAGTGATTTAACCGGAGCCTGAGATGAGCATCGCCCTGTTGGTTGTTGTCGGATTCGCGCTGGTTGCCGTGGGTGCGGGTGTTACGTTTATGATTGCGTCGGCGGTGCCGCAGAGCATGCTGCAGCGCGCACAGGATCACGGTCGCTTCGCCGGACTCGCGGCGGAAGACCAGAACGGCGGTTCGGGCAAGCGTGTCGACGCTGGCCGTCCGCACTTGGGAAATCAAGCCATCAATGCCATCTGATACTCAATCCGTAGACAGGCCGGAAGTTCGCCCTGAGGTCCGTCCGTCGGGGCTGACGCTTTCGCTGGAGCCGATCAACGCCACGGTTTCGCTGCGCGATCAGGCGTACGCGAAACTGCGGCAGGCGATCGCCGAGGCGGACATCTATCGTTCGCGGGAAGAAATCCGTCTCGACGAGAAAGAGCTGACCGAAGCGCTCGGCGTGTCGCGCACGCCGATCCGCGAGGCCATGACATTGCTCGAGCAGGAAGGGTTTCTGCGCACGGTGCCGCGCCGCGGCGTCTATATCTTGCGCAAGACCAAGCGCGAGATCGTCGAGATGATCCATATGTGGGCGGCGCTGGAGAGCATGGCGGCGCGCCTCGCGACGCAGCGCGCGACGGACGAGGAAATCGCCCATCTGCGCCACATGTTCGACAATTTCCGCGACTCGACGCCCGCCGAGCATATCGACGAGTATTCGGAAGCGAATATCGCGTTCCATTCGGCGATCGTGCGGCTGGCGAAGTCGGAAATCATCTTCGACACGATCAAGAACATCTTCGTGCACGTGCGCGCCATCCGTAAGATGACGATCTCGCAGAGCGACCGGGCGTCGCGCTCGATCGTCGATCACATGCGGATCATCGAGGCGCTGGAGAAGCGGGACACGGAGCTGGTCGAGCGGCTCGTGAAGCAGCATTCGCTGGATCTGGCGGCGTTCGTCGAGGCGAATTGCGACTTTCTGGACTGATGCGGGATTGATGGCTTAGTACCAGTAGAAGAGGCCGCGTGGCGTTTGCCGCGCGGCCTTTCTTTTTAGCGCATCGCGCGCACCATCGTTTCGCCGAGCGCGGCCGGCGAATCGGCGACGTGAATGCCCGCCGACTTCATCGCGTCGATCTTCGCGCCGGCGGTGCCCGAGCCGCCCGAAATGATCGCGCCCGCGTGGCCCATGCGGCGTCCCGGCGGCGCGCTCGTCCCGGCGATGAACCCGACCACCGGCTTTTTCGTCTTCGCGTCCTTCAGGAATTGCGCGGCCTCTTCTTCCGCCGACCCGCCGATCTCGCCGATCATGATGATGCCTTCGGTCGCGTCGTCTTCCAGAAAGAGCGACAGACAGTCGATGAAGTTCGTCCCGTTCACCGGATCGCCGCCGATGCCGATGCACGTCGTCTGCCCGAGCCCCGCCGCGGTCGTCTGCGCGACGGCTTCATAGGTCAGCGTCCCCGAGCGCGACACCACGCCGATCTTCCCCGGACGATGGATATGCCCCGGCATGATGCCGATCTTGCATTGCCCTGGCGTGATGACGCCCGGACAGTTCGGCCCGACGAGCCGGCTCGCCGAACCGCCGAGCGCGCGCTTGACGCGCACCATGTCGAGCACCGGAATGCCTTCCGTGATGCAGACGATGAACGGCACCTGCGCATCGATGGCTTCGAGAATCGCATCGGCGGCGAAGGGCGGCGGCACGTAGATCACGGAGGCATCGGCGCCGGTTTTCGCGACCGCATCGGCGACGGTGTCGAACACCGGCAGATCCAGATGCGTCGTGCCGCCTTTGCCCGGCGTTACGCCGCCGACCATGCGCGTGCCGTACGCGATCGCCTGCTCGGAGTGAAACGTGCCCTGTGCGCCGGTGAAGCCCTGGCAGATCACCTTGGTGTTTTTGTCGATGAGAACGCTCATTTAGCGGCTCCTTGAGCGACGGCGCTGACGATCTTGTCGGCAGCATCGGCGAGATTGTCGGCGGGGATGATGGTGAGACCGGACGTGCGCAGAATCTCGCGGCCCGCATCGACATTCGTGCCCGCGAGGCGCACGACGAGCGGCACGCCCAGATCGATCTCGCGCGCGGCCGCGACCACGCCTTGCGCGATCACGTCGCAGCGCATGATGCCGCCGAAGATGTTGACGAGAATCCCGCGCACTTTCGGATCGCGCAGAATCAGCTTGAACGCGGTCGCGACGCGTTCCTGCGTCGCGCCGCCGCCGACGTCGAGAAAGTTCGCCGGCTCGCCGCCGTAGAGCTTGATGATGTCCATCGTGGCCATCGCGAGGCCCGCGCCGTTCACCATGCAGCCGATGTTGCCGTCGAGCTTCACATAATTGAGGCCGTGCTTCGCCGCTTCGATTTCGGCCGGATCTTCCTCGTCCTCGTCGCGCAGCTTTTCGATATCCGGATGCCGATAGAGCGCGTTGTCGTCGAAATTGAGCTTGGCGTCGAGCGCCATGACATCGCCCGAACCGGTCACGACGAGCGGATTCACTTCGACGATCGACGCGTCCAGATCGACGAACGCCTGATACAGCGCCGTGATGAACTTCGACGCAGCCTTGATCTGATTGCCGGAGAGACCGAGCCCGAACGCGATCTGGCGCGTGTGAAACGGCTGCAGGCCCGTCGCCGGATCGATCGCGACCTTGAGAATCTTCTCCGGCGTGCGATGCGCGACTTCCTCGATCTCCATGCCGCCTTCCGTCGACGCCATGATCGTGATGCGCGACGTGGCGCGATCCACCAGCATGCCGAGATACAGCTCCCGTGCGATATCGCAGCCTTCCTCGATGTAGAGCCGCTTCACTTCCTTGCCCGCCGGCCCGGTCTGCTTCGTGACGAGCACCGACGCGAGCATCTTCTGCGCGTTTTCACGCACGTCGTCCACCGACTTCACGACGCGCACGCCGCCTTTTCCGTCCGGATCGTTGGCAAAACGCCCCGCGCCGCGCCCGCCCGCGTGAATCTGCGACTTCACGACCCACACGGGTCCGGGTAGCGCGCGGGCCGCATCGGCGGCTTCCTGCGCGGAGAAGGCGACACGGCCTTCCGGCACGGCAACGCCGTACTTTCGCAGCAGCGCTTTCGCCTGGTACTCGTGGATGTTCATTGCGTCTCCTGATGTCCTCTGATGGGAATGAGCGAGCCGGAAAAAGCATCGTCGATGGCACGCTGAAATACTGTATATCAGATTTCAAGGCGAACAAAAAACTTTCGTCGAGTGGTCGCGTGTGAGGTTTGGCAACGCCGGAAGAAGTACAGCGGTTGACGCGATGCAAAATGAGAAACCGCCAACGCCACACATGACAGGCATTTCAACGCATCGTGCAGTGCATCACAGGGTTTTCATCGATCGGTCTACAGTTGACTAATACTGTGTGTGGAATATTGTATATCACAGCAACCGGCACGCAGCGCGACGTTCCGGGATCGCACACACAACCCCCATCGAGGAGGAGACAACAATGTCCGAAGTCGTCAGCAGCCGCCCTGAAGTCGCTCCAGCCACCACCACCGCCGATGACACGCTGAAGCAGAAGACCCGCGGCGCGGGCGTCGTTTCGGGCGGCCATCTGGTCGCCCGTGCTTTGAAGAACGAAGGCGTCGATACGATCTTCACGCTGTGCGGCGGCCACATCATCGATATTTACGACGGTTGCGTCGACGAAGGCATCCGCATCATCGACGTGCGCCACGAGCAGGTCGCCGCCCACGCCGCCGACGGCTACGCGCGTCAGACCGGCAAGCTCGGCTGCGTCGTGACGACGGCCGGTCCCGGATGCACGAACGCGGTGACGGGCGTCGCCACGGCGTTCCGCTCGGAAAGCCCGATCATCCATATCGGCGGGCAGGGCGCGCTGACGCAGCACAAGATGGGCTCGCTGCAGGATCTGCCGCATGTCGACATGATGGCGCCGATCACCAAGTTCGCCGCGACCGTGCCGAGCACCGAGCGCGTCGCCGACATGATCTCGATGGCCGCCCGCGAAGCCTTCAACGGCGCGCCCGGCCCGGCGTATCTGGAAATTCCGCGCGACGTGCTCGACCGTGAAATCGACGTCACCAAAGCCGTGATTCCTCAGCCGGGCCGCTATCGCGCGTCGACGAAATCGGTCGGCGATCCGGCTTCCATCGAACAGCTCGCCGATCTGCTCGTGAATTCCGAGCGCCCGGCGATTCTCTACGGCCAGCAAGTGTGGACCGCGCGCGGCCACGAAGAAGCGATCGCGCTCCTGCGCGGCCTCGACATTCCCGGCTATTTCAACGGCGCGAGCCGCGGCCTCTTGCCGCCGGGCGATCCGCATCACTTCGACCGCACGCGCTCGCAGGCCTTCGCGAAGGCGGATCTGATCGTGATCGTCGGCACGCCGTTCGATTTCCGCATGGGCTACGGCAAGCGCATTAGCAAGGATCTGAAGCTGGTGCAGATCGACATGGATTACCGCACGGTCGGCAAGAATCGCGATATCGATCTGGGCCTCGTCGGCGATCCGGGCGCGATTCTCGGCGCGGCGCTGCAGGCGGCGAGCGGGCGTCTGAAGAACGACAAGCGCCAGGCGCGCCAGAAGTGGATGCAGGAACTCACGGCGCTGGAAGAAACCGCCACGGCCAAGCTGATGCCGCTCTTTACGTCCGATGCCAGCCCGATCCATCCATATCGCGTCGCGCACGAGATCAACCAGTTCCTGTCCGACGACACGATCTACATCGGCGACGGCGGCGATGTCGTGACGATTTCCGCGCAGGCCGTGCGTCCGCGCCGCCCCGGCCAGTGGATGGACCCGGGCGCGCTCGGCTCGCTCGGCGTCGGCACGGGCTTTGCGATTGCGGCGGGGCTTGCCAATCCGGAGAAAGAAGTGCTTTGCTATTACGGCGACGGCGCGTTCTCCATGACGTCTTT
Organism: Caballeronia temeraria; assembly: GCF_001544795.2. Lineage (GTDB taxonomy): Bacteria > Pseudomonadota > Gammaproteobacteria > Burkholderiales > Burkholderiaceae > Caballeronia > Caballeronia temeraria. The sequence continues at coordinate 248,172 of NZ_FCOI02000005.1, read as the reverse complement.
CGACATGGAAACCGCGAACCGCTTCGGCGTGCCGTATATCGCGGTGATCGGCAACAACTCCGCGATGAACCAGATCCGCTACGGCCAGCTCGCGAAGTACGGCGAAGAGCGCGGCAACGTGGGCAATCTGCTGTCGGATGTGCCGTATGGCCGCTTCGCCGAAATGCTCGGCGGCTACGGCGAGGAAGTGCGCGAAGCGTCAAAGATCGCGGGCGCGTTGCAGCGGGCGCGCGAGTCGATCGCGAAGACGGGCAAGAGCGCGGTCATCAACATCTGGGTCGATCCGACTGTCTACGCGCCCGGCACGATGGCGCAGACGATGTACAAATAAATGTGAACCTATAAACGTCGTAAGAGAGATTTGGGAGACAAAGCCATGACGGTGAACACTTCTGGCAAGGCGCTGGACGGCGTGCGCATCCTGGACTTCACGCACGTCCAGTCGGGACCGACCTGCACGCAGCTGCTCGCGTGGTTCGGCGCCGACGTCATCAAGGTCGAGCGCGCGGGCGCGGGCGACATCACGCGCGAGCAGTTGCGCGATATCCCCGACGCCGACAGCCTCTACTTCACGATGCTGAACCACAACAAGCGCTCGATCACCATCGACACGAAGAATCCCGAAGGCAAAAAGGTGCTCGAGACGCTCGTGAAGAAGTGCGACGTGCTCGTCGAGAACTTCGCGCCGGGCGCGCTCGATCGCATGGGCTTCACGTGGGAGCGCATCCAGGAGCTGAATCCGCGGATGATCGTCGCGTCGGTGAAAGGCTTTGGTCCTGGACCGTATGAAGACTGCAAGGTCTACGAAAACGTCGCGCAATGCGCGGGCGGCGCGGCCTCGACCACCGGCTTCGACGACGGCCCGCCGACGGTCACCGGCGCGCAGATCGGCGACTCGGGCACCGGCCTGCATCTCGCGCTCGGCATCGTCACGGCGCTGTATCAGCGCAACACGAGCGGACGCGGCCAGAAAGTGCTCGCCGCGATGCAGGACGGCGTGCTCAACCTTTGCCGCGTGAAGCTGCGCGACCAGCAGCGGCTCGAACGCACCGGCGTGATGAAAGAGTACCCGCAGTACCCGAACGGCAGCTTCGGCGAAGCGGTGCCGCGCGCGGGCAATGCATCGGGCGGCGGCCAGCCGGGTTGGATTCTGAAGTGCAAGGGCTGGGAAACCGATCCGAACGCGTACATCTACTTCATCACGCAGGCGCCGGTGTGGGGCGAAATCTGCAAGGTGATCGGCAAGGAGGAATGGATCGACCATCCGGATTACAAGACGCCGAACGCGCGCCTGCCGCATCTGAAGCAGATCTTCGATGAAATCGAGCGCTGGACGATGTCGAAGACCAAGTTCCAGGCGATGGAGATCCTCAACAAGCACGACATTCCGTGCGGCCCGATTCTCTCGATGAAGGAGATTGCCGAAGAGCCGTCGCTGCGCAAGACGGGCACCGTCGTCGAAGTGGATCATCCGGTGCGCGGCAAGTACCTGACGGTCGGCAATCCGATCAAATTGTCCGACAGCCCGACCGAAGTCGTGCGCTCGCCGCTGCTCGGCGAACACACCGACGAAGTCATGACCGAACTCGGCTACTCGCCCGACCAGATCGCCACGCTGAAGAGCCTCGGCGCGATTTAAAGAACTTTGCCATGCACTGACGTCCGCCTTCGAGAGAAGGCGGCGCAGGCCCCTGCACGCCCAAATAAACGGAGACGCACCAAATGAACAGCACGGTAGTCCAGGAACGCAGCGAAGCAGCCAACTCATCCACGCACGCGGCGGCGGTCGTCCCGCTCCATGCACCCGACGCGCAACGCCGCGTCGCGGAAGTGTTCGATCGCGTGAAGGCCGAGGGCCGCACGTCGCTGACGGCGCCCGAAGGCAAGCTCGTCTGCGATGCATACGGCATCGCGGTGCCGCAGGAAGGCGTCGCGAAGTCGGCGGACGATGCCGCGAAGCTCGCGTCGTTCATCGGCTTTCCGGTGGTGCTGAAGATCGTTTCGCCCGAAATCCTGCATAAGACCGAGGCGGGCGGTGTGCTCGTCAACGTGAAGAACGAAGCCGACGTGCGCGCCGGTTTCGACACGATCATCTCGAACGCGAAGCAGTACGACCCGAACGCGACGCTCGTCGGCGTGCAGGTCCAGCAGATGGTCGGCGCGGGGCAGGAAGTGATCATCGGCGCGGTGACCGATCCGTCGTTCGGCAAGCTGATCGCGTTCGGTCTCGGCGGCGTGCTCGTCGAAGTGCTGAAGGACGTGACGTTCCGCCTCGCGCCCGTGACGCGCGAGGAAGCCGCGTCGATGCTCGACGGCATCCAGGCCGCCGAAGTGCTGCGCGGCGTGCGCGGCGCGGAACCGGTGCATCGCGAGGCGCTCATCACGCTGATCGAGCGCGTGTCGCGTCTCATCGACGATTTCCCGCAAATCTCCGAGATGGACCTGAATCCGGTGTTCGCGAGCCCGAGCGGCGCGGTCGCGGCGGACGTGCGCATCGTGATGGATTTCGAGCCGGCCGCGCCGCGCTATCGGCCGACGCAGGAGCAGATCGTCGCGCAGATGAACCGCATCATGAAGCCGGACGCGGTCGCGGTGATCGGCGCGTCGAACGAGGACGGCAAGATCGGCAACTCGGTGATGAAGAACCTCATCAACGGCGGCTACCAGGGCGCGATCTATCCGATCCATCCGAAAGCCGACGAGATCATGGGCCGCAAGGCGTACAAGAGCGTGAAGGACGTGCCCGGCGTGATCGACGTCGCCGTGTTCGCGATTCCGGCGAAGTTCGTGGCGCAAGCGCTCGTCGAAGTGGGCGAGAAGAAGATTCCGGGCGCGGTGCTGATTCCGTCGGGCTTTGCTGAGACGGGCAATCACGAAGGTCAGGAAGAGATCGTGAAGATCGCGCGTCAGTACGACATCCGCATGATGGGGCCGAATATCTACGGCTTCTACTACACGCCGAAGAACCTGTGCGCGACGTTCTGCACGCCGTACGACGTGAAGGGCAAGGCGGCGTTGTCGTCGCAGTCGGGCGGCATCGGCATGGCGATCATCGGCTTCTCGCGCTCGGCGAAGATGGGCGTATCGGCGATCGTCGGGTTGGGCAACAAGAGCGATATCGATGAAGACGATCTGCTCACGTTCTTCGAGCAGGACGACAACACCGAGATCATCGCGCAGCATTGCGAGGATCTGAAGGACGGACGATCGTTCGCCGAAGCCGCGAAGCGCGTGTCGAAGAAGAAGCCGGTCGTCGTGCTGAAGGCGGGACGCACGAGCCTCGGCGCGCGCGCGGCCAGCTCGCACACGGGCGCGCTCGCGGGCAACGACAAGATCTACGAGGACGTGTTCCAGCAATGCGGCGTGATCCGCGCCCGCTCGTTGCGCGATCTGCTCGAATTCGCGCGCGGCATTCCGAAGCTGCCGACGCCCAAGGGCGAGAACACGGTCATCATCACCGGCGCGGGCGGCTCGGGCGTGCTGCTGTCCGATGCGTGCGTCGATAACGGCCTCTCGCTGATGACGATGCCCGACGATCTCGACGCCGCGTTCCGCAAGTTCATCCCGCCGTTCGGCGCGGCGGGCAATCCTGTCGACATCACCGGGGGCGAGCCGCCGTCGACGTACAAGAACACGATCCGGCTGGGACTGGAGGACGATCGCATCCATTCGATCATCCTCGGCTACTGGCACACGATCATCACGCCGCCGATGGTCTTCGCGAAGCTCGTCATCGAAGTGAAGGAGGAGATGAAGGCGCTCGGCATCGAGAAGCCGATCGTGGCCTCGCTCGCGGGCGACGTGCAAGTGGAGGAAGCCGCCGAATATCTGTACGAACACGGCGTGCCGGCCTACGCTTATTCGACGGAACTGCCCGTCGCGGTGCTCGGCGCGAAGTACAAGTGGGCGCGCGGCGCGGGTCTGATCTGACCTGATTTCAGGAGGAGGGGACGAGAGCGCGGGCCATTTGCACGCAAATGCAGCCCGCGCTCCTTATAAGGGAGGCAACCGTGACACACTGGATTCGTTTTCGCGATGCTGGCGGCGGCATCGGTTTCGGCACGCTCGATCAGCATTCGGGCCGCGTCGTGCAGCACGAAGGCGCGATGTTCGACCGCCCGCGTCCGACCGGCATTTCGTTCGCCGTGGACGACCTCACGCTGCTCGCGCCGTGTCAGCCGAGCAAGGTGATCGCGCTGTGGAACAACTACTACGCGCTGTCGCAGAAGCTCGATAAAGCGCCGCCGCAGCATCCGCTCTTTCTCATCAAGCCGCCGATGTCGGTGATCGGGCCGGGCGAGTCGATCCGCCGGCCGAAGAGTTATCACGGCAAGATCGCGTATGAGGGCGAGCTGGGCATCGTGATCGGCAAGACGGTGAGCGGGGCGTCGGTCGAGGAAGCCGAAAGCGCGATCTTCGGCTATACGTGCGTGAACGACGTCACCGCCATCGAACTGCTGCAGGAAGATCCCAACTTCGCGCAATGGTGCCGCTCGAAGGGCTTCGATACCTTCACGTGCCTCGGCCCGGCGATCGTCGCAGCGGGCAATGGTTTCGACTGGCGCGCGTCCAGCGTCGTCACGACGCTCGAAGGCGTCGAGCGGCAGAACTATCCGCTCGACGACATGATCTTTTCGCCCGCCGAGCAGGTGAGCCTGCTGTCGCAGGACATGACGCTCGTGCCCGGCGATGTGATCGCGTGCGGTACCTCCATCGGCGTCGGCTCGATCAAGGACGGCGCGCGCGTGGATGTGTCGATTGCGGGCATCGGCACGCTGTCGAACGTGCTGGAAGCATGATCGGGGACGGGCTGTCGGGCGCGCTCTGCGTGCTCGCGGCGCTGGCGGCGGGTTCGTCGATGCGCGCTTCGCGCGGCTGGTGGCAGATGGGCATGACCGTGGCCGTGGCCGCCGCGTGCTGCGCAAGCGGCCCAGCGGGCGCCGCCGCGCTCGTGCTCGCTGTGATCGCGGGATTCGTCGGATATCGCTTCAATCGGGGCGCGGCGAGCGCATGCACGCAGGCGCTCTTCGTCACGATTGCATTCGTTGCCTGGGCGCTGCCGGGCTCGGACAGCGCGTATGCCGTTCTGGCGGGCGGCGCGGTCGCGGCCTTGGGTTCGGTCGTACGCTGGCGCACGAAGGGCCGAGGCATGAGCTTGCAGCCGATGCATCTCGCCTGCGCAGGCGCGTGCGCGGCGCTTGCCTATGTGCTCGGCACGCAGCCGGGTGCGCTTTCTGTGATGGCGGTGATGGCGATGCTCGCGCTCATCGGCGCACATTTGTCGCTCGCGATGAGCGGCCACGCCGCCGCGCCCGTCGCTCGCGCGATGAGCATGGCGTCCGCGTGCGGACTCGCCGTCGCGGCGGCCATCGACGGCTCGCATGGCGCGCTCGGCGTGGCGGCGGTCGCGATCGCCTTCGATTGCGCGCGCTCCGCACGGCTCGCCGGATTCGTGCGCGGAACGCCATGAAACGACAAAGCCGGCGCAGCTTTCGCGCCGGCTTTGCATCGCCAGGTCAGAAACGCCTCAACGATCGCGATTCCACAACGCGCCGAGCACGAAGCCAACGGCCGCCGCGATCAGCACGCCCTGAATCGGCTGACTCGCGACGGCGAGCCGCACGTTGTCGACGGTCTGGCCGTAGCTTTGCTGCAAGTTGCCGTATGCCTGCCGCACCTTGCCTTCGGCTTGCGTGGCTTCATCGCCCGTCAGTGCGCCGACCGCGTCCTGCACCTTGCCGACCACTTTCTGTGCTGCGCCTTCCACTTGATCCTGCACCATGGTGCCTCCCTTCGTTTGAGCGGTTTATGGTAAGTCCGGAATTCGCCGGAACGCTCCTCTCAAGCACGCAGCGTGCCCAGGCTCCTCAGGCCGGACCGATCAGTCCCTTGACCGTGTCGAGCAGATCGTCGATCGAAAGCGGCTTGCGACGAAACTGCGCGCGCGGATGATCGAGCGCAGGCGCATTCGCCGCCGCGCTCATCAGAATGACCGGCACGCCCGCGAGCCCGTCGTTCGCGGCCAGTTGCCGGATCAGCTCTACGCCGTCCATGTGCGGCATCATCCAGTCGGTGATGACGAGCGCGGGCGGGCTCGAGCGCGCCGCATCGAGCGCGGTGCGTCCGTTGGACGCGGTCGACACCTCGTAGCCCTCCATTTCGAGCACGAGCCGCCACGTGGTCAGGATGTCGAATTCATCGTCGACGACGAGGATTTTCTTCATGCGCGCGCGCCAGGGTCCGATACGGAAAGCGCGGGCGCGATCGACGGATGTCCGGACAAGAGGCCCGTCGAGCCGATGAAACCTTCGCTGATATGCAGGCCGCGCGAGTCGATCGTGAGACGGCGGATCGCGCAATCGTGCGAGCCTTCGCGCTGCTTGACGACGGACACCATGCGATACAGCGAGGAATTCGCCTCGACGTAGCGCATGAAAACGATGTTTTCGGTCATCGCCGAGGCGCGCAACGAAGCGGGCGGCGAGGCATCGCCGTAGAGTGGCAGTTCTTCGGTGAGCACGGTCGTCGCGCCGGCATCGCGCAGACGGTGCGTGAGCGCGTTCAGAAAGAGGCCGAAACGCTCGGTGCGGTTCGCGGACTGAAAGAATCCGTCGATGCCGTCGACCGCGAGCCGCGACGCCTTCGCGTCCTTCACGGCGTTCAACAGCTCGACGGCGAGTTCGTCGATCGCCAGTTCGACCGCCGGATGCCAGTGGATCGTGAGCCGCCCGTCCTGCACGGCCGGCGCGAGATCGATGCCGACCGATAGCGCTTTCGCCAGAAGCCGCGCGGGCGACTCGTACAGGCCGAAATAGACGCAACGCTCGCCGCGCTCGACACCCGCCTGCAGGAACTTGAGCGACAGCAGCGTCTTGCCGACGCCCGATGGCCCGATGAGCGTGGTCGTCGAGCCGCGCACGACGCCGCCGCCGAGCATCTGATCGAAATCGGGGAAACCGAAGCCGAATCGGTTCTCGAAGTCCGGTGCGCCGTGCTCGACGGCGGGCGACGCCTCGATCCGCGGAAACGTCACGAGGCCGCCTTCCGTGATCTTGAAGAAGTGCTTGCCGAGCAGATGATCGCGGGCGCGCAGCTTGTGGACCTCGATTTCGCGGGCGCGCCGCATGCCCGTGTTGTAACGGTTCAGCTCGATGAGCCCGTCGACGAGCGTGTGTTCCGGATGCGGCTCGTTGCCGGACAGCGGCGCGAGGATCAGCGTCGTGCAGCGCGCGGCGCTCACGAACGCCGAAAGCTCGTGAATGAACTGCGAGAGCTCGAGTTCGGTCGAGCTGAATTCGCGCGCGCTGCGAAAGCCGTCGATGACCATGAAGCGCGGCCGGCTGGTCTTGATCGTCGCGGCGATCAGCGAGAGGAAACCGGAGAGGCCGTCGCGCATCAGTTCGTGGTAGCCGGAGACGAAGAGCATCCGGTCCGAGATGGCGTCGGCGTTGTAGAACGAGAGCCCCCGCAGATGGGACAAAAGCTTGGTGTGCGATTCGGCGATCAGCGTGATGTACAGCACCATGTCGCCCTGCGCGACGCGGTGAAAGCCGATCTGCGATGAAAGAATCGTCTTGCCCGCGCCCGCCATTCCTTCGATCAGATACAGACCGCCTTCGACGAAACCGCCGCCCAGGATTTCGTCCAGGCCCGGGACGCCGGTCGTCACGTTGCCATCGTTGGCGGCGGGCGGACGGGGTTGAGCGGGGGAGTGCTTGGCGTCTTGATTCATGGCATTTTCGTTTTTACTTGGCGTCGCGACTTTTTTGCGAACGCGCATTATGGCTGACTCTTGGCAAGTTGTAGTTGCCTGCCGCGCCAGTCATCGCCGTCGCCATGCCTTTGCGCGGGCGGGCCGGCGCGATTGCGCGTGGCCTCGGATGACGGCTGCAGTCGTCGAGTCGTGCGCGGAGCGCGATTGTCTGCGCGGGCGAACGCTTTTAGCATGCATTTTCCACGCCTGGGCGTCATGGACCGCACATGGAAGTTGCCCGGCAGCAGATTTCTTTGAGAACTCTCTCATGGGCAGAGCGCGCGACGGCTGGTGAAATAGCGATCCATGTCGTACACGGACGCCGTGCGTTTTCTCCGGCTGCTCCATTCCGGCGCTCATGCGCCCTCATCGCGTATCTTTGCCATGCACCGTTCACACTCGATTCCGGGCGCGCTCGCGCTCGTCGCTGGTTTCTTTGCTTTTTTTGCCGTTTCCGCCGCGCCGGTTCACGCCGTCGAGCATGTCCCCGACGCGCGCATCCTGTCGGCCAGGCCCTTCGTCTTTCACGGCGACCGTGAGATTTTCCTGCGCGTGCCCGCCGAGCCGTCGGACTCGCGCATCTTCCAGCCTGTCGAACCGATCCGCGACGCGAGCGAACCGCGCTTGCCGCAAGACCGATTCAAGCGACAGTCGGCGATCTGAGTTCCCGCTGTATTCGCTAGATCGAACGTGATATTCAATTCGTCTGGAACTGGCTGATTTACCGCGCCATAATTCTTTCCGATCGCCATAGTTTGGCGTTACGGAAAAATCGCAATGAAGCGCCGGTTAATTGCGCAAATCGTGCTGATTGCAGCCAGTTTGACGAGTCCGTTTGCTCGCGCGGCGGATCCGCTGCCCGATAAGCCCGATCCTGCCGCTGTCAAGAATAGCGATGTTGCGGAACTCGAAGATCTGACGGCCGCCGGGAAAATCACGGAATTGCGCAAGACGTTGAATGGCAGCTACGGCGCGAGTCTCTCGTATTATCCCGAGCAGATGGTTTATTACACGGCATTGTTTCAGCAGAGCAATATCTGGCGCGTATTCAAAACGCCAAACGATGCGCGTGCCGAAACGGTGTATTCGGATTTTGCGAAAACATCGGCTACGCTTGCCGATGCGGAAATCAGGCGCATTAAACTCGAAGCGGAAAAGGTGTATGCTGACCGGCAAATTGCTGTTCAGCAGGAACGCGCGAACCGGCTTCAGGCGGATCTCGAAATCGCTCGCACGCAGCAAAGCCAGGTCACGACCTATCAAATCGAGCAGCAGAATGCGATTCGCGAACTGCGCACCGAACAGGCTGCCGCGCAAGCACAATTGCGTGCCCTGCAAATGCGAGTGCAGGAACTGCAAAAGCAGTCCGACATCGATCTTCCCGCCCCGGCCAAATAGCGCTTTTTTGCGTTTTCGAGATGAATGCGGCAATTGTGGTCAATTTGGGAGTTGTCCGCTTAATCCGCGCGAATCGCGGCGCTACAATCGCGCAGTTTTTGGATCGTCCGTCGATCGTTGAACGTATCCGAAATCTATCCATGAATTTGCCTGCCGTCTTTGGCGACGAGCTCCAGCTCCGGAAACGGGGCGTGCTCTGAGCGGCGCCCGCTTTGAATTTGACTCGCATGAATACCAAGATGCTCACCAAAACCCTTGCCGTTAGTGTTATCGCCGCTGCAGTGCTCGCGGGCTGCTCGTCCACCACGGGACCGGCATTCAATATCAGCGAAATCCAGACGTCGAATGGCCAGAAGGCCTTCCGCGCTGAATGCCACGGTCTTTTCGAGAATGGCAGCGCCTGTATGACCGCGGCACAGAAGATGTGCGGCAATCAGAAGGTGAACGTGCTCGAGACGATCGCCGGCACGAAAACGCCCAGCGATTCGCGCGATGTGATCTTCAACTGCGTGACGCCGGCAGAGCCTGCACCGGCGCCGGCACCGGTTGTCGCGCAGCCTGCGCCTGCTCCGGCACCGGTCGTGGCGCCGCGCAAGCTCACGCTGGGCGCGGCGACGAACTTCGCCGTGGACAGCGCCGTCCTGACGCCGAACGCCAAGCAGATCCTGGATAAATTCATCGCGGATGCACAGGGCGTGAAGTTCTCGTCCCTTACGGTTTCGGGTTATACCGATTCCACCGCATCGGTCTCCCATAACCTCGCGCTGTCGGATCGTCGCGCACGGGCCGTGATGGACTATCTGAAGGCGCATGGTCTGAACGCCGATATCTACTCCGCGAAGGGATACGGCAAGGCGAACCCGATCGCATCGAACGCAACGGTTGCGGGTCGCGCGGAGAATCGCCGCGTCGAAGTGGTCGTGACGCCGTAAGCCTTTTCGGCTCTGCATCGACAAAAAACCCGCGAAACGAAAGTCTCGCGGGTTTTTTTATTGCCAGTCCCGTTGCTGTCGGAATCCGGCTGGCTCAAAAGAGCGCGAGTTGCTCGCGCCCCGGCCCGCCTTCCAGCGTGAGCAGATGGCGTTTGCGGTCCACGCCGCCGGCATAGCCGGTCAATTCCCCATCCACGCCGATCACGCGATGACACGGCACGATGATCGCAACGGGATTGCGCCCGTTCGCGCTGCCGACGGCCCGCGATGCGCCTGCGGGCAAGCCGAGGCGGCGCGCGAGGTCGCCGTAGGTCCATGCGTCGCCGAAAGGAATCTGACGCAGCGCGTCCCAGACCTGTCGCTGAAACGCCGTGCCGTGAAGTTGCAGCGCGATCGAGAAATCCTGGCGCGCGCCCGCGAAGTATTCGCCGACCTGCTCGCGCGCCTCGGCGATCACGCGCGCTCGGGGCGCCGTATCGGACAGCGTTGGCTCCTGCAAACCGTCAGGAAAATGCTTCTGTCCGACGAAGAAGAGACCCGTCAGACAGCCGTCTTCGGCGCGATACAGGATGTGCCCGAGCGGACTCGGGCCGACATGACATTCGATCACTTCGATTCTCCGCGCAACTGTCTTGGCGAGCGCCGCTTCAGATGAACGGATTGTCGGCGGTGCCGGACGGCGCGGCCGGTTCGTCGGGCAGCTTCGCCGGCAGCGACGCATCGCTTTGCAACGCTTCGACGATCGCGCCGATCGCCTTCTGAAGCGCCAGCGCATTCGCGAGCCCGGCCTTGTCGCGGGCGATCGTCAAATCGCCGCTGATCGTGAGGCGTTTCACGCCGTTCTCGATGTTGATCGCGTCGCCCGCGATGTTCATCACATCAGTATCGTTCGCAAATGGCTTAAACACCGCGCAATCCTCCAAGTCGCTTGTCTTTCAGTTCGTCCGGGATGCCGGGAAACGCGAGACCGCTCATCGCTTCCAGCTCGCGGACGGTTTTCATCGTGTACGTGTTCGTCGGCGTATTTTCGACCACAACGGCGAAAGCGATCTGGCGCTGCGGCAAATAGACCACTTTATACAGTTGCGTCGGCACGAACACGCGCGATTCGCCGATCGTCTGCAACTCGCGTCCCGAGAAGAGCGGCCCGGTGACGACATACGCTTCGCCCGATTCCTCCGTGAGCCTGCGGACCGCTTCCTCGATGCGCGACCAGATGCGCCGGTTGTTCGACGGGTCCTGCGGCACGATGTTCGCAAGCGAGAACGATTCGGCCATGCCTTTCTGGCTCGCGCGGTCGCCTGCGGGACTCATGTGGCCGCGGTCGTAACCGCTTTTCTTGTAGTCGGAAAGCTGCGCGCTTTCGCTCGGCGGCAGGCGCTTGTCGACGAAAAAGCGATTGGTGCGCGTGTTGTTCTTTGCCTCGTCGACGCTGCTCGCCGTCAGATGCTCCGCCGACCAGAGCGGACCTTTCGTGATGCCGGAGTGAAGCAGCGCGAAGTCGCTGTAGCAGACTTCCTGCGTTGCCGCGCGCATCTTCGAATTGACGACGACCGGCTCGCGGCCGTTCGGACTGAACTGCGGGCAGTCGCTCGCGGAGGCGCCCATGCACGCGAATGCGAGGAACGCGGCGGCGATTGCCTTGATGCGGAGTTGCATGCTCGGAATGGTCCTGACGACGATCGAAGGCCGCAAAGTATAAGCGTTGATGACCGCGCGCGGGGCGGGCGAGCGGGCGGACGCGTGTGAAATTCAGGCACGCTAGAATGCCTCGGCCAACGTCATCCTGAACATGAAAAAATGAATCCAGTGCGCAAGAAGCCATCCGTCGTTCGATCGCTGATGTTGTGTCTCGCGATGTCCTTCGCGTTCAACGCGCATGCCGACGAAGGCAACGACGGTCCCGCCTACGGCCCCGAGTTGCAGGGATTCGACTATCCGTATCCGGTCGCGCGCTTTTCGCTCACGTCGCAGCGCCAGGTCGTGAGCATGGCGTACATGGACGTGCATCCGTCGCATCCGAACGGCCGCACGGCGGTGCTGCTGCACGGCAAGAACTTCTGTTCGGCGACGTGGAAGCAGACCATCCAGACCTTGACCGATGCGGGCTATCGCGTGATCGCGCCGGATCAGATCGGCTTTTGCAAGTCGACCAAGCCGGCGCGCTATCAGTACAGCTTCCAGCAACTGGCCCGCAACACGCATGCGCTGCTCGGCGCGCTCGGCGTATCGAAGGCGACGCTCATCGCGCATTCGACGGGCGGCATGCTCGCGGTGCGCTACGCGCTCATGTATCCGGGCGAGACGGAGCAGCTCGTGCTCGTCAATCCGATCGGACTCGAAGACTGGAAGGCGAAGGGCGTGCCGTCGATTTCCATCGACGACTGGTATGCGCGCGAGCTCAAGACGAGCGCCGACGGCATTCGCCGCTACGAAACGGGCACCTACTACTCGGGCCAGTGGCGCGACGAGTACGAACCGTGGGTGCAGATGCTCGCGGGCATGTATCGCGGGCCGGGCAAGGATATCGTCGCGTGGAATTCGGCGTTGCTGTACGACATGATCTACACGCAGCCGGTCGTCTACGAATTCGATCAATTGAAGACGCCGACGCTTTTGCTCATCGGCGACAAGGACACGACTGCGATCGGCCGTGACTTCGCGCCGCCGGACATTCGTCCGACGCTCGGGCGTTATCCCGATCTCGCGAAGCTGGCGAAGGAGCGTATCGAGGGGGCGAAGCTCGTCGAGTTTCCGGAACTGGGGCATGCGCCGCAGATGCAGGACCCGGCGGCGTTTCATCGGGCGTTGCTCGACGGCCTCGCCGCGTTGAAGCCGAACGCGCCGTGATCAGCTCGTGTTTCAGTTTCGCCGGGGCGCGCACGACGCGCGCTCGATCGCCGGCACCTGAACCGCCAGCGTGATGCCGCGCGCGACCATGAAAACGGTGAGCGCGAGCCACAGTCCGTGATTGCCGAGCGATCCCGCGAGCGCCCACGCAGCGAGCAGAAACACGGCGAGCGAGACGGCCATCGCTTTCATGAGTTCGTGCGTGCGCGTCGCGCCGATAAACACGCCATCCAGTTGAAAGCCCGCGACCGACGCGAGCGGCAAAATCGACGCCCACGGCAGATAGCGCACCGCCGCCGCCTTCACCACAGCCTGATCCGTGAGCCTGCCGATGATCCATTCCCCGCCGATCCAGAAGACGACGGAAAAGCCCGCCGCGCCGATCGCCGACCAGAACAGGGTGATTTTCACGGCCTGGCGGAACGCGTGCCGGTCGCGCGCGCCCGCCGCCGCGCCGACGAGCGCTTCGGCCGCGTGCGCGAAGCCGTCGAGCCCGAAAGCCATGAAGGTCTGGAAATTCAGCAGGACGGCGTTGGCGGCGAGGATCGCATCGCCCTGACGCGCGCCGAGATGCGCGAACCACGCATACGAGCCGAGCAGGCAGATCGTGCGGATGAAGATGTCGCGGTTGATCGCGATGAGGCGCCTCAACGCGTGCGCATCGAAGAGTGCGCGCGGCGCGAGCGGCGCAAGACCGCGCGGACGCAGATGCCAGAGGATCGCGAGGCCGAGCGCGAAGCCGCAGAAATCCGCGAACGCCGTCGCCGCGCCGATGCCCGCGATGCCCCAGCCGAAGCGATACACGAACAACAGCACCGCGACGATATTCACCAGGTTGATGACAATCTGCGTGACGAGCGCGAGCCGCACGCGCTGACAGCCGAGCAGATATCCGAGCACGACGTAATTGCCGAGCGCGAACGGCGCGGCCCAGATGCGCGCATGACAATACGCGCTCGCGGTGTCCCGCACGGCGGCGCTGCCGCCCAGCGCCACGAGGCCGTATCGGATGATCGGCACTTGCAGCGCCAGCACCGACGCGCCGATCGCCAGCGCGAGCAGCATCGCGCGCAGCACGCTTTTGCGCAGGGCGTCGTGATCGCGCGCGCCGAACGCCTGCGCGACGAGTCCCGTCGTGCCCATGCGCAGAAAGCCGAAGCCCCAGAACACGAAGCTGAATACGAGTCCGCCGAGCGCGACGCCGCCGAGATACTGCGGCCCGTCCAGATGACCGGCGACCGCCGTATCGACCGCGCCGAGTATCGGCTGCGTGAGGTTCGCGAGGACGATGGGAAACGCGAGCGTCAGCACGCGTCTGTGCCAGTGCACGGGCAGCACGGCGTCTTCGGCCGATTCGTTTTGTGGGGTGGTCTGCAAAATGTTCGGGCGGGCGTTTCGTGGCAAGGGCGTCATTGTCCGGAGCGAACGCGGGCGACGCAACATCGCGCGAACGTCGATAATGCGCGTCATGAAAACATTCGCGCTCTACGTCGTCACGGCCTTCGCGGAGATCGCCGGCTGTTACTTCCCTTATCGATGGCTCAAGGAAGGCGGCTCGCCGTGGCTCGTCGTGCCGGGCGCGCTGTCGCTCGCGCTGTTCGCGTGGCTGCTCACGCTGCACGCGGCGGCCGCGGGGCGCGTCTATGCGGCGTATGGCGGCGTGGATATCGGCGTGGCGATCGCGTGGCTATGGGCCGTCGACCGCATCCGGCCGACCGCGTGGGACGTCGCGGGCGCGGCGATCGCGCTCGTCGGCATGGGCGTGATCGCGTTTCAGCCGCGCGTCTAGAACCGCCTACGCGTCCAGCGCCAGCAGCGCGAACGTCGCGAGCCAGTGCTCGCCCATGTAATCGCCCGCGACATGCGCGATGCCCGACGCGAGATGCTCGTGCGCGGCCGCTTCCAGCACGGCGATGCGCGCATCGCCCGGCGGCAGCGCCCGCGCGATCGTGCGCTGGCACCACGCGCGCGAGAGGTTCAGGCCGTCGAGGTGCGCGAGCTTGCCATCGCTGCGATCGGTGACGGTGGCGGGCGCGAAGAGCGTCGCGGGCTCGCGCTCGGCGATGCGCGGCAGAAACCGGTCGAACCAGCCGATGAAGCGCTCGTCCGTCAGCACATGACGCATCAGCACGGCCTCCATCAGCGACGGCGACAGGAACTCGTCGCCCGCCGGCTCCCAGGCCTGACAGGCTTCGTCGCTTTCGAACCAGCGCAGGGCGGTCTCGCGCAGCAGCCGCTCGAAATCCGCGTTGTGCGCGACGCGCGCGTAATCCATCGCCAGCGTCAGCGCGAACGCCATATTGAAGTGCGTGCCGACACGTAGCGGATACGTCGACTTCGGCAGAAATTCTGCGAAGCGCGCGACGAACGCGTCCGCGAGCGGCTGAAGCGTGCGGGCCCAGCGCGCGCCGTCATCGGAGCGCATCGAGCGGAGCTGGCCCGCGAGCGCGAGCAGCCACGCCCAGCCGTACGGCCGCTCGAAACCGCGCGCGGCGGGACGTTGCAGATAGGCGACTTCGGCCGCGACGTTGGCATCGGTGAAATGCGCGTCGATCACCGCGCAGATCTGCGGCGCCTCCGGTAAATCGGGAAAACGATCGTAGAGCCGCGCGATCAGCCAGTAGCCGTGCACGCACGAATGCCAGTCGAAGCTGCCGTAGAAGATGGGATGCAGCGCGCGCGGGCTTTGCACGTCGTCGGCGCCGGCCATTACGTGATCGAGCTTGTTGGGATATTCGCGCGTCAGGTGGCCGAGCGCGACTTGCGTGAATTTCGACGCGAGCGCGGCGTCGAGGGTGATCGGTCGATGCTGATTCATTCGGTCCTCGTCGATGCGTATCGTGATTCCGAGACTTTATCGATAAATAGTCGGCAAAATCTTTAATCAGGGTAATTACCTAGCACGAACGGCAGAGGCGTCGGCCAAGAGAACGAAAGCGTCGCAGAAAGCCGGCGCAAGCGCGGCGAATGCTTTTGCGGCAAGCCTGAGCGGGCGCATGGCGGAACCGGCGAACTCGACGCGGCCGCGTCTTTGCGCGAATTTCCTACGCCATCCGGCCGTGTTTCACGCGCCACGATCGCGCGCGCACCTCCGAAGCGCGTATAAACTTGCGCCCGAACGCCGCCAAGAGCGTTCAGACCGGGCCGCGATCCCGGCAAACGCCATCCAGACAGTGACCAACAGATCAGAAACAATATGACCGACCTTCCCGCTTATACCGCAGAGGACACCCGGCGCCGCGTTTTCGCGATAGTCGGCGCTTCATCGGGCAACCTCGTCGAGTGGTTCGACTTTTATATCTACTCGTTCCTCGCGCTGTACTTTTCGGCGGCCTTCTTTCCGGGCGGCAATCCCACGGTCCAGTTGCTGAATACCGCCGGCGTGTTCGCGGCGGGCTTCCTGATGCGCCCGATCGGCGGCTGGCTCTTCGGCCGCATCGC
Source organism: Caballeronia temeraria (assembly GCF_001544795.2). Classification (GTDB taxonomy): domain Bacteria; phylum Pseudomonadota; class Gammaproteobacteria; order Burkholderiales; family Burkholderiaceae; genus Caballeronia; species Caballeronia temeraria. The sequence continues at coordinate 231,798 of NZ_FCOI02000005.1, read as the reverse complement.
CGATAAACACGGCCGCCGCAACGCGATGATGATCTCCGTGCTGATGATGTGCGGCGGCTCGCTCGTCATCACCTTCCTCCCGACTTACGCGTCGATCGGCGCGTGGGCGCCGTTTCTGCTGCTGATCGCGCGCCTGTTCCAGGGCTTGTCGGTCGGCGGCGAATACGGCACCAGCGCCACTTACATGAGTGAAGTGGCGCTGCGCGGCCGGCGCGGCTTCTTCGCGTCGTTCCAGTACGTGACGCTGATCGGCGGCCAGCTCGCCGCGCTGCTCGTGCTCGTGATCCTGCAAATGTTCCTGTCGACGGAAGAGCTGAAGGCATGGGGCTGGCGCGTGCCGTTCTTCATCGGTGCGTGCGCGGCGCTGGTTTCGCTCTATCTGCGCCGTTCGCTCGATGAAACCTCGACCGCCGAGACGCGTCATCGCAAGGAAGCGGGCACGCTCGCCGGCCTGATGCAGCACAAGGCGGCGTTCATGACGGTCGTCGGCTTCACGGCCGGCGGCTCGCTGATTTTCTACACGTTCACGACCTACATGCAGAAGTACCTGGTCAACACGGCTGGCATGCACGCGAAGACCGCCAGCAACGTGATGACGGGCGCGCTCTTCGTCTATATGCTGCTGCAGCCGGTGTTCGGCGCGCTGTCGGACCGGATCGGCCGCCGCGCGTCGATGCTGTGGTTCGGCGCGCTCGCGACCATCGGCACGGTGCCGCTGCTGCACGCGCTGTCCACGGTGACGAGCCCGGTCATGGCGTTCGTGCTGGTCGTGATCGCGCTCGCGATCGTGAGCTTCTATACGTCGATCAGCGGTCTCATCAAGGCGGAAATGTTCCCGCCGGAAGTGCGCGCGCTGGGCGTCGGCCTGTCGTATGCGGTCGCCAACGCGGTGTTCGGCGGCTCGGCCGAGTATGTCGCGCTGTGGCTGAAATCCGTGGGCAGCGAATCGACGTTTTTCTGGTACGTCACGGTGATGTGCGCGATTTCGCTCATCGTCTCCTGGCGCATGCTCGATCCGAGCAAGGAAGGCTACTTGCGTAACGAGCCGTAAATGGGGCAGCGGCGTGCGCGGGGCGGAGATCACGTCTCGTTGCACGCTTGCCGATGAAGGTAACATGGTGTTTTATGCGGTATGTAGGTGACGCACCGGCCACGGTGCACGATGGACAATGGGAAGCGCGGGAACCGGATACGCATGCGCGCAGCGCCGCCGCGCGCAAATCCGATGCGCACGTTCGGGCGCGTCGGACTGCCTGGAGCCTGTTCATGGAAGATTTCGACGAAACGCTGTTCATAGTCTGGCGAAGCAACCTGAATGTTCTGGTCGGCTCGCCGGGAGGCGCCGCGCGCCTCGCGCGCATGATGAACTTCTCGCCGACGTTCATGAAGCTGATCGTCGCCGGGCAACGCGATTTCAACGAGGAGTTCGTGCGCGGCATCGAGCTGGTGACCGGCCTGCCGCCGCACTGGATGGACGAGCGCCGCTCGCTCGACGAGATTCCGCCCGACGTCATGCGCGCGATCGACGAGGAAACGCCGATGGCCGTGTTTCGCGGCACGGCCCATCCCGCGCCGAAGCGCTCGGTTCTGCGCGGCCCGGAGCCGCTGCTTTCCCAAACCGAAGCGACGCGCCGGGTCGCCGATCAGGCCCAGCAACAGGCCGAGGCGAACCGCCGCGATCTGGTGTTTCGCAAGAATCGCGATCTGCTGTCACAGGATTTGCGCCGCCTGGAGCGCCAGCTCGGCCTGCTGCAGGTCGATTCGATGCAGCCGAAGGTCGATGAACTGATGACGTCGGATCGCATGAGCGAAGCGGCGAAAGCCGATCTGGCCGGGCGCCTCGAACAGATCGACAAGCACGTGAAGCTGTTACATCAGCATGTGGAAAAGCTCGTGATCCTGCTTTCGAGCCCCGATGAGCCTGACTCCGGGGAGTAGCTACTTCTTCTTCTTGCCGTTTTCAGGCTTTTCCGGCTCAGGATGCACGGCGATCGGATCGCTCGCGGGAAAGGTCTCTTCCAGTGCTTCGTCGAGCAGGTCTTCCTCGTTCTCCGGCTTGTCGGTTTTCGGCTGATCCCGCTTCGGGCTGGTTTTCGACATGATGCGCTCCGTGATGCGAAGTCATGGTCGATTCAATATAGCAGCGTCGATGATCCCGCGCTTCATCCGTCCCGGCGGTAATCCGCGGGCCGCACGCCCGTCCACTTCCTGAATGCGCGCCGGAACGCGCTCGGTTCGGCGAAACCGAGCGCATCGGCGATTTGCGGAATCGTCTCCTGCGTATGCGCGAGCCGCGCGATGGCCAGATCGCGCCGCAGCGCGTCCTTGATCGTCTGATACGTCGATCCTTCCTGCTTCAGCCGTCGCCGCAGCGTGGCTTCGCCCATGTGGAGCGCGGCCGCGATGCTTTCGGCTTCCGGCCAGTTCGTCGGCGCGGTTTGCCTGAGGCGCGTTCTGATGCGCGCCGCGAGCGAGTCCGGATTGCGATACTTCACGATGAAATTCGCCGGCGCGTCGCGCAGAAAGCGTTTGAGCGTGGCGGGCGTCTGCACGACCGGCAACGCAGCGCATTCCGCCGACAGGTCGACGAACGAGCGCGCCGCGTCGAAATGGAGATCGTCGCAGAACATGAGGCGATATTCGTCGCTGTCGGCGGGTTCCGCGCAGCGCATGTGCGCGGCGAGCACCGGAATGCGCCGCCCGAGCAGCCAGCACAATAGCCCGTACACGAGGATGAAGCCGGTCGCGTAGGCGAACATCGTCTTGGGTTCGCCCGCGTCCGCGAGCCAGATGCGCACGCGTTTGCCGTCGATGTCCGGCTCGAAGCGCAACGCGTCGAGCACGAGCCGCATGAAATTCGCGATGCGCCCGAGCGCCTGCGCGCCGTCGCGCGAGGAAAGCGCCGCGTGGCACAGCAGCACGAAACTGCCGCGCCGCATCGGATGCGTGTCCTGGCCGAAGAATTCGTCGTCGAGGGCATCGGCGGTGGCGTTCCACAGCTTGCCGTACTGCACCGGCGACACGCGCGCGCGCGGCGAATCGAGCGTCGCCGGGGCGATGCCCGCCGCGGCCAGCAACTGCCCGCGCGCGACGCCGCGCCTCTGTGCGCACTGCAACGCCGCTTCGACGAGACTCACGGAAATCGAGTCGCGCTCGATCTTCTTCTTGGGACTTGGGGTTGTCACTAGGTGGCCAAAGCGCTCAGTTAGCGTGATCGTTTTGGGCATCGGCTAACGTCCGGCGATTGCCTAGACTCGTGCACAGACGGCCCATCCGCCTTCATCGAAGGACGAGCGGCGGCCAGAAAGCTTACACGATCGATGCCGCGAGGCTCGCCGCGCCCGCCCCACTCACAGAATTCAGAACATGATCGACGCATTTCTCACCGAAGAGCAGCGCATGATCCGCGACGCGGCTCGCCAGTTCGCCACCGAAGTTCTCGCGCCGAACGCCGGCCAGTGGGACAAGGACGGCGCGATTCCCGACGCCGTCGTGCGTCAATTGGGCGAGCTCGGCCTGCTCGGCATGATCGTGCCCGCCGAACTCGGCGGCACCTTCAGCGACTACACCGCCTACGCGCTCGCGATGGAAGAGATCGCCGCCGGCTGCGCGTCCTGCGCGACGATGATGAGCGTGCACAATTCCGTCGGCTGCGGGCCGATCCTCGCCTACGGCACCGATGCGCAAAAAGCCGAATGGCTGCCGAAGCTCGCGAGCGGCGAGATCATCGGCGCATTTTGTTTGACGGAACCGCAGGCGGGCTCGGAAGCGAACAACCTGCGCGTGCGCGCGGTCGAGAAGGACGGCCAGTGGGTCATTTCGGGCAGCAAGCAGTTCGTGACGAACGGCAAGCGCGCGGGCATGGCGATCGTCTTCGCCGTGACCGATCCCGACCAGGGCAAGCGCGGCATCTCCGCGTTCATCGTGCCGACGGACACGCCGGGCTTCAACGTCGGCGCGCCGGAGCACAAGCTCGGCATCCGCGCGTCGGATACGTGTCCGATCACCTTCGACGACTGCGCGATTCCCGCCGACAATCTGCTCGGCAAGCGCGGCGAGGGTCTGAAGATCGCGTTGTCGAATCTGGAGGGCGGGCGCATCGGCATTGCGGCGCAGGCGCTCGGCATCGCCCGCGCGGCCTTCGATGCGGCGCGCGCCTATGCGAAGGAGCGCGTGCAGTTCGGCAAGCCGATCCACGAACATCAGTCGGTCGCGAACATGCTCGCCGACATGCAGACGCAGATCAACGCCGCGCGCCTTTTGATCCATCACGCGGCGCGCATGCGCACGGAAGGCGTGCCGTGTCTGTCGGAGGCGTCGCAGGCGAAGCTGTATGCATCGGAAATGGCGGAGCGCGTGTGTTCGGATGCGATCCAGATTCACGGCGGCTACGGCTATCTGCAGGATTATCCGGTGGAGCGGCATTATCGCGATGCGCGCATCACGCAAATCTATGAAGGCACGAGCGAAGTACAGCGGATGGTGATCGCGCGCAACGTCTGACGCGCGCAAAAAAAATACACAGGAGACGCAATGAACGACGTGACGGGCTTCATCGAAGCGCGAGACTTTCTGTTGGCTCATCGCACGGATTACGACACCGCGTATCGCGATTTCAGATGGCCGTCGCTCGATCGCTTCAACTGGGCGCTCGATTATTTCGATCCGATGGCGCGCGGCAATGACGCGCCCGCGCTGCATATCGTCGGCGAGGGCGGCGACGAGACGCATCTGTCGTATGCGCAGATGAGCGAGCGTTCCGCGCGCGTCGCGAATCATTTCCGCGGCCTGAACGTCAAGCGCGGCGAGCGCATCCTGCTGATGCTGCCGAACCGCGTCGAACTATGGGAAACGATGCTCGCCGCGATGAAGCTCGGCGCCATCGTGCTGCCCGCGACGACGCAGCTCGCGAACGCCGATCTGCGCGACCGCATCGCGCTCGGCGGCGTGCAGCACGTGATCGTCGATGCAGCCGAAATGCACAAGTTCGATGGCATCGACGTGCCGGGTCTGCGCATCGCGGTGGGCGGCGCGCAGGGCGGCTGGCTCGCGTATGAAGCCGCGTACGACGCACCGGCGGAATTTGCGAAGGATGGCGAAACGAACGCGAACGATCCGTATCTGCTGTACTTCACGTCCGGTACGACGTCGAAGCCGAAGCTCGTCGCGCATACGCATCAGAGCTATCCGGCCGGGCATCTCTCGACGATGTACTGGATCGGCCTGCAACCCGGCGACGTCCACTGGAACATCAGCTCGCCGGGCTGGGCGAAGCACGCGTGGAGCTGCTTTTTCGCGCCGTGGAATGCGCAGGCGTGCGTGTTCATCTACAACTTCAGCCGTTTCGATGCCGCCCGCGCGCTCGACGTGCTCGTGAAGCACGAAGTGACGACGCTGTGCGCGCCGCCGACCGTCTGGCGCATGCTCGTGCAGGAGCCGCTCGCGTCGTACGAGGTGAAGCTGCGCGAGATCGTCGGGGCGGGCGAGCCGCTGAATCCGGAGATCATCGAGCGCGTGCAGCACGCGTGGGGCTTGCCGATCCGCGACGGCTACGGCCAGACCGAGACCACCGCGCAGATCGCCAACACGCCGGGCCAGCGGCTCGTGCCCGGTTCGATGGGCCGTCCGCTGCCGGGTTATCGCGTGGCCTTGCTCGATCCGGACGGCCATCCCGCGGAAGAGGGCGAAATCGCGCTGGCGCTCGATCCGCCGCCGCTCGGCCTGATGACCGGTTACGCCGATAACCCCAAGGCCACCGAAAACGCGATGCGCGGCGGCTTCTATCGGACCTCCGACGTCGCGTCGCGCGGCGCGGACGGCTATTTCGTGTACGTCGGCCGCGCGGACGACGTGTTCAAGTCGTCGGATTATCGGCTGAGCCCGTTCGAGCTGGAGAGCGTGCTGATCGAACACGAAGCGATCGCGGAGGCGGCCGTCGTGCCGAGTCCCGATCCGCTGCGTCTTTCCGTGCCGAAGGCGTTCGTGACGCTGCGTCACGGCTATTCGATCGGACCGGAGCTGGCGAAAAGCGTGTTCGCGTTTTCGCGCGAGCGGCTCGCGCCGTACAAGCGCATCCGCCGTCTCGAGTTCGCCGATTTGCCGAAAACCATCTCCGGCAAGATTCGCCGCGTCGATCTGCGCAGGCAGGAAATTGCGCGCACGCAGGACGGCGCGCGCGGCGAGTTCGAGTTCTGGGAAGAGGATTTCCCGGAGCTGCGCCAGACCAGCAAGACCGACTAAAGGAATTCATGAGCACGCTTGAACTTTCACGCGACGCGCCGGAAGTCGCCTTCGCGGTCGTGAACCGCGTGGCGATCGTCACGCTCGACCGGCCGCACGCGTTGAATGCGCTGTCGCACGGCATGATCGCGCATCTCGCCGATATCTTCGCGCAATGCGCCGCCGACGCCTCGATCGCCGCGGTCGTGCTGCGCGGCGCGGGTGACAAGGCGTTCTGCGCCGGCGGCGACGTGCGCAGGCTCTATCACGCCGCGCGCAACGATCCGCATCACGAGACGCCGTGGCTGAAGTTTTTCATCGACGAATACCGGCTCGATTTCACGGTGCATCGCTTCGCGAAGCCGGTGATCGCGCTGATGGACGGCATCGTGATGGGCGGCGGCATGGGGCTCGCGCAAGGCGCCGCGTTGCGCATCGCGACCGAGCGCACGCGCATGGCGATGCCCGAGACGCGCATCGGCCTGTTGCCGGACGTCGGCGCAACGCACTTTCTGCGCGTGCTGCCGCGCGATCTCGCCCTGTACGTCGGGCTGACGGGCGCGCGGCTTTCGGGCGCGGATGCGCAACGCGTCGGGCTCGCGGACGAATGCGTGCCGTCGATCTGGCTGCGCGGCTTCATCGAGCGTCTCGACAGCATCCGCTGGGACGATGCGCAGGAGGCCATGACGCAACTGAGGCGCGTGTTCGTGCCGAACGCGAACATCGAACGGCACGCGCCGCTCGACGACATTCGCGCGCAGATCAGGCGCCACTTCACGGCAAGCGCGACGGGCGGCGCGGAGCGCATCGCGGCATCGCTCGCGGCGGACGAATCGGAGTGGGCGCGCACGACGCTCGCGCTCATCGAAAGCCATTCGCCGACGATGCTCGAAGTCACCTATCATGCGCTGCTGCGCGGCCGTCAGATGACGCTCGCGGATTGCTTTCGCATGGAACTGGGCGTCGTGTACCGCGCGATCGACGACGGCGATTTCGCCGAAGGCGTGCGGGCGCTCATCATCGACAAGGACGAGCGGCCGCGTTTCGCCCCGACGACGCTCGCGCAGGTGCGAGCCGAACGCGTGCAGCACTTTCTGTCGTCGCCGTGGCGCCGCGAAATGCATCCGCTCGCCGATCTTTGAGCATGTTCTCCTGACGAATTCGCAAGCAAATGTTTCCGCGGCGAACCGTCGAATTGACCGATGGTCGAATGGGCTCACCGATCATCGGACAATTCAAGAGGAGGAACCGACCATGCCGAACCGTACGACACGGATCGCGCTTCTGTCGGCCGGCATCGCATTCGCGTTGGTGGCGCCGGCAGCATCGTACGCACAACTCAATCTTCAGCAATTCGGCTTCGGCAGCGGCAAGTCCGACGTGGCGTCAGGCGCGAACGGCGCGGCGCAGCCATCGGCGCTGAATTCGCTCGTGCAGAGCTATGTCGGCGCGAATCAGCAGGTGCTGACGGGACAATCGACCCTGGCGTCGGCGATGGGCATGTCGAGCGTCGCGAGCCAGGCGCAATCGGCGGCGGGCTTGCTGTCGGGCGCATCGGGCGGCGGCGTGCCGAGCACGAGCGTGCTGTCGCAACTCGGTGGGACGCAGCAGAGCGTGTCGCAATCGTTGATGCAGGCGTTCGCGGGCGGCTCCACGACGCCGCCGACAGCCGCGAGCAAGCGGACCTTCAGCGACGGCCTGGCATCGCTCGGGCAGGGCGTGAAGCAGTACGCCGGGCTGCAATCGAATCTGGGCGCGGTGTCGAAGTCGATGGACATGTCGTCGCTGCTGCAAGCCGGTTCGAACCCCGCGACGGCGCAAGCGGCGGGCTACATCGCGCAATCGGCGCCCGGACAGTTGCAGTCGCTCGTGCAGACGCTCTCGCAAGCGGTGCAGTACGCGAAGACCAACGGCATTTCGGTGCCGTCGATCGCGCAATCCGCGTTGAGCGGCGTGAATTAAGGTGGACTGAAGCGGCGCTCACGCGCGCAAAAAAAAGCGGCGGGGCTCAGGTTCGAGCCACGCCGCTTTTTCTTGTCCGGAATGTTGCGCCGATCAGCCGCCGGCCGCCTGACGCATCGCGAGACGCCTCAACACGGGCAGCGCTCGCAGCCGGCGCGATTCGGGCGGCGGGGGCGGAAGATACGAGACATCCGCGATATCGGCGATATCGGCCACATTCGCGACGTCGGTGAGTTCCTGTATGCGTGGGTCCGCGTCGAGCACTTCGAGTGCGGGCGGCTCGACCGGCTCCGCCTGAGCGCGTTCCGGTTCTTCGATGGAAAGGCCGAGCGAACGCCGCACGTCGACGCCGCGAATATGCGCCTTGTAACCGGCATCGGTTATCACACGCTCGCGCGATTTCCAGAATTCGAGCCCGGACGGCGTCATGGGATGCATCGACACATATTCGATCACGATCTCGTAGCCGCGAACTTTCGGATAATTCAGAAGCAGCTTGCCGGAACGAATATAAGCGATATAGCGGTCGATTTTCTTCGTGAGCAAATCGCGATGCTCTCGCTCTTCACGCCAGTCGAGATCGTCGAACAGGCCGACATATACTCGTCCGAAGAGAATATTGACTCCGATATAGTCGATGACGTCCACGTCACGCAAAGACATGGTCAATCCCCTGCGCCCTCAATGGGCAAATAACAAGGATTGCATTGTAACGGATTTGCACCGCCCAAAAACCGTGAAACACCGTGTTAATTGGGATGATATCTCATTTTCGTAAGAATCCGAATTTTCGATTTAAGTAAAATCCGATTGCCACGCATTAAATAAATTTAAAGCGATTATTCGCCAATCAGGTCTGTCTTCTCGGCGCATCAGCGAGATCCCTTGTGGACGTGGCTTTTGCGATTTCCTCTTGGCTCGCCGCTTCGACTTGCGACAGCGGCGGCTGCTCGTTGATCCACGCGTTGAGAAGCGTCGACGTCACGGCGAGAATCACGGGACCGATGAACAATCCGACTATTCCGAACGCGAACATGCCGCCGAGCACGCCGGAGAGAATCAACAGCATGGAGAGATTCACGCCGCGCTTGATGAGTATGGGTCGCAGGAAGTTGTCGAGCATCGCGATCATGATCGACCACACGAGCAGCAGCGAGGCCGTCACGTGCGAGCCGTGCCAGAAAAGCCACGCGACGCCGCCGAGCAGCGGCAGCAGCGGGCCGATCTGCGCGAGGCACAGCATCAGCATGACGGCCGTGATGATGCCCGCCGCCGGCACGCCCGCGAGCGCAAGCCCGATGCCGCCGAGCGCCGACTGCGTCACCGCCGTCACGACGATGCCAAGCGCCACCGCGCGGATCGCGAGGCCGGCGAGCTTGATGGCTTCGGCGCCGCGCCGCGCGGCGATGCGCGTCGCGAAGCGCGTGACGAAGCGGCCGGCCGACTCGCCGTTCATGTACAGAATGCCGGAGATGATGACGGTGATCACCATGTGCATGACGAATACGCCGACGACCGCCGCATGCGACAGCATCCAGCGCGCGGCGATCGTCACGTAAGGTTCGAGCTTCGCGAGCAGGCCGCCGGGGCCGGCGTCGGAGAGCATCTGCCATTCCTTCGAGACGCGCGCGCCCATGACCGGCACGTCATGCACCCAGCCCGGCGGCGGCGGCAGCGCATAGCTCGGCAGACTCTTGACCGCGGCCATGATTTCGCCGCCGTGCTCAGCCAGCGTCGAGACCGCCGAATAGAGCGGCAACACGATCACGACGAGCAGCATCAGCAGCATCACGGTGGTCGCGATCCAGCGGCGGTTGCCGCAGCGGCGCTGCACGCCGACCATGAGCGGCCAGGTCGCGACGACGATCGTCGTGGCCCAGATGAGTCCCGGCAGGAACGGCCGCAGCACATAGAGACTGCCGACCGTGAGCGCGGTCAGGATCGTGATGATGAGCAGAATGCGGGCGATATCCACCGGCTGGCGGGGATTCGGATTCGGCTGCCCGTTGGATAGCGTTGGCATGATGCGTCCGGGTGAAGTGATGCTCTCCGCGGCGCAATGGAACGAAAAGGCACGAGCACGGCGCGCGACGAGCGATGAACCAGCAATGAACAAGCGATAAGCGAAAGCCGGCGATCCGGCAAGGCGCTTGCGTCGTGACGGACGCAATCATACCGGCATGCCAATCCATACTACTAAAAATCGGCGCGCGCCTGCCCCTGAAATACCCTTCGCCGGCGCGTGCCGAAACGAACGAACTCTTTGCCACGAATCCTGGAAATGCGTTTTTAAATTGCCTATTCTTTTTTGCGGGCGCAGAAGAGGACACGTCATGTTCCGCCGCGCATAACGAGGACCGAACAAGAACGATTTGGGAGACTGTCATGGCCGGTTTTTCCCGTACCTCGCTCGTTCCGCTCATTGTCGCCTTCGGTGCTTTCGGGATCGTGACATCGCCCGGAATCCAAGCCGCCGACGAAATCCAGAACGCCAACACGACGCAAGCCGCGCCGGTCCCGAGTTCGCTGCGACCTATCTCGCAGCAACAACTCGACGGCGCCGCGGGCGACAGCGCGTCCTGGCTGCACTCGAACGGATCGTATGCCGAAACGCGCTACGCGAGCGCGACGCAGATCAACACATCGAATGTCGCGAAGCTCAAACCGGCATTCATCTTCCAGACCGCCGTGATGGAGTCGATGGAAACCGCGCCGATCGTCTCGAACGGCGTGATGTTCCTCACGACGTCCTACAACCACGTCTACGCGATCGACGCGGTCACGGGCAAGGAGTTCTGGCATTACAAGCACAAGATGGGTCCGGTCACGACCTTCTGCTGCGGCCCGAACAATCGCGGCGTGGCGATCTCGGGCGACCGGCTCTTCATGGGCACGCTCGACGCGAAGCTCGTCGCGCTCGATGCCAAGACCGGCAACGTGCTGTGGTCGACGCAGATCGCCGATCCCGAGGAAGGCTATTCGGAGACGATGGCGCCCGTCGTCGTCGATGACAAGGTGCTGATCGGCACGAACGGCGGCGAGTACGGCATACGCGGCTTCGTGAAGGCGTTCGATGCGAACTCCGGCCAGTTGCTGTGGACCTTCTACACGATCCCCGACACGGGCAGCGAAGGCGTCTGGGCCGAGAACGACGCCGTCGGCCGCAATATGAAACGCGACATCGCGGCGGAGAAAAAGACGCTCGCGGACAAGGGCACGGACTTCAGCAAGACGCTCGGCGGCGGCGTGTGGATGGCGCCCGCGATCGATCGCAAGACGCGCACGGTGTATTTCGTGGTCGGCAATCCGTCGCCGGACCTCTACGGCGCGATTCGCCCCGGCGACAATCTCTATACGGATTCGCTCGTCGCCGTCGATCTCGACAGCGGCAAGTACAAGTGGCACTTCCAGTACATCGCGCACGACGTGTGGGATCTCGACGCGGTGAGCCCGCCGATTCTCATCGACGTGAAGGACAAGAACGGGCAGATGATTCCCGGCATCATCCACGGCGGCAAGACGGGCTTCGTCTACGTGCACGATCGCCGCGACGGCAGGCTGATCCGCGTGTCCGAGCCGATGATCCCGCAGGAAGGCGTCTGGACCCTGCCGACGGCCACCGGCGCGCGCATGCTGCCGGGCGCGAACGGCGGCGTCGAATGGTCGCCGATGGCCTTCAGCCCGAAGACACGCATGGCCTACGCGGCGAACCTGCATCAGCCGATGACGTATCAGGTCGAGGAAGCCGCGTATCCGGGCGGCAAGCTGTGGCTCGGCGGCGCGTTCAAGGTGATTCCGTCCGAGCAGCAATGGGGCAGGCTCGTCGCGGTGAATGTCGATACCGGCAAGATCGCGTGGGGCTTCAAGACGGATCAGCCGCTCATCGGCGGCGTGCTCGCGACCGCGGGCGGGCTCGTGTTCAACGGCGAAGGCAACGGTCTCTTCCGCGCCTTCGACGCCGCCACGGGCCGCAAGCTCTGGGAGTTCCAGTGCGGCGCGGGCGTCAATGCGCCGGCGGTGTCGTATATGGTGAACGGCAAGCAGTACATCGCGGTCGCGGCGGGCGGCAACACGCAGCTCGACTTCAAGCGCGGCAACAGCCTGCTCGTGTTCGCGCTGCCTTGATGACGACGCGATCGAAACGCGTGCGGGTCTGGCTCGTCTACGCGCTGTGGCTTGTCGCGTGTCTGCTGCTGTCGCTGCCTTCGCTTTCGCGCGCGGACGCGCAGACGGACGCCGCGACGAAGGCGGCCGTCTGCACGTCGTGTCATGGCATCGGCGGGAATTCGACGACGGGCGAGTATCCGTCGCTCGCGGGGCAAACGTCGCGCTACCTCTATTTCCAGTTGCGCGACTTCAAGGCGGGCCGCCGCAGCGACCCGCGCATGTCGCCTATGGCCGCGAATCTCACGCCCGACGACATGCACGCGCTCGCCGATTACTTCGCCGCGCAAAAGCCCATCGCCACCGATTTCAAGGCGGACCCGGTCAAGGTCGAGGCGGGCAGGAAGAAGTCCGAAGAGATTCTCTGCACGATGTGCCACCTCGGCGGCTTCAAGGGGCAAAACGAGATTCCGCGCGTGGCCGGGCAGCAGTATGCGTACATCGTGAAGCAGTTGCAGGATTTCCGCGACAGGAAGCGCACCAACGACGCGGGCAACATGACGAGCGTGTCGAAGAATCTGACGGACGCGGATATCGAGAATCTCGCGAACTACATCGCGAATCTGCAATGACGCATCGAAGGCGCTTATAACGATGACAAAAATCCTCCGCCTGCTGGCATTCGCCTGTTCGATGACCTGCGCGATCGCGCACGCGCAACAGGACGCCTACGCGCTCAACGAACGTCTGCTTTCCGCCACGCGCGAAGGCGATCAGGCCGCCGTCACGCGTCTGCTCGATGAAGGCGCGTCGATCGATTCACGCAACCGTATCGGCGACACGCCGCTCATCAGCGCGTGCAAGAAGGGCCTCGTGCCGATGGCGCGCATGCTGATCGAGCGCGGCGCGAACGTGAGCCAGGCGGACGTGCAGGGCATCACGCCGCTGATGGCCACGGCCTTCGACGGCAACGAGGAAATTGCCGCGCTGCTGATCGCGCATCGCGCGGATGTGGCCGCGACGGATCGCGTCGGCAAGACCGCGATCGAATATGCGGCCGGGCGCGGGCATACGGCGATCGTGCAGCGTCTGCTCGATGCGGGCGTCGACGTGAACGCGGCGTATCGCAATCATCTGACCGCGCTGATGTGGGCGGCGGGCTACGATCAGGAAGAAACCGCGTCGATGCTGCTCGCGCGCGGCGCCAAACGCGATCTGCGCGACGATCGCGGCATGACGGCGAGGGATATCGCCGAGCAGACGCATTCGATGCGCGTCGTCGATCTGCTGTCGAAAGGTTAGGTTTTCAGGATTCGTTGTCCGAAGCGCTGCGCGCCGCCGTCCGGAAAAAGCGCCGCGCCGACGCGCTGCGGATCGATGCCGAACGTCTCGCCCGCCGCGTTCGCGATCACCGTATCGAGGCCGATCGTCGGCTTCAGATCGCGCGCCTGATACAGCGATGCATGCGCGAGCCCCGGCCAGTCCGCCAGCACACGCCCGCCCGCCACCGCGCCGCCGACGATCATCGCCGCCGACGCCGTCCCGTGATCCGTGCCGCCCGTGCCGTTCGCCGCCGCCGTGCGGCCGAATTCCGTCGCCACTAGAACCGTCGTGTTCGCCCAGTGTTCGCCGAGCCCGTCGCGCAGTGCGGCGAGCATCGTGTCGAGCGCCTTCAGTTGCCCGGCGAGACGCGGATTCTGCGCGCTGTGCGTGTCCCAGCCGCCGGTTTCGATCATCGCGATGCGCGGGCCGTCGGGTTTCGCGAGAAAGGTTGCGGCGAGCTTGCCGAGACTCGCCGGGTCCTGACGCGCGCCCGCATCGGCGGCGAGGCCGCGCGCCTGCATCGCGGCATCCCAGAGCGGGTGAAGCTGCGCATCGGCGGCGTAGAGCTGCGAGACGCGCGTGATGAGATCGTCGGGCGCCTGCGGCAGCGACGACGGCGCGTACGACGTCACTTCGGCACGTCCGCGCAGCGCGACCGGCACCGTCGGCGCGAACGCGATCGCATCGGCGCGCGGGGCGGGCAGCATCGACAGAAGGCGGTTCATCCAGCCGTCTTTCAACTGATACGGCGCGTTGCCGCCGGTTTCGAGCACGTTCTGGCCGTCGAAGTGCGAGCGCTCGCGATACGGCGACGCCACCGCCTGCACGAAAAGCGCCTCCTTGCCCGCATACATCTGCGCGACCTGCTTGAGCGACGGATGCAGCGCGAACGTGCCGTCGAGCTTCGCCGCGGTGGAGGGATCGATCGCGAGCGGGCCGCGCAACGCCGCGTAAGCGGGATCGCCGTACGGCACGACGATGTTCAGCCCGTCCGCCGCCCCGCGCTGGATCACGAAGACGAAGCGGCGATCGGTTTCGGCGGACGCGAAAACGAGTTGCGGCGCGACGAGCATCGCGCCGGCGCTCGCGCCCGCGCACCATAGGAATCGGCGACGCGTCAGCATGGGTTCATCTCCTTAGAAAATCGGGCGATACGAGCAGGAGCGCGAGCGCGGTCGGCGCGCTTTCCGCGCGGGCGACGGCGCTCGCGGTCGCTTCGGACAGCGAGCCCGCGAGCAGTTGCGGACCGAGCGCGCGGGCGTCGAGCGTGTCGCCGGCGGATTGGCCGAAACGCGCGGCGAAGCGCTGCGCCAGCTCGACGCGGCGCACGAGCGCATCGGGCGCGGCCCAGCTCGCGGCGACATCGTCGTAACCGGCGGGCGAGCCGGGACGCCACACTTGCTGGCCGAGTTGCGTGAAAAGCGGCGCGGCGTGCATGCCTTGCAGATCGGTGCGCCCGAGCCCGCGCAACGACGACACCGTCCAGTCCCACGGCGTCTTGAACTTGGCGGGCGCGCTGGACCATGCTTGCGGCGCATCGACGAGCGCGCGATACACGGATGGCAGATCGCCGCCGGTATCGGAGAACACGTTCGCGAGTCTGTCGACGAGCGCGGGCGGCGGCGTATCCGCGACGAAGTGGCGCGCGAGCTTGTCCGCGATGTGATGCGCTGTCGCAGGCGCGGTCGCCAGATCGTGCAGCACGGCGAGCGGCTGCGCTTCGTCCGGCTGGGCGTACTGCTGGCCCATCACCGTGCGCGCGCCCGGCTCGTGCAGACGCGGACGGAACACGAACGCGCCGGGCGGCGCCGGATCGTTGGGATTGCCCGTTCCGTTCGCCGCATTCGCCGACATCGCGCCGAGACTCCAGCCGGTGAGGGCGCGCGCGAATTCGGTTACGTCGGCCTGCGTGTAGCCGCTGCGCACGCCGAGCGTATGCAGTTCCATGATCTCGCGCGCGAGGTTCTCGTTGAGACCGCGTTTGTTGCCGGGATTTCTCGTCGCGGCGCGCATGGCCGCCGGACTGTCGGGGCCGACCGAGCGCGCCTGATCCAGAAAGATCTGCATCGCCGGATGCCGCTCGACCGCGACGAGCATGTCCTCGAAGCGGCCGAGCACGTGCGGGCGGATCGCCTCGTTCTCGAACGAACCGGCGAGCATCGCGACAGGCGGCTTCTCGATCGACACCGCGAAGTGGTTCGCCCAGAAATGCACCAGACGTTCGATGAACGGCGTGCCCGTCGCGAGCGCGCTCGTCACGCGGGCATCGACGGCATTGCGGTACACGTCGCGGATCTGCTCGCCGTACTGCTTGCGCACGGCGGGTTTATCGGCGTCGCTCGCGTCGCGCAGCGCGCGCTGGCGCTCCGCGAATTGCGCGGCGAGCGCGGCGCTCGACGGCTGGCCGTTCAGCGCGGGCGGCATCGGCTGATAGGCGCTTTTGCGCGGATCGGCCTGTTCGATGAGCCAGCCGCGCGGATCGGCGGGCAGCGGCTCGCCCGGACGCGCGCCGAGCCCAAAGCGATTCACCGCGATGGCGGCAGGCGAGAGTTGCGGCGCGATGGCCATGACGGACTCCGAAGTGCTCGATGCGGGTTAAACGCGTGGGCGTGCAAAACCCGTCGCTTCAATTCACTGCTGCGGCCGCTCGTCGGCCGGCACGGCGCGCAGCGGACCGTAGCGCTCCATCGCACCGACGAGCTTCAGGCGTTCCTCCGGCGTGAGCGTCGCGGCGAAATCCGCGACCGTGCCTTCGATGCGCGCACGCAATGCGACATCGGCGTCGCGCGTGCGGGCGAGGGCGTCGTCGAGCGCCTTGCGGTCGAAGTCGCGCGCCGCGAGGAGATGCGCGAGATCGATGCGCCCGTCGCGTGCGGCGCGAATCAGCGGCACGCTTTGGCGCCGCGTCTGGCGCAATGCGTCGCGCAATTCGCGCTGGCGTTCGGCGGACAGATCGGCGGCGGCGAAGCGGATGCCGCGTTGCTGCGCGGTCTCGGCGCGCTGATGCGCGAACAGCCGATACGCGCCGCCCGCGATCGATCCGATCAGAAACACGTTCAGCACGAGCGAGACCGCCGCGAGCGTCTTCAGCGTGCGTGGACTCATTGATCGCTCCAGTCGGAAGGGGCGCCGCCGAAGGCCGTGCCCGAATAGGATTGCTCGAACCAGCCGCCGTGCGCGATCTCGCCCGGCGCGGGGGCGGGCGCGAGCAGCGAGACGAGCAGCGCGCCCGCCGCGACGCCCGCCGCGCCCGCGCCGACGAAGCCCACGCCCGAAAACCAGATGCGCGGACGCCGCCAGAAGGCGCGCGCGGGACGCGTCGGCGCGGAATCGACGATGCGCCGCGCGAGGTCCGGACTCGGCGCGGCGACGGCGTGCGCGTCGAGCAGGCCGTCGAGCGCGCGGGCGTCGGCGAGGGCGGCGAGCGCGTCGGCGTCTTGCGCGTTCACGAGCGCAAGCGCCGCGTCGCGTTCGTGCGCGGGCCAGCGTTCCGGCGACGCGCCGTACGCCTCGGTGATGCGGCGGAATCGTTCGGGTGTCATCGATGTTCCTTCGGGGCGTCGAGCGCGGCTCTGAGATTGCGGCGCGCGCGGGCGAGCAGGCTTTCGAGCGCTTCGACGCTCACGCCCATCAAGGCCGCCGCTTCCGCGTTCGGCAATTCCTGGTAGTACTGCAGCACGAGTGCTTCGCGCTGCCGCGCGGGCAGCGTCGCGAGCGCCTTTTGCATGCGCGCGTGGGCGTCGGCGGCGTCGAGACGCTCGTCGGGAAGCGGGGCGAGATCGGCCTGCTCCGGCATATCGTCCGAAAGCGTCGTCTCGCGATGACGGCGCAGACGGTCATAACACAGATTCAGCGTCACGCGATGCAGCCACGTATCGAAGCGCGCTTCGCCGCGCCGCCATTTCGGCGCGATTTTCCAGATTCGCAGGAACGCTTCCTGAGCCACGTCGTCGGCCTCGTCACGATCGCCGAGCATGCGCGACGCGAGCGCGACGATGCGCGGGAGCTTCCTCGCGACGATCTCGCGGATGGCTCCCGGTTCCCGATTGCCGACGCGGGCAATGAGCGCGGTATCCGGATCTTCTTCTTCGTTCAATGTGGTGTCGGGTTTCGTTGCGCATGTCGGACTGTTGCAGCGACGTCGTCCGCGTCCTCAATAAACCACGACCGGCCCGCGATAGTAGGCCGGATGCGCCGGATACACGACGCACCCGGCAAGCGTCGCGGCGACGAGCGCCGCAGCGAGCAATGTCTTCAACATGATGAGCCACTCCTGTTCGCTCGTGGTGCGCCGCGCGGGATTACGCCCAGTGACCTTCGACCCAGCGCCAGTTCGGCCCGTGCTGTATCCAGTGGCCCGGAACCCAGCGATACCCCGCGCGCACCGGCCGCCAGTGACCCGGCGCCCAGACGTAGCCGCCGTGGGCATAGCGCCAGTGGCCGGGATCCCACGCATAGCCCGCGCGCGGCGGCGGCGGCGCCTCGACACGCGGCGCCGGCGGCGCGGCCGGCGCGACGACGATGGCCTGCGCGTTGGCCGGGCCGCTGTGCAGCGCGGCGAAAGAAACTGCGACGACCGGCGCAAGGATGGCCGCCGAGAGTGCCGCGCGCAGCGGCGAAGCTGTTTTTTTCATGGTCTGTCCCGTCGATTAACGTTGTGACGAGAACTTGAACGCGGCGACCGGCGCGTTTCCGTCGCGCGGCGGACGCGGAATGTGTAACGAGGTTTTACGCCGATACCGTCAGGCGAATGTGTCGATGCCATCGACGAGCCGTTTCGCGAGGCGCGGCTGCCGGAGTTGCTCCGTCCACCATTGCAGCGCGCGGCCTTCGTGATCGCCGCGCCAGCCGACATAGAGCACGTTCGGCTCGCGCGGGTCGGCGGTTTCCTTCTCGACGAGTTCGCCGCGCGCCAGAAGCGTCTCCACGCGATGCCGCGGCAGCCAGCCCGTGCCGAGCCCTTGCCGCTGCGCGAGGATCTTGGCGCGCATCGTCGGCACGGCGAACGCGGCCTGGCCGCCGAGCACGCCGTACGCACGTCCCGCCGAACGCGACGAATCCGCGACGACAACCGCCCGATGCGCCGCGATCTGCTCGCGCTTCAGCGGGCCGCTCAGATTCGCAAGCGGATGACGCGGCGACACGGCGAATACCCATTGCATCACGCCGAGCTCGAACCAGCGCAGACCGGGAATCGCGGGCGGCTCGTTGGTGGCGCCGACGATCAGATCCGCGCGGCCATCGCGCAGCGCTTCCCACGTGCCGCTCAGCACTTCATGCGTGATGCGCAGCGCGACGCCGGAATCGAGTGCATCGAACGCCTGGACGACCGGCAGCAGCGTCTCGAATTCGAGGATTTCGTCGCAGACGAGCCACAGCCGGTCTTCCCAACCGCTCGCGATCTGCTTCACGCGCTGCGCGAGCCGCGAGACGTCGAGCATCAGGCGCGACGCTTCGTCGGCGAGAAGATGTCCGGCGGGCGTCAGTTGCAGCCGGTAGCGCCGCCGGTCGAAGAGCAGCGCGTCGAAGCGCGTTTCCAGTTGCCGCGCGGCGTGCGACACGGTGGACGGCGCCTTGCCGAGCCGCGCCGCCGCGCGCGACAGGCTGCCGGTTTCGCGAATCGCGTCGAGCAGCGAGAGCTCTTCCTCTGACAACATGTTCGACTCCATCGAACGAGTTCATCGTCGGGATCGTACGGCAAAAGTGGGGCGGCGGTCCAACATGAGCTTTATCGGATAACCGAACCTTCGATGGAGCTGAACGATGAAACCTTTCCTGCACACGATCCGCCGCGCCGTCGGCGTACTGCTCGCAGCCGCCGCGCTGCATCCGTCCGCGTACGCCGCGAACACGCCGCATCCGCCGCACGTCGCCGCCGCGAGCGCGATCGAATCCCGCACGATCGATGCGAACGGTGTCGAGCTGCACTATCTGCAAGCCGGACACGGCGACGCGACGCCCGTCGTCCTGCTGCACGGTTACACGGAAACGAGCCGCATGTGGCAACCGCTGATGACGCGTCTCGCGGGCGAGCGCGTCGTGATCGCGCCCGATCTGCCGGGCGCGGGCGGCTCGGCGATCCCCGCTTCCGGCTACGACAAGAAGACGCTCGCGCAGGACATTCACGCGATGGTGCGGGCGCTGGGCTATCGCAAGGTGAAGCTGGTTGGGCACGATATCGGGCTGATGGTCGCGTATGCGTACGCGGCGCAATATCCTGACGAAGTCGAAAGCATCGTGCTGATGGACGCGTTCCTGCCCGGCGTCGGCGACTGGCAGAAAGTCTGGCTCCTGCGCGACAAATGGCACTTCAACTTCTACGGCGACACGCCGGAAAAGCTCGTGCGCGGCCGCGAGCGCGTCTTCTTCGAACATTTCTGGAACGACTTTGCCGCCGATCCCGCGCATTCGGTGAGCGAAGCGGATCGCCGCTATTATTCGGCGCAATACGCGCGCAATGGCCGCATGCGCGCGGGCTTCGAATACTTCCACGCTTTCCCGCAAGACGCCGGTGATTTCGCCGCTTTCGCGAAAACGCCGCTCACGATGCCGATGCTCGTCCTCACCGGCGAGCGCGCGTCGGGCACGTTCCTGATCGATCAGGCGAAGCTCGTCGCGACGAACGTGCAAGGCGTGGTCATGCCGGGCGCGGGCCACTGGCTGATGGAAGAAGCGCCGGATGCGACGATGGCGCAACTCGTGCGCTTCATCGACGCGCCTTCATCGAACTGAATGTGACGATGCCGTGGCGCAGCGCTTGCGCGACGGCATGCAAGGAGAATGGAAATGGGACTTCTCGTCGACGGAAAATGGCAGGACAAGTGGTACGACACGTCGTCCACGGGCGGGCGCTTCGTGCGCAAGGACGCCGCGTTTCGCAACTGGGTGACGGCGGACGGCGCAAGCGGCTTCAAGGCCGAGGCGGGGCGCTATCACCTGTATGTGAGTCTCGCGTGTCCGTGGGCGCATCGCACGCTCATCATGCGCGCGTTGAAGGGGCTGGAAGGGATGATCGATGTGTCGGTCGTGAACTGGCTGATGCTCGAAAACGGCTGGACGTTCGACGATGCTCCAGGCGTCGTGCCCGATACGATCAACGGCGCGCGCCTTCTGCATCAGGTGTATACGGCGGCCGATCCGCATTACACCGGCCGCGTGACGGTGCCGATTCTGTGGGACAAGCAGCGCGGGACGATCGTGAACAACGAGTCGTCGGAAATCATTCGCATGCTGAATTCCGCGTTCGACGGCCTCGGCGCGAAACCGGGCGATTACTATCCGCCCGAGTTGCGCGAGGAAATCGACGCGCTCAACGCGCGCATTTACGACACGGTCAACAACGGCGTCTACAAGGCGGGCTTCGCGACGACGCAACCCGCCTACGAGGAAGCGGTGACGCCGCTCTTCGACACGCTCGACTTTCTCGAAGCGCGCCTCGGCACGCGCCGCTATCTCACGGGCGACCGATTCACCGAAGCCGACATCCGCCTCTTCACGACGCTCGTGCGTTTCGACGCCGTGTATGTCGGCCACTTCAAATGCAATTTGCGGCGCATCGCGGACTATCCGCATCTGTCGAGGTTCGCGCGCGAGATCTACCGCATGCCGGGCGTCGCCGCGACGGTGAACTTCGAGCACATCAAACGGCACTACTACGAGAGCCATCGGACGATCAATCCGACGGGCATCGTGCCCGCCGGACCGGTCCTCGATTTCGATGCGGCCTAGCCGGGCTCAGTCGTACTGATACACGCCGCGCTTCGTCTTGCGCCCGAGCCGTCCCGCCGAGACGAGCTCGCGCAACAGCGGGCAGGCGCGGTACTTCGAATCGCCGAAGTCCTTGAGGAACACGTCCATCACCGAGAGACACACGTCGAGCCCGATCAGGTCGGCCAGCGCGAGCGGTCCGATCGGGTGGTTCGCACCGAGCTTCATGCCCGCGTCGATTTCCTCCGCGCTCGCCACGCCTTCGTACAGCACGTAGAACGCTTCGTTGATCATCGGCACCAGAATGCGGTTGACGACGAAGCCCGGCGAATTGCGTACGCCGATCGGCGATTTGTCGAGCTTCTCCGTGAGTTCGCGCACGGCGGCGGCGGTTTCATCGCTCGTCTGCACGCCGCGGATCACCTCGACGAGTTGCAGCAGCGGCACCGGATTGAAGAAGTGCATGCCGATGAAGCGTTCCGGCGTGGCGAGGGTCGCGGCGAGCGCGGTGATCGAGATCGACGACGTGTTCGACGCGATGATCGCATCGGCGCGCGCGGCGCCCTCGATCTGCTTCAGGATGCGGTTCTTGAGCTCGGCGTTCTCGGTCGCGGCTTCGATCACGATGTCGGCGTCTCCGAGACGCCCGTAGTCGGTCGACGTTTCGATGCGCGTCAGGGCTGCGTCGCGCGCCGATGCCGCGAGCTTGTCCTTCGACACGAGCCGCTCGAGGCTGCCCGTGAGCGAGGCGATGCCCTTCGCGAGCGCGGCGTCGGTGACGTCGATCATGATGACCTTGAAGCCCGCGACGGCCGCAACCTGCGCGATGCCGTTGCCCATGGTTCCCGCGCCGACGATGCCGACGGTCTGAATCTTCATGCTTTTGCTCCTCCTAGATCTGCGCCGGCCCGTGCGGCCGGCAAACCGGAAATGGTCGAAAGCGCGCAAGGCGCGTCCAGGCATCGATTCTAACCAGCGGAAATGGCCGCGGCGGTTTACCCGAAAGCCGTCAAATCCCGGGCGACGATGCCGTTTGCATGACAAAAGGCAGAATAACGGTCCCAGCCGCTTTGCCAGCTTTCGGCGGCGAGCACCTGGCCGCTGTCGTTCACGAACAGCAGTTCGCCCTGAATGATATTGAGCGTGACGATGTCCGCACCCCCCGCATCGGGCGGCAGCGCCTCGGGCGTGTGGCTCGAACCGGCCGTCTCGTACACGATGCTGCCCGGCTCCGCGATCCAGTCGTGCTCGCGGTATTTCCAGCGTCCCTGCACCGTATAGACGATCACGGTTCCCGTATGACGATGGCGCGGCATCTGGCCTTTCGCCGGCGCCTTCATGAGCGCGATGACCTCGCCGCGCACCGGATCGAGCTTGAAATACTTGACGAGCACGCGCTCGCTGTACGGCGTGAACGGCACCCACGGCAGGTCGGCGTCGTTGAGGCACGAGGTCTGAATCTGTTCGAACAGCATGATGTCGGCTCCTTTCGGGGAAGTCCATTTTAGGCACTGGCGCACGCGCCCAAAATTAGCCGAATGGCCGACCCCCTTCGTCCAAGCCGGATCGCGCCGTATCTGCTATCGTCCACGCCATGCCAACCATCATCACCGTATCCAATCTGTCGAAGACCTACGGGTCGGGCTTTCGCGCGCTCCGGGACGTGAACCTGGAAATCCGCCGCGGCGAAATTTTTGCGCTGCTCGGCCCGAACGGGGCGGGCAAGACCACGCTCATCAGCACCGTCTGCGGCATCGTGAATCCGAGCGAGGGGACAGTGACCGTCGCGGGTCACGATATCGTCACGGACTACCGCGCCGCGCGCGCGATGATCGGCCTCGTGCCGCAGGAACTCACCACCGACGCGTTCGAGACCGTCTGGGCGACCGTGTCGTTCAGCCGCGGGCTTTTCGGGCGGCCGAAGAATCCGGCGCACATCGAGAAGGTGCTCAAATCCCTCTCGCTCTGGGCGAAGAAGGACAACAAGATCATGACGCTCTCGGGCGGCATGAAGCGGCGCGTGCTGATCGCGAAGGCGCTCGCGCACGAACCCGACATTCTCTTTCTCGACGAGCCCACCGCGGGCGTCGACGTCGAACTGCGCCGCGACATGTGGGACCTCGTGCGCGAACTGCAGCGCAACGGCGTGACCATCATCCTGACGACGCACTACATCGAGGAAGCGGAGGAGATGGCCGATCGCATCGGCGTCATCAATCGCGGGGAAATCGTGCTCGTCGAGGAAAAGCACGAGCTGATGCGCAAGCTCGGGCAGAAGAAGCTCACGCTGCAACTGGAGCATCCGCTCGCCGAAGTTCCGGCGCAGCTTCAGCCCTACGGCCTCACGCGCTCGGCGGACGGCAGCGAGCTCACGTATACGTATGACGCGCACGACGAGCCGGGCCGCATCATCGCGCTGCTGCGTCATGTGGACGAAGCCGGCGTGCGTTTCAAGGATCTGCAAACGACGCAAAGCTCGCTCGAAGACATTTTCGTGAGCCTCGTCAGGGAAGCCAAATGAATCTATACGCCGTTCGCGCGATCTACCGTTTCGAGATGGCGCGCGCCGGACGCACGCTGATGCAGAGCATCGTGTCGCCGGTCATTTCCACGTCGCTTTACTTCGTGGTGTTCGGGGCGGCCATCGGCTCGCGCATTCCGCAAGTCGACGGCATCAGCTACGGCGCGTTCATCGTGCCCGGCCTCGTGATGTTGTCGCTGCTCACGCAAAGCATCGCCAATGCGTCTTTCGGCATCTATTTCCCGAAGTTCACCGGGACGATCTACGAATTGCTGTCCGCCCCGGTGTCGTACTTCGAGCTCGTCGTGAGCTACGTGGGCGCCGCCGCGACCAAATCCGTCATCCTCGGCCTCATCATTCTCCTGACCGCGCGATTATTCGTGCCGCTCAGAATCGATCACCCGTTCTGGATGATCGTGTTTCTGCTGCTTACGTCAGTGACGTTCAGCCTGCTCGGGTTCATCATCGGCATCTGGGCGGACGGGTTCGAGAAACTGCAGATCATTCCGCTTTTGATCGTCACGCCGCTCACGTTTCTCGGCGGCAGCTTTTATTCGATCAATATCCTGCCGCCGTTCTGGAAGACCGTCGCGCTGTTCAATCCGGTGGTCTATCTGATCAGCGGATTCCGGTGGAGCTTTTACGGACTCGCCGATGTGCACGTCGGCGTGAGTTTCGGCATGACGCTGGTGTTTCTTGCGGTATTCATCGCGATCGTCGCGTGGATCTTCAAGACCGGTTACCGGGTCAAATCGTAGCGCGGCGGCTGCGCGTGCGGGCACAGGCATGAGGGCGTTCATCGGATGAAGATCATGAGACGCACGAAGCGCAACTTTTTCGGTGTGATGGCAGCGGCCTTCGCCGGCGGCACAGGGGCATCGGCGCCTGCCCGAGCGTACGAGATCGATCACAGCAGCGCCGACTGGCGCCGGCGTTTATCGCCGGAGCAATTCCGCGTGCTCAGGCGCGGCGGCACGGAGCCGCCGTTCGCGAGCCCGCTGCTCAAGGAACAGCGCAACGGCACCTATGCGTGCGCCGGGTGCGGACTCGCGCTGTTTTCATCGGCGACGAAATTCGACAGCGGCACCGGCTGGCCGAGCTTCTGGAAACCAGTCGACGGCGCCGTCGCGATGCATGCGGACGCGACCGGCCACATGCGCAACGAAGTGCATTGCCGGCGCTGCGGCGGACATCTCGGCCATGTGTTCGACGACGGTCCGAAGCCCACCGGTCTGCGCTATTGCATGAACGGCGCGGCGCTCGACTTCCTGCACGACGAAGCCTGACATCGCGCAGTCATCCATCCATTTTTCCGATTCGCCATGAACGCACCCGAACTCAAACTCGATGCCGCGAAGACCGCGCTTGTGCTGATCGATTTGCAGGCAGGCATCGCCGCCTTGCCCGTGCAGCCTCACGATGCCGCCAGCGTGCTCGCCAACGCGCGTGCGCTCGCCGACCGTTTCCGCGCGCTCGGCGCGCCGGTCGTGCTCGTCAAGGTGGCCTTTCCGAACGGTCCCGGCGGGCTGCGTCCGATCACTGACGCGGGGCAGGCACAGGAAGCGCCGGAGCCGGCGGGCTGGAGCGAGTTGTGCGCCGAGCTGGGCGTGCAGGCGTCGGATATCGTCGTCACGAAGCGGCAGTGGGGCGCGTTCTACAACACGGATCTCGACTCGCATCTGCGCCGGCGCGGCATCGGCACGATCGTGCTGGGCGGCATCGCGACGGCCATCGGCGTGGACTCGACCGCGCGCGGCGCGCACGAGCGCGGCTATCAGCAGGTGTTCGTCGAGGACGCGATGAGCGATCTCAACGCCGACACGCACGAATCGACCTGCCGCTACATCTTTCCGCGCATCGGCCGCATTCGTTCGACGCAGCAGGTGCTGGCGGCGCTGGCATAGCGGCGCGCGTCGCCTATCCTGTACCGTACGTCCGATATCGACGGATGCGAGAGGTGCGGCGATGGCGGTCATTCCGAAAGTAGCGATCGCGTGTCAGGGCGGCGGCAGCCATGCGGCGTTCGCCGCGGGTGTGCTCGACCGGCTTTTGGGCGGCGAGTTCATCAACCGCTTCGAGCTCGTCGCATTGTCCGGGACGTCCGGCGGCGCGATGTGCAGCGCGCTCGCCTGGGCCGGATTGCTGCTCGGCGGCCCGCCCGACGCGCGGCGGCGGCTCGCCGGGTTCTGGAAGGACCTGGAAGCGCGCGAGGGGCCGGATATCGTCGCCAACGCGGTCGGCACGTGGTACGCGCGCTTGCCCATCAATGCGGAAATCAGCCCGTATCTGTACCCGCCGATCGCCGAAGAACGCCTGCGCGAACTGCTCGGCAAACATCTGCCCTTCGCGTCGCTGCCGAGCGATCCGCAAGTTCGCGCGAAGCCCACGCTGCTCGTCGGCGCAACCGATGTGCGCACGGGCGATCGCGTGATCTTTCCCGGCGACAAGCTCGATCAGGATCAACTGGTTGCGTCGGCTGCGGTGCCGCCGCTGTATCGCGCGGTCGCGGCCGATGGCCGCATGTGCTGGGACGGCCTCTTCAGCAGCAATCCGCCCGTGCGCGAGTTCACCGACTTCGCGCTCGACCTCCGGCCCGACGAAATCTGGGTCGTGCAGATCAATCCGCAATATCGGCGCGAGTTGCCCGAATCGTCGAACGAGATCATCGATCGTCGTAACGAGCTATCCGGCAATCTGGCGCTCGGGCAGGAGCTGTATTTCACGACGCGCGTGAACGCGTTGCTCGCCGCCGACGAGTCGCTCGCGCAACGCTACAAGCCGATCAAGGTTCGCGTCGTGGAGATGCATCTGGATGCGCGGGATTATCCCGGCCCGCTCGACTATGCATCGAAGCTCGACCGCAATCCGGCGCTGATCCACGCGCTGATCCGCAAGGGGCGCGAGCGCGCGGAATGGTTCTTCGATGCGCGCTCCGACTGGCCGCGGGAGGGCACGGCCCCGCACAGGAGCGTCTATTCGACGCCGCCGGCGGCGATGCCGAAGACGTAGCATCGGCTCAAAATGCCGCATGGGTTGCAAGCGTTTTGATACAAAATTTGGCAGTGCTATATAAAACTCGACGGGCACAATCGGTTTCAGGACGTGGGCGCCCATGTCCGATACCAATGGAGAAAACTATGAAACTGAGAACGAGGGGGCTGATCCTTGCAGCCTCGCTGCTCGCGCTGGGAAGTGAATGCGCGATGGCGGAACGTGCCGCTCCGCACATCGAAGGGAAAATGGTCGTGCAGGTCATCGGCGAGGTGAAGGCAGTCGATCACGACGCGCATCGCGTCACGATCGCCGATGCGCAGGGCGCCGAGACTCGATTGAATGTGAGCGCCGGCATGCACGATCTCGACAAGCTGCCACTCGGCACACGTATCAAGAGCACGGCGCTGCAGCCTGTCACGCTGACTCCGGTCCGGCACGCAACGCTTCAGGATGCGATTCCTGGCGACAAGCGCTTCGTCGTACAGGTGACGAGCGTCGATGCGGCGACGGGCATCGTCATGCTCAAGGATGCCAGCAACCTGCCGATCGAAGTGCGCGCGCAAGACGCCCGCCAGGCGGCCGCGCTCAGAAGCGGCACGATTGTCCGGGTGGATCTCGCGAATCGGCAGGAGAAGGCGTCGCCGAGGAAGAGTTGAACGCGCGCTTCGCTTTCGGAAATTTCTAGTGGTTCGGGATTCGCGGTTCCCTTATTTTTAATCCACTCGCTGGCGGGGCCCCGCCTGCCAGGTCGAGAGCGCCCGTTCTTCCCCGGGATCGGGCGCTGCGCTTATCCCCGAGCGCTCGACGCGCGGTGCATCCGCACCGCGCGTCTTTTTTCGCTTGGATCGCTCACGCCGCCGTCGAAGCAACGAGTCGAACGAGCGTGATTTCGGACGGCGCGCCCAGCCGCTTGGGCGGGCCCCAATAGCCGGTGCCCCGGCTCGTATAGACCCAGAGCCCGTTGAATTTCACGAGGCCGGCAACGAAAGGCTGTTGCAGTCGCACGAAGAAATTCCACGGCAGGAACTGGCCGCCGTGCGTATGTCCCGAAAGCTGAAGCGTGAAGCCTGCTTCAGCGGCCGCCGTCGCGCTACGCGGCTGGTGCGCGAGCAGCACGCGCACCGTGGCATGCTCGGGTGCGCCGCTGATCGCCTTCGCGGGATCGCTGCGGTGCGCCGGATCGAAACTGCCCGCGCCGTAGTCCGTGACGCCCGCGACCACGGCCTGCGCGCCGTCGTGATCCAGCACCACATGCTGATTGAGCAGGACGGTCAGGCCGAGGCGCCGGAATTCGGCGATCCACTTGTCGGCGCCCGAGTAATACTCGTGATTTCCGGTGACGACGAACGCGCCATGCCGCGCGCTGAGGCCCGCGAGCGGGCGCGTGTGATCGGCGAGATTGGGCACAGTGCCGTCGACGACATCGCCTGTCACGGCGATCAGGTCCGGTTCGAGCCCGTTCACGGCCGCCACGATGCGTTCCACATAGTGACGCTTGATCGTCGGGCCGACGTGGATGTCGCTGATCTGCGCGATCGTGAAACCGTCGAGCGCGGCGGGCAGATTATCGATGGGCACATCCACGCTCACGACCGGCGCGCGCCGCCGCGCGTTGTAGAAACCGATCGCGGAGAACAGCACGGCGAGCAGCGGCACGACGAGCGCGCTATAGGCGACGAGCACCGGCGAGCCGATGGGCGCACCGCGCAGCCAGTCGGCCAGATGCACGAAGAACAGCATCACGTCGCGCGCGAAGGTCAGCAACAACAGCGACGAGAAGAAGCCGAGCGCTGTGAGTCCGCACCATGCGAGGCGATCCGCGAGCGATTGCGGTTCGATCTGCCGGGCGGCCATGCCGAGCGGAATCACGATGACCGATACCGCGAGCCACGCGGCCGCGATGACTTTGAGCGGCAGTCCGACCGGCGCGTCGGGGATGAGCCGCACGCCCACATAGATGTGAAACAGAATGCCGATGCCGATGAAGCGGAGAAAGAATGCCGAGCGTCGCATAGCGCTCCTGGAGGGATCGGAAGAAGCGGCGAGAAATTGGGCGGCGCGCGCCCGAGCCGGATATGGGGCCGATTCTACCGGTTCGACGCATAGCCTGCGCTGGATGACGCGTGACTCGACCGCACGGCAAAAAGCCTCGGCGTTTGGAGTGCCGAGGCTTTTTCACATCGCGTGGCCGAGGCGCGATCAGACCGCCATGCAGAGATACTTGATGACGACGTAATCGTCGATGCCGTAGTGCGAGCCTTCGCGCCCGAGGCCCGATTGCTTCACGCCGCCGAACGGCGCCACTTCGTTCGAAATCAGCCCGGTGTTGATGCCGACCATGCCGTACTCGAGTGCTTCGGCCACGCGCCAGATGCGGCCGATGTCACGGCTATAGAAGTAGGCGGCGAGACCGAACTCGGTGTCGTTGGCGAGTTGCACGACTTCATCGTCGGATGAGAATTTGAAGATCGGCGCGAGCGGGCCGAAGGTCTCTTCCTTCGCGACTTTCATGTCGGGCGTGACGCCCGTCAGCACGGTCGGCTCGAAGAAGCCGTGCCCGAGCGCGTGGCGCTTGCCGCCCGAAGCGAGCGCGGCGCCTTTCGCGAGCGCGTCTTCGATATGCGCTTCCACTTTCTGCACGGCCGCTTCGTTGATGAGCGGCCCAAGCGCCACGCCGTTTTCCGTGCCGCGCCCGACTTTGAGCTTGCCTGCTGCCGCGGAGAGCTTTTGGGCGAAGGCATCGTAGACGCGCTCGTGCACGTAGAAGCGGTTCGTGCACACGCAGGTTTGTCCGCTGTTGCGATATTTCGATGCAATCGCGCCTTCCACGGCGGCGTCGAGATCGGCGTCGTCGAACACGATGAACGGTGCATTGCCGCCGAGTTCCAGCGTCACCTTTTTGACCGTCGGCGCGCTTTGCGCCATCAGCAGACGGCCAACTGCCGTCGAGCCAGTGAACGACAGCTTGCGCACGACCGGATTGCCCGTCATTTCGCCGCCGATCGCTTTCGGGTCGCCGGTGAGGACGCTGAGCGCGCCTTTCGGCAGGCCGGCGCGCTCCGCGAGCACGGCGAGCGCGAAGGCGGAGAAGGGCGTTGCTTCAGCGGGCTTCACGACGATCGGGCAGCCGGCGGCGAGTGCCGGTCCGACTTTGCGCGTGATCATCGCGGCGGGGAAATTCCACGGCGTGATGGCGGCGCAGACGCCGATCGGTTCTTTTGTCACGACGATGCGTTTGTCGGCGGCGGGTGTCGCGAGCGTATCGCCGGCGACGCGTTTGCTTTCTTCCGCGAACCATTCGATGAAGGAGGCGGCATACGTGATCTCGCCTTTTGCTTCGGCGAGCGGCTTGCCTTGCTCGGTGGTGAGGATGAGCGCGAGATCGTCGGCGTTCGCCATCATCAGGTCGAACCAGCGGCGCAGGATGATCGCGCGTTCCTTCGCCGTTTTCTTGCGCCAGGCGGGCCAGGCGGCGTTGGCGGCATCGATCGCTCGGCGCGTTTCGGTTGCGCCCATCTTGGGGACTCTGCCGAGGGATTCGCCCGTTGCCGGGTTCACGACTTCAAACGTTTCACCGCTGTCGGCTTGTTGCCATTCACCGTCGATGTAGGCGTCGTGACGCAAGAGCGTCGGGTCTTTCAATTGATCTTTCATGTTCTGTGTGTCCTTTTGTGTTGCTTCGGGGTTTTTTGGTCGGCGGTGCTTTTTTTTCGCCGGATCCCGGTTTGCTTTTGGTCTATTAGCACTGCCCCTGTGCGGGGCGGCAGTCACTTTCTTTGCTGCTGCAAAGAAAGTAACCAAAGAAAGCAGCTTTTCAGGCCCGCGGTCACACGTAGTTTGAGTAGTTCTCTCGTCCTCGGTGGCACTCGCCTAAAGAGTGCCCTCATAGGCCCCATCCGGCTTGGCTCGCGCACGGTTTGTCGCTTCGCACCACATAACAAACTGGTTCAGCACCAAATAGCTCCGGCCCGCTTCGCGGCCGACCGGTCAATCGGGGATGCGCGTGCTTCTCTACTAACACTTGCATCGCACCGCACATGCGTCAGGTTGGTTTCCCTCGTGGACCCGGCGGCAGCGCGCAGCGCTGTGCCGGAACTCTTTCGTGCTGAACCAGCGCCCTAAAAAGACTAGCTAGTCAGACCGTGCGCGATCCAAGCCCGGTTAGTCCTTCGAGGGCACTCTTTAGGCGAGTGCCGCCTTGAACGAGAGAACTACCCAAACTACGTGTGACCGCGGGCCTTAAAAGCTGCTTTCTTTGGTTACTTTCTTTGCAGCAGCAAAGAAAGTGACTGCCGCCCCGCATAGGGGCAGTGCCAATAGACCAAAACGAAAACGGGATCCGGCGACAAAAGCAAACCCACCAAACCCCGCCCCGCGAAAAGCGAAAAAAGCGAAAAAAAACTCAGACCGCGACGCCAACAGTCTCCGTCAAGACATCTTCGAGAATACCCAAAGCCTCATCAAAAACCTGATCCTGAATGGTGAGAGGAAACAGGAACCGAACCACGTTCGAATACACCCCACACACGAGCAGTAGCAAACCACGCTCCAACGCAAGCGTCTGCACGCGTTTAGCAAAAGCCGCATCCGCATCCTGCGAACCGGGCTTGCAGAACTCGACGGCGATCATCGCGCCAGGCCCGCGCACGTCCGCAATCTGCGGCACATCGCCCTTGAGCCCATCGAGCTTCGCCTTGAGCTTGTCCCCAAGCACGTTCGCGCGCTCGCAGAGCTTTTCATCGTCGATGATATCGAGCACCGCGTGCGCCGCCGCCACCGCCAAAGGATTGCCCGCATACGTGCCGCCGAGCCCGCCGGGCGCCGCCGCATCCATGATCTCCGCGCGTCCGACGACACCCGACAACGGCATGCCGCCCGCAAGCGACTTCGCGATCGTCATCAGATCCGGCACGACGCCGTGATGCTCCATCGCGAACAGCTTGCCGGTGCGCGCAAAGCCCGTCTGCACTTCATCCGCGATCAGCAGAATGCCGTGCTCGTCGCAAATCTTGCGCAGGCCGCGCACGAAATCCGCAGGCGCCGGAACGAAACCGCCTTCGCCCTGCACCGGTTCGAAGATGATCGCGGCGACGCGCGTCGCTTCGATATCGGCCTTGAAAAGATGCTCGATCGCGCGCAGCGAATCCGCCACCGACACGCCGTGCAGCGCATTCGGGAACGGCGCGTGATACACGTCCGACGGGAACGGCCCGAAACCGATCTTGTACGGCGCGACCTTGCCCGTCAGCGCCATGCCCATCAGCGTGCGGCCATGAAAGCCACCCGTGAACGCAATCACGCCCGGCCGGCCCGTCGCGGCGCGCGCGATCTTCACCGCGTTCTCGACGGCTTCCGCGCCCGTCGTGAAAAAGGCCGTCTTCTTCGCATGCGATCCCGGCGCGCGCGCGCTGATCTTTTCGGCAAGCGACACGTACGACTCATACGGCACGATCTGATACGCCGTGTGCGTGAAGCAGTCGAGCTGCGCGCGAATCGCCTCGACGATCTTCGGATGACGATGCCCCGTGTTGCACACCGCGATGCCCGCCGCGAAGTCGATGAAACGGCGGCCTTCCACGTCCCACAGTTCCGCGTTCTCGGCGCGCGCCGCGTAGAAATCGCACATCACGCCGACGCCTCGCGGCGTCGCGGCATTCTTGCGGGCTTGCAGATCGGCGTTCTTGAGGGTCGTGCTCACGGAAATCTCCTTGATCGTTGATGGCCGCATCGGCCGACTGAATTTAAAGACGACTATAGTAAGATTTGGCCCTCAAGTTCAGAGCCATTTCAATAAATCTATAGGAGCCAATTCGATGTCGACGCGCGCAAGCGTGCTGTCGGACTGGCTGGCGCAGCGCATCGATCGCGCGAACGGCCAGCCGATCTACCGGCAATTGCATCGGCTGCTTCAGCAGGCCATCTTCACGCGCGAGCTCGCGGCGGGCGCGAAAGTGCCGTCGTCGCGCTTGCTCGCCGCCGAGCTGGGCGTCGGGCGCAACACGGTGACGCAGGTCTACGAGCAACTGGCGCTCGAAGGCTACGTGTCGTCGGCGACGGGGCGCGGCACCTTCGTCGCGGACAGCACGCCCGATGAAATCGTGTTCGACGACGCAC
This sequence comes from Caballeronia temeraria, assembly GCF_001544795.2. Lineage (GTDB taxonomy): Bacteria > Pseudomonadota > Gammaproteobacteria > Burkholderiales > Burkholderiaceae > Caballeronia > Caballeronia temeraria. Next base: position 198,854 of record NZ_FCOI02000005.1, on the reverse strand, counting down.
CGCCCGCAATCCCGGCGCCCTCCCACCCGCACTCGACGCTCTCCACGCGCGGCGCACGGCTGATTTCGGGCGCGGGCGTGTCGAAGCGTCAGGGCGGCGCGTTCATGCCGGGCGTGCCGGATGTGTCGCGGTTCCCGTCGCGCGTGTGGAACCGGCTGCAGGCGAAATACTGGCGCAAGCCGCTGCCCGATCTGCTCACCTACGCGCCCGGCGGCGGCCACGCGGGTTTGCGCCACGCGCTCGCGCACTATCTGCGCACGTCGCGCTCGGTGCGCTGCACGCCGGAACAGATCGTCGTGACGACGGGCATCCATCAGTCCATCGATCTCGCCGCGCGCCTGCTCGCCGATTCGGGCGACACGATCTGGACCGAAGATCCGTGCTACTGGGGCGTGCGCAGCGTGTTGCAGGTGTCGGGGCTCGATCTGAAGGCGATTTCCGTCGATGCAGAAGGGATCGCGCCGACGCCCGCCGATCTCGCCGTGCCGCCGAAGCTGATGCTCGTCACGCCGTCGCATCAATATCCGCTCGGCATGGTGATGAGCCTCGCGCGCCGCCGCATGCTGCTCGAATACGCGCGGCAGCATCGCTGCTGGATCGTCGAGGACGATTACGACAGCGAATTCCGCTACGGCAGCCGGCCGCTCGCGTCGCTGCAAGGCATGGATACGGCGGGGCAGGTGATCTACGTCGGCAGCTTCGCCAAGACGCTGTTTCCGGGGCTGCGCATCGGTTATGTCGTCGTGCCGGAGGCGCTCGCGGAGAGCTTCGCCACGGCGAGCGCCGAGCTGTATCGGGAAGGCCAGCTATTGCAGCAGGCGGTGCTCGCGGAGTTCATCGAGCAGGGCCATTTCACGTCGCACATCCGGCGCATGCGCGCGCTCTACGGACAGCGCCGCGACGTGATGCTCGCGACCATCGACGAGCGCTACGGCGACACGCTTTCCATCGCCGGCGGCGATGCCGGGCTGCATCTCGTGCTGAAACTGCCCCGTCACGTCGATGATCGCGCGCTCGCTGCCGCCGCGCTCGCGGAGAACATCGTCGTGCGGCCGCTGTCGGGGTACTACGCGCATCGGCTGGACGCGGAACCGGGCTTGCTGATCGGCTATGCGTGCGTGCCGGACGAGGATATCGCGCCGGCTTTCGCGAGACTTGCCGACGTCATCGACCGGTTTCTGCGCTGATTCCGGTCGAAATTTCACGACCGGCGCGCCGCGATCGAAAAAATCTCGCGCAAAAACTGGCAAGCGCGGCGCATGTGGAGGATCATGTGCGCCGTTTTCCGTCTTTCAGCAAGGGCTTTTCCATGACGACCTCGTCCGACCAACAGTTCACCGTCATCGCCGATCTCTCCGACGACGCGCCGTCGCTGCGCGAAATTCGCCACGATATTCATCGTCATCCGGAGCTTTCCTACGAGGAGACGCGTACGGCGGCGCTCGTCGCCGAACGGCTGCAAGCGTGGGGCTGGACGGTGACGCGCGGCGTCGGCGGCACGGGCGTCGTCGGCACGTTGAAAGCGGGCGACGGCACGAAGAGCATCGGCCTGCGCGCCGACATGGACGCGCTGCCGATCATCGAGCAGACCGGCAAGCCCTACGCGAGCGAGACGCACGGCAAGATGCACGCGTGCGGCCACGACGGTCACACGACGATGCTCCTCGGCGCCGCGCGCCATCTCGCGCGCACGCGCCGCTTCAACGGCGCGGTGCATCTGTATTTTCAGCCGGCGGAAGAGCACGGCGTGCCGAGCGGCGCGCAGAAAATGATCGAAGAGGGGCTTTTCGAGCGCTTTCATTGCGATGCCGTGTTCGGCGTGCACAACCATCCCGGCGCGCAGCCCGGCACGTTCCTGTTCCGCAAGGGGCCGTTCATGGCGGCGGGCGATCAGGTGTCGATCGTGATCGAAGGCGTGGGCGGGCACGCGGCGCGGCCGCATCTGTCGGTCGATCCGGTCGTCGTGACGGCGAGCATCGTGATGGCGCTGCAGACGATCGTCGCGCGCAACGTCGATCCGGCGCAGCCGGCCGTCGTCACCGTCGGCTCGATGCACGCCGGAACGGTCAACAACGTGATCCCGAGCCGCGCGACGCTCGAACTGTCCGTGCGCTCGTTCGATCCGAGCGTGCGCGAATTGCTCAGGCGCCGCATCAAGGAACTGGTGGAATCGCAGGCCGCGAGCTACGGCGCGAGCGCGACGGTGAAGTATCTGGAAGGCTATCCGGTCGTCGTGAATTCGGACGCGGAGACCGACTTCGCGATTCAGGTCGCGCGCGAGCTGGTGGGGGAAGAGAAGGTCGTCGCGCACGCGGATCTGCTGATGGGCAGCGAAGACTTCGCGTTCATGCTGCAGGAACGGCCGGGCTCGTTCCTGCGCATCGGCAATGGTGCGGGCGAGGACGGCTGCATGGTCCACAACCCGCATTACGACTTCAACGACAAGAATCTGCCGGTCGGCGCGGCGTATTGGGCGCGCCTCGTCGAACGATTCCTCGCGTGATCGAAAACCTCACGCCGGCAGCCTGAAACTCCCGATCGCCTCGCGCAGCACATCCACCTGATCTTTCAGCGAATGCGCGGCGGCGGCCGCTTCTTCGACGAGCGCGGCGTTCTGCTGGGTCACCTGATCCATCTCGACGACCGCGCGGTTCACCTGTTCGATGCCCGCGCTCTGCTCGCGCGACGCGTGGCTGATCTCGTCGAGAATCTCGTTCACGCGGCGCACCGATTGCACGATCTCGGTCATCGTCGCGCCCGCGTTCGTCACGAGCGACGCGCCTTGCTCGACCGTCTGCGTCGACGTTTCGATGAGGGCCTTGATCTCCTTCGCCGCCGTCGCCGAGCGCTGCGCGAGGCTGCGCACTTCGGCGGCCACGACCGCGAAACCGCGTCCCTGTTCGCCCGCGCGCGCCGCTTCGACGGCCGCGTTGAGCGCCAGGATGTTGGTCTGGAACGCGATGCCGTCGATCACGCCGATGATGTCGCCGATCTGCTGCGAGCTCGCGGTGATACGCGTCATCGTGTCGATCACGTCGTTCACGACGCCGCTGCCGCGCGTCGCCACGTCCGCCGCCTGCTCGGCGAGACGCGCCGCCTGCGCCGCGCTTTCCGCATTGTTCTTCACGTTGGCGGTCATCTGATCCATGCTCGACGCGGTCTGCACCAGCGCCGCGGCCTGTTCCTCCGTGCGCTGCGACAGATCGGTGTTGCCCGCCGCGATCTCCGACGCGCCCACGTTGATGTTGTCGGTGCCGCTACGGACGCGCGAAACCGTCTCGACGAGACCGCTCTGCATCACGTTGAGCGCGTGCAGGAGGCTCGTCGTGTCGTTCGGACGAAGCGCGACGCTGCTCGTCAGATCGCCGCGCGCGATGCGATGCGCCGCGCCGACCGCCAGTTCCAGCTCGCCGCCGAGAGTGCGTTTGATGCTGGAGAGCACGATGAGCATCGCCGCCGTCGCGATGCCGCCGAGCACCGCCGTGATCGCGAGCCAGCGCAGGGCGCTCGCGTAGAAGGCGCTCTGCACGTCGTCCATGTACATGCCGGTGACGAGATACCAGTCCCACGGCGCGAAGCGCTGCGAGTAGGACAGCTTGCCGACCGGCTTGTCGCTGCCGGGTTTCGGCCACAGATAGCTGACGAAACCGCCGCCCGTCTGATCGCCCGCCTTCACGATATCGACGAACAGGTGATTGCCCGCCGGATCGGTATAGCTCGACAGATCCTTGCCGTTCATGGCGGGCTTGATCGGATGCATCACCATCGTCGGACGTGAATCGTTGATGGAGAGATAGCCGTCCGTGCCGTAGCGGATCGCGCCGACCACTTCCAGCGCGCGCTTTTTCGCTTCGTCTTCGGTGAGCGTCTTGTTCGCGGCGAGCGCCGCGTAATGCGCGGTGACCGCGTGCGCCTCGTTGACGAGCGTCTTCAACTGCTCCTTGCGGTCGTCGATCATCGACGTCCGGTTCTGCCACGCCCCGATGACCCCGATTGCGATCAAACCGATCCACAGCACGGCGATCAGCGAGCCGAGCTTTCTGTTCAACGTCATTTTGTTCATGTTGCGCCCGTCGCCTCTTAGCGTTGCCTTTGCGTTGTGTTTTGCGACGACGCATGCCGCCGCATGCCCGCTTTACGGCAGGCCACGGCGGCGGATGTAGGGCGGGAATTCCCGTATGGAGGCGCGGGGGCGCGGCGCTTCAGAAGCGCCGGATCGGGTCCTTGTCGGGCGGCGCGTCGGGATGCTGCGGCTCCTCCGGCCGATGACCCGGCGAGGGCGGCGTGAGCGGATCGGCTTCCGGATCGCGGTTCGGGTCCGCGACGGGATCCGGAACGGGACTGGTCTGCATGTCGAATTTCATGATGTCCCCTGAAAGGTGGAGCGTGTCTATGCCGATTCGTGCGCCGCCGGCATGTGCAGCGTGAACGGCTCGCCCGGATGCGCGTCGCCGGTGTTCGAGAGCGCGGCGCGGGCGCGCGCGGCGATCGCATCGCTGCCGGTGTCGCGCGGATGCTCCTCCAGCACGATATGCGGCGTGCCGGCCGCGCGCGCGGTGGCGACGGGCGAAGTCGCTTCGGCGTCGTCGGACACGAGCAGGCGCGCGTTGGCGATCAGCCGCGGCAGCGTGTCGGGCGTCACCGCGCCCGCCAGAAAGAGCGCGGCCGTCTGCATCGCGCCGAGGACGCCGGCGGTGCGCTCGGGATCGGGCGCATCGCCGACGATCGCGATCTGCCAGCCATCGGCGGCGAGCTGGTCGGCGACATCGGCGTAACGTTCCGCGGGCCACGCCGGCGCGGCATGGTGGCTGCCCGGATGAATCAGCACCAGGCGCTCGCGCTCGATGCCGTGGAATGCGGCGAGTTCGTCGTAAGCATCGGGCTGGGCGGCCCGGGCGCTGTCGGCGGCGGGCGCGGCGGGGTCCGGGCACGGAAACGCGCTCGGCGCATCGGGGACGAGTGTGTTCGCGAGGTCGTCGCTCAAAGCGGAAAGGGGATTGGCTCGCATCTTGGCTCCTGCAAGTGGCGTGGCCTCGTTCGATTCGTCGCAAATCTGCGGGGCCGCGCGCTTGGCAAGCACCCGCCATGCCTGGTGCGTGTGTCGCGCGTCTCGCCTGAAAGCGCGCGCCGTGGACAGGGATTGCGTCCCTGAATCGTGACAGTTTGAGCACCCGTTGCGGCATCTGTCACGTATTGAAGGAGGCGCGGCGGCGCTCGTCAAGGCGTGAAGTTTTCAGCGCCGATGTAAAAAGCCGCCGCCTCGCGATGGCGAGGCGGCGGCTTCGGTGCGGTTTGCGCGGCGAGCGATGCGCTCAGGTTTCCGCGTTGCCGTCGTCGGCGGGGAGCGTCTTCGGCGTGAACGCTTCGGCGCGGCGGCGGATTCCGTCGACTTCTCCGGTCACGAAAGTGCGCTGGTCGGCGGCGAGCGCTTCCTGATACGACGCGCCTTCCGGCACGCGATGCAGCAGCGCGCGCAATTCGCCTTGCGTCGTCTGCTCGACGGGCTCGTAGTCGTACAGGCCGAGTTGCAGTTCGGCGCGCTCGTGCAGGATGAACAGGCACGACGCGAACACCGCGACGCCGAGCACTTCCTGCACGCCGAAGCGGAATTCGTGCGGCACCGGCGAAAACGGCAGCCACGCGATGAGCGCGACGCCCGCAAACGCCACGGCAACGGTGATATTGAGCAGCACTTGCAGACGCGCGGTGATGCGCTCGCGTTCGGTCTTCAACTGCCCGGCCGATTTCGGCACGAGAGCGGTGAGCGATTGTTGACGGCGGAGTTCTTCGAGCGGGAGAGCGGCCATGAGTTGTCGTCGGGGACCATCGGTGAGCGCCAAAGCGGCGCGACACCGGTATAACGCGCGGCTTACAGGAACGTTGACGGCGCTTTCTTCTTGTTGCGCCCTGTTTCGTCCTGTTGCATTTCAGCGCGTCGGGTCTTTGAGCGGCGTGCGAATGCTCGCGGTGCCGTCCGCGATCTGCTGCGCGAAAACGAGCGCCTCGACGATCGTCCCGAAGACTTCCGCGCGCACTTTGTCGTCGGTCAGGCGCATCAGATACGACGGATGATACGTCGGTACGACGATGTGGCCCTTATGCTCGATGGTCTTGCCGAGATACTCCGACAACGCCGTCCGATGCCCCGTGAGCGCCTTCAGCGCCGTCGCCCCGAGCGCGACGACGACTTTCGGCGCGATGCGTTTCAACTCTTCATCGAGCCAGTAGCGGCAGGCTTCGCGTTCGCGCTGCGCGGGCGCGAGATGGGCGCGCTCGTCGCCTTGTGCTTCCCATTTGAAATGCTTCACCGCGTTGGTCAGATAGAGCGATTCGCGCGCGATCTGCGCTTCGGCGAGCGCTTCGTCGAGCAGCTTGCCCGCCTGACCGACGAACGGCTTGCCCTCGCGGTCTTCCTGATCGCCCGGCTGCTCGCCGACGAGCATCACGCGCGCATTGCCGGGACCGACGCCCGGCACCGCCTGCGTTGCGTTGCGCCAGAGCGCGCAGCGCCTGCACGCGTCGAGCGACGGCGGCTCGGTCAGCATCGTGCCCTTGATCGGCTCCAGATCCGTGTTGATGGCCACTTCCATCTCGGGCGGCACGTTGCGCGGATGACGGTCGCGCCGCGAATAAGGATCGGCGCGGGAAATCAGCGCGGGATCGGTGCGCGCGTTCTCCGGGCTTTTCCAGTAGCGCACCGGCATATGCGACGCCACTTCGGCGGCGTTCGTCTGCGCCGCCACGAAGGTGCTCTCGTAATACGCGAGCCAGAGCGCCTCGATGGCGTCGCCGCTCACGGCCTCGCCGCTCATCGCGGTGTCGCCGAAATCCATCGGCTTTTCTTCCGGCTCGCTCGTGCGGTCCACGCGCAGGAGCGCGCCGTCCCAGAACGCGGCGCCGTGCGGCGTGGCGATCATCCATGTGGCGCTGCCCATGCGCGTGGCGAAGTGCATGGCGGCGTGTTCCAGCACGTCGTGCACCGGCTCGAACCAGCTGATGAACTCGGGCGGCCCGAGCGACGAATCGCGATGCCGGAAGCGCAGCACCTTGCGCATCTCGCGCTCCTCGGCTTCGACCGATTCGATCATGCGCCGCAGCCGATGCCCGTCCGCATCGTCTGCCGATGCGATCGCGCGGTCGCCCTGCGTCCAGCGCCAGAGCGCCTTGTAGAGAAACGGCCAGCGGTCCGGCGCGCGATAGCACGCCGCCGTTTCGAGCATGGAGAGAAATTCGCGCGCGACCTTGACCGGCTTTTTCGCGTTCGGGTCCGACGGGCCGTGCGAGGGATCGATGGAGCCGAACACGGTTGCCGATGCATCGGTTTCGAGCCACAGCACGTGCTCCGGCCGCGCGTCTTCCATGAGGAGAGTGCGCGCTTCGGTACGCCAGGAAGCAAACGAAGGATCGATGGTGACGCTTTTCATCGGCGAACGGAATCGGAAAAGTACTGTATATCCATACAGTGATTCTAGCGATTCCCGCGACGCTTCAGCAACTATTTAGAGATGATCCCGCCCTTATACGGCTGTGCGGCCCGCCGTTTCATGGGAACGGTCATTGCTGAAATTCATCCATCGCGGCGTTCGATTGCCTGCGGACACACTCACACACGGAGCCGCCATGCTTGCCATTGTTATTCCTGCTCACAACGAAGCCGCGCACATCGGAGCGTGCGTGACGGCTGCGCGCCGCGCGGCGGACCATCATCAACTGCTCGGCGAGGCGGCGTGCGTGATCGTGGTGGCCGACAGTTGCACCGACGACACCGCCGGCATCGCGCGGGCGCTGGGCGCGGAGGTATCGCGCATCGACGCGCGCAACGTCGGCATCGCGCGGGCGCATGGCGCGGAGCGGGCGCTGGCGCTGGGCGCGCGCTGGCTCGCGTTCACCGACGCAGATACGACCGTCGCCGACGACTGGCTCGTGCGCCAGCTCGACTGCTGCGCGGACGCGGTGTGCGGCGTGATCGGCGTGCGTGACTGGTCGCCGCATATCGGCGCGGTGCGCGAGCATTTCGGACGCACTTATACCGATGCGGACGGGCATCGGCATATTCATGGCGCGAATCTGGGCGTGTCGGCGAAAGCGTATGTGCAGGCGGGCGGCTTCGCGCCGCTGGAATCGAGCGAGGATGTGGCGCTCGTCGAGGCGTTGATGGCGATCGGCGCGCGGATCGAATGGAGCGCGTCGCCGCGTGTGCTGACGAGCGCGCGGACGGATTTCCGGGCGAAGAAGGGTTTCGGCGCGACGCTGCTCGAAGTCAGCCGACGCTATCTGCCGATCGGCAACGATGCCGCGGATTCGGCGGATGCAGTGGCGATCGCGGCTTAAGCCTGTGCGAGATCGCTCGGCAAATCCACATCGCGCAGCACGTTGGGATCGTCGACCGCGACGGCGAACGGCTTGTGCGTCGTGAAGATGCCGCGCGCGCCTGCGTCGCCGTCGAGCGCGGCGAGCGCCTCGCGATGCACGAGTCCGAAGCCCACCGGATGCCCCCGCTTGCCGTGATAAAACGGCGCGGCGAGCGCTTCGCCGCCATCGAGCGCACGGGCGACGGCTTCATACGACGACGCCTCGATCCACGGCATGTCGCCCAGCGTGACGAGCCAGCCATCCGCTTCCGATGTCGCCCGCACGGCTGCGGCGAGCGTCGCGCCCATGCCGCGCTCGGCGTCGGCGCTGAAGATGACATTGCAGCCGGCTTCGTTGAGCACATCGGCGAGCTTTTCGGCGCCGGGCCGCACGACCGCGATCACTTCCGCGGACACGGCGAGCAGCCTGCGCGCCGACTGGAACACGACGGGCGTTCCACCCGGCAGCGTGGCGAGCAGCTTGTTCTGGAGTCCGGAAGGGTCGAAGCGGGTGCCGAGACCCGCCGCCAGCAGGATGCCGGTTGCGTTCGACGAATAAGTCATCGCGGGTGCTCGTGTGGGGATCGAATCGGGATTGTGCGGCGCATCGAAGCACGCCGCAAGCACAAAAAAAGCACGCGGCGATACGACGATCGCCGCGTGCTTCGCTTTCTTTATGCTTACTTCACGCCATCGTCGGCGGCAAGACTTTATCGAGCGTAATCGGCAGATCGCGCACCCGCACGCCCGTCGCGTGATAGACCGCGTTGCCGAGCGCGCCCGCCACGCCCGTGATGCCGATTTCGCCGATGCCCCGCGCGCCGTCCGGATTGATATGCGGATCGGGCTCGCCGATGAACGAGATATCCAGCATGCCGATATCCGCGTTCACCGGAACGTGGTACTCCGCGAGATTCGCGTTCGTATAGCGGCCGTAACGCGCATCCAGTTCGCTCTTTTCGAAGAGCGCCGAGCCGACGCCCCACACGATGCCGCCCATCAACTGGCTATGCGCGGTTTTCTCGTTGAAAAGCGTGCCGACGTCGTACACCCCGACGATGCGCGGCACGCGGATGATCCCGAGGTCCGCATCGACATGCACTTCCGCGAACACCGCGCCGAACGAGTGAAACGCGTACTGCTTTTTCTCGTCGCCGGGGCGCGTCGTGGCGATGGCCTCGATCGCGCGGCCGCCGTTGCGCGCGATGATCGCCGCCGCCGGATCGCGCCTCTCAGGATTCGACAGGCTCACGACCCAGCCGTTCGACACGGTCACGTCCGCGCGCGAGAGCCCGTTGACGGGCGATCCGCGATCCGCAAGCGCCATCGCGATGAGCTGATCGCGCGTCTGCGTCGATGCCGCCCGCACCGCCGGCGACACGCTCGCCGCCGATTGCGAGCCGCCCGACACCGGCGCCTTCGGCAACGATGAATCGCCGAGCGCGAAACGCACGTAATCGAGCGGAAAGCCGAGTGCGTCGGCTGCGACCTGCGTCATGATCGTGTAGGTGCCGGTGCCGAGATCCTGCGTGCCGGAGGCGACCATCGCGGTGCCGTCGGGCAGGATGCGCGCAATCGCCGATGCCTCGCTGCGGTTCGCCGGATACGTCGCCGTGCCGACGCCCCAGCCGATGAGCGTATTGCCTTGGCGCATCGAGCGCGGCGTCGCGTTGCGCTTCGACCAGCCGAACTTCTCCGCGCCGCGGTTGTAGCACGCCATCAGCGACTTTTCCGACCACGGCTTCTTTTCCTGCGGCTCCATGTTCGCGTAGTTCTTCAGACGGAACGCGAGCGGGTCCATCTTCAGTTGATACGCCATTTCGTCCATCGCGGTTTCGAGCGCGAACGAGCCGCTCGTCTCGCCGGGCGCGCGCATGAACGTCGGCGTGCCGATATCGAGCTTCACCAGCTTGTGCGATGTCGACTGGTTCGGCACCGCGTAGAGCATGCGCGTGACGATCGCGGAGCTTTCGGTCCAGTCCTCGAACGTCGATGTCGTCGAAACGACGTCGTGTCGCATGCCGGTCATGATGCCGTCGTCGTGCGCGCTGACCTGGATGCGCTGCTCGGTGTACGGCCGGTTGCCGATCATGCCGAACATCTGCGGACGTTCGAGCACGAGCTTCACGGGCCGGCCGGTCTGCTTCGACGCCATCGCCGCCAGCACGACGTGCGACCACACCGAGCCCTTGCAGCCGAAGCCGCCGCCGACGAACGGGCAGATCACGCGCACGTGGTCATCGGCGATGCCGAAGAACTTCGCGACCGCGCTTCTCGCGCCCGACACGCCTTGCGTCGCGTCGTAGAGCGTGAGGTTCGGGCCGTCCCAGCGGGCGACGGTGGCGTGCGGCTCCATCGGATTGTGATGTTCGTAGGGCGTCGTGTAGACGGCGTCGAGGCGTGTCGGGCCTTGTTTCAGACCGGCGTCGACGTCGCCGCGCTTCGTCGTGATCGCGCGTCCCATCATCTTTTCCGGCTGATACGCGGACGCCTTCGCGCGTTCGAAATCGGCATTGGGCATCGCGGCTTCATAGCGCACGTCGACGTAACGCGCCGCGCCCTGCGCATGTTCCAGCGAATCCGCGACGACGACCGCGACCGGCTCATTGCTGTAGCGCACCTCGTTGGTTTGCAGCAGCGTGAGCTTGCGCACGGCGGGCGGCTGCGCGTCGGGGACGCCGTTGTTCGGCAGGCGCATCGCGTTCTGATACGTCATGACGAGCAGCACGCCGGGCATCGACTGCGCGCGGCTCGTATCGATCGACGCGATGCGGCCGCTCGCGACCGTGCTCGTGACGAGCACCGCGTGGGCGAGCTTCGCGTCGGTGTTGTCGGCCGAATAGCGCGCCTGGCCGGTGACCTTCAGCACGCCATCGGTGCGATCGAGCGGTTTTCCGATGACACTCATGCGACACCTCCAGCCTGTTGAACCGCGCGCACGATCGCGCGCTGCGCGAGTGCGATCTTGAACGCGTTGTCGCGCTGCGCCTGCGCGCCTTGCACGGCGAGCGCGGCGGCGGACTGCAGCGTCGCCTTGTCGAGCGATTGCCCGGCGAGCGCGCGTTCGGCCGCGGTCGCGCGCCACGGTTTGTGCGCGACGCCGCCCAATGCGATGCGCGCGCTCTTCACGGTGTTGCCGTCCATCTGCAAGGCAGCGGCGACGGACACGAGCGCGAACGCGTAACTCGCGCGGTCGCGCACCTTCAGATACTTCGAATGCTCCGCGAAGAGCGGCGGCGGCAGATCGACCGACGTGATCAGCTCGCCCGCCTGCAACGTCGTGTCGAGCTCCGGCCGGTCGCCCGGCAGCCGATGAAACTCCGCGAACGGAACCGTCCGCTCGCCATTCGGGCCGGTGACGCGCACGACGGCATCGAGCGCCGCGAGCGCGACGCTCATGTCGGACGGATTCGTCGCGATGCACTGACGGCTCGCGCCGAGGATCGCGTGCATGCGATTGTTGCCGTTGATGGCCGCGCAGCCGCTGCCCGGCGTGCGCTTGTTGCACTGGGGAAAGCCGGTGTCGTAGAAATACGCGCAGCGCGTGCGCTGCATCAGATTGCCGCCGACGGTCGCCATGTTGCGCAATTGCGCCGATGCGCCCGCGAGCAGCGCCTGCGACAGGAGCGGATAACGCTCGCGCACCCACGCGTGGTTCGCGGCGTCGCTGTTGCGCACGAGCGCGCCCAAGCGCAGGCCGCCATCAGGCAAGGCGGTGATGCCGTTCAGGCCATCGATGTGCGTGATGTCGACGAGTTTCATCGGCCGCATGACGCCGCCTTTCATCAGGTCGAGCAGATTCGTGCCGCCGCCGATGAACATCGTGCCCGGCTGGCTCGCAGCCGAGAGCGCCGCGCCGATGTCGGCGGCGCGCTGATAGGAGATCGCGTCCATGTGCGTCTCCTCAGGCGTTGCCCGACGCGACGGCCTTCACCGCCGCGACGATATTCGGATACGCGCCGCAGCGGCAGATGTTGCCGCTCATGCGCTCGCGGATTTCGTCGTCGGACAGTTGCGCGGGGCGAAAGCGCACATCGGCGGTCGCCGCGCTCGCATCGCCCGCGCGATATTCGGCGATGAGCGCCGTCGCCGAGCACAACTGGCCGGGCGTACAGTAGCCGCACTGAAAGGCGTCCTTTTCGATGAACGCGCGCTGGATCGGCGCGAGCGTGTCGCCGTCGGGCGCGAGGCCTTCGACGGTCGTGACGGATTCGCCGTCGTGCATCACCGCGAGCGTCAGGCACGAGTTGATGCGCCGGCCCGACACGATCACCGTGCACGCGCCGCACTGGCCGCGGTCGCAGCCTTTTTTCGTGCCGGTGAGGTTTGCGTATTCGCGCAGCGCGTCGAGCAGCGTGGTGCGCGCTTCGACCTGCAATTCGTACGGATGGCCGTTGATGGTGAGCTTCACGGGCATCATCGGCGCGGCGGCGGGCGGCATCGGCGCGCTGGCGGGCGTCGCGGCCTGTTGCTGCGCATGCACGTGGGGCGCGGCGGACACGGCCGCCGCCGCCGCGGCCGATTGCAGGAAACGGCGGCGTGACGGCTTCTGGGCCGCGTCGCTGGCGTCGTGGGGATGGGTATCGACTGGGGACATGGCGATCGGTTGCTCCTCGCTCGTTCGGAAGGGCGTCGACGGGCTCCAGTCTTCATGGGCATTCGCTCGCAGCCGATCGCGACGAATCGGGCGGAGCGCCGATGCTCGAGTCCTCTGGCGGCGCGTGGGCGCGGGAACGGCATCGTCCGGCAACTGTAAGGGAACCGAACGTTCGTCGACCCGCAACCGCAGACTACAGCAAGTCGGATGCCATCCGCCGGAACGACCGCGAGGCCGCGCGTCGCCGCAAATCCTGGCGCGTCGGCGCGTAAATGCTGCAAAGCACGGCCGGCAAAGTGATCGTTTCACGTTGCGATTCAACGTGGAGCACGTTTTGTGACGCTTTCGCGCATGCGCGTCGTTCAAAATTGCACGATCGCGTCCGCATCGCCGTCGTCGAAGGCGACTGTGCGCCTCGCCAGCTTTCTCTCAATCTTTCGAAGTCTTCCCGATGTCATCCGACCTCTATCACCGTGCGGTGCAGCACTACTCGCAGAATCAGCATGCGGAGGCACTGGCGGTCTTGTCGCCATTGCTCGATCGCCCGCATGCCGATGCCGAGGTGCTCGATCTCGCCGCAGGCTGCGCTTACGCGATGAATCGTCCGGATCGCGCGCAGGCGTACTGGGAGCGCGCGGTCGCGGAGCATCCACGGCATGCGGGCGTCGACAACCATCTGGGAAACCTGTACGCCCAGCTCGAAAAGTTGCCGGAAGCGGAAGCGCTGTATCGGCGCTCGCTCGATCTGAAAACGGATGTCCCCGAAACGCACAACAACCTCGGCAACGTGCTTATGCAGCAGGGCCGCGCCGCGGATGCGGAGCAGTCGCTGCGCCGGGCGCTGGAACTGAGGCCGGATCTGGTTCCGGCGCACTACAGCCTGGGAAAGCTGCTGATGACGCAAGCGCGCGTGGACGAGGCGCAGATGCATTTTCAGCACGCGATCGAGGCGCGGCCAGACTGGGCCGATGCGCACCTCAACCTCGGCAACGCGTTCGTGGCCCAGCAGCGCTGGGACGAAGGCGAGCGTGCGTATCGCGCGGCGATCGAGTTGAATCCCAGCCTGACGATCGCCTATCAGAGCCTCGCCGAGTTGCTCGAAAAGCATGAACGATACGGGGACCTGGAGAGCGTGTACCGGCGCCTGTCTGAATGTGTGCCCGACCTGCGCGCCGCGCATTACAACCTGGGCCAGGTGCTTTATCGGATTACCGCATTCGCGGGACTCGAACGCCTCGACGAAGCCGAAGCGGCGTATCGCAGAGCGATAGACCTCGAGCCGGATCACGTGCAGGCATACATTGCGCTCGGCAACTTGCTGAAGGAGCAGCCCGCGCGTTTGAACGAAATGCTCGACGTGTTTCGGCGCGCGGTCGAACTCGCTCCGCAGTCGGGGGAAGCCAGGCTCAATCTGGGCGGCGGACTCCTGCGCGTCGGAGAGTACGCACAAGGGTGGCCGCTGATGGAAGTCCGCTACGACGATGCCTGGCCACAGCGGCCCATCCCTCCGCCCGACTTGCCTTTTCCGAGGTGGCAGGGCGAGCCGCTCGCCGGCAAATCGCTGCTCGTGATCCACGAACAGGGATTCGGCGATTCGTTCCAGTTCTGCCGCTATCTGCCCATGCTGAAGGCGCAAGGACTTTCGAAGCTGTCGGTCGTATGGGCGCTGGAAGACCCGCTGCTCGCTTCGGCCGATGGCGTCGATGTCTGCGTCAGCGCCGCCGCGCTGCATACCCTGCCGCCGCATGACTACTGGTGTTTCATGATGAGTGCGCCGGCGCTTCTCGGAACCACGCTCGAAACCATTCCCAGCGTCACGCCTTATCTCTTCGCGGACGACCGGCGTGTCGAGCGCTGGCGCGACCGGCTGCCCGCGCGGGTGCCGACGGTGGGCATCGCCGCGATGAGCGAGCCGCGCCCGAACCCGTTCGATACACGCCGCGGGTCCAACGCGCCGGCATGCATGCCATTGCTCGGTTTACCCGGTGTGCGTTTCGTCAATCTGCAAAAGGCTCCGGTCTCGCGCGCGCAACTCGACACGCTGCCGCCGCATCTGCGGCCACTCGATCTGATGGACGATGTCCAGGATTTCTCCGATACGGCCGCGATCATCGCGTCGCTCGATCTCGTCATCTCCGTGGACACATCGGTCGCGCATCTCGCGGGCGCGCTCGGCAAGCCGCTGTGGGTGCTGCTGTCCACGAACCCGTGCTGGCGCTGGCACACCGAGGGCGAAACCTCGGCGTGGTATCCGAATGCGCGCCTGTTCCGCCAGACCGCGCCAAACAATTGGGACGACGTGATCGCGCGCGTCACGGCAGCGCTGGCCGAGTGGCGTGATCGCAACTAACTGTCCGTCGACGCGGCGCCTTGCGAATCACTTGATGAGCGCGAGCACGTCCCTGAAGCGCGGATGCGTAAAACTGCCGAGCCATCCAAAAATCGCCGTCTCGACGGTAGTCAGCCGCGCGCCGTCCTGCTGAGCGCGTTCGAGCGCGACGGCGCGATCGGCGGCGCGGCGGGACGCAACCGCGTCTGCCACATATTCCACGCGATAGCCGAGCCGCAATAGGCCGAGCACCGTCAGCAGCGCGCACACGTGCGCCTCCGCGCCGGCGATCCATAGCGTCGCGGGCGCGGGCGGCAGCGCGTCGATGAAGGCGGGGGCGAGCGTCGCATCGAACGTATGCTTTTCGATGCCCTTCGCGGCGCGCAGATCGGCGAGCAAGGCATCGACCGTCCCGCCGAGCCGCTGCGGATTCTGCTCCGTATAGATCACCGGCACGTCGAGCAGATTCGCCGCGCGCAGCAACGTGCCGGCGCGCTCCGTCAGACGTTGCGCGCCGTCCAGATGCGGCACGAGCCGCGTCTGCATGTCGACGATGACGAGCATCGCATCAAGCCTCGCTCTCCATGATCCGGTCGATGAGCCGCGCGTTCTCGCCCGCCGAGCCGATGCCCGCGTGCTTGGCCATCGGCACGAAGAAGTGCGTCGCGATCGGCAGTTTCGAGCGTTCGAGCCAGCTGGTCAGATGCGCGGCGAGACGCTTGGCCGGCGTCTTCAGCTCTTCGCGCAGCACGCCGGGCAGCTTCTCGAAGTGACGCATGTCGGTCTGATACGGCTCGGGCGCGACGCACAGCGCGTTCGGCCGTCCATCGACATCGACGGGAAGCCGCTCCAGCGCCTGATGCAGCAGCGCGACGCCGAGGCCCTCGCCGCGCCACGGCTTGCGCACTTCCCACAAGCTGATGTAGATCACGCGATGCGCGTTGAACACCTCGCACAGCTTCTCCGGGCCGAGCGCTTCGGTGGACGCGAGCGCGAGCGAGAGCATTTCGCCGGAGTAAGTGTCGAGCGTATAGACGAGATCGGCGCTGCTCGTGAGCGGGGGCACCTTGACGAGCTGCAGCCGCACCGCCGCCGCGACGATATCGCTGCCCGCCTCGTGGAACACGGCGAAGGCGGTGCCGAGACGCTCGTCGTCGACTTGCGGATACTCGTGCCGATACGTCATCGTGAAGAGAAACGGCCCGATCTTCTCGCGATAGGCGAGCGGCCTGTCGACATCGTAATCGTCGACGCCGTCGAGGCCGTAAGGATCGTAGTCGCGTTTCTCGCGGCGCTCGCCGTTTTGCGCGGCGGCGGCGAGCGCCGCGAGCGGGCGGCGCGATTCCGGCACGAGATCCTCCGGCAAGCCTTCCCAACTCAGGCGCAAAAACTCCCGTCCGCCGCGATAGTGCGTCTCGAAGAGCGAAAGAACCGGCTCGCCCGCGACCGGATCGAGAATGCGCTGGGCGCACTCGTAGGCGCGGTCGAGCAGTTGATCCGCTTCGGCGGGATCGGGCGAAAGGTGCGGCTCGCTGCCTTGCGGCGCGGCGGGCAAGCCTCTTGCGACGCGTTCCTTGTGCGCGAGTTCGAGCCATTCGTCGGCGGCGCGTTCGGCGATGAAACCCGCCGCGATGCGATAGCCCGTCAGCACGATCGACTGGCCGGTGCGGCCGAGCGGGAACACGTATTCGTCGTTCATGGCATCGTCGACGGTGACGCCGCGGAACGTTTCGCGCGGCGCGCTCACATTCGCGGCGGCATCGAAACGATCATGTGACAGCACGTGGGCGACGAGGTCGGAGGCGGCCGGACCGAACTCCGATCCGGCGCCGGGAAGCAGCTTCAGCAGGGACAAGGTACTCGTGGTGTTCGTGGTGCCGGTCATGCTCGATGTGCTCATGAGTGCCATCTCCGATCGTGAAGGGTTATCGTAACAAACCGTCGTATTTACGGGAGAGATCGATGAACGTTCAAAAGGACGATGAGCTGGCCACTGCGGTTCATGAAGGAGGTTGCGCATGCGGCGCGTTCCGCTTTCGCGCGACGGGCAAGCCCAAACGCGCGTGCATCTGCCACTGCATGACGTGCCGGCAAGTGCACGGCTCCGCATTCGGAGCTTATGCGATTTACGCGCGCGGCGACGTGATGATGAGCGGCAGCCTTTCGACCTGGCAAAGTTCCGATGACGGGCGGCGGCATTTCTGCCCGGTCTGCGGCTCGGTCGCGTACATGGAATTCACGACGCGCGATGAAGTCGATCTGCCCATCGGCGCTTTCGACGAAACCGGCGTCTTCGAGCCGACGTATGAGTTGTGGTGCAGGAATCGCGAGCCGTGGCTGCCGCAGGGCGCGCGCTCCGAGTACGACGAAGGCCGTCCGCATTAGGCGCCGTGGCCGGGCGCATTCTCGTTTTCGCCGAGAAATCGGATCGGGACACACCGTCGAAGACCGGGACGGTTTTTGTCCCGCCGGAACTGCATCATCGGGTCAACGGTCCGAGCAATTGCATTCGCGCCCGGAAAATAAGACGATAAGCGCGGCAGCAGCGGCAGGATCGAGAAACTTTGAATTTCATGGCCAACGAGGAGCATCGATACCATGACGAAGCAACCGGTCAGCGGCAGCGAGAAGATTCATCCCGAAGGCGCGCAGTGCATCGGCGCCTGCGATCCATCCGAGCAGATCGAAGTGATCGTCATGCTGCGGCGCAAGGACGAGGCGGGTTTCAAACAGATGATGGCGCGTATCGATGCCGGCGAAGCGCCCGCGCAAGCCGTTTCGCGCGAGGAATTCGACAAACGTTTCACCGCGTCGGACGAAGACGTCGAGAAGGTCAAGGCGTTCGCGAGGCAATACGGCCTGACGGTGGTGCGCGCGGAAACCGAAACGCGCAGCGTCGTGCTGAAGGGCAGCATCGAACAATTCCAGAAAGCTTTCGACGTCAAGCTCGAACGCTTTCAGCATCACAACATCGGCGAATATCGCGGGCGCACGGGGCCGGTCAACGTGCCCGGCGAGATGCACGACGCCGTCACCGCCGTGCTCGGCCTCGACAGCAAGCCGCAGGCGCGCCCGCACTTTCGTTTCCGTCCGCCGTTCAAGCCGGCGCGCGGCGTGGCGAGCACGTCGTTCACGCCGGTCGATCTCGCGCGCCTCTACGACTTTCCCGATGGCGACGGCGCCGGCCAGTGCATCGCGATCATCGAGCTGGGCGGCGGCTATCGCGATGCGGATCTCACCGCGTATTTCTCGAAGCTCGGCGTGAAGCCGCCGAAGGTCGTCGCGATCGGCGTCGACAACGCGACCAATGCGCCCACGGGCAACCCGAACGGCCCGGACGGCGAGGTGACGCTCGATATCGAGATCGCGGGCGCGATTGCGCCGGGCGCGAGCATCGCCGTGTACTTCGCGCCGAACAGCGACGCCGGTTTTGTCGATGCCGTCAATCGCGCGCTGCACGATTCCACGAACAAGCCTTCGGTCATCTCGATCAGCTGGGGCGGGCCGGAGTCGAACTGGTCGTCGCAGTCCATCGGCGCGTTCAACGACGTGCTGCAAAGCGCGGCCGCGCTCGGAGTGACGGTCTGCGCGGCGTCGGGCGACAGCGGCTCGTCCGATGGCGTCGGCGACGGCGCGGACCACGTCGACTTTCCGGCGTCGAGCCCGTACGTGCTCGGCTGCGGCGGCACGAGCGTCACGGCATCGGGGACGGGCATCTCGAACGAAGTCGTCTGGAACGATGGCGACCAGGGCGGCGCGGGCGGCGGCGGCGTGTCCGGTGTCTTTGCGTTGCCGGCGTGGCAGCAGGGTTTGTCGGTCACGCGCAACGGCAAGCACACGGCGCTCGCGAAGCGCGGCGTGCCGGACGTATCGGGCGATGCGTCGCCGCAAACCGGCTACGACGTGCTGATCGACGGCGAGGATACGGTCGTCGGCGGAACGAGCGCGGTCGCGCCGCTCTGGGCAGCGCTGATCGCGCGCATCAACGCGATCAACGGATCGCCTTCGGGCTTCGTCAATCCGAGGCTCTACAAGACGAAGACGGCGTTTCGCGATATCACGCAGGGCAACAACGGCAGTTACTCGGCGGCGGCTGGCTGGGACGCGTGCACCGGCATGGGCAGTCCGGACGGCGCGAAGATCGCGGCGGCGCTTGCACCCGCGAAAAGTTGAGCAGGGCGTAGGACAGTGAACAACAACCACGACGACGATTCTGGAGCGACGACAATGAACTCCGATCCACTGGCAGCGAGCGGCAAACCTTCGGGCGCGGACGAACCGGCTTTGACCGCCGCCGCGAAAAAAGCGCCGAAGAAGACCACGACGGCGAAGAAGGACCAGCCATATTTCGATCCGGTCGCTTACGGCAACGGCCCCGACGACGCCGTCGCGGCGACCGAGGCCGACGAGAACGCGGCCATCACGCATCACAGCGTGACGGTTGGCGGCGCGAAGATCGCTTATACGGCGACGGTCGGCCATCTCGTGACCGTCGACCCGAGCAGTTCGAAGCCGAGCGCGAAGATGTTCTATGTCGCGTTCACGAAGGACGGCGCGAAGGAGGAAGCGCGGCCGCTCACGTTCTTCTATAACGGCGGGCCGGGGTCGTCGTCGGTGTTCGTCTTGCTCGGCTCGTTCGCGCCGCGCCGCATCAAGACGGCGATGCCGAGCTTCACGCCGCCCGCGCCGTATCAGATGGAGGACAACCCGGACAGTCTGCTCGACCGCAGCGATCTGATCTTCATCAATCCGGTCGGCACGGGCTATTCGGCGGCGATCGAGCCGAACAAGAATCGCGATTTCTGGGGCGTCGATCAGGACGCGGCGTCGATCGCGCAGTTCATCAAGCGCTATCTGACGAAGAACAACCGCTGGAATTCGCCGAAGTTCCTGTTCGGCGAGTCGTACGGCACGGCGCGCAGTTGCGTGCTCGCGTACAAGCTGCACGAGGACGGCATCGATCTGAACGGCGTCACGTTGCAATCGTCGATTCTCGATTACCGGCAGGCGGGCAACCCCGTCGGCGCGCTGCCGACGGCGGCTGCGGACGCGTGGTATCACAAGAAGCTCGGCGTGCATCCGACGCCGACGAACCTTTTGACTTTCGCGGAGGAGGTGGCGGAATTCTCGCGCACGGATTATCTGAACGCGCTGCGCAAGTTTCCGCAGACGGACGATGAAGTCGTCGAAAAGCTGTCCGAGTACACGGGCATCGATAAGGCGACGCTGCTGGCGTGGAGTCTCGATATCGCGGCTTACGACAGCCGGGGCAATTCGCTGTTTCTCACGACGCTCTTGAAGTCGAAAGGCGAATCGCTCGGTTCCTACGATGGCCGCGTGACGGCGATTTCGACGGGCATCGCGGGGAAGATCGACCCGAACTCGGGCGGCAACGATCCGACGATGACGGCGGTGAGCGGCGTCTACACGACGATGTGGAACAGCTATCTGAACGAGCAGCTCAAGTTCACGTCGACATCGTCGTTCACGGATCTGAACGATCAGGCGTTCCTCAACTGGGACTTCAAGCATACGGACCCGACGGGCGCGCAGAAGGGCCTGGATTCGAAGGGCAACGTCATTCTTTATACGGCGGGCGATCTCGCCGCCGTAATGGCGTTGAACGTGGATCTCAAGGTGCTGTCCGCCAACGGGATGTATGACTTCGTGACGCCGTTCTATCAGACGATCATCGACTTGCAGCAGATGCCGCTGATCGACAAGACCGTGCGGCAGAATCTGTCGGCGACGTTTTATCCTTCAGGGCACATGGTTTATCTCGACGGCGGGTCGAGGACGCAGCTCAAAGCGGATCTCGCGAAGATGTATGACGCGGCGACGGCGAATCATGCGGCTATGAGCCGGATTATTGGCTTGCAGAAGGTGACTGCCGATAAGTTGGGGGCGTTGTCGCCGGTGGGTGGGGGTTGATTGGTTTTTTTCTGCGCGGGGCGGGGTTTGGTGGGTTTGGTTTTGTGTCGCCGGATCCCGTGTTCGTGTCGGTTTATTAGCGATGCCCCTGTGCGGGGCGGCAGTCACTTTCTTTGCTGCTGCAAAGAAAGTAACCAAAGAAAGCAGCTCGTTGAGGCCCGCGGTCACACGTAGTTTGGGTAGTCCTCTCGTTCTCGGTGGCACTCGCCTAAAGAGTGCCCTCATCACAATTACCGGGCTTGGATCGCGCACGGTCCGCCGCTTCGCACCGCTTAACTTGCGGGCTCAGCACGAGATAGCTCCGGCCCGCTTCGCGGCCGACGGGTCAAATCGGGTTCGCGCGCGCTTCTTTACTAACGCTCCTATTTCATTGCAAGTGCTGCACACTGGTTTCCCTTGCAGACCCCACGGCAGCGCGAAGCGCAGTGCCGGAACTCTTTCGTGCTGAACCGGTGCCCTCAAACTCCTAGCTTGTCAGACCGTGCGCGATCCAAGTCCGATTGGGCCTACGAGGGCACTTTTTAGGCGAGTGCCACCGAGGACGAGAGAACTACCCAAACTACGTGTGACCGCGGGCGTCACGAGCTGCTTTCTTTGGTTACTTTCTGGGACCCAGCAAAAAAACCCCGAGTAGGAACACCAATTGCGGTAAAGGACAGCAAGTCCTCACCCACCCCCGGAGTCCGCACAAAATGGCAACAAAGAAGCAACCGCCCGCAAGCGGCGTGGCCCGCACCCCATCGCAGAGCAACACCAACAACAAAGTCGAAGCCCTCGAAAAATTCCGCACGGATGCGACGAATCAAGCCCTGACGACCAACCAGGGCGTCAAGATCGCCGATAACCAGAACTCCCTGCGCGCCGGCGAACGCGGCCCCTCGCTGCTCGAAGACTTCATCATGCGTGAAAAAATCACGCACTTCGACCACGAGCGCATCCCCGAGCGCATCGTCCACGCACGAGGCTCAGCCGCCCACGGCGTCTTCAAGGTGTACGAATCGCAAGCCGGACTGACCAAGGCCGCATTCCTGCAAGACCCGTCGAAGGAAACGCCGGTCTATGTGCGCTTCTCGACCGTGCAAGGCTCGCGCGGCTCGGCCGATACCGTGCGCGACGTGCGTGGCTTCGCCGTCAAGTTCTATACGGAGGAAGGTAACTTCGATCTCGTCGGCAACAACATGCCGGTGTTCTTCATTCAGGATGCCATCAAGTTCCCCGACTTCGTCCATGCAGTCAAACCCGAACCGCACAACGAAATGCCGCAAGGCGGTTCCGCGCACGACACCTTCTGGGACTTCGTATCGCTCGTGCCCGAATCCGCGCACATGGTGCTCTGGACCATGTCCGATCGCGCGATTCCCCGCAGCCTGCGCACGATGGAAGGTTTCGGCATCCATACCTTCCGCTTCATCAACGCAGAAGGCAAAGGCCGCTTCGTGAAGTTCCACTGGCGTCCGACGATCGGCTCCGCGTCCTTGCTGTGGGACGAAGCGCAAAAGATCGCGGGCAAGGACCCGGACTTTCATCGGCGGGATTTGTGGGAAGCGATCGACAACGGCGACTATCCCGAATGGGAACTCGGTGTGCAGATCGTCGAGGAAGAGGATGAACACAAGTTCGACTTCGATCTGCTCGATCCGACCAAGATCATCCCCGAAGAGCTCGTGCCGCTCACGATGATCGGCAAGCTCACGCTGAATCGCAATCCCGATAACTTCTTCGCCGAAACCGAACAGGTCGCATTCTGTCCGGGGCATATCGTGCCGGGCATCGACTTCACGAACGATCCGCTCCTGCAAGGCCGTCTCTTCTCATACACCGACACCCAGATCAGCCGTCTCGGCGGACCGAACTTCCACGAGATCCCGATCAACCGTCCGCTCGCGCCGCTGCACAACGGCCAGCGCGACGCGATGCATCGCCAGACGATCGACAAGGGGCAGGCGTCCTACGAGCCGAATTCGATCGATGGCGGATGGCCGAAGGAAACCGCGCCGGCCGCGGCGGGCGGCGGCTTCGAGAGCTACACGGAGCGTGTCGAAGGCTCGAAGATCCGCGTGCGCAGCCCGTCGTTCAAGGACCACTATTCGCAGGCGACGCTCTTCTGGAACAGCATGACCGATCCGGAAAAGGACCACATCGTCGGTGCGTATTCGTTCGAGCTGTCGAAGGTCGAGCGCAAGCACATTCGCGAGCGCCAGCTCGGCATTCTCGCGAACATCGATGACACACTCGCCGCGCGCGTCGCCGCCAATCTCGGCTTGCCCGCGCCGAAGAAGAACGCCGACGCCGATGAACTCGGCAAGTCATCGGTGACGGAATCGCCGGCGCTGTCGCTCGTCGCGAAGGCGAAGCCTTCCATCAAGACGCGCAAGGTCGCCATTCTCGCCGCGCAAGGCGCCGATGCCGCCAGCATCAAGGCCGTGCAGGACGCGCTGAAGGCCGAAGGCGCGCACGCGAAGGTCATCTCGCCGACGCTCGGCTCGCCGGCCCCCGGCATCGAGGCCGATGCGACCATTCTCGGCATGCCGTCGATCATGTTCGACGGCGTGATCGTCGCGGGCGGCAAGGACAGCGCGAAGCTGCTGGCGCAATCCGGCGACGCGCGTCACTTCGTGCTCGAGGCGTTCAAGCATCTGAAGGCGATCGGCGCGATCGGCGACGGCGAGGACGTGCTCGCGGCTGCGCATTTGCCGGGCGGCGAGGACGGTGTCGCCGTCGGCAGCGACGCGAAAGCCGTGCTGAAGAGCTTCATCGAAGCGATGAGCCAGCATCGCGTGTGGGCGCGCGCGCAACAAGCGGAGTCGGTTCCGGCCTGACGCGCGTTTCGCGTCGCGCAACGACGCGCGGCTTCATGCGCCGCGCCGGTGATATACGTGATCCGGCCTTTTTGAGACACTAGCCGCACCGCTCATTCCGGGGGTGCGGCTTGTTCGATCATGCGACACATCGGGGCGACGCCGCGCAAGTCCCGCGCGCGCGACGGCTTTCGCACGCGTGCGCGCGCGTCTTCTTCGTCATCCTGATCGGCGTGTCGTGCGCGGTGTTCTGCCGCGAGCGCATCGTCATCGGCGCGGCGCCGGGCGTGGCGCCGCCGCTCGACATGGCGTATCCGGGCGCGGCCACGGCGCGCGGCATATCGGTCGATTACGCGAAGGCCATCGCCGCTGCGCTCGACGCCGATGCGCAATGGCGTCTCTATCCGACCCGCGCTGCGCTGATCGCGGCGCTCGAACGTGGCGAAATCGACATGGCGACAGGCGCGACCGGCGAGGACCGCGGCGCTGCGCTCGCCTACAGCCGCCCGTATCTGCCGATCCAGCAGGCCTTTCTCGCGCCGCTCGACAAGCGCCCGCCGACGCATCGGCTCGCCTACGTCGACGCGCAGACATCGGCGGCGCGGCTGCAATCCGCGTATCCCTCGATGCGGCCCGTCGCGTATCCGCGCCTCATCGACGCCTTGCTCGCCGTCTCGCTCGGCGACGCCGATGCGTTCGTCGGCGACATGACGGCCGCCGCCTACACGATCACGTATTTCGATCTGCCGAATCTGACGATCGCCGCCGCCGCGAATTCGGGCGAGGACGGCTATCGCTTCGCGTTCGCCGCCGACCGGCCCGGCGCAGACGCGCTGCGGCGACGCGTCGACGATGCGCTCGGCGCGCTGCCGCCGTCGCTCGGGCTGGTCGAGTACGCACGCTGGAATCCGGGGGTATCGGCGACCGGGCTGGAAAAACCGGTCGAGCTCTCGCCCGAGGAACGCGCGTGGGTGCGCGCGCATCCCGTCGTGCACTACTCGATGTCCGCGCAGTCCGCGCCGCTGACGTTCATCGATTCGCGCGGCCGGCCGGCGGGCGCCGCCATCGATCTGCTCGATGCGATCGCGCGCGTGACCGGCTTGCGCTTCGAAGCCCGCGTGCGCGGCAGCCGCGAGCAGCAGGCGGCCGATCTGCGCAGCGGCGCCTCCGCGCTCGTGCCGTACAGCGTAGGCGATGCATCGCTCGTCTCCGGCGGCGTGCCCAGCGAGCCGGCCGGCGAAGACCTTCTCGCGATCGTGACGCCGGCCGGCCGGCCGCCGCTGCGCGACGCCGCGGCGCTCGCGGGCAAGCGCGTCGCGCTGCCGGAATTTCCGCTCGTGCGTTATGTCGTGCGGCGGGAAGCGCCGGACGCGCGCTTCGTGTCCGCGCGTCCGCTCGACGGGCAGTTCGACGCCGTGGCGAAAGGCGCGGCCGACGCGACCGTCATCGACATGAGCTTCGCGAATTACGCGCTGGGCAATCCGTATCGCGGCTCGCTCGTGATGAGCGGCGTGCTGTCGACGCAGCCCGTGCCGCATGGCCTCACGGTCGCCGCCAGCGAACCGGTGCTGCTCGGCATCGTCAATCGCGCGATCCAGAGTTTGCCGCCGGCCGAGTTGCAGAACATCCGCCGGCGCTGGCAGCTCTCCGAGCATCCCGAGATGCTGTGGCAGCGCCGCCGTCCGCAAGTCGAGCTCGGCGCGCTGCTCGGCATTGCGCTCGTGCTTGTGCTCGCGGGCTGGGCGCTGACGCTGCGCGTGCAGGTCGCACGCCGGATCGCCGCCGAAAAGGCGATGCGCGCCGCGAAGGAGGAAGCGGAAACGGCCAACCGCGCGAAATCGACGTTCCTCGCGACGATGAGCCACGAAATCCGCACGCCGATGAACGCCGTGCTCGGGCTGCTGGAAATGGAACTGCGCGCGCCGGGCGAGCGGGCCGCGACACAGCGCGCGTTGTCGACGGCGCACCACGCCGCGCGCGACCTGCTCGGCATGATCGACGATCTGCTCGATGTCGCGAAGATCGAGGCCGAACGGCTCGTGCTCGCCCCCGCGCCGCTCGACATCGAGGCGTGGGTCGCGGGCGTCGCCGCGATCTACGAGCCCGCCGCGCGCGCGAAGGGCGTCGCGCTCGTCGTGAAGCGGCTTTCGGGCGACGGCCCGGTCTGGCTGCGCGCCGACGGCCAGCGGCTGCGGCAGATCGTCGGCAATCTGCTCTCGAACGCCATCAAGTTCACGGATAGCGGCGCGGTCACGCTCGAATACGAGGCGGCGCCGGCGCAGGACGGCAAGCGCGCGGTGACGCTCGCGGTGGCGGATACGGGCATCGGCATTTCGCCCGACAAGCAGGCGATGCTCTTCACGCCGTTCGCGCAGGCGCACGACGGCCGCGCGCGCAACGTCGGCGGCACGGGCCTCGGCCTCACCATCAGCAAGCGGCTCGTCACGATGATGGGCGGCGTCATCGACCTGTCGAGCGAGCCGGGGCGCGGCACGCGCTTCACGGTGCGCCTCGATTTGCCCGAGGCGGATGCCGGTGCGTCCACCGCCGCGGCGGGGCCTGCGCAGACGGGCGTATCGACGGCATCGCTCGCGGGCTTGCGCGTGCTCGTCGTCGACGATCATCCGGCCAACCGCATCGTGCTCGACGGTCAGATCAGGCTGCTCGGCGGCGCCGCGCAACTGACCGTCGACGGCAAGAGCGCACTCGCGTGCTGGCGCGCCGAACCGCACGCGTTCGACGTGATCCTCACCGACTGCTCGATGCCCGAAATGAGCGGCGAGGAACTGGCGCGCGCGATCCGCGAAGACGAAGCGCAGATCGCGTCGAAAGCGCGCGCCGTGCCGATCATCGGACTGACGGCGAATGCGCAGCCCGAAGCGGCGATGCGCGCGGTCGCATCGGGCATGAACGCGTGTCTCGTGAAGCCGCTCGGCCTCGACGCGCTGCGCGAGGCGCTGCTCGCCGCGACGCGCGATGGCCGTATTTCTCTCGCATCGCCGATGGAACCGCAAGTGCACGAATCGTTCGATGCCGCGTTGCTCGCCGGCTTCGGCGATCAGGCCGGCGCGCTCGTCGACACGTTGAAGTCCGCCAACGCGCAAGATCTCGCCGACGCCCACGCGGCGTTCGCGGACAGCGACCACGCGCGTTTGCGCGACATCGCGCATCGCATGAAAGGCGCGGCGGCGGTGATCGGCGCGGCGCCGTTCATGCGCGCGTGCGTCGCGCTGCAAGGCGACTGTGAGCGTGCCGTCGACGAAGATCGCAACGGCGAGGACGATGCGCGGATCGCGGCGTCGTTCGCGACATTCGTCGCGGCCGCCGACGCGCTCGATGCCGCGCTCGCCGCCCGCAGCGCCCGTGTTTTTCCCGCATCCGGTGCATCGGCGTGACGGAGTTCAAAGCTCACGCTCAACTCTTCGTCTTCAGCCAGCGTTTCATGTGTTTTAATTGAACCTCCGATCATCTCAAAAACGAGCGGCGATCCGCGGCCGCGATCGATGGCGCACGATAGGCATGAATCGAAGGGATACCGGGTTCACCGAGGAACCGAAACCAGGCGCGGGCCGTGCCCGCCGGACCGCGCGCACGGCGCTTGCATGCTGCTGGGCGATGCTCGCATTCGTGCCCGGCGCGCCGCGCGCCCAGCGCGCCGAATGGCTCGACTCGCGCGTCACGCAGGCGACCATCGTCGATACGATCTGCATGCCGGGGTACGTCGACCGCGTGCTGCCGTCGTTCGAAATCCAGATGCGCCAGAAGGAGCGGCTGCTCAAGCAGCGCAGCATCGATGCGTCGTTCGCGTCGGAATACGCGCTCGATCACCGCATGCCGGTGCTGCTCGGCGGCTCGCCGAATTCGCCCGCGAATCTCGATCTGCGCCGCTGGGAAGGGCGCGAGGGACAACGCCGCAAGGAACGGCTCGCGGTCTATCTGAAGCGCTGCGTCTGCACTGGCGACATCACGCTGAAGGACGCGCAGAGCGCGATGGCGGGCGACTGGCCGAATCGTTATCCGAACCTTTCCAGCATGTCCTGTTCGGGTTTCTGACGATGGGTTCCGGGTATCCGTCCGATTTAGAACATCTATTGAAAAAGACGGAATGTCGCAGCACGGGCCGGGTCTATGGGATTAGTATGGACCTATCTCGAAATTAGCCCGTGGAGTTGCGATGATCTTCGCTTATGTGTCCCTTTTCGTTGCCGGCACGCTCGCGGCGCACATGCTCGCCCGGCGGGCGTCACGGCTCGCGCCCGCGCGCGCAAGAAGGTGACGGCGATGAACCTGCTCGTCTGGAATCTTCCCCAACGCTGCGCCGCGCGCGACGTGCGGCGGTTTCTGGAGCACGAGCTCGGCGGTTATGCGAGCGATATCGAAGTGCACGACGCGGGCACCGCTCACGCCTATGCGACCGCCAGGCTCGCGACCGATGTGCCTTACATCGGCGAGGCGATCGCCCAGAAGCTGTGTCATCAGCGCTTTCACGACGAACCCTTGCGCGCGCGGGCCTCGGCTTCCGGCGATGCGTCGATCCGTCTGCATTGACGGCTCATCTGGCGCGCCGCATTGCGCGCGCCCGGAATGAACTTTGCTGAAGCTCCCCTGACGAACGTTATGTAGCGGCGAAGCCGGTGTCTCGTACGCACCGGCTTTTTTGTCGATGCGCGCAGGCTCGCGCATGGGCCGCTCGGACTGGACGAAGGCAAAGCGGATCATTCATATCGATGCAGCAGGCAGGAAAGAACAAGACGAACCAGACGCCGATCGGCGCAAGATTTCTCGTGGGCGCGGTGACAGGCGCGCTTCTTTCGATCACGACAGCGGCTCACGCGCAGCCTCAGGCGGCTTCGGGCGCTTCGGATGCGGTCGTGCAACGGCGTCTGAGGGCGATGCCCGTTCCGCCGCTGCTGCAAAGCGCGAGTATTCCGCGAGCGGCGAGCGCGCCCGAGCGCGCGCTGCCTGCCATGCCGGTGCCGATGCCCGCGCAGCCGGCTCCGGCGGTGTCCGAGGCTTCGGCGGCATCTGCCGCGAGTGAGGCATCCGCGGCGAGCGCGGCATCGGAAGCGGCGGCGCCGGAAGTGCCCTTGCCGCCGGAGCCGCCCGAGCCGAATCTCGCGCAGCGCACCGGCATGCCGCCAACGGGCGCATACGCGATGCGCGAGACCTTCGCGAAGGAAGTCGACCGGCGGCTCAACGTGCCCGTCGCGGATCAGCAGGGCTACGGCCGTCTATTGCAACGTACCCTCGATGAAGACGGCCACGGCGATCTCGCCAACGAATTCGTCGTGCTGGTCGATCGCAGCGCGAACGTGCAGGCGGTCTTGGTCTACTTCCGCGCGAAGGCGGGCGACGCATGGTCGATGATCGGCGCGTCGCCGGTCTCGACGGGGCGTCCCGGCACGTACGATCACTTCGTCACGCCGCTCGGCGTATTCCAGCACGTGCCGGGCAATATGGACTTCCGCGCCGAGGGCACGCTGAACGAGTTCAAGATTCGCGGCTACGGTGCGCGCGACATGCGCATCTACGATTTCGGCTGGGCCGATGGCGAGCGCGGCTGGGGCAAGGGCGGCAAGTCGCCGATGCGCTTCCAGATGCACGCCACCGATCCCGAGAAGCTCGAACCGCTGCTCGGCATGCGGCATTCGAAGGGCTGCGTGCGCATTCCATCGACGCTCAATACGTTCTTCGACCATCACGGCATTCTCGACGCGCAATACGAAGCGCGCGCATCCGAAGGCGAGTCGATGTGGGTCCTGAAGGCCGCGCGCAAGACGACGCCGTGGGCGGGGCACTATCTCGTCGTCGTCGATACGGGCAGGAAAACGCGGCCCGCATGGGCGCCGGGTCCGGGCAAGGCGGTGCGCGCGCACATTCCGGCGGGCGCGGATACGGTCGATTGAGCCGCGTCCGCAGCGCTATTTCGAACGCGCGAGCAACACGCCCGCGAGCGCCACGCCGAAGCCCGCGAGCTGCATGGCGTCGAGCGTCTCGCCGAACGCGAGATAGCTTTCGAGCGCGGCGAGCGGCGGCGCGAGAAAGAGCAGGGCGGTCGCGCGCGATGCGTCGCCACGCCGGACCATCCACACGAGCAGGGTCGTCGCGACGCCCGAGAGCATCACGACGCCCCATGCGAGCGAGAGCCACGTCGTCGTCGATGCAATGAAGCGATGCTCCCCGAGCGCCAGCACGAGCACGAGCGCGACGACCGCCGCGCCCGCGTTCTGCACTGCGCTGGCGCTGCGGATATCGGCGCGAGCGAGCGATGTCTTCTGGTACAGCGTGCCCGCCGTGATCGCGACGACGGCAAGTACCGCGATCGTCACGACGAGCCATTGCGGCGCATGTCCCGACGATGCCTGAGCGACGTGCGCGCCGCTCGCCATGATCTTCGGCGCGAGCACGAGCGCGACACCGGCGAGGCCGAGCACGAGCCCGCTCCATGCGCGCATCGAGAGCCGTTCGCCGAAGAGCCGCGCCGCGATGGCGGCCGTCAGAAGCGGTTGCAGCGCGCCGAGCAGCGCCATGATGCCCACGCTCATGCCTTGCGCGACGGCCCAGTAACCCGCGCCGAGATAGACGCCTTGCAGCAGCGCGCCGGCGAACAGATGCCGGCCGATGTCGCGGCCCTTCGGCCACGGCGCGCGCGTGATGCCGGCGATCGCGAGAAACAGCAGCGTCGTTCCGGCGAAGCGCGCAAGCAGATACATATTCGGATCGACGTAAGGCGTGATTGCCCGCGCGACGATGAAGCCCGTCGACCAGAGAAACACGAAGACAGGCGCGGCGAGATACGAAATCATGTGAGGCAATGCGGCTGGAAGAGATGCCGCAGTATTGGCTGATTGCGCGCGCCGGTCTTGTCTAACTCTGCACTGTCATTCGATCGTGAAGGTGTCGAGCGGCTGGTTGGCGCGCGCCTCGCTTTCGAAGCGCCGCGACAGTTGCGCGTGCAGGCGCCTGGCTTCGTCGAGCGTGAGATCGATCCAGAAGGGATCGCCCGCTGCATCGTTCAGACGTTCCGGAGGAAACTGGATTTCGATCACCACGCCTTTCTTGTACATCGGAATGCCTCGTCAATGCTCGTGCGTCAGGCACGAAGTCTAGCGGAGGCGTGCGCGCGGATTGCGCACCCGGCGGAAAGAATGCATTGCGCGTCGCGGCTTGACGAATCGCCGATTGCCAAGGAAATGCCACATAAGGCCGCTAGACTCCACACGCTGCCTCGCTTCCTTTTGCCCTCGTCCATCGACCGATGCTCGCCGAACAACGTCATCAGTACATCCTCTCCGAATTGCACAAGCATGGCGCGCTCGCGGTGGCGGATCTCGTGCGCGCGCTGTCCGTGTCGCGCGAAACCGTGCGGCGCGATCTCAACACGCTGGCCGAACGCGGTCTCGTGACGACGACGCATGGCGGCGCGTTATCGGTGGATCGGTCCGAGCCGCATGTCGATGTGCGCGAGGCGGAGAACGCGGCGGCCAAGCATGCGATCGGTTTGCGCGCGGCGGCGTTTGTGCCGGACGGGGCGTCGGTGGTGATCGATTCGGGCAGCACGACGCAGGGGGTGGCGCGGGCGCTCGCGGAGCGGCATCGGCTGACGGTTTATACGAACGATTGGCGTATCGCGATGTTGCTTGCGCGGCGCAACGGCAATCGCGTGACCTTGCTTGGCGGCGAGATTGCCGATCTCGAGGACGCGACGTTCGGGCTCGATACGATTCAGCAACTTGCGCAGTATCACGCGGATTTTGCTTTCGTCGGGGCGGGTGGCATTACTAATGAAGGGCATCTGACCGATTATTCGCGGCTTGCCGCCGAAGTGCGCGGGCGGATGATTTCGTCTGCTGCCTGTCCGGTTGTGGTGGCCGATTGCTCGAAGTTCGGGCTGGTTACGCCGGTGCGAATCGCCGGGTTCGAGGCGGTGCGGTTTCTGGTTTGTGAGGCTCTGCCGGAGCTCGGGTTGCGGAGGGCTTTGGGTGGGTGGGGGATTGAGGTGGTTGTGGGTTAGGGTTTTGGTTGCCGGGTCCCGGATTCGACGCGTTCACGAAGGCACCGGCGGTCACCACCGCCGAATCCGGGTTCAGTCCGTCCCTTATCGTGTCTGACCTGTCGAGGCCGCGGTTCCTGGCGACGTGGAGGCCGGAGGCAACCCCGGCGGCGGACCGCTATCCGCGAGATTGAACATCGGCAAAGCGCTCGGGCAGTGAAATCCGGTGAGCACGTCGCTGGTTAGTGGATTCGCCACGCTGCCCGCACTGGCGATATCGAGCGCCGCCTTGCGGCCGTCGAAATCGAATACCGCGCGCGTGCGGCCGAGCGTGGCAGTCTGCACGATCTGCCCACGGCGCAACAAGCGCATGAGTGCCCACGGGCCATCGGTCGCGATTGTCGATGTGTCCGCGCGAATCCGCGGATTTGCCGTCAGCTCGACATGCACGCCGCCGCGCGGTCCGGGCCAAGAGAACTTCAGCGGCGTCACCGGACCATGCTGATACTGCGTGCTCTGTCCGTCGATGTCGATGAGCAGGCCGAGTATCGTCGGATCGAGTTCCGGGACGCGCACTTCGGCCTTCCACGCGAGCTGCTTGCCCTGTTCGCCGAAAAAAACCTGGCGAATGGCCTGCGCGTGCTGGAACGGTTCAAGATTCGGTCCCTGCACCGGCTCGGTTGAACCGGGCAAGGTCTTGTAGCGCCAAGGTTGAGCGGACGTATCGACGAAGGGGGCCAGATTCTTCGTGAAAAAATCATCGATCAGCCCGCCTTGCGCGAACACGCGCGTGAAGTCCTCGATGCTGATGTCGCGGTTGCTATCGGGCGCAAACGGATAATTGCCTTCTACCGCGAGGCGGCACGCGTCGCCGACCACCGCTTGCGTCTGACGCGAGAGCAATTGACCGACTCCACCATTTACGTCACGCGAACCTTGCGCGGCAAGTCTCAGCAGGACCTCGCGAAAAGGCGCGGGCATCGTCGCTGCGGCCATTTTCAGCTTTGCCGAGGCATCGCTTGGTGGCGGCAGGCCATTATTGACGAGTGCGTTGTCGGCGATGGTGAGCGCCGTATACGTCTCGTTGAGCAGCGTCGTTAAGCCATCGAGGCCGGTCTTGCCGGCGGTCGAAGCGGTGGTCTGGGCATCCTGCGTAGCCTGCGTGCTGCCCGTGACCATTTCGCGCAGCGGCGCGAAGCGGTTATCCACGAGTTCACGTTCGACGCGCTCTTGCGCACGGATACCGAGCAGCTTGGCTTTCTCGTCGAGCTTGCTCGCCGCCTTATCGATGAGCGTGCCGTCCGCGCTCGCGATTTTCTGCGTCAGCGTGGTCTCGCGCGCAGCGGCACGCGCAAGACGCGCCAGCGGCGAATCGGGCGCCGCGAATTGGCGCAGGATTTGAAGATTGAACGCAAGGCTCGATCCCGTGACCGGCCGGATGTCCGTCAGAAAAGTGTCCCACTTCTGCGCGTATTCGGTCAGATATAGCCGGCGGATGGCATCGGTCAAAGCATCGTCTGCGTTTGTCGCCGCACGCGCGATTTCAAGCGTTTTTTTTTGAGCCGTATCGGCCCCGCTCGCTGACCACGTCGACAGATAGGCGCGGCCCATGACCCATGCGTCGTCGTCACGAGCGACTTGCACGAATTCAGTCAGGCGCTTGTCGAACACGTCGCGATAGCCGTCGAACGTAAAAAGTCCGGGCACGCCGCGCGAGAGCGGATCGCCGCTCGCGCGCGTGAACACCGTCCCAGCCTGTGGACCGACCGCGCGCAAGAGCGTGAAATCATCGGGCGCATCTTGCTGCATGGCGGCTTTGGCGCGCTCGTAGAGCCGTTGCATGCCGTTGCTCGTATCGAGAAAGGCGCGCGCGCGCTCAATCAACGCGTCGTTGCGAATGAGCGGCGACTGGACGATGCGCTCGCCCGAGAAGAGCTGCTCCACGTGGCCGAGCATCGACGCGCGCCCGCCGAAAATCGATGCGCTGTCCGTACGGGACCAGTCGTCGAACACCCATGTCTTGATCTCGTCGGCGTTGTATTTCGAGCGATCGTGCAGCATCAGATAGACGCGTAGCGCCGCATATGTGGTACGCGCATCTTTGCCGTCGATGCCCTCGGCGATGACCGCCTCCATCCGGCGCACGATCTGCGGCAGCAGGAGATTGTCTTCGAGCGCACGGTAGGTTTGCTCGCTCACGTCGACGATACTGGGCGCGGCATACAAGCCGTAGCGAAAGCCGATGTCCGGATTGGCCAGATCGAGGCCGGTCCACGTGGGCAGATAGCGTGCTTCGGTCAGCGTGTCGGGAATGAGCGCCGGCTTGGGATCGCGATAGAGTTCTGTGACTTTGGTCGCGAGCGTCTGCGCCTTTCGCGCGATGACGTGCAGATATTCGCTGTTGTTGCCAAAACTGACCCGCAGTGCAAGGGCCAGCCACACGAAGAGCAGCACCGCCGCGGCGTGCCCCAGCAAACGCAGCGCACGTGAGCGATATTCCCAGCGCAGGTTGGGCCGTACCAGATGCGCCTCGGGAAGGATCACCCTGGCAAAGAGATCGCGCAGGAAATAGCTGTGCGTGCTTGTGGACGGGGTGCTGCCTTTCAGCAGCGGCGTATCGAACGCCGAAGCGAGGCGCCGCATGATGGTCAGCGGCTCGGGCTGCTCCGGAACGCCGCCCTGAGTCGCGCTCGAGAAGTACACGCCGCGCAGCATCGAGTGATGCTGCGTGTTGTCGTAACGAGAGTCGAGGAACATTTGCGCGAGCAGGTCCGAAAGCGGCGCAATGATCGCGGCAAACGCTTCCGGCAGGGCGGCCAGGCGGCGGCGTCGCTTGATGTCGTATTCGTCTTCGAGGCGTGTGTTGATGCCCGCGCTCAGGCGCTGGGACAGTGCCGCGAGTTCATCCGCATAGCGCGTCTGAAACGACGCATCGTCGAGGGGTAATGTGAAGCCCCAAATTTGCGCGCGGGTTTCTTCGGTTAGTGATGCGAAATAATCGTCAAATCCCGGCAGGCGGTCCATCTGCGTGACGATCAGATATACCGGAAAGCGGATGCCGAGTGTTGCGCGCAGATCCGTGAGACGTGCGCGCAATGCTTGGGCTTCGAGTTCGCGCAGCGACGCGTCGGGATGGGTGAGCAGGTCGAGCTTGATCGTGAGCAGTGCGCCGTTGATCGGCGCGCGCGGGCGGCGGCGGCGCAGCATGCGCAAAAAGCCGAACCATTCGTCGGTGTCGGCCCAGCGGCGATAACCCGTCTGATCGAGGTCGGCCGTGTGTTTCTCCGACGATGGCTGCACGCCGGACAGCCTTTGGGTGATCGTGTCGTCGACATTCTGCTTCGGCGCCACGGGAGGCGGCAGCGAATGCCTGGAGCTGCCGAAATGCACGAAGTGCCCGGCAGTGTCGATGAATACGGCGTCGTTGGTCAGCCACCAGTCCACCAATGCTTCCGACGACGATCGCGTCGAGCTTGCGCGCGACGGTGCGCTCCCCGCGGGCAGCGCCAGCCCCGCATTGGAAATGACGCGGGTCTTGCCTGACTGATCCGAACCCAGCGCGATGAACCAGGGCAACTGATAAAGATGACGCGTGCCCTGGAAGAGCCGTGCGATGCCGTGCGCGCCCGTGCGCATTGTCCTCAGGCGATCGAGCGCCACACTCATGCGCGCCTCGATTTCCCGCAGCCGTGCGGCGGCTGCAGACGGGCCCTTGTCGTGATCGACCGCGAGCGTCTTGCGCAGGAAGTGCGGATCGCGGCGCATTCGTTGCCAGAGCCGATAGAGGCACCACATCGCAAAAAGCGCGATGACGACTGCGATTGCGATGACGCGCGCTTCGACCGGCTCGAAGGGCTTCGTTTCGCTGAAGCTCAACAGCGGCGCGGCATACCAGATGAGCAGGCAAAGCAGCGCGACGAGCACGGCGGCCATCGACCAGCGTTTGACCCAGAGCAGCACCGCACACGCCAGCAGCACGATGATCAGCACCCGCAGTGCGATGCTTTCCAGCGGCTTCAGGCCGCCGAATGCGACGTATGGTCCAAGAAACCAGACGCCGAGCGCGAGCAGTACCAGCACAACCGATGCCACGAACCCACGCGAGCTCAGAAACGATAGTAACTTCTTCATTCTTTGAATATCCGTTGAAGCGGCGGGGACGCGCTATGGCGTGACGTTGATCGCGACGCGCCGATTCAGCGCCCGGCCCTGCACGGTGGCGTTGTCGCCGACAGGATCGGCGTCGCCTCGGCCGACGGCCTCCAGACGGCTTGCCGGTATACCCGATGCCTGCAGCACCTGCAGGACCTGCGTGGCGCGCTCCAGCGAGAGTGCATCGTTGGAAGCGAACTGGCGGCTCTTGACCGGCACACTGTCGGTATAACCCGTTATGGTGACCTTGCCAGGCACTTTGGCCACTTCGCGTGCGATCTTCGCGATCAACGGAGCCATCGACGTATGCACCGTGATGCCGCCCGGCGCGAACATCGCATCCCCGCGGAAGGTCACCGCGCTGTGACGCGTATCTTCATCGACGCTGACTGTGCCCGCGGCGATCTCATCCTTCAGCAGCTCGCGCAGGTGAGGAAGACGTGGCGCGGGCGGCGGCGTCATCTTGCCAATATCGACGACCAGCTTTTCGACCGACGCGCCGCCGGTGAGCAAGTGATATTTGAACCATCCGAAAAGCCCGAGCAGAACGAGACCCAGCAGCGCGAAGCTGATCCACACAGGGAAGTCGTAGACCGACAGACGCTTGCCGCGAGCATCGGATGCTGCATGCGGCGACAAAACGGCCGCAACCGGCTTCGTGCGCGCCTGAATTTCGTGATAGAGCCGCTGGCGAATCGCATCATGTTTGCGCGCGCCATCGGCCTCATGGGCGAAGCGGCCCATGAATCCAAGACTCAGAATGCGAAAGATCACCTCGAGCAGATCGTGGTGCTCGTGCGGCTGACTGAGTAGGCGGCCGATCAGCAGATAGATCTTGACGCCCCCCTGACGGTCTTCGTGGAACTCGGTGGCGAGACCGTCCTTGATCCACGCCACGCCCGATTCGCGCTTGCCCCAGGTGGTCTGCATGGCCGCTTCATCGAGCGCCGTGCACAGGCAGTAGCGAGCACCGAGCAGATGTTCGCGTCGAACGTTGGCCTGTTCACACAGGCGCTGAAAGCTGCGCACTTCTTCCTTGAGCAGCGCGTGCAGGGCGTTGATCTGGACGCTCGTCAGCGTATCCGGGATCTCGGCAAGCGCGCGCAAAAGCGGACGGCTCGCTTCCAGCAGCGGATTGTGCGCCTCCTCGATGGCGCGCAACCGCGCGGCTGCCGGCTCGCCAGGCGGAATGCGCTTGATGTATTCCACGGCAGCGGACTCATCGAGTCCTGCATCGGCCGTCGATTTCGGCTGTTCCCCGTAGGGACTTTGCTCCCCGGGCCAGTTCGGCTTCAATGCCAGGTGCGCGTCATCCATGTTCATCCTTGATATGCCTTATCGACGCGCGCGTTGTGCGCACGATACCGATGCTTCCCGCACTCGTTTCTGAACGTGATCAACCACGCACACCCCAAAGCTGCAACTGGAGCGACGGAAATTCGCCCGCGACGTGCAACGCAATGCCACCGTGCTTCACGACCATCTCCCATAACGGACCGCTTTGCTCGATCTGGTAATACACGTAGCCCGCGTTGAATGGAATCTGACGCGGGGGAACCGGCATCGATTGCATGGCCATCCCAGGCAGATGCGCACGCACCAGGTCTGGCAGCCGCTCCGACGGCCCGATCTTGGCCTGCGTTGCGAACTGCTGTGCGAGCGCATCGGGCGGCATTTGGGCGGAGACGGCGAGCACGAGCGCAGAGAAGCCGCGCATTTCTGCCGGGTCGATCGATGCGTTGCGCATGCCGTACCCCACATCCTTGAGCGCGATGCTTTGCGCGCTGCGCACCAGCACCGCATTGAGCAGCCATTGCGTGTCGTCGACCAGCGGCCTCAGGCAAACATGCGGCTCGTTATGCTGATACGGCGGATGAGAGTCGAGCGGCCGGCGCGTGCTGGGACGCACATAGGTCGACAGTTCTCCTGACATGCTCAAAAGCAGCGCATAGAGTTCCGCGGGCGACGTGCTCGGAATACGGCGCAAATGCTGCAGCAGCGGCTCATAGCGGTTGAGCGTCTGCAAGAGCAGGTAGTCCGACACTTCGGCCACCGAGCCTGCCTGGCCATCGCTGCCCGTGAGGCGTTCCGCGAGCCGGTTGGCGCGCATGCGGGCGAGGTCGTGAATATCGCTGAGCCATGTGGTCAGCAGCTGGCTCGCGCCATAGCCCGATACGGGCGGCACCAGCGCCTTATCGAGTTCGATGCTGCCATCGGCGCGCAATGCGTTGATCTTCGTGAGCGGCAGGCCGATCCATGCATCGGTCAGTTCTTTCTTGGGCAACAGACGCAGCCGCAGGTTCGACAATTGCACGGTCTTGAAACCCTGACCGACGGAATTGGCGTCGCGAACTTCGGTGTCGAAGACGGCATAGCGCGCGAGGGAACCGGGCGCGTTCTCGAAGCTGGTCTCCTCGCCATTGGGGACGCGAATCGGCACGGCCAGATAGATGATCTGTTCGAGGTGCTCGTGACGGATCGTGAGCGGTGCGGGCGGTGGCGTGCTGCCCGGCGTATCGAAGGGCGTGCCATCTGCAAACACGCCGCTTGCCGATCTGACGATGACCTTGCCCAGCGCGAGCGCCTCGTCATCGATCTCATAGTGCGAGAAGCCGAAAAAAAACGGTGACAGGGGCGCTGCGCGCTTGTGCGCGAAATGTTCGAGATAGCGCTCTTGTTGCTGGAACAATTGCGGGCGCAGGAAGAGCCCCTCGCTCCAGGTGACCTTGTTATGCCAGCTCATAGAAATAGTCTTTATTTGTTCCGCGACTCGGCGTCGCTGATGGTGATCGAACTCGAACCGGCGTCGACGGTGAGTTTCAGTTTCGGCGTGCGTCGATACCATGCGGCCGTGGGTCTGGCAGGCAGCGGCCAGGTGGCGCGCCAGACAGCATTGGGCAAGTCGCGATAGGCGGCGATGACGCCAAGCGTCGTGCTCGCCTCGTTGGCATTGCGCACGAGGGTCTTGCTTTCGCCCGGGCGCAACAGGAACTGGTCGCGTGCGGCGAGGTCGTCGCCGAGCACGGTCTTGTCCTTGTCCTGCAGCGAGTAGAAGTCGGCCTGGTTGAAGGTGTCCGCGTTTTTCAGTTCGTACACGCGCACGAGAATCGGCGCGGGGCGCTTTTGATCGTCGGGATTGACGCTCGAGGAGGCATTGATGGTAAGCGTGAGCTTGAGCGGCTCGGCCGGCGGGAGCGGGCCGTTGCTCGTGCAGGCCGCCAGCATCAAGGCAACGACGCAGTAGAAGAGGTAGGCGAACGGAAGGCGCATGGAATCAGGACGAGCGCCGCACCCGGCGAAGCATTCGCCGGGTGCGGCAATTCAAAGGCATCGAATCACAGACCGGGACTTATGCTTCCTTGTTGCCCTTGATGTCGAACGCCGCGGTCACGGCGCCACCGCTGCCGCCTTGAGCGTTTTGCACGATGTATTCCTGCTTGACCTTGGAGAACGAGAGTTGCACTTGTTCGCGCAAGCCCGAGTCGCTATTGCTTCCCGAAGGCTGCACGCGCGTGACGACCACATCGCTCATGGTGATCTTCACGTATTCGAGCGGGCTGCCGCCTGCCTTGCGCACGGTGAGGACCGCCTGATCGATGTGCTTGCCGGTAAGGCAGTACTTCATCAGGTTCGGGCTCGCACGGTCCATGAAGTGCTCGAAAGCGAGGTCATCGACCGAGGCTTTACCCGCACCGCCGCCGCTGCCGGAATGCATCGACGAAGTCTGCGACATGTTCCAGCCCCAGTGAGTCACCTCGATTTCACCCTTGTGGGATGCATCTTGCGATTCACCGTCGATGCCGTTGATCTTCAGAAAGATATCCATTGTCATGTTTTGCACTCCTTTTAGTTCTTCACAGGTTTAACAAATAGGCAGGACGCCGTCTGTATGCGACTTCCCGCTTTCAGAGAACTGATTACGCGCCCGCGCACCCCAACCAGAGTTTCAAGGAAGCGGGAGCGCTTGCACGATCCTTCCGGCCCAAAATCAATTGCCGCCTGGTGTCGCCGAGCAGCGTGAAATGTCCGTGCGTCACGAGACTTCCTTTCGCGTCGACGACGTGATACGCCATCTGGCGGGACGTGCACCCGCATTCGGAAAGCTCACGGTTCATCGAGATTTGGGCGTGGGTCACGAGCTTGCCCTTCTTCTGCACCGGCGAATCGAGCTTCACATCAACGCATTGAGAAACCGAGTTGTCCATGTCGATGGCGGGGGCCGCGCGGCACAGCATGGGCGCGAGCAAGACCGCGGCCGCGCACCACAGAGTTCCTCGGCTAGACACGCGTTCCTCCATTGGTCGTGCGTCCCGGTACATACTCCACTTTCACAATCAGGGACGTGCGTCGCGTCGTCTGTACGAAGCTCTTCAATGCAGCGAAGAAGGAAGGCTGAACCTCGATGCATCCATGCGAGAAACCCTTCGTCGAGTCATGGATATAAAAGCCCTTGCGTCCGAACGTTTTTGTTCCTTTCACCGGTTCCAGACGGGCGCGATGGTTGCCCCAATTTGCCCAGTAGGGCTCGCAGGATCCGGCGGCGGGGCCGCGCGGGATGGTTTCCACGCCCCATCCGGGCGCCAGCGCGCAGGCGTTTCGGTCCGCGATGCCCGACATGCCGATGTCATTGCAAAAGACCTTATAGTGACCCTCGGGAATCGGACCGCTATCCGGTTCCCGCTGATTCGCCGGCAATTGATGGCCCGGAAGGCCGCTCGTTGCCTTGTAACGCGTTTTATTCCATTCGAGGACTTGTCCGTCGTACACCATGTCGTGCATTGTTTGCGCTCCTGCTTATGGGAAATGGAGGTGATGGCGTGTCGGCGCTAGACGAGCCGCCAAACCAACTACGATTCCTCAGGCCACATCCTTGACCGACGGAAGACGAGCCACGAGTCGCAGCGACACCGTCAACCCTTCGAGCTGGAAATGCGGACGCAGGAAGAACTTCGCCGAGTAGTAGCCAGGATTGCCCTCGATCTCTTCGACCACCACTTCCGCCGCGGCCAGCGGCCGGCTCGCCTTGGTGTCCTGCGATGAGTTTGCCGGGTCTGCATCGACGTAATTCATGATCCAGCCGTTCAACCACTGCTGCATCTCTTCGCGCTCGCGGAAGCTGCCAATCTTGTCGCGCACGATGCACTTCAGATAGTGCGCAAAACGCGAGCAGGCGAACAGATACGGCAGACGCGCCGACAAATTCGCGTTGGCCGTCGCATCGGCGTCGTAGTACTCCGCAGGACGTTGCAGCGACTGCGCGCCGATGAACGTCGCGTGATCCGTGTTCTTGCGATGAATCAGCGGAATGAAGCCGTTCTTCGACAATTCCGCTTCACGTCGATCCGAAATCGCGATCTCCGTCGGGCACTTCATGTCGATGCCGCCGTCGTCGGTCGGGAACGTGTGGCAGGGCAGGTTTTCCACCGTGCCGCCGGATTCCACGCCGCGGATCAGCGAGCACCAGCCATATTGCTTGAATGAGCGGTTGATGTTCACACCCATCGCATACGCGGCGTTGGCCCACGCATAATTGCGGTGATCGGCGCCCTCGGTCTGTTCCTCGAAGTCGAACTCATCGACCGGATTGGTGGTCGCGCCATAGGGCAGGCGCGAGAGAAAGCGGGGCATCGCGAGACCGATATAACGCGCGTCTTCGGTGCTGCGCAGGGAGTTCCACGGCGCGTATTCGAGGTTCTGCGCGAAGATCTTGGTCAGGTCGCGCGGATTGGCGAGTTCTTGCCACGATTCCATCTGCAGCACGGACGGCGATGCACCGGAGATGAAGGGCGTGTGCGCTGCTGCTGCGACCTTGGCGATCGAGCCGAGCAGATCGACGTCGGGCGGCGTGTGGTCGAAGTAATAGTCGGCCACGAGACAACCATACGGTTCGCCGCCCAGTTGCCCGTACTCTTCTTCGTAGATTTGCTTGAAGAGCGGGCTCTGATCCCACGCAATGCCCTTGTAGCGCTTCATCGTGCGACGCAACTCGTCTTTCGCGACATCCATGAAACGAATCTTCAGGCGCTCATCGGTCTCCGTGTTCGACACCAGATGATGCAGGCCGCGCCACGCCGATTCGAGCTTCTGAAAGTCGGCGTGATGCAGGATCAGATTGATCTGTTCGGATAGCTTATGATCGATCTGAGCAATGATGGCTTCGATGCTCTTGTACGCATCATCACTGACGATGATCGACTGATGCAGTGCGTGTTCCGCGAGCGTCTGCACGGCCAGTTCGACGGATTCACGCGCCTGATCCGTCTTGGGCCGGAATTCCTGTTCCAGCAGTTGCGTGAAGTCGCTGTGTTGCGCATGTGCCTTGGCGGTGGCGGCGCTTGCCTGTGCCGGATGGGCTGCCATGAATGTCCTTTTGTGTTCGTTCGGTTCGATTTGTGAATCTCTCAGGGCCGCGATGCCCGCGCGCTCTAGTTCAGCGTGGGCGGTGTCTCGCCGCTGTCGCCGGCGGCTGCAGGCTTGGGTGCGGCGGCAAGCGATTTGAGCAACGCCGGGTCCGCAAGCAGCTTGGTGACGAGCGCTTCCGCTCCTGATTTGCCGTCCATATAGGTCTGCAGGTTCGCGAGCTGGGTGCGCGCCTGCAGCAACTGGTTCAGCGAATCGACCTTCCTCGCGACGGCTGCAGGCGAAAAGTCTTCGATGCTCTCGAAGGTCATGTCGACCATCAACTGGCCATCGCCTGTGAGCGTATTCGGCACGGAAAAGGCGACGCGCGGCTTGATGGCCTTCATGCGCTCGTCGAAATTGTCGATGTCGATGTCGAGAAAGCGCCGGTCTGCCACGGGCGGGAGCGGCTCCACAGGCTTGCCGGACAGATCGGCGAGGACGCCCATCACGAATGGCAGTTCCACCTTCTTTTCGGAACCATAGACCTCGACGTCGTATTCGATCTGCACGCGTGGCGCACGATTGCGCGCGATGAACTTCTGTGAACTGTTGCTGTTACTGCTGTTGCTTCGGGACATGCATGTCTCCTTGAATGAGGAAGCATTAAGAGGCCGCGTGCGTTTCGGCCGACGTGATGACGATGGCGCTCGATGGCGCGGCCTCGGCATCCCCGATGCCGATGTCGATGCGCGCGATCGAACGTTTGCCGGAGAACGCATCGAGCCAGAGTGCGGACAGACGCGGCAGCACATACTGATCGATGAAACCGATCAGCACGCGCGCGCCGGTTTCCTGCACGAGACACCGGCCGATGATGTAGTCGACGAGACGCTCGCTGAATCCGAGCGTGATGCCGTGCGCATCGTCCATTCGGCGCACGACGCGATTCAGATGCAGGCGCACGATGCTCGCAAGCGAATCGTGAGCAAGTGGGCGGTAGGGAACGACCGTCATGCGGCCAAGAAACGCCGCCGGAAAGGTCTTGAGCAACTCCGGCGCGAGCGCGGCGCGCAGTGCGTCCTGATCGGGCGCGAGTGTGGCGTCGGCGCACAGGCCCGCCGTAAGTTCCGCTGCTGCGTTCGTGGTCAGCAGGATCGTCGTGTTACGGAAATCGATGTAGCGGCCATCGCCGTCTTCCATGTAGCCCTTGTCGAAGACCTGGAAGAACACTTCGTGCACGTCGCGATGTGCCTTCTCGATCTCGTCGAGCAATACCACGGAGTAAGGGCGGCGTCGGACTGCCTCGGTCAGCACGCCGCCTTCGCCGTAGCCGATATAGCCGGGCGGCGCACCTTTGAGTCCGGAAACGGTGTGCGCCTCCTGATACTCACTCATGTTGATGGTGATGAGGTTCTGCTCGCCGCCATAGAGCGCTTCGGCGAGCGCGAGCGCGGTCTCTGTCTTGCCGATGCCCGAAGGCCCGGCGAGCAGGAAGATACCGAGCGGCTTCTTCGGATCGGAAAGGCCAGCGCGCGCGGTCTGCACGCGCTCGCTGATCTGCTGCAGCGCGTCGTGCTGGCCGATCACGCGTTTCGCGAGCGTGGAGGACAGCGTTCTCACGGCGGCGATCTCGTCGGTAAGCATGCGGCCGGCGGGAATACCGGTCCAGTCCGACACGATTGCAGCGACGATGCACGCGCATTACTGCGCAGCGCTTGACTCGTCTTACTCCATGTTGTCCGGCTCCTGGGGGAGTTCGCCAATAACAATGCCGGCCATTGCGACGCCCGGTGCGCCGCCCGATGACGATGCAATCGCCCACGCTGAGGTTTCGATCAGCG
The DNA here is from genome assembly GCF_001544795.2 of Caballeronia temeraria. Classification (GTDB taxonomy): domain Bacteria; phylum Pseudomonadota; class Gammaproteobacteria; order Burkholderiales; family Burkholderiaceae; genus Caballeronia; species Caballeronia temeraria. Next base: position 154,520 of record NZ_FCOI02000005.1, on the reverse strand, counting down.
GCCTGTTCGCCGAGCCGCAACGGCTGGAGGAGGCGATCGGTCTGCTTGGCCCCCAGGACGAACTCGGCAGGGACGACATGAACGTGGGCGCGGCGCCCGAAATCCTGGCGCTCTTCGCGCCCCCGGAATATCAGGCCGACGCGGCCTTGCGCCGGCGCTTCGTGCCGTCCGGGCTTGCGCGCCGCGAACATCACGCGCTTGCGATAGACAGTCCGTTGCCCGAATTCAACGCCAGCCTGTTTCATCTCGACGGGACCAAAAAATGACAAGTGAACACATCAATGTCGCTGCTCTTTCCGCACCGCTGTCGCATGCTCCGCTATCTGACCCGGTTCGGCAACTGGAGCGGCACACGCAGTTCGTGTGGGAAGGCTTGCGGCTGGTGCAGGAGCGGGAGGGAGAGGCAGGCAGCCGCACTTACGTGTATGACCCGAAGCGGGCGTATGCGCCGCTGGCGCGAGTGGACCGTTCGGCCAGCCATGCGAAGGGGGTGACCCACTACTATCACACGGACGCGGCGGGTACGGTTCGCGATGTGACGGACGCGCAGGGGCGGCTCGTGTGGAGCGGGCGTTATACGGCGTGGGGCGCGGTGCAGGCGAATTTGGCGCAGGGCGAGTCATTCGTACAGGCGTTGCGCATGCCGGGGCAGTACTGGGACGAGGAAAGCGGGCTGCACTACAACACGTTCCGGTACTATGATCCGCATGCGGGGCAGTTTATCAGTCAGGATCCGATTGGATTGGCTGGTGGGTTGAATCTGTATGCGTATGCGCCCAATCCGTTTGGATGGATTGATCCGCTTGGGCTCACTGAAGAAGGGGTATTCATTCACTACACCGACCAAGCCGGCTTAAACAACATATTAAAAACGGGCGCCATTAATCCGAATTCATCTGGAAAAGTCTATTTGACAGATATATTGATGACACCTGGAGATGTTGAGCGAGATATATTTATCGGAAACGAAAGGTATGCCGGGAGAGGTGATTACGCGGTTATATTCAAGGCGACAGATGAGCAGATGGCAAATATAAGGCAATCTTCGTTACTTGAGTATATCCACGAAGGAAAAATGAATATTGGCGAAGTGTTGCATGCAGGCCAGAATCCGTACGCCGGCTTATCTGGCATGTCATATGAAGAACGATTAGGCATGACGCATCGTCAAATAAATGCTAGAGGAGGTGGTTGTCCATGATTGACAAAGACGAACCGCAACGAGCCATTTCTTTAAGAGCAAGTGAAATTAATGCTCTAAAGAAGGCCATAATGTATTTGAAATTTGCCTGTAGCGACATAGAGGCGAATATTTTTGCATCAAGCCCGTTCATCAACAGCGCACTCAAGGAGCTTTTAGATGCAGAGAGTCTGGGGAAATTGGAGGTTGAGATCTACGAAAAAGGGAATGAGGGTAATGAGAGGTACGTGCTTTTAAAAATTAACCAGATAGAGGCTTCCGATAGCAAAAATTGGAGTGATGATTTAAAGAAAAACACTTATGAAGCTTGGATGTATCCGTTTCGTTTGACAGGCCGTCACCCAGTCTAGTCTTATTTATCGAGGGGACACATGTGTGGCCCCTTCTCTCATCTCATTCAGCGGTAATAGTGGCCGTGCATTGATCCGCTGGGGTTACATGATGTTCTTGCACCCGGCGACTTGGTTTGTCGGGCAGGAGCATGCGGAGCGGATAGCTTCACGGGCGGAAACGGAGTGACGGCTGGCGAAGGCGGAAAGCTGTCTGGGATATCGACCCAAGCAAAACCGGGAGCTTCCTTGGAAACGCTGGCTACGCCGTTTAAACATAATCAGGTGGGTGTAGCCACCGTAGCGGAGATTGAAGCCGCCGGCGGAAAAGTCACATTGGATGGAAAGCTAAATTCATCTAATGGCACCTCCCTTGCGAATCATGCCACGGTTGATAATCTAACTGCGGAAGAGGCGGAAAAATTGTTCCAACCAACAAAACAGAATCCGGTTCCGAAGGGACAAAGAGGCAATACAAGTGGACTTTGCTGAGAGAAAATACAAACCGAAAGAGGAGCGAGTGTTTGCGGATATTGACAACGAGCGTCCTTTTGATGAGAACATTGTTGGGCTTACAAAAACGGATCAAGTTATTGATTTTTATGGAAGCCACATATCAATAGCGGAAGGTGATTACCTATACTTATTTATGGATTGTGGTGGTGGCGACTATGTTTTCGCTGAGGGAGTGGTCATAAAAAATCCTTATCCAATGAAGCCATATAAATGGTGTTGTAAATTATTCTGTGATATCGAATACATGGATAAATACGAAAGAAGTTTCTCAAGCTAAAGCGGGCTGCACTACAACACGTTCCGGTACTATGATCCGCATGCAGGGAGGTTCATCAGTCAGGATCCGATTGGATTGGCGGGTGGGTTGAATCTGTATCAATATGCGCCTAATCCGATTCGGTGGATCGATCCGTGGGGGTTGATGGTTCTCTACCGTGGCATGAGTCTGTCAGAGTACGGAGACTTGATGACCGATGGCATGTGGAAAGCTGGACAGGGCACCATGGAGGCGAAATGGTTTGCCGAGACCTATGAAGATGCCGTCAAATGAGGAAATAAAATTGAAATGTCGGCTGAAGAATTTGAAGTCATATGGAAGCAGGCAAGGAAGCAGGGTCAAGCTAGGGCCACAGACGCGGCCCTTCGTTCGTCTACTCGACGGTAATGGTCAGCCGCCGGTGCTCAACGTTGATTCTCACGCGCTGCCCTGCTGTGAAGCCTGCGTTCTCGATCCATCGTCCGGCGAGTTTGAGCCACGGATAAAGCAGCGGCTCGGGTCGCCGCTGGTACGGTTTGTTCGAGCGGTCCTATACAGTCGAACTGAGCTGCTTAGATTAGCAACCGGCGGACGAACTGGACCAATAAAAACGGGTTCAATAGACGATCATGATCTCGGAATTAACGATATGCTCGAGATTTTTCCGGTATGTCGGGTGGTAGGGGGGTTAATACTATGGTGTTAACAAATAACCACGGAAATCAAGGCAAAAACACGCAAAACTGATCTCATCGTCGGTTTTCTTAAGTATATATTCGACTTTGGATTCTCGTTGCACGAAAGTTGGTATTTTTGGATGCTATTTTTCTTATCCGCTCAATATCCTTCCGCAACCGAAGAAAATTCGCGCGGGCCACGAATTTTTTGCGAGGGTGGAGAGGGAAGCATGCCAAACCCGATTTTGGTTATAGACAGAAAAAGCGGAGAAATCCTCGATCTGGTTAATGCAAAAAATGGCGGCGCAGGTTTTTCGGTAAGAGAAGTGAGGACTTCGTGTTAGGAGAAAGCGTGGAACTTTCAAAAAAAAGAAGCCTGGTCTTAACTAAATTAAGTTCAATGCTCGAAGCTCAAGGTTGGATCTTCTTTAAGACGAAATCGACGTTTCGTAAGGGGAGCGGAGATTGGGTTTGGGAGTGCGCACTGAATTCAATTGTTAGATCTGGTCACGTCGCGTTTGAGACCAAGTTTTTTTTGTCGAATAGAAAAGTTGTTTCGATATCTAAGAAAATCTGCCGTAATGTTGTCTGTCCGGACGTTCTGCTCGGAGGGAATGTTCTCGCTATCAGTGACGCTCTGGGTTACGAACTACCTGGGGTCGGCGCTGAGAAAATTCTTTTGCCGAGTGACAGCGCCGAGATTTTCTGTGGAGAGTGGTTTCGAATGTTTGAAGACATCGGCGTGCCGTTTTGGAGTAAATTTGATTCATATTTAAGCATGAGCGAGGTTTTCAATTGCCCGCCATTTGACAAACTTGTTCCGCTTGTTTTAAGCGGCGCGAATCGAGTCCTTCGCGGGCCAGTCATCGCATATTGTGCGGGCGCAACATTAAGCGAAATGCGAGAACTGTTCAGGAATCACGAAAGACTATTGGGCGCGATAAAAATGAATGGCATTCAGGATGATTTCGCTGAAACAGAGAGGACTTTAATGGCCTTGATGGTAGATAAAAATAACTAGACCATAAGGCTGGATCGGGAATATTGCTGCATCGATCGGCAGAAGCGCTGGTTTATCCAGGCCCGCAAGGACGGCCGGTCTGCCCAAGGCGGTGATACGCCCGACTTGCAGACGGAGCGCTACGAATACAACGCGCTGGGCGACCTCATCAGTCATGTGAGTCCGGCCGGCCAGACGGAGCGGTGGGAGCGCGACGCGCTCGGGCGGGTGTCGGCCTACGTTGATGCGGAGGGTCCGGTATCTCGAACATCGTTCTTCGTTCCTTTGGTCGAGCCATACGCGACTCGCCGGAAGCCGAGATCTCAGCTAAAACTCACCTCCTTGGCGAATTGTGCAGATGCTTGGCGAACCGTGGCGCGTTCACGTCGATGTCACAGATCTCTGCAATATTTCGGGGCGAAGGTCGCGACCGACCTTCATCAATTCCCGACACGAGAGACCACCATGACCCGCGATTTCCGCTTCGCGCGCAACGTGCTGCCGGCGCTCGCCGCCGCTTTCACCCTGCTTGCCGCGATGCCCGCTCACGCCGCCGACGCCGTCGTCCTCTACACCGCCGATGGCCTCGAAAATCTGTACAAGGACGTGCTTCCCGCATTCGAGAAGAAGGAAGGCGTCAAGGTCAATATCGTCACGGCGGGCAGCGGCGAAGTGGTGAACCGCGCGACCGTCGAGAAGGACTCGCCCAAGGCCGACGTCCTCGTCACGCTGCCGCCGTTCATTCAGCAGGCGCAGCAAGGCGGCTTGCTTCAGCCGTATCAGAGCGTGAACTACAAGAACGTCCCCGCGATCGCGAAGGAAAAGGACGGCGCATGGGCCACGTTCGTGAACAACTATTTCTCGTTCGCGATCAATCCCGAAGTCACGAAGGCCGCGCCGAAGACCTTCGCCGATCTCCTGCATCCGAACTACGCGGGCAAGATCGCCTATTCGAATCCGGCAACGGCGGGCGACGGCATGGCCGTCATCATCCTGACTTCCGCGCTGATGGGCGAGGACCAGGCGTTCAAATACCTGAAGGATCTCGAGCAACACGCCAAGTTCCATACGAAAGGCACGGGCTATCTCGATGTGCTGCTCTCGCGTAACGAAATCGCGTTCGCGAACGGCGACCTGCAAATGGACCTCGACGATGCCGCGAACGGCGGTCTCTCGATCAAGCCGCTCTTCCTGTCGCACAAGGCGGGCGAAGCGCCGACCACGTTCCAGCTTCCGTATGCGATCGGTCTCATCAAAAGCGGACCGAATCAGGCGGCGGGCAAGAAGCTGATCGACTATCTGATGTCGTCGGAAGTGCAATCGAAGGTGCCGGATATCTATGGCATTCCGGGCCGCACCGACGTGCCGCTCGCAGGCAAGAACGGCGACGCCGTCAAGCAGGCGATCTCGGGCGTGAAGCTGATTCCGGTCAACTGGAACGAAGTCATGCAGAAGAAAGCGGGCTGGACCGAGCGCTGGAAGACCGAAGTCATCGGCAACACGGGCAAACAAACCGACGTCGTCAAGCCGAAGTCCTGATGAACGCAATTCCCAAGGAAGCGCTCGGCGTCGATCAGAAGCCGGGCGTGCATATCGATCGTCTGACGGTGCGCTTCGGCACGCGCACCGTGCTCGACGATCTCTCGCTTCGGATCGAACGCGGCGAGTTCCTCACCGTGCTCGGCCGAAGCGGTTGCGGCAAGACCACGCTGCTGCGCTTCATCGCGGGCTTCGTGAAGGCCGATGCGCTCGCGGGCACGCTCTCCGTCGCGGGCCACGATCTCACGCACGTGCCGCCGCATCAGCGCAATCTCGGGCTGCTGTTCCAGAGCTATGCGCTCTTCCCGCATCTGTCCGTGTTCGATAACGTCGCGTTCGGCCTGCGTGCGCGCAAGCTCAAGACGGGCGAGATCGCACGGCGCGTCGCCGATGCGCTCAAGCTCGTGCAGCTTTCCGATGCCGGTCATGTCATGCCCGCGCAGCTATCCGGCGGCATGCAGCAACGTGTGGCGCTGGCGCGTGCGCTCGTCATCGAACCGGATGTGCTGCTGCTCGACGAGCCGCTCTCCGCGCTCGATGCCAATCTGCGCGCGTCCGTGCGCAGCGAGCTGAAGGCGTTGCATGAGCGTCTGCCGAATCTGACGATCGTGTGCGTGACGCACGATCAGGACGATGCGCTCGTGCTCTCCGACCGCACGCTCCTGATGCGCGATGGCCGCATCGCGCAACTCGGCGCGCCGCGCGAGCTGTATGACGCGCCCAACGATGCCTTCGTCGCGCGTTATCTCGGCGCGGCGAATCTGCTGCCGCCGCGCGTGGTCTATCCCGTCGGCGATGCGCGGCACGACGAGCGCGAGCGTCTCGCGTGCATCCGTCCGGAGCGCTTTGTCATCGTGCCGCTCGGCGAAGGTCCGCTGCATGGCACGATCGCGTCCGTCGAATGGTATGGCGCGGCGCTTTCCATTTCCGTCGCGCTCGATGCGATGCCCGGCGAGCCCGTGCTTGTGACGACGCAGCGCGGCCACACGCGCGTGCCGGACAAAGGCGCGCGCGTTTCACTTCGTTTCGAGGCTGACGATGTCGTCCTTGTTCGTCCCTGACAGCGTCGCGCGCGACGAAGCGAGCATCAGCGACGCGGAACTCGACGCGCAATTCGCCGTGCATGCCGCGCAAGCGCGACGCCGCGAGCGCAAAGGGCAGTGGCATCTGTTCTTCATCCTCGTGTTCGTGCTCGGGCCGCTCGTCGTGTACCCGCTCGTGCGGCTCGTCACGTTGAGCGTGACCGGACCGAGCGGCGTGTCGCTGCATGCATACAGCGCATTCTTCGGCAATCCCGAGACGCGCGGGATGATCGGCACGACGCTCGGCATTCTCTTCGCGAGCGCGAGCATCGCTTCGGTGCTCGGCGTCGCGCTCGCGTCGATGCTGTTCTTCAGGCCGTTCGCGGGCGCACGTCTGCTCACGCGCTTTCTGGAATTGTTCGTCGCGTTTCCTTCGTTTCTGGTCGCGTTCACGCTGATTTTTCTGTACGGCTCGCAAGGTTCGGTGAGCATCGGACTGCAACGGCTCTTGTCGCTCGATGCGCCGCCGCTCGATTTCCTCTTCGGCATCGGCGGCGTGATTCTCGCGGAAGTCGTGTTTTACGCGCCCTTCGTCGTGCGCCCGACGCTCGCATCGTATGCGACGCTCGACATGCGGCTCGTCGAAGCCGCGAAGAGTCTCGGCGCCGATGGCTGGATGGTCGCGACGAAGGTCGTGTTGCCGCTCGCGTGGCCGGGCATCGCGGCGGGCACGATCCTGTGCTTCCTGCTCACGCTGAACGAGTTCGGCATCCTGCTCGTGCTCGGCAGCGCCCATCTGATCACACTGCCGATCGCGATCTACAGCGCCGCAACCGTCGATCTGGATCTGGCCACCGCGGCCGCGGGATCGGTCGTGATGCTGCTGATGTCGCTGTCGCTCTATGCGTTGTACCGACGCATCAATCGCCGCTCGGGAGGCCGCTGACATGCAACTCGTCGCTGCTGCTTTCAGACCTCGGGCGCTGCTGCGTCATGCGTTCACGGGCCTGTTCGCGCTGTTGTGCTTCTGGCTCTTCGTGCTGCCGGTGGTTGTCGTCGCGCTGTCGAGCGTCGCGTCGCACTGGTCGGGCACGATCCTGCCCGATGGCTTCAGCACGCGCTGGTTCGCGCGGCTTTCATCGAGCGATCTCGATGCGCTCACGACGAGTCTCGAAGTCGGCCTGGGCGTCGCGTGTCTCGGCACCGCGCTCGGTCTTTGGCTCGCGCTCGCGCTGGAAGGCCGCGACCGGTGTGGTCTCGGCGCGCTCGTCGATGCCGTCGCGATGATGGGCAGCGGCGTGCCGAGCGTCGTGCTCGGGCTCGCGGTGTTGATCGCGTATCACAAGCGTCCGCTCGATCTGTCGGGATCGGCCGCGATCGTCGTGCTCGTGCAACTCGCGCTCGTGCTGCCGTTCTGTTATCGATGCGCCGCCGCCGCGCTGCGCCCCGAACTGACGATTCTGCGCGAAGCCGCCGCGAGTCTCGGCGCGCCGCCGCGCATGGTGCTCGCGCGTGTGGTGCTGCCGCAACTCGTGCCCGCGATCCGCGCGAGCCTCGCGCTCGGTTTCGCGCTCTCGCTCGGCGAACTGGGCGCGACGCTCACCGTGTATCCGCCCGGCTTCGCGACGGTGCCGATCGTCGTCGTCGGTCAGGTCAATCGCGGCTACTATCTGCCGGCTTCGGCGCTCTCGCTGATCCTGCTGGCCGTATCGCTTGCGGCGCTTTTGTTGATCGCCGCCCGCGCGCCACGCCGTTCCGTTGCGTGATAATAATACGGAAGCCGAAGTAAATTAGCCATGTCGCCATGAGCCCGCGGATCTTCCACGAGCAATTCGCGGGCCTCGCCTGTTGCCTCCACGTCATACCAAAAAAAATAAAACTGGCGTAACCTGCACGTTCAGGCACGTCCGCACCCGCCCGACCGGGGCAGGGCGCCATTTCGGTGCGTCCGATGTGAACTCCCGTCAGGCTTTCGCGGTCATTGCATATGTTGCAAAAACCGGAGGTTTCGATGACATCCGTCGACCTGGAATTCGACCAGCTCAATAGCACTGTCGATGCGCTCAGGCGCTCCATCTCGAATCGCCTGATGTACGGCGTCGGCAAGGACGCGGTCACCGCGCAGCCGCGCGACTGGCTCCATGCCGCAGAACTGGCCGTGCGCGACCGTCTCGTCGCACGCTGGATGCGCACCACGCGGCTCCAATACGAACAGGACGTGAAACGCGTCTATTACTTGTCGATGGAGTTTCTCATCGGCAGAACCTTTTCTAACGCGCTGCTTGCACTCGGCATCTACGACGAAGTGCGCGACGCGCTCGCCGGCCTCGGCGTCGACCTCGCCGCGCTCGAAGATCTGGAGCCGGACGCCGCGCTCGGCAACGGCGGTCTCGGGCGCCTCGCGGCCTGCTTTCTCGATTCGATGGCGACTGTCGGCGTGCCCGGCTTCGGCTACGGCATCCGTTACGAATACGGGATGTTCCGGCAGACGATCGTCGACGGCAATCAGGTCGAGATGCCGGATTACTGGCTGCGCGCGGGCAATCCGTGGGAGTTTCCGCGTCCGGAGGTCGTGTACACCGTGCATTTCGGCGGCCGTACCGTGCAGCATGAAGACCGCACCGACTGGATCGACACCGAACACGTGAACGCGATGGCCTACGACACGGTCATCCCCGGCTTCGCGACGACGGCGACGAACACGCTGCGCCTGTGGTCCGCGCGCGCGACCGACGAGTTCGATCTCTCCGCGTTCAATCAGGGCGATTACCGGCGCGCGGTCGAGGCGAAGAACACCTCGGAACATGTATCGCGCCTGCTCTATCCGGACGATTCGACGCAAGCCGGGCGCGAGCTGCGCCTGCGTCAGGAATACTTCTTCGTCTCCGCGACGATGCAGGATCTGATCCGCCGCTATCAGCGCACGCATACGCACTTTGGGCGGCTCGCGGAAAAGGTCGCGGTGCATCTGAACGACACGCATCCGGTGCTGGCGATTCCGGAACTGATGCGCCTTCTCGTCGACCGGCATCATCTGCCGTGGGACAAGGCGTGGAAGCTCGTGCAGCAGATGTTCTCCTACACGAACCACACGTTGATGCCCGAAGCGCTCGAAACGTGGGACGTCGAGATGCTCGCGCGCCTGTTGCCGCGTCATCTTGAGATCATCTTCGAGATCAACGCGCAGTTCCTCAAGCAGGTCACCGAGAAGTTCGGCCGCGATGTCGAACTGATTCGCCGCATTTCGCTCGTCGATGAATACGGCCAGCGGCGCGTGCGCATGGCGCATCTCGCGATCGTCGCGAGTCACACGGTGAATGGCGTATCGAAACTGCACTCGCAACTGATGGTGCAGAACATCTTCTCCGACTTCGCGCGCATGTATCCGGAGCGCTTCACCAATGTGACGAACGGCATCACGCCGCGCCGATGGCTCGCGCAGGCGAGTCCGTCGTTGTCCGCGTTGATCGACAAGCGGCTTGGCCCGCGCTGGCGCACCGATCTCTTCGAGCTCGGCCGGCTGCGCGAATGGCGCGACGATCCGGAGTTCTGCAAGGCCTTCCACGAAGCGAAATTCGCCAACAAGCTGCGGCTCGTGGAGCGCGCGAAACGCGATGCCAACGCGATCATCAATCCCGAAGCGCTGTTCGATTTGCAGGTGAAGCGCATCCACGAATACAAGCGGCAACTGCTCAACATTCTGTATGTGATCGTGCGCTACAACCGGATTCGCGAGAATCCGGAACTGGACTGGACGCCGCGCGTGGTGATGTTCGCCGGCAAGGCGGCTTCGGCCTACAAGATGGCGAAGAACATCATCAAGCTCATCAACGATGTGTCGCGCAAGATCAACGCGGACCCGCTCATCGGCGACCGGCTGAAGGTCGGCTTCATTCCGAACTACGGCGTTTCTGTCGCAGAACTCATCATTCCGGCGGCGGATCTGTCGGAGCAAATCTCGATGGCCGGTACCGAAGCTTCCGGCACCGGCAACATGAAGCTCGCGTTGAACGGCGCGCTGACCATCGGCACGCTCGATGGCGCGAACATCGAAATCTGCGATGCCGTGGGGCGCGAGAACATCTTCATCTTCGGCAATACGACGGACGAGATCGAATCGCTGCGCGCGGCGGGGTATCGGCCGCGGCAGATCTACGAGGAGAACCCGGAGCTGAAGCTCGCGCTCGACCAGATTCGCCTCGGGCATTTCTCGCCGGAAGAGCCGCATCGCTTCTACGATATCTTCCACACGCTCGTGGACTGGGGCGATCACTACATGGTGCTCGCCGACTTCGACAGCTTCGACAAGACGCAGACCGAAGTCGATCTCAAGTACCGCGACCGGGACGCGTGGACGAGGAGTGCGATCGAGAATGTCGCGGGCATGGGCATCTTCTCGTCGGATCGCACGATCGCGGAGTACGCGCGCGACATCTGGCACGTCGAGCCGTTGCAGATCACCTAGATCGTCTGACGATGCCCTCAGTGCCGCGTGACACGCGTCACGCGGCCGAGCGTCGCGTTGGGAAAGTGCGCGGTGAGTGTCGCGATGACGTTGTTGATGTCATCGCTATCGGTCTCGACATAGAGCGTGGTGCAATCGTGGAGGCGGCTCGTCTCCGCGATATACGCCTGCGTGCCCGCGCCGAACGCATACGCGAGCACTTCGCGGGCGCCAGACGAGTCGAGCCCCGGAACGGTCAGATCGAACGCGATGCAATGACGCGTTTCGCGGGGGCGCGGCGATCCGCCGTTGAGCGCATGGGAAAGGGCGGACGAATCGGATGTGCGGATGTACATCGATGTAAGCCGTCCGATGACGGCTCGTAGTGGCGATGCTTGTACTCTAGCGCCGCGCGCCTAAAGGCCGGAGTAAAGAGACGCGCCGCCGCATAAACGGCGCATCAAAATCAGGCTTGTGACGGTTTCGCCGCCGCGCTCGCCGCATGTTTCGCGACTGCCTCGCCGACGAGCGCCGCCACCTTGTCCGCGAATTCCTGATCTTTCGTGATGAGCACTTCGCGCTCGCCGTCGGGTGTCGCGACCATCAACTGATAGATGACGTCCTGCGTGATCCACGTCAGGTAGCCGACCACGGCGATCATCACGCCGAGCACGAGCGCGGCGCCCGAACCGCTGAAAATGCCCGCGCCGAGCACGACGAGCCCAATCAGCGCGATGATGACGGGCAACGGCTTCTGGCGCGGAATCATGACGACGCGCGCGGCGCGCAGATCGCGCAGCGGAATCATCTGACCTGATGCCGAGAGTCCGGCGCGCGAAAGCGTCACGCCGCGTTCGTTGAAAGGAGTATCCATAAGCGTTTCGTAGTCTTTCCTGCAGGCGATGAAACCGGGGAGCGTACCAGACAGCGGGGCGCGACGGCATGCCTCAGGTTGCCGCATCCGCGACGGGTTGCATATCGGAAAATTACGATATATACTTCGCCTCAAGACGATTCGGAAAGGCTGTGAATTCCGTCCGTCAGACGCATGAGCAACGAAATGGATATCGACGCAATTCACAAGGCCCTCGCCAACCCCCTTCGCCGTGAGATTCTCGAATGGCTGAAGGAGCCGGAGCGGCATTTTCCGAGTCAGGAACTGCCGCTGTCGCATGGCGTCTGCGCGGGTCAGATCGATGGGCGCTGCGGCATATCGCAGTCCACCGTTTCGGCGCATCTCGCGACTTTGCATAAAGCCGGACTCGTCACCACGAAGCGCGTTGGACAATGGGTGTTCTTCAAGCGCGACGAAGCGGTCATTCAGGCATTTCGCGATTCCCTCGGGAATCTCTGAGCCTGCTTTCCGCACGGTGAAAGTTCGCTTTCAATCTCATTAGGACTCCAATTCATGTCGACTCTTTTCGATCCGCTCAAAGTAGGCGCACTCACGCTCAAGAATCGCATCATCATGGCGCCGCTCACGCGTCAGCGCGCGGGCGTCGAACGCGTCCCCAACGCACTGATGGCGCAGTACTACGCGGACCGCGCATCGGCCGGGCTCATTCTGAGCGAAGCGACGTCGGTGACGCCGCAAGGCGTCGGTTATGCCGACACGCCGGGCATCTGGTCCGACGAGCAGGTGGAAGGCTGGAAGCTCGTGACGAAGGCCGTGCACGACGCAGGCGGCAAGATCTTCCTGCAACTCTGGCACGTCGGCCGCATCTCGGATCCGGTGTTCCTGAACGGCGAGCTGCCGGTGGCGCCGAGCGCGATCGCGGCGGGTGGGCACGTGAGCCTCGTGCGTCCGCAGCGTCCGTTCGTGACGCCGCGCGCGCTCGAGCTCGATGAAATCGCCGGTGTCGTCGCGGCGTTCCGCAAGGGCGCGGAAAACGCGAAGCGCGCGGGCTTCGACGGCGTTGAAGTGCACGGCGCGAACGGTTATCTGCTCGACCAGTTCCTGCAGGACAGCACCAACAAGCGTACTGACGTATACGGCGGCTCGGTCGAAAATCGCGCGCGTCTGCTGCTCGAAGTCGTCGATCAGGCGATCGATGTGTGGGGCGCGGATCGTGTCGGCGTGCATCTCGCGCCGCGCGCCGATTCGCACACAATGGGCGACAGCGATCGCGCCGCGACCTTCGGCTATGTCGCGCGTGAGCTCGGCCGCCGCAAGATCGCGTTTATCGCGGCGCGCGAGCATGAAGCCGCCGACAGCCTCGGACCGCAACTGAAGAAGGCATTCGGCGGCGTGTATATCGCCAATGAAGGCTTCTCGAAGGCGAGCGCCGAAGCGATCATCGCGCGCGGCGACGCCGATGCCGTCGCGTGGGGCAAGCCCTTTATCGCGAATGCGGATCTCGTGCGCCGCTTCGAAGTCGACGCCGGTCTCAACGATTGGGACAGCGCGACTTTTTACGCGCCGGGCGCCGAGGGCTATACGGACTATCCGTTGCTCGAAACGGCTGAATAAGACGTCGCAATTCGCTTCTTGATTAGAAAACAGCGGCTTCGGCCGCTGTTTTTATTTGTGCGGCGCGTTGCTCAACTCTTGTTTCAACGCTGCGCCAAATAGTGTATTGCTGGCCTTTGAGTCATTCATTCCCTTCATCGCTGATGTGCGAGCGGTTCCCGCCAGAAAGGAGTGCCTATGTCCTGGCTTACAGCAACACTGCGCAGTTATCCGGAAATCGCCATTTTTCTTTCGCTCGGCGTCGGCTACTGGGTGGGCGGCAAGAGCTTCCGCGGCTTCAGCCTAGGCGCGGTGACGGCGACACTGCTCGCGGCCATTGCCATCGGGCAACTGGGCATTACGATTTCATCGAACGTCAAATCGGTCTTCTTTCTGATGTTCCTGTTCGCCGTCGGTTACGGCGTCGGACCGCAGTTCGTGCGCGGCATCGCAAAGGACGGCTTGCCGCAGGCGCTCTTCTCCGTTATCCAGTGCGTGCTGTGTCTCGCGGCGCCTTATGCGGCCGCGAAGATCGCGGGCTACGACATCGGTTCGGCGGCCGGTTTATTCGCCGGTTCGCAGACGATATCCGCATCGATGGGCCTCGCCACCGACGCCATCAACCGTCTCGGCCTGCCGCCCGATCAGGCGAAGTCGCTGCTCGACGCGATGCCGACCGCCTACGCCGTGACCTATATCTTCGGGACGATCGGCTCCGCGCTGATCCTCGCGATGCTCGGTCCGAAGCTGCTCAACATCGATCTCGTCGCGGCCTGCAAGGAGTACGAGGCGACGCTTGGCGGCGGGGGCGAACTCGGCGGCGCGGGCCAGGCGTGGCACAAGTTCGAGCTGCGTGCCTATCGCGTCGCGGAGCACGGACGCGCGGCGGGCATGTCGGTCGCGCAGGCCGAGGCGCTGGAGCCGGAAGGCGCGCGGCTTTTCATCGAGCGGATCAGGCGCGGCGGAACCATCCAGGAAGCCAGGATTGACGATGTCTTGCAACCGGGCGATGTCGTCGCGATAGCCGGCCGGCGCGAGTTGCTCGTCGAGCTGCTCGGCGGCGTGGCCACCGAAGTCGACGATGCCGAACTGCTCGCTGTGCCGATCGAAGGCGTCGACGTCTATGTGACGAACAAGGCCGTCGACGGCAAGACGCTGCTGGAACTCTCGCAGTCGCCGACCGCGCGCGGCGTGTTTCTGCGCAAGATCAAGCGCGGCGCGACCGAAACGCAGATTCCCATTCTGCCGAGCACGAAGCTGTATCGCGGCGATACGCTCACGCTCCTCGGACGCACGCAGGATACGTCGGCTGCGGCGAAGTTCCTCGGCGTGCTCGACCGTCCGACCGATGCCGCCGACATGGCGTTCGTCGGCCTCGCGATCACGCTCGGCGCGTTGATCGGCGCACTCGTGCTGCGTGTCGGCGCGATTCCGATCACGTTGTCGACGGCGGGCGGCGCGCTCATCGCGGGCATCGTGTTCGGCTGGCTGCGCGCGATTCACCCGACCTTCGGCCGCATTCCGTCGCCGACCATCTGGTTCATGAACTCCGTTGGCCTGAACGTGTTCATCGCGGTGGTCGGCATTTCGGCGGGGCCGGGCTTCGTCGCGGGGCTGCAGAAGCTTGGCGTCAGTCTCTTTCTGTGGGGCATCTTCGCGTCGTCGGTGCCGCTCATCATCGGCATGTATGTCGCGAAGTACGTGTTCAAGTTTCACCCCGCGATCCTGCTCGGCATCTGCGCGGGCGCGCGCACGACGACCGCCGCGCTCGGCATGATCTGCGACGCCGCGAAAAGTCAGGTGCCCGGACTCGGCTACACGGTGACCTACGCGGTCGGCAATACGCTGCTCACGATCTGGGGGATGGTCATCGTGATGCTGCTCACGTGACGCGGTTCCGCTGTCGCATCGTTTCCATCATCAATTCCGGAGGTGTTGGATGGCAAAGTCCGATAAATCAGGTTCCGGCGACCGCGCCGGCATGGCGGCGCTCAGCCCGTTCGAGCTGAAGGACGAGCTCATCAAGGCGGCGGGCGGCGGGGCGGTCGAACGCCCGGCCAATCTCTCGATGCTCAACGCGGGGCGCGGCAATCCGAATTTTCTCGCGACGATTCCGCGTCATGGCTTCTGGCAACTCGGCCTCTTTGCGATGCGCGAGTCGGAGCGCTCGTTCGCGTACATGCCGGAGGGCGTGGGCGGTTTTCCGAAGCGCGAAGGGCTGGAAGAGCGCTTCGAGATTTTCGCGCGCGAAAACAAGGGCACGCCGGGCATCGCGTTTCTCGCGGGCGTGGTGTCCTATGTGCGCGATCAGCTCGGCCTGAACGCCGGCGACTTTCTGTACGAGATGTGCGAAGGCATTCTCGGCTCGAACTATCCGGTGCCAGACCGCATGCTGAAGCTGTCGGAGCAGATCGTCGCGCAATATCTGCGACGCGAGATGATCGGCAAGCATCCGTTCGTCGGCGAATTCGATGTCTTCGCGGTCGAAGGCGGCACGGCCGCGATGACCTACATCTTCAACACGATGCGCGAGAACTTCCTGATCGAACCGGGCGATACCATCGCGCTCGGCACGCCGATCTTCACGCCGTATATCGAGATTCCGCGCCTGAACGATTACAAGCTGAAGGTCGTGAATCTGGAGGCAGATGTCGCGAAAGGCTGGCAATACTCGAAGGCCGAACTCGACAAGCTGCGCGATCCGAAGGTCAAAGCGTTCTTCCTCGTGAACCCGAGCAATCCGCCCTCGGTGAAGATGGATGACGAAAGCCTCGAATATATCGCGGGCATCGTGAAGGAGCGGCCCGATCTGATTCTGCTCACCGACGATGTCTACGGCACCTTCGCCGACGATTTCGTGTCGCTCTTCGCGCTGTGTCCGAAGAACACGATCCTCGTCTATTCGTATTCGAAGTACTTCGGCGCGACCGGCTGGCGGCTCGGCGCGATCGCGACGCATCGCGACAATGTGCTCGACAAGCAACTCGCCGCGCTGTCGAAAGACAAGCGGGCGCAACTCCACGAGCGTTACGAATCGATCACGACGGAGCCCGACAAGCTCAAGTTTATCGATCGTCTGGTCGCGGACAGCCGCACCGTCGCGCTGAATCACACGGCGGGCCTCTCGACGCCGCAGCAGGTGCAGATGGTGCTGTTCTCGCTCTTCTCGCTGATGGACACGCCCGACGCGTACAAGAACGCGCTCAAGCGCCTGATCCGCAGCCGCAAGCAGGCGCTGTATCGCGAGATCGGCATCGCGCCCGAAAAAGAGGACGTCAACCAGGTCGATTACTATACGATCCTCGACATCGAATATCTCGGCGAGCGCAGGCACGGCCGGGAAGCGGTGGACTGGATCATCAAGAACACCGAGCCTTCCGAGCTTCTGTTCAGGCTCGCGAAGGACGCGCGCGTGGTGCTGTTGCCGGGGCGCGGCTTCGGCACGCAGCATCCGTCGGGGCGCGTGTCGCTCGCGAATCTGAACGAAAGCGACTACACGCAGATCGGCCGCGCGATCCGCAAGCTGATGGACGGGTACATCGAGCGCTATAACAAGGCCGCCGGCAAGAAGGCCGACAAGGCGAAATAGGCAACGCGCGACGCAAAAAAATCGGGCCGCTCGACGCGGCCCGATGTCATTTCAGTTCGGACGCGAAGCTCAGAACTTGTGGCGGATGCCGACGCGGAACGCGAGCTGGTCGTTTTCGCCGAGGCCCGAGGTGCCGAAGTAGCTCGACGACGACGAGCCGATCGAAGCCTGATTCTCGACGCCGCGATTCGAGCCCGATGCCTTCTGGTAGATGCCGAGCGCGTACACGTCGGTGCGCTTCGAGAGCGCGTAGTCGACGCTCGCGTCGATCTGGTTCCAGTGGCCGCTCGAGTTGCCCGTCATGTTCAGGTACGAGTAGCCGAGGCCAGCCGACAGCGCCGACGTGAACGCGTACTTGCCACCGATATCGAACGCGTTGAGCTTGGAGCTCGCGCCGTTGATCGGCTCGAACAGCGTGTTGGTCCAAAGGCCGAACACGGTCGCCGAGCCGAACGCGTAGTTCGCGCCGACGCCGAACGTGCGCAGATCCTTGCCGGCGTTCGCGGTGCCCATCGTCTGGATGTTCGCGACGGCCGTGCTGAATGCGGGCGATGCCGCTGCCGGATAGCGGATGTCGGTGTACGCCGCGCCGAGGCCGAACGGACCTGCCTTGTAGTTCAGGCCGAAGCTGTATGCGCGCGAGGAACCTGCCGTCGTCGTCGTGCCGGCGGTCGTGTTCGGCGTGCCAGCGAACGCGCCTGCCTGGTTCGAGAAGCCGTACATCGCACCGAACGTCACGCCGTAGAAGCTCGCGCTGCTGAACTTGACCGCGTTGTTGATGCGGCTCGACGTCAACTGGTCGACGTCGTTCATGTGGTACGCGTAGTTGCCCGCGAGCGTTTGGCCGCCGATCGAATAGTTGCTGCCGAGGTAATCGGTCGAGAACGAGTATTGACGGCCGAAAGTCAGCGAGCCGACGTCGTTCTTCGCGATACCGACGTATGCCTGACGGCCGAACATCGCGCCGCCTTGACCGAGCGTGCCGGTGCCGCTGTTGAAGCCGTTCTCCAACGTGAAGATCGCCTTCAGGCCGCCGCCGAGGTCTTCCGAACCTTTCAGGCCCCAACGGCTGCCTTGCGCGACGCCGTCGTCGTACTTGAACAGCTTGTCGCCGGCGCGGGTGGCGGTCTGCGTGCTGTTGTTCACATAGCTGATACCGGCGTCGATGATGCCGTACAGGGTGACGCTGCTTTGTGCTTGCGCGGAGGTGGCGGCGAGGGCGGCGAAGGTGGCGAGCGCGGCGGTCGCCAAGAGATTCTTCTTCAAAACAAGCTCCGTGAGTTGGTTCGCGGTGTGGTTGTTGACGGTGTCTGCGGTGCGTCGCGCTCTGACGGCGCGTGGCAGCGACGGGCGCAAATGTAGCGGGCGCTAAAGAAAGAAATGTGACAGTGCTTTCAATCACCTTGCGGTGTGTCGCGGGAGCAACAGGGCTGGCGAAATATCGGCGCTTGTGTATCCGCCACGTCCGATGCGATGCTCACGGTTCTGTCACCGCGAGCGAAAACATGGACGAGCAGCGAATCCGCGAACTGGAGGAGCGCCTGAAGAAGGCGATGCTGGCGTCGGACGTGGACGCGCTGGACACGCTATTGGCCGACGACCTGAGTTTCGTCGATGCCACCGGCAAGGTCTGGACGAAGGCCGACGATCTCAATGGACATCGCTACGGCATGCAGCGCATCGAGAAGCTGGACGTGGAGGATCAGAGCGTGCGGGTGTACGGCAGCTTCGCCGTCACGGTGACACGCGTTGCGATTTCAGGGACGTTCGCGGGCGCCCCGTTCGCGGGCAGCTTGCGCTACACGCGAACGTGGGGCGATATCGGCGGCGCGTGGAAGATCGTCGCGGCGCAGTGCTGCCTCGCGCCGTTCTGACCTTCACGCGTAGCGCTTACGCCGACAGCAGCGATCCCGTGCGATAAGCCTTCGCGCCCGCGATGCGCGCCACTTCCAGCCCGGCCGTCGCGAAGCGCGTGATGTGCCGCGCGTACATCACGCCGGCGGTCGTGCATTTGAGCGTGGTGACGACATCGGTGAGCGGATCGACGATATCGGCGATCGGCGCACCCGCTTCGATGAACGCGCCCACTTCCGCGCGGAACACGAGGACGCCCGACGCCGGCGCGACGATCGGCTCGGCGCCCGCGAGCGGCGTCGCAGGATGTTCGAGCGGCGGCAGCTCCGGCACGGGCGCATCGATCACGCCGCGATGGATCAGGTAGTTGACGATCGCCTGCGCGTCCTTGTCCGCGAGTTCGTAGGACACGTCGTGCTGGCTGCGCAACTCGACCGTCACCGAAATGCCGCCGTTCGCGATCGGGAAACGCTCGCCGTAACGCTGGCGCAGATCCGACCAGCAGAAGCTGTGAATCTCGTCGAACGGATTGCCGACCGAATTCAGCGCGAGCAGCGACGCCTTCGCATCGAGATAGCGCGCGAGCGGCTCGACTTCGTCCCAGATGTCCGGATTCGTGTAGAGATGCAGCGCGGCGTCGAGATCGCAATGCAGATCGAGCACGACATCGGCGTCGAAGGACAGCTTTTGCAGCGCGAGGCGCAGCGATTCGAGCTCGGTGTGCGGCGTCTGCTCGCCGAGCGCTTCTTTCATCGCGGCGCGCACGGCGAGCTTGTTCGCGTCGGCGTCCTGGCCGAGGCGCGCCTCGATGCGCGGCGCGATCAGCGCGGCGAGATCGTAGAAATTGCGGTTGAAGTTGTGGCCGCTGTTGGTTTCGAAGCGGCCCATCAGCGTGCCGTGCAGATGCTGCGACAGGCCGATCGGGTTCGGCACCGGCACGATCACCACTTCGCCGCGCAGCTTGCCCGCGGCTTCGAATTCGGCGAGCTGGCGGCGCAGACGCCACGCGACGAGCATGCCGGGCAGTTCGTCCGCGTGCAGCGAGGACTGGATGTAGATCTTCTGGCCGCCGCCGGGGCCGTAGTGAAAGCTCGTGATGTTGCGGGAGGTGCCGAGCGTCGGCGAGATGAGCGAGTGAGTTCTGGTTTGCATAGTGGTCGCGCGCCTGGATGCGCGGGTCTTGCCTCTGGAAAGTGCCGGGCGCCGCGGTGTCTCCGTCCGCGCGCGTCCTACCGGACGTTCGATCTTAGCCGAAATCGGCGCGGCGGCAACCCGAATGCCTCTGCGCTGCGCGTCCGAAAAGCAAACGGGCTCCGCGCTCGAGGCGCGGAGCCCGTTTTGTCAGCCGGTGAGGCTGGCGCGAACGGCTTAGCCGCCGTACACGTCGAAGTCAAAATACTTCTTCTCGATCTTCTTGTAGGTGCCGTCCTTGATGATGTCGGCGATCGCCTTGTCGATCTTCGCCTTCAGATCCGTGTCTTCCTTGCGCAGACCGATGCCCGCGCCGTTGCCGAGCGTCTTCGGATCGTCGATGTTCTGACCCGCGAAGTCATAGCCCGCGCCGCGCGGCGTCTTCAGGAAGCCGATTTCGGCCTGCACCGCGTCTTGCAGCGCTGCATCCAGACGGCCCGAGGTCAGATCGGCATAGACCTGATCCTGGTTCTGGTACGGCGTGACCGTGACGCCCTTCGGCGCCCAGTACGTCTTGGCGTAGGTTTCCTGGATGGTGCCTTGCTCGACGCCCACGTTCTTGCCCTTCAGGCTGTCAGCCGTCGGCAGGATGTTGCTGCCCTTTTTCGCGACGAGGCGCGTCGGCGTGTTGAAGAGCTTGCTCGAGAAAGCGATCTGTTCGGCGCGTTGCGGCGTCATGGACATCGACGAGAGCACGCCGTCGAACTTCTTCGCCTTGAGCGCGGGGATCATGCCGTCGAAGTCGTTTTCCACCCACACGCACTTCGCCTTCAGGCGGGCGCAGATCTCGTTGCCGAGATCGATGTCGAAACCGACCAGCTTGCCGTCGGAACCCTTCGATTCGAACGGGGGATAGCTTGCGTCGACGCCGAAACGGATCGTCGAATAGTCCTTCGCAAGCGCCGGCGTGACGGCGGTGAGCGACGTGGCGGCGAGGAGGGACATCGTCAGTGCCGCGAGCAGTTTCTTCACTGTTTTAACTCCAGAAGGTGGTCGGTTCAGCCCGGCAGGTCTCGTAGCCGGACGTCCGGCGCGTCGTTGGGCGCCGGAGCATGATATCCCGCGGATCGTGTCCGCTCAGAATCGGCAGAAGGTTACCAAGCCAAAATAGTTCGGGAGCTAGTAAAAGCCCCGATAGCCGGGGCGTTAGAGCATCTCCTCGTTTTTTAGTGCTTCCTGAGCGGATGGTCTTGCAGGAACCACGACAGCCCGAACGCGACGCACGCGACGCACGCCGCAACGAGATAGACCGTGTGCATCGAACCTGCGAACGCGTGCAGATAATCGTCGCGCAGCGCGCTCGGCAGATGCGCGACCGTCTGCGGACCGAGCGACAGCGGCAGTTCGGTGCCGGGCGGAACGAGCGCTTCGAGGCGCGATCGCAAGCCGTTTGAAAAGATCGCGCCGAACGCCGCCACGCCGACCGAGCCGCCGATGGAGCGAAAGAGGGTCGCGCTGGAGGTCGCCACGCCCATCAGCCGGAATTCGACGACGTTCTGCACCGCGAGCACGAGCACCTGCATTACCATGCCGAGCCCGAGGCCGAGCAGCGCCATGTAGAGGTTCATGATCGCGAGCGGCGTGTCGAGATCGAGCGTCGAGAGCAGCAGCATCGCGGTGGCGACGAGCGCCGTGCCCATGATCGGAAAGAATCGATACTTGCCGATCTTGCTGATGATGCGCCCGCTCAGAATCGACGACAGCAGCACGCCGCCCATCATCGGCGTGATCTGCAGGCCGGCCTGCGACGGCGTCGAGCCCTTCACAACCTGCAGATAGAGCGGCAGGAACGTGACCGCGCCGAACATCGCGCAACCGACGATGAAGCCGATCAGCCCCGCGAGCACGAAGGTGCGCTCCTTGAAGAGCGAGAGCGGCATGATCGGCTCGGCGGCGAGTCGTTCTTCATAGATGAAACCGCCGATACACACGAGTCCCAGCAACAGCGTGCACCAGAGCTGCGGCGAGGTCCACGGAAAGAGCGTGCCGCCTTCGCTCGTGAACAGGATGATGCAGGTGAGCGCCGCCGCGAGAAAGCCCGCGCCCATGTAGTCCACGCGATGATTCACGTGCGCGGTGTGCGGCTTGAACACGAGCTGGATCACGGCGAGCGCGATGAGGCCGAGCGGCAGGTTGATGTAGAAGATCCAGTGCCACGATAGATGCTCGACGATAAAGCCGCCGAGCAGCGGGCCGACGACCGTCGCGAGACCGTACACGCCGCCGAAGAGCCCTTGAAAGCGGCCGCGATCGGCGGGCGGGATGACGTCGGCGATCGCGGCCATCGTGATGACCATGAGGCCGCCGCCGCCCAGACCCTGCAGCGCGCGCAGGGCGATCAGCTGCGTCATGTTCTGCGCGACGCCGCAGAGAATCGAGCCGACGAGAAAGATCAGGATCGACGCCTGAAGCACGACCTTGCGGCCGAACTGATCGCCGAATTTGCCGTAGAGCGGCACGACGATCGTCGAACTGAGCAGATAGGACGTGACGACCCAAGACAGGTTTTCGAGCCCGCCCAGATCGCCGACGATGGTCGGCAGTGCCGTCGACACGATCGTCTGATCGAGCGCGCCGAGCAGCATCACGAGCATGAGCGCGGTGAACAGCAGCCAGATGGGCGGCTTCGAGGCGGCGCCGGTTTCGTCGGACGCTTGAGCGCCCATTGGAGCGGTTTGATGCAAAGATGTCATTTTGATGATCGGGCTGTACGAATCCGCGGCCGGCCGAGATCCCGGCGATTCAGGCGGGCTGTATTTAATTAACACGAAGATTAATATAGTCGACGGGGAAGTTCTCGTCAAATTCTTATGGCAAACGAAGTCTTGAACACCAGCGCGGATGCATCCGAAAGCCTCGCGCCAGCGAAGAAACCGGGCCGCCGGCCCGGCCGGCCGAGCGGCGCGCATGGCGAGCAGGCGCGCGCGCAGTTACTGGATATCGCGCTCGAACTGTTCGCGCGGCAGGGAATCGGCGAAACGACGCTCGGCGCGATCGCGCGCGAGGCGGGCGTGACGCCGGCGATGGTGCACTATTACTTCAAAACGCGCGATCAGTTGCTCGACATGTTGATCGACGAGCGTTTCGTGCCGTTGCGCGCTGAACTCGCGCGCGTCTTCAACGATCCGCATTCGGAGCCCGTCGACACACTGCGCGCGTTCGTGGAGACGCTCGTCGCGACCGTCGACAAATATCCGTGGTTCGCGTCGCTATGGGTGCGCGAGATCATCAGCGAGGGCGGGCTGCTGCGCCAGCGCATGGCCGACCGGTTCGGCGACGCGCACCAGGAGCGCGCGATCGAGCGCATCGCGGGGTGGCAGAAGGAGGGCAAGCTGAATGCGGCGCTGGAGCCATCGCTCGTGTTCGCGTCGCTGTTCGGGCTGACGGTGTTTCCGCTCGCGACCGCGCGCTGGCGCGGGGAAGGCGATCGGGCCGTCAGCGCGGAGCAGCTCGCGCGGCACGTCGTGGCGTTGCTGATGAACGGGATTCAGCCTTGAGGCGCGCGGGGGTGATCGACAGAATTACCCACCCGGTTAAAATCTGTCCCTCGTTCGCCCGCGCCGAAGTGAGAGCCGCGCGGTGCAACCCGCCTCAAGAGGAGACAACCCGATGGCAACACCCGGCAACGCGCACCCACAAGCGCTTCCCGTCACCGCCGGCAGCATATCCGCGCGGCTCGATCGCCTTCCGGCCACGCGAACGGTCTGGACGCTCATCGTCCTGTTGAGCCTCGGTTTCTTCTTCGAGCTGTACGACCTGCTGTATTCCGGCTACGTTGCGCCCGGTCTCGTCAAAAGCGGCATCCTGACGCCGACGACCACCGGTCTCTTCGGTATGACGGGCGTCGCGAGCTTCATCGCGTCGCTGTTCGCGGGGCTGTTCATCGGCACGATCGCCTGCGGATTTCTCGCCGATCGCTTCGGCCGGCGCGCGATCTTCACGTATTCGCTGCTGTGGTACACCGGCGCGAATCTCATCATGGCGTTTCAGGACACGGCGACCGGCCTCAACATCTGGCGTTTCGTCGCGGGCGTGGGCATCGGCGTGGAACTGGTGACCATCGGCACGTATATCTCCGAGCTGGCGCCAAAGCACATTCGCGGCCGCGCCTTCGCGTGCGAGCAGGCGGTCGGCTTCCTGGCGGTGCCCGTGGTCGCGTTTCTCGCGTATCTGCTCGTGCCGCGCGCGCCTCTCGGCATCGACGGCTGGCGCTGGGTCGTCATCATCGGGGCGCACGGTGCGCTCTTCGTCTGGTGGATTCGCCGCACGTTACCGGAAAGCCCGCGCTGGCTCGCGCAAAAAGGACGGCTCGACGAAGCCGATCGCGTGATGCGCGCACTCGAAGAACAGGTCGCGCGCGAGTATGGCAAGCCGCTTCCGCCGCCCGAGCCCGCCGTCGAGACCGCCGGCACACGCGGCGCTTTCGCCGACATGTGGAAGCCGCCCTACGGCAAGCGCGCCACGATGATGATCATCTTCAACGTGTTCCAGACCGTCGGTTTCTACGGCTTCGCGAACTGGGTGCCGACGCTGCTCGTGAAGCAGGGCATCACAGTGACGTCGAGCCTGATGTATTCGAGCATCATCGCGATCGCGGCGCCCATCGGACCGATGATCGGGCTCGCCATCGCCGACAGGATCGAGCGCAAGACGGCCATCGTCGCGATGGCGGCGCTCAACATCGTCTGCGGGCTCGCGTTCAGCCAGTCGGGCGACGCGGCGTTTCTCATCGCGATGGGCGTCGGCCTCACGCTCTCCGCGAACATCATGTCCTACAGCTATCACGCCTATCAGGCAGAACTGTTTCCGACGAGCATCCGCGCGCGCGCCGTCGGTTTCGTGTATTCGTGGAGCCGCTTCTCGGCGATTTTCACGTCGTTCATCATCGCGGGCGTGCTGAAGGGCTTCGGGACGACGGGCGTGTTCGTGTTCATCGCATCGGCGATGCTGGTCGTGATGGCCGCGATCGGTCTCATGGGTCCGCGAACGCGGGATCTCGCGCTGGAGAAAATCTCGCATTGAGCGAAAATAAGCGCGCGATGCTGCGAGTCAGCGTTTCGTATGCCAGAATCCGCAGGACCTACCTAATCGGCGGCGAATATTCGAATATGTCCGACACGCTCAACCCGGTGGATGCAGATCATGCGATGCGCAACTGGACGTACCGGTCGACGGGGAAAATTCCGATCGGTTCGGACCTGCACAAGCGCATGTTCTGCGAGATGCTCCTGACGACGCACAATCCGTACAAGCCGGCCGTCATCGACTGGCCGAAGCTCGACCCGGCCGCGTTGAAGCGCGTGACCTCGCTGCCTATCTGGGATATCGCCGTGCAGACGGAAGGCCGTGCGTCGATTCGCGTGGCGACCTACGCGGGCACCGTCGACGATCCGCAATTGCGCGAAGCCCTGCGCATGAACGGCGGCGAGGAAGCGCGGCACAAGCTCGTGCTCTCGAAGCTGGTCGAGGCGTATGGCATCGAGCTCGCGCCCGAGCCGCCGTATCCCGCGCCCGACGACGCCCTGCGCGCGTGGATGCTGACGGGCTACAGCGAATGCATCGACAGTTTCTTCGCGTTCGGGTTGTTCGAGGCGGCGCGCCAATCGGGATATTTCCCTGAAGAACTCGTCGAGACTTTCGAGCCGGTCATTCAGGAAGAGGCGCGGCACATTCTGTTCTTCGCAAACTGGGTCGCGTGGTATCGGCACAGTCTGCCGTGGTACCGCAAGCCGTGGTTCCTCGCGAAGACCGCGAGCGTCTGGTTCTCGCTGATTCGCGACCGCATTTCGCTCGCGCGCGGCTTCGACACGTCAGGTGCGGCGCAGGATGCGAACTTTCCGGCGAATGTCGGCGATTCCGTTGCGGGCGATGTATCGGTCCGCTCGCTGATCGAGCTGTGTCTCACCGAAAACGATCGCCGCATGGGCGGTTATGACGCGCGCCTGCTGCGTCCGGTCACCGTGCCGAAGCTCGCGCGGCTCGCGCTGCGCTTCATCAGGAAGTAGGTTTCTCGCGCGCGGCGCTCGTTTCGAAGCGCCGCGACGCTTCCTCGACCTCCTGCCGGAACTGCGCCAGCGCCGCCAGTTGCGCATTCGGCGGCTGCAGCGCGGCCCACAATACTTCCACCAGTTCGTTCGCCGTCGTCTCGATCTGAGTCTGACTCAGGCGCCGCTTCGCGAGCGTCGCGTCCCACAGCACGTGCTCCATCGGTCCGAAAACGAGCGAGCGCAGCAGGCGCAACGGCATGTCGGCGCGCACGTGGCCGAGCGCCTGGCCGCGCGCGAGCACGTCCATCAGCGGCGCGGTGTAGCGGCGTTGCAGTTCCGTCAACGTATCCGACAGGTCGTGCTGCTTCGTGCGGCCTTCCGACAGCACCAGCGCGCAAAGTCCCGTGCCGTTCATCAGCATCAGCCGCATGTGCGTTCTGACGATGAACGCGAACTGCTGGCGCACCGTGCCGTCGCGTGGCAGGCCGGTCTCGAATGCATCGATGATTTCGTCGTACCAATCGGCGATCACGCGCGCGCACAACTCGCGCTTGCCGCTGAAATAGCTGAACACGGTCGCTTCCGAGATGCCCGCGCGCTGCGCGATCTCGGCGCTCGTCGCGGCGTCGTAGCCTTTTTCCGCGAAGACGTCACGGCCCGCCTGCAAGATGTCCTTCACGCGCTGCTGCGATTTGACTCCGGCGGGCGCGCGACGGCCGGTGGCGGTAGTTTGCGTGGACATTGGCGGGAAACGTGGGAAATAAATGTGAGCGTAGCTCAAAAATCTATTGACGGCTAGGCGATTTCGGCGTGAAATTCCCACATCCCGTGGTTTGCGGCCCTGTGTGAGTGAAACTCAAATTTCAGGGCGCACCGAAAACATCGAATCTGGAGGAGACGACCCATGAGCAACGTACCCGGCCTGAACTTCGCGTTGGGCGAAGACATCGACATGCTGCGCGACTCGCTTGCCCATTTCGCGGCGAAGGAAATCGCGCCGCGCGCGGGCGAAATCGACCACAGCGACCAGTTTCCGATGGACCTCTGGAAAAAGTTCGGCGATCTCGGCGTGCTCGGCATGACCGTCTCCGAGGAATACGGCGGCGCGAACATGGGCTACACGGCGCATATGGTCGCGATGGAAGAGATTTCGCGCGCGTCGGCATCGGTCGGGCTGTCGTACGGTGCGCATTCGAATCTGTGCGTGAACCAGATTCATCGCAACGGCACGGAGGCGCAAAAGCGCAAGTATCTGCCGAAGCTCGTGTCGGGCGAACATATCGGCGCACTCGCGATGAGCGAGCCCAACGCCGGCTCGGACGTCGTCAGCATGAAGCTGCGCGCCGACGAAAAGGGCGACCACTACGTGCTCAACGGCACGAAGATGTGGATCACCAACGGCCCTGACTGCGACACGCTCGTCGTCTATGCGAAGACGGATATTGAAGCCGGTCCGCGCGGCATCACGGCGTTCATCGTCGAGAAGGGCATGAAGGGCTTTTCCGTCGCGCAGAAGCTCGACAAGCTCGGCATGCGCGGCTCGCATACCGGCGAGCTCGTGTTCGAGAACGTGGAAGTGCCGAAGGAAAACATCCTCGGTCAGCTGAATGGCGGCACGAAGGTGCTGATGAGCGGACTCGACTACGAGCGCGCCGTGCTCGCGGGCGGCCCGACCGGCATCATGCTCGCGTGCATGGACGCGGTCGTGCCGTATATCCACGATCGCAAGCAGTTCGGTCAGTCGATCGGGGAATTTCAGCTCATCCAGGGCAAGGTCGCCGACATGTATTCGACCCTGCAGGCGTGCCGCGCGTATCTCTACGCAGTGGGACGTCAGCTCGACACGCTCGGTTCGGGGCACTTGCGTCAGGTGCGCAAGGACTGCGCGGGCGTGATTCTCTACACCGCCGAAAAGGCGACGTGGATGGCCGGCGAAGCGATTCAGGTGCTCGGCGGCAATGGCTACATCAACGAATATCCGGTGGGCCGCCTGTGGCGCGATGCGAAGCTCTATGAAATCGGCGCGGGCACGAGCGAGATCCGCCGCATGCTGATCGGCCGCGAACTGTTCGCCGAGACGGCTTGAGGCGCGCGACATGACGATCATCGAATCGAAACTGAATCCCCGCGGCGAGGAATTCCGCACGAACGCGGCCGCGCTCGAAGCGCTCGTCGCGGATCTCAAAGAGAAGATCGCGAAGATCGCGGAAGGCGGCGGCGAGGCCGCGCGCGACAAGCACGTGTCGCGCAACAAGCTGCTGCCGCGCGATCGCATCGCGCAACTGCTCGATCCGGGCACGCCGTTTCTCGAACTCTCGCAACTCGCCGCGTACGGCATGTACAACGACGACGCACCGGGCGCAGGCATCATCACGGGCATCGGGCGTATTGCGGGGCAGGAATGCGTGGTCGTGTGCAATGACGCGACCGTGAAAGGCGGCACGTACTATCCCGTCACCGTGAAGAAGCATTTGCGCGCGCAGGAAATCGCCGAGCAGAATCGCCTGCCGTGCGTGTATCTCGTCGATTCGGGCGGCGCGAATCTGCCCAATCAGGACGATGTGTTTCCCGACCGCGATCACTTCGGCCGCATCTTCTACAACCAGGCGAACATGTCGGCGCAAGGCATCGCGCAGATCGCCGTGGTGATGGGTTCGTGCACCGCGGGCGGTGCGTATGTGCCCGCGATGAGCGACGAATCGATCATCGTGAAGAACCAGGGCACGATCTTTCTGGGCGGCCCGCCTTTGGTGAAGGCCGCAACCGGCGAAGAAGTCAGCGCCGAAGATCTCGGCGGCGGCGACGTGCATACGCGTCTCTCCGGCGTCGCCGATCATCTCGCGCAGAACGATGCGCATGCGCTCGGCATCGCGCGCAGCATCGTCGGCAATCTGAATCGCGTGAAGACGCCGACGCTCGCGCTCAAAGAACCGCTGCCGCCGCGTCATGATCCGCGAAGCGTCTACGGCGTGATTCCCGTCGATACGCGCAAGCCCTTCGACGTGCGCGAAGTGATCGCGCGCATCGTCGACGATTCCGCCTTCGACGAGTTCAAGGCGCGCTATGGCACGACGCTCGTCTGCGGCTTCGCGCATATCTGGGGGCATCCGGTCGGCATCGTCGCGAACAACGGCATTCTGTTTTCGGAGTCCGCATTGAAGGGCGCGCATTTCATCGAGTTGTGCGCGCAACGCAAGATTCCGCTCGTGTTCCTGCAGAACATCACGGGCTTCATGGTCGGGCGCAAGTACGAGAACGAAGGCATTGCGCGCAACGGCGCGAAGATGGTGACGGCGGTCGCAACCGCCAAGGTGCCGAAGTTCACGGTGATCATCGGCGGATCGTTCGGTGCAGGCAATTACGGCATGTGCGGCCGCGCGTATTCGCCGCGTTTCCTGTGGATGTGGCCGAACGCGCGCATCTCGGTGATGGGCGGCGAACAGGCCGCGTCCGTGCTCGCGACGGTGCGGCGCGACGGCATCGAGAAGAAGGGCGGCTCTTGGTCGAAGGAAGAGGAAGAAGCATTCAAGGCGCCGATCCGCGATCAGTACGAGGCGCAAGGGCATCCGTACTACGCGAGCGCGCGTCTGTGGGACGACGGCGTGATCGATCCCGCGCAGACCCGCGACGTGCTGGGCCTCGGCCTGGCCGCGACGATGAACGCACCTATCGAAGACACGCGTTTCGGCGTGTTCCGCATGTGACCCACGGATGTAATGCCATGTTCAACAAAATATTGATTGCGAACCGCGGCGAGATCGCGTGCCGCGTCGCGGCGACGGCGAAGCGCCTGAACGTCGGCAGCGTCGCCGTGTATTCGGACGCGGATGCCAAGGCCAAACACGTCGATGTCTGCGATGAAGCCGTTCATGTCGGCGGATCGGCGGCGTCGGAGAGTTATCTGCGTATCGAGCGCATCGTCGATGCCGCGAGAAAGACCGGCGCGCAAGCCATTCACCCGGGCTACGGATTTCTTTCGGAAAACGAAGCATTTGCCAACGCGTGCGAGAAGGCTGGGCTCGTGTTCATCGGCCCGCCCGTCGAGGCGATCAGCGCGATGGGCTCCAAAGCCGCCGCGAAAGCGCTGATGCAATCCGCGTCGGTGCCGCTCGTGCCCGGCTATCACGGCGACGATCAGGATCCGTCGCTGCTCCAGCGGGAAGCGGACCGCATCGGCTATCCGGTGCTGCTGAAAGCGAGCGCGGGCGGCGGCGGCAAGGGCATGCGCGTCGTCGAGAAAAGCGAGGATTTCGCGCAAGCGCTCGCCTCGTGCAAGCGCGAGGCGGCGTCGAGCTTCGGCAACGATCGCGTGCTGATCGAAAAGTATCTGCTGCGTCCGCGTCACGTCGAAGTGCAGGTATTCGCCGACAAGCACGGCAACGCGGTCTATCTGTTCGATCGCGATTGTTCCGTGCAGCGGCGCCATCAGAAGGTGCTGGAAGAAGCGCCCGCGCCGGGCCTCGACGACGAAACCCGTCGCGCGATGGGCGAAGCCGCGGTCGCGGCGGCGCGCGCGGTGAATTACGTCGGCGCGGGCACGGTCGAGTTCATCATGACGCAGGACGGCCAGTTCTATTTCATGGAGATGAACACGCGCCTGCAGGTCGAGCATCCTGTGACGGAGATGGTGACCGGGCTCGATCTCGTCGAATGGCAACTGCGCGTGGCGGCGGGCGAGCCGCTGCCGTTGAAGCAGGACGAGCTGAAGGTGCACGGCCACGCGATCGAGGCGCGCATTTACGCTGAAAATCCGTCGCGCGGCTTTCTGCCGTCGACGGGCACGCTCAAGCACGTGCGCATGCCGCACGCGGTCGAGTTTTCGATCGATGGCGACGTGCGCGTGGACAGCGGCGTGCGTCAGGGCGATGCGATCACGCCGTTCTACGATCCGATGATCGCGAAGCTGATCGTGCATGGCCGCGACCGGCGCGATGCGCTCGCCCGCATGGCGCGCGCGCTGGCGGAATGCGAGATCGTCGGATTGTCGACGAACGTCGAGTTCCTGCAGCGCATCGTCAAGAGCGAGCCGTTCTCGTCGGGCGATCTCGACACCGGCCTGATCGAGCGACATCACGACGCGCTCTTCGCGCCCACACACGTCTCGCGCAAGAAGGGGCTCGCGCTCGCGTGCGCGGCGCTGCTCACGCGCGAAGGCGGCGAGGCGCACGGCCATTCGCCGTGGGATGCGCTGTCGCACTGGCGCATGGCGGGCGGTTACAGCCAGGATCTGAACTGGCGCGCGCTCGATACGGACGAAACGCTGAAGGTCGTGTTCACGAAGAACGGCGAGAAGCGCCTGCGTCTCGACGATGCCAGCGCGCGCTTCGACTGGTCGCATAGCGGCGCGACGTCGTTCGCGGTCCAACTCGATGACGCGTTGATCAAAGGCCACGTCTTCACCGACGGCGACGTCTTCCACGTTTTCCACGAAGGCGCGGCGTTCCAGTTCGAATGGCAGAACCTGATGGCGCACGCGGGCGATGCCGAGCACGAAGGCCGTCTCACCGCGCCGATGCCCGGCAAGGTGATCGCGGTGCTCGTGGAGACGGGCGCGACGGTTGCGAAGGGCGCGCCGCTCATGGTGATGGAAGCGATGAAGATGGAGCACACGATCGTGGCGCCGGCGACGGGCAAGATCGGCGAGATTCTGTTCGAGGTCGGAGATCAGGTCGCCGACGGCTCGCAATTGCTCGTGCTCGAAGTCGAGCAGGCGGCTAGCGCCTGACTTTGGCGGGCGCGCCGAGCAGCGTCTCTTCGCTCTCGGCGCGCACGAGAATTTCCACGCGCCGGTTCAACGAGCGCCCTTCGCGCGTATTGTTGGTCGCGATCGGCCGCAGATACGCCATGCCCTTCGTCGTGATGCGCTCGGCCGGCACGCCGCGCGCGATCAACGCTTGCGCGACGGCGTCGGCGCGCGCTTCGGACAGCGCGCGGTTATAGGCGAGCGAGCCTTCGTTATCGGTATGGCCTTCGATCAGCACCGGCCGCATGCTGCGCTTCAGCACTTGCGCCGCGCGATCGAGCATCGGCGAATGGCTGTCGCGAAGGGCCGATTCGTCGCTATTGAAGAGCGGCGTTTCGGGCAGACGCATCTCCACGCCGCCCTTGACCTGCAACACGGTGATGCCGTATTGCGCGTTCAGCTGATCTTCCTTCACCCGATCGAGACCGGTGGAACATCCGGCGAGCAGCGCGAGCGACATGCATGCGGCTGCCGTTGCCCGTGTGACTTTCTCCTGCATTGCACGATCCCTGCGTCTATATCGAGTCTCGATTATAGGGAGCGCGAAACGTGCATTCTGTAAATAAGCTTGCTTGATGGCTCGCATCGAGTGGAATGATTCGTGCGTGATTACAATGCTGGCGAACGTTTTATGTTTTGCCGATCATCGATATCACAACGAAGGACGAATCATTCATGCCGATCCAGCCGCGCAACGACCCGACATCGGACTCATCCGAGCGCACGCACAAGATGCAGCGCACGGCTTCCGCTGCGCTCTACACGGTGCTCGTGCTGGTCGCGCTCTATACGGCGCGCGCCTTCATTCCGGCGGTCGTATGGGCGAGCGTGATCGCCATTGCGCTCTGGCCGGCGTTCGGCTGGCTCGAACGCCGGCCGATGTTCAAGCGGCATCACACTCTGCTGGCGGTCGCGCTGACGGCGGCGATCGGGCTGCTGTTCGTGGTGCCGTTTTTCATCGTCGCGGCGCAGACGGCGAACGAAGCGCACGACATGCTTCACTGGTTCCACGAGGTGCTGCGCACCGGCATTCCGATGCCCGCATTCGTCGAACATCTGCCGATGGGCGCGCAGCAGGTCGCGCGCTGGTGGCAGCAGAATCTGTCGACGCCGCTGGAGGCATCGCCCGCGGTGAAGAATCTGCACAGCGCGACGGTCGTCGCGATGACGCGGCACTTCGGCGGACGCGTCGTGCACGGCATCGTCATCTTCGGCTTCATGCTGATGACGCTCTTCTTCGTGTTTCTGGCGGGCTCGAAGCTCGGCGAGCAATTGCTCGCGGGCTCGCGCCGGGCGTTCGGCCCGGACGGCGCCGCGATCGTGCGCCGCATGGCCGATTCGGTGCGCAGCACGGTGGTCGGGCTCGTCGTCGTCGGACTGGGCGAGGGCGCGCTGCTCGGCATCGCTTATGCGGTGACGGGCGTGCCGCACGCCACCTTGCTCGGCATGCTGACCGCCGTCGCGGCGATGCTGCCGTTCTGCGCGCCGATCGTCTTTCTCGGCTCGGCGCTCTGGCTGCTCGCGCAAGGCTCGATGATCGCGGCGGCGTGCGTCGCCGTGTTCGGGCTGATCGTGGTGTTCGTGGCGGAGCACTTCGTGCGGCCGGTGCTGATCGGCGGATCGGCGCGGCTGCCGTTCCTGCTCGTGCTGTTCGGCATTCTCGGCGGCGCGGAGACGTTCGGGCTGATCGGGCTGTTCATCGGCCCGGCGCTGATGACGATTCTCGTCGTGCTGTGGACGGATTACGTCGTCGAGCGGAAGTAGAGCAGTTCGCTCAGGCGCGTTCCTGCACGCACACCCACGGCGACAGCACGACCGCCCACAATTGCGGATCGCGCGCGGCGAGATCGGCGGCGGTCTCGGCCTGCATGCGTTCGATGAGACCCGCTGAAAGCCATTGCGCGACCTGCTGCTTGTCGTCGTTGGCGATGGCTTCGGCGGCGCTCACGAGATCGAGATCGCCCTTCACCCAGATGAGCTTGCCTTGCGCGAAGAAGCGTTCCAGTTCGGACCAGCCGATCTGGGCGGTTTCGCTGAGGAGCTTGACGTAGAGCGGGCTGGGCGTGGGGGCGTCGGACATGAGAGAAAGCGGAAAAAACGAAAGGCGACCGACACTATAGCGCAGTGCCGGACGCCTTCGTTTCAAACAACAGCTGCGAGAAACGTTACAGGTCGAAGAAAACCGTCTCGTTCGGGCCGCGCAGATGCACGTCGAAGCGATAGATCGTGCCCGCCGAACCCGGCTTGGCCGACGCGTCCGCCTCGCGCTTCGCGATCAGCGTGTGACGGCGCTCGGCCGGCACGCTTTGCAGCACGGTGTCCTTCGCGTTGGCTTCGGTTTCGTCTTCGAAGTAGATGCGCGTGTACGTATGCAGCAGCATGCCGCGCATCAGCACGATGACGTCGAGGTGCGGCGCGGAATCGTCGGCGGTTGCGCCCGGCTTCACCGTATCGAAGATGAAGCGCAGCTTCGGGTCCGTGCCGGTGCCGCAGCGCGCAAAGCCGCGAAAGCCCGACTCGCGCGCTTCCTGCGAGGTCTGCACGTAGCGGCCGTTCGCATCGGCCTGGGCGATTTCGATGAGCGCGTCGTTGACGGGCTTGCCTTCGGCGTCGAACACGTTGCCGACGACGGCGATATGCTCGCCCGGCACTTCACGATCCGCCGCCGATGCGGTGAAGAGGCTCTTCAGATCGAAGTTGTATTGCTCGGGCACCAGGCCGTAAGCGAAGTACGGTCCGACGGTCTGCGAAGGGGTTTGTTTGAGCGTGGTCATGTTCGTCTTACTCCGTCGGCGTTTGGTCCGGGCCGCGCAGCACGATGTCGAATTCGTAGCCGAGCGCGTAGTTTTCCTGCGTCGTGTCGATCGAGAAGGCCGAGACGAGACGCTTGCGCGCGTGCTCGGGAATGCCTTGATAGATCGGATCGAGATCGAGCAGCGGATCGCCGGGGAAATACATCTGCGTGACGAGGCGCGATCCGAAGTATTCGCCGAAGAGCGAGAAGTGGATGTGCTGCGGACGCCACGCGTTCGGGTGATTGCCCCACGGATACGCGCCCGGCTTGATCGTCATGAAGCGATAGCGGCCTTCGTCGTCGGTCAGGCAGCGGCCCGCGCCGAGGAAGTTCGGATCGAGCGGCGCGTCGTGCTGGTCGGCCTTGTGCACGTAGCGGCCGGCGGCGTTCGCCTGCCACACTTCCACGAGCGTGTTGCGCACCGGACGGCCGCCTTCGTCGAGCACGCGGCCCGTCACGATGATGCGCTCGCCGAGCGGCTCGCCGTTTTTCGCGGCGTTGCGGGTCAGGTCGTTGTCGAGCACGCCCAGATCTTCAGCACCGTAGACCGGCACGCGCCGGTTGCGCAGATTTTCCTTTAAAGGAATGAGCGGCAGGCCCGGGCTGCGCAGGATCGACGACCGGTAGCCCGGCGACAGATACGCGGGATGGGATTCCCAGTCACGCGGCGTGAGGATGGGGGAGGTCATGTCGACTGTCTCCTGTATTTGTGGAAGTTGAATAGGATGTTTCTGACGGCTACTTTATATAACGACGCAAGTTATGGAAAATGATGTTTTGTGCCATCTTGCATAACGGATCGTCATGGATACCGACTTCACCAACACCCGCGTCAAGTTCCGGCATCTGCAGTGTTTTCTGGCCGTCACGCAGCTCGGCAGCGTGCAGCGCGCCGCCGACAGTCTGTCGATCACGCAGCCCGCGGTTTCCAAAACAATCGGCGAGCTCGAATCCATTCTAGGCGTGCGGCTCTTCGAGCGCGGGCGGCGCGGCGCGGTGCCCACGCGCGAGGGGCGGCTCTTCGCGCCGCATGCGAGCGCGTGCGTGGCGTCCTTGCGCGAGGGCGTCGACATGCTGTTGCGCGAGCGCGGCGACGTGCCGGGATCAGTGGCGCTGGGCATTCTGCCGACGGTCGCGCCGGTGCTGCTTTCGCCCGCGCTGATCGCGTTCCGGCAGCAGTGGCCGGCGGTGTCGCTGTCCGTCTGGACGGATTCCAACGCGCTCCTGCTGGAAAAGCTGAAGGCGGGCGATGTCGATCTCGTCGTAGGACGGCTGTCCGAGCCGGAAGCGATGCACGGGCTGTCGTTCGAGCAGATTTATCGGGAGCCGCTTGCGGTGGTCGTGCGCCGCGAGCATCCGCTCACGCTCGAAACGCCGCTCACGCCCGCGCTGCTCGCGCGCTTCGTGATCGTCGTGCCGCCGTTCGGCACGCTGATCCGGCAGTCGGCGGAAAGCGTGCTGACCGCGTTCGGCGCGCACGCGCTGACGGCGCTCGTCGAGACGTTGTCGGTGTCGCTCGGGCGCTCGCTCGCGATGAACAACGACGCCGTGTGGTTCGTGCCGGCCGGCGCGGTCGAGCAGGACATCGGGCTCGGGCTGCTCGCCGCGCTGCCGATGCCGTTCGCGGGCACCGACGAGCCCATCGGCCTGATCCGCCGCAACGACTCCGCGCGCACGCCGGTGGAGGAGACGCTCGTCGACGCGCTGCGCGAAGCGGGCCGCTCCCGCGCCAGGAGCAAATGACCGGTGCCGCCCGGCGGCGCGCAAGTTGCTGAAGCAGCATTTACCGCGCAGATTTGGCGCGAAAGAAATACTATGACAAAAGGCTTTGTGTACGAGGCGACTGCAACCAACGCCGATGGTCGCAGTCACATCCGGGGTTATCCGCAGCCTTTGCGCAGCCTTTGTCTTAGACGTCCCGCCGCACGCACGCGCCGCTCTCGAACATGTTCGCAAGATGAAGACTGTACTGCTCGTCGACGACGACCCCGCCACCATCGAAGCCTGGACCCTCTGCATGCAAGGTGAGGATTGCAACGTCTTATGCGCGTTCGACGGCAACGGAGCGCTCACGATACTGAGCGAGCAGAGGGTGGACATCGTCGTATCGGACTGGATGATGCCGGGTCTGGGCGGCGCGCTGCTCTGCCAGACGATGAAGAACGACGCCGCCCTCGCGCACATTCCTTTCCTGATGATTTCGGGGCATCCGAATCCGCCCGCGTTCGTCAGCTACGACGGCTATTTGCGCAAGCCCGTCGACATGGGCACGCTGATCGCCGCGGTCAACCGGCTGTGCGCCGCCAAAAAGCGGCCTCTGTATTGATCGCCGGTTAGCGCAACACCGCCAGCGCTTCGTCCATCTGCGACTGCGCGAGGCGGTTCAGTTCCTGCGGAATCTGACAATCGAGCGGCAGGCACGGTGTGACGATCACGCGGATGTGCCCCCCGCGATCCGGCCAGCCCTTCGCCGGCCAGACCTTGCCCGCGTCGTGGACGACGGGCACGACCGGCACCTTCGTCGCGCACGCGAGACGCACGCCGCCGGATGCGAGCTTGAGCGGCGCATCGTGCGCGACGCGCGTGCCTTCCGGGAAAATCACGACCGAATCGCCTTTTTTGAGCCGCACGGCGCATTCGCGCGTGACCGCGGTGTGCGCCTGACGGATCGAGCCGCGATCGAGGCTCACCATGTCGAGGCCGCGCAGCACCCAACCGAAAAACGGAATGTTCATCAGTTCGTGCTTGAACACGAAGCTGATGCGGCGGGGAAAGAGCGCCATGAACGAGAGCGTTTCCCACGTCGACTCGTGACGCGACAGGATGATGCACGGCCCCTCGGGCAGATGCTCGAGTCCTTCGATCGAGCACGTGACGCCGGTGATGACGCGCATCATCGTGACCATCGCGCGGCACCAGAGCTTCGCGAGCCGGTAGCGCCCGTCGCGGCCGACGAACGGAAAGAGCGGCAGGATCACAATCGACCAGAGCGTGCCGCTGCCGAGCAGATAGGTCGCAAAGAGCCACTTGACGAGGGTGCGTCGCATCGGAATTCGGAAGATGACGGGTAGATGACGGAAGGCGGAATCCGCAAGCATAGCGTATCGGGCGAAACGCGCCGGACCGGCGTTTCGCGTCGTGCGGCGTCATCGAACGGATGCAACAATGGACGCCGGTGAAACACACAGCAAGGAAAAATCGCAATGGACAATCAATCGCCGGAGCAGTTCGACGAAGGCATGCTCGACGTAGGCGACGGTCATTCAATCTACTGGCGCGCGCAAGGCCCGCGCGACGCACCCGTGATGCTCGTCGTGCACGGCGGCCCCGGCGGCGCGATGAACCTGAAATGGGCCGAGGTGCTGGAACCGGACGCATGGCGCGTCGTGTTCTTCGATCAGCGCGGCTGCGGCAAGTCCACGCCGTTCGGCAAGCTGGAGGCGAACGGCATCGATGCGCTCGTCGGCGACATGGAAACGCTGCGCGTCGCGCTGCAGATCGAGCAATGGGCGATCTTCGGCGGCTCGTGGGGCACGACGCTCGGGCTCGCGTATGGCGTCGCGCATCCGGAGCGCTGCACGGGCTTCCTGCTGCGCGGGATTTTTCTTGCGCGGCGCGAGGACATCGACTGGTTCCTGTGGGACGTGCGGCGTGTGTTCCCGGAAGCGCATCGCGCGTTTCTCGATGCGATCGAGGCGGCGTGCGGCAAGCGCCCCGCGAATGCGCAGGACATCCTCCGAATGACCGAGGCGCCGCTCGCGCGTTTCGACGATGCCGGCACGCGGCTCGCTCGCGCGTGGACGCAGTACGAGACGACGCTTTCCGTCGTCAATAAGCCGGAGAAGCAGCCGGCCGAGGAGGAGAAGCGCCCGACCGCGGAAGCGAACGCGGCAGCTATTTCGATGGCGCTGCTCGAACGTCACTACATGGCGAACGAACTGCCGCCGATCCCGCTCTTGCCGCTCGTCGCGCGCATCGCGCATTTGCCTTGCCGGATCGTGCACGGCCGCTTCGACATGGTGTGCCCGGCCGATCAGGCGATCGATCTCGCGGCGCGCTGGCCGGGCGCGGAACTCGCGGTAACGGATGCATCGGGGCACTGGACGTTCGAGGCGGCCAATTTCGCAGCGTTGCGCGCGGGCGCGTCGGCGCTCGCGAGCGCGATCGCGCAATCGAGGAGCGCCACCGCCTGACGCGCGAAAAAAATCAGAAAATTGCGGACGCCGCTTCGGTCAGGCGGCGCCAGTCGAGATCGGCGCCGATCACGACCGGCTTCGCGGCGCGCTGCGTCGCGATCGTCAGCGTCACGCACAAGGACGTGCCCGTCACCGAGAGATACGGCGCGCTCGTGACCACTTGCTGCGGCTTCGCGTTGGCATCGACGAAATAGGCGCGATTGTCCCAGCGCCCGGTCGACGGATCGGCGATCGGCGCGAACCGCTCGGTCGGCGCTTTCGCAGCCGCGCCCGCGAGACCCGGCATGAACTCGCGGCCGCCCTGATCGAGAAAGAAGCAACTGAGCGTGCACGGCTGCGCGAGGAGATCGGCGCAGGAGGCTTCCGCCGTCGCGCCCGACGCGAAGCGCCGCGCCGCCTGCGTGAGTCCCGCGCGATAGGACAGCAGCAGCAGATCGCCCGCGAGGCGCTCGGTGCGGCGCATCTGCGCGAGCGTGTCGAACACGTTTTCGAAGAGCGGCGTGACCGCGCCGCGCTCGGCAAGCTGCGCCGACGGCATGCCGAGCAGAAAACCCTGCACGAAATCGACGTTCGAGCGCGCGGCGAGCATCAGATCCTCGCCCGTCTCGATGCCTTCGGCGACCACGAACATGCCCGATTCGTGCAGCAGATCGACGAGCTTCGGCAGCAGCGCATCGCGCATATGGGCGCTCTTCGTGCGCACGAGACTGCGATCCAGCTTGACGATATCCGGCCGCAGCGTCAGCAGCCGGTCGATGTTGGAATGCCCCGCGCCGAAATCATCGACGGCGACGAGAAAGCCCTGCGCGCGAAACGCATGCGTCGCCCGCGCGATGTCCGCGACGTCCGTGCCGCCGGATTCGAGCACTTCGATCACGAGTTGCTCGGGTGCGAGACCGGATTCGCGCGTCGCCGAGGCGAGCCGCGCCGCGTAACCGGGATCGGTGAACGTGGCCGGATTGATATTGATGAAGAGCCACTGCGCGGCGGGCAGCATCGGCGCCGCATTGCGCAGATGCGTGAGATGGCTCATCCGGTCGAGTTCGGTGAGCGTGCCCGCGACGATCGCGCGCCCGAAGAGATCGAACGGCCCGACGAGCGCGCCGCCTTCCGCCTCGCCGCGCAGCAACGCCTCGTAGCCCACCTCGCGCTGATGCGGCAGGCTGTAGATCGGTTGCAGATGCGTGCGCAGCGTGATGCCGTCGACGATTTCGGGGTGTCCGGTGAGCACGTTTCAGGCGCCCGGCGAAGGCGTACGGAAAGCGGGCGCCGGCGGACGAACGCACAAGGAGACAGTCAGGTCGATGAACGGCACGGCGGTCACGCGTTTCGGTGGGGATGCACGCAATATCGGCCGGTCGTACGCAAACTTGAGCGCGAGCTCAGCGATCCGTCGAGCAGGCTTTTGTCGGTCCGCGGTTTGCCGACGGGGCTTGCGCGACCTATCTTTGTTGGTGCGATGCTACGATCCGCCTGCAACTTAAACCGGGCCGCGCTCGTCGAAAGTTGCAACGAAC
The DNA here is from genome assembly GCF_001544795.2 of Caballeronia temeraria. Taxonomy (GTDB): domain Bacteria; phylum Pseudomonadota; class Gammaproteobacteria; order Burkholderiales; family Burkholderiaceae; genus Caballeronia; species Caballeronia temeraria. The sequence continues at coordinate 114,216 of NZ_FCOI02000005.1, read as the reverse complement.
CCCTAGAGAGAGATAGATGGCGCAACAAAAAACCAATCCCAAACTCGAGCAGGCGCTGACGCGCGGCGATCTCGCGATCCGCCAGGCCAACTCGGGCCGCGCCACCGCGGTGCTGCGCGCCCTCGGAAAGATGATCGTCGAGGCCTCGGCGACGATCGGCGTCGAGGCGCACGTCGTCATTCACGACGGTGACAAGATCTACGATCCCGCCGACGGCGTGTGGCCGCAGCAGTTGCTCGTTTCGCTCGACGGCCCGGTCGAGGACAACGATCCGGACGAGATCCGCACCATCATGCTGCTCGCCGATACCCCGGCGACCATTTTCCGCTGCGAATGGCAACGTGCCGACGGCAATATCGGGCGGCAGGAAGGCCGTCCACTAGCGATGGTCGCGTTCATTACCGATGTCGATATTCCCTGGCTCGACGAAGACGACTGATTTTTTAATTCGTTCAGTTGAGTTTCATACTGTCGACATGATTATGTCGTGATAGAGCGGGCGTCCTTTAAGAAGGTCGCCCGCTTTTTTATTCGGCTTCTTTCCGCTATTTCCCGTCCCAAACTTTGCGCTTTTGGCGCTTCGCACAATCTGCGAAGAAAAAGTGTAAGCAAACGTTACCGAGCCCCTTTTTAAAGTGTTTTCCAGCGTTTACGCGATGCTCCGCGACGGTTCCGCGAACGCTATTCTCCTGATTGCCTCTCCTGTCGACCGGTGGCTGCTTACCCTCGTTCTTTCCTCCTGATCGGGCTCGCATATTCCTGTGCGGCATATGCATATTCTGGTTTGCAGCGGCATCGCGATTGGCTTGCATCGCCGATTAGAGGCTTTCCTCCACGCCATTAGCCTGAAATTTGCTGAGAAACAGTGGCAAGCACGCACCCCGTTATTTGACTTCGTGAGAGGCTCGTTTCGCCCGTGTAAGGAACCAACCAATAAACGTCCTCAACACGCGGCACTTTCCAATCGCCAAGAAAAAATGGGGTCTACAAATGGAACGTCTGAACCTTGCCAACAACGCCGCCGCTAACCAAACCGAACCGGCGGTTCGCCCAACTCTCACGGTTGTCCCCGCACTTCAGAAAACGGAACGCATGCCGTTTACTATCCGTATCGTCCAGGACGACGGCGGATTGCAGAAAGCCGTGAGCATCAGACGTTCGGCCTACGGGCGGCATCTGCCCGAATTCGCCGAAAAGATGACGATCGAGCCGTCGGACCGCGATCGCGGGACTGCCGTGCTTCTGGCGGAATCGAAGCTCGACGGCGCGCCGCTCGGCACCATGCGCATTCAGACCAATGCGTACGGTCCGCTCGCGGTGGAGCAGTCGGTGCGTCTGCCCGAGCATCTGGCGACGAGCCGTCTCGCGGAAGCAACGCGTCTCGGCGTCGCGGGCGGCATGGTGGGACGCGTGGTGAAGGTGGCGTTGTGCAAGGCGCTCTGGAGTTTCTGCGAACTGCACGAGATCGATTACATGGTGATCACGGCGCGCACGCCGTTGGATCGGGAGTATGAGGCGATGCTCTTCAAGGATGTTTTCGGCGTCAATGAATTCCTGCCGATGTCGCACGTGGGCGGCCTGCCGCATCGCGTGCTCGCGAAGGACGTGGCGGCGGCGCGCCAGCGTTGGGAAGAAGCCCGTCATCCGCTCTTCAATTACATGGTGAACACGCATCATCCGGACATCGATTTGCATTCTGTAGATTTATCTTTTGACTGGGAACCGGTACGATGCCCAGACGCTCCGTTGATGGCTTACGGCAGGTGAAAAGCGCACGATCGTATTCAGGAAGGTAATAGCGAATAACCGGACCACGGGGCGGTCCGGTTGGCCAAAGCGGCGGCGAGCGGGGTCTTCGAGCTTCGCCGCCGTCTGCGCCGGCGCATTTCGCGCTGGGCGCAAACGGGGGTTTTACCAAGAATGGCGTCGGTTATTCCAGCTTCCTTATCGAGATTCAGACGCACGGGCTCGTGGATCGACGACGCGCTGTACGCGGTCGCCGTTTACGCCGTGCCGTTTTTGATTTTGCTCGGTACGATCGCGACGCTCTATTTCCTGCCGCGCCAATACGAAACGCGTGGGGCGGTGCCGCTCCCACTGCGCATCGCCGCCGATCACGCCGGCATCATGAATCCGGCCGACGCGCTCGAAGCACTGAAAGGCGCAACGCCCGTATCGCGTTACAGCACGCGTCTTTCCGAAAAGCCGGTGTGGTTCAGTTTCACGACGCCCAGCATGAGCGCGGATTTGTCGACGGTCGTCGAATTACCCTCGCGTCACGCGCAAACGCTTGCCTGCTGGAACGCCGACACCCTCGCGCCACTCGGCGAAGCGAGCCGCGACGGCGTGAGCGGCGAAATGCGCGCGGTGAAGGCGGGTTTCTCGATTACGGCCGGACGGCTGAAAGGACCGGAAAATATTCTCTGCCGGGGCACATTTTCAGGACCGGCCCAAATCAATGCATTGGCGTGGGAATGGCAAGGCCTGCGTAATTCGGCGCTCGATTTTCAGGAAAGCTCCGGACTCATCGCAGGCGGTCTGCTGACGCTCGCAGTATTCGTATTCGTCACGGCGCTCATCAATCACGAATGGACGTATGTGATTTTCGCCGTGTGGCTCGTCGGCAATCTGCGCCTGTGCGCAAATGCGATGGGCTGGGACATGCAATGGCTCGGCCGCGTGTTGCCGTCCGATTTCATTCAGCCGTTGCGGCAAATCACGTTCGCCGCGTATTACCTGCTGACCGCCGCGCTTTTTCAGCAGCTTTTCCGGCGCGAGTTGCGCGTGGTCGGATATCGCTGGCTGTTGCGCGTGATTCAGTATGTCGGCATCGTGCTGCTCGCCGCCGCGTTCGCGCTGCCGTACTCGCTTTTCATTCCGACGCTCTGGATCATCGCGGGTTTCGGCATCTGCGTGCTGCTGTTCTTCCTCGCGCGACTCGTGTGGATGGCGCGCTCACGCACCGTGCTCTGGTATGTCGCGTCGCTCGCGATCGTGCTGTTCGCCACGTTTTCCGAAGTGCTCGGCGCGGCCTTCGGGCTGAAGGTGCTCGTCGGCGGCGTGAACACGGTGATGGCCGCGCTGTCGTCGAGCATGATGGCGGCGTTCGCGATCGCCGAGCAGATGCGCGCCGAACGCGATTTCCGCCGCCAGGCACAGATGGAATTGCGCAACACCTACGAAGTCACGCCGATCGGCCTCTTCACGCTCGACGCCGACGGTCATTTCGTGCGCGCCAATCCCGCCTTGCGCGCCATGCTCGATCTGCAAAAGGCCGACTACAAGGCGCGGCACTGGAACGACTATTTCGAGGCAGGGGCGTGGGGCGCGTTGCAGGCGCTCGCATCGAAAGGCAGCGACGGCGAACTCGAAATGGGCGGCTCGCCCGAGCGCGGCACCGCCGAGCGTCGATACCTGCTGAAGGCAATCCGCTCGAACGGCTGGATCGAAGGCTCGCTGCAGGACACCACCGAACGTTCGAAGGCGGTCGAGCGCCTGCGTTTTCTCGCGGAGCACGACTCGCTGACCGGCTCGCTGAATCGCCGCGGCGTCGAGAAGGCGATCGCCGCGCAAAGCGAAGAGACGCTGCCGTGGGCGCTGGCTTACGTCGACCTCGACCGCTTCAAGCTCGTCAACGATCTCTTCGGCCATCGCAGCGGCGACGAAGTGCTGCGCCAGGTCGCGGCGCGCACGCGTGCGCACTTCACGCGCAGCTATCCGGTCGGGCGCATCGGCGGCGACGAGTTCGTCTGCGTGATGAACGACACGTCGATCGAAGACGCCATCGCGCAATGCCGCGAACTCATCTCCATTCTGTCCGATGCGCCGTATCAGGTCGGCAATCGCGCGTTCCAGGTGAAGGCGTCGATCGGTCTCGTGGAATGCTCGCAGGGCGTGCGCGTGCAGGACGCGCTGTCGCACGCGGATCGTGCATGCCGGGAAGCGAAGAAGGTCGCGCACACGCATCTCGTCACGTACCGCAAGGGCGCGGCGGCTTTCGAGGAGCGCGCGGAAGAACTGAAGCTCGTCGAGACGCTCGGGCGCAATCGCCTGCCGCCGGGACTCTTTCTCGTGATGCAGCCGATCATGTCGCTCTCGGCGCCGACCGAATCGCTCAACTTCGAAGTCCTGCTGCGCATGCGCGCCCCCGACGGCGCGACGCTGCCCGCGGGCAAGGTGATCGTCGCGGCGGAGGAATCGGGCAATATCGCCGCCATCGATCGCTGGGTCATTTCGACGCTGCTCGACTGGATCGAGGCGCATCGGCATCAGCTCGGGAACACGCAATTCATCTGCGTGAATCTGTCGGGCGGCTCGCTGAACGACGAGCAGTTCATGGAGGACATCTTCGCGCTCTTCGCCCGTCATCAGTCGATCGTGCACTACCTGTGTCTCGAGATCACGGAAAGCGTCGCGCTGCACGATCTCGAGAACACGCAGCGCTTCATCGCGCGCGTGCACGACATGGGCGGCAAGATCGCGCTCGACGACTTCGGCGCGGGCTACACGTCGTTCAAGTATCTGAAGGCGCTGTCCGCCGATGCCCTCAAGATCGACGGCGAATTCGTGCGCTCGATGTGCGCGCATCCGGCCGATATCGCGATCGTCGAGGCGATCGTCGCGCTCGCGCGCAATCTCGGCATGCGCAGCGTCGCGGAGTGGGTCGAGGACATCGATACCTTGCGCGCGCTGCAGGAGATCGGCGTGGATTATGTGCAGGGCTTCCTCGTCGCGCGGCCGCAGGACAGCTCGGCGATTCTCGCGGCGAGTTCGGCCGCGAGCTTCGTGAAGGATCCGGAAGTGATCGGCTTCGTCGAAAGCCTGTCCGAGCCTGCGCAGGCTACCGTGTTCGACTACGAATGGCACGCGCGCGCATCGGGCACGCACTGAGCCGCCCGCTTCAGACCGTCTTCATCTCGTTCAATATCTTCGCCGCCGCGATGGGAATGCGCGTGTCGTCCCATTGCGCGAGCCATTGAATCTCCTTGCGCGTGAAATAACCGGGATGGTTGCGCAGCGCGAACTGCAGCGAATCGACGATGTGATCGCGGATGATCTGCGGCGCGTTGTCGTCCTTGACGATCGCGTGAAGGGCTTCGAGTGTGCTCATGGTGTCGAGAGGGCGGGTTGATCGGCGATGACGCTCCCGCCGAACATAACCGGCTAAAAATCAGGAAAAAAATCCGCGCGGATGTTTAAATAAAAACACTGGAATTATTCGAACGGGGCGACTACATGAACGATGTCCGGCGCGCGCGCCTCTGCCGCGAGGTCCGGGGCGATGTCTGAGCGGCCGGCGCGCAAAGCCTCGATGCATTCGGTCGGCTCGAATCAGCTCGGCATGCGCCAGTTCAACGAGCGCATCGTCCTGCAGGCGATCCGGCTTCATGGTGCATTGCCCAAGGCCGATGTCGCGCGCATGACGCGCCTGTCGATGCAGACGGTTTCGCTGATCGTCGATCACCTGATCGACGACGGACTGCTCGCGAAAGAGCCGCGCTCGCGCGTGCGCGGACGCATCGGGCAGCCGTCGGTGCCGATTTCGCTGCGCGCGGACGGCGCGTTTTCCATCGGCGTGAAGGTGGGCCGGCGCAGTCTCGACGTGCTGTCGATGGACTTCGCTGGCAACGTGCGCACGCGCGAGACGCTGGAGTATCCGTACCCCGATCCGCATACGCTTTTCCCCGCGCTCGAAGAGCGGCTCGCGCGCGTCACGTCGGCGCTCGGCGACGACGCACGCAAGATCGCGGGCATCGGCGTCGCTGCGCCGTTGTGGATCGGCGGCTGGCGCGATTTCTTCGACACGCCGCCCGACGCGCTCGCGGCGTGGGACGACATCGATATCCGCGCGCGCATCGAAGCGATGACCGCGCTGCCCGTCGAATTCGCGAAGGACACGACGGCCGCGTGCGCCGCCGAGCTCGTGATGGGTCAGGGGCGCGGGGTGCGCAATTTCCTGTACGTGTTCATCGGGACGTTCATCGGCGGCGGGCTCGTCATCGATGGCCGCTTGCACGCCGGTCCGGGCGGCAACGCGGGCGCGATCGGTTCGTTGCCTGTCGCCGGCCGGACCAAAGGCGCGCGCCCGGGGCAGTTGCTGAACACGGCGTCGGTGTACGTGCTCGAAAAGGCGTTCGCCGCGGCGGGCGTGCCGGCCGCCGCCGCGCACGATGCCCGCGCGTGGTCGCCGGAGTTGCGCGCGCTATCCGAAGCGTGGATGCGCGAGACGTGTCCCGCGATCGCGACGGGCATCGCGTCATCGGCGGCGCTGCTCGATCTCGAAGCCGTGGTCATCGACGGTGAAATCGACCGTACCTTGCTGCGCGAAGTCATCGCCCGCACCGATGACGCGCTCGCCACGTTCGACTGGCAAGGCATGGCGCGGCCGCGTCTCGTCGAAGGGCAGATCGGCCCCGACGCCCGCGCGATGGGCGGCGCGATCCTGCCGCTCTACGCCAATTTCGCGCCCAAGCACGAGCTCTTCCTGAAGCCGCTCGACGCCTGAATTCAGTCCAGCGAGAGCCGCGCGGCGAACGCAAGGAGCGCGGCGGAAAAGGTCCAGCGCTGCACGGTTTGCGCTTTCGGATGACGGCGCAGCCAGCCGGAAATGCGCACCGCGCCCGCCGCGAGCGTCAGATCGAACATGAGTCCGACCGCGACCAGCACGACGCCCAGTTCCACCACCTGCGACCAGACCGGACCTGCCTCCGGTCGCACGAATTGCGGCAGCAGCACGGAACAGAACAGCAGCGCCTTCGGATTGAGGATGCTGCTCAGAATGCCTTTCGCATACGCCGAACGCAGCGTGGACGCGGTCTGCGTGGACGCCGCATCCAGCCCGAACGCGGGCGAGCGGAAAATCTGGATCGCGACATAAGCGAGATACAGGCCGCCCGCGATGCGCACGCCGTCGTAAAGCCACGGCGCACTACGCAAGAGCGCAGCCACGCCGAGCGCCGACAGCGTCACGTGCGTCGCGCGCGCGGTGATGAGCCCGGCGGCGACGGCGAGTCCGTGCCGGAAACCACGCGTGCCGCTGGTTTGCAGCACGAGCGCCATGTCCGGGCCGGGCAGCGCATAAACGACCGCGAGCGCGCCGATAAAAACCCAAAGCAAGTGTGCCGAAACCATGATGCGCTCCTGTTTAGAAGGCTTCATCGTGCCACTTCGGAAGGAGCGTTTTCTGGTATTTTGAGTCGATGATTTGGTCTGTGATGCAGGATTCCACTAGAATTTTGATATCGCATAAAGGAAAGCACCATGACCGAAATTGACCGTATCGATCGCGCGATGCTCGCCGCGCTTCAGCAGGATGGCCGCATGCCGGTGGCGAAGCTGGCCGAGCGCGTCGGCCTGAGTGAAACGCCGTGCGCGCGCCGGCTCAAGCGTCTGGAAAGCGATGGCTACATCGACGGATATCGGGCCGTGCTGTCGCGCAAGGCGCTGGAACTGGGCGTCGTCGCGTTCGCGCAGGTGCGTTTCAGCGTGCACGACCGCGCGCTGTCCGACCGCTTCGAACGCGAGATTCAGGGCATTCCGCGCATCGTGTCGTGCCACAACATTTCCGGCACGGCGGACTTCCTGCTGCAGATCGTCGCGCGCGATCTCGACGAATACGGCATCTTCATGCGCGACGTCTTGCGAACCCTTCCAGGCGTGACGGCCGTCGAATCGATGCTCTCCTTGCGCGAAGTCAAACGCGACGGCGGTTTGCCGGTGCCTTGACGATTGTCTATACAACGCGTGCCGCGAGACCACGCGGCGGGCTTCGGGATTCCCCTAATACAAGCGAAGTTGTATATACAAGAAGATGAGGCCAACTCGACACGGGTCGTTGCCCGTGTCCGTCGACATTCACTTTCTTGATGCGCAGGAGCCAATCCGTGACTTCGTCCTCCCGTTTTCGCGACACCGAGATCCGCGCGCCGCGCGGCACGCAACTCAACGCAAAAAGCTGGCTCACTGAAGCGCCGCTGCGCATGCTGATGAACAATCTCGACCCCGAAGTCGCCGAGAATCCGAAGGAACTGGTGGTCTACGGCGGCATCGGCCGGGCGGCGCGCGACTGGGCGTGCTACGACAAGATCGTTGAAACGCTGAAGCGTCTCGAAGCCGACGAAACGTTGCTCGTCCAGTCGGGCAAGCCTGTCGGCGTGTTCAAGACGCATGAAAACGCGCCGCGCGTGCTGATCGCGAATTCGAATCTCGTGCCGCACTGGGCGAACTGGGAGCACTTCAACGAACTCGACGCGAAAGGCCTCGCGATGTACGGCCAGATGACCGCCGGAAGCTGGATTTACATCGGCAGTCAGGGCATCGTGCAGGGCACGTACGAGACGTTCGTCGAAGCCGGGCGGCAGCATTACGGCGGCGACCTCAAAGGCCGCTGGGTGCTCACCGCCGGTCTCGGCGGCATGGGCGGCGCGCAGCCGCTCGCGGCGACGCTCGCGGGCGCGTGTTCGCTGAACATCGAGTGCCAGCAGAGCCGCATCGATTTTCGTCTGAAGACGCGTTACGTCGATGAACAGGCGACCGATCTCGACGACGCCCTCGCGCGCCTCCAGCGCTATACGTCTGAAGGCCGCGCGATTTCCATCGCGCTGTGCGCAAACGCGGCCGATGTGCTGCCCGAGCTCGTGCGCCGCGGCGTGCGCCCCGACATGGTCACCGATCAAACGAGCGCGCACGATCCGCTCAACGGTTATCTGCCCAAAGGCTGGACCTGGGCGCAGTATCGCGACCGCGCGCAAAGCGATCCGGCGGCGACCGTGAAAGCCGCAAAGCAGTCGATGGCCGAACACGTGCGCGCGATGCTCGCATTCCGCGAACAAGGCGTGCCGACCTTCGACTACGGCAACAACATCCGCCAGATGGCCAAGGAAGAGGGCGTCGAGAACGCGTTCGATTTTCCGGGCTTCGTGCCGGCGTACATCCGTCCGTTGTTCTGCCGCGGCGTCGGGCCGTTCCGCTGGGCGGCGCTGTCGGGCAATCCCGAGGACATCTATAAGACGGATGCCAAGGTCAAAGAGCTGATCGCCGACGACGCGCATCTGCATCGCTGGCTCGACATGGCGCGTGAGCGCATCAGTTTCCAGGGCTTGCCGGCGCGCATTTGCTGGGTCGGTCTCGGCCTGCGCGCGAAGCTCGGCCTCGCGTTCAACGAAATGGTGCGCAACGGCGAGTTGTCCGCGCCGGTTGTGATCGGCCGCGATCATCTCGATTCCGGCTCGGTCGCGAGCCCGAATCGCGAAACCGAAGCGATGCAGGACGGCTCGGACGCCGTCTCCGACTGGCCGCTGCTCAACGCGCTGCTGAACACGGCGAGCGGCGCGACGTGGGTGTCGATCCACCACGGCGGCGGCGTCGGCATGGGCTTTTCGCAGCACGCGGGCGTCGTGATCGTGTGCGACGGCAGCCGCGAAGCCGATGCACGCATCGCGCGCGTGCTGCACAACGATCCGGCGACGGGCGTCATGCGCCACGCCGATGCTGGCTACGACATCGCGGTCGAATGCGCGCGCGAAAAAGGCCTCGATCTGCCGATGATCGACAAGCGATGAAAAAGCTCTGGCACCACTGCCACGCCGCGACGATGACCGGGGGCAAGTATTCGGTCATCGAAGACGCGGCGATTCTGACCGGCGGCGCGCGCATCGAATGGATCGGGCCGCGCGCGGCGGCGCCGGATTTCGGCGATGTCGAGCATATCGATCTCGACGGCGCGTGGGTGACGCCGGGTCTGATCGACTGTCACACGCATCTGGTTTTCGGCGGCGATCGCAGCGGCGAATTCGAAGAGCGGCTCGAAGGCGTGAGTTACGCGGAAATCGCGGCGCGCGGCGGCGGTATCGCGAGCACGGTGCGCGCGACGCGCGAAGCCAGCGAGGACGCGCTGTTCGAAGCGGCGAAAGCGCGCGCGCTCGGCCTGCTGCGCGAAGGCGTGACGATGCTCGAAGTGAAGTCCGGCTATGGGCTCGATCTCGCGAACGAACGCAAGATGCTCGCCGTCGCGCGGCGTCTCGGCGCGACGCTGCCGCTGAACGTGCGCGCGACCTGCCTCGCGGCGCACGCGTTGCCGCCCGAGTACGCGAATCGCGCGGACGATTACATCGCCTATATCTGCGATGAAATGCTGCCCGCGCTCGCCGCAGAAGGGCTCGTCGATGCCGTCGATGCGTTCTGCGAGCACATCGCGTTTTCGCCGCAGCAAGTCGAGCGCGTGTTCCGATGTGCGCGCGATCTGGGCGTGCCGGTGAAGCTGCACGCGGAGCAGTTGTCGTCGTTGCACGGGTCGTCGCTGGCGGCGCGGTATCGGGCGTTGTCGGCGGATCATCTCGAATACATGACCGACGACGACGCAGCCGCGATGGCGCAATCCGGCACCGTCGCCGTGCTGCTGCCGGGCGCGTTCTATATGTTGCGCGAGACGCAGTTGCCGCCCATCGACGCGCTGCGGCGGCACGGCGTGCCGATCGCGCTCGCGAGCGATCTGAACCCGGGCACGTCGCCGGCGCTGTCGTTGCGGCTGATGCTCAACATGGGCTGCACGCTGTTTCGCCTGACGCCGGAAGAAGCGCTCGCCGGCGTGACGAATCATGCGGCCCAAGCGCTCGGCTTGCAGGCGACGCACGGATCGCTCGAAGCGGGCAAGGCCGCGGATTTCGTCGCCTGGCGAATCGGCAGGCCTGCGGAGCTTTCGTACTGGCTCGGCGGCGTGCTTCCCGGTCGCGTCGTGCGCGGCGGCTCGCAAGTCGATATCGAGCGCATCGCCTGATGAAACAAACGCCTCGCCCGAATCCGGACGAGGCGTTTCGCCAAAAAGAGAAACGGTACGGCGCGGCGTTACGTGCGCTTGCGGATCATTCCCCAGATGACGAGCAAAATGATCGCGCCGATCACGGATGCGATCCATCCAGCCGGCTGTCCCGGCTGATACCAGCCGAGCGCGCGGCCGACATACCCCGCGATGAGTGAGCCGGCAATGCCGAGGACGATGGTCATGATCCAGCCCATGCTGTCGTCGCCCGGCTTGAGTGCGCGCGCGATGAGACCGACGACGAGTCCGACGATCAAAGTACCGATGAATGCAAGCATGCGGTCGCTCCTTGACTGAGTTTTAAGGCTTCTTGACTGCTTTGCAGATGGATTCCGGACGGTCCCGGTCTATTCAAATTAGCACGGCGCAATGCGTTTGGGTATGACACTGGCCGTTCGGCCAATCCGCAGAGCACGAACGATGCCGCGATCCCCGCCAAGGTAAAATTCTTCGCATTGCCTCACTGCGTGCCTTGCAACGATATGACCGATTCCGAATTTCCCTCCACCGACGAAGCGATCCACGAAGACCGCCTCTGGCGCGACGACGGTTGGACCGCGCGCGTGATCAAGAACGAAGACGACGACGGCTGGGCCGTCGAAATGATTCAGGCGGGCGAGGCGGAACCCGCGCTCGTCGGCCCGTGGACGATGGGCCGCGACAAGAAAAACCCGAAGCCGCTCGATGCGGGCGCGTTCCGCACGCTCGTCAAGACGGCGTCGGAAGTCTTGCGCCGGCACGAACAGCAGCGTCACGCGATGCTGAACAAGAACGTCACCATCGACGTGCAGGGTGAGGACGTCACCGTCACGCTGGAGATCGTTCCGGATGAAGACGATCCCTACGCCAATCTCAAAGCCTTCGATGCATACGGCGCGCAACTCGCGCACGTGCGCGTGTCGCCGGCATTCAAGCTGACCAAGACGAGCGCCGAGCGCTGGGCCGAGAACGATTTCGAAAAGCCGAACTGAAACCGCAGCAAAGCGCGCCTCGCGCGCGCAACGAAAAACGCCGTCGCACTTTCGCGCGACGGCGTTTTGAGAAACCTCTCACGCGTCAGACCGGCGCTCAGCCTTTTCTGACGACGAACTCGATGCGACGATTCGCGAAACGTCCGCTGGCGGTGTCGTTATCGGCGATCGGATTGGTGTCGCCGTAACCTGCGGCCGTGAGCGATTGCGGCGGCACGCCGTTACGCACCAAATAGCCGCGCACCGCCTGAGCGCGCTCCTTCGACACTTCCAGCTTCGCCGCCGGCGTGCCCGAGGTATCGGCGTAACCCGCGACTTCGAGATTCACCATCGAACCTTTGGCCGCGCAATTTTTGAGCAACTGCGCCGTCTCGCCGAGCGTGGCGAACGCGCTTTCCGGCACTTGCGCACTCGAACGCGCGAAATTGACGACCTGAAGGTCGAGCACGCGGCTCAACTTGTCGCCGGAGCAGGGCGTTTCCGTGGCGAGCAGGCTCTTCATCGCATCGCGGAAGGATTGCGTCGCGGTGGCGACCGCGCCATCGGCGTCGAACGCGGCGACCTGGAACATGCCGCCGAGCGCGCTCTTCAGGCGATCGGCCCAGCCGAGCTTCGCGTTTGCGACCGCGCCGCTCAATTCGACTTTCGAGCCGGTGATCTTCGCTTCCGCGCCCGGCACGGCCATGAGCGGGAAGAAGTCGTTCAGACGCGCGAGCCACGTCGCCGGGCGCGTTTCCGGCACGACGGATACATTTGCCGTGTAGGCCTTTCCGAAGCGAGCCGTCAACGTGTCGATCAGATGCTTCTTCTCCGCTTCGGTGCCGACCGTCGCTTCGATTGCCGGAGCGCCAGCCGCGCTCACGTTGAACAGCAGTTGCGCGTCTTTCCACGACGCGGGCGCGAACTTCGATTCGGAAGCGCTTTGCGGCGCTGCTGCCGTTGTGATCGATGCATCGATGGGCGACGCTGCCGGCGCGTCATGGGCGACCGGCGTGATCGACGGCACGTCGGCCGATGCCGCCGCCGGCGCGCTGGCGACCGGCTGCGTGGCGGGCGCCGCGCTCAGATCGACGCTGTCCGTATGCGTGAAGCCGCGGTAATAGACCAGCGCGAGGATGACAGCCAAAACCGCGAAAAGCAGCCAGATCCATTTATTCGACCGCTTCTGCGCGGGCTGGAGCAACGGCGCGCGCATGGGGGGCGCGACAGGCGGCACGGCCGGCGGGGCCGACTTGGGCGGCGGCGCCGTCTGCGTGGCGGCTCTGACGACAGGCTCGGGCGCAATCGCCACGGGCGCCGCGACATCGCCTTCGGTGTGCGGTTCGAGGCTCGACGCAACCGTGTTGAGCCGAGGCGTGATGCAACTGGTGAAGCCTTCGGTATTACCGACGCCGATGGCCGTTGCGACCGCGTTCGACATCGACGCATTGATCTCGCCGACCTGGTCGCGCAGGAGCTTGGGCACGTGCGCCAGTCCCCATTGCGCGAGCAGGAAATGGCGCTTCATGATGCCGAACAGCACGGCGGAGAAGATGCCGGCGAGCGCCGACGTAGCTTGCGTGGGAACGCCGGTTTCGATCGAAACGGCGTCGGTCAGTGCATCGACACGCTGGCCTGTCGCGACCGCGGCGAGGGCGTGACCGTCGCTTTCGAGCTGTTTGAGGCCGGCGGTCGTTGCGATCAGCTTGGCGAGCTGATCCGCGACGTGAGCGTTGGTTTCCGGCTGCATGATGACGGAGAACACCGACTGCGAGCCTGGCACGAGCGTCGCCCGGTCCATCAGAGACGCGACGAGTCCGGGCGCGATACGTGCCGCGAGTTGCCGGATGATCTGCCCGGGAATGCCGAACTTCTGCGACAACTGCTCCGCGATGTTGTCCGAGATCGCAGCGTTGACTGCCTGGACCAGATTGATGCTCATCGACTGAATTTCCTTTCTACAGGAGCGCTTGATGCAAGCGCGAGGGCGCTGCGGATTCTATATGCACAGTTATCCTAAAAAGAAACGTGCAAGCTTCTTTACAAAAACGGCGCTCCGCGACAACGCTCAGTGCGCGCTTTTAGCGTGCGCGCGGGCTCAGTTCCGAGAAAAATCTGAAAATGCGTCGGCCGGCGATGGTGAACCACGACGGCTCCGCGGGCGCGGATTTCGCGTCATTCACGGAAAGCGCGACGATCGACAGCAGCGAATGGGAGTGGATGAGCGTGCGGTATGAAGCATCGAGCGGCGACGTCCACGCGCAGCTTCGGCAATCGTGCTTCGAGCACATATTGCAGGGAGGTTGATCGCGGTTCATGGCAGAGTCCTTTACAAGTATCCGCACATGATCTTCGATACGCTATGGTAAGGCGATCAGAGGCTTCCGATTGAACTCTTGGTTTCGATCTCGGAAATTAGGACAAAACTGGCGCGATGAATCCGGCACTATTTCACCGAAAGGAGACGGCGATGCACTATCTGTTGATCTACGACCTTTGCTCAGACTATCTGGAACGCCGTGCGCAGTTTCGCGATGCCCATCTGGCCCTCGCGTGGGCGGCGGTGGAGCGGGGCGACATCGTGCTCGCGGGCGCGCTCGATGCGCCCAGCGATCGCGCGATGCTGCTATTTCACAGCGATTCGCCCGCCGCCGCCGAAGACTTCGCGAAGAACGATCCGTACGTGACGAACGGGCTCGTCGAGCGTTGGGAAGTGCGCAAATGGAACACGGTCGTGGGCGCGAACGCAGCCACGCCCGTGCGGTAGGGCCGAACCGGCTTCACGCGCCGGCGGTTTCTTCTTCCGGACGATCCCGCCGCGTGGAACCGCGACGCTGCGCCGAGCGATAAAGACTCGTCAACGTGTCGTCGATCAGTTGCGAACGCTCGAAGAGCGCCGCGAGCCAGTCGACGAACACGGACACGCGCGGCGTCGCCTGACGGCTCTTCAGAAACGCCACCGACACCTTGAGCGGCGGCGATTTCCATTGCGGCAGCACTTCGCGCAGTTGCCCCGAGCGCAGATAAGACTGCGCCGCGATGCGCAGCGGCTGGATCAGCCCGAGTCCCTCGACGCCGCACGCGAGGTACGCGTGCTCGTCGGCGACCTGCACGAAACCGCGCACCTTCATCGTGACGGATTCGCCGTCGACATCGAAATCGAAGTCGGCCGGGCGCCCGCTTTTTTGCGCAAGGCAGTTCACCGCGACGTGCTGCGCCAGTTCATCGAGCGTTTCCGGCGTGCCGTGCTTCTCCAGATAAGCGGGACTCGCGCACGTCACCTGTTCGAGCACGCCGAGCCGGCGCGCGATCAGACCGGAATCGGGCAATTCACCGAGCTGCACGCTGCAATCGACACCTTCGCCGACGAGATCGACATTGCGATTGCCGATACCGATCGACAGCTCGATATGCGGGTAGCGCGCGTGAAACTCCGGCAGCGCGGGCACGACGATCGAGGTCGCGATGGTATCCGGCATTTCGACGCGCAGCCGTCCGCGCAGGCGCTCCTCGCCCGCGCCGAAACCGGATTCGAGCTCGTCGATATCGGCGAGGATCTGCGCGCAACGCTCGTAATAGGCGGCGCCGTCGACGGTGAGATTCAGGCGCCGCGTCGTGCGTGCGAGCAATTGCACGCCGACTAGCGCTTCGAGTTGTTGCACGGTCGTCGAAACACTCGCGCGCGGCATGCCGAGTGACTCGGCCGCACGCGTGAAGCTGTTCGTATCGACGACACGCGTAAAGACACGCATGGCATGGACGCGATCGATCACGTTGAGTTTTCCTTTTATGACGATTGAGTGGCGATGCGCGAGAAAAAACGACTCCGCCGCGGCTCTGAAGCTGCGGAAAAAAGGCGCATCGGCGATGGTTAGATCGTACGGACGGGAAGCGTCAACGTGAATACACAAAACTGGCGGATTCTTGCCTGATTCTTTTCGACGGCGGGAATCGCGCAGGTCACAGCGTCGGCATTTCACCGCGCAGACGGCCCGCGACGCCGGAGAAGTCTGAGCCCGACGGCGCCTGATAGAGCCGCAGGCCCATCTCCGGCAGGATCGAGAGCAGATGATCGAAGACATCGCCCTGAATGCGCTCGTATTGCGTCCACGCGGTCGTCGCGGTGAAGCAGTAGACCTCGATCGGAATGCCCTGCGATTCCGGTTCCATCATGCGCACCATGATCGCCATGTCCTGGCGAATCTCCGGATGACGCTGCAGATAAGCAAGCCCATACGCGCGAAACGTGCCGATGTTCGTGAGCCGCCGCCGGTTCGCGGGTTCGTTCGCGAGGTCGCCGAGATTGCGGTTGGCCTGCTCGACTTCGGTCTGTTTCTGTTCCAGATAATCGTGCAGCAGGCGAAAGCGTTTGAGGCGCGCGGTTTCTTCCTCGGTGAGAAAACGCACGCACTGCGCGTCGATGCGCATGGTTCGCTTGATGCGCCTTCCGCCCGATTCGAACATGTGCCGATAGTTGCGATAGCTCTCCGAAAAGAGCTTGTAGGTCGGCACCGTGGTCACGGTGTTGTCCCAGTTCTGCACCTTGACCGTATGCAGCGCGATGTCCTTCACGAAGCCATCGGCGGCGGCTTGCGGCATCTCGATCCAGTCGCCGATGCGCAGCATGTCGTTCGACGTAAGCTGCGTGCTCGCGACGAGCGACAGCAGCGTGTCCTTGAACACGAGCAGCAGCACCGCCGAGAGCGCGCCGAGCCCGGAGAGCATCCAGAGCGGCGAACGGTCGATCAGGATCGACAGGACGAGCACGCCGCACACGAGCGCGAGCGCCAGCTTGCCGATCTGGATATAGCCCTTGATCGAGCGCGTCTGCGCTTCCTTGCTCTCCGCATAGACGTCCTGCCACGCGGACAGCGCGCTGCCCGCCGCGAAAAACACGCAGACCCACGCGCCGCCGTGCGCGACGCGGCCGATGACCGTCGCCCAATGGCCGACGCGCGGCACGTCGTCGATGCCGAGCGCGACTGTTGCGAACGGCACCGCGTACCAGAGCCGGTGATACGCGCGATGCTTGATGAACGCGCGGTCCCACTTCTGATGCCCGGCGAGCACGAGTAGCCGATGCGCGACATACAGCACGATGCGCGCGACGACCCACTGCAGAAAGAGTGCGATCAGCGCGAGCGCGACGATGCCCGCGAGCGTTTGCGCCCACGGATGAATGGCGAGCAGATGCGGCAGCGGATCGGGCAGGAAGTCGAAATTCATAAGGGCGGTTGAGGACGGGAGATGCGCGCTTTGGCACCGCGGCGCGCCCCGTATTGTGCATGATCGTGCGCGTTCGATGCATCGGACGCGACCGATGTGCGGGCCTGTGCGTGCCTTATCGAAAACCCGAGTTCGATGAAAATGAATTTTTTTTGGCGGGTTTTTCGAGTAAATATACTTTCATCGCGTTTCATCGACATGAGAGCGCAGCGCATTTTATGTCCCGTTCACTATCGGCTCGTGCGCCGGCAAGCGCCGACGATCTGATCTCCGCGCGCATCGCCGCGGCCATGCCGACGCTCACGCCGATCCATCGGCGCATGGGAGCGTTCGTACTGGCGAACCTGTTCCGTTCGGCGACGATGCGCATCGACGAACTGGCGGGCGCGGTGGGCGCGTCGGTGGCGACGGCGAACCGTTTCGCGCGCGCGCTCGGCTTCTCGGGCTATCCCGCGTTTCGCGAGGCGCTCGTGCGCGGCTTCGAGGCGACCATCGCGCCGGTCGAGCGCTTGCGCACCGCGCTCGAATCGCCCGCGACCGGCGCCGAAGTCTTCGACGCATCGCTTGCGCAGGCGGCCGCGAATCTGCGTCTCGCCCAGACATCCGTCGATGGCGCGAAGGCCGAAGCCATCGTCGATACGATCCTCGCCGCGCCGCGTGTCTTCGTGATCGGCTACGGCGCGAGCGCGTTTCTCGCCGGCCTGATGGAGCACGGTCTCACGCCGTATTGCGCGAACGTGCAGTCGCTCGCGCTGATGGGCGGGCCGTCGCACGCGGCGCGCAGGCTGTTCACGGCATCGCGCGGCGATGTGCTCGTCGCGATCGCATTCCCGCGTTATGTCGACGACACCATCACGCTTGCGCGGCTCGCGCACGATCATGGCTTGCGCGTCGTCGCGCTCACCGACAGCGCCGTGTCGCCGCTCGCGCAGGTCGCGGACCTCGTGCTTGCGATCCGCGCCGAACGCAGGCTCGCGGCGAACTGCGATACCGCCGTGCTCGCCGTCATCGAAGCGCTGTGCGACGCGGTCGCGCATCGGGCGAAGCGCTCGGTCGAGGCGGCATCGGGACTGACCGAATTCGTTTTGCCGTGGCTCGTTGCGCCGTCGCTTCCGAAAGACACACGAGCAGACCCGCAAGCCGTTCACGCCACGCGGCGCACGCCCGCGAAACGACACACTCACACGGAACCGCGCGAATCATGAAGGCCACACCAGTCATTGCAATTCACGGCGGCGCGGGCACGATCCTGCGCAGCGCGATGAACGCCGAAACGGAAGGGCGCTATCTTGCGGCGCTCACCGGCATTTTGAACGTGGGCCAGCGCGTGCTCGCCGATGGCGGCAGCGCCCTCGACGCCGTCACCGAAGCCGTGCGTCTGCTCGAGGACTGTCCGCTTTTCAACGCGGGTCACGGCGCGGTGTTCACGGCAGCGGGCACGCATGAACTCGATGCCTCCGTGATGGACGGCGCGACGCTCGAAGCGGGCGCGATCAGTTGCGTGACGCGTGTGAAGAACCCGGTCCTCGCCGCGCGCCGCGTGCTCGACGTGAGCGATCACGTGATGTTCACGGGCGCGGGCGCGGAAGCGTTCGCAGAGGCGCAAGGGCTCGAGTTCGTCGATCCGTCGTACTTCTACACGGAAGCGCGTTATCAGCAGTGGCAGAAGGCGCGGGGCACGTCGGGCACGATGCTCGATCACGATGCGACGACCAGACTCGCCTTCGGCAATGATCCGAACGAACCCATCGATCCGGACAAGAAGTTCGGCACGGTCGGCGCGGTCGCGCTCGATGCGAACGGTCATCTGGCTGCTGCGACATCGACGGGCGGCATCACGGACAAGCAGGCGGGCCGCGTCGGGGATGCCCCGATGATCGGCGCGGGCTGCTACGCCAACGACGCGACCTGCGCGGTCTCGACCACGGGCACGGGCGAGATGTTCATGCGCATGCTCGCGGCGTACGACGTGTCGGCGCAGATGGACTATCGCGGTGTGTCGCTGGAAGAAGCATCGAACGATGTCGTGATGAACAAGCTTCCGCGCATCGAAGGACGCGGCGGGCTTGTCGCCGTCGATGCGAGAGGCAACGTCGTGCTGCCGTTCAATACGGAAGGCATGTATCGCGGCTTTGCGCGCGTGGGTGAAGCGCCCGTCACGGCGATCTATCGATGATGACCCTGCCCGATGAGCGCGTCATCGACGTACACGGCCTGTCCGTGAATTTCCGCTCGCGCTCGCGCACCGTCGAAGCCGTGCGCAACATCTCGTTCACCGTCGATCGCGGCGAGACGCTCGCGATCGTCGGCGAATCGGGCTCGGGCAAGTCGGTCACGTCGCTCGCGCTGATGCGTCTCGTCGAGCATGGCGGCGGAGAGATCGTGTCGGGCCGCATCGCGTTTCGCCGGCGCAACGGGCAAGTGCTCGATCTTGCGAAGGCATCGTCGGCGACGATGCGCGGCGTGCGCGGCGCCGATATCGCGATGATCTTCCAGGAGCCGATGACATCGCTCAATCCGGTGTTCACGGTCGGCGACCAGATCGCGGAAGCCATCGCGCTGCATCAGGGCAAGAGCCGCTCCGATGCGCGCGCCGAAGCATTGCGTCTGCTCGATCTCGTGCGCATTCCCGAATCGAAGCGCGTGTTCGCGCGTTATCCGCATCAGTTGTCGGGCGGCATGCGCCAGCGCGTGATGATCGCGATGGCGCTTTCATGCAAGCCCGCGCTCCTGATCGCCGACGAGCCGACCACCGCGCTCGACGTGACGATCCAGGCGCAGATCCTGCAACTCGTGCGCGGCCTGCAGGACGAGATGAACATGGGCGTGGTGTTCATCACGCACGACATGGGCGTGGTCGCCGAAGTGGCGGATCGCGTGCTCGTGATGTATCGCGGCGAGAAAGTGGAAGAGGCGCAATCGGACGCGCTGTTTCATGCGCCGAAGCATTCGTACACGAAGGCGCTGCTCGCCGCCGTTCCGACGCTCGGCGCAATGCGCGGGACCGACCGTCCCGCGAAATTCCCGATCCTCGAAGTCGAGCCGGCGGAAATCGCGCCCGACGATGCGAGCGCGTTGCGTCCGTCGGAAGCGGTCGAGCGGGAGAAGCAGCCTGCCGTCGATGAATCCATCGCGCCGATTCTGCGCGTGCGTGATCTCGTCACGCGCTTTCCGGTGAAGAGCGGCTTGTTCGGCCGCACGACGGCGGCGGTGCATGCGGTGGAGCGCGTGAGCTTCGATCTGCGTCCGGGCGAAACGCTTGCGCTGGTCGGCGAATCGGGCTGCGGCAAGTCGACGACGGGACGCTCGTTGCTGAGGCTCGTCGAGAGCCAGAGCGGTTCCATCGAATTCGACGGACGCGACATCAGCAAGCTCGAAGGTCATGCGCTTCAAACGCTCAGGCGCAATATCCAGTTCATTTTTCAGGACCCGTTCGCGTCGCTCAATCCGCGTCTCACCGTGGGCTTTTCGGTGATGGAGCCGCTGCTCGTGCACGGCGTGGCGAGCGGACGGGAAGCGCAGGCGCGCGTCGACTGGCTGCTCGACAAGGTCGGCCTGCCGCCAGAAGCCGCGCAACGGTATCCGCATGAATTCTCGGGCGGTCAAAGGCAACGCATCGCGATTGCGCGCGCGCTCGCACTGAACCCGAAAGTCGTGATCGCCGATGAATCCGTCTCCGCGCTCGATGTCTCCGTGCGCGCGCAGATCGTCAATCTGATGCTCGATCTGCAGCGCGAGCTGGGCGTCGCGTATCTCTTCATCTCGCACGACATGGCGGTCGTGGAGCGCGTGAGTCATCGCGTGGCGGTGATGTATCTCGGGCAGATCGTCGAGATCGGGCCGCGTGCGGCGGTGTTCGAAGCGCCGGGCCATCCGTACACGCGCAAGCTGATGAGCGCGGTGCCGGTCGCCGATCCGGCGCGCAGACATGCAAAGCGCATGCTCGCCGCCGACGAGATTCCGAGCCCGATCCGCAAACTCGGCGATGAGCCGATCGTCGCGAAACTGGTCGCTGTCGGACCAGATCACTTTGTCGCCGAGCATCACGTTGGCGGCGCTTACTAGAAGCACTTCAACAAGGAGTCCAACGATGCCGTCCTTCACATTGCGCGCGATGCTCGCAGCGAGCGCGTTTGCCACACTGTCCGCACTTGCACCGGTCGCAGCGCATGCGCAAAGCACGGCCGTGATGGCCGTTGCGTCGACCTTCACGACGATGGACCCGTACGACGCCAACGACACGCTCTCTCAGGCGGTCGCAAAGTCGTTCTACGAGGGCCTTTTCGGTTTCGACAAGGACATGAAGATTCGCAACGTGCTCGCGACGAGCTACGAGGCGAGCCCCGACGCGAAGGTCTACACGATCCATCTGCGCAAGGACGTGAAGTTCCAGGACGGCACCGACTTCAACGCGGACGCGGTGAAAGCCGTGTTCGACCGCGTGACGAATCCGGACAACAAGTTGAAGCGCTACAACCTCTTCAACAAGATTGAAAAGACCGAAGTGGTCGATCCGTACACGGTGAAGATCACGCTGAAGATTCCGTTCTCGGCGTTCATCAACGTGCTCGCGCATCCGTCGGCGGTGATGATCTCGCCGACCGCGTTGCAGAAGTATGGCAAGGACATCGCGTTTCATCCGGTCGGCACGGGCCCGTTCGAGTTCGTCGAATGGAAGCAGACCGACGACCTGAAAGTGAAGAAGTTCGCCGGCTACTGGCGCAAAGGCTTGCCGAAGATCGACATGATCGACTGGAAGCCGGTCGTCGATAACAACACGCGCGCCGCGCTCATGCAAACGGGCGAAGCGGACTTCGCGTTCTCGATTCCGTTCGAGCAGGCCGCGACGCTCAAGGCGAGCCCCAAGGTCGATCTGATCGCGGCGCCGTCGATCATTCAGCGCTACGTCAGCATGAATACGCTGCAGAAGCCCTTCGACAATCCGAAGGTGCGCGAGGCGATGAACTACGCGATCAACAAGGACGCGCTCGTGAAGGTCGCGTTCGCGGGTTATGCGGTGCCGTCCGAAGGCGTCGTGCCGCCGGGCGTCGACTATGCGACGCCGAAGCTCGGGCCGTGGAAATACGATCCCGCGAAGGCGCGCGAGCTGCTGAAGGAAGCGGGCTATCCGAACGGCTTCGAAACCGTGCTGTGGTCGGGCTATAACCACACAACCGCGCAGAAGATCATCCAGTTCGTGCAGCAGCAACTCGCGCAAGTGGGCGTGAAGGCATCGGTCGAAGCGCTCGAAGCGGGGCAGCGCGTGCAGCGCATCGAGAGCGCGCCCGATCCGAAGACGGCGCCGGTGCGCATGCTCTACATCGGCTGGTCGTCGTCGACGGGTGAAGCGGACTGGGCGATCTCGCCGCTATTGAGCGGCGGTTCGTTCCCGCCGAAGCTCTTCAACACCGCGTACTACAAGAACGATCAGGTCGATGACGATCTGCAAAAAGCGCTCGCCACGACGGATCGCAGCGAGAAGGCGAAGCTCTACACCGATGCGCAAAAACGCATCTGGGCCGACGCACCGTGGATTTTCCTCGTCACGGAAAAGGTCGTGTATGCGCGCAGCAAGCGTTTGTCGGGCGCGTACGTGATGCCCGACGGCTCGTTCAGTTTCGACGAAATCGCAATCAAATGATGGACGCCGGCCGGGCCCGCGCGGCCCGGTCTTATCGAGTCTCACACGATGCTCAACTTCATCGCCAAACGCCTGCTCGGACTGCTGCCGACGCTCTTTATCGTCGCCGTGCTGGTGTTCTTCTTCGTGCACATGTTGCCAGGCGATCCCGCGCGGCTCGCGGCGGGCGCGGAAGCCGACGAAGCCACGGTCGCGCTCGTGCGTGCCGATCTGGGCCTCGACAAGCCGTTGCCGCAGCAGCTCGTGAGTTTCTTCGGCAAGGTCGTGCATTTCGATTTCGGCACGTCGACGCGCAGCAAGCGGCCCGTATCGACGGAAATCGCCGAGCGCTTCATGCCGACCTTGTGGCTCACGCTCGCAAGCATGATATGGGCCGTGATCTTCGGCATGGCGATCGGCATTGTGTCGGCGGTGTGGCGCAATCGCTGGCCGGATCGGCTGGGCATGACGCTCGCGGTGTCGGGCATTTCGTTTCCCGCCTTCGCGCTCGGCATGCTGCTGATGGAAATTTTTTCGGTGAAACTCGGCTGGCTGCCTATCGTCGACGACGGCACGTGGAAAGGTTACGTGCTGCCGTCGATCACGCTGGGCGCCGCCGTGGCCGCGGTGATGGCGCGCTTCACGCGTGCGTCGTTCGTCGAAGTGCTCGGCGAGGACTTCGTGCGCACCGCGCGCGCCAAAGGCGTGCATGAACCGATGGTCATCGTGAAGCACTGCTTACGAAACGCGATGATTCCCGTCATCACGATGATGGGCCTGCAATTCGGCTTTCTGCTCGGCGGCTCGATCGTCGTCGAGAAGGTGTTCAACTGGCCGGGGCTCGGCCGTTTGCTCGTCGATGCCGTCGAGATGCGCGACTATCCCGTGATTCAGGCGGAAGTGCTGTTGTTCTCGCTGGAGTTCATCGTGATCAATCTGATCGTGGACGTGCTGTACGCGATCATCAATCCGACCATTCGCTTCAAGTGAGGACGCGATGAGCGTGACAGCCCAAAGCGCGGCCAGCGCGCCGCAAGAGATTCGCACGCCGTGGACGGAGTTCTGGCGCAAGTTCAGGCGGCAGCACATCGCGATGATCGCGGCCGTGTTCGTGTTGCTGCTGATCGTGATCGCGATCATCGCGCCGTATATCGCGCCTTATGATCCGGAAAACTATTTCGATTACGACGCGCTTAATGCCGGTCCTTCAGCCGCGCACTGGTTCGGCGTCGATTCGCTGGGCCGCGACATTCTGAGCCGCATCCTCGTGGGCAGCCGCATATCGTTGTCGGCGGGTTTGCTGTCCGTCGTGCTCGGTGCGGTCATCGGCACGTTCTTCGGCCTGCTCGCGGGCTATTACGAAGGATGGTGGGACCGCATCGTGATGCGCATCGCGGACGTGCTGTTTGCGTTTCCCGGCATTCTGCTCGCGATCGGCGTCGTCGCGATTCTCGGCAACGGCATGGTGAACGTGGTGTGCGCGGTCGCGATCTTCAGCATTCCCGCATTCGCGCGGCTCGTGCGCGGCAATACGCTCGCGCTCAAGCATCTCACGTATATCGAGGCGGCGAAGAGCATCGGCGCATCGGACTGGACGATACTCGCGCGGCACATTCTGCCCGGCACGATTTCATCGGTGGTCGTGTACTTCACGATGCGCATCGGCACGTCGATCATCACGGCCGCGAGTCTTTCGTTCCTCGGACTCGGCGCGCAGCCGCCGACGCCCGAGTGGGGCGCGATGCTCAACGAAGCGCGCGCCGACATGGCGATGGCGCCGCACGTCGCGATCTTCCCGAGCCTCGCGATCTTCTTTACCGTGCTCGCGTTCAATCTGCTCGGCGACGGTCTGCGCGACGCGCTCGATCCGAAGCTCGACCGGCCATGATGCATATCGGTTCACTCGAAGCGGGGCCGCGCGGCACGATCGCCGATGTCGCGGGCGTGACGGCGGGGCATTGCACGCTCGCCCAAGGCGCGGTGCAAACCGGCGTCACCGTGATTCGCCCGCACGATGGCGATCTCTATCGCGACAAGGTGCCGGCCGCCGCGTGTGTGCTCAACGGCTTCGGCAAGAGCGTCGGGCTCGTGCAGGTGGACGAGCTCGGCGTGATCGAAACGCCGATCGCTTTGACAAATACCTTCGGCGTCGGCACGGTGGCGAATGCGCAGATTCGCGCGGCTGTCGCGGCGAATCCGCGCATCGGACGGGAAGAGCCGAGCGTGAATCCGCTCGTGTTCGAATGCAACGATGGTTACCTCAACGACATGCAGGCGCTCGCGATCCACGAAGCGCATTACAGAAGCGCGCTCGATGCATGCAGCGTCGACGTCGAACGCGGTGCGGCCGGCGCGGGACGCGGCATGTCGTGCTTCGAGCTGAAGGGCGGTATCGGTTCGGCGTCGCGTGTCGCGCGGATCGGCGAGCATGCGTTCACAGCGGGCGCGCTCGTGCTCGCGAACTTCGGTCGGCTGCCGCAACTGACGATCGCGGGCGAGGCCATCGGACGCACGCTGCACGTCAAAAACGAAGCGCCGAACAAACCCGAGCAAGGCTCGATCATCATGCTGATCGCGACCGACGCGCCGCTCGATGCGCGTCAATTGCGCCGTCTCGCGATGCGCGCCGCCGCCGGACTCGCGCGCACCGGATCGGTCTACGGTCACGGCAGCGGCGATATCGCGCTGGCCTTCACGACCGCGTACACGGTGCGGCACGACGCGGACTTCATCACGATGCCGCCGCTTATCAACGACGCGCGGCTCGATCCGCTTTTTCAAGCCGCCGCCGACAGCATCGAACAGGCGATTCTCGATGCGCTCTACAGCGCCGAAACGGTCGCCGGGCGCGATGGTCATCGGCGGATTTCGCTCAAGGACGCATTGAGAACATGACCATGAAAGTGCTGATCTCCGTGGATATCGAAGGCATCGCGGGCGTGTTTCATCCGGAGCAGACGCGCGCGGGCAATGCCGAATACGAACACGCGCGCCGCTGGATGACGCGCGAAGCGAACGCGGCCGCGCAGGGCGCATTCGATGGCGGCGCAAGCCAGGTGTGGATCAACGATTCGCACGGCGGCTTTCGCAATCTGATGCCCGACATGCTCGATCAACGCGCGCGTCTCGTGCTCGGCAAGCCGCGCACGCTCGGCATGATGGCGGGACTGGAAGCATCGCCGGAAGTGGTGTTCATGATCGGCTATCACGCGCGTGCGCAAAGC
Source organism: Caballeronia temeraria (assembly GCF_001544795.2). Taxonomy (GTDB): domain Bacteria; phylum Pseudomonadota; class Gammaproteobacteria; order Burkholderiales; family Burkholderiaceae; genus Caballeronia; species Caballeronia temeraria. Next base: position 88,380 of record NZ_FCOI02000005.1, on the reverse strand, counting down.
CGCGGCATCCTCGCGCATACGATCAACAGCGCCGCATTCGCGCGCGTCACGCTCGATGGCGATGAGGTCGGCGAGGCCGGTCTTTACGGCAGGCTTGCCGGGGAACACGGCGCGCGCGTCGCGCTGCTGACCGGCGACGACGTGTTCGGCGCCGAAACGCTGCCCGCATTTCCCGGCGCGCGCTTTCTGTGCGTAAAGACCGCGCACGGCTATTCGAGCGGCGTGACGGAAACGCCCGCCGCGGCCTGCGAGGCGATCCGGCTCGCGGCGCGCGAAACGATCGAAGCGGCCGCGTCCATGAGCCATCCAAAACGTTCGACGACGACCGGCCATCGCTGCGAACTGCGCGCGCAAACGAGCGCATTCGCCGATCTCTTCTGCCAGTGGCCGACGCTCGAACGCATCGATGCCGTGACGCTCGCCTTCGATGCGCCTTCGGTCGAACATGTCGTCCGGACACTCAATTGCCTTTCGGCAATGTCCTTCATGCTACGGTAAGCGTTTGAACGACGCGCGTTGAGTATCGTTAGAATGGAGCCATTCGCGAGATCGCCGTGGATCTCGGCATGTTTCCAGACGACGCTCATGCATACCGTCAAGCTCGAACACAACGATGACGAAGTGCTCGACCCGGCCGATCCGCAACTCGTCGTGCGCGGCTCGCTGCTCATCGACGGCCACGATGCCGGCTGCTGGGAAGAGCGCCGTGACGGCACGTGGGCGGCGCACGTGCGGCACAAGGGCGGCTGGATGGTCGAGCAAAGCCGCGGCGCGCTGATCGACCGGCTCGCCCGTGAGACATAACGCTTTTAATTTCGAACCGATTTCACCTATTTCATGTATCTGTCGATCATCGCCGTGGGGCTCGGCGGCGGCCTGGGGTCATTGCTCCGATGGGTCCTCGGCCTGCGCCTGAATGCGATTTTTCCGAATCTGCCGCTCGGGACATTCGCGGCAAACGTCATCGCGGGCTACATCATCGGCGTGGCGGTCGCTTTTTTCGCGCGCTTTCCCGATCTCTCGGTCGAATGGCGGCTGTTCATCATCACCGGATTGATGGGCGGTCTCTCCACGTTTTCCACGTTCTCGGCCGAAGTGGTCGCGCATCTTCAGCAAGGGCGGCTCGGCTGGGCGCTCGGGGAGATCGCGATTCACGTCAGCGCGTCGCTTCTGATGACCGCGCTCGGTATCGCGACGGTGGCCGTGGCTTCCTGAAGGACGCATCGGCGGCGCGGTGCAGGCATCCGTTTTTCATCGATTCGAACGTTTGCGCGCGCCCGATTCCGCCTCATTCCCGTAAAGATTTTTTTCCCGCGTTTGCAACGCTATACCGTCGCTGCCTGGGCAGCGGCTTTTTTCTTTTGACAGTAACAAAGGTGATGAAATGCCAGGGCTGCCGCTCATCGAAGTCAGACCTTATCGCGCGAGCGATCTCGACGGTGTGATCGATCTGTTCCAACGCGCCGTTCGCGAAACGGCATCGGCCGACTATAACGAAGCGCAGATCGCAGCCTGGTCGCAAGCGGATCGCGACGAATGGGAACTCGCGCGCGCGAGCCGTCCCACGTGGGTCGGTCTCGTCGACGGCGAACTCGCGGGCTTCGCCGATCTCGAGAAGAACGGTCTCATCGACATGATGTTCGTCGATCCGAGGCATCAGCGAAAAAGCGTGGCGACCTCGCTGCTCGCGCGCATCGAGGCCGAGGCGGAAGAAGCCGGCCTCTTCACGCTGCATACCTATTCGAGCGTCACGGCGCGGCCGTTCTTCGAATATTGCGGCTTCACGATGCTGCTGGCGCGCGCGGTCGTCGTGCGGGAGCAGCGCTTCATTCAGTTCGTCATGGAAAAAGTGTTGGAATCGTGAAATCTGTATAGACAACACGCGTAAATCTTCCGGGATGGCCTCAGTGAAATCCCGGATTCCCCCTTGTTTCGTCCTTTCAGCCCGTTTAGACTTGAGCCTAACTTGTATAGACAGGACGAACCATGATCACGCTCACGCCCGGAAAACTGACTCTGCCGCAACTGCGTCGCATCGCGCGAGGCTCGGACCCGCTTCGGCTCGATCCGGCCAGCTTCGACGCCATCGATGCGAGCGCGCGCGCCGTCGCCGCGATTGCCGCCAAGGGCGATCCGGCTTACGGCATCAATACGGGCTTCGGGCGGCTCGCCAATACGCACATTCCGGCCGACCAGCTGGAACTGCTGCAGAAGAATCTCGTGCTGTCGCATGCCGTGGGCGTCGGCGAGCCGATGTCGCGTCCGGTCGTGCGCCTTCTGATGGCGCTCAAGCTGTCGAGTCTCGGGCGCGGTCATTCGGGCATCCGCCGCGAAGTCATCGACGCGCTCATCACGCTATTCAATGCGGACGTCCTGCCGATCATCCCGATCAAAGGCTCGGTCGGCGCATCGGGCGATCTCGCGCCGCTCGCGCATATGTCGACGGTGCTGCTCGGCATCGGCGAAGTCACGATTCGCGGCGAACGCGCCAGTGCGCTCGACGGCCTCTCGGTCGCCGGCCTCAAGCCGCTCACGTTGCAGGCGAAGGAAGGTCTCGCGCTGCTGAACGGCACGCAGGCGTCTGCGGCGCTCGCGCTCTTCAACCTTTTCGCGATCGAGGATCTGTTCCGCACCGGGCTCGTCGCGGGCGCGCTGTCGGTCGATGCGGCCGCCGGCTCCGTCGTCCCGTTCGATGCGCGCATTCATGAACTGCGCGGCCATCGCGGGCAGATGGAGGCCGCGGCCGCGTATCGCACGCTGCTGAAGGGCTCGGGCATCAACCTGTCGCACGCGGATTGCGAAAAAGTGCAGGACCCGTACAGCCTGCGCTGCCAGCCGCAGGTGATGGGCGCGTGCCTCGACCAGATGCGACATGCGGCGGACATCCTGCTGATCGAGTCGAACGCCGTTTCCGACAATCCGCTGATCTTCCCGGATACCGGCGAAGTGCTCTCGGGCGGCAACTTCCACGCGGAGCCTGTCGCATTCGCCGCCGACAATCTCGCGCTCGCCGCAGCCGAAATCGGCGCGCTCGCGGAACGCCGCATCGCGCTCTTGATCGACGCGACGCTCTCCGGCCTGCCGCCGTTCCTCGTGCGCGATGGCGGCGTCAACTCCGGCTTCATGATCGCGCACGTGACGGCGGCCGCGCTGGCATCGGAGAACAAGACGCTCGCGCATCCGGCATCGGTCGATTCGCTGCCCACTTCCGCGAATCAGGAAGACCACGTTTCCATGGCGACGTTCGCCGCGCGCAAGCTCGGCGATATCGCGAGCAACACGGCCAACATTCTCGCGATCGAACTGCTCGCGGCGGCGCAAGGCGTCGATCTGCGCGCGCCGCATCAGACGAGCGCGCCGCTTCTCGACGTGATGAAGACGCTGCGCGCGCACGTGGCGCATTACGACCTCGATCATTACTTCGCGCCCGATATCGCCGCGATCGCGACGCTCGTGCAGGAAGGCGCGATCGCGCGGCACAGCCCGTTCTCGTTCGCGTCGGAAGAGCCCGCATGAGCACGCCCGCGTATCAGGAGATCAAGGACTACATTCTCCAGCGCATTCATGTCGGCGAGTGGAAGGAGGGCGATCAGGTGCCCTCCGAAAACGAGCTCGCGCGCGAATTCAAGGTCGCGCGCATGACCGTGAATCGCGCGCTGCGCGAACTGACCGCCGAACAGGTGCTCACCCGCGTGCAGGGCGCGGGCACGTTCGTCGCGCAGCCGAAGTACGCGTCGACGCTCGTCGAGATTCGCAGCATTTCCGATGAAATCGTCGCGCGCGGTCATACGTATAGCGCAGAGGTGCTGCATCTGGGCGCGTCGATCGTCGATGAAACGCTGGCCGCCGAAATGCATCTCGCGGTCGGCAGCCCGGTGTTTCATTCGCGCGTGCTGCACTTCGAGAACGGCGAGCCGGTGCAGATGGAAGAGCGTTACGTGAATCCCGCGCTCGCGCCGGAATACGCGCGCCAGGATTTCACGACGATCACGCCGAACCAGTACCTGATGTCGGCCGCGCCGCTGCAGCGCGTCGAGTACCGGATCGAGGCGTCGGTGCCATCGACGGAAATCCGGCTCGCGCTCGCGATGGCGGAGCACGAGCCGTGTCTGCTGCTGCATCGGCGCACGTGGTCGCGCGATGCGGTCGCGTCGGTCGCGAATCTGTGGCATCCGGGCGACCGCTATCAATTCACCGGGCATTTCTGAACGTGATGATCATTCGTGCCGATTCGCTCACGCCCACGCCGTGGAAGAACGGCGGCGGCGTCACGCGCGAAATCGCGGCGGGACCGCACGGCGCATCGTTCGATGCGTTCGCGTGGCGTCTGTCGCTGGCCGACGTCGCATCCGATGGCGCGTTCTCGACCTTCGCGGGCGTCGATCGCGTGCTCGTGCTGCTCGATGGCGCCGGCATGCGTCTGACGCAAGCGGACGGCGGCGTGCATGCGCTCGATGCGCCGCTCGCGATGGCGCGCTTCGCCGGAGAAACGCCGATCCACGCGACGCTGATCGACGGCCCCACGCGCGATTTCAACGTGATGGTGCGCCGCGACCAGGCACGCGCGACGGTCGACGCCGGGCGCACTTCAGGCTCGCTCACGCTCGACAATGACCTGACGTTTCTGTTCTGCGCGCAAGGCCGGATCGATATCAAACTCGCCGATGACACCCGTCATACGCTCGAAGCAGGCGACACGCTGCGCGTCGATGGCGCAACGGCGCTGGAATGCGCGCATCGGGATGACGCGGCGTGGCTGCGCATCGGCATCGACATGATGTGAGAAAGGCGGACGGCTCGCGAGTAGCCGCGCATCGACATAAGAAAGGAGACAAGGGATGAACGCATTCTTCGCCGGGCACGCGCGACTCGCCGATGGCTGGCGGCGCGACGTGCTGCTCGAATGGGACGACGCCGGCACGCTCGTGCGCGTCGCGCCGGACAGCGCCGCGCCCGCGGGCGTCGAGCGGGCCAAAGGGCCGGTTTTGCCCGGCATGCCGAACCTGCACTCGCACGCGTTTCAGCGCGCGATGGCGGGCCTCACCGAATATCGCGCGAGCGTCGCCGATACGTTCTGGAGCTGGCGCGATCTCATGTATCGCTTCGCCGCGCGCATCGGTCCGGAATCGCTCGCGGATATCGCGCACTGGCTTTACATCGAGATGCTGAAGGCGGGCTACACGTCCGTGTGCGAGTTCCATTACGTGCATCACGCGCCCGATGGCGCGCCGTATGCGAATCGCGCCGAACTCGCCGAACGTGTGGTCGACGCGGCGGAACGCGCGGGCATCGGCATGACGATGCTGCCGGTGCTCTACGAATACAGCGGCTTCGGCAAGAGCGCGCCGCGCGACGATCAGCGGCGCTTTCTCAATACGCCCGACACGCTGCTCGGCATCATCGATTCGCTTGCGCGCTCGCGGCCCGAGAACGGCGCGCGGCGTTACGGCGTCGCGCCGCATTCGCTGCGGGCGGTGTCGGGCGAGTCGCTCGCGGCGGTCATCGAAGGACTCGATGCGCGCTTCACGCGCGCGCCGCTGCATATCCACATCGCGGAGCAGGTCGCCGAAGTGGAGGCGTGCCTTGCGGCGACGGGGCATCGTCCGGTGGAGTGGCTGCTGGAGCGCTTCAACGTCGACGAACGCTGGTGCCTCGTGCACGCGACACACATCGATGCCGGCGAATGCGCGCGTCTTGCCGCGAGCGGTGCGATCGCGGGCCTGTGTCTCACGACCGAAGCGAATCTCGGCGATGGCGTCTTCCCGTCGCGCGACTATCTCGATGCGGGCGGGCGCATCGGTGTGGGCTCGGACAGTCATGTCGGCGTCGACTGGCGATCGGAGTTGCGTCTGCTCGAATACGGCCAGCGCCTGTGCCGACAGCAACGCAACGTGCTGGCATCGCCGACGCAAAGCCGTCCCGCCGATCGTCTCTTCGATGCCGCGCTCGACGGCGGCGCGCACGCGACAGGCCGGCCCGTCGGCCTGCTTGCGGAGGGTTCGCGCGCGGACTGGCTCGTGCTAGACGACGCGCATCCGGGCATCGGCGGTCATGCGCGCGACGCGTGGCTGTCGAGCGCGGTCTTCTGCGAACATGGCGAGACGCCGATCCGCGATGTTTTCGTCTCCGGCCGCAAGGTGATCGATGCGCGCCGTCACGCGGACGAAGACGAATCGCTCGCGCGTTATCGTGCCGCCTTGCGCGGCTTGCTGGATTGAGGTCATCCATGAACGATTCTTCGATCTTCACGCTGGAACGCGGCAGCGCGCCGCTCCTGATCTCGATTCCGCATCGCGGCACGCAGATTCCCTGCGCGCTCGCCGAGGAGATGACGCCGGTCGCCACGCTCACCGAAGATTGCGACTGGCATCTCGAACGTCTCTACGCGTTCGCGCGCGAACTCGGCGCGTCGATCCTGACGCCGAATTACGCGCGCTATGTCGTCGATCTGAACCGTCCGCCCGACGACGCGAATCTCTATCCCGGCCGCGACACGACGGGACTCTGTCCGGTCGATACCTTCGACAAGGCACCGCTCTACCAGCCGGGTCACGAGCCGTCGCGCGAGCAGATCGAGGCGCGTCGGGCGATGTACTGGCAGCCGTATCACGACGCGCTCGCCGGCGAACTCGATGCGCTGCGCGAGGCGCATGGCCGCGTGCTGCTCTGGGAAGCGCATTCGATCCGCTCGGTCGTGCCGCGCTTTTTCGATGGCCGTCTCACCGATTTCAACTTCGGGACCGCGGACGGCGCGTCGGCGGCGCCGGGGCTGGCCGAGCATCTCGCGGAAATCGTCGAGCGCGACGGTCGCTTTTCGACGGTGGCCAACGGGCGCTTCAAAGGCGGCTATATCACGCGGCGCTATGGACAGCCCGAAAAGGGCATCCATGCGGTCCAACTGGAACTGACGCAAGTCAGCTATATGGAAGAAACGTCGCCGTTCGCTTACGACGAAACCAAGGCGGCCGCGATCGAGCCGCTCCTGAGCGAACTCGTGACCGCCGCGCTGGCTCATGTGATGAAAGCTGACTAGCTGACGGCTGGATGACGATTGGCTGGCCGGGGCGCAATGACCGCTTGCGGCGCGGCCGGTCGGATGCGCCCGAAAGAACGGTTCATTTGCGAAATTAGCGCATTAAAAACAGAGACTTGCGTCGCATAAAAAAGCCTGGAACGCGCTTCGGCTGGCGAAACGGATTATTGCGATCCAGACAATTGTTTTTCGTGAAAATCGGGGTTTCCCCTAGGTCCGCCTCCTCCTACACTTGTCTTCAAGCGAAACGAAATCAGAAACCGCTTAAAAAGCTCTGATTCAGTTTCGATTTCAAAACAAGATTACTGGAGGTTTATCATGATCAAGGCATTCGTTCCCGCACTCGTCATCGCCACCGCTCTGGCCGCTCCGACTTTCGCGTTCGCGCAAAGCAATGGCCCGGTGACCCGCGCTCAAGTCCGCGCAGAACTGGTTCAACTGGAAAAGGCCGGCTACAACCCGTCGGAAGATCGCGTGAACTATCCGCAGAATCTTCAAGCGGCCCAAGCGCGTGTGAACGCCGAAAACGGTGCAAGCGCTTACGGTCCGTCGATCGCCGGCACGTCGCAGTCGGGTGCCGCTTCTTCTTCGTCGCGCGCCAATGTGTCGATGTCGGATCGCAACTCGGTCTACTTCGGTCATTAATCGAAGCTCGATCCTGAGCTTCGTGGAGCAGGGCAGCAGAAGTAGTGAGCAGTAGCGGTTGAAGTAGAGGTAAGCGTCAGAAAGCGCAAGTAGTGAAGCATGACCGCAGCAAGCAGTGAACGCCGGCCGCCATCGAGGGGCCGGCGTTTTTTATTGCGCGTCCTCTTTTTCTTCGACGCACGGCGACACCGCGCCGCACGCGCGAATCACGAGGCGCACGACTTCTTCCGTCTGTTCATCGAAGGCTTTGCGCGTGAGCGCGCGCTTGCCTTTCAATGCGCGGATTTGCGCGTCGAAATCGGCATAATGCTGGGTGATTGCCCAGATCATGAACATGAACGTGTCCGGTTCGACGGGCGCGAGCAGACCGCGCGCGATCCAGCTTTCGATCACGATCACGCGTGTCTCGAGCCACGGCTTCACGCGCTCGTTGAGGATGTCCTGCATGTGATGCGCGCCGTGGATGATCTCGCTCGCCCACACTTTCGAGCCGAGCGGCCTGCGTCTGGACAAGTCCATCTTCGCGCGCACATAACCGCCGATCGCCTCGACCGGATCGTCGCTGCATTCGAAGGTATCCGCCGCGCGATGCCAGTCTTCGAACAGGTCTTCCAGCACGCGCCGATACAGCGCGAGCTTCGTCGGAAAGTAGTAATGCAGATTGGCCTTCGGCAAGCCGGCGCGCTCGGCGATCATCGCCGTGCTCGCGCCTTCGAGTCCTTTCTCGGCGAACACTTCTTCGGCGCACGCGAGCAGTTGCGCTACGTTGCTCTCGCGGATTTGCGCCTTGCTTCGCCGCAAAGGTGGCGTCGAAGCGTCCACTCCGGTGATGCCGTCAGCCGCGTCGTCATGTTTCATCGTCGAATTCTTGTGCCGTGTGTGCCGCATCGTGCCTCATTCGCGCCGTTCGTGCCATCCGTGCTGGTTTTCGCGCGCGGCGCTGCATCGCGTCGAAAAACCGCTTGCGGCCAATGCCAGTCGATGCTGCGTCGCAATGGCACGCTTATCGCTTTGTCCGATCGGTGTTTGTCCGCACACGAAAGACGTTGATTTGATTATTTTAATCGGCTACAACCTGTCCAACTGGACAGGATTTGAGAGCGCTCGAAGCACAGAAGAAGCGTGTCGTTTGCATCAGTCATCGCAGAACAGAAATCGTGCACCGGACGCGTGCGGCATCGCACCGCAAACGCCCGGCATGCACGAAGCGAAGTCACTCACATACGAAGTCAGATCGTAAGGAGCGAGGCGAATGAACGTCGTAACGGATGCAATCAGAGAGGCGGGTCTCGATACGTCCATCAAGGTGAACGGTCAACGTCTATGGGACAGCCTCATGACGATGGCCAAAATCGGCGCGACACCGAAAGGCGGCGTATGCCGTCTCGCGCTGACCGATCTCGATCGCGAAGGGCGCGATCTGATCGTGAGCTGGGCGAAGGAAGCGGGCTGCACGGTGAGCGTCGATCAGATGGGCAACGTGTTCATGCGTCGCGCCGGGCGCAATCCCGACGCGCTGCCGGTCGTGACCGGCTCGCACGCGGATTCGCAGCCGACCGGCGGGCGCTTCGACGGCATCTACGGCGTGCTCGGCGGGCTCGAAGTGATCCGCTCGCTCAACGATCGCGGCATCGAGACCGAGCATCCGATCGAAGTCGTGATCTGGACCAACGAGGAAGGCTCGCGTTTCGCGCCCGCGATGGTCGCGTCCGGCGTGTTCGCGGGCGTGTTCTCGCTCGATTACGGTCTCTCGCGCAAGGACGTCGATGGCAAGACGATCGGCGAAGAACTGAAGCGCATCGGCTATGCGGGCGATGTGCCGTGCGGCGGCCGCAAGCTGCATGCGGCGTTCGAGCTGCATATCGAGCAAGGGCCGATTCTCGAAGCCGAAGATAAGACGATCGGCGTCGTCACCGATGCGCAAGGCCAGCGCTGGTACGAAATCACGCTGACGGGCCAGGAAGCGCACGCGGGCCCGACGCCGATGCCGCGCCGCAAGGATGCGCTGCTGGGCGCGTCGCGCGTGGTCGATCTCGTCAACCGCATCGGTCTGGACAACGCGCCGCTCGCCTGCGCGACGGTCGGCATGATGCAGGTGCATCCGAACTCGCGCAACGTGATTCCGGGCCGCGTGTTCTTCACCGTCGATTTCCGTCATCCCGACGATGCCGTGCTCGCGCGCATGGATGCCGCTTTGCGCGAAGGTGTCGCGCGCATCGCTGGCGAAATCGGCTTGCAGACCGAGCTCGAACAGATCTTCTACTACGAGCCCGTCAAGTTCGATGCCGCCTGCGTCGCGTCCGTGCGCGCGGCGGCGCAGCGCTTCGGCTATTCGCATCGCGACATGGTGTCGGGCGCGGGCCACGACGCGTGCTATCTCGCGCAGGTCGCGCCGACGTCGATGGTCTTCGTGCCTTGCGTCGACGGCATCAGCCATAACGAAATCGAAGACGCGACGCTGGAGTGGATCGAGGCCGGCGCGAACGTGCTGCTGCACGCGATGCTCGAGCGCGCGTCCGAACCGGTTTCGTAAGCCGCGCTTTTTCTGACTCATGTTCAACACCGTCCGCGTCGTCGCACGCGGACGGCGGGCACTCGTACGTCCTCACAAGGAACGCGCATGACCATGAAACGAACCGGCGATATCGCGAGCCATCGCCTCACGCAAGAACAGCTCGCATGCGAATTCTCGGATGTCGCGCCGCTGCTCGACGCCACCGCGGCCGCGGCTGCCGCAAGCCGTTGCCACTACTGCTACGACGCGCCGTGCGTGCAGGCATGTCCGACGAGCATCGACATTCCCGGCTTCATCCGCAAGATCGGCAACGGCAATCTGAAGGGCGCGGCCGTCGACATTCTCTCGGCCAATCCGCTCGGCGGCATGTGCGCGCGCGTGTGCCCGACGGAGATTCTTTGCGAAGGCAGTTGCGTGCGTAATCATCCGGGCGACGAGCCTGTGAAGATCGGCGCGTTGCAGCGTCACGCGACCGACTGGGCGATGGCCAAAGGCGTCGCATTGTTCGAACGCGCGGCGGAAACCGGGCGGCGCATTGCGATCGTCGGGGCGGGGCCGGCGGGACTCGCGTGCGCGTATCGGCTCGCGCTCGCCGGGCATCGCGCGGTGATCTTCGATGCGCGCGAGAAGCCGGGCGGACTCAACGAATACGGTATCGCCGCGTACAAGACCGTCGAGGATTATGCGCAGCGCGAGATCGAATGGCTGTATTCGATCGGCGGTATCGAGATCAAGACGGGTCAGTCGCTTGGCCGCGATTTCACGCTGGACGAGTTGCGCAAGCAATACGACGCGGTGTTCATCGCGTTCGGCCTTGCGGGCGTGCGCGAACTGGCGCTCGAAGGCGAAGCGCTCGATGGCGTGATGAACGCGGTCGATTTCATCGAGCAGGTGCGTCAGTCCGATGATCTCGCGAGCGTGCCGGTCGGACGGCGCGTCGTCGTGATCGGCGGCGGCAATACGGCGGTCGATGCATGCGTGCAGTCCGCCAAGCTCGGTGCGACCAACGTGACGATGGCGTATCGGCGCGGCGTCGAGAACATGAGCGCGACGTGGGCCGAGCGCGAATTCGCGCAGACCAACGGCGTCGCGATCGTCACGCATGCGAAGCCGGTTCGATTGATCGGCGAGGACGGTCATGTGACCGGCGTCGAATTGGAGCGCGGCACGGAGCGCTTCGTGATCGAGGCCGACATGGTGCTGAAGGCGATCGGTCAGACGCTCGTGCCCGTGGGCATCGATCATGAATTGCTGACGCTCGATGGCGGTCGCATCGTCACCGATGAGAACCGTCAGACGACGCTTGCAAAAGTGTGGGCCGGCGGCGATTGCGCGACCCATGAAGGACTCGATCTCACCGTGCAGGCCGTGCAGGACGGCAAGCTCGCGGCGGCGTCCATCGATGCGTCGTTCGAGCTGACTGCGATCAAAGCCGCCTGAGCATACAAGGAGAATACGAACATGGCCGATCTGACTTGCAATATCGCTGGCATCACGTCGCCGAATCCTTTCTGGCTCGCATCCGCGCCGCCGACCGACAAAGCCTACAACGTCAACCGCGCGTTCGAAGCGGGCTGGGGCGGTGTCGTGTGGAAGACGCTCGGGCTCGATCCGCATGTTGTGAACGTGAGCTCGCGTTACGGCGCGGTGCAATGGAATGGACAACGTATCGCAGGACTAAATAATATCGAACTGATCACGGACAGACCGCTCGATGTGAACCTGCGCGAGATCGAACAGGTGAAACGCGACTGGCCCGATCGCGCGCTGATCGTCTCGCTGATGGTGCCGTGCAACGAGAAGGACTGGAAGTGGATCCTGACGCAAGTGGAAGACACGGGCGCGGATGCGGTCGAACTGAACTTCGGCTGTCCGCATGGCATGAGCGAGCGCGGCATGGGCGCGGCCGTGGGCCAGGTGCCTGAATATGTGGAGATGGTGACGCGCTGGGTGAAGGAAGGCACGAAGCTGCCGTGTCTCGTGAAACTCACGCCGAACATCAGCGATATCCGCATGGGTTCGCGCGCCGCGTTCAAGGGCGGCGCGGATGGCGTCTCCCTCATCAACACCATCAACTCGATCGTTGCGGTCGATCTCGACGAGATGGCGCCGATGCCGACCGTCGATGGCAAAGGCACGCACGGCGGCTATTGCGGCCCGGCGGTGAAGCCGATCGCGCTGAACATGGTCGCTGAAATCGCGCGCGATCCGGAGACACCGAATCTGCCGATTTCCGGCATCGGCGGCATTTCATCGTGGCGCGACGCAGCGGAGTTCATGGTGCTCGGCGCGGGCAGCGTGCAGGTGTGCACGGCAGCGATGCACTACGGCTTTCGCATCGTGTCCGATCTCGCCGATGGCCTCTCGAACTGGATGGACGAGAAAGGCTACGCAACGCTCGACGACATTCGCGGCCGCGCTGTGCCGAACGTCACCGACTGGAAGTACCTCAATCTCAAGTACGACATCAAGGCGCGCATCGATCAGGACAAGTGCATCCAGTGCGGGCTGTGTCATATCGCGTGCGAGGACACGTCGCATCAGGCGATCCTGAAGGAGAAGGACGGCAAGCGGCATTTCGAAGTGGTTGATTCGGAGTGTGTCGGGTGCAATTTGTGCATGCACGTGTGTCCGGTCGAGCAGTGCATCACGATGGAGCGCGTCGATGCGGGCGAATACGCGGACTGGACCACGCATCCGAACAATCCCGCGCGTGTCGACGCGGAAGAACCCGCGAAAGCAGCATGAATATAGACATAACGTAGCGCTCGTCGTCGTTGAATCCCCACGATCAACCGCACAACCGGAGTGCACCCGATGAATCAGACAGCGCATGACGTCGAAACGAGCAGCCTGTACAACGACGATCTAGCACCGACCGGCCCCGCGCAACGCACGTGGAAGTGGTATCACTTCGCGGCGTTGTGGGTCGGCATGGTGATGAACATCGCGTCGTACATGCTGGCCGCCGGTCTCACCGATCAGGGCATGTCGCCGTGGCAGGCGGTGGTGACGGTCCTGCTCGGCAACCTGATCGTGCTCGTGCCGATGTTGCTCATCGGCCATGCGGGCGCGAAGCATGGCATTCCGTATGCGGTGCTCGTGCGCTCGTCGTTCGGCACGCAGGGCGCGAAGTTGCCGGCGCTGCTGCGCGCGATCGTCGCGTGCGGCTGGTACGGTATTCAGACGTGGTTAGGCGGCAGCGCCATCTATACACTTTTGAATATCCTGACGGGCAACGCGCTGCACGGCGCGGCGCTGCCGCTCATCGATATTTCGCTCGGTCAGCTCGCGTGCTTTCTCGTGTTCTGGGCGTTGCAGCTCTACTTCATCTGGCACGGCACGGATTCGATCCGCTGGCTCGAAAGCTGGTCCGCGCCGATCAAGGTCGTGATGTGCATCGCGCTCGTCTGGTGGGCGACGAGCAAGGCGGGCGGCATCGGTTCGATGCTCTCGGCGCCGTCGCAGTTCGTCGCGGGCGGCAAGAAGGAAGGGCTCTTCTGGGCGACGTTCTGGCCCGGCCTCACCGCGATGGTCGGCTTCTGGGCGACGCTCGCGCTCAACATTCCGGACTTCACGCGCTTCGCGCGCACGCAGCGCGATCAGATGATCGGGCAATCAATCGGCCTGCCCTTGCCGATGGCGCTGCTCTCGGTGATCTCGGTCGTCGTCACGTCGGCGACGGTCGTGATTTACGGCAAGGCCATCTGGGATCCGATCGATCTCACGAGCCGCATGACGGGCATCGGCGTGGGCATTGCGCTCATCATCCTCACGCTCGATACGATGTGCTGCAATCTCGCGGCCAATCTCGTCGGACCGGCTTACGACTTTTCGAGCCTGTGGCCGAAGGGCATTTCGTATCGCGCGGGCGGCATGATCACGGCGACGATCGCCATCGTCATGATGCCGTGGAAGATTCTCGCGACCACGCAGGGCTATATCTTCACGTGGCTCGTCGGCTATTCGGCGCTGCTCGGGCCGGTCGCGGGCATTCTGATGGTCGATTACTTCTTTATACGCGGTACGCAGCTCGATCAACGCGAACTTTTCGATGAAGACGGCGAGTACTCGTACAGCGGCGGATGGAACATCGCGGCAGTCGTGGCGCTCTTGGTCGGCGTGCTGCCGAATTTACCGGGCTTTCTGCACACCGCGTTTCCCGCTTCATTTCCCAACGTACCCGCGTTCTTCAACACGCTCTACACGTACGCGTGGTTCGTCGGCCTCGTGCTGGCCGCTGTCGTGTATGGATCGTGGATGAAACTGCGCGGCAGCGCGCGGGCCGATATGTTGAGCGCTTGAAAATAACCGGAGGACGACTCATGCCTATTCTGATTCGCGGCGGCACCGTGATCGATGCGGACCGCACCTATCGCGCCGACGTGCTGTGCGCCGACCCGCAAGCAGGCGGAACGATACTCGCCATCGGGACCGATCTCGACGTGCCGGCCGATACACAGATCGTCGATGCGGGCGGCCAGTATGTGATGCCAGGCGGCATCGACCCGCATACGCACATGGAGCTGCCTTTCATGGGCACGACCGCGAGCGACGACTTCTACACCGGCACCGCGGCGGGATTGTCGGGCGGCACGACGAGCATCATCGACTTCGTGATTCCGAGCCCAAAGCAACCGCTCATGGATGCGTTCAAGGAGTGGCGCGGCTGGGCGGAGAAGGCGTCGGCGGATTACGGCTTTCACGTCGCGGTGACGTGGTGGGACGAGTCGGTGCATCGCGACATGGGCCTGCTCGTGCATGAGCACGGCGTGTCGAGCTTCAAGCACTTCATGGCCTACAAGAACGCGATCATGGCCGACGATGAAGTGCTCGTGAACAGCTTCACGCGCTCGCTCGAACTCGGCGCGCTGCCGACCGTGCACGCGGAAAACGGCGAACTCGTTTTTCAGTTGCAGAAGCAATTGCTCGCGAAAGGTTTCAGAGGACCGGAGGCGCATCCGCTGTCGCGTCCGCCGGAAGTGGAAGGCGAGGCGGCGAATCGCGCGATCCGCATCGCGCAGGTGCTTGGCGTGCCGCTCTATATCGTGCACGTATCGGCGAAAGATGCCGTCGATGTCATCGCGAAGGCGCGCAACGATGGTCTGCGTGTGTTCGGTGAAGTGCTGCCGGGTCATCTCGTGATCGATGAATCGGTGTATCGCGATCCCGACTGGACACGCGCCGCCGCGCACGTGATGAGCCCGCCGTTTCGCACGAGCGAGCATCGCGAGGCGCTGTGGCGCGGGCTGCAATCGGGCCAGCTTCATACGACCGCGACGGATCACTGCGTGTTTTGCGCACCGCAGAAGGCGATGGGTCGTGAAGACTTCACAAGGATTCCTAATGGGTGCGGTGGCGTGGAAGACCGCATGTCGGTGCTGTGGCATCACGGCGTCAAAATGGGACGTCTCACGCCGAACGAGTTCGTGCGCGTGACATCGACGAATGCGGCGCAGATTTTCAATCTCTATCCGCGAAAGGGTGCAGTGCAGGTGGGCGCCGACGCGGACCTCGTCGTATGGGATCCCGAGGCGACGCGCACGATTTCCGTCAAGACGCATCATCAGAAAGTCGATTTCAACGTCTTCGAAGGCATGGAAGTGCAGGGCGTCGCGACGCACACGCTCACGCGCGGTGCGCTCGCGTGGGCCAACGGCGATCTGCGCGCGGAGCGCGGCGCGGGGCAGTATCTGAAGCGTCCGCCGAACGCGTCGTACTTCGAGGCGGCGCGCGTCGCCAACAAACTGAAGGAACCGCATCCGGTGAATCGCGCCGAAGCGGCCTGATTTTCCGTTCGATGACAAAGCCCCGCATCGTTATGACGCGGGGCTTTGTCGCGTTCCGGGACGCGTTCACACGCTTGCAAGCATAATCCGGCAGGCTGTCTGTTTTTTGCGCCGCCTGGATCATGCCGATGAAAACTACGAAGAAACTGCGCTGCCTCGCCGTGCTTGGCGTTCTCTGCCTGCCGCTCGCGTGCGCGGCCAATCCGAACGCGTTATGGGAAATCGTGCACGACTACTGCGAGCCTGCCGCGGAGGGCGCGCACGTGCAGCAGAAATGCGCCGATGTGAATCTCGCGAGCGGTTACGCGGTGCTGAAGGATATCGTCGGCATCGCGCAATATCTGCTGATTCCGACGGCGCGCGTAAGCGGCATCGAAAGTCCTGAACTGCTCGAACCGAATGCCCCGAACTACTTTCGCGACGCGTGGAATGCGCGTGGCTATGTCGATCGCGCGTTGGGCCGGACGCTGACGCGCGATGAAGTGTCGCTCGCGATCAATTCGGCGAGCGGGCGCACGCAGAATCAATTGCACATTCATATCGATTGCCTCGCGGCGGATGTCGGCCAGACGCTGCGTGAGGTCGGACCCGGCATCGGCACGGAATGGAAGCCGCTGCCGGTGAGATTGCGCGGCCATGTGTACAGCGCGCTGCGCATCGACGACGCGGATCTCGCGCAGACCGATCCGTTCAAGGTCGTCGCGCCCTATGCCGCAAGCCGCGGCCAGACGATGGGCGAACAGACGCTTCTTCTCGTCGGCACCACGCGAGACGACGGCGCGCACGCATTCTTTCTTCTCAACGATCATGTGCAGCCCGGCGACTGGGCATCGTCTGAAGAGCTTCAGGATCACTCGTGCTCGTTGGCCAATCGGTCTATAGAAAAGCCATGAGGTTTTCCAGAAGAATGAAGTGACGCGAATCGTTCGGAGTTCGGATTAATCGCAATCCGCAAATCAGAACTTTCGCGCCTTGTCACTTCTACTTTTGGGAACCACAATGAATGCACTTCGACATCACGTTTGATCCGTTGAAGGACGCGATCAATCGGCTTCTGCACGGGGTGTCGCTCGATCTTGCGAGAGAGATTGCCTGGGACGAAATTGTGTTAGAGATAGACGATCGTCGCGATTATGGAGAGGTCCGCGAAGTGGGTTATGTGCCCATACGCGGCCGTACGTTCTGCGTGGTAATCACGTGGAGAAATGAGATGCGGCGCATCATCAGTCTGCGCCGTGCAAACCAGAGAGAAATAAGAAGGTATGCAAAGGACATTTAAAGGTCTCATTCTTCCCACTCCGGAGGAGGAAGAGGAAATCAACCGGGGGATCGCGTTGGATCCGGATACATGGGAACTGTCGGATGAAGATTTCAAACGACTGAAACCCTACGCCGAGTTCATGCGTGAACATCATCCGGATCTGATCGCGCCGTCGAAAGAATAACCGGTCAACTCGCGCCGCGCGCACCCACCCGATGCGCAAACACGCGCGGCGCGATGCCGTCGACACGCGCTTCCGGCAGCACGCGTTTCAACGTGCGCAGCGTGAACGCGAGATCTTCACTCGCGGTATCGAATTCGAGCCGAAGCTCACAGCCTTCACGCTGCGCCTGACTCACATAAACACCGAGCGGCGAATGAAACAGCGCGCGTATGCGCTCCCGCGACGCCTCGTTATCCGCGAAGTGCGCGAGCGCCAGAATACGCACCCGCTGACATGCGCCGAAGCCTTCATCATGTAAGTTTCGACGGCTGACCACCCATGCAAGCGACATATCCATGACCGGAGCTCCATCACGTTTCCCTTGTATAGAAGCATAGGCCGGCTTGCGTCAACGTCACGCAAAGACACGTTCGCGGCGTGTAAAAAACGTATCAATCGAAGCCGTGAAATATGGCATCGTCCGGACCGATGGAAGCAGGCGACTTCCACGCCGCATCGCGCATCGAATGGCGCACCTGATGCTCGACGCCCAGCAGCACCGCGAAAATCGCCATACGCACCGCAATGCCGTTGTCGGTCTGGCGGAAGATCGCGAGGCGCGAGTCGTGGTTCAGATCGGTGGCGAGATCGTTCGCGCCGGGGCGGCTGTCGCGCGGCAGAGGATGCATGATCAGCGTGTCGCGCCCGCAGACATCGTCGACGAGCGCCTGGTTGATCTGGAAGTCCGGCGTATAGCCTTCGATCGACTCATCGGCGAAACGCTCTTTCTGGATGCGCGTCGCGTACACCACGTCCGCGCCCGCGAGACCCGCGCGCAGGTCGCTCGTCTGCTCGATCACATGATCGCCGCGCGTGATGCGCTCGATGATATGCGCCGGCATCTCCAGCGAGCGCGGCGAGACGAGCGTGAATTTCAGCCCCTTGTAAAGCGAGAGCAGCTTGGCGAGCGAATGCACCGTGCGGCCGTACTTGAGATCGCCGACCATCGCGATATGCGCGCCGTCGACGATTTTTCCGAGACGCGAGAACTCGCGCTGGATCGTGTAGAGATCGAGGAGCGCCTGACTTGGATGCTCGCCGGGGCCGTCGCCGGCGTTGATGACGGGAATGTTCGTCGCGCGCGCGAATTCCGCGACCGAGCCTTGCTCCGGATGCCGTACGACGATCGCATCGGCGTAGCCGCTGATGACGCGGCTCGTGTCATAGATCGACTCGCCTTTCGCCATCGACGAGAACGTGAAGCCGGTCGTGTCGCACACGGAACCGCCGAGCCGCGCGAACGCCGCGCCGAAACTCACGCGGGTGCGCGTGCTCGCCTCGAAGAACAGATTCGCGAGCACCGCGCCTTCGAGCACGCGCGTGATCTTCTTGCGACGCGCAATCGGCTGCATCATGTCGGCCGTGCGGAACAGCGCTTCGGCCGATTCGCGCGAAAACTGGTCGATCGAGAGCAGTTGTGGCCGGCCTTCGAAGTCGATCGTCGAATGTGCGCTTTGCGTATATGCGGTGCCTTCCGGCATGCCGCCCAGAATCTCGCCGACGTAGCGCGCCGCGATTTCCGGCATCGCGCGGGATTCCGGCGATTCGTCGGGCAGCAGCCACGTATCCAGAGCCCGCCGTGACACGCCGATGCGCGATGCGAACGCGTCGCGGGTCATGTTCAGACGCCGCATGGCGTCGCGAAGAATCGTCTGCTGCTGAAGTTCCTGAGTCACCGTTACTGCTCCCAAAATATACGCGGTGCGTATATTAGGTCACTCGCCGATCAGATGCAAGACGAGTTCGCGCTGATGCTGCGCCGTCCGGTGCTCGAACACATAGATGCCTTGCCACGTGCCGAGCACCATGCGGCCCGCTTCGACGGGAATCGACAACTGCACGGTCGTCAGCGCGGTGCGCAGATGCGCGGGCATGTCGTCGGGGCCTTCGGTGTCGTGCACGTAGCGGCCGGGCGCTTCGGGCGCGACCGACTCGAAATATCGTTCGAGATCGACGCGCACGTCGGGATCGGCGTTTTCCTGAATCAGCAGCGATGCCGACGTATGCCGGCAAAACAGCGTCAGCAATCCGGTGCGGATATCCTGAAGATCGATCCAGTGATCGATGTCGCGGGTGACTTCGTGCAGGCCGCGCGAGCCTGTCGCGACCGTCAGATGGTGAAGTGCCTGTTTCATGTCGGTCTCGGTGCGAGGAATGGGCGGTGCGCCACATTCCAAGTTTACCGGCTTCCCGCGCGGCGATTCGTTTCGATGCGATGAACTATGCTGTCTGGACGATGGCTTGACGAAAGGCGCGCACGATGACAGGCAACGCGGCTTACGGAATGCGGGTGCTCGCGGCCGTGCTTGCCGCGGCTGCGCACATGACATGCGCCGGGGAGCCGCTGGCGAATCGCGGCAACGATCCCTTTCTGCACGTATCGAGCGCCATCGCCGATTGCCCCGCGCCGCGCGGCCCGCTCGAAACCGATCAGGAATGGCTCGACGAAGCCCATTACCGCATCGAACGCGGCAATAGCTGCTGGATCGCGGGGCGCTGCCGGCTCGCGAACAGCTACGACTACGACAAGGAAATCGCCGAAAGCGTGACGCGGCGTCTCAACTCGCTGAACGCGTCGCTCCAGTGGCGCGAGCAAACGAGCCTGTGGCTCACGCTGCAGCGCCGTTTCATCTACCTCGACGGCTGCGTGTCACGCGATTTCGACACGGCGCGCTTCGTGTCGGCACTCGGCGAGACGGCGGATGTGGAAAAGGTCATCGACCGCACGACGCGCCGGCCGTGAATTCGCAATTGACCTAAGCTAAAAGAGAGACCAGACACGAGGAACCGCCGCGCAGCCGCGCGCCCGGTTTGCGCCGATGAGAACGAAGTTCGCTGACTGGCTGTGGAGCCGCATCGGATGCGCGCTGTTGTCGATGGCGTTCGCGTTCGTGCCGATGCGCGCCGTGGCCGCCGCGCTCGCGCCCGCGCCGGTCGTCGTGATTCCGCTGAAGGGCGCGATCGGTCCGGCGAGCGCGGATTTCGTCGTGCGCTCGCTCGCCCGCGCCGCGGACGAACACGCGCAACTCGCCGTGCTGGAACTCGACACGCCCGGCGGACTCGATCTCTCCATGCGCTCGATCATCCAGGCGATGCTCGCCTCGCCGGTGCCGGTGGCCGCGTTCATCGCGCCGAGCGGGGCGCGCGCCGCGAGCGCGGGCACCTATATCACCTACGCGAGCCATATCGCGGCGATGGCGCCCGGCACGAATCTCGGCGCGGCGTCGCCGGTGCAGCTCGGCATGGGCGGGCCGGAACGGGAGCCTTCCGGCGCGGGCAAGGCCGCGTCGGGCACGGATTCGCAGTCGACCGAAACCCGCAAGCAGATGCAGGACGCCGCCGCCTACATACGCGGCCTCGCGCAATTGCGCGGCCGCAACGCGCAATGGGCCGAGCGCGCGGTGCGCGAGGCGGTGGCGCTATCGGCGACGGAAGCGCTGGAGCAAAAAGTCATCGACCTGACCGCCAACGACATCCCCGATCTGCTCGCCAAACTCGACGGCCGTCATGTCAAAACCGCGAGCGGCGATCATGTCCTCGCGACGAAACAGGCCCCGCTCGTCCTGCTGCAACCCGACTGGCGCAGCCGCTTTCTCGCGACGATCACGGACCCGAGCGTCGCGCTCATTCTGATGATGATCGGCATGTACGGGCTTTTCTTCGAGTTCGCGAATCCCGGCATGGTGCTGCCGGGCGTCGCCGGTGCGATCTGCCTGCTGGTCGGACTGTTTGCGCTGCAACTCCTGCCGATCAGTTTCGTCGGACTGGGATTGATCGTGCTCGGCATGGGCTTTCTGGTCGCGGAGATGTTTCTGCCGACGTTCGGCTCGCTCGGCATCGGCGGGATTATCGCGTTCGCGATCGGCGCGCTCATGCTCATCGACACCGATGTGCCCGGCTTCGGCATTCCCATCGGCCTCGTCGTCGGGCTTGCGCTTTTTACAGCGCTCTTCGTGTTCACCGTGTCGGCCGTCGCGTTGAAGGCGCGCAAACGGCCGGTGGTGAGCGGCGGCGAGGCGATGCTCGGCACCATCGGCGTGATGCTCGCGCACGAGTCCGGCAGCGGCTGGGCGCGCGTGCATGGCGAACGCTGGCGCGTGCAGGCGGCAACCCCACGGGCGTTGCCGCAAGAAGGCGCGCGCGTGCGCGTGATCTCGCGTCACGGTCTCACGCTGACCGTCGAGCCGCTCGAAGGCGAGCGCGAGGCGGGGCATTCCTGAACACATCGACAACGAGGTTTCAAAAATGGGGCTTACCTTCGGTTTCAGCGGCATCGTGATCGCGTTCGTCATCTTTATCGTCGCGTCGGCGGTGCGCATTTTTCGTGAGTACGAACGCGGCGTCGTGTTCATGCTCGGGCGCTTCTGGAAAGTGAAGGGACCGGGGCTCGTGCTGATCATTCCGGTCGTGCAGCAGGTCGTGCGCATGGACTTGCGCACGGTCGTATTCGACGTGCCGCCGCAAGACGTCATCACGCGCGACAACGTATCGGTGAAGGTGAATGCGGTGGTGTACTTTCGCGTGGTCGATCCGGAGAAGGCGGTGATTCAGGTCGCGCGCTTTCTCGAAGCGACGAGTCAGCTCGCGCAAACCACGCTGCGCGCGATCCTCGGCAAGCACGAACTCGACGAGTTGCTGTCCGAGCGCGAACGTCTCAACGCCGACATCCAGCGCGTGCTCGATTCGCAGACGGACGCGTGGGGCATCAAGGTATCGAACGTCGAGATCAAG
Source organism: Caballeronia temeraria (assembly GCF_001544795.2). Taxonomy (GTDB): domain Bacteria; phylum Pseudomonadota; class Gammaproteobacteria; order Burkholderiales; family Burkholderiaceae; genus Caballeronia; species Caballeronia temeraria. The sequence continues at coordinate 66,183 of NZ_FCOI02000005.1, read as the reverse complement.
GATGTCGATATCAACGAGACGATGATCCGCGCGATCGCTCGCCAGGCCGAAGCCGAACGCGAGCGGCGCGCGAAGATCATCCATGCGGAAGGCGAGTTGCAGGCATCGGAGAAGCTGTTGCAGGCGGCGCAGATGCTCGCGCAGCAACCGCAGGCGATGCAACTGCGCTATCTGCAAACACTGACGTCGATTGCCGGCGACAAGAACTCGACGATCGTCTTTCCGGTGCCGGTCGATCTCGTGAGTTCCGTTATCGACCGGCTGACCAAAGGTCCGGCGCAGACTTAGACGAGGGCAGGGAAGTCGATCGTCGTGTCGTTCACACGGTTCACGAGGTTCGTGAAGTTGATGACGCTCATCGCGAACAGCGTGTCGATCACTTGCGCTTCCGAATAGCCTGCTTCGCGCACTTCGTTCAGACGCGCCGCGTCGACCGTGCCGGTGGTGCCCGTGACATGCCGCACGAAACGCACGAGCGCATCGCGCTTCGCATTGCCGGTCGCTTCGCCCGCGCGGATTTGCTGCGTTTCCTTTTGCGACAGCCCAACCATCTTGCCGACGAGCGTGTGTGCGGCAGCACAGTAGTCACAGCCGACGAGTTCGCTGACCGCGAGTTTGATCGCTTCGACATCGGCCTTGTCGAGGCTGCTCTTCGCGAGGATCGCGTCGCCGTTGAGCGTGGCGCCGAGCGCGGCGGGGCTATGCGTGCCGATGGTCGCGTAAGCGTTCGGCACCTTGCCCGCGGCCTTCTTGATGGCGGCGAAAAGATCGGCGGTGACGCCCGTGGCTTCGTTGACGTTGATTTGGGAAAGACGTGACATGGTGTGCTCCTGGGTTCAGTGGTTGGCCATGTGGATGGCATGGGTTGAACTTTAGGCGCGTGCGTCCTTCGCGTGAATGCTCGCGCGGCTCGTAAAACCGCGCGATCGTCTCATCGTGCGAATACGGCGGCTTCGTGCCATGATCGGGGCTTCCGCACGCATCACGATTGCGCACATGGACTATCTGACGAGCCTGAAGGTGTTTTGCACGGTGGTCGAAGCGAAGAGCTTCGCGCGTGCGGCCGACATACTCGGCATGTCGCCGCCGGTCGTGTCGCGCGCGATCGCGGGTCTCGAAGAACGGCTCGGCAGCCGGCTTTTCAATCGCACGACACGGCAGATTTCGCTGACGGAAACCGCCGAGCGCTTCTTCGCCGATTGCTCGCGCCTGCTCGACGAACTCCAGGCGATGGAAGAGCGCGCATCGAACCGCGCGAGCGAAGCCACCGGCCTCTTGCGGCTCGTCGCGCACACGACCGTGATGATGAGCCGCTATGCGCCGCTCGTCGCGAGCTTCAGACGCGCGCATCCGCATGTGCGCCTCGACGTGACGCTGACGGAGCGGCCCGTCGATCTCGTCGGCGAAGGCTACGATCTCGCCATCGTGCTGCCGTTCATGCTGTCGACCGACACGGCCGTCACGCGTCTGCTCGAAACCATTCCGCTCGTGCTCGTCGCGAGTCCCGCATATCTCGCGCAACGTCCCGCGCCGCGCCATCCGTCCGAACTCGCCGATCACGTGTTCGTGCCGATGTCGCCATCGATCCGCAAGCCCGCGCTCACGTTTCGCATCGGCGGCGAGGAACTGCGCGTGCCGCTCAATCACGACATCACGTCGAACAGCGCGGTGTTCAATCGCGAAATGGCGTTGCAGGGCTTCGGTATCGGCGTGCTGCCGACGGCGCTCGTCGCGGAAGAAGTCGCGGCGGGCCGGCTCGTCACGCTGCTCGACGCCTATGAGCGCGTCGATTCGGCCATCGAAATCCGCATCGCCTACAGCACGCGCGCGCTGTTGCCGGCCAAGGTGCGCGCGTTCGTCGAGCATGCCGTGCGCTTTTGCGCCGATGAAAGCATGCTGCGCGACGCCCCCGCAAATCGGCTGCGAGCCTTGTAGCGCAAGGCTTCGGCGCGATTCTTTCCGTCCGCGTCATTCACTCGTGCGCGCCGTGACGGTTGACTTGGTGCATATGCACAACTAGTCTTCGGGGCTATGACGGGCAGGGATTCGCCCATTCCTTCAATCCAAATTGTGCATATGCACTATCATCGCAAATGACGACACCTACGACGAATATTCCATCGGTCGCGGCGCCGGCGCTCGCGCGGCCGGCGCGCAGGATTCCCTGGATGCTGCTCGCGCTCGGCCTGGTCGGGCTTGTGCTGATCGCGGCGGCGACGTACTGGGCGCTCGTGCTGCGCTTCGTTCAGACGACCGACGATGCCTATGTCGGCGGGGACGTCACCGTGCTCGCGCCGAAGGTGAACGGTTTCGTCACCGATGTGCTCGTGCAGGACAACCAGCGCGTGAAAGCCGGCCAGGTGCTGATCCGCCTCGATTCGCGCGACTATGATGCACGCCTCGCGCAAGCCGACGCCGAACTGTCGAGCGCCCGCGCGGCGGTGGTCGAGCTGCAGGCGAAGGATGCGTTGCAGGCGGCCGTGATCAATCAGCAGCAGGCGGAAGTGCGCGCGTCGTCGGCGGAACTCACGCGCACCGGACAGGACCGTTCGCGCTATCGCGAGCTCGTGAAGGACGATGCGGTGTCGAACCAGATCGTCGAGCGGGCGGACGCGGACTATACGAAGGCACAGGCGGCGGTGGATCGCAGCGGCGCGTCGCTCGTGGCGGCGAAGCGTCAACTGAGCGTGATTGAAGCGCAGATCGCGGATGCACAGGCACGCGTCGCGACGGCCGAAGCGGCGCGGCGTGTCGCGGAACTGAACGTCGAATACACGACGATCCGCTCGCCCGTCGATGGCTATGTCGGCAATCGCACGGCGCGGGTGGGCGTGCTCGCGAACGTGGGCACATCGCTTTTGACCATCGTTCCGTCGACGGGACTCTGGGTCGATGCGAACTTCAAGGAAGATCAACTGAAGAAGATGCGCGCGGGCGACGAAGCCGATGTCGAACTCGATGCGTCGAGCGTGCCGTTCACCGGTCACGTCGAAAGTCTCGCGCCCGCGACCGGCGCGACCTTCAGCGTGCTGCCCGCCGAGAACGCGACCGGCAACTTCACGAAGATCGTGCAGCGCGTGCCGGTGCGCATCCGGCTCGATGTGCCGAAGGGCATGGAATCGGTGCTGCGTCCGGGTCTCTCCGCGACGGTCAAGGTGCATCTCGCGAAGCAGTCGAACGGTTGAGGGGCGCGGCGATGACTTACACCATTCCTTCCGATCCCGCCACGCAGCCGATACGGCAGCGCGTGTTCGCCTTCGCGCTGATGTGCCTCGGCTTCTTCATGGCGACGCTCGATATCCAGATCGTCGCGTCGTCGTTGAAGGATATCGGCGGCGGCTTGTCCGCGAGCCAGGACGAGCTGTCCTGGGTGCAGACGTCATATCTGATCGCCGAAATTCTCGTCATTCCGATGTCGGGCTGGCTCTCGAAAGTGTTCTCCACGCGCTGGCTTTTCGTGGCATCGGCGGTGGGCTTCACGATCACGAGCATGCTGTGCGGCATGGCGTGGGACATCAATTCGATGATCCTCTTTCGCGGCCTGCAAGGTGCGCTCGGCGCGGCGATGATCCCGACCGTGTTTACGACCGCCTTCGTGCTGTTTCCCGGCAAGCAGCGCCTGATTGCCTCGACGACGATCGGCGCGCTGGCGTCGCTCGCGCCCGCCGTCGGACCGGTGATCGGCGGATGGATCACCGATCAATGGTCGTGGCACTGGCTCTTCTATCTGAACGTGGTGCCGGGGCTCGTCGTTGCGCTGCTCGTGCCGAAATACGTGCATGTGGACGAGCCGAATATTGCGCTGCTGAAAAAGGGCGACTATCTCGGCATCGTGCTGATGTCGGGGTTTCTCGGCTGTCTGGAATACGTGCTCGAAGAAGGGCCGCGCAAGAACTGGTTCGGCGACGACGTAATCATCACGTGCGCGTGGATTTCAGGGATCTGCGGCTTCCTGTTCCTCGTGCATGCGTTCACGGCGAAAGACCCGGTCGTCGATCTGCGCGCGCTCGCGGTGCGCAACTTCGCGATCGGCAGTCTGCTGTCGTTCGTGACGGGCATCGGCATCTTCGTGTCGGTGTTTCTGACGCCGGTGTTCCTCGCGCGCGTGCGCGGCTTCGATTCGCTGCACACGGGCCTCGCGCTGCTGTCGGTCGGCTGTTTCCAGTTGCTTTCCATCGGCGTGTATGGCTTCGCGTCGCGCTTCATCGACATGCGCGTGCTGCTCGCATTCGGTCTGATCTGCTTCGGCGCGGGCTGTTACTTCTATACGCCGCTGACGCACGACTGGGGCTGGCAGCAGTTCCTGTTGCCGCAGGCGCTGCGCGGCATCGGCCAGCAGTTCGCGGTGCCGCCCATCGTGACGATGGCGCTCGGTTCGCTGCCGCCGTCGCGGCTCAAATCGGCGAGCGGGCTGTTCAACCTGATGCGCAATCTCGGCGGCGCAATCGGCATCGCGGTGAGCGCGACGATGCTGAACGACCGCCTCAATCTGCATTACCTGCATCTGAACGAGAACGTGACGATCGGCCGGCCCGTCATCGACGACATGATCGCGCGCAACTCGGCGCATCTCGCCGCCGTCGCGGGCGATACGCTGGATGCGTCGCAAGCGGGGCTCGCCTCGCTGCATGCGCTCGTCATGCGTGAAGCGCTCGTGCTGACTTTCGCCGATTGCTTCTACGTGCTCGCGCTGTGCTTCCTCGTCGGCCTGACGACGGTGCTCTTCGCCAAGCCGATCACGAGCGCGCCGCCTTCGTCCGATGCGCATTGAACCGGGCCTTATCTGGATGCTTCGATCATGAAGAAACTTCTCGTTGCCATGCTTGCGGGCGTGACCGCTATGACGCTCGCCGCGTGCGCGGTGCAGCCCGCCACGCACGCCGAACTTCCCGCCACGGTCAATGCGACCGCGCCCGCAAACTGGAGCGTCGATGTGCCGAACCAGTCCGCCGATCCCACTGCATGGTGGAATCAGTTCAACGATCCGGTGATGCATGAACTCGTCGCCTCGGTGTTGAACGACAACCTCGATGTGCAGGCGGCCGTCGAGCGCGTGAAGCAGGCGCAGGCGCTCACGACGCAACGTCGCGCGGCCTTGCTGCCGCAACTCGATGCAAACGCGGGCGGGGCGTACACGCGGCAGAACACGCCGCCGCCGCTGGGCTATGTGAAACAGGCGGGTTTCGGTCTGGCGTTGAGCTGGACGCCGGACGTGTTCGGTGGCGAGCGGCTGGAATTGCTGGCATCGCAGGCGCAGCTCGTCGGGCGTGAACACGCTGCGGATCAGATCAGGCTCGCGCTTGCCGCCGATACGGCCGCCGCGTATGTCGATCTGCGCTGGGCGCAAGCAGAACTCAAAATACTTAAGGATAACGAAGAGATTCGTGCGCGCGCGCTGAAGCTCACGCAACGACGCCTGCAATACGGCCTGTCGACTCAACTCGACGTGGCCCGCGCGCAGAATCAACTGAGCGATCTGCAATCGCGCATTCCGCGCACGCAATCGACGATCCAGCATCAGTTGAGTCTGATCGCGGTGTATTCGGGGCGCACGCCGGAATCCATCGACAAGCTGATGCTCGCGAATGCGGGCGATGCACCGGTGATTCCCGTGCCCGCGAGCGGCGCGCCGCAGATGTTGCCGTCCGATGCGTTGTTGCGCCGTCCCGACGTGCTCGTGGCGTACGCGACCGTGCAGCAGCGCGCGGCGGAAGTGGGTGTCGCGCGTGCGGAGCGCTATCCGAAGTTTTCGCTGCGCTTGTCGGACGGCTTGCTCGCGTCGTCGTATCTCGGCTTGCCGACGCTGACCGACAATCTCTTTTCGGCCGCGCTCAACGCGACGAGCCCGATCTTCAACGCGGGGCGCATCACGGCGGAGATCGAGCAGAACGAGAGCAAGATGCGCGAGTCGGAGTTGCATCTGCGTCAGACGATGCTCGAAGCGCTAAAGGATGTCGAAGACACGCGCAGCGATCTCGTCAGCACGACCGAATCGACCGCGCGTTTAACCGATGCACTCAGCGCTTCCGGTCAATCGCTCACGCTGTCGACGCAGTTGTACAAGGGCGGCGCGGCGAGCTTTCTCGATGTGCTCGACGCGCAGCAATCCTATCTGCGCGACGCCGATGCGTTGAATCAATCGAAGCGTGAACATGCGCTCGCGGCGGTGGCGCTCTATCGTTCGCTCGGTGGCGGCTGGAGCGTGACCGGCGACGACGATGCCATCAAGACCGCCAGCAACAAGACGGAGACGACGAAATGAGCCTGATCGAAGAAACGGCCTCCGGCCTCGACGGTCTCGCGCAACTGCGCAAGCTGATCGCATGCGGACGCAAGCCGGGCATTCTGGTGTCGCTGGATTTCGATTTCATCGAAGTGGAAGCGGGCAGGGCGGTGTTCGCGGGCGTGCCCGGCGATCACGCCTATAACCCGATCGGCACCGTGCACGGCGGCTATGCGGCCACACTGCTCGATTCGGCGTGCGGCTGTTCCGTGCATTCGTGCCTGACCGCGACCCAGGCCTACACGACGCTCGAACTGAAGGTCGCGTATCACAAGGCCATCACGCGCGATACGGGCGTGCTTCGCGCCGAAGGACGCGTGCTGTCGATCGGACGCCGCGCCGCCTTCGCCGAAGCGACGCTCAAGGACGCGAGCGGCCGATTGTACGCATCGGCGACATCGACATTGCTCGTCATGGAACGATAAAAAGCCCGGCTTCTCGTCGCGGGAAGCCGGGCCTTCAGATAACGAAAACCGCTTATTTCACGCTTTCGAGCACCTTTTTCACCGTGCCGAAGATCTGATCGATCTGATCGTCTTCGATGATGAGCGGCGGCGAGAACGCAAGAATATCGCCGGTATAGCGCACGAGCACGCCTGCCTCGAAGCACTTGACGAACACTTCATAGGCACGCGCGCCGGGCGCGCCATCGCGCGAATCCAGCTCGATGCCCGCGACGAGCCCGAGATTGCGGATGTCCTTCACGAACGGCGCGTCGCGCAGCGCATGAACGGCGCTTTCGAACTTCCCGGCCTTCGATGCCGCGCGCTCGAACAACTTGTCGCGCTGATACAGATCGATCGTCGCGATGGCCGCGGCGGTCGCGACCGGGTGCGCCGAATACGTATAACCGTGGAACAGTTCGATGGCGTTGGCCGCGCCTGCGTTGACGACCGTGTCGTGCACGTTGCGATGCGCGGCGACGGCGCCCATCGGAATCGTCGCGTTGTTGATGGCCTTGGCCATCGTGATGAGGTCGGGCGTCACGCCGAAGTACTCGCTCGCCGTGGCCTTGCCGAGACGTCCGAAGCCGGTGATGACCTCATCGAAAATCAGCAGAATGCCGTACTTCGTGCAGATCTCGCGCAGCTTCTGAAGATAGCCTTGCGGCGGCACGAGCACGCCCGTAGAGCCAGCGAGCGGCTCGACGATCACGGCGGCGATCGTCGACGGATCGTGCAGCGCGACGATGCGCTCCAGATCATCGGCGAGATGGTCGCCCCACGCGGGCTGGCCCTTCGTGAACGCGTTGTGCGCGAGATCGTGCGTGTGCGGCAGATGATCGACGGACGGCAGCAGCGCGCCCGAGAACGTCTTGCGATTCGGCGCGATGCCGCCGACCGAGATGCCGCCGAAGCCCACGCCGTGATAGCCGCGCTCGCGGCCGATCAGACGCGTGCGCTGGCCTTCGCCGCGTGCGCGGTGATAGGCGAGCGCGATCTTGAGCGCCGTATCGACCGACTCGGAGCCCGAGTTCGTGAAGAAGATGCGGTCGAGGCCTTCGGGCATCAGATCGGCGACCTTGTTCGCGGCTTCGAATGCGAGCGGGTGGCCCATCTGGAAGGTCGGCGCGAAGTCGAGCGTCGACAACGCCTTTTGCACCGCGTCGACGATCTCGTCCCGGCAATGGCCCGCGTTCACGCACCAGAGACCGGCCGTGCCGTCGAGCACTTCACGGCCGTCGGTCGAGCGGTAATACATGCCTTTGGCGCTCTCCAGCATGCGCGGCGCGGCCTTGAACTGGCGATTGGCGGTGAACGGCATCCAGAACGACGAGAGGTCTTCGATCACGGGGCGAGCATTCATTAGGGGTCTCCTGAGGAAGTACGGCCACTGTATTCCTCGGCAAAATTGCACGGCATAGACAGTTGTTTCACTGCGCTGCTAACTGTGCTGGCAAAATGCTATGAACTGTATTGGTCGGCGCGCGATGCCCGCGCCATGCTCGAAGCCATGATCGAACTCAAGCTGGAACGCGGCGCGCGGCAGGCGCCGACGCTCGTCGAACAACTGGTGCGCGCGTTCTCCACGGCCATCGAGGAGCAGACGCTGCGCGCGGGCGCGCTGCTGCCATCGGTGCGGCGCCTTGCCGAGGCGGAGAGTCTCAGCACGTTCACGGTGACGGAAGCGTATGGCCGGCTCGTGTCGATGGGCCTCGTCACCGCGCGGCGCGGATCGGGTTATCGCGTGGCCGTGCGCGGACGCAGCGAGCCGGTGCGGGCCATCGAATGGCAGCCGCCGAGTCTCACCGCGACCTGGCTTTTGTCCGACGTATTCGCCGATCATTCCGTGCCGATCAAATCAGGCTGCGGCTGGCTGCCAAACGAATGGGTCAACGAGAGCGGGCTGCAGCATGCGTTGCGCGCAGTGAGCCGCGTGCCGGCGGCGCGGATCGCGGATTACGGGCATCCGTATGGCTTCGCGCCGCTGCGCGAGCGGATCGCCGAGCAAATGGACCGTCACGGCTTGCCGGTCGACGCCGCGTCGAACGTGCTCCTGACCGCGGGCGCGACGCAGGCGCTCGATCTCATCGTGCGCACGTTGCTGCGTCCGGGCGATGCGGTCGTCGTCGAAGATCCGGGCTACTGCAATCTGCTGCAGATTCTGCGGCTCGCGGGCTTGCAGGCGCATGGCGTGCCGCGCACCGCCGCGGGCATCGACACCGATGTGTTCGAGCGCATCGTCATCGAGCATCGGCCGAAAGCGGTCTTTCTCAACACCACATTGCAGAATCCGACGGGCGCGACCTTCGGCATGGCGTCGGCGTTTCGGCTGATGCAGATCGCGGAGCGTCACGGCCTGTGGGTCGTCGAGGACGATGTGAACCGCGAGCTCGCGCCGCCCGGCGCGCCTTTGCTCGCGGCGATGGAAGGGCTGAACCGCGTGGTGTATGTCGGCGGTTTCGCGAAGACGATCACGCCCGCGCTGCGCTGCGGCTATGTCGTCGCGGAACGCGATGTGTTGCGCGAGCTGGCGCGCACGAAAATGGCCGTGGGGCTGACGTCATCGGAGGCGACGGAGCGCATCGTCGAAAAAGTGCTGACGGAAGGGCGCTACGCGCGGCATGTCGAATTCGTCGTGGACAAGCTGAAGGATGCGCACGCGCTCGTCGAGGAGCGCATGGACGCACTGGGCGTCGAGTTGTTCCGGCGTCCGCGCGCGGGATTGTTTCTGTGGGGCGCATTGCCGATCGATCCGGCCGATGGCAGCGCCGTCGCGACACGCGCATTGCAACACGGCATCTGGCTCGCGCCGGGTTCCTATTTCCGTCCGGACGATGCGGAAAGCGCATGCTTTCGATTCAACGTCCCTTATTCCGTGGACGATGCGCTTTGGGCATTTCTGGAGAAAACGATCAAAGCAAATTAAAGCGGACACGATAAATAAAATCATCGTGTCCTTTACCCGAATCGTTATTGCGAGACTTGTGAGTTTGCAGAAGCCGAAACTTGTCCGCGCTGAATCTGCGCCGTGCGTTCCGTATTGCTGAAATTGCTGCGTCCTTGCCCGGCTTCTTCCGCCGCGAAGGTTTGCGCGCTAACGCCATGTTGTGAAGCAGGCGCGCCGACATCGGGACGATAATGCGGCGCCGGACCATAACCGCTTGCAAACGCCGAACCGGCGAAAAGAGAACTCAATGCAATAGCAAAGCCCACTACGAGTCGCTTGTTCACGAGATTGCTCCAACGAAGATATGAGGAGATGCGGTTGTCTGAATTGACAACTGCAATCGGGGAAGCGAATCGTTTCGCAACGAAACGCCCCCGACATGTGAACGCAGTGTAGAAGGACTGAGCCGTTTTTTAATCGCACGAAAAGCCAATTGAGTTTTCGTCGATCTCAAACAATGGGATTACGCCGTGCCTGGCGCGGATGCATCGCTCGTTGGCGTCGATGTCGTTTCACTCGACACCGATTGTGGTGCAGCCTTCGCTGCGCGTTTGCGTGGCGCGCTGCGCTTTTCCGCGGTTTTGGCCGCAACGGCTTTCTTTGCGACCTTCGTCGCTGCTTTCTTCTTCGCCGCCGGCGCGCTCGCTTGCGTCGCGTTGGCCTTCTTCGCCGATGCTTTTTTTGCCGCGGCCTTTTTTGCCGCTGTTTTCGGTTTGGCCGCGTTGTCCGCGCTTTCCGCATCGATCAGAAACTTGCTGCGATCCTTCACGTTCGCGATCCACGCAGGCGGGCGTGCCCAGCCGCTCCATGTCTCGCCCGTCTTCGGATTGCGATACTTCGCGGGCAGCTTGCCTTTCTTCGCGAGCTTGGTCATCGCTTCATGACGGCCGGCCGGCGCCGGATAAGCGACCTGTGGTTTCGCGGCGCGTTTGACCTTCTTGCCGTGCCGGTCGATATCCGCGGTCGTGAGGCCGTGCCTTTCCATCATCGCGCGAATATCGTCGAGCACCGCTTGCGCGCGCTTCGCGATCAGTTGCTCGGTCTGCGCCTGAAGCTTCTTGAGCTTCGCCTGCATCTGCTTGAGTGTCGCCATTGCCGTCTCCGTTTTTGTTGGTTCTGCGTTTTGATCAAGGCGCTAACCGGCGCCCATTCTCGTTTCGTCGACGAACTTCTCAGTCGCATCGTCGATGCGGCGCGACTTGCGTCCCGAGGGACCATGCACATAGACAGCTTTGACGTTCGCGGCTGTATTGGGTGCGGGCGGTGGCGTCATCTCATAGTCGACCTTGCGCGCATGATCGCTCAATTGCAGGCGCGGATCGAATACCGAATTAAACCGCCAAAGCATGCGAATGAAATTCGTTTGTCCACGCATCAGCAAATGCATGGCCTGGCCTGCGGCACCGCGCAATGCGGCCCAGCCCATATGTTTGCGATTGAGCACTTGCTGCGTGCGTACGAGTTCGGCATAGAACTCGGGCAATGGCAAACGCGTGGGCAAGACCGCATGCTGAATGTCGTAGAGACGGTAATCGAGACTCGTGAGACGCCGCTCTTCGCGCAGCCAGATTTCAGTGCCGGGATAGGGCGTGTTCACGCTGATGTTCACGATCTCTGGAATGTCGAGGCACCATTGACGCACGGTTTCGAAGCGCTCGCGGTCCCATTCGGGATCGGCGATAAGATTGATCGCAACCGTGATGCCGAGCGAGCGCGCAAATTCGAGCGCTTCGAAATTCTTGTCGAGCGTGATGCGTTTGCGAAATGCTTTCAGCCCTTCAGCGTCGATTGCTTCCATGCCGATGAACATGTATTTCAGGCCGAGCGTGCGCCAGAAACGAAAGACTTCCTTATTGCGCAAGAGCACGTCGCCGCGCGTTTCGAGGTAATACTGCTTGCGGATGCCGCGCCGCTCGATTGCGTGGCCGATCGCCATGCCGTGTTCCGCGTGCACGAACGCGACGTCATCGACGATGAACACGCCCGGCTCGCGTATCGACGCAAGTTCATTGGCAATAACATCAGGACTGCGCGATCGATAACTTCGTCCATAGAACGTCCACGCACTGCAGAACGTGCAATCCCACGGACAGCCGCGCGCGAATTCGATCGATGCGCACGGGTCCAGCGTGCCGATGAAATACTTGCGCCTATGCCGCAGCAGATCGCGCGCGGGAAGCATCTCATCGAGGCTTTCGACGAAGCGGGGCGGCGGTCCCGAACCGTCGCTCGTCACCGCGCCGGGAACGACGCGCAAGTCGCTTTTTTCGTCCACTGCATGAAGGAGCTCATTCACGGAAGCCTCGCCTTCGCCCTTCAGCACGCAATCGATTGCGCCTTCGGCATGACGCAGCATGTCGCTTGCAGTGAACGATGCGCTATGTCCGCCAATAAATACGAAACAATGCGGCAGCAGCGTCTTCACTGCTTTGGCGAGATCGATGATTTCGGGGATGTTGGCGAGATAGTTGCCGGAGAAGCAGAGCGCGTCGGGGCGCCATCTGCGCACGAGACGATGAAGGTCACGATGCGATTCGACTTGCAGATCGATCAGCCGGACATCGTGCCCGGCGTGGCGCATGGCCGCCGCGACTGTTTCGAGACCGAGCGGCTCGAGTCGGAGGAATACGCGGGTGTACATCAGACCGCTGGGATGAACGGCTAGCACTTTCATGGACTCTCCTCACGGGAAAGCATTACATCGTGCGGATCACATCGCGTTTCGTGCGCGGCCTCGTCGCTCGTGCGGCCGCATTCATTCTACTGTGCCAATGCGCTTTGCTGCTGATTGCGTGATCGCCCGCGCACGGTGTTATCGTTCGCGGGCGGCGTCATCGCTCTTATTCGCCGTAGATATCGAAGTCGAAATACTTCTGCTCGATGCGCTTATACGTGCCGTCCTTGATCATCGCGGCGATGGCGCCGTCGAGCTTTTCCTTCAGGTCGGTGTCTTCCTTGCGCAAGCCGATTGCCGTGCCCGGTCCGAAGATCGCGCTGTCTTCCAGTGCACCGCCCGCGAAGCCGTAGGGCTTGCCGCGCGGCGTATCGAGAAAGCCGCGTTCGGCTTGCACGGCGTTTTGCAGCGATGCATCGAGACGTCCGGCGAGCAGATCCTGATAGACCTGATCCTGATCCGCATAGGACACGACCTTCACGCCCTTCGCGCCCCAGTGCGCCTTCGCATAGGCTTCCTGCATCGAACCCTGTTCGACGCCGACCGACTTGCCCGCGAGCGATTCCGCCGTCGGCTGAATGTTCGAATCGCGCTTGGCGACGAGACGCGTGGGCACGTGAAAGAGCTTGCTGGAGAAGCCGATCTGCTTGACGCGCGCGGGGGTCATCGACATCGTGGAGAGCACGCCGTCGAACTTGCGCGATTTGAGGCCCGGGATCATGCCGTCGAATGCATTTTCGACCCACACGCATTTCGCGTTGAGACGCCGGCACAATTCATTGCCGACGTCGATATCGAAGCCGACGAGCGTGCCGTCGGGCGCTTTCGATTCGAAAGGCGGATAACTCGCATCGACACCGAATCGGATAGTCGACCATTCTTTTGCATGCGCTCCGATCGACACGGCCAGCATCGAACCCAACAACACCGTCAACAGCCTCTTCACGATAGTCCCTTTCTTTCTATGAGTATTTGAATGGTGGCGATTTAAGCCGCCGTTGAAGATTATAGAGGCGTGCGCGCGGCCAAAAAGAAAAACGGCCGCGAAAGATCGCGGCCGTTCCCGTCAGAACTGATAGCTTTTACCGGCGTTTTAGCCCGCACGCACTTCCACGCGGCGCGGACGCGCTTCTTCGCGACGCGGAATCGTCAGCTTGAGCACGCCATTGCTGAGATTGGCGTCGATCTTCGCGGTGTCGAAGTCATCGCTGACCGTGAAGGCGCGCGCGAAACGCGGTGCACGCAATTCAGCGTGATGCACACGCATCGCGCCTTGCACGGGCAACTCGGCTTCGGCTTCGATGGTGAGGCGCGCATCGTGCACCTTCACGTCGAGCTTCTCGCGCGATACGCCGGGCAGATCCGCCCACAGCGTGATGCCGTGGCTATCCTCGACGATATCGACGGCGGGCGTCACCGTTGCGCGGCGCACCGTGTCTTCGTTCTTGCGCGTCACGTCGTTCGTGTTTTGCGCGGCGACTTGAGTGTTGTCGGTCATGATGTGCATCCTCTTACTGAATGGTGATCGCGCGCGGCTTGGATGCTTCGCGCTTGCCGATGGTGATGGACAGCACGCCGTTCTCATAGCGCGCTTCGACCTTGTCCGCGTCCGCGTTCTGCGGCAGTTCGATCACACGGCGGAAGCTGCCGGTGAAGCGCTCTTTCGCATAAGTGCGCGCGCCTTCCGCCGTTGCTTGCCCCTTGCGCTCGCCGCTGATCGTGAGCGTGCCTTTGTCAACGGTCACATCGAGCGAAGCAGGCTCGACGCCCGGCGCGAATGCGACGATATGAATCGCGTCATCCGTGCTGCCGATGTTCAGGCGCGGGAAAGCATCTGCGCGGCTCGAACGAATGCTGGAAGGTATGTTGCCGAAGAGCGAGGACACCTGCCGTTGCATCCGGTCCAGCTCAGAGAAAACGTCGCCGCCAAAATAAAAGTCACTCATGGTCCAGTCTCCGATAGTGCGGCCGACGAGGCCTGCAACAGGAAGTTGAATCGACAGCGCGGGTGCTGCTGCCCTTGCATCCAAGGTAGGTGCGATGGCTATCGTTTCAATACCGAAGTGCTATGTTTCAAGCGCGATTTATTTTCGCGCGGCGGATCTTGAAAGAAGGCGGGGCGCGCTTATATCGGTCCGAATGCGCGCCCATTCTGCTACCGCCGAATACTTCGCAACTGCTGCTGTTTTTCTTCCGGCGCGAGCCGCATCATGAACCCGTGAAAGATCGATACGGATTCAGGTGAAGGAGCCGCTCATGGAATTCTTGAAGATGATGCGCATCGTGCTTTGGAGCTTTTTCGGCGTGCGCAAGCGCGCGTCGCACAACGCCGATTTCGCGCAGGTGAAGCTGCCGCTCTTGCCGGTTATCGCCGTGATGCTCGCGGGCGCATTCGGCTTGACGCTGCTGACGGTCGCGAAGCTCGCCACGGGCATCGCGCACTGATCGCGACGCGCATCGCGTCCCGCTCTTACAATGGCGAACGGACTGTTTGGCACGAGCGAGGATCGGGACGATGAAAGTATGCGTGTATGGCGCGGGCGCCATCGGCGGATGGATCGGCGTGAAGCTCGCGCAGGCGGGCTGCGATGTCAGCGTGGTCGCGCGCGGCGCGACACTCGATGCGCTGAAACGGGAAGGGCTGCGGCTCGTCGAGAAAGATGCGACGCATACCGTGAAAGTCGCGGCGAGCGCCGAACCGGAAGATCTCGGCGTGCAGGATCTCGTCGTCGTGGCGGTGAAGGCGCCCGCGATGCAGTCCGTCGCCGCGCATATCGCGCCGCTGCTGTCGAAAGAAACTACCGTGCTGACCGCGATGAACGGCGTGCCCTGGTGGTTCTGCGACGGCCTCGATGAACCGTTCACGGGCAAGCGGCTTTCGTCCGTCGATCCGAACGGCGAGATCGCCGCTGCGATTCCAGGCGCGCAGACGGTCGGATGCGTCGTGCATGCGAGCTGCTTCGTCGAAGCGCCGGGCGTCATCCGGCATCATCAGGGCAAGGGGCTGATTCTCGGCGAGGCGACGGGCGCGCCGACCGCACGCACCGAATCGCTCGTATCGCTCTTCTCGAAAGCGGGCTTCGACGCCACGCTCTCTCCGCACATTCAA
Source organism: Caballeronia temeraria (assembly GCF_001544795.2). Taxonomy (GTDB): domain Bacteria; phylum Pseudomonadota; class Gammaproteobacteria; order Burkholderiales; family Burkholderiaceae; genus Caballeronia; species Caballeronia temeraria. Next base: position 50,727 of record NZ_FCOI02000005.1, on the reverse strand, counting down.
CGCGATGTCTGGTTCAAGCTGTGGGGCAACATGACGATGAACCCCATCAGCGCGATCACCGGCTCGACCACCGACCGCATCCTGAGCGACGATCTCGTGCGCGGCTTCGTCACAAACGTGATGCTCGAAGCGAAGGAAATCGGCGCACGCTTCGGCATTCCCATCGAACAGGAACCCGAGGATCGTCACGCCGTCACGCTCAAGCTCGGCGCAATGAAAACGTCGATGCTGCAGGACGTTCAGGCGGGCAAGGCGGTCGAACTCGATGCGCTCGTCGCGTCGGTGCGCGAACTGGGCGCGATGACCGGCGTACCGACGCCGTTCACCGATGCCCTGCTCGGACTCGCGCGCCTGCACGCGCGCACGCTGGGGCTTTATCCGGCGGCGTGAGCCTTCATTGGGCTACGGCTCAGGCCGCGACTCAGGCCACGACTCAGGCCGCGACTCAGGCCACGACAATACGCAGCGGGTCCGCAGCCGCGAACGCTTCAGCCCGCTCCGCGCTCGGCGGATATATCCACTCGGTGTTGATGCGCGTCTTCAATGCCTTCGCTTGCGCGCCCGACATCTTCACTTCACGTTCCCAGCCTTCCGTATAGACCGCGCCCCACGGACCGAGATCGAGACACGTCACGTACTTCGGCTGGCTATACGCGATCGGCGCGTCGCCCAGCAAGTCCGCCGCGACGTTGTGGCCCGCCGAGCGGCCGAGGTTCATCGCGTGCTGGCAGGACATCATCGCGTGGTTGCCTTCGTCGTCGGTGGCGGCGTAGGCGACATCGCCCGTCGCATAGACTGTATCGACGCCGATCACGCGCAGATTGCGATCCACATGCAGGCGGCCCAGCGCGTCGCGCTCCGCGGGAATCTGCGCGGTCAGCGCGCTCGCACGCACGCCGGCGGTCCAGATCACCGTGTTCGCTTCGATGCGTTCGCCATCCGACGTGGTGAGGCCGTTCGCATCGACGGACGTCACCGCCGCGCCGAGCCGCCACTCGACGCCGAGCGACTCGAGCGCCTCGACGATGACCGGACGCGGACCCGCGCCCAGGTCCGGCCCGATCTCCTCATTACGCTCGACGATGACCACGCGCACATCCGCGTTCGCGCCGAGCGCCGCACGCAGGCGCGCTGGCATTTCCGCCGCCGTTTCGATACCGGTGAAGCCGCCGCCGGCGACGACCACCGTGTTGCGCGCGCGGGTATCGGGCTGCGTGGCGAGGTGCTTGATATGCGCTTCGAGCGTGGCGGCTTCATCGACCTGATCGACGCTGAATGTGTGCTCGGCGAGCCCCGGAATCTGCGGGCGGAACAGGCGGCTGCCGGTCGCCAGAACGAGACGGTCGTAGTTCAGCTTCGACGGCGTGCCGTGGGAGTCGAGCACATCGACCTCGTTTCGCTCGACATGAATGCGCTCGACCGTGCCCTGAATGAACTTCACGCCCGTTGACGCGAAGATATCGAGGAGCGGCGCCCTCATGCCAGCGGCCTTTTCCTCATACAGACGCGGACGCACGTGCAGATGCGGCTCCGGCGCAATAAGCGCGACTTCGATATCCGTCCGGCCGTGCTGATCGATGAGACGCGCCGCGGACAGGGCGCTCCACATGCCGGCAAAACCGGCTCCGACTACCAGAATGCGCTTGGACATTTCGATGCTCCTTGGAATTCACGATTGGGGTCGCTCGACGAACGGTCGTCGTTGTCATTGCTTAACTGCGATTCTATGAGTCGGAGTTAAATCGCGCAAGAAAATTACCTGACATGTCACACATTGTCGCGAATTCGCTGAATCCGGTCGGAGAGACGCGAATTTCGGACATCGCAAAACCAATCTGAGATCAAACGAGGCGTAGTTGTGGGAGGCGCGCGTCCGTCGCGTTAAGCTACGCGGTGCGTCAACGAAACATCAGAGGAAGAACATGGAGCAGCAGAATCAGCCGGAAGGCGCGAGCGAACTCGCGCAAATGCGCGACATGCTGCGCGAATTCGTGCGCGAGCGGGACTGGAGCCGTTTTCATTCGCCGAAGAATCTGGCGGCGGCGTTGTCGGTCGAAGCGAGCGAGCTGCTCGAGCCGTTCACGTGGCTTTCTACCGGCGACAAAACCGAACTCGACGAAGCCAGGCTGCAAGCGATCCGGCACGAGATGGCGGACGTGCTCGCCTATCTTGTGATGCTCGCCGACTCGCTCGATGTCGATCTGCATCGCGCACTGATCGAAAAGATGGTGTTGAATCGATCGAAGTATCCGGCGCACAAAGTGAAGGGCGACGCGCGCAAATACACCGATTACGACGACTGAACCACGGAACAACGCCACTGGCGCGCCATGCGTCCGCGCGGTTAAGCTTGGTGTTCAGCCCGTTCCCTTAGAGGATTGTCGATGGACTTTTCGCTTTCTCCGGAGTTGACCGATCTGCAGGCGCGCGTGCGCGCTTTCATCGCTGAAGAGATCATGCCCTTCGAGCGCGATCCGCGTTGCACGCCGCATGGCCCGAACGAGGCGCTGCGTGCCGAACTGATCGCAAAAGGGCGCGCGGCGAAGCTGTTGTCGAGTCACGTATCGCCCGAGTTCGGCGGGCTGGGCCTGAATCATGTCGCCAAGGCGATTCTGTTCGAAGAGGCGGGCTATTCGCCGCTCGGTCCTGTCGCGCTGAACATTGCCGCGCCCGATGAAGGCAACATGCATCTGCTCGAAGCCGTCGCGACGCCGCAGCAGAAGGAGCGGTGGCTGCGTCCGCTCGCGGCGGGCCAGATCCGCTCGTGCTTCTGCATGACCGAGCCTTCGCCGGGTGCGGGCGCCGATCCCGCGATGCTGCAGACCCTCGCGGTGCAGGACGGCGACGACTACGTGATCGATGGACGCAAATGGTTCATCACGGGCGCCGAGGGCGCTTCGGTCGCGATCATCATGGCGAAGTTCGCCGACGGCCCCGCGACGATGTTCCTCGCCGACATGTCGAGCCCCGGCATCGTCATCGAGCGCGCGATGGATTCGCTCGACACGTGTTTCCCCGGCGGTCACGGCGTCGTGCGCTTCGAAGGCTTGCGCGTGCCGAAGGAAAACGTGCTGGGCGAACCGGGCGAAGGCTTTCGCTATGCGCAGGTGCGGCTATCGCCCGCGCGCCTCACGCACTGCATGCGCTGGCTCGGCGCCGCGCGGCGCGCACACGATGTCGCCACGGCATACGCGCGAGAACGTCAGGCGTTCGGCCGTGCGCTCGGCGAGCACGAAGGCGTCGGCTTCATGCTCGCGGACAACGAAATGGATCTGCACGTGACGCGCCTCGCCATCTGGCACTGCGCGTGGGTGCTCGATCAGGGCGTCCTCGGCAAGCACGAGTCGAGCGTCGCGAAAGTGGTGTCGTCGGAGGCGCTGTGGCGCGTCGTCGACCGAAGCGTGCAGGTGCTGGGCGGGCAGGGCGTCACGCACGAAACCGTCGTCGCGCGGATTTTCGCGGACATGCGCGCGTTCCGCATCTACGACGGTCCGTCGGAAGTGCATCGCTGGAGCATCGCGCGGCGCATTCTGCGCGGGCCGAAGCCGCGCGCCGAATCGGCCTGACGGATGCGTGCAGTCAGTCAGCTCATTGCACGGTGGTGTCGCCCCGAGCCTGCCGCTGCGCGATGATGCGGCTCGCGCGCATCGCGTTTTCGGGGTAGTTCAGCCAGTCGTTCGGATCGTAGCCGACCGAGCGCCACAGCAGAAATTCCTGGCGAACCTGGGCGCGGGTTTTGGGCGCGTTGGGATCGCCCGGCTGCGGTTGCGCGAGCGCGGACGCGGCGCAACAGAGAGTCAATGCGCCGATGATAATGCGGGGAATGGATGTCATGACGAATACCTCATACCGCGTAGCACGGTCAATTCATTCTAGGTGACAGAACGAAAACGCGCAGAAGACGTTTGCGCGTTTGCCGCATATCGCGTTCCACATGTGTTGCGTGGCGTGATATTCGATATGTCGTGTACTGATCATCCGCCCTATACTCGATTTTTCGGGCGGGGAGATTCGGCGCAGCGCAGAACCGTAGCCTGAGCCAACGAATACACGACAAACAGGCCGCAGTCATGAGCACGTCGGGCGTTGCCGTCACGAGCAGTTTTCCGGAGATGGACGAACTAAACGCGATTCGCATCGCGGGCGGTGCGCGCTTCGCGTGGCGCACCATCGGCGAAGTGCGCGCGCGCGAGCACTCGTTTCCGATCCTGACCGCATCGATCGGTTCGGACGATCCGCACGCGCCCGCCATCGGGTTTTTCGGCGGCGTGCACGGACTTGAATGCATCGGCACGCAACTCGTTCTGGAATACATGCGCGCGCTGTTGCGCCGTCTCGAATGGGACGACACGCTGCATCATCAATTGCGCGCGATCCGCCTCATCTTCATGCCGATCGTCAATCCCGGCGGCATGTTCGCGCGCACCCGGGCGAATCCGAACGGCGTCGATCTGATGCGCAACGCGCCGCAAAGCGCCGAAGGCCGCGTGCCGTTTCTCGCAGGCGGGCAGCGTATCGGGCCGTGGCTGCCGTGGTATCGCGGACCCGTGGATGGCCGCATGGAAGTGGAAAGCGCGGCGCTGCTGTCGGTCGTCGAGGAACAGTTGATGTCGCGCCCGTTGAGCTTCGCGCTCGACTGTCATTCGGGCTTCGGCTGGGACGACAGCATCTGGTTTCCGTACGCGCGCACCGAGCGGCAAATGGCGCATCTGCCGGAAATGTTTCTGCTGAAGACAATGTTCGAGGAATCGTATCCGCATCACGGTTACGCGTTCGAGCCGCAAAGCCATCAATATCTGCTGCACGGCGATCTGTGGGATTTCGCATACGACCGCTCGCGCGCACCGAACATCTTTCTGCCGATGACGCTCGAACTCGGTTCCTGGCGCTGGATTCGAAAGAATCCGATGCAACTGTTCTCGCGCCTCGGCATCTTCAATCCGATCAAGGCGCATCGCACGCGCCGCGTGTTGCGGCGTCACCCGAACTTTTTCGATTTCCTCACGCGCGCCGCGTTTTCGTCGCGCCGCTGGTTGCCGAGCGGCGAGTTCCGCGAGGACGTTTTGCGACGCGCGCGCGAGCACTGGCAGCGCACGGGCGTGTGATGAGCCAATGGATTCTTCTGCGCGGCCTCACGCGTGAAGCGCGTCACTGGGGCGCGTTCGATGAAGCACTTGCCGCGCATGGGCTCGTCGGCGAGGGCGAGCGTGTGACGTGCATCGATCTGCCGGGCAATGGCGTCGAGCAGACGCATGCGGCGCCGCTTTCCGTCATCGCGATGATGGACTTCGTGCGCGCGCGCGCCGTCGCGCTGAACGTGCGCATGCCGTGCCGCGTGCTCGCGATGTCGCTCGGCGCGATGGTCGCCACCGCGTGGGCCGAGCGTCATCCCGATGACATCGAGCGGCTCGTGCTGATCAATACCAGCATGCGCCCGTTCGCGCGCATGCCCGAACGTTTGCGTCCCGCGGCATGGCCGGCGCTCGCTCGCGTCGCGACGACATGGACGCAGCCCGAACGATGCGAAGCGCTGATTCATGGCCTCACATGCAATCGCATCGACACGCGCGACGCGGATATCGCGCAGTGGGCACGGCTGCGGCGCACGCATGGCGCAAGCGCGGCCAACGCGCTGCGGCAACTCGCGGCGGCGGCGCGTTTTCGCGCGGGCCGCGATGCGCCGCGCTGTCCTGTGCTGCTGGTATCGTCGGCGGCGGATCGGCTCGTCGATCCGGTGTGTTCCGAGCGCATCGCGAAACAATGGGGCGCGTCGCATGCGGTGCATCCGTGGGCAGGCCACGACCTGCCGCACGACGATCCGCGCTGGACGTGCGAAGCCATCGCAACGTGGCTCGGCGAATATGAACGCACGCGTGACATTCGCGTGACCAACGCATGACATTCATCGATCTTCGAGGCCAACATGAAACCGCCCATCGTCAATCTCGATTCGCTCGATCCGCAACCGTTGCCGCCCGAATTCGCGCCAACGGGCGCCGCCGCCGAACGCTTTGCGCCACGCATCGCGCGTATCGGCGGGAAGCTCGGCGCGAAGAAACTCGGCTATAGCCTCATCGTGCTCGAACCGGGCAAACGGGCGTTTCCGTTTCATCATCATCGCGTGAACGAGGAGATGTTCTTCGTCATCGAAGGCGAGGGCGAGGTGCGTATCGGCCGCGAGACGCATGCGATTCGCGCGGGCGATGTCATCGCGTGTCCGCCGGGCGATGCCGATACGGCGCATCAGATCGCCAATACCGGCACGCAGCCGCTGCGCTATCTCGCGATCAGCACGATGCAATCGCCGGAAGTCGTCGAATATCCCGATACGGGCCGCCAGGCCGTGCTCGTCGTCGATGAACCCGGCGTGAAGGGCCTGCGCGCCGTGTTTCGCGCGAGCGATTCGCTCGGCTACTGGGACGGCGAATAGCGCGGGCCCGGCGATGGCGAATGCCCGTCGTTGCCGTGCATTTCGCTGCCGTTGCACACAGCAGCCACGACTTTCGTGTCGATCGCGGCCCGACGTGTGCCGTACGGGCCACGCCTAGGGGAAATCTCGTGTTGCAACGCAGCATCCCATTGCGTATGCTGTTTCTGGCGGGCGGCAAGGGCCGCCTCTTCATGCATCGAGAGCATCGACAGGAATAATCAAACGCCGGCAAGCACAGAGCGTTTCATCGGGCGGTCCGGTAAGCATTACGGGTTTGCTTGAGGGAGCCGCATTTATGGAACTGAATACATCGTCGCAACCGACGCTGCACGTCTTTCTTCAGGAAGGCGGGTGGCACTGGGGCATTACCGTCGAACGGGCGGCGGGAGGCGGAATGAAGGTCGTCGCATATAGCGACGAGGGCTTCGATTCCGAAGAAGAAGCGCGCGAGGACGGCGAGCATGTCCTGCGCTCGGAAGACTGGCGCTCGCGCCAGAGCTTCAGCCGCAGCGAGCGGCGCCAGGGATACTCCTGACCGGCGCGGCGCACGTTCGCCCCGATATCGTTCCGCCGTTCTCGTATCCCACGTTGCACCCACGCCTCACCGCATCTTTCCCCTGCACCAGAAACGCGCGACACTGAACGCATCCGCATTCAGACCAGGCGCGCCCCATGCCGTCCGTTCCCTGTCCGCCTCACGCATCACCCGACGATCCTCGATTCGAGATACGCCGCATGACGCCGCGCGATGCCGACGTCGCGCTCGACTGGGCCGCGACCGAAGGGTGGAATCCCGGCCTCGACGATGCCCGCTCGTTCTACGCCGCCGATCCGCACGGATTCTTCGTCGGCACGTGGGAAGGCGCGCTCATCGGCTGCATGTCCGCGGTCGCGTATGGCGATGCGTTCGGTTTCATCGGCCTGTATATCGTGCGGCCGGAATGGCGCGGCAAGGGGTTCGGCCTGCGCGTGTGGAACGAAGGCATGGCGTATCTGGGCGCGCGCAATATCGGGCTCGACGGCGTGCTCGCGCAGCAGCCCAACTATCGGAAATCCGGCTTCGCGCTCGCGTATCGCAATGTGCGGTATGAGGGCGTTGCGTCGGCGGATGAAGATCACGTCGATGGCGTCACGATCACCGATGCGCTCAACATTCCCTTCGATCGCCTGCTCAGCTACGACACGCGCATCTTCACTTGCGAGCGCGCCGCGTTCCTGCGCGCGTGGTTGTCGCAGCCGCAAGCGCACGCGCGCGCCGTCGCCGCAATCGATGGCGATGCGGTCAGCGGCCTCGCCGTGATCCGGCGTTGCGGCACGGGCCACAAGATCGGTCCGCTCTTCGCCGACGACCTGAGCACGGCGCGCGCGCTGTATCGTGCGCTCGTGTCCGCCCTGCCGGGCGAGACGATCTTTCTGGATGTGCCCGAAATCAATCCCGCCGCGGTCGCGCTCGCCGTCGAGCACGACATGCTGAGCGTCTTCGAAACCGCGCGCATGTACACGCAGGCGGCCCCGGACGTGCCGCTTGCGCATGTGTTCGGCGTGACGACGTTCGAGCTCGGCTGACTAAGCCCGGACGATTCGCTCAGGCCGGCGGCGTGCCTTCGTGGAAGAACGTCTTCAGTTGCGAGCGCAACTCCGGCGAATCCGTGTGCTGATGGACGGCGACGGCGTGCTGCACGGCCGCTTCCATCAGTTCATCCTCGGTATCGGCGGACAGAGCGACGCTGCACTTCACATCGCTCGGGCACTCGCGGCAATCGATGTACTTGCGTGTCATGGCATCCTCCTCGCATGAGACGCTGATCCCAGTATAGGCGGCGCGCCGTGCGACCGTGGCGACGTTTGCACGCGTCCGCGCACTCCGGTAACGTGTGACGTCTGCGCCACTCGCGAGCCCGTTCATGAGCCACGATCATCCGCATCATCACGATCACGACGAAGACCACGATCACGCCGGCAGCGCATTGCCGGAAATGGATCTGCGCGTGCGCGCGCTCGAATCGCTGCTGGTCGAGAAAGGCTATATCGATCCGCAAGCGCTCGATATCTTCGTCGAAATGTACGAGCACAAGGTCGGGCCGCGCAACGGCGCGCGCGTCGTCGCGAAAGCGTGGCGCGATCCGGCCTTCCGCCAATGGCTTTTCGACGACGCCACCGCCGCGATCGCGTCGCTCGGTTTCACCGGACGGCAAGGCGAGCACATGGTCGCGCTCGAGAACACGGAGGACGTACATAACATGGTCGTCTGCACGTTGTGCTCGTGCTATCCGTGGTCGGTGCTCGGGCTGCCGCCGGTCTGGTACAAGTCGGCGCCGTATCGCTCGCGCGCAGTGATCGATCCGCGCGGCGTGCTGAAGGACTTCGGCGTCGAATTGCCGGAAACGGTCGACTTGCGCGTATGGGATTCGACTGCCGAAGTGCGCTATCTCGTCGTGCCGATGCGTCCCGCCGGCACGGATGATCTCGACGAAGACGCGCTCGCCGGGCTCGTCACGCGCGATTCGATGATCGGCACGGGCCTCGCGCTCGCGCCATCGCAGGCAACGGGAGCATCGGCATGAACGCGGCGCACGACATGGGCGGCATGCAGGCGTTCGGGCCCGTCGAAATCGATGCCTGCGACGCGCCGGGCGCATCGCCTTTTCACGCGGAATGGGAGCGGCGCGTGCTGGCCGTCACGCTCGCGATGGGCGCGACGGGCCAATGGAACATCGACACATCGCGCGCGGCGCGCGAAAGCCTGCCGCCCGCGCAGTATCTCGGCAGCAGCTACTACGAAATCTGGTTCGAAGGCTTGAAGAAGCTGCTGATGGCGAAAGGGCTCGCGAGCGCCGGAGAAATCGCGAGCGGCCGTGCCGAGTCCGCGCCGAAGCCGAACGTGCGCGTGCTCAAGGCGGCCGATGTGAGCGCGGCGCTTCTGCGCGGTGCGCCGGTCGACCGGCCCGCGACGTCGGCGGCGCGCTTTGCGGTCGGCGACGAAGTGCGCACGAAGCTGATGAATCCGCCGACGCACACGCGTCTGCCGCGCTATTGCCGGGGCAAGGCGGGGCGCATCGTCGCGGTGCGCGGCACGCATGTCTTTCCCGATGAAAACGCGCTCGGCCACGGCGAGCATCCGCAGTGGCTCTACACCGTGCGGTTCGACGCGAAGGATCTGTGGGGCGCGGACACCACCGCGTCGTCGGTGTGCGTGGATTGCTGGGAGCCTTATATCGATGCCGCAAGCGCGTGACATGACATCGAACGACGATAAACCGGCGTTGCACGCATTGCGCGAAGCCTTGCCCGAATTGCCTTTCGGCGACGACGGCCCGGTATTTCGCGCGCCTTGGGAAGCGCAGGCGTTCGCGATGACGCTCGCGTTGCACGAGCGCGGCGTGTTCACGTGGAAGGAGTGGGCGCACGCATTGAGCGTCGCGATCAAGGACGCGCAGGCAGCGGGCGATCCCGATCACGGCGATACCTACTACGCGCACTGGCTGAACGCGCTGGAGCGTCTCACGGCCGAGAAAGGTTGCGTGAGCGAGGCGACGCTCGCGCGGCGGCGCATCGAATGGGACGAGGCCGCGCGCGGCACGCCGCACGGCCAGCCGATCGTCCTGAAACGCACGCACGAATTGCCTGCCGCGACGCTCGATGCGTATCATGCGGCGATTTATCGTATCGAAGCGCAGCCGCCCATCGACATGAAAATCGGGGCCGCGAATGCGGCGGTTGAGTCGTTGCTGGCGGAGCAAGGCGTCGAAAGCGCGGTGTTCGTCACGGCGTTCAACCCGTTCGGGCGCGTGCTTACGCCCGCGGAGAACGCAGCACGCCAGCGCGCGCTGACCGGGCGCGTCGCAGAGATGGGACTGCGCGCGCTGCCGGGCGCGGGCATCGATCCGATGAACGTCTGGATAGCCGAGGCGAGCCTCTTCGTGCCCGGCGCGACCCGCGAGACGGCCGATACGCTGATGACGTCGTTCGAGCAAAACGCCGTCATCTATGTCGATGGTTCGGGCCTGCCGCAGCTGCTGCTGCATCCGGACTATCGCTGACATCATCCACCAGGAGAAGCTCATGCCGCTCGTTCGCATCGATCTGCTTAAAGGGAAAGACAACGCGTATCGCACGACCATCGGCGATGTCGTGTACGACGCGATGCGCACCACGCTCGACGTGCCCGAGAACGATCGCTTCCAGATCGTCGCGGAGCATGGCGCGACGGATTTCATCGTCGACCGCACGTATCTCGGCATCCACCGCACGGACGATTGCGTCGTGATTCAGGTGACGCTCAACGAAGGCCGTGACGTCGCGAAGAAAAGCGCGTTCTACAAGGCCGTCGCCGATGGCCTGTATGAAAGGCTCAAGCTGCGGCGCGAAGACGTTTTCATCAGTCTCGTCGAAGTGAAGAAGGAGAACTGGTCCTTCGGCAACGGCGAGGCGCAGTACGCACCCAAATGACCGTAACGACGATTCCGTTCGACCTTCGGCCGATGCCGCTTCCCGCCCACGCACCGGACGACGTGCGCGTGTGGCTGCTTCATATCGATTTTTCGGAGCCGCTCGACAGCGCCGCCTACGCCACGATGAACGCCGATGAACGCGCCCGCGCCGCGCGCTTCTTGCGTCACGCGGATGCATCCCGGTTCGGCGCGGTGCGTTGCGCGTTGCGGCATCTGCTCGCCGTCGAGACGGGCGACGATCCCGCGAACCTCGTGTTCGATGCCGGCGACCGTGGCCGGCCGTTTCTCGCGCACGCGGACGCGCCGGATTTCAACGTGTCGCACTCGGGCGAGTACGGCCTGATCGCGATATCGCGGGGGAGACGCGTGGGCGTGGATATCGAGGAAGCGCGTGCGACGTTTCAGTGGCGCGATCTGGCGCCCGCGGTGCTCGCGGACATCGATCGCCAAGAGATCGAAGCGATGTCCGAAGAAACCGTCCGAAGTCACGCCTTCTTCGACTGCTGGACCGCGAAGGAAGCGTTGCTGAAGGCGCATGGCGACGGCATCGGCGGCACGGAGATTCCGATGCACGGCTTTTCCGTGCTGCCGCGCGACGACGTCCGCTATACGGTCACACGCAACGCAGGCGCATTCGAGGCCGTTCCGCTTGCCGCGCCGAAGGAATACGCCGCCGCGCTCGCGTGGTCATATTGATGCAGTGCAACGGCGCTCACGCCGCCTTCGTGCGCAGCAGGTCGCGATGCGTGAGATAGAGCCGCAGGTCGAATTCGATCTGATGGTAGCCCGGCTGCATCAGCTCACACAGCCGGTAAAACGCCTTGTTGTGGTCGCTTTCCTTCAGATGCGCAAGCTCGTGCACGACGATCATCCGAAGAAACTCGGGCGCGGTGTCCCTGAAGAGCGACGCGATGCGGATTTCCTTCTTCGCCTTGAGCTTCGCGCCTTGCACGCGGGAAATCGCGGTATGCAACCCGAGTGCGTGACGTAGCACATCGAGCTTGCTGTCGTAGAAAACCTTGTCGATCGCGGGCGCGACGCGCAGGAATTCCTGCTTCAGATCAGAGCAATATTCATAGAGCGCGCGGTCGGACTGGACGGCGTGCTTGCTCGGATAGCGCGCGTCGAGATAAGCGCCCAGTTGTTGCTGGGCGATCAGTCGGCGCACCTTGTCCTGCAGCACGTTTGGATAAGCGCTCAGGTATTTCAGGTGTTGCATGACGGCCGGATTCAATAGATTCATTCGATGCGTGCAGCGCAAGCGGGCGTGGGGCGCGTCGGTGAGCGTCCGCAGCGTGTGTTGCGCAGCAATCCAGAAATCATTTTAGACAACGCCGCGCCGCCTCGCCGACGCCGCGCGCATAAGCGTGTTTCGGGCAGCGCAATTGCGTAAGTTTATGTTTCAGACCGGTTCCGACCCCGAGCGCCGTGCGAACATGCGCGCTTTCCGGACATGGGCAAGAAGGCAGGTTTTTTCATGGCATCGAGCAAGGCTCATCATGCGACGGGATGGGCGGCAGGCATCATCGCGGCGGCGATCGTGACGCATCCGGTCACCGCAGGCGCGAACATGCTCGCCGGCGTCCTTGCGCTGCTCGCGGGTGTCGTCGGCGCGACCGCGCCCGACTGGCTCGAGGTCGCATGGTGGACGCGCGCGCGCAAGCTGTGGATCACGCATCGGACGCTCACGCATTGGGGCGTCGGCTGGGCGGCGCTGCTCGCGCTTTCGTATCATTTTCTCGGGCGGCATCCGGCAGCGCCCATCGCGTTCGGTTTCGCGTGCGGCGGGCTCATGCATCTGTTCGCGGACTGGCCCAATCCGCTCGGCGTGCCGTGGATCGTCGCGCGCCACTCGCTCAATCTGTGGCGAAGCGGGCGTTGCGATCTGATCATCGTCGCGGCTTCGTGGGCTGCGGCGCTTTTCGTCATCGACGATGTCTGGTTTCATCATGCCTATGGCCGCATGCTGCTGAATGCGCTGCGCATCTGACGGCATCACGAGGAGTCACGTTCTCATGCAATCGAATTACACGCGTCATCGCTTCGTTTTCTTCTTCGCCGCTTTCCTCGCGATGCTCGCGCTCGGCGGCTGCGCGGGTTTCTTCAATCGCGACGCGATGCGCGTGAGCGTCGCGGGCATCGAGCCGCTCGAAGGACAGGGGCTCGAAATGCGTTTCGCCGTGAAGCTGCGCGTGCAGAATCCGAACGACGCGCCGCTCGACTTCGACGGCGTCGCGCTCGATCTCGACCTGAACGGCCGCGCATTCGCGAGCGGCGTGAGCGATCAGCGCGGCACGGTGCCGCGCTACGGCGAGACGGTGCTGTCCGTGCCGGTGACGGTCTCGGCGTTCTCGGTCGCGCGCCAGGCGTTCGGCTTCGCCAGCGGCGACACCGTCAGCAAGGTCTCGTACACGGTGCGCGGCAAACTCGCGGGCGGCGCATTCGGCGGCGCGCGTTTCACCGACAGCGGCTACGTCGATCTTCCCGGCATGGGCGCATCCGGCTACTAGGACGCGGCCCCATCCCGCGGATCGTAGGGCACGACGCGATCCGCCTCGTTGGCGTCGTTACGGGCGATCACGGCGCGCGCCGGCTCCGTCGCACTCAGATTGACCGGCTGATGCGGCACGCCGGGCGGAATGAACACGAAGTCGCCCGGCTCGTTGATGACCGATTCCGCCAGCCCCGGCCCATAGCGCGTCTCGATGCGTCCTTCGAGTATGTAGATGCCCGTCTCGTAGCCGACATGCACATGCGGCTCGCCGTGCCCGCCCGGCGGCACGACGACGAGATGCATCGCGAGGCCGCGCGTGCCCGCCGTCGCGGCCGACAATCCGATGAAATACGGCAGATGCTGCACCGTCGCGAGTTTCTCCTTCGGCCGCACGGTGACGACCGTCTGTTGCGCTGACTCTTCAGTGAAGTCCTGCATGGCGATTCCTCCGTCGGCCGTTGCGCCGATATCGACGATAGCCGAAAGCCGATGTCGCGCAAAGGTCACGCGATGCGTCTAACGTAACGTGCGCACGCACCGTCTTTGTGCACCCGCACATGCCCGAGCCACGAGCATAGGCCCGGGGCGGCGCATAATCTCCTTGATTCGAAGAGCGTGCCGCAACCGCACCGCAACCGAAAGCCTCGGGAGGACACCATGCTGGTCAAGAACGAAGCGCGGGTCGAACACCTCATCAACGATCTCCTCGAGTTTGCGCGAGGACGATTGCCGGAAGCCAGTTTCAAGGTCATCGAGCCGCTTCTTCGCTATTACTACGAGCAGGTCGATGTCGAAGATATCGCGAGCCGCGACGTCGCCGATCTCTACGGCGCCGCGATGGCGCACTGGCAGACGGCGCAGAAGTTCGTGCCCGGGCGCGAGGTGCTGCGCGTCTACAACCCGAATCTCGAACAGCATGGCTGGCACTCGGATCACACGGTCGTCGAGATCGTCAACGACGACATGCCGTTTCTCGTCGATTCGGTGACGATGGAGCTCAATCGTCTGGGGCTTGCGCTGCACTCGGCGATTCATCCGGTGTTTCGCGTCTGGCGCACGGGCAAGGGGGCGCATGGCGGCGAGATCGAGCGCATCGGGCAGGGTCATGCCGAAGCGGGCGACGGCAACTCCGAGCTCGAATCGTTCATCCATTTCGAAGTGAATCGCTGCGGCGACGGCGAGCGTCTCGACGAAGTGCGCGACAACATCGCGCGTGTGCTTGGCGATGTGCGCGCGGCGGTCGAGGACTGGCCGAAGGTGACCGAGTCGGCGCGCGTTGCGATCGGCGATCTGAAAACACGCGACACGACGCCCGACGGCATCGAGTCCCGCGCGTTCCTCGAATGGATGGTCGCGGATCATTTCACCTTTCTCGGCTGCCGCGATTACGAGCTGGTCGAGCACGAAGGCGGCTTCGCGTTGCGCGGCGTGCCGGGTTCCGGTCTCGGCATTCTGCGCGAAACCTTGCGCGCGCCCTCTGCCGGCGACGTGACGCCGCTGCCGCCGGGCGCAGCCGCGATCATCGAAGGCGCGGCGCCGATCTTTCTGACGAAGGCGAATTCGCGCGCGACGGTGCATCGGCCGGGCTATCTCGACTATGTCGGCGTGAAGCGCACGTCGCCCGATGGCAAGGTGATCGGCGAGCGGCGCTTTCTCGGCCTGTACACGTCGACGGCGTATCTCGTGCCGACCTCCGAGATTCCGATCGTGCGGCGCAAGTGCGCGAACATCGTGCGGCGCGCGGGCTTTCTCGAGAAAGGACATCTGGCGAAATCGCTCATCACGGTGCTGGAGCAGTATCCGCGCGACGAGCTGTTTCAGGCCGATGAAGACGTGCTCTTCGATATCGCCATCGGCGTGCTGCGTCTGCAGGAACATCAGCGCACGCGCCTTTTCGTGCGGCGCGACCGCTTCGACCGCTTCGTGTCGTGCCTCGTCTTTGTGCCGCGCGACAAGTTCAACACCGACCTGCGCCGCCGCATCAGCAAGGTGTTGATGGAGGCGTACAACGGCAAGAGCATCGAGTTCACGCCGCTCTTGTCCGAGTCGCCGCTCGCGCGGATTCATATCGTCGTGCGTGCGGACAGAGGCACGATGCCGGAAGTCGACCCGCGCGAACTCGAAGCGCGCATCGTGCAGGTCGCGCGCCGCTGGCAGGACGATCTCGCCGATGCGCTCATCGACAGTCACGGCGAGGAAGCCGGCAACCGCCTCTTGCAGCGTTATGCCGATTCGTTTCCCGCCGGTTATCGCGAGGACTATCCGGCGCGCACGGCGGTGCGCGACATCGAGCTGATCGAGGCGACGCATACGCGCCCGGGCGGTTTGTCGATGAGCCTGTACCGGCCGATCGAAGCGTCACGCCGTGCGTTCCGTTTCAAGGTGTATCGCGTGGGCGATCCGATCGCGCTGTCGCACAGCCTGCCGATGCTCGAACATCTCGGCGTGCGCGTGGATGAAGAGCGTCCGTATCTGATCGAGCCGACCGGTGCGCCGAACGCATGGATTCACGATTTCGGCCTCGAATTGCAGGACGATGTCGAGTTCGATATCGACCGCGTGAAGCCGCTCTTCGAGAATGCGTTCGCGAGCGTGTGGTCGGGCGAGATCGAGAACGACGACTACAACCGTCTCGTGCTGCGCGCGGAATTCGGCGCGCGCGACGTGACCATCATGCGCGCCTACGCGAAATACCTGCGGCAAGTCGGCTCGACGTTCAGCGATGCGTATATCGAGCGCGCGCTGATCGGCAATCCGGTGATCGCGAAGAAGCTGCTGCAGCTCTTCATGGTGCGCTTCGATCCGGCGCGTGGCGGCACGGCGGAAGAGCGTGAAAAGGCCGCGGAACGCGTGCTCGCCGATATCGAAGCGGCGCTCGACAAAGTGCCCAATCTCGACGAAGACCGCATCCTGCGCCAGTTTCTCGGCGTCATCACGGCGACGGTCCGCACGAATCATTTTCATCGCGACGCGCAAGGGCAGCCGCGCCCGTATGTGTCGTTCAAGCTTGATCCATCGAAAGTGCCGGGCCTGCCCGAGCCTAAGCCGATGTTCGAAATCTGGGTCTATGCGCCGCGTGTCGAAGGTGTGCATTTGCGCGGCGGGCGCGTCGCGCGCGGCGGGCTGCGCTGGTCGGACCGGCGCGAGGATTTCCGCACCGAAGTGCTCGGCCTGATGAAAGCGCAGATGGTGAAGAACACGGTGATCGTGCCGGTGGGATCGAAGGGCGGCTTCGTCGTGAAGAATCCGCCGCCGGTATCGGATCGTGAAGCATTCCTGAATGAAGGCGTCGCGTGCTATCAGATGTTCCTGCGCGGCCTGCTCGATGTGACCGACAACCGCACGCCCGATGGCATCGTGCCGCCGCCGGATGTCGTGCGCCACGATCCCGACGATCCGTATCTCGTCGTCGCCGCCGACAAAGGCACGGCCACGTTCTCCGATTACGCGAACGCGATCGCGCACGAATACGGCTTCTGGCTCGACGATGCCTTCGCGTCCGGCGGCTCGGTCGGCTACGACCACAAGAAAATGGGTATCACCGCGCGCGGCGCGTGGGAATCGGTGAAGCGCCATTTCCGCGAGATGAACTTCGATACGCAGACGACGGACTTCACCGTGGTCGGCGTCGGCGACATGTCGGGCGACGTGTTCGGCAACGGCATGCTGCTGTCGCGTCATATCAGGCTGATCGCGGCGTTCGATCATCGGCATGTGTTTCTCGATCCGACGCCCGATGCGGCGACGAGCTTCGAAGAACGCGCGCGTCTTTTCGCGCTGCCGCGTTCCAGTTGGGCCGACTACGATCCCGCGCTGATCTCGACGGGCGGCGGCGTCTATCCGCGCACGGCGAAGTCGATTCCGATTTCGCCGCAAGTGCAGGCGGCGCTCGGCATCGGCGTATCGGTGCTCGCGCCGAACGAACTCATTCGCGCGATCCTGCTCGCCGAAGCCGATCTGCTTTATAACGGCGGCGTCGGCACGTATGTGAAGTCGAGCACGGAGACGCATCAGCAAGTCGGCGATCGCACCAATGACGCCGTGCGCGTGAACGGCGCGGAGTTGCGCGTGAAGGTGGTCGCGGAGGGCGGCAATCTCGGGCTGACGCAACTGGGTCGCATCGAGTTCGCGCAGAAGGGCGGGCGCATCAACACGGATGCGATCGATAACTCCGCGGGCGTCGATTGCTCGGATCACGAGGTCAACATCAAGATTCTGCTCGGCCTCGTCGTCGCCGATGGCGAGATGACCGAGAAGCAACGCAACGCGCTGCTCGCCGAGATGACCGATGAAGTCGGGCTGCTCGTGCTGAAGGACAACTACGCGCAGACGCAGGCACTGTCGATTGCGAAGCGCCATGAAGCCGAAACGCTCGACGCCGAAGCGCGCATGATGCGATTCTTGGAACGCGCGGGGCGTCTGAAGCGCCGCATCGAGTTCCTGCCGAACGATGACGACATCACCGAGCGCGCGGCGTCGAAGTCCGGGCTCACATCGCCTGAACGTGCGGTGTTGCTCGCGTACGGCAAGATGTGGCTCTACGACGAGCTGCTCGAATCGGACGTGCCCGAGGACGCGCTCGTCGCCGACATGCTGCCCGAATACTTCCCGAAGCCTTTGCAGCAACGCTATAGCGAGACGATGCAGCGCCATCCGCTGAAGCGCGAAATCCTCGCGACGCATCTGACGAATGCGCTCGTGAATCGCGTGGGCTGCACGTTCGTGCATCGGCTGATGGAAGAGACGGATGCGCGCCCGAGCGACATCGTGCGCGCGGCGCTGATGTCGCGCGATGTCTTCGATCTCGACGATCTGTGGCGCAGCATCGATCGTCTCGACAATATCGTCGCCGATGAAGTGCAGGCGCGCATGTTCGTCGATGTCGTGCGTCTGCTCGACGATACGTCGCTCTGGTTCCTGCGTCATCTGAAGCACAACGGTACCGGCACGCACGAGGCGAAGGGCGTGCTCGCGCGTTGCCGCGAGGCCGCGCAACGTCTCGCGCCGCAACTGCCGGCGCTTCTGCCCGCGACGCAACTCGACGCGTGGTACGCGCGCCGGCGCGATCTGGAGGATGCGGGCGTCGAGAGCAGTCTCGCGGCGCGCGTGGCGAGCGGCGAGATCGCGACCGCCGTGCTCGACAGCGCGGAAGTGGCGGCGTGCTCCGGGCGCAGTCTGGAGCTTGTGGCAAGCGTGTACTTCGGTATCGGCACGTTGCTCGACTATCGCGGGATTGCCGAACGCGCGATGGCGCTGCCGATCACGACGCACTGGGACCTGCTCGCGCGCGCGGCGGCACTGGAGGAACTTGCGCGACTGAAGCGTGCGCTGACGGTGAGTGCGCTCGAACAATCGCGCGGCATCGATGCGCCGGATGTGATCGTCGAAAGCTGGCGGGCTAAGCGGCAGGACGCGCTGGATCGCTATACGCGACTGCTGGCGGAATTGCGGGCGAGCGGCGGGGCGAGTCTGTCGATGCTGCTCGTGGTCGTGAGAGAGATGGCGGTGCTGGAGCGGGCGTAGACGCCTTTCGTTTCGTCTCGTCTCTTCGTACGCCGATACCGTGTGCCGCGCCTGGCGGCATGCGGTATCGGCAGCCAGCCGGATTAGTTGCCGTACGGCCGGTTCTTGTCGATATCGCCACGATATTGGTCGTAATCGGCCCGGCTGTTATCGCGCGCATGTTGTTCGGGGCGGTTGAACGTGTCGCGGCGCTCGCCGCGTTCGCCGTGCTCGAAGCGCTCCTTGTGCTGATAGCCGTGCTCGTAGTTCTTGCGATGCTCGTGCTTGTCATGATGCGGCTTGGCGAAAGCACCGGTCGTCAGGCATGCAATGACCGCAGCGGCGAAAATCTTCTTGTTCATGTAATGCTCCGTGGATGAATGAGCGGACAAACGATCCGTTCAGCCGCTAGAACGCCGCTGCGCCATCGACGTTGACCACTGAAACTTCGTTGTAAGCACATTCAACACTTCTTCGCAAATTTTATAAGAGCATGCAGGACGATAAGGAGTACATGTTTAATGATCAGCGGCCAATTTAAGCACTCAATTCGCTAATCATCCGCATCGGCAACTTTGTCCGATACATGCTAGATCGCATGCAGGATTTCACTGGTCGGGCACTTTACATCGCGTAATTCAAGGCATTAAATCAACAAGCGGGCCGATGCGCCCGCGTGTCGAAAATCATCCCCGTTCTCGTGATCTCTCCGATGCGCATCCGGTCGACATGCCACGCACGATCCGATGGCGGGTTCCTTGCGCTTTCGCGTACCAACTGGCAGGGTCGGAAACGTCGCAGCGCGCCATATAGCAGCGAGGTCTCACAATGAGCAACATCTCAGGCGAAGCGATCGACACCCTCAAGGCGTCGGTGAGAGGCAGGATCATCTCACCGTCGGATACCGACTACGACGAAGCACGCAAGGTCTGGAACGCGACCATCGACAGGCGGCCCGCGCTCATCGTTCGTTGCGCCGGCGCGGCGGATGTGATCGCCGCGCTCGCGTTCGCGCGCGAACACGGCGTGCTCGTCTCGATTCGCGGCGGGTCGCACAATATCGCGGGCAGCGCGGTCAGCGACAACGCCTTGATGATCGATCTCTCCGCGCTGAAGTCCGTGCGCATCGATCCGCAGGCGAAGCGCGCGTATGTCGAGCCGGGCGCGTTGCTCTCCGACTTCGATCACGAAGCGCAGGCGTTCGGTCTCGCGACGCCGCTCGGCATCAACTCGACGACGGGCGTCGCCGGTCTCACGCTCGGCGGCGGCTTCGGCTGGATCAGCCGCAAGTTCGGCGTGACGGTCGACAATCTCGTCGCGGCGGAAATCGTCACCGCCGACGGCACCTGGCGCCGCGTAAGCGCCGAGAGCGAGCCGGACCTCTTCTGGGCATTGCGCGGCGGCGGCGGCAACTTCGGCGTCGTGACGCTGTTCGAATATCAGTTGCACGACGTCGGTCCGCAGATCTATGGCGGTCTCGTCGTTTATCCGCTCGAACAGGCGGATGCAGTGCTGCCGAAGTATCGCGAGTTCGTCGCGCAGTGTCCGGACGAGCTGACGGTATGGGCCGTGCTGCGTCTCGCGCCGCCGCTGCCGTTCCTACCCGAAGACGCGCACGGCAAGCCGGTCGTCGTGCTGGCGAGTTGTTATGTCGGGCCGGTCGAGAACGGCGAAAGGGCGCTTGCGCCGGTGCGCAGCTTCGGCACGCCTTACGGCGAACATCTCGGCGCGATGCCGTTCGCCGCATGGCAGAAGGCATTCGATCCGCTGCTCACGCCCGGCGAGCGCAACTACTGGAAGTCGCATAACTTCGCGAGTCTCAACGACGAAACATTCGGCATCCTGACGAATGCAGTGAAGTCGCTTCCGTCGACGCAGTGCGAGGTCTTCATCGGCGCGATGGGCGGGCAGACGAACCGCGTGCCTGTCGACGCGACCGCCTACGCGAATCGTGATTCGATCTACACGATCAATATTCACGGCCGATGGAGCGACGCCGCCGACGACGAGAAGTGCACGAAGTGGGCACGCGACATGTTCGCCGCGATGACGCCGCATGCCATCGGCAGCGTTTATGTGAACTTCATGACGGGGGAAGAAGGTGATCGCGTGAAGGCGGCGTATGGTCCGAATTACGAGCGGCTCGCCGAAGCGAAGCGGCGTTACGATCCGGACAATCTCTTCCGCAGCAATCAGAACATCACGCCCGCAGCGTGATAAGCGGCGCGCCGTGTTTCGCGATGAAACACGGCGCGCTTCATGCGATGTTCACGGCCGGTCGAGACGCCGGCCGATATCACGCGTGTTCATGTTCGACACGTCGCTGTCGGCTTCCTCGTAGACGAGCTTGCACGTCTCGCTGCTCAGATGCGCACGCAACAGGCCGAGAAACTTGGGCTCGACCGCGAGCCGCAGGCGGTCGAATCGCTGATGCATGCGGCTTCGTTCGAGATAGTCGGCCACCGTTCGCGCGAACTTCTCACGATCCTTCTCTGCCGTTTCCGCTGCGCGCGGTGCGGGATTCCTGAGGTCCTCGACCTGCCGCAAATCCAGCTTCAATCCTTGCGTCTCGAAGATCCGGGCACGGCTGCCGTCGGCGGCGAGAACCCAGGTGATGGCGGTCATGGTGCTCCTCCTGTGCGCCAGCCCAAAGAGGCTCCCGCCATTGTGCGCTCAAACTTCGCGTAATGGCTTCGTTCGCGCGCGCCATTCGTTTTCGCGGCGCAGCATGACGCGCGCGATCATGCATCAGGGCAGCATCGAACCGTTGGCGGCAAAGCGCGTGTGGAACGAAAACGCCTGATCCAGACGATGCGGCGTGTGGCCGCCCAGCGCTGCTGCATCGCGGTAATACTCGCGCAAAAGATCGCGATACAGCGGGTGCGCGCAGTGCTGGATCACGCTCATCGCGCGTTCGCGTGGCGCGAGACCGGTGAGGTTGGCGAGCCCGCGCTCGGTCACGATGATATCGACATCGTGTTCGTTGTGATCGCAATGGGGCACCATCGGCACGATGCTGGAGATGCGGCCGTCCTTCGCGACTGATTTCGTCGCGAACACGGAATAGGCCGCATTGCGCGCGAAATCGCCCGAACCGCCGATGCCGTTCATCATGTGCGTGCCGCCGACATGCGTCGAATTCACGTTGCCGTAGATGTCGGCTTCGAGCGCCGTGTTGATCGCGATGAGTCCGAGGCGGCGAATCACTTCGGGATGATTGCTCACTTCCTGCGGCCGCAATACGAGCCGGTCACGATAACGTTCGATATCGTTGAATACTTTCTCCTGCCGCTGCGCCGACAACGTGATCGATGCCCCCGATGCGAATGTCGCCTTGCCGGTATCGAGCAGATCGAAGGTGGAGTCTTGCAGCACTTCGGAATAGATCGTGAGTGCTTCGAACGGCGATGCGGCGAATCCCGACAGCACCGCATTCGCGATCGTGCCGATGCCCGCCTGCAACGGCGGCAATTGTTTCGGCAAGCGCCCGCGCGAAACTTCATGCTGGAAGAATTCGATCAGATGACCGGCGATCAGCGCGGTGTCGTCGTCGGCGGGCAAGACGGTGGACGAGCTGTCCGGCGTGTCGGTAATGACGATTGCGGCGATCTTCTCGAGCGGAATCTCGATCGCCGCCGCGCCGATCCTGTCATGCGGACGCACGATCGGCAGCGGCTCGCGTGCGGGGCGGCGCTCGGGAATCCAGATGTCGTGCAGGCCTTCGAGCGCGGCCGGCTGCGCCAGATTGATTTCGACGATCACGCGTTCGGCAAGTATCGCGAAGCTCGCCGAATTGCCGACCGATGTCGTCGGGACGATGCCGCCCGTCTCGGTGATCGCGGCGGCCTCGATGATCGCGAGATCGAGCTTGCCGAGGCGATTCGCGCGCAACAGCTCGACCGTCTCCGACAAATGCTGATCGACGAACATCACATCGCCGCGATTGATCGCGCGGCGCAGCGTCGTATCGACCTGAAACGGCAGCCGTCGCGCGATTGCGCCGGCTTCGGTCAGGATGCGGTCGGTGTCATGTCCGAGCGATGCGCCCGTCATGAGCGTGATGCGCAACGGTTCGTTTTCCTCACGGGCGCGGCGCGCGATTTCGAGCGGCACGGCTTTCGCGTCGCCAGCACGCGTGAAGCCGCTCGCGCCGACGATCATGCCATCGCGAACGAGTTGAGCCGCTTCAGCGGCCGAGGTGATCTTTCCGCGCAGCGCGGCACAGCGAATACGGTCTTCGTACATCGACGTCTATCTTCAAGAGCTTCGTTAAAACGAAGGCGATTATAGGTAGCGCGGTTTGCAGTCGAAATCGCAACGTTGAAAGACATTGTTCCAATGCCGTGCGACATTGCGCTTTGTCCAATTCGATGCACATAGGAAGGTGCGGCAAATGAGCGCGCTGGCGATGAAGCGATTCCACTATAAGGCGCGTATCGCCGTGAATTAACTGGCGGAACAGGAAGGCTTCCTTCCATGCGGAAGAAAGATGCTTCTAGCGATGCGCATCGAACGGCGCATCCGGATCGACGAGCGCGGTGCGGACGAAGTGCAGGCACGCGAGCACGCGCTGCATCTCGTGGCGCATGCCGCGGTCCGCGCCCGCGACTTCGAGCATGCTTTGCGCGATCACGATCGACGCGACCACCGAACCGATCGCGCGGCGCAGCGTCTCGCTATCCGGCGCGCGAAACAGCACGGCGATATCGCGCAGCACGCATGCAAGCGATGTGCTCCATGCGATGCGCAATGCATCGGGAAAGCACTGCGCATGCAATGCGCGCGCTTCGTGCCGTAAATCGATCATCGCCTGTCCGACTTCGAGCGTGACGAGCATCCACGCAAGCGCATGCCGATGTTCGCGCGATCGTCGCGTATGCAACGCGCGCAATTGCGACATCAGATCGTGTGTGCCCGAATGGAAGCGCTCGCCGAGTCCCGCGAGCCTGCCTTCGCAAGCGAGTGCGACTTGCGCGCGCAATTGTTCGAGCGTCTTGCCGACGAGCCACGCAGCGCGCGGCGGCACGACGACCGCGCAGGCGATGGCCGCGCCGAGCATCGCGACGATCACGGCGAGGCCATTGTTCAACAGCAGGCCCGGATCGTAGACGATGCGGTTATCGGGCGCGGCGAGCAGGCAGAAGAACACGCAAAAGCCGATGCCGTATCCCGCGCTCGACGGACGCATCGCGAGAAACGCGCCTGCCGCGAGCGGTGGCGCGAGCATCGCGCACAGAAGCACGATGCCGTCGATGGCCGGATACACGTGACACAGATACACGTAGCCGGTGACGACCGCGAGCGCCGCGCCGGCCGCCATCTGGGCGATGAACTTCGACGGCCTGGCCAACGCCGACGACAACGCGCACGCGAGCGTCGCGCCAATCACGGCATAACCGCCGCTCGGCCACGCCGTGTCGATCCAGAACCATGCGGCGGCCGTAATCACGATGCTTGTGCGCACGAAGGTCGCGCCGATGACGAAGTGATTGGTCCTTGCTTCATAGCGCGGCGCTGCACGATCGTCCGGAATGGCGACATAGCGGATCGTATCGGTGATGAAGCGATAGAGCAGTTCCGCCGACGTCGTGAAATCGAGTTGCGTCGGGTGATCGGCATGCGCGAGGCTGCGTTGCACATCGCGCAGACGTTTAGGCAGCGTCGTCTTGTAGCGTTCGAGATGCACCTTCAGCGATTCGCGCTCGAAGATGTGCGCGAGTTCTTCGAAAAAAGGCATGAGCGCGTCGTGCGCGCAGTGCGTGGCGTCGTTCGTGCGCAGACGCTTCATCGACTGATCGAGCGCGTGCAGGCGCGCGCATGCGTCCATGAACGCGCTGTTCAGGCGTGCGAGCTTGCCGTTGTGCTGACGCATCGCAGGCGACTCGTACGCGGCGAAACCGCGCGTCGCTTCGAAGCCGACGATCTCATCGACGAAATCGGCGAAGCGGCGTTCACGTGCGATGCGCGAGAGACGGCCACGCAAGACATCGGCGGCGAATGCGGCGAAACGCGTGCGGCGCGCATCGAGCGATTGCGCGAGCGTCGCGCTCGCATGGCGCGGAAAGACGAGCGCACTCACCACGCTCGAACACACGATGCCGAGCATCACTTCCGCGCCGCGCGTGAGCGTTGCGATAAGCAGGCTGTTCGGATCGGTGACGGCGGGAATGCCGATCAGCGCCGCCGTGTATCCCGCGAGCACGAAGCCGTACCAGCGGAACTGCCGGTAACGCACCGCGAGCGCGGTGCAGGCCGCGACCCATATCGTCAACGCGAGCGCGTAGAGTTCAGCCTGCTGCACGAACACGGCGCCTAGCACGAGCGCGGCCAGCATGCCGAGGGCAGTGCCCGCGAACCGGTACACGCTCTTCGCGAGCACCATGCCGGAAAAGGGCTGCATCAGCACGAATGTGGTCGTCATCGCGACGCGCGGCTGCGGCAATTCCAGGCGCATCGCGATGCCCATCGCGATGAACGCGGCCAGCAATGTCTTCGCGAGATGCAGCCAGACGTGGCCATCGGTGGCGCACCAGTCGCGCATCGACAAGCGTGCTTCCAGGAACGACATGCGGTCCGCCGATATCCCTCTCGTCATGAAGGCGCCGATTGTAGGCAAACGGACTTTCCGGATTAATGTGCAAATCAGGGAACATTCTTTCCTGATTCAACAACAATCGATCGCGCGCAAAGGCGGACAATAGCGCTTCCGAAGTGTTTGTGACGGTTCGATGGATACCCTACAGAACATGCGGGTCTTTACCCGCGTGATCGAAGCCGGCAGCTTCACGGCTGCGGCACAGTCGATGAACTCGACCACCGGCGCGATGTCGCGCGCCGTCTCCGAACTCGAAGCCCATTTGCGCACGCGCCTGATGAACCGCTCGACGCGGCGTCTCGCGCTGACATCAGCGGGCGAGCGCTATCTGAAACGCGTGCGGCAGATTCTCGCCGACATCGACGGCGCCGAAGAAGAAGCGAGCTGTGCGCATGAACATCCGACGGGCACGTTGCGCATGTCCAGCTTCGCGAGCGTCGGGCAGCACTACATCCTGCCGGCGATTGCGCGATATCGCGCGCTGTATCCCGATGTGAAAGTCGAGCTGACCTTGTCGCAACGCATGCCCGATCTCTTCGAAGGCAGCAGCGATGTGGCCGTGGTATCGGCGGGCGCGCTGTCGGATTCGGAAGTCATCTCGCACAAGCTCGGCGAGACCTTCAGCATTCTGTGTGCATCGCCCGAATATATCCGTTTGCGCGGCACGCCCGACGTGCCCGCCGATCTCGCGCAGCACGACTGTCTCACCTTGCAGACGCCCGCGTTTCCCGCGCGCGAATGGACGCTCGACGGACCCGAAGGCCGCGAGACCTTGCAGATCAGCGGAACGGTGCAGGTGAATATCGCGGAGTCGCTGGTCGTGGCGATTCGCGAAGGCATGGGCATCGGCATGTTGCCGCTCTATGCGGCGATCGAAGGCCTGCGCAACGGTTCGCTCGTGCGCGTGCTGCCGCATCACACGTTGCAGCGCACGAATCTCTATGCGCTCTATGCGTCGCGCAAGTTCGTCGATGCGAAAACGCGTACGTGGGTCGAATTTCTGCGCGCGCATTTGCCGGACGTGATCGCGCGCGACGAAGCCTTGCTCGCGGACGTGGACCGCACGCGCGCGAACGTGCTGCGCGCGGCGTAAGTCACGTTTCGCTCCACATGCGCAGCAGGTTGTGATAGCAGCCGACGAGCGTGCGTTTCGCGGCTTCGTCGCCGTTGGTCGCGTTCAGGCGCTGGATGGAGTTGTCGAGATCGAAGAGCAGCGCGCGTTGCGCATCGTCGCGCACGAGGCTTTGCGCCCAGAAGAAGCTCGATACGCGCGCGCCGCGCGTGACGGGCCGCACCTGATGAAGACTCGTCGCAGGATAGACGATCGCATGTCCCGCGGGCAGCTTCACTTCCTGCACGCCATACGTATCTTCGATGATGAGTTCGCCGCCGTCGTATTCATCGGGCGGCGTGAGGAAGAGCGTAATGGAGACATCGGTGCGCACGCGCGCGCCGTGACCGGGCACGATGCGGATCGCGCCATCGACATGACTGCCGAAATGCATGCCGCCTTCATAGCGATTGAAGAGCGGCGGATACACGCGATTGGGCAGCACCGCGCTGATGAATAGCGGATGACGTTCGAGCACGCCGACGAGCGCATCGCCGAGTTCGAGTGCGATCGGCGAACCTTCCGCGATCTGCATGTTGCGCTTGACCGGCGCGCCCTGATAGCCGGCGGTCGCGCGGCCATCGACCCATGCGTCGCTCGCCTCCAGCCGTGTGCGCATCGCGGCGGCGTCTTCGGGGGAGAGCACGTTCGGTATCGAGAGGATCATTGTTGTTTGCCTTCACGAACGCGCGCCGTATCGAAACGGCGCGCGCGCATTCACATCAACGGAAGCGGTAATTCAACGTCGCGATGAACGTGCGGCCGAGACCCGGCACCGCGCGTCCGCCATCCGACGGAATCAGGGCATCGTAATACTTCTTGTCGAACAGATTCTGCACGTTGAACTGGATATCGTAGCGTTTCTGATGATACGCGGCCATCACGTCCCAGCGTACGTAGCCGCCCACTTCGACGAGATTGTTGTTCGCCGCATAGCGCGACGACACATACGAAGGCCCGCCGCCGATCTGCCAGACGGGCGTGAAGTCGTAGGTCGTCCACAGCGTGAGCATGTGCTTCGGCGTGTTGGCAGGCACATTGCCTTGCGTGCCGTCGAAGGCTTGCAGGATCGTGCCGTCCATGTACGTGTAACCGCCGAACATCTGCCACTGCTTCGTGATGTGGCCCGCGATGCCGAGTTGATAGCCGCGCACGCGGACATTGCCATCGAGCGAATAGCTGCCGTCCGAAGCGAGCGTGCGCGCGTTGGTCTTCTCGATGTTGAAGAGCGATTGCGTGATCGACAGTCCGCCGTTCAGCAGATCCCACTTCGAGCCGATTTCATAGGACTTGTTGTGCTCGGGCGGCAGGTTCTGCTGACCGTTGGTGAGCGTGAGCGCTTCGAGCGACGGATCGAACGACGTGCCGTATGAAACGTAATACGACTGCCAGTCCGCCGGCTGCCACACGACGCCCGTGCGCACGCTCGTGAAGAAGTTCGTCTGGGTCGCGTAGCCCGGCGCGTTGATCGAATTGTTGATGGACGCCTCGTAGCGATCCCAGCGCACGCCGCCGATCCACTTCCAGTGTTCGCCGATCGAAATGGTGTCGTTCAAATAGAGGCCGATGCCGTTCGCGCTCGACTCCGCGAGATTGGTCGCCACTTCGCGATAGTTGGACGGACGCGGCACGTAAGGCGGATTCACGAGCGGCACGATCGCGAGCGTGTTCGACGGCAGCCCCGGTGTGGTCGCGGTGAAGCTCTGGTTGCTATAGGTTTCGTGGCTCAGATCGACGCCCGCGAGCATGTCGTGCTTGAGGAAGCCGGTCGCGAACTTGCCTTGCAGGTCGGTGGAGTTATAGACCGAGTGATCGTTGATGTTGCGGTCCTTGCCTTGCAGACGCACGAAGAGCGACGAAAGCGGCAACGTCGTGTAGTTGCCGTTCGAGAGCGCCGGCGACGTGCCGAGCGGTCCGGTCAGCACGGCCGCCGCGTTGGTCGCGCGCGCCTCGGTGCTGTAATGGCTGAACTGCGTCTGGTTGCGCAGCGTGAACATGTCGTCGAAACGATGCTCGATGCGCGCGTTCACCGTCTGCACGTCCTGGATCGTGCGGTCGTCGGTGAAGCCGTAGAAGGTTTTCGTGTCGACGGGCGCGGGATGGCCGTTCAGCGGCGGAATGCCGTAGTCGGGCTGATCGCGGTTGTGCTGGATCAGCGCGGACAAGGTCACCTGCGTCGGCGTGCCGATGCCGAACTTCACTTCGGGCGCCACGCCGTAATCCTTGTTGTGCATCTCGTCGCGCGTCGAGCCGAGCGACTGGCCGAACGCGTTGATGCGGAACGCGGACGTATCGGTCATCGGCTGATCGATGTCCACCGTCGTGCGGAAGCGGTCGTGCGTGCCGGCCTGCAGCGAGACATCGGCGCGCGGTTTCAGCGTCGGCTGCTTGCTGACCTGGTTGATGACGCCGCCCGTCGAGCCGCGCCCGAAGTACAGCGACGACGGGCCGTACAGCACATCGATCGAATCGAGATTGAACGTGTCGCGATAGTACTGGCCGCGATCGCGGAAGCCATCGAGATAAATGTCGGTGCGCGCCGAGAAGCCGCGCAAGTTGATGTTGTTGCCGATCTGACCGCCTTCCGCCGCGCCGAGCGTGACGCCGGGCACGTTGCGCAGCGCATCGGAGAACGAACTCACTGCCTGCGATTGCAGCACCGCCTTCGGCACGACGACGACGGCTTGCGGAATGTCGCGCAGCGCGGTCGGCACCTTCGCGCCGACGCTCGACATATCCGGCTGGAAGTCGGGCGCGTCCGCCTGGCCGGTCACCTTCACGGCGGGCAGGGCGGCGGTTTCGGGTGAAGTGGAAGGCGCATCTTGCGATGCCGGTTGTGCGGACTGCGGTGCGGACTGCTGCGCGGATTGCTGCGCGGTTTGGGCGTAAAGCGGCGCGGCCATGGGCGCGACGGCAATAGTCACCAATGCCGCGGCAAGCGGCGTCTTTCTCAACATGTCGTGTTCCCGATACTTGTTAGTGAAATTCAAATCGGCAGCGAAGCGGGTTTTCATCTGCCGAAGCTGATCGAACCGAGATCGAGGCGAGAGCGGGCGACGTCGTCGAGAAAGATCCGGCGGCGGCGCCGTGAAAGCGCCCGTTATGCGCGACAGACGCTATTGATGACGCCTATCGTTGCGATTGGTTAAATGCGAATCAGTATCATTACATGTCTCAGAAACATTTGGAAATGTCCTAGTTCCGAGACGGGTCTTTTTGCCGCCTTTGTGACGTCGGCGCAACGGTCTGCTTGCTTCGCAAAGGCTTTGGCGTGCAGGGCGCGAGCCGGCGCAGCAGCGAGAGGATCGAAAAAGATTACGGACCGTGCCGGAACGGTCTTTTTACCGTTCGGAAGATGCGTCAGAAACCCGCGACGCCCGATGTCACGAGCGCATAAGGACCGCTCGTCAACTGCTGCCTGAGAAATTCGATGCACACGCGGATCTTCGCCGAATGCGACGAGCGCGCCGAGGTCACCGCCCACACGTCCGCGCGCTGCCGATACGCCGGCAGCACGGGCACGAGACTGCCGTTCTGAAGACTCGCGGCGGCGTCCCAGATCGAGCACATCACGATGCCGAAGCCTTCCTCGGCCCATTGCCGCACGATGTCGCTGTGATTCGATGCGATCGGCCCCGTCACCTTCACGCTTTCCTCGCCGTTCGGTCCGGCGAGCCGCCAGACGCCGAAACGCTGATCGCGTCCGCGAAAAAGCAGGCAATCGTGATGCGCGAGTTCCGCGAGCGTTTTCGGCATGCCGCGCCGTTCGAGATACGCGGGCGCGGCGGCGAGCACGCGAAAACTTTCGACGATCTTGTGCGCGATCAGATGCGGCTCCAGCACTTCGCCGACGCGAATATCGATATCGAAGTTTTCACCGACGAGATCCACGCGCCGATCAAGCAGTTCGAGCCAGATTTCCAGCCCCGGATGCCGGCGCCGCAGCAGCGTGAGCGCGGGCGAAACGTGCTCGCGCCCAAGCCGCAGACTCGTGCCGATGCGCAGCAGGCCGCGCGGATCGTCGAGGCCGGCGAAGGCATCGGCCATGCCTTGCACGTCGTCGAGAATTTTCTGCGCCCACTGGAAGGCCGCTTCGCCGTCGCTCGTGATGGAGACGCGGCGCGTCGTGCGCGTGAAGAGCCTGACGCCGAGACTCGTCTCCAGCATCGCGATGCGCTTGCTGACGTGCGCCGGCGAGATGCCGGTTTCCGTGGCGGCGGCGATGAAGCTCGAACGCCGCGCGACGATGCAGAACAACTGCAAGTCGCGCAGG
Organism: Caballeronia temeraria; assembly: GCF_001544795.2. GTDB lineage: Bacteria > Pseudomonadota > Gammaproteobacteria > Burkholderiales > Burkholderiaceae > Caballeronia > Caballeronia temeraria. Next base: position 19,871 of record NZ_FCOI02000005.1, on the reverse strand, counting down.
AATTGGTCGTTGTTCGCGACGAGCGCGCTTTGCGTTTTCATCGATGGGTCTTGCGGGTGCGCCCGCTTGCGGCAGTGGCCTCAAGCCTAGCCGCAAGCGGCGCACGCGTGCAAGAACATCAGTTCGACAGCGACAGATACGGCGAGCTGAACGCCTGCGGCGGGAAGATCGGCTGCGCGCTGCCTTGGCGCGTGAAGCTGTAGCGCACGTACACGGCGGCGAGCCACTCGCGATACTGATACGCGTTGCCGAACGACGCCGTCGCGCCAAAAGCGAGCTGCGGCGCGAGCTGGTACTCGCCCGTCGCGCTCAGCGAGTACGACACGCCCGTCTTGCTCTGGCCGGGATAGACCGCGCCCGCGTCCGGCGTCGCGCCGGAGCTTGCGGCTCTCGATTGATACGTGGCGTTCGTCGGGAAATAGTCCGACGCATCCTGTCGATAATGCTGCACGCCGATCGAGCCCTTCAGGTCGTACGTGAACAGCCCCGTGCGGCCCATGTATTCGACCGGGAAGTTCAGGATCACATACTGCTGCGGGCTGAAATAGCCGCCTTGGCCGTACGTGAAGTACGACAGGTTCTTGTCGTAGTGCATCAGCGTGGTGTTCGCGCCGACGGTCAGCGTCTGGTCCGGATCCTTGATGATGCGCGTGTAGATGCCGCCGCCGCCCTTCACCGCGTTGTTCGTCGCGACCTGATTGCCGTCGAGGAACTGATACGCGGCGATCACGTAGACGCCGCTCGTGCCGTCGTCCCAGCCGAGGTCGGCGCGCGCGCCCGTCGATGTCACGCCGCCCCATTCGAGGTTCGCGCCCTGATCGCGCGTGCCGGCGTAGGAGAGCAGGCTGTCGGTGACGGCGCGGCGGGCGACGGCGAGCGAATACGACACCTTGTCGGTGATCGCGTTCTGATACTGCAGCCCGCCGACGACATTCGTTTCGCGAAAGCCGAGCGGCGTCGTGCCGACATCGCCCTTGAAGTTGCGATTCTCGTAGCCGAGCGACAGTCCCACGCCCGTCGCCGTCTGCGAGCCGTAGTTGTTGGTCGGCGGCGTCGCGGTTGCGCCGAGGCCGGAGCCGAAGCGCGCGAGCGTGTTCGGCTCGCTGCTCGCGGTGCCGGCATCGAGCGTGACGGGCGTCGCGCGCACGATCACGTGGCCGTTGCCCGCCTTGATGCGGCCTTCGATGGGCGCTTCGATATCGGTCAGGTTAGAGAGGCCGTCTTCGCCGTCGCGGCTGCGGAAGATGAGGCCGCCCGAAATCGTGCTCGCCTGCTCGCGGTTGATCTGCGCGAGCTCTTCCGCGACGCCCGCCGTCTGCGAGTTCGCGACCGGCGCGGGCACGCCGCCGGTACTCATCGTCGCGGCGGCGGCGGCGCGCTGCGCGGGCTGCGCCTGCGACGGATAGTACGGCTGCGCATAGCCCGCGGGCGGCTGCGGAATGTACTGCTGCGGTGCGTACGGCTGCGGTGCGTACTGCGGCGGCGCGTATTGTTGCGGCTGCGGGTAATAAGGCTGCTGCTGGCCGTACGGCGCCTGCGCGTACTGCTGCTGTTGCTGCGGGGGCGCGCCGTACGCGTACGGATCGACGGGACGCGCCGCCGTGGCCTTGCGCGATGACGCCGGCTTCTTCTTCGTGCTCGCCACGGGCGGGGGCTGCGTGTACGCGTTCGATTGCGCCTCGCGCGCGCCGGGCGACATCGGCCAAGGCGCCGAATACGGGTCTTGCGCGGCGTAGGGCTGCTGCTGCGGATAAGGTTGCTGCTGATACGGCTGCTGCGGATACGGCGGCTGTTGATACTGCTGCTGCTGATACCCCGCGTCCTGTCCCGGGTACGGCTGCAACGGCGCACCCGATTGCCCCGAGCCGTACATGTCGGGCCCATAACCGCCGCCCGACGCCGAGCGCGGCGCGGCATTGGGCATCGTCGCGGGAGCGGAGGACGGCGCGACGTACGGCGTGGTGTATGGCGCGGGCTGGGGAGGCGGCAGATAGTTCGGCACGGGCTGCGAATAACTCTGAGGAAGGGCCTGTCGATAAGACGCGCCCGATGCGAGCGCCGGGTTCGACGCCGTATCGACGGCGGTCTTGCCTGCGAACGGATTGGTGCCGGGCAGCGGATTCGAGCCGATGCGGCTCATCGCCGTTTCCCAGCCCGGCGGGACGTTGCCGCGACCTTGAGCCGACGCCACTGGCGCAGGCGTGTTGGCCGCGACGAGCGAACGCTGCAGGAATTGCGCTGCGAGGTCGAGCTTGCCTTGTGCGCGATACATCCGGCCGATCGCGGCGAGCACGCCCGGATCGTTTGGCGCGGCTTCATACGCCTGATTCGCGTAGGTTTCGGCCAGCTTGAAATCGCGCACGCCGCTCGCCGCCGACATCGCGGCGGTCTGCAAACCGATATCGTCGGGACGGCGCGACAGCGCGTTCTGGTAGCACGTGAGCGCGTTGCGGTCATCGCCCGCCGATGTGTACATGCGTCCGAGCGCGGCTTGCAGATCGGCGTTGTCGGGCATTGCGGCGAGCCACGGCGCGATCACGTCGTAGGCGGCGGCGAGATCGCCTTGTCGACGCACGACATCCGCACGCGCGACGACGATGCCCACGTTCAGATTGTTGAAGTCCGCGCGCTGTTGCGTGGTGAGCGGCATCGACTGAAGACGGCGCATCACCGAGCCGAGTTCGGCTTCCTGCTGCGTCGCCGACAGAATGCCCGCGTATTGCAGCAGCAGACCGGTATCGTTCGGCGCCTGCGCCATCGCGCCGCGCACGAGCGACAACGCCCGCGCCGGATCGCCCGCTTTCACATAAGCCGATGCCACCGCGCCCATCAGTTCCGCATTGCCCGCGGCGACGGGTTCCGCGCGGCGCAGGATCGCGAACGCCTGCTGACGCTGGCCCGCGGCGGCGGTGCGCGTCGCGAGTTCGGCCTGCTGCTGCACCCACAGCCGATGCTGGAGCGCGGTCATCGCCGGTGTGCGCTGCGCCTCGGGAATGCGCTCGAGCTGCGCGAGTCCCGCCGACCAGTCCTGCGTCTCGGCGGAAAGCAACGCGCTTGCATAGAGCGCATCGGTCATGTCGGGGTGCGTGGCGAGCAGGCCGTCCATCATGCTGCGTGCATTGCCGACCGCGCCCTGACGCACGTAGATGCGCGCGAGATCGAGCCGCAGCCACGGATCGTCGGGATTGTTGAGCAGCGCGTCTTCGAAGAGACTGCGCGCCGCGCCCAGATCGCCGCGCGCTTCGGCCGCGCGCGCCTGTGCCGCCTGCGCCTCGCCGCGCAGCTTGTTGATGCCACCGGCTTTCGCCTGCTGTTCCGTGTTCAGCCGATTGGCGAATTCGAGCGCTTCGTCGCCACGGCCTTGCGCGGCCAGTGCGCCGACGAGTCCGCGGATCGCATCGGGATTGTCGGCCTGACGGCGCAGCGCCATGCGATACGCGGCTTCCGCGCCGCGCGGATCGCCGTTCGCGAGCAGCATTTCGCCGAGCAGCACTTGCGCGGTGACATCGGACGGATCGACGGCGATCGCGCGCTCGAACAGCGCCTTCGCCTGCGCGATCTGCCCGTTGCTGCGCGCGCCGATGGCATCGCTCGTATAGGTCCAGTACGTGGCGCTCGTGAGCGCGTCCTTCCAGCGCGCCGGATTGCCCGCCCGCGACGCGCGCTCAAGATACGTGCGCGCTTCCGCGAAACGCTCCTGCTTGAGCGACGCGACGCCCATGCCACCGAGCGCGTCGGCGTCGTTCGGATTGCTCGCGAGCACCGACGAGAAGCGCGCGCGCGCCGTCACCAGATCGCCGCGATCGAGCGCGGTGAAACCTTCCGCGACGGTGCGTCCGCGCGCGTCGACGGCGGCGTCGGCCTGCGAGCGCTCGCGGGCGGATTTGTCCTGCTGCACCATCGAATCGAAGCGCGCCTTCACGGCGGCGTCGTCGGGTGCGACTTGCAGATACGCCTAATACAGCGGCGCATCCGATGCGCGCGCGCCGAGCCACAAAAGCGCCTGCCGCCAGCTCTTTTTCGCGTCCGCGCCGACGGAACTGTCGCCCGAAAGCTTCGCGAGCCGTGCGATGCCGTCGCGCCGCGTCGTATCGCGATACGTCAGATGCTGCGCGTAGGCGAGCTGATAGCGCGGCTCGTCGGGATTCTCGCGCGCCAGTTGTTCGAGGCCGCGCCGCGCTTCGTCCCAGCCTTGCGGCGTGGCGGCGAGCGCCTGGTAGTACTCGAGCTGAAGTCCGGGCGTCGCGGGCTTGCCTTCGATCGCGCGCTTGTATTCCTGCACCGCCGACGCGCTTTGCCCGCTTTGCGCGAGACGCCGTGCGTCGTTGACGGTCTGATCGCGCGAACTGGTTTCGCCGAGGCGCCGGCCCAGCTCGTCGATGTTCGGATAATTCGGCGCGACCTGCCGCAACTGCGCGAGATACTGCTGCGCGCCGCTGCCGTCCTTGCGATCGGCGAGCACCATGCCCATGCCGAAGAGCGCGTCGGGCTGTTTCGGATTAATGCGCAGCACCTTTTGCCACGCCTGTTCCGCGAGGTCGCCGCGCTTGTGCGCCTGCCAGTATTTGCCCTGATCGATGAGCACGGTCAGCGGATCGGCGGCGGCCTGCGCGAATGTCAGCACCGGCGCGGCGCAGATCAGCGCCGCGATCACGCGTTTTCTGGTCTGGATCAGCATGCGCTTCTCCAGTTCGGCACGAGGCGGCCGTTGTCGTCGAAACGATAGCGCCCATCGACGAAACCACCGCCGAAGAGCCCGAGCACGCGATCGTAGTAGACTGGCTCGCGTCCCGCGCCCGGCGGGGCGACGAGCGCTTCGAGATGCGTGCGCGCGAGGCCCAGCCCGCGTTCGTCGTTGAGCGCCTTGAAATACGGCGCGAGCGCGCCCCAGTAGGACAGCGGACCTTCGCCCGTGGCCGCGCCGGTCGTCACGTTGACCTTTTCGGGCGGAAAGCCCGTCTGCGCGACGCTCTGGCGCATGCCGCCGAGCGCATCGAGCCACGCGTGCCCGATCGGATCGCCGCTCGATGTCATGCCGGCCCACAGATAGACGCGGATCGCATCGTAACTGCCGGCATCGCCGTTCTTCGGATCGACGACGAACTGGCCGTTTTGATAGGCCGCCCAGTCGGGCGCATAGCCGCGCGGCGACGTCACCCTGATCATCTTCGCGGCGCTCTGCGCGAGCTTCGTCCACGGGCCGTCGGGCATCTCGTGCGCGAGGCCGCGCAAAATCGGCAGCGGCAGATAGCTCGGGTTCAGCCGCGTCACGTCGCCAATGCGAAAGCCTTGCGGCCCCGGCAAAAGCATCGGTCCGAGGCCCGGCAGATCGACGATTTCCTGCTTCACGATCTGCGTCGCGAGCGCGTAGGCGAGCTTCGTGTAGGCCGGCTCCTTCCACAGCCGCCCGGCCTGGAAGAGATCGTAGGCGATCCACAGATCCGAGTCCGATGCCGAATTCGGGTCCATCACGCCGAACGAGCCGTCCGGCTTCTTGCCCCATTGCCACGCGGGCAGGCGCAGATTGCTCGAATCGAACTGATTGGCCGACAGATTCGTGCGCGTCCACGCGAGCAGCCGGTCGAAAGTCGCGCGGTCGTTGGCGACGAGCGCGAAGAACATCGCATAGGACTGGCCTTCGGAGGTCGTTTGCTGCGCGTCGGTCGAGCGGTCGACCACGCGGCCATCGGCCTGAACGACGCGCTCTACGAACAGCCGATACGCGGTCCAGTCGCATTGCTGCGCCGCATCCGCGCCCGCCGCGGACGCGGCAATCATTGCACCAGCGAAAAACTTGGCGGTGGATACCCGCATATCAGTCCCTCAGGCGTCGCGCGGCGATCGAGCGCAACGTACGGTAGAACAGAGCCGCGATGATGAGCGCGGCGAACACGCCGCCCAGCACCAGCAGAAGCGGATGCGACGAGAGCGCCCAGCGCATGTAGTGCATCGGCGACAGATGGCCGACGTAATATGCCTCGCCGTTCGACGTGACCGTCACGGTGCGGCCGTGGATCACGGCCATCGCGCCTTGAATCGACGGCAGCAGATCGTTGTCGAGCAGGGCGGCGGAAAGATCGGCGTCGGACTGGCCCGCCGCGCTGATGAGCGCCACTGCGCTGCGCCCGCTCTTCAGCGGCGATTCGAAGCCCGTCAGGAGCGCGTCGCCGTTCGAGCTGACGAGCGACAGATCCGCGCGCGCGGGCGAGCGTTCCGGACCTTGCTCGCCATGCCACCAGTCGACGAGCTTGAACGCGACATCGGAGAGCTGGAAGGTGCGCGCGTCGCCGTCGCCGGAAAAGGGCATGCTCTTCGCCCAGCGTTGCAGCAGCGGCTGACGTCCGGGCGAGCCGAGAATTAGCAGATCCTTGTCGGCGAAACGGTCGACATCGTTCGCGCTCGTGACCGTGACGCCTGTCACCGGATAACCCGTCGATGCGCCCATGCGGCCCATCTCCAGCAGATACAGGCTGTAGTCGGCCGAGTTCGGCTCGTTCGGCAGCACCACGGCCGTCTGCGACAGATCGGCCATGCGCGTGAACGGGAAGCCGCCGTTGGCGAACGCGGCCAGATCGGGCAGCGCCATGTAGTGCGGGAAACCGGACAGATCGATAGTCGAATTCGGATCGACCGCGCCGACGACGTTATCGAGCACGCGGCCCTGGCATTCACCGGTTTTCGGGATGTCGTAATAGAAGTGCAGGCGCAGCTGCGCGCGCGGCGTGATGAGCAGCGGCGGCAGATAGATCTCGCGGCGCGCGGCGACGGTCTTGTCCGGCATCACACGGCTGAAGTAGTGGCCGAGATCGAACGTCGACGTCGATACGGCCGGAATGCGCAGCGACTGCACGAAGCCGTTGTTCACGCTGATATTGAGCGACGAGCGGTCCGGCGCGGGACGCACGGTGTAGCGATAGCCGAGGTCGATCGGCACGCCCTTCGTCTGCCACATGAAGAGATCGGGCGGCACGCGCAGGTTCACGCGCACGGCGTCGGCGTCGTAGCCGTAGGCGGTCAGATCGCGCGCTTCCGCAAGCTCGCCGAAGCGCACGGGGCGGTCGGTCGGCAGCCAGTTCGGCGCATCGTACGGGCGGCGCGGCTGCAGGTCGTTGAACTGCGTGATCGTCGCGCTCGTGCCGGACAGCGTGTTCTGGCCGACGCCCAGCGCCTTCGCGGCGATCTTCAGCTCGTTGTCGTCGCGGCCAAGCACGAGGAGCAGCCGCCCGCGCGCGTTCGCATCGCGTTCGACGAGCGCGATCGTCGGACCGGAAACTGGCGGAATGTCGACGCCCGCGATCTTCGCATCGCCCACGGCGAACACGATGGCATTGCCGGAGAGCGGCACGTTGTCGGTCTGCGCCGGGAAGATCGCGCCGCGATAGCCCGCGAGCGAGCCGAAGTACGACGCGACCGTGCCGGCCGCTTCGAGCGTCGGCAGGCTCGGCTTGCCGGCGAACACGAAGGGCAGTTCGAGGCGGCGCACGTCGCGGCGATCGAAGAACGGCTGCGGCAGCGCGGCGAGATCGGGCTTGTTCGCGATCGACGCATACGTGAGATCGAGCGAGCTCGCGTTGCTGACGGTCGCCCAGAGCGTCGAGTTCGACGGGTCCTCGCACTGCTGCGTGTAGTGGCCGATCAACTGCACGTTGAGGTGATTGAACTCGGTGATGAAGCGCGGATCGATCGCCACATCGCGCGCGACCAGCGTGCCGGCCTGCTCTTTCGGCACGGGCAGCGTCGCGGCCACTTCGCCGTTGATGAGCACCTTCAGTTGCGATATCGACGGCAGCAGCGACGGCGAATAGCTGTAGATCAGATGCAGGATCGCGCCGGTCACGACTTCGTCGCCGCGCACCGAAAACGCGATGCCGTTCTGGCCGTCGGTGCCGCGCAATTGCAGCGGATCGAGCGCGCCGTAATCGGCGAAAGTCAGCGTCTGACGGCGGCCGTCGGGCACGAGCGTGCCGGGATCGGCGGTCGTCGGAATGCGCGACGTGAGCGGCTTCTCGGGCTTGCCGGAGAACGCGGGCACGGGCATCGCGAGCGGCGGTTGCTGGATCGCTGCCGGGTTGTAGACGACGGCGGGGCTCGGCGCGGGCACGGCGCCGACGCCGGTGGCCTGCGGTGCGGGACCGTCGGCGGTGGCCGCTGCCGCGATGGACGCGAACGGCGCCGCGAGCGCCGTCTGCAAGGCCACGAAGACGGCCAGCGCGCGTGCAAAGGGTCTTTCGCAAAAACGTGGCGCGCGCTCGCCCGTTTCTTTTTCAACGCGCAACTTCGACATACCGATGCCCATTTTTATTGGTCTTTGGTTTTCAGCTTCTTCACGTCGACTGGGCGCTTGGTCATCCAGGTCCGAAGGTCGCTGTACAAGTGCTCGAACAATCCCCCGATGCCGCGCGAGCCCACCAGCAGCACGTGCGACAGGCCGCGCAGCGGCGTATCCGGACGGCGTCCCTCCGACCATCCGGTCCAGGCGTCCGCGCGCGCGAAAGTCGTCTTGACGAAGTCGTATTCCTGTTCGCGCGTGAGCTGCGAAAAGCGCAGGCCGACGCGCCCCGGCTCGGTATAACCGACCGTCGCCGGGAACGCATATTCCTCGTCGCCCCGAAAGAGCGAGACGGTCACGCGCTCGTGCATCGGCACTTCGATCTTGCTCGGCAGCGCGACGCCGACGCCGCCTTCCGAATAGTCGATGGTCTCGCAGGCGAGCGTGCGGCCGGTCGAGAACTTGAGCATGACGGGCATTTTCATCGTCACGCGATGCGTCGCCCGCACCTGCTTGCGCTCGCTCGCCGCCGCCACCGATGCGCCCAGGATCAGCATGTTGTAGACCGTCCAGCAGAGGTTGAGGATGGTCGTGTTCACTTCGCTGCGGATATGCCAGTTGATGACGATATGCACGATACCCGCGACGAAGCCGAGCAGATTCAAGAGCAGCAGGAACAGATACGGCCGCGAGATGTACCAGTCGAAATAGTCCTTCGCGATCTGCCCGCCCTTGGCCGTCACGTTGAACTTGCCGAGCTTCGGGTTGATGACGGCGAGCAGCGTCGGCGCGGTGATGTACGACGCGAGCACCGATTCATACACTTCGGCCCAGAACGAATGGCGGAAGCTGCGCTGCATGCGCGAATTGGTGATGCTCGCGTGCATCATATGCGGCAGCGCGAAGATCGCGATGGTGCTCGCCGCCGCTTCGATCACATGCGCGCCGAAGAAGAGATACGACAGCGGCGCGGTCAGGAACACGAGACGCGGCACGCCGTAGAAGAAGTGCAGCATGCCGTTGAGATAACACAGCCGCTGGCCGATCTTGAGGCCACGGCCGGTGAGCGGATTGTCGATGCGAAAAATCTGCGTCATGCCGCGCGCCCAGCGGATGCGCTGCCCGATGTGACCGGAGAGACTTTCGGTGGCGAGACCCGCCGCTTGCGGAATCGCCAGATACGCCGTCGTATAGCCCAGCCGATGCAGCTTGAGCGCGGTATGCGCGTCTTCCGTGACCGTTTCGACCGCGATGCCGCCGATCTCTTCGACCATCGAGCGGCGCAGCACCGCGCACGAGCCGCAGAAGAACGTGGCGTTCCAGAGGTCGTTGCCGTCCTGCACGAGGCCGTAGAACAGCTCGCCTTCGTTCGGCACCTTGCGGAACGTGCCGAGATTGCGCTCGAACGGATCGGGCGAGAAAAAGTGGTGCGGCGTCTGCAACATCGACAGCAGCTTGTCGCGCACGAACCAGCCGAGGCAGATCTGCAGGAAGGAGCGCGTGGGAATGTGATCGCAGTCGAAGATCGCGAGGAATTCGCCCTTGGTGATCTTCAGCGCCTCGTTGATGTTGCCCGCCTTCGCGTGACGATTGTGCGTGCGGATCGTCCAGTTGACGCCCACTTCCTCGCAGAACGTCTTGAACTCGGGACGGCGGCCGTCGTCGAGCACGTGGATCGCGAGTTTGTCGCTCGGATAGTCGAGCGCGAGCGCCGCGTAGATCGTCGGCTTCACGACCGAGAGCGGCTCGTTGTACGTCGGGATGAAGACGTCGACGGTCGGCCACTGGCTGCGGTCCGCCGGCAGCGGCAGCGGCTTGCGCTTCAGCGGCCAGGCGGTCTGGAAGTAGCCGAGCAACAGCACGAGGGCCGCATAGACTTCGGCGGCGACGAGCAGAAGCCCCCAGGCGGCGTCGAGCGGACGTTCCCAGTAGGTCGTTTCGGTGAGACGCCAGAACATGTAACGGCCCGACGCGACCACGGACAGCATGATCATGACGAGCGTCGCGTACTGGCCTTGCAGGCGGCGAAAGCCGAGCGCGCAGACGAAGCAGATCGTCGCGAAAGCGAGTTGCTGGCCGAACGCGAGCGGCACCGTGACGACGAAGTACAGCGCGAACACGGCGAAGAGCGTGAGCAGGACCACGACGATCCGGCTGCCCCAGATGCCTGCATCGACGAAACGTTCGAGACGCGAGGTTGCGACGCTCACCTCGGTTTCGGGCGAGGGAATCTTGGCGGAACTCATGCGAGTTTCCTCGGCGACGCGGCCATCGCATCGACGGCCGAGAGCAGCCACTCGCCGCACGCGCGCAGATCGGCGGCGGCTTGCGAGAGCGGGTCGTAGTGAATGAGCGTCGTGTCGCACGCGAGCGATTCGGAGACGCCCTCGTCCTGATGGATCACGCCCGGGAACAGCTTCGTGCCGAGCATGTTGCGCAGCACTTTCAGCACGTCCTTGCTCAACTGGCGCGACTGATCGACCTGATTCACGACGTAACCCTGACCCGCGAAGTCGGCGCGCGGCGCGGCGTAGGCGTCGATCATGCGCTCCATGCCGGGGATCGCGGCGTAGGACGCGGCATCGGCCAGCACCACGTTCAGCGCGAAGTTCGCCGCCGTCAGCGCGGTGCGCGTGTAGACGGACGAGCCCGGCGGCGTGTCGACGATCACGATGTCGTTGGCATCGAGCGCGAGCGACTGCAGCGCATGCGCGAGCCACGCGGGATCGTTGTCGACGAGCGCCTCGAAGCGGCGGCGGTCGTCCTCGATCACCGCGCCGTAGGGCAGCACGGTCACGCCGTCGACGCCGTCGAACATCACGGTTTGCCACGGATCGCCGGCGAGCGTCGCGCGCGAAATGCCGTCGATGCTGTCGAGCGGAATGCCGAAGTGCAGGCGCAGCGCGTTCTGCGGGTCGAGATCGAGCACGATCACGCGACGGTGGCGCGCGGCGAGCACCGAGGCCAGATTGGCGGCGAGCGTTGTCTTGCCGACGCCGCCTTTCGCGGAAACTACCGTGATGACTTTCATGAGCGTGAGAGGCGGCTCGCGCGAGCTGGCGTGTTCGTGGGTTCGTCGGCTTGCGGACGGGCGTGGCGCAGGCGCTCGAACATGGCGTCGAGCGAGTTCGCGGACGCGCTCGGGGCGTGCTGCGCTTGCGGTTTGAAAAGCTTGCCGAGGATCGATTGCTGCGCGGCGGGCGCGGGTGCGGGCGCCGGGGGAGCGGGCGTCATCGGCGGAACGTGCGCGGGCGCGCGACGCGCCAGAAGGCTCGATCCGAACGTGGCCGCCGGACGTGAGGCTTGTGCAGCGGCCGTGCTGGCGTCGTTCGCCACGGGTTTCGATTCGACGGGCGCGACCGGCGTGTGAACCGGCGGCACGCTTGCCTTGGGCACGCTCGCCGAATCCGGAATCGTTCCGGTTTCGGTCGAAGCCGCTTCACCGAGCACCGAAAAGCGCAACGCGCTCAACGACTCGGCGGCAGGCGGATTGACCGCCGGAATCGTACGGCGATGCGGCCGCGTGAACAGCGGCTGCCGGCCGCGATGAATCGGCGTGGGCTTGTCGGCCGGCTGGGCCGATGGCTCGTCCGGATGCGGCCGCGTCGCGTTCAACTGCACGTCGCGGCGCGGTGCGATCTCGGGAATGGCGGGCTGGGCAAAATCGAGCGTGGCGAGCAGCGGCCAGCGGGTGCGGGCCGTCCTGGCCTCGTTCTCCCGGCCGATCTCCTGATAATCACCTGCATTGCCGCCGAAATGATCGAAGAGCTTCTCGATGTCGCGCGAAGTATTCATGATGCCGCTTCCTCGTCGTGCCGATTCCTGATGCCTGGCCGGTGCTGCTTGTTGTTGAGGCGCCCGCCGGGGCGCTCGGTGCCGCCGCATCGAGGCGGCGGTCGCAAACTTCTGAAGCCGATTCAGGCCGCGACGCGCGCGAGCCTGAATTCGACGGCTGCGTCGTCGCCGAACTCGCTCGCCTGCTGGATCGCGAGTCCTTGCGCGCCGAGCGCGGCGAGCCACTGTTGATACGCGCCTTCCAGGAACGCGGGCGTCCACGCGAGGGCGCTTTCGCCGAAGGCGGGCAGCGGCGCGCAGTAATGCACGATGCTCAGATAGTCGCGCTCGTCAGAGAGTTCGACGAAGCCCCAGTCGGTGTCGCGCCACACTGCGTTCAGCGCGTCGGCGAGGGCCGCCGTCGAATCGCAGGCCGGCAGCGGCCGGGCTTCGGCGAAGCGGCTGCCTACGCGGTGCATCAACTGGCGCAGTTCATTGCGCCCGATCTGCGCTTCGAACTCGTCCGCGAGAGCGGCCAGAAGGCCACGCCACTGCCGGGAAATCTGACTGTCCAACAGGTAATCGAAAATAGCGGCCATGTTTTGTTCGGGAGCGCGTGAGACACAGCGCCTGGTTGATCGGTCGAATGTACGTCCGCGCCGGGATTTATCGACCCGAGATCATCGATGCGGGCGCTTGTCCAGGCGCTATTACACGTCTGAACTTACTTCAATGCGATTATTTTCGCCAGTGGAAAGACTAGCAGGAGATTTTGCGTCGAATCAGGCGAACAGGACACTGCAGGCGGCCCAATTCGGGCTTTCGATGCGTGGCTGTATGGACGAAATCTGGACAACCGTTTTTGTCTTAACATTCGGGCGCGGCTCGCCGGGCCTTGACGGAGGCGCAGTGTACCATCCTGTTAATGCAGAGCAGCGGGGCGTTGGCTCTGATTCACACCGATTGACTTTTGGTGGAACAGTCCGAATGCCGATCCGCCTAAATCCTTGTTTCATCTGATTAAAGCGGCCTTGGGGCAGGCATTTGCCTTTCGCAGGCAACGGTCGCAAGGTAATCGTATGGACGAAAAAAAAGCGCCTCGATCGAGGCGCTTTAGATGATGTCCTGAACGTTCAGGGATTCGCGCGTACGGCGTCCCTAACAGCGTCCATCACAATGCCGTAATTGAGCGGAATGTCCAGCGAATCGGAGTAGCCGGGTTCGTCGGCGGACTCCTTGGGGACAGCGCGAACCGGAATCGGTTCGTAGGCGGTTTCGCCTGCCGGATTGTCGCGTCCTTCGATGGCACCCTGCAATTGCGGATTCTTCACGATTAACTCCTTCCGGTAATGGAGCGGCGAGGAACTGCAATATAAACCAATGTCATGACATTTTGGCGACTTTGATTTTCAAAACTCGCTCCGAAATTGCTGCGCGCGGCGCGCCGGTAATCGCCGCTGTCGCGCAACTCGAAAGAGTGCGGGGCCTCTAGTTTAATGGCGTCGCGCGCGTTCGGAAGCGCTCTTTCAATATGACAAAGGCATGTCGACATTGCTGCAAAGCCGGAAAATCGGCCCGAAAATTGCATGACAATACGATGCCACGTATGCTTTTAATAATTGCCGTGCGCCAATGAATTCTCTGATTGCGTCCTGTCAGGAAAGAAACTGTATGGAAAGCGGCGGCTGTGGCACGGTTTATTTCCCTTTATCATGAACCGGACGATCGGTCGATATCGCCAGGAAAGTCGTGAACGAAAAGGAGAGATTGCCAATGAGCAGGATTGCGATCATCGGGGCAACGGGACATGTCGGCAGCCGTCTGCTCGAAGAAGCGTTGCGGCGCGGACACACGGTCACCGCAATCGCGCGCGACACATCCGCGCTCGGGGCGCGCGAGGGCGTCAGTGCGCAAAACGTCGATGTACTGGATTCCGACGCGCTCGCGGCCGCGCTCGCCGGCCACGATGCCGTGTTCAGCGCAACGCGCTTTGCCACGGTATCCGAGCCCGCGATCGTCGAGCCGGTGAAGCGCGCGGGCGTGCGGCGCTTGCTGGTCGTGGGCGGCGCGGGCAGTTTGTACGCGGCGCCCGGTCAGCGCGTGCTGGATTTGCCGGATTTTCCGGACGCCTACAAGCCGGAAGCCACGGCGGGCGCGGCGTTCCTCGATGCCTTACGCCGCGAGCGCGACATCGACTGGACCTTCGTTTCTCCGTCCGCCGAATTCGTGCCGGGCGCGCGCACCCAGAAATTCCGCATCGGCGTGGATGAACTGCTCGTCGACAACAGTGGCCGAAGCTGGATTTCCTTCGACGACTACGCGATCGCCTTCCTCGACCAATTCGACCGCGACGCGCATATCAGGCAGCGCATCACAGTCGGTTATTGAGCGCCCGAACGCGAGCGGCGGGACCGTCATCGGTCCCGCCGCCATTTGCTTGTCGCGATGCCGTCAGTCGTGCAGGTCGACTTCCATTTCCTCGGCGTTCTGAGGCATTGCGGCAGCGAGAATCATCGCCGACGCATTTTGCGGCTTCGGATCGCGCTGCGACGGCCGATAAATCTGGTCGCCGCGATGAATCGGCATCCCTGACAGCGAGCAGACGCCTTCGGCCGTCGCCGTCGTCGCGCGCCAGCCCTGATAGCCGTAGTGGCACGTGCCGGGATCGGACCAGTAGACGAGCGCGGTTGCGCTGCTCGGACGCTCGATCACGCGCACGATGGCTTGCGGGAACGGCAGCCGGTCATCCGAATGATGCGGATGCGTGCGATTCCAGTCGCGGGTCAAACGTTCGAGAAACGCGCTCTCGGCGCGCGCGGTTTTCTGGGATGGTGCGGTGCGGGCGATGTCTACGGGCATCGCCTCGAGCAGGTGAACCGTCTGTGACCACGGGTCCGCTCTTTTCGAAAAAGCTGTCATGGCATTGTTCCAGGCTTTGACTCGACCTAGAACGTACGTCATTAAGCATATTCCGATAAATACTGCATCAGTGAATACACTATCCCGTTCGCGCGAATAATCGGGCGGCAACACACAAACCCCTCGGCTGCGCCTTGATGGGCGGGCGGTCAAGCCATTCGTAAGGTCGTTGCGGCGTGGCGGGGATCGCGCTTTTGACCGCAATCACCCGCGTTCTCAAGGGATTTGTTCCTGATTTTCGCGATTTGTCGGTTCAAACTACGCGACCGCGCGCGCCGCCGCCCGGCCTCGCAACCACTCCAGCGCGAGCAGGAGACTCGTCGAGAACACGATGAGAATCGTCGCGAGCGCCGCGATCGTCGGGCTGATGTTTTCGCGGATACCGGTAAACATCTGCCGGGGCAGCGTCGTCTGATCGGCGCCGGCGAGAAACAGCGTGACGACGACTTCATCGAACGACGTGGCGAACGCGAACAGCGCACCCGAAATCACGCCCGGCGCGATGACCNGCAGCGTCACGCGAAAGAACGTCCTGAGCGGGCTCGCGCCGAGCGACTGACTCGCGCGCACGAGATTGTGATTGAAGTTCTGCAACGTCGCGCCGACGGTCGTCACCACGAAGGGCACGCCGAGCGCCGCGTGCGCCAGAATCAGCCCGAAATACGTATTGGCGATGCCGAGCGGCGCGAAGAACAGATACATGCCGACGCCCACGACGATCACCGGCACGATCATCGGCGAGATGAGCACGGCCATCAGCACGCTTTTGCCGATGAAATTCGCCTTCGTGAGCCCGACGGCCGCGAGCGTGCCGAGGATCGCCGCGACGAGCGTCGCGGACGGCGCAACGATAAAGCTGTTCTTTGCCGCCATGCGCCACTCGTCGGACATGACGAGGTTGTGATACCAGCGCATCGACCAGCCCGGAATGGGGTAGACGAGGAACGTGCTCGACGAAAACGACAGCGGCACGATCGCGAGCACGGGCAGGATCAGATACAGCAACGTCAGCACGCAAAGGATGCGCAACGCGAAATACCAGATGCGCTCGATGGCGGACGTGTGCGGCGCGAACATCGGTTTGGCGAGTTTCATCTTTCTTTACCCCAGGCTCACGTTCGAGCGCGTGAAGCGTCCGTAGACGATGTAGAGCAGCAGCGTCGCGGCGAGCAGCAGCGCACCGAGCGCGCAGGCCATGCCCCAGTTGATCGTCACGTTGGTGAAATAGGCGATGTAATAGCTGACCATCTGATCGTTCGGGCCGCCGAGCAGCGCCGGTGTGATGTAGTAGCCGATCGCGAGAATGAACACGAGCAGCACGCCCGCGCCGATGCCGGGATACGTCTGCGGCACGTACACGCGCCAGAACGCGGCGAACGGATGGCTGCCGAGCGACACGGCCGCGCGCTGAAACGTAGGCGGCACGGATTTCATGACGCTGTAGAGCGGCAGGATCATGAAGGGCAGCAGAATGTGCGTCATCGATATGTAGACGCCCACGCGGTTGAACAGCAGCGCGAGCGGCGAGCCGATCAGCCCCACGCCGATCAGCGCCGTGTTCACGAGCCCCTCGCTTTGCAGCAGCACGATCCACGCGGCGACGCGCACCAGCACCGACGTCCAGAACGGAATCAGCACGAGCACCATGACGAGGTTGGCGCGGCGCTCGGGCAGCGTCGAGATCCAGTAGGCGAGCGGATAGCCGAGCAGCAAGGCGAACAGCGTCACGCCGACGCCGATCACGAAAGTGCGGCCGAAAACGTTGAGATAGATCGATTGATCCGGGTCCGAATGGACGATACTGCCGAAGCCGTCCTGCTTGTGATCGAGCGACGCGAGGATATAAAACGGCGAATAACGGCCCGCGTTTTTCGCGATTGCCTGCCAATAAGCAGGATCGTTCCAGCGTTCGTCGATTTCGATGATCTTCGATTTGACCTGCGCGGCGGGCAGCGGCTTGCCGTCGTCGCCGGCGAGCGGCATCGCGCGCGCGGTTTTCGCGACCAGCGAGCGGTAGCCCGGAATCTCGGTGTTGAGCCGGCGGGCGAGGGCGCCCATCGATTCGCCGTCGGAGATCGCTGTCAGGTCTTGTGCGAGCGCGGCGTAGGCTTCGTCCGATGGCGGCGTCTTGCGGTCCCATTTCGCGAGCGCGGCGCCGGTGTGCGGCAGCGCGTTCGCCACTTCGGGATTTTCGATGGCGCGCGTGAGCAGCGCGCCGATCGGCACAACGAAAATCAGAAACAGGAAAATGGCGAGCGGCGCGATCAGCGCGAGCGCCATGGCGCGTTTTTTCGCATCGGCGATCTTCAGTTCGCGCTTCAGACGGGCGCTCGATTCGCGCGATTCTTCCGCGGGGATCGTCATGGTGTTCACGCTTGTGTCTCCTTCTTTGCGGCCGCGCTTCGCAGCGAAGCGCGACCGTCGACCTGCCCAGTGCTTACTTCGACGCCCACGCGGTGAAACGCTGCTCGAGTTCGTCGCCGTGATCGGTCCAGAACGCCATGTCCTGAAGCACCGCGTTCTTCGCGTTCTCCGGCGAATTCGGCATGTCGGCCTTGATCTTCGCGTCGAGCGCGGAGATCGCGGCCTTGTTCACCGGGCCGTACGCGATGTTCTTCGCGTAGGTTTCCTGCGGCTTCTGCGACACCGAATACGCGATGAACTGCTGCGCCACGTCCTTGTTCGGCGAGCCCTTCGGAATCGCCCAGTAGTCGAGGTCGTAGATGCTGCCGTTCCACACGACCTTCAGGTTCTTGCCTTCCTTGCGCGCCGCGTCGATCCGGCCGTTATACGCGGTGGACATCACGACATCGCCCGCGACGAGAAACTGCGGCGGTTGCGCGCCGGCTTCCCACCACTGGATATTCGGCTTCAGCTCGTCGAGCTTCTTGAACGCGCGGTCCGCGCCCGCCTTCGTGCCGAGCACCTTGTAGACGTCCTTCGGCGCGACGCCGTCGGCCATCAGCGCGAATTCGAGGTTGTAGCGCGCGCCCTTGCGCATGCCGCGCTTGCCGGGGAATTTCTTCGTGTCCCAGAAGTCCGCCCAGCCTGCCGGCGCGCTCTTCAGCTTGTCGCCGTTGTAGGCGAGCGCCGTCGACCACACGAAGAAACCGACGCCGCAGGTTTGCGGCGATTCCGGCACGAGATCGGACTTCTTCGCGATCTTCGACCAGTCGAGCTTTTCATAGAGACCTTCGTCGCAGCCGCGGCCGAGATCGCCCGATTCGACTTCGACCACGTCCCAGTTCACGTGCTTCGCTTCGACCATCGCCTTGACCTTGGCCTGCTCGCCGTTGTATTCGACGGCGGTGACCTTGTTCTTCGACGACTGCTCGAACGGCTGATTGAACGCGACTTTCTGCGCGTCGCCGTTCGCGCCGCCGAAATTGACGACGGTGATCTCCGCCGCGCCCGACATCGCCGACGCGCATGCGAGCGCAGCCGCCACGGAACACAGTGCGAACTTCTTCATGATGGTTTCCTCTCTTCTTCGACTTGGTTTTGTCAGTGGACTACGGTTGGAAGCTCAGGCGAATACGCGCAGATGTTCGGGCGCGAACTCAAGCGCGATGGGCGCGCCGGGCGTGAAGCCATCGAGCGCAGCGGTGCCGAGCGGCACCTTGACGAAGCATTCGTCCTGCTCGCGCACGCCGCAGCGCATGCGCACGTGATCGCCGAAATAGATGAGGCTTTTCGCTTCGCCGGACAGCGCGTTGATGTTGCCGTTCGCGTGGCCGTTGCCTTGCGTGAGCTTCATGCGCTCAGGCCGAATGCACGCGATGGCCGCCGCACCCGGCTTCGCGTTCGCGACATTGAGCCCGGAGACGCGCGTGCCGTCGGCCAGGCGGATCTCGCAGAAATCGCCCTGAATCTGTTCCACGGTGCCGCGCAGCCGGTTGCTGTCGCCGATAAAGTTCGCGACGAACTCGTTGCACGGCGCTTCGTACAGGTGATCGACGGTGTCGAGCTGCTGCACGATGCCCTTGTCAAATACGGCGACGCGGTCCGACATGGTGAGCGCTTCGCCCTGATCGTGCGTGACGTAGACGAAGGTGACGCCGAGCTTTTCGTGCAGCGCCTTGAGTTCGATCTGCATGTGCTCGCGCAACTGCTTGTCGAGCGCGCCGAGCGGCTCGTCCATCAGCACGAGCTTGGGCTCGAACACGAGCGCGCGGGCGAGCGCGATGCGCTGCTGCTGGCCGCCGGAAAGCTGCGCCGGATAACGCTTCGCGAAGCTTTCCATGCGCACCATCTTGAGTGCGTTGTTCACGCGATGCGCGCGTTCCTCGGCGGACATCTTGCGCACGGTCAGCGGATATTCCACGTTCTGCTGCACCGACAGATGCGGAAAGAGCGCGTAGTTCTGAAACACCATGCCGATGTCGCGCTTGTGCGGCGGAACCTTGTTGAGCAGCTTGCCGTCGAGCCAGATCTCGCCGCCGGTCGGGAACTCGAAGCCCGCGAGCATCATGAGGCAGGTCGTCTTGCCTGAGCCGGACGGCCCGAGCAGCGTGAGAAATTCGCCCTGATAGATGTCGAGATCGAGCGATTTGACGACGAGCGTTTCGCCGTCGTACGTCTTTCGAACGCCGCGAAAGCTGACGATCACCTGATCGGATTTCATCTTCCGTGTCTCCTTCGGAAAAACCCTGTTGCTGCCGAACGCCTTGCGACGCCCGGAAATTTTTTCCACTGCCTGCGATAACTATAGACCGCCACGGTTCTACAATGTGGAGCCATTTCAATATTCAAAATAGAACCACTTAGCAGGCCGCTGAAATACACTCGAGCTGAAGCGGCCTCGCTCCAATCACAAGGCTTTCGCCGCGAGGTTTTCGCATTGTGCAAGCCCAATGCAATTCAACGTCCTTTTTGAGCGGTTTGAGCCGAATTTCTGGTTTCATTTTCG
>NZ_FCOI02000004.1 GCF_001544795.2 Caballeronia temeraria | reverse complement strand
CGCGATCTTCGCGAGCGAGCCGCCGAATTTGCCTACCGCCGTACGCGCGGCCGATACGATCACTACGTCAGTCATTTTCTATCCTCATCAAACAGCGAAAGCGTGAGCGGATTTCCGATTGCGATAGGACGCACGCGACACGGAAAAGGCATCCATTACGTGTGGATTCGGTGAGTTCGATTCGAACCCTGGCGATTGATGCGCAGCGTCGATTACGGAGCCAGTCCGACCGTCCGATGCGTGAGTGAGCGACTTTCAAAGGGCGTCGCGCCGACTACGGGATGACCTCGCCGAACTGCGAAGTTCGTTCCGCATAGAAAATCCCGAATGGGACGCGGCAAACGTGCAGCCAATTGCTGACCCATTTATACGGGCCTTTAATAAAAATCTCTCAGGTTCGGCACCGGCCTTCTCTTTCGCCTTGCTGCGCCAATCGCGTGAACGCGACTTCACCGCGCGAGTCCACGCGCCGTCTTGCAGCAGGATGTTGGAAGTTTTTTTCGGTCGTGCGTGCTTGTGCGACGCACCAAATTAGTAACAATTCTATACGCAAAATATGCGTAAAAATTTTCATATTAGTAGGTATTAACCCTGATATTCGTAAAAAGTCCCATATTGAACATGCCGAATATCGCTGTCTTGCTCGAACGCACGTTCAATAATCATCCTATATGACGACGAAAATTGCGCGGTTGTATGATGAATGTCGCGATTTCGGGTAACGACTTACTACGCTCACAAGGTGGTTGTCCTGGGCAACCGGAGTCGCGCAGCGTCGCGCTTTATATCCGAATTAACTACTGTGTATAACGATTTAATCTCAATCGCCGTTTCGATTTTAGATCGATATGACGACGTGATGAAAACATGAGCATTTATTGATTGCCTATTGCCGCGACATAATGTCATCCGTCAATAAACTAATCGCTTCCGGCGGACTGCGGACATCCGCCGGAAACTCGGCAAAGCGTCAAAGCGCCAGAACGAGCTTTTTGCCCTTCGCGCGCGAGCAGCACGTCATCATGCGATTGTTCGACTGGCGCTCGCTCCTGGTCAGCACCACGTCGCGATGATCGATATCGCCGTCGAGCACGCGCACCTCGCACGATCCGCACAGACCTTCTTCGCAATCGCTCTGCACATCGACGTTCGCGCGCCTGAGCGTCGTGAGCAGCGTCTGATCCGCCGGGACGGTCAGCACCAGACCCGAATCCTTCAGTTCGACTTCGAACGCGTGTTCCTTCTTCGGATCGAGCGTGCCGAGCTTCGATTCGAAGTGCTCGATCTTCAGCGCGTCTTCGGGCCACTCTGCGCTCGCGTCGGCAAGCGCATCGAGCATGCGCGCCGGACCGCACCCGTAGACCAGCGTGCCCGCGTCCACGGCGAGCGCGGCGAAATCGTTGCGCGCGCCCTCTTCCGACACGTACGCGCGCAGGCGTTCGCCGTGCAGTGCGCACATCTCGTCGAGCAAGGCCATCGACGCACGCGAGCGCCCGCTGTAATGCACTTCGTAATCGATGCCGAGCGAGCGCGCGCGCCGCGCCATCGCGCTGATCGGCGTGATGCCGATGCCACCCGCGATCAGCACGAGCTTCTTCGCTGTCTCGTCGAGACGGAAATGATTGCGCGGCCCGCGGATGCGCCAGTGCGCGCCGGGCTTCACGTTCTCATGCACCCACGCCGAACCGCCGCGGCTTTCCGTTTCGCGCAAGACGGCGATCTCGAACGCGCGGGCGTCGCCGGGATCGCCGCAAAGCGAATACTGACGGGAGATGCCGGTGTCGCCGCACACGACATCGATATGCGAGCCCGCCGTCCAGCGCGGCAGATCGCGCCCGTTCGCCGACACGAGCCGCACGCGCACGATGCGATCCGCGCACGCCTGAACCGAATCGACGATCACCGCACGATTCACCGCATGCGACGACGGCTCGCCGATGCGCACCACCGCGCGCGGCTCGCGCACGGAAGGATCGATGCGCTCGGGATTCATCGACGGGTCCCATTCGACATAGAGATGCTCGGGCCCGCGAAACGATGTGTTCGGCACATACGTGAAGCGCTGCTCGGCGAGGCGCATGTGCGGCAGGCGGCGTGTGAGTTCGTCGAGAAAAACCTGCATCTCCATGCGCGCGAGGTTCTTGCCCATGCACTGATGCGCGCCGTAGCCGAAGGTCAGTTGATCGCTGGCGTTTTCGCGGCGGATGTCGAAGAGATCGGCGTCGGCGAACTGGTGTTGATCGTGATTCGCCGACGACGTGACGATCAAGAGCTTCGAGCCCGCCGCGATGTCGATGCCGCCGATCGTCACGTCCTTCGTCGCGAGCCGCCGCCACGCCGCGACCGAGCCGTTATGCCGCAAGCATTCCTCGACCGCATTCGGAAGCAGGCTCGGGTCGTCGCAGATATCGCGCCATGCGTCGGGATGTTGCAGCAGCAGCTTCATCGCGTTCGCGGTCGCGTTGGCCGTCGTCTCGTGCGCGGCGACGATGCCCGCCATCATCATCGAATGCAGATACGAGTCCGTGACGACCTCGGGCAGCGCCTTCTGCTTGCGGATGCCGTACTGCATCCAGCCGGGGCCGGACGGATCTTCGCGCATCTTGTCGAGCACCTTGCCCGCGTATTGCCAGAACTTGCCGACCGCGTGCGCGACTTCGACCTGCTCCTCGGGCTTCGGGCGCCCCCACGTGTTGACCGTGTGGGCGATCGAATAGCGGCGCAGCGTGTCCATGTCTTCTTCGGGCACGCCGAGAAAATGCAGCGCGACGGTGAGCGGCACTTCCCACAACATCTGATCGACGAGATCGGCGCGGCCATCGTCGATGAAGCGATCGACGTACTCGCGGGCGAGCGCACGCACCATCGGTTCGTGATGCGCGAGCGCTTCGGGCGTGAACGGGTCCATCAGCGCGCGACGGCGCGGCATGTGCGCGGGCTCGTCCTCGTTGACGAGCGTGCGGTTCAGCGCGAAGCCGTACGACGCGAGCACGGCGTTCGCTTCGGGGCCGGTCGGCGTGATCTTCTCCAGCGCGATCGACGGGCTGAACGTGATGTTGTCGCGAAAAATCGCCTTGATGTCGTCGTAGCGGGTGACGATCCAGTAGCCGAGTTTCGGGCTCCAGAAAACCGGCTCCTGTTCGCGCGCCCAGCGCACGTATTCGGGTGGATCTTGCTGATAGCCGTCGCCGAAGGGATCGAACTCGGCTGCGCGCGCGCTCACCGGACAGCCGTCCGGTGCGCGTGTTTCCTCATGGAAGGGACATTGAGGCGCGCGTTTCGCGCCGTCCACGTCGGTCATGCTCGTCTCCTGATCGTTTTTTTAGCGTGACCCTAGTATGCAACGCGACGTTCGCCCCGCGCTCGCCTGCGTCAGATCGGCTTGCCCTCGCTCGATGCCCAATTGGGCATCAACGCGTTGCTCGGCAGCGTTTCGTCGATGAGCTTGGCCGCCGTTTGCCGCCCCGCGACCGGAAGCCCTTCGGGATTCAACACGCCGATCTGCACCAGCACCGAAGCCTGATCCCAATAGATATGCTCGTTGTAGAGCTTGTCGCCGCGAAAGCGGATCACGGCGAGCATCGGAACTTCGAAGTATTTTCCCGTCGGCGCGAGACCGGGCAGCAGCCAGTCGATTTCGCAGCTATGCGTCGCGCAAAACACGAATTCGTCGACGACGCGATCCGCGCCGATCGTGCGCGACACCGGAATCAGCTTCGTGTCGGCGGGATTCGAGTGGACGAAGTGATAGCGGTAGAAGCGCTTCAACTGATCGTGACCGACGCCGCCCGTCATCGTCGGCACGTGGTTGACGTAGGGCTCGGCGACCATCGTCGGCATGACGGCGTCGACATCGCGCGTCCCGAATTCGAAATAGCAATGCTGCTCCCACAAATGATTCAGATCGAAGTGCGGACCGAGCACCTTGCGCAGCATCGCGAGCGTGCGCGAGTACGCCATCAGCGCGGCGGGTTTGTCGAAGTGCTCGCTGTCTGAAACGATGAAGCCCGCCGACGTGCCCGCGTACACATAGCGTTCGATATGCTGCCGGCCCGCGAGCGCCGCCTCGGCTTCGCGCTGATCGTGCGCGCCGGCTTCGGCGAAGTGGAAGATGATCGGGCAGCGGATCGTCGGGATGTCGGCGAGGCAGGCGCGGAAGTCGTCGGCGTAATAGCAGGCGGCGCAATCGACGTCGGCCTGCGCGGCGATGCGCGTCGCGAACCGGCCGCCGCGCCCGTAACCGATCACGGCGACTTTGCCCGCATGTTGCGGCAGCGCGCGCAAGGCATCGACGAGCGCCGCGAAGTTTTCCGCAGCGACGCCGCCCGGCTTCGGATCGTGATCGGGAAGTTGCGGCGCGAGCACGACATAGCCTTCCTCGGC
The DNA here is from genome assembly GCF_001544795.2 of Caballeronia temeraria. Taxonomy (GTDB): domain Bacteria; phylum Pseudomonadota; class Gammaproteobacteria; order Burkholderiales; family Burkholderiaceae; genus Caballeronia; species Caballeronia temeraria. The sequence continues at coordinate 451,028 of NZ_FCOI02000004.1, read as the reverse complement.
GTAGAGATCGGCCGAACGCCGGACGAAGTCATCGAGCCCGCTCGCGTCGTGCAGCAACACGATGCCCGGACCCGAGCCCTTCGCGGGCTGCGCAACGTAAGCGGGAATGGTCGTGCCGTCGCGAAGCGCGATGTCGATGAACGTGCCGCTCATGGTCTGCGTCTCCTTATATATAGAGGGTGTTTTTGGCTCGCGCGACGCGCGGTCACGACAGCAGCGTATCGGCCAGCAGCTTCGCGTTGAGCACGACGATCACGGCCGCGACGAACCACGCCAATCCGCTCGTCCACCGCGAGACCACGAAGACGCCCATTTTCCGGCGGTCCGACACGAAGCGCACGAGGGGAATCACGGCGAACGGCAGTTGCATCGACAGCACCACCTGGCTCAGCACGAGCAACTGGCCGGTGCCCTTTTCGCCGTAAATCGCCGTCACGACGATGACCGGAACGATGGCGATCCCGCGCGTGAGGAGACGCCGCGACCAGATCGGGATTCGCAGACGCAGAAAGCCTTCCATCACGATCTGTCCGGCGAGCGTCGCGGTCACCGTCGAATTCAATCCCGACGCGAGCAATGCGACCGCGAAGAGCGTCGACGCGATGCTCAGTCCGAGCAGCGGCGAGAGCAAGCGGAACGCATCGCCGATTTCCGCGACTTCGACGTGACCGTTCGCGTGGAACACGGCCGCGGCGACGATCAGGATCGCCGCGTTGATGAAAAGCGCGAGCGTCAGCGCGATGGTGCTGTCGATCGTCGCCCAGCGGATCGCATCGCGGCGGGCCGCGACGGATTTGCCGTACGCGCGCGTCTGCACGACCGACGAATGCAGATAGAGGTTGTGCGGCATGACCGTCGCACCGAGAATGCCGATCGCCACGTACAGCATCTCGCGATCGGCGACGATGCGCGGCGACGGCACGAAGCCGCGCAGGATATCCGCGAACGGCGGCGCGGCGGCCGCGATCTGCAACGCGAAGCAACTTGCTATCACGACCAGAAGCGCGATGACAAACGCTTCCAGGAGGCGAAAGCCTCTGTTGATTAGAAGCAGCAAAAGGAAGGCGTCGAGGGCGGTCAGAAGCGCGCCCGCGATCAGCGGAATGCCGAAAAGCAGTTGCAGCGCGATGGCGGTGCCGATCACTTCGGCGAGATCGCAGGCGACGATCGCCGCCTCGCACGCGAGCCACAGTGCAAAATTCACCGGCCTCGAATAATGATCGCGGCACGCCTGCGCGAGATCGCGGCCGGTCGCGACGCCAAGACGCACCGCGAGCGCCTGCAGCAGAATCGCCATCAGGTTCGACAACAGGATGACCGTGAGCAGGGTATAACCGAAGCGCGATCCGCCGGCGATGTCGGTCGCCCAGTTGCCCGGATCCATATAGCCGACGGAGATCATGTAGCCCGGACCGGCGAAGGCGAGAAAGCGCCGAAACCATCGACCGCTTTCGGGCACATGAACCGACGCGTACACCTCCGGGAGGCTCGGGCGGAACGCGTCGTCCTGCTCGGGCGGTTTCGATGCGGGGCGTACAGGATCAAGCATCGGCTCGTTTCTCCTGCGGATACCTTCGTGGGCGTGGTGAAAATATGCGCCGCGGCGGGTGAACATTCAAGCGCGCCGGTCTGGCGACGCATACATATAGTGGAGTAATCGACTCCGATGCTGATAATTCGACTTATCAGACGTTGCGATTTTTCTTGTCAAATTCGAAGCTGCTTGATAACCTCGGCGCAAATCACTGAATAGAAAGGATAAATGGCTAGAAACAGGGCACGCGCGAAAGCGAGTTTGCCAGAAAACGACGAGCAGGCGACGTCGGAAAACGTTCCGGTGTACGCGCCGAGCCGCCTCACGCGCCAGCACTTTGCGCTGTATCGCGGTTATCTCGACGGCGTGTCGGAGGCGCAACTGCACGCATCATATGGCGACGCCAGCGCCGACGTCCGCGCGACGCGGCGGCTGATCGCGGCGCTGCGCGACACGCTTTCCGTTTTGGCCCGCCGCGCCCGCGACACCGAAGCCGCTCACCTGCTGCGGCTTCGCCCTGGAAGCATTCCCCTGTTCGAGCCGCCGCCAGCCACGGCCGCCCCGCCGCTCGACGACTTCCGCGAACGAGTCGATCCCGGTGGCGTTTACAGCGAATCCGAGCTGCTGGCGTTGTATCGGGAGGAATATCCGCCGGACAGCTCTCCCGCCATCGACCGGCGCGCGGGGCGCAATGCGCGTTTGCGGCGACGCCAGGCCGATGCGCTCGCGCGTATGGAAGCATCGCTCGCGCAGGATCCGAGTCCGGATCATCCGATCGACGGCTGGTTCGAGCCCGCAATCACCGCGCGACTTTCGGCGGCCGGGCTCGCGACGATCGCGGATGTCATCGAGTTGATCGAGCGAAGGCGGCATCGATGGTACGCGACGGTGCCCCGGCTCGGTCCGAGAGGCGCGCAGCGGGTGGTCGACTGGTTGCAATTGCACGCGCAGGCGCTCGGGCGCGCGCTTTCGCCGGCGGCGCTGGTGCCGCGTCGGCAGTGGCAGCCGGAAGTTTCCACGCCGGCGCTGCGTTCGGACATCGCCGGGGAAGACGCGATCGTCATCGCACCGATCGAGGCGCTGCGCGTCCCGGCGGCACTGGATGGATCGAAAGGGTCGAATCGGGCCGGCGGCGTGCAGTTCAACACCGATGTCCGCGCGATCTTCGCCTGGCTGGACGTTCGGTCGGACAGCGCGCACACGCGTCGCGCTTATCGGCGCGAAGCCGAGCGTTTGTTGCTGTGGGCGCTGGTGGAGAAAGGCAAGCCGATTTCCTCACTCGACGCCGCCGACTGCGCCGAATACCTTGGCGAGTTTCTCGCGAATCCTCAGCCGGCGTCACGATGGGTCTCGACGCATCGCGGGGAGCGGTGTTTTGCCGCCTGGCGCCCTTTCGCCGGCGCCCTTTCCGACCGCAGCCGCGAGACCGCACGCTCGATTTTGAACGCCATGTGCGAATGGCTCGTCGGCCAGCGTTATCTGACGGTCAATCCGTTTACCGGCTTTGCGCGTGTCACGGCGCCGCCCGTGTTCGAATCGGCGACGCGTACGCTCGATCCGGCTCAATGGAAATGCGTGCTGGAATCCGTCGAGCGGGCCGAGTACTCGTTCGCTGCACACCGCGACAAATTGGCTCTGCTTCTCGCTTACGCCACCGGCTTGCGTCGCGCGGAACTTGCCGCCGCAACCACCGACGCGCTCAGCGCCGGGCGTCTTTCCGGCGTCGACGGCGTGGTCTGGCGTCTCGCCGTCGCGCAAGGCCGCGGCGAAGTGCGTACGGTGCTTTTGCCGCCCGTCGTCGCTGAGACCCTGCAGGAAAACCTCGCATTGCGCGGCCTGCCGCCCGCGCTGGATTGCCCCGACGGCACGCCGGTTCTCGCGCAGGCGCGCGGCGGGCAAGCGCTGTCCCCGGACGGTGTTGGGAAACTCTTCAAACGGATTTTCTCCAACGCGGCTGCGCTCATGGAATCGCGCTCCGCCGGGAGCGGCCGCCATTTGACACGCGCCAGCACGCATTGGCTGCGCCACACGCACTCGATGCACGCGCTCGGGCACGGTGCGGAATTAGGCGAGGTCAGCGCCGGACTCGGTCATGCCGACCTTTCGACGACCGCGCTCTATCTGAAAAACGAGGACGCGGGCCGTTTTCTGGGCATCGAAAAGCTGATCCGCACTGCCTCGTTAACGCGAAACTCGTCAGAGCCGTCCTAATTTTGCGTTTACACAAGCGGCCGGCGTTGTAAAAATGTCCGTCGCGGGCACTCAAGTACTTCAGAGTTTACTTGAGGTTTACCGGTTCGACGTTTATTCTTCGGTTTGCAGCTTGTTTTCCACAAACCGAAGAATTATTTGCTTACCCAGGCCCGCCAGTGACTGCGAATTCCATGCTAAGCGCTCGGCTTCCCGAAGTCGACCAATCCGTTTCGATCGAAACGCTCTTGGGGGTGGCCGCCCAAGCCACTGACATTCTCAATCAGATCCGCGACGCAATGTTGGAGCCGTATCCGCGCAAAAGCGCGCCGACATTCACGAGCGCGCAAGTCGCGTCGCTGTGCGGCATCGACAAGCAGCGGTTCCAGTATCTGACCACCAAGGGCGATCTCCCCGCGGGAACCTCCAAGGGTGCGGGCCGGAGCAAGGAATTCACGCTCGAGGAAGCGCTCACCTGGATTCGAGCGACTAAGGAGCGGCCACGCAGGCCGGAAGGCAGGCGTGGGCGAATCGTGACGGTCGCGAACTTCAAGGGCGGTGTCGCCAAGACGACGACAGCGGTCTCGGCCGCGCAGGCGTTGACGCTGCTCGGTCGCCGGGTGCTCGTGATCGACTGCGATCCGCAAGGCACGACGACGCAGTTGTGTGGTTGGGCGCCGGATGCCGAGATTTCGGACGATCAGACCCTTCTTCCGCTCGTCTACGGCGACCAGCAGACGCTGCACTATGCCGTGCAGGAAACGTACTGGCACAACCTCGATCTCATTCCGGCGTCGTCGTCCCTCTTCGACGCTGAATTCGAAATTCCCGCCAAAGTTCTGAACGACAGTACGTTCGAATTCTGGGAGATCGTTCGCAAGGGCCTCATGCCGCTCGCAGACGAATACGACGCGATCGTGATCGACACACCACCGGCACTCAGCTATCTGACCATCAACGCGCTGTTAGCGTCCGATGCAATTTTGCTGCCCTGCCCGCCCGAGGCACTCGACTTCGCAAGCTCGACACAGTTCTGGCATCTCTTCGCGGATATCGCCAAGAAGCTGCCGGGCGTGCTTGAGCAGAAGCGCTTCGACTTCGTGAACGTAATCATGACGAAAGCTAAATCCGATGACGTTTCGCGCGTCGTGCGCGGGTGGCTTCAGAAGGCGTATGGCGATCGCGTGTTGCCGTTCGAGATTCCGGAGTCAACGGTGCCGAAGGGCGCCTCGGCGCAGCTTTCGACCGTCTATGACCTGTCGAAGCCGGACGGCAGCACGGCTGCATACAACCGATTCAAAGAGCCGCTCGATCGGCTCGCTGAGCATCTCGACGCGCAGTTTGCCCGCGCGTGGAATCAGAGGGAGGATTAAATGGGCATCGGGGACAGACTCCTCGCCAAGACAGCGAACATCGGCAGCAAGCCAGCGGATCCGGCGCAGCCGCGTCCGGTCAACACTGAGCCGAAAACGTCGCCTGGGCGCTTGATGGATGCACAGCATCGCATCAATACCGCGCAGGCGCGGATCAAGGAACTCGAGTCGCAACTCGAGGAGCGGGCGGCGCTTGAAGTGCCGCTCAATGCATTGGTGGAAGTGACTGGGCGGCGTCGCAAACTCACCGCTGAACAGTTTCAGGAGCTGAAGAGCAATCTGGCTCAGCACGCCCTCGCCACGCCGATTCTGGTGCGGACGCTGCCGGAAGGCCGCTATGAGATCGTCGCAGGACACAACCGTGTGGCGGCGTACCGAGAACTCGGGCGATCGACGATTCGCGCGAATGTCGCATCCATCGAGGAAGGCGAGATCGAATTCGCCGCGTTCTTTTCGAACCTGCTGTCGCCGTCTCTTACGGACTTCGAGAAGTACTGGAACTTCAAGCGGCTTCAGGAGTTGAGCGGACTGTCGCGCACCGAGATTTCGGAGAACGCGGGTTTGAGCAAGAGCCACGTCACCCGAATCTTTTCGTTCGATGCCCTGCCGGAAGCCGCCAAGATCGCTCTGGCAGAAAAGCCCGAACGGCTCGGCAGTAATGCGGCGCAGAAGCTTGCCGCGTTGACCGAAGCAGGGAAGTCGGAGAAGGTCGTCGAGGCAGTTCGCCGCCTGATCGACGACGAGAATTTCACGCAAGACAGGGCAGTTGCGCTCGCCGCGGAAAAGCCGCGAGCGGCAGCGCCAAGCGCGACCGTGGTTCGATCAGGGCGGCGAAAAGTCTGCGAAGTCTCTACCAGAAACGGCGTGGTTGGCGTTCGGTTTTTCGAGAAAGACGCGACAGATGCCGAGCAGTGGGGCCAAAGAATTGTCGACTTCATCAACAAGACATTGAGCGAGTCGGAGCAGGACTGAAACTCTACTAGAGTTTCCTTTGAAATCAACGACTTAAAGAATTGAAGTAAAGGCCGGCTCAGCGAGCCTAGTAGAACTTCCTTATAAATCAACGGCTTGTTGATTCGGCACCGAAGAGGATGCTATGTAACGAACATGCTTCAAAAAGACAAAAGCCTTCGGCGCCAACCGAAGGCTTTTGAATATCGGGCTTAACTGCTTATTGCCCGTTCCGCTTCCCGACGCCAATCGGGTCACGAGTACGCACCTCGAAGTTTAGCGGAACGCGATCGGCAGTCAAGCGTTTGTCTTCCATTTTTCGAAATGGACGTATTTGACATGCATATCGCGCAACATTCCGTTGCAGGCGAGGCTGTATCTCGCCCTGAAAACTTCAAGTCTTTGCCTGCGGCAGAGGATCAACAGGCTCTCGATGATTACGCCTGCGATCGAACTAACCTGCCTTGGGTGATCTTTCGGGCCGCGCATCGCGCCACACACACGGCCGCCCTGCCCGCTCGCGCACGCGCTTTGTTCGCTGCCTTGGCTCGGACAGTCGACGCCGCTCGTCCCTTCGCGGCCATCTTTGCGCGCCGCGAGTTGCTTACGGGACGCGCACAACAATCGATGCGCACGTTCTATCGCAGCATGGACGATCTTGAAGCGGCGGGTTTCATCACGCGGCCGCCGCAGACGCGTTATGGTGCTGCCGGGCTGTTCGGTCGTGCCTATATCCACCTGACGAAGAAAGCCGCCGAATTGCTCGGTCTCGTCGAGCCAACCGCAGACGCCAGCGAGCAACCCCCTTCGCCAACGGAACAGCCCGCTGAGGCCGACGCGGCGCCTTCTTTCGTCCCTCCGTCTGTCACCGTGGCAGACGGCGCTATATATAAGGATCTAATCCCTGATACTCAAAAGAGACAACCAGGGCGACTCCCCGCGGATCTTCGCCGCCTGCTGTCTCTGGGATTTCGTGAATTTCTGATCTTCAAGCTGATGCGCGAGGCGAAGGCTCACGGCAAGCTTCTGTCCGACGTCGTTGAGGCGAGCTGGGCTCCATTGCGGCAGGCGACGCATCCCATCAGCTATCTCCGCACACTGCTGCGCGCGCCGGTCGATTTTGCCTACCGTGCGCGTACTCAGCGGGACGCACAAGTCCATGCGCAAATCGAGCGCGCTCGTTCAGAACGTACCGACACGGTCATCGCCGGGCTCGCGGGTCAGTCGTTCGTCAGCCGAGACGGATTGCGTCGCTATCGCGTATCCGACGATGCGCGCACCATCCTCATTCATCATCGCGACGAAGTGCAGCCTCGCGTCCACGCCGGCGCGTGGGCACCGGATTTTGTCGCTGCGCTCGAGGCTGGGCATATTCAGCCCGCGAGTACCGACATGCATCAAGACGCAGAGAGTCATTCCTTGCAAGACTCACTTGCGCGTCCGCCTGAGCTTCGGCGTAAGTCTGAAACGCACCTGAGCGACTTGAAGGCGCTTCTGCGCTTGAAGACAGCCGATATCATCCCATCTGCTACATCGAGGGAAGTTCCAAAACCGCTGCACCACGGCGCGTCAGGTTCGTCGCCTCTGAGTTCGCTCTTGGAGACGATATCGCGAGTGGCCGCATCGAAGGAACTTCGCAATTTGCCGGGACTAAAGGCGTGAGTGCACGGCTGAGTATCTCGGCAGGTAAACATCAGACGAATACCAGACGCTTGCGCTGTCGAGAAAACTTTTTTGAAACAGGCTGCTGCGTCGCAGCATATTCTGGTATACTCTAAGGTTGCGCCTTATTGGGCGATTGGAAAACGCAATAACCGCGTGCATGCGGTTTGCGTGCTTTGCTCGATGCGATTTTCAGCAAGCCGTCCGTGGTCGAAGCTGTCATCGAAATCATCGCGAGCCGTTACGCTCGCTACCGGGGATCTGTCGTCGCCGAGCAAACCTGTCGAGGAGAAAGTATGGCAAGTTTTGATCGGGAAGATTCGGAGCTGGATATCGTCGCGCCGGCGCGTAAGGCACCGGGCCGGCGGGCGAACAAAGGGAAGGGCCAGGCCGGCACGATACAGCCCGATGTCGCAATGACCGCCGAACAGAATGAAGAGCGTCAGCGTCAGATGCGCGCGCTCATCCAGTTGGGCAAAGAGCGCGGCTACCTCACGCACGCCGAGATCAACGACCACCTTCCGGATAATTTCGCGGAAACGGCGGCGATGGAAACCATCGTCAGCACGTTCCACGACATGGGTGTCGCGGTCTACGAGCAGGCGCCGGACGCCGAAACGCTGCTGCTGAGCGATAACGCGCCGAGCGTCGTCGCGGACGAGCAATCCGAGGAAGAAGCGGAAAACGCGCTCTCGACCGTCGATTCCGAATTCGGCCGTACGACCGATCCCGTTCGCATGTATATGCGCGAAATGGGCGCGACCGAGTTGCTCACGCGCGCGGGCGAAATCGCCATTGCGAAGCGCATCGAAGACGGGCTGCACGAGATGATTCAGGCGATCGCGGCCTGTCCGTCGACCGTCGCGACCATTCTCGCGGATGCTGCGCAAGTCGAATCGGGCGAGCTGAAAATCGACGAACTGGTCGATGGCCTCAAGGAAGAGGACACGGCTGACGAAGAGATTTCGGCTCCGGATACGACCGATTCCGCCGACATCGAGACGGATACCGATGAATCCGACAGCGACGAAGATGACGACGACGATCTCGACGGCAGCGGCGACGCCGGCGCATCGAACGAAGCGCGTCTGAAGCAGCTCAAGGCCGATTGCCTCGAGATCTTCGCCCGCGTGCGCGAACTCGCGGAACAAGCGAGCACTGCTAAGGGTTCGGGCGCGGCTGCGACGAAGGCTGTCGAAAAGGCGCGCACGGAAATTCAGCGCGAGCTCGGTTCGATCCGCTTCACGGCCAAGACCATCGACCGTTTGTGCGCCGACGTTCAGCAACAAGTCGCGCAAGTGCGTGAATTCGAGCGTCGCGTGTTGCAGATCGCGGTGGATCGTTGCGGCATGCCGCGTGAGAAGTTCGTCGAATCGTTCGTCGGTCATGAGACCGATCTCGAATGGACCGCGCGCGCGGCGGCGTCGTCGAAGCAATACGGCGCGTCGCTCGAGCGCAGCCTGCCGGCGATTCAGGCGGAGCAGCAGAAGCTCATCGACATCGAAGGCGTCGTGCAGATGCCGCTTCAGCAACTGAAGAAGATCAACCGTCAGATGACGGCTGCCGAGCTGAAGATGCGTCAGGCGAAGCGCGAAATGATCGAGGCAAATCTGCGTCTCGTGATTTCGATCGCGAAGAAGTACGTGAACCGCGGCATGCAGTTCCTCGACCTGATTCAGGAAGGCAACATCGGCCTGATGAAGGCAGTGGACAAGTTCGAATATCGCCGTGGCTGGAAGTTCTCGACGTATGCCACGTGGTGGGTTCGTCAGGCTGTGACGCGTTCGCTCGCCGACCAGGCGCGCACGATCCGCGTGCCGGTTCACATGATCGAAACGATCAACAAGCTGAACCGCATTTCGCGCGAGATCCTGCAGCAGACCGGTCAGGAAGCGCATCCGTCGGTGCTGGCCGAGCGTATGGAAATGCCGGAAGAGAAAATCCGCGGCATTCTCAAGATCGCGAAGCAGCCGGTGTCGCTCGAAACGCCGGTCGGTGAAGATGCCGATGCGACGCTCGGCGACATGATCGAAGATCAGGGCGCCGCGTCTCCGGCCGATGCCGCCGTGCACGCGAACATGCGCGCCGCGATCGACGATGCGCTCAACGCGCTGTCGCCGCGCGAGGCGAAGGTGCTGCGCATGCGCTTCGGTATCGACACGGCTTCGGACTACACGCTCGAAGAGCTGGGCAAGCAGTTCGACGTGACGCGCGAGCGTATTCGCCAGATCGAAAGCAAGGCGATGCGCAAGCTCATGCATCCGAGCCGCGCCGACAAGCTGCGTCCGTTCCTGGATCGCTGATCCGCCGGGCCGCCTGAACTCACGTTCGGGCGAACTCGAAAGCGCGTGCCGCCAGAGATGGCGGCACGCGCTTTTTTATTTCCGCGATAGCTTCAGCCGTGCGTCGTTCCCTTAGGCATGCTTGATGATGCGCATGCCTGTAGTGCGACGATCGCCTTGTTTGCCAGCGTGAGCGTTTCCTCGCAGGCGAGACGGTCGCGGAAGATCGAACATCCGCCGCCGGCGTTGACTTTCGCCACCGCGTTGCGCAATTTATCGAGCGCGGATTGCGGCGATCCTGCATCGCGGATAGCCGATGCGAGATCGAACGCGCTGCCGGCATCGGTTTCGACGTAACCGGGACATTGAGTCTGCGCGTGGGCCGCTGCGCAGATCATGCCGATCGCGGCGATCAAAGAAAAACGCCGCGCGCGAAAGGAACGAGGAGGGGAGTCGAAGAGAACCATGAGCGTCACCATCGTCAGAAATCGCATCGAAGAACTATGTGTCCGGCGAATTCGTGGCGGCTCGAAACGACGAATGCTTGTCCACAGAAACAGTGGGCAAGCATGTGGATATCCTGAGCATCGCCGGGCCAAGCTCTTGATGTGTAACGCTTTTAACCCGGCGGACGAAATTCGCGCGTTGCTTCGCTTTCCATTCTGAACCCGTTGGAAAAATCGCGCCGGGCGCGTGAAAGCGACGGCTAAACCTGGAACGCCTGAACCGTCTGTCCGAGTCCGCGCGCCTGCGCATCGAGCGAGAGCGCGGCCGTCGCCGCCTCGTTCACGAGGGCCGCGTTCTTTTGCATCAGACGATCCATCTGCGATACGGCATCGTTCACTTCGTCGATGCCGCTGCTTTGCTCGCGCGACGCCGTCGCGATCGCTTCGATGAGTGCCGATACATCGTCGACGGAATTGAGCAGATCGGCGAGCGTCGTGCCCGCGCGTTTGACGGTCGAGCCGCTGGATTCGACGTGCGCATTCACTTCGCGCGTCAATTGCGAGATTTCCTTCGCCGCACCGGACGAACGGCGCGCGAGTGCGCGCACTTCTTCCGCGACGACCGCAAAGCCGCGTCCCAGCGATCCCGCGCGCGCCGCTTCGACCGCGGCGTTCAATGCGAGCAGATTGGTCTGAAACGCAATCGATTCGATCACGCTCGTAATTTGCCCGATCTGCGCCGAACGCGACGACAAATCGGTCATGCGCGCAATCGCATCGGCGACGGCGCGTTCACCGTCCTTTGCCCGTTCCGATGCCTCCTTCGCAAGCTCGCGCGCACGATTCGCGTGATCGGCGTTCGCGCGCACCGTCGATGCAATCTGCTCCATGCTCGCCGACGTCTGCTGCAGACTCGCCGCGTGTTCCTCGGTGCGCGCCGACAGCGCGTGATTGCCTTCGGTGATGTCCGCCGCCGCGATGCCGATGGTCTGCGTCGAACGCTTGATGTCGCCGACCATCGACGCGAGCTGGCTGCGCATCAAACTCATCGCGTGCATGACGCTTTGCGTGTCGCCGCGCGCGACGGGCACCTCCGTCAGAAGATCGCCTTGCGACACGCGCCGCGCGACGCTTGCCGCGAGTTCCGGCTCGCCGCCGAGCTGGCGCATGAGCGAGCGCGCCATCGAAAAACACAGCCAGCCGACGAGCGCCACGCCCGCGACGATGCACGCGCCCACCGTCCATTGCACGATGCGGCTCACGCGCTGCGCGTCGTCGTATTCCTGCTGCGCGGCGGTGAGCTGAAACGCGCGCAGATCGGTGCTTTCCTTTTTGACCCGTTTGGCTTGCGGCTCGATTTGCTGCGTCACGATCCACTGCGCTTCGGAGAGATTGCTGGCGCCGAGCAGATCCGTCGACGGGCGGAAGCCTTTGTCGCGCAGCGTCGCCCAATCCGTGGCGAGGCGGTTTGCGAGCGGCGCTTCGCTCGAATCGAGCGGATAGCGCAGATAGCGGCCGAGCAGGGCATCGATATTCGCGATGCGTTCCTTCGTCGACGCGACCACGGCCTGAGTCTTTTGCGCCGATGGATCGAGCACGGCGTCGCTGATCGCGAACTGACTTTGCGTGATCAGTTCGTCGATGCTCGAGATGGTCTGCAGCGCCTGCGCGCGGCCTTCGAACACGTGACGCAGCGCGGCGTTGCCTTGCTGGACGCCGAATAATCCGACGCTGCCGACGGCGACGAGCACGGCGGCGACCGCGCCCGTGACGATCGCGAGGCGCGCCTTGACTGTGAGCTTTGACATTTTCGGTAGAAGAGAGAAGTGCGCGGGGACGTCCGGCGGCCCCGGGTCGCCGCGTTGCACGGCGCGAAGTGGCAATCGTCAGACATTTGTGGAGAGCGCAATCTACCGGTCGTTCGAGACGGTTTCGTGACAAGCGTCGGCCGGTACGCGCCGCAACCGTTTGCGTGCGCGTTTCCAACAGCAAGGCACGACACGGGCGCGATCAGTCGCGCTTCGGAATCTCCAGGCCGCGCTTCACGGCGGGGCGCGCGAGGAACGCATCGAGCACGCGCTCGACGTTCTTGAACTCGTGAAAATCGACCAGCTCGCGCGCTTCGTAAAAGCCGATCAGATTGCGCACCCACGGAAACGTCGACATATCGGCGATGCTGTATTCGTCGCCCATGATCCAGTCTCGGCCTTCGAGCCGTTTGTCGAGCACGGCGAGCAGCCGCTTCGATTCCGCGACGTAGCGCGCACGCGGACGCTTGTCCTCGTATTCCTTGCCCGCGAACTTATGAAAGAAGCCGACCTGACCGAACATCGGGCCGACGCCGCCCATCTGGAACATCAGCCATTGCAGCGTCTCGTAGCGCTTCGCCACATCGTCCGGCATGAATTGGCCGCTTTTCGCTGCGAGATAGACGAGAATCGCGCCGGATTCGAAGAGCGGCATCGGCTCGCCGTTCGGCCCGTCGGGATCGATGATCGCGGGAATCTTGTTGTTCGGATTCAGCGACAGAAACTCATCCGACATCTGATCGTTCTTGTCGAAACGCACGAGATGCGGCTCGTAGGCCAGGCCGGTTTCCTCGAGCATGATCGAGACTTTCACGCCATTGGGTGTCGGCAGCGAGTAAAGCTGGATGCACTCGGGATGTTGAGCGGGCCATTTGCGGGTGATGGGGAAATCGGCAAGCGCGGTCATGTAGGGTCCTCGAGGGTCGAATCGCCGAATATAACGACTTCACGGAATTCGTGCCCGAAGACACCACGGCGCGCGTTGTCATCGGCTCGACGCATCGAAGAGAAAAGATTGAGGGATCTCGTACAGACGACTTTTGTCGAAGCGCAGAATCTGTCCTTACCTCGACTACAAAAGCGATTGTAGGAATCGCTGCACGAATACGAGGATTGCGCGTAGCGCCTCAGGTCAAGAAGTCAACCAACAACGAAGAAACCAGGCCCCTTCCGGGAACGATGCAGCGCTAACGCGGCGTGCGGGCCGGCTCACTGGCTCGCTTATTGCATCGATTCGGATGCCCGTGCATCCGTGTCGGTCTGACGAACCGTTGGTTACTGCTGCCATGAAAACCGCTCCTCTCGCAAAGCTCACCGCATTCGCTGCCGTGGTCGGGGGACTGCTGCCCAGCCTGTGCGCCGCGACACCGCTCGAAAGCCAGCTCGACTGCAAATCCAGTGCGCACAGCTTCATCGCGCCGCTCGTCGCGGATAAGTCCATCGATGCGCACCCGATGCGAGTCGAGGCGAACTCCGTCAACGCGTTCAAGCCGACGAAGGACAGCGGCCTCACCGCCTACGGCTTTCGCGTCTACGCCGTGCTCGGCTACGAGCAGGGCGACGACCTGTTCAAGCGCGGCAGCGGCCAGCCGGTCAACGATTCCGCATACGGCGTCGTCGTGCTCGGGGCATCGGAGACGGTGGAGGCGAAAGTGCGCGAGTCGGGCAGTACGGCCGTCGTGAAACAGGTGATACCGATGCTGATGACCGCCGTGTTCTGCGATGGCAGCGGCGTGCGCAATACCGCGACGGCGGGCCCGGTCACGACAGAGGCATCGCGTAATCGCTGATTCATCGTCGATAATGTTCTCCCGATTTCAGCGCGCGGCAGGTGTCGCGCGCACCACGACAGGAGAACGCCGATATGTCTGACGCAGCCAACCAGTCTCAACGAATCGCCATCGTCACCGGAGCGGGTAGCGGCATCGGCCGCGCGGCGGCGCTGGCTCTGCTCGGCGACGGCTGGTCGGTCGTGCTGGCGGGACGGCGTCCCGCGCCGCTCGAAGCGGTGATCGGCGAATCGAACGCGGGCGAGCGCGCGCTCGCCGTGCCGACCGACGTGTCCGATCCGCAATCGGTCGAAAAGCTCTTCAAGGCGGCGGTCGAGCGTTTCGGCCGCGTCGATCTGCTGTTCAACAACGCGGGCGTGACGAATCCGCCCGGGCCGTTCGAGGACTGGACGCCGGAGCAATGGCGCAATGTCGTCGATATCAATCTGAACGGCATGTTCTTCTGCCTGCAGCAGGCGTTCCGCACGATGAAGGCGCAAACGCCGATGGGCGGCCGCATCATCAACAACGGCTCGATTTCCGCCAGCGCGCCGCGCCCGAACTCGGCGGCCTACACGGCGACGAAGCACGCGGTGCAGGGCCTCACGAAAACCGCATCGCTCGATGGCCGCAAGTACGACATCGCGGTCGGCCAGATCGATATCGGCAATGCGTTCACCGAGCTGTCCGAGCGCATGTCGAAGGGCGTGCCGCAAGCGAACGGCGAGATCGCCATCGAACCGATGATGGACGTGAAGATCGTCGGCCAGTCGGTGCTCTACATGGCGAATCTGCCGCTCGAAGCCAACGTGCTGTTTCACACCGTGATGGCGACCAAGATGCCGTTCGTCGGCCGCGGCTGACTTTCCTGCTACGCGGTGCGATACCAGACGCGAATCCCCGAATACCAGTGACTCACGCTGGTATCGTCGCCGGCGCCGAACGTCGAGAGGCTCTCGACGTTCAGCACGTCGACATCATTCTCCGCAATCCACCTGTTCGCGCGCTCGACCAGCGCCGTGCCGTTCTCGTACACATTGCCCTTGATGAGGTGATGCTGCACGATCTGTCGCTCGAAGTCTTCGTAAGCGATCTTCGCCATCCGCTGTCTCCTGTGTTTTCATTTTTGATGCGCCGAGTATCGGCAGCCGTTTATGTTGCGGCGCAGCGCTATCGCCGCATGACGCATCCTGCCGATTCGAGCATCATATGGCCTGAGACACGCTCGTGCGAATTGGTGAATTCCGCGTGCGGGCGGCATAGGAACGCCAAGGAGAGCGCGATGGACATGCGGCAACGCGAGCACATCGAGGCAGTGGTGGCGGCGACGACGCGGGCGGACGCGCTCGGTTCCGCGCGCACGCACGACAGCATCATCCAGTCTTCGTGGCGGCGTTGCGTGCATCAGTACGGGCTCGATCCGTCGCGCATGCAGGAAGCGCGCATCCTGCCGCAGACGCGTTTGCGGGAGCATCAGCAGCGCATCGACGATTTCGCGCGTATCGCGCGTCACGGGCTCGAAACGCTGTACGAGCAGGTCGCGGGCATGGGTTACGTCGTGTTGCTCACCGACGCGCTCGGCGTGACGGTCGACTATATCGGCGATGCGAACACGGATTCCTCGCTGCGTCGCGCCGGGCTCTATCTCGGCGCGGAGTGGAGCGAGGCGGGCGCGGGCACGTGCGCGGTCGGCACGGCGCTCACGACGGGCCAGGCGCTCACGGTCCATCAGATCGATCATTTCGATGCGACGCACATTCCGCTCACCTGCACCGCCGCGCCGCTCTACGACTCGCGCGGCGCGCTGTCCGCGATCCTCGACATCTCCGCGCTCGTGTCGCCGCAAGCGCGCGACAGCCAGAATCTCGCGCTGCAGCTCGTGCGCATCTACGCGGGACACATCGAGAATGCGAACTTCCTGCGCACGCATCGGCAGGACTGGATTCTGAAGCTGAACACATCGCCGGAATTCGTCGATGTGAATCCCGAATATCTGATCGCGCTCGATGCGGGCGGCCGCATCGTCGGGCACAATCGGCGCGCGCACGCGATGCTCGCGGCGGAAATCGGCCGGCCGATCGCGCCGGGCGAGACGGCGGCGTCGCTGATCGGCGTGCCCTTCGATGCACTGTTCGATGCGCGCATCGAAGAGCTGGGCCGTTTCGTGTATTCGCGGCCGAGCGAATTGCGTGCGGTGCCGCTCGCGAAATCGGGCGCGTTGCTCTATCTGAGCGTGATGCCGCCCGCGCCGTGCGTGACGCCGGCCACGCACGCGGATGCGCCGCGCAGCGTGCAAGTGCCCGCGCCGCTCGCTGCGCTATGCGGTGGCGATGCCGCGCTCGCGCGTCAACTGGAACGCGCCGCGAAG
This sequence comes from Caballeronia temeraria, assembly GCF_001544795.2. Taxonomy (GTDB): domain Bacteria; phylum Pseudomonadota; class Gammaproteobacteria; order Burkholderiales; family Burkholderiaceae; genus Caballeronia; species Caballeronia temeraria. The sequence continues at coordinate 434,645 of NZ_FCOI02000004.1, read as the reverse complement.
CTCGCCGATTCGCCGATCAATCTGCTCGTCAACGGCGAAACCGGCAGCGGCAAGGAATATTTCGCGAAGGCGCTGCATCGCGCGAGCGCGCGGCGCGCGGGGCCGTTCGTCGCGGTGAATTGCGCGGCGATTCCGGAGACGCTCATCGAAAGCGAATTGTTCGGGCATTTGCCGAACAGCTTCTCGGGCGCGGGCCCGAAAGCCAAACGCGGACTGATTCAGGAAGCCGACGGCGGCACGCTCTTTCTCGATGAAATCGGCGACATGCCGCGTGAGCTGCAATCGCGTCTGCTGCGCGTGCTGGCCGAGGGCGAAGTGCTCGCGATCGGCGCGTCGCGGCCCGTATCGGTCGATGTGCGCGTCATTTCCGCGACCCATCACTCGCTCGACGCGCTCATGCACGACGGACGTTTTCGCGAGGATCTCTACTATCGGCTGAACGGCGCGCGCTTCACGCTGCCGCCGTTGCGCGAGCGAAGCGACCTCGACTGGCTCATCGACAAGTTCCTCGAAGGCGCGGTTACGTTGTCGCCGGGCGTGCGCGAACGGCTGCATCGGCATGAATGGCCGGGCAATCTGCGCGAGCTTTGCAACGTGCTGCGCTATGCGCGCGCGGTGTGCTCGAACGGTTCGATCGACATCGACGATCTCCCGGAAGGATTCGGCGGCGTGCCCGCGCCGGCCGAAGCGCCGCGCGTGGTCATCGAGGATTTCGATCCGCATCGGCTGCCGCCCGAAGGCATGCTGCTGATGCAGTATCTGCGCGCGGCGAGCTGGAACCTGAGCGCGGTGGCGCGGCAAATCGGCGTGAGCCGCATGACGCTGTATCGGCGCATGGCGCGCTATGGCATCAAGTCGCCGAATCAGCGCGACGCCAGCGGCCACTGAAACACGCGATACGCCTGTCCCCCCGCCGATACACCTGCCGCTGTGACACCTGTCACGGCGGCGCCCCGTACACCCCAGAAAGCGCCCGTTTTCTGCGGGTAATCCCTCGCTTTTTCGCGCTTGTGAGCGGCTTTCCGATTGGCATAGCGCTTGCCTTTATCCGCCGCACAAAACACACAACGGAGACACAGGCATGCGTGACAGCGCGGCGCCGCTCGTCGGCATCATCGCCAATCCTGTTTCGGCGCGCGACATCCGGCGCGTCATCGCGAATGCGAACAGCCTGCAGCTCGCGGATCGCGTGAATATCGTGTTGCGGCTGCTGTCGTCGCTCGCGTCGTGCGGCGTGAAGCGCGTCTCGATGATGCCGGATCGCGAAGGCCTCAAAGTCATGCTCCAGCGCCATCTTTCGCGCAAGCAAGGTCCGGACGCCGCGCTCGCCAAAGTCGATTTCCTCGATATGCCCGTGACCGCGCGCGTCGACGACACCTTTCGCGCCGCGCACATGATGCGCGAAGCGGGCGTCGATGCGCTCATCGTGCTCGGCGGCGACGGCACGCATCGCGCGGTCGTGCGCGAGTGCGGCCAGGTGCCGATCGCCGGGCTTTCGACGGGCACGAACAACGCCTATCCGGAAATGCGCGAGCCGACCATCTCGGGACTCGCCACGGGTCTCTACGCAACCGGCCGCGTGCCGTCGAACGAAGCACTCGCATCGAACAAGCTGCTCGAAATCGAGATTCGCGATGCGAAGGGCGGCGTGCGCCGCGACATCGCGCTCGTCGATGCCGTGATCTCGCACGAGCATTTCATCGGCGCGCGGGCGCTGTGGAAGATCGATACGCTCGCCGCCGTCTACGTCTCTTACGCCGATCCGCAGGCGATCGGCATGTCGGCGATCGCGGGTTTGCTGGAGCCGCTCGGCCGGCATGACAAGGGCGGACTCGCGATCGAGCTCGGCAGGAAAAGCGCATGCGAATTCGAACTGCATGCGCCGATCGCGCCGGGCCTCGTCGAAGCCGTGCCGATCGCGAACTGGGCGCGTCTCGCCGATGGCGTGCCGCATCGCGTGAAGCAGACGAGCGGCATCGTCGCACTCGACGGCGAACGCGAGCTCGCATTCGGCCCCGGCGACGAAGTGACCGTCACGCTGAGGGAAAACGCCTTTCGCAGCATCGATGTTGCCGCGTGCATGCGCTACGCGGCGGCGTCCGGACTGATGCGTCAGTCCAGCAGCAACATCCGCTAGACCCACCAAAGGAGACAGAGATGACAGCGACGCAACATGCGGGCGGCTTGCCGCTCTCCAAGGACGAACTGTTGAGCGCGTATCGCAAGATGCGCACGATCCGCGATTTCGAAGAGCGCCTGCACGTCGATTTCGGGCGCGGCGACATTCCCGGCTTCGTGCATTTGTACGCGGGCGAGGAGGCGGCGGGCGTCGGCATCATGACGCATCTGAACGATGGCGACCGCATCGCGAGCACGCATCGCGGACATGGACATTGCATCGCGAAGGGCGTCGATCCCGTCGCGATGATGAAGGAGATCTACGGCAAGAAAGGCGGCTCGTGCAACGGCAAGGGCGGCTCGATGCATATCGCCGATCTGTCGAAAGGGATGATGGGCGCGAACGGCATTCTCGGCGCGGGCGCGCCGCTGATCTGCGGCGCGGCGCTCGCGGCGAAGTTTCGCGGCAAGGGCGAAGTCGGCATCACGTTCGCGGGCGATGGCGCGTCGAATCAGGGCACTTTTCTCGAAAGCCTGAATCTCGCGGCGGTATGGAATCTGCCGGTGATCTTCGTGATCGAGAACAACGGTTACGCGGAGTCGACCGCGCGCGATTACGGCACGGCGGTCGATAGCTACGTCGATCGCGCGGCGGGCTTCGGCATTCCGGGCGTGACTGTGGACGGCACCGATTTCTTCGCCGTGTACGAAGCGGCGGGCGAGGTCATCAAGCGCGCGCGCGAAGGCGGCGGTCCGGCGCTGCTCGAATGCAAGATGATCCGCTTCTACGGCCACTTCGAAGGCGATGCGCAGACGTATCGCGCGCCGGGCGAAATCGACGATATCCGCTCGAACAAGGATTGCCTGAAGAAGTTCGCGGCCGCCGTCACGCAAGCCGATGTGATCTCTCCGGGAGAACTCGACGCGATCGACCGCGAGGTCGCCGCGCTGATCGACCGCGCGGTGCAGGAAGCGAAGGACGCGCCTTTGCCGACCGCCGCCGATCTGCTCACCGATGTCTACGTCAAATACTAAATCGAGGAGACAAGCATCATGGCCCGCAAACTGAGCATGAAGATGGCGATCAACGAAGCCATCGATCAGGAAATGACGCGCGATCCGAGTGTGATCGTGCTGGGTGAGGATATCGTCGGCGGCGCAGGCGCGGACGGCGAGAAGGACGCGTGGGGCGGCGTGCTCGGCGTCACCAAAGGTTTGTACGCGAAGCACGGCGATCGTCTGCTCGACACGCCGCTCTCGGAGTCCGCCTATGTGGGCGCGGCGATCGGCGCGGCGGCGTGCGGCATGCGGCCCGTCGCGGAACTGATGTTCATCGACTTCATGGGCGTGTGCTTCGACCAGATCTTCAATCAGGCGGCGAAGTTCCGCTACATGTTCGGCGGCAAGGCGGAAACGCCCGTCGTGATCCGCGCGATGGTCGGCGCGGGCTTTCGCGCGGCGGCGCAGCACAGCCAGATGCTGACGTCGCTCTTTACGCACATTCCGGGGCTGAAGGTCGTGTGTCCATCGACGCCGTACGACACGAAAGGACTGCTGATCCAGGCGATCCGCGACAACGATCCGGTCATCTTCTGCGAGCACAAGAATCTCTACGGCTTCGAAGGGGAAGTGCCCGAGAACTCGTACGCGATTCCGTTCGGCGAGGCGAACGTCGTGCGCGACGGCAAGGACGTGTCGATCGTCACGTACGGATTGATGGTGCATCGCGCGCTGGAGGCGGCCGCGACGCTCGCGAAGGAAGGCATCGAAGCGGAAGTCGTCGATCTGCGCACGCTGTCGCCGCTCGATATCGACACGGTGATCGAGACAGTCGAGAACACGGGACGGCTCGTCGTCGTCGATGAAGCGAATCCGCGCTGCAACATCGCCACGGACATTTCGGCGCAGGTCGCGCAGCAGGCGTTCGGCGCGCTGAAGTCAGGCATCCAGATGGTCTGCGCGCCGCATACGCCGGTGCCGTTCTCGCCGACGCTCGAAGATTTGTACATCCCGAGCGCCGCGCAGATCGCCGACGCCGCACGAAAAACCATGAAGGGAGGAAAGCACTGATGTCCGCAATCACACCGATCGTGATGCCCAAATGGGGCTTGTCGATGAAGGAAGGCACGGTGAACGAATGGCTCGTGGAGGAGGGCACGGAGATCACCGTCGGCATGCCGATTCTCGATGTCGAAACCGACAAGATCGCCAATGCCGTCGAAGCACCCGACGCGGGTTTGCTCAGGCGCCGGGTCGCGTCGGCGGGCGATACGCTGCCGGTGAAGGCGCTGCTCGGCGTGCTCGCGCCGTCCGAGGTCAGCGACGCCGATATCGACGCCTACGTGTCGTCCTACGTGACGCCCGCCGACGACGAAAAGGAGGGTGAGGAAGCGGCGGCGTATCACTTCGTCGATGTCGACGGCATCCGCGTGCGCTACGCATCGCGCGGCGGCGACGATGCGAGCAGAGCCGCGGTGCTGTTCATCCACGGCTTCGGCGGCGATCTCGACAACTGGCTCTTCAATCTCGATGCGCTCGCCGAGAAGAACCGCGTGTTCGCGCTGGATTTGCCCGGCCACGGGCAGTCGACGCCGACAGTGCCGGGGACTTCTTTGGCGGACTTGGCGGGGTTCGTCGGCAAGTTCATGGACGCGGTCGGTCTGGACAAGGCGCATCTCGTCGGGCATTCGATGGGCGGCGGCATCGCGGCGCAGATGGCCGTCGATCAGCCGGCGCGCGTGCAGTCGGTATCGCTGATATCGCCGGCCGGTTTCGGCGATGAAGTGAACAACGCGTACACCGAAGGCTTCGTCACGGCCGAATCGCGGCGCGAACTGAAACCGGTCGTCGAACTGCTGTTCGCGAATCCCGAACTCGTGAGCCGCCAGATGCTCGACGATCTGCTGAAGTACAAGCGGCTCGACGGCGTGAGCGACGCGCTGACATCGCTGAACGGCGGCTTGTTCGCGGGCGGGAAGCAGAGCGCGCAGCCGGGCGGCAAGCTGGGCGCGTCGGGCAAGCCGGTGCTCGTGATCTGGGGCGGGAAGGACCAGATCATTCCCGCCGCGCACGCGAAAAATGCACCGGAAGGTGCGACCGTTCGTGTGTTCGACGACGCCGGGCATATGAGCCAGATGGAGAAGGCGAACGAAGTGAATGCGTTGTTGAAGGAGCAGGTGGGCAAGGGCGGCTGATCGCTTTTCGCCCGCACGCGCCCCGCCGGAGAAGGCCGCCGACGGGGCGCGTCGCATTTCGCGGTTCATTTCGGCGATATTGGCTACCATGCTGGGATGGCGTCGTTCGCGACGCGTCCGGACATCGATTCCATGCCCTTCCAACTGATCGATCCCGCCTCGCTTTCCGGCGATCCGCTCGACGCCGAAGAAGCGCTGCTCGCGCGCGCCGCCGCGGGCGATGCCGTCGCGCACGTCTGGGAAGCGCCCGCATCGCTCGTCGTGCCGCGCAGCTATCAGCGTTACGCTGCGCTCGCCGATGCGCGCGAGGCCTTCGCACAACGCGGCTGTCCCGTGTGGCTGCGTCTGTCGGGCGGCGGCCTCGTTCCGCAAGGTCCGGGCATTCTCAACCTGAGTCTCGCGTACCCGGTGCACGCGCCGATGGGCGCGCTGTCCGAAACCGTCTACGTTCATCTGTGCAGGATTCTCGCGGATGCGCTCAACTCGCTCGGCGTGCTGACGCATTGGCAAGCCGTCGAAGGGTCTTTCTGCGATGGCCGCTTCAATCTCGCCTGGGGCCCCGGCGACGACGCCCGCAAGATCGCGGGCACCGCGCAATACTGGCGGCGCGTGCCGCACGCCGACAAGGACGCGCCGCTCTACGCGGTGCTCGTGCATGCCGTCCTGCTCGTCGATGCCGATCCGATCGAGATCAACGAGCGCGCCAACGCGTTCGAAGCGATGATCGAAAGCGGACGCCGTTACGAGGAAATGCGCATCGTGACGGTCGCGCAGGCGCTCGCCTACGAATGTTTTTCGATGCCCGCCGACTTGCGCGAGCGCGTGCGCGCCGAATTGATCGAACGCGTGAAGGAAGCGTCGCCGCCGGAACAATAGAAATCGCATCGAGGTGGCCATGCCGCTCAGAAGTGCTTCGAACGGGTTCTTCTTCGCGCTGTGGGTGGCCGTGTGCGCGGCCGCGCCGGAATTTCTGTGGCAAGGCCTTTTCTCCCTCTTCGGCCATTTCTCCCCGACCGATGCCGCCGCCGCGCTTCTCATCGGCGCGATTCTGGCGTTTTTCGTCGAACCGGTGCTGGAACGCCTGCGCGGCCTGTCCGACGCGCACGCGCATGCGGAGAAATCCCCGGCCTTCGCCGCGTGCGAGGCGTTGAGCTTCGCGATCGTCGCCGTCTGCGTGCACGAGGCGATCACCGTGTATGTCGCGGCCAGTCATTCGAACGAGCAGGCGAGCGAAAACCTCGTGAAAGCCGTGGCGCAGGCGCTGCAATGGGCGATCACGCCGTTCTTCATCACGATTGCGTGGATGGCGGCGCGCGCGCAGCCGTGGATCGCGTGGCCGGTCGCGGCGCTGTCGATCATCGTCGGCTTGTTCGTCGGCGTGATGTTCGGCTGGAGCGCGCACGTGCTCGCGACGAGCGCGATTCCCACGATAGCCGTGCTGATCGCGGGATGCATCATCGTGCGGGAACAATGGGATGCGCGCACGTTCAGGCGCTGCGCCCGCGCGACCGGTGTGATCGCGCTCGCCTGGCTCGTGCTGACGGGCGCGCTGCAACTCGTGCTATGGCTCGCGCACGTGCAGGCGTTTCGCGTCTACGAGCGATCGGAGTTCTGGAGCGACCTGCGGTTTTACATCGGCTGGGTGACGGGCTTGCTGGTCGCGCCGTCGTTCGTGCCCGATGCGCCATTGAGCGCCGGCGGCGATGACCGGCACGCGCGGCGCTGACTCAGTTTCTCAATACGTTCCGGGCGGCGGCTGCCAGCCCGGCGGCGGAGGCGGCGGTGGAGGCGTGGTGGAATAAGCGCCGCCGGATGGCTGCACCATTCGCGTGGCGCCGCGCACCGGCACCTTGTCACCCGCGGCATACATGCATTGCAGATACGAATAGTCGTAACGTTGCTGCACGTTATAGCCCGATGCCTGCGATGCCCCGACGCCGAACGCGCTGCCGGTCAACAGACCGGCGCCCGCGCCGATAGCCGCGCCCGAGCCGCCGCCGAACGCCGCGCCCGCCGCCGCGCCGAGCGCAGTGCCGACGACCGCGCTGCCGACTGCGCTGTTGGTCGCCGCCTGATTCGCGTCCACGCCGCCGACCTGCTGAAGGGCGAACTGGCGGCACGAGGCATCGTCGGCGCGGAACTGGTCGAACGTCTTGGTGCTGCCGGGCAGCGCCATCACGCTCGGGCCGGTAGGCATCACGGTGCAGGCAGAAAGGCCGATTGCGCCGATTGCCGCCAGTAAAACGCCAAGCCTTGAGTAGTTCATGGATTTCTGCAAATTCGCTTCGTTATCGGATTTCTGAGTGCCGAAAGCATCAGTTCGACGGCGGCGGCGTCGCCGGAACCGGACGCCATGCGTTGGCGCATTGCTTCACGTACGGGTAGTAGGCCCTGGCGGAGTCGCAGTAGTACCACATGCCCGGTTCCTGCGCGGGCGCGCCCGGATCGGCGGCGGGCTGGCCCTGCTCGACATACTGAGTCGGCGCGGCAGGCTGGACGACCACGGGCGGCGGCGGATAGTAGTAATACGGCGCCGGTGCGGGCGCGACGGGATACGGGTAATACACGGGTCCGCCGACCCACACGCCAACGTGCGACCAGGCGTACGCGTTGGCGGCCACGCCCGCGCTCGCGACCAGCGATAGCGCGACAAAAGCCTTGAGGCGATTCACGTCCTTCTCCAGAAGAAATTGTTTGCGATGTCGACGCCCATAACGGAATTCCGGCCTCCGCTGTTGACTGGACATGGCGCATCTTTCAACGCTATTCCCTTTGCTGGAGAAATTCAATTACACGAGCCGACGCGTATTTTTCGGCGCGTTACCCGGTAACAAAGTGTCGCTGATTCAGGCGCGCAGCACGGTTATTCCGGCTCGCTCGATCGGCTCGGTGAGCGTCGCGTCGGCGGCATCTTCGACGATGATCGTCTGCGCCAGTTCGATCCCGCCGATCCTGTACGCCGACGCCGCATTGAGCTTCGCCGCCGATGCGAGCACGACGGTTTCAGCCGCGCGCGCCGCGAGCGCCCGCTTGATGTGCGCTTCCTCGAAATCGCCGGTGGTGAGGCCGGCCGTCGGATGAACGCCCGTGACGCCCATGAAATAGATGTCGGCGTGGATGTGCGACATGGCTTCGACGGCGGCCGCGCCCACGGAGACGATCGAATGCTTGTAGAGCTTGCCGCCGATCAGCACGACGTCGACCGAAGCATGTTCCGCCAGCGCAACCGCGACGCTCGGGCTATGCGTGACGATCGTCGCGGACAGGTTGTCCGGAAGCTGACGCACGAGCAGCGCGGACGTCGTGCCGCCATCGACGATCACGACTTGCCCCGGCGCGATCATCTCCGCCGCTTTCTTCGCGATGCGCCGCTTCGCGTCCGACTCCATTGCTTCGCGCCGCGCGAAAGAGGCGAGCGCCGGCGAGGCGGGCAGCGCGCCGCCATGTACACGCTGCAACAGCCCTTCGGCGGCGAGTTCGCGCAGATCGCGCCGTACCGTGTCCTCGGAGATGCCGAAGCGCGCGCTCAGCTCAGTGGCGAGCACTTGCCCGTCGCGCTTGAGGGCATCGAGGATCGCTTTCTTGCGTTGGCTCGTCAACATTGTTTTGCACGAATTTTCTTGATATTGCACGAAACTGCACGCTACCATGAGTTCAACGACTTGTCGAACAGGTGAACCGATGGAAACGAAAGAGCGCGTGCGCATTCTCAAGACCGAAGTGCTGTCCGACGACTGGTACGTCCTCAGAAAAGTGACCTTCGATTTCCAGCGCCGCGACGGCGCCTGGCAGCGTCAAAGCCGCGAAACGTACGATCGCGGCAACGGCGCGACCATCCTGCTGCGCGATCGCAAGACGGGCAACGTACTGCTTACACGCCAGTTCCGCATGCCCGCTTTCGTCAACGGACATGACGGCATGCTGATCGAGACGCCCGGCGGCCTGCTCGACGACGCAACGCCGGAAGAGCGCATCCGCGCGGAGGTCGAGGAGGAAACGGGTTATCGCGTGCATCACGTCGAGAAGATCTTCGAGGCGTTCATGAGCCCGGGATCGGTGACGGAGAAGCTCTATTTCTATATCGGCGATTACGACGGCTCGATGCGCGTGTCGGACGGCGGCGGCGTCGAGGAAGAGGGCGAGGAAATCGAGACGATCGAAGTGCCGTTGCAGACGGCCATGCAGATGATCGAGCGCGGCGAAATCATGGATGGCAAGACCATCATGCTGCTGCAATACGCCGCGCTGAACGCACGCTCAGGCGAGTAGCGAGACCGCCTTCACCTGCGCCCACAGTTGCATGCCTTCGACGATGCTCAACCGGTCCAGCGAGTAACGCGTGACGCGCGCGAGCAGCGGCGAGCCGCCGACATCGAGCCGCACCACGGCCTGCGACGGATTCGCGTCCTTCGCCATGCCGACGACCGTCGCGGGCAGCACGTTGAGCACGCTGCTGCGCTCGTGTTCGTGCGTGCCGGTGATGAGACTCACGTCGCGCGCTTTCACGGCGACGCGCATCGTTTTGCCTTCGGCCATCGGCGCATGCACGACGGCGAGCTTCGCGCCGGAGCCGGGCAACGCCAGCGTGAGCAGGCCGTAGTCGCTGTCGTATCCGTCGACGGTACCTTCGAACACGACCGATGCATCGTCGGCGATCGCGAGCGGCAGATCGAGCCGCGCGAGCGTATCGGCGATCGGGCCGCTCGCGAGCGCGCGGCCGCCTTCGAGCAGCACGAGATGATCCGCGAGGCGCGCGACTTCTTCCGGCGCGTGGCTCACGTAGAGCACGGGGATATCGAGCTCGTCGTGCAGACGTTCGAGATACGGCAGGATTTCGAGCTTGCGTTTCTGATCGAGCGATGCGAGCGGTTCATCGAGCAGGAGCAGGCGCGGACTCGTCAGAAGCGCCCGCGCGATGCCCACGCGTTGCCGCTCGCCGCCCGACAATCCGGCGGGCATGCGGTCCAGCAGATGCCCGATGCCGAGCAGTTCCGCCGCCTGCGACAGGTCCACGCGCCGCTCCGCCGCCTTCACGCGCTCCAGCCCGAAGCGCAGATTCTTCTTCACGCTCAGATGTGCAAAGAGGCTCGCTTCCTGAAAGACGTAGCCGAGCGGGCGCTTGTGTGTCGGCAAAAAAATGTTGCGTTCGGTATCGAGCCAGATTTCGCCATTGACGACGAGCCGTCCGGCGCGCGGCCGCGCGAGTCCGGCGAGACAGCGCAGAAGCGTGGTTTTGCCTGAACCGGAGTGGCCGAAGATCGCGGTGACGCCGCGTCCTGGCAGCGCGAGATCGATATCGAACGTGAAGCCTTGGTGCTCGACGAGAAAGCGCGCCTCGATGGCTTGCCCGGTTCGGCTGTGCGCGCGGCCGAGCGTCAGACGGTTTGAAATGAGTTCAGACATGAGCCGTGACGGAGCGTCGGCCGGAATAGAGCAGCAGAAGAACGATGAACGAGAATATCACCATGCCGCCCGCGAGCCAGTGCGCCTGCGCGTATTCGAGCGCCTCGACGTGATCGAAGATCTGCACGGACACGACGCGCGTGCGCCCCGGAATATTGCCGCCGATCATCAGCACGACGCCGAATTCGCCGACGGTATGCGCGAAGCCGAGAATCGTCGCGGTGATGATGCCCGGCCGCGCGAGCGGCAGCGCCACCGTGAAGAACGTGTCCCACGGACCGGCGCGCAGCGTCGCGGCGGCTTCGAGCGGACGTCGGCCGATGGCTTCGAAGGCGTTCTGCAGCGGCTGCACGACGAACGGCAGCGAATAGATCAACGAGCCGACGACGAGCCCCGCGAACGTGAACGGCAGCAAGCCGATGCCGAGCGCCTGCGTGAATTTGCCGACATAACCGTTCGGCCCCATCAGCACGAGCAGATAGAAGCCGATGACCGTCGGCGGCAGCACGAGCGGCAACGCCACCACCGCGCCGACGATGCCCTTCAGCTTCGAATGCGTGTGCGCGAGCCACCACGCGATCGGCGTGCCGACGACGAGCAGCAGCGCTGTCGTCAGCGACGCCAGTTCGAGCGTCAGCGTGATGGCCTGGAGGTCGGGGCTATCGAGCGGCATCGGCGCAGTTAGAGTTGATAGCCGTAGGACTTGATGACTTCGGCGGCCTTTGGACCCTTCAGGTACTCGATGAACTGCTTCGCGACCGGATTGTCCTTGCCCTTGCTCAGGATAACGGCGTCCTGTTTGATCGGCTCATGAAGATTCGCCGGCACGATCCACGCCGAGCCGCTCGTGATCTTGCCGTTCTTGTAGATCTGCGACAGCGCGACGAAGCCGAGTTCCGCGTTGCCCGTCGCGACGAACTGCTGCGTCTGGGAAATGTTCTGACCTTCGACGACCTTCGGCTTGATTTCGTTGGTCAGGCCGAGCTTGTCGAGCGTCTGATAGCCGGCGAGCCCGTACGGCGCGGCCTTCGGATTCGCGATCGCGATGTGCCTGAAGTCGTTCTTCTTCAGTACTTCGCCCTTGTCGTCGACGTAGCCGTCCTTCGCCGACCACAGCGCGAGCGCGCCCGTCGCGTAGGTGAAGCGGCTGCCGGGCACGGTCGCGCCTTCGCTGTCGAGCTTGGCGGGCGTGGAGTCGTCGGCGGCGAGGAACACTTCGAACGGCGCGCCGTTCTTGATCTGCGCGTAGAACTGACCCGTTGCGCCGAACGATGCGACGACCTTGTTGCCGGTGTCCTTCTCGAAGTCGGCGGCGATGGCCTGCACGGGCGCCGTGAAGTTGGCCGCGACCGCGACCTGCACTTCACCGGCCAGCGCCGACGTGGCAGCGATGCCCGCGGCCAACGGAACGAACGCGGAAAGCAAAGCGCGCAAAATACGAGTCTTCACGTAAAGCTCCTTGAATCGAGTTGACATTCTTGTTATGGATCGACCTCGGGCGGCAACTGGAGGCCGCGAGCGTGTGGCCGTGCGGTTCGGCGAGCACCGTAATATATACGACTATATTACGTTGCCGCATGTCTGCTTAACGACATGTCGGACATAGCTCCCGTCGGATGATTGTCGTATGGCGAATTTGTGAGTGTTGCTCAAATGATTGAGTTGACCGTCTGTACCTTTTTCGACGACACTAACCAGCGAAGCACAGATTGCTAGACAATATAAATTGAGCGCTGCTCAATTCGAGTACCAGGGAGACGACACCATGACCGACGCGTCGAATCTGCAACGGCTGAAGCTCGGCATCGAAGGACACGTGGCGCGCGTGACGCTCGATCGCCCGGATGTGCGCAATGCTTTCGACGACGCGACCATCGTCGAGCTGACCGCCGCCTTCCGCGCGCTCGACGACGACACCACCGTGCGCGCCATCATTCTCGCCGCAAGCGGCCCGGCCTTCTGCGCGGGCGCGGACCTCAACTGGATGAAGCGCATGGCGGGCTATTCGGAAGCGGAAAATCGCGCCGATGCGCTCGCCCTGGCCACCATGCTCAACACGATCTACGCCTGCTCGAAGCCGGTCATCGCGCGCGTGCAGGGCGATGCGTACGCGGGCGGCATGGGGCTCGTCGCGGTGTGCGACATCGCGGTTGCGGCGGATTCCGCGCACTTTTGTCTCTCCGAAGCGAAGCTCGGCCTGATGCCCGCAACAATCGCGCCGTACGTGATCCGCGCGATGGGCGCGCGCGCGGCGCATCGCTATTTCGTGACGGCGGAGCGCTTCGATGCCGCCGAAGCGCTGCGTCTCGGTTTCGTGCACGAGGCCGTCGCCGCCGATCAGCTCGATGCGCGCGTCGAGGCGATCGCCGCGAGCATCGTCGCGAACAGTCCGAACGCCGTGCGCGAATGCAAGTCGCTGGTCGCGGATTTCGCGGGCAAGGACATCGACGAATCGTTGATCGGGGAGACCGCGGAGCGCATCGCGCGCATTCGCGCGTCGGACGAAGGGCGCGAAGGCGTGCGCAGTTTCCTGGAGAAACGCAAGCCGTCCTGGCTCGGTTGAGGCGACGGAGGCATCGACGTGATTACGCTGCATCACTGCGTGAGCGCGCGCTCGTTCCGGCCGCTGTGGGCGCTGGAAGAGATCGGCGTGCCGTATGACCTGAAGATGATGCCGTTTCCGCCGCGCGTGTTCGCGCGCGGTTTCAAGGACGTGAATCCGCTCGGCACGATTCCGGCGCTGACCGACGATTCCGACGATGCGGTCTTCATGACCGAGTCGTCGGCGATCTGCCAGTATCTGGCGGCGCGCTATTCGCCCGGCGCGCTCGATGTCGCGCCGCACGAGGCCGATTTCGCCCGCTATCTCAATTTCCTCCATTTCGGCGAAGCGACGCTGACGTTTCCGCAGACGCTCGTGCTGCGCTATGCGCATCTGGAGCCGCCGGAGCGTTTGCAGCCCCAAATCGTCGAGGATTACGCGCGCTGGTTCCACGCGCGCCTGCGCACGCTCGCGCCGCTTCTCGATGCGCAGCCGTATTTGTGCGCGGGGCGCTTCACGGCGGCGGACATTTCCGTCGGCTATGCGCTGATGCTCGCGGAACTGCTGGGTCAGAGCGAAGGCTTCGCGCCGTCGATCGCGGACTATTGGCTGCGTCTGCGGGAGCGCGAGGGCTTCGTCCGTGCGATGCAGGCGCAGGAAGCCGCCGCGCTCGCGCAGGGTGTATCGACCGTTCCCGCGCCGAAGTTGCGTCCGTAGACGTTACCCTCCTTCACGTCCCCCCGTCCGTAGGGCTGTGCGAAGCGCCGCGCAGCCGTACTCTTCACATCACGCGCTGACGTTCACGCGCGCCGATTCAGAGAGACTTTTCTTGACGAGGTTGGCGATGGTCGTTCTTTCCTGGTTCCTGTCGGTGGTCGTTGCGCTGCTCGCGACCGCCACCATTGCGATGGCGCTGCCGCGCTCCGCCGCGGACGAGTTGAACGCCACCGCGCCGCAGTCGATTTTCAGTATCGAGATGAATCGCATCGACGCGGTGCTCGCCGCCTGCACGCCGAATGCGGACTGATTCCGGCGCGCGAACGGGGCGTATTGCTGGGCGTCGGGTGTAAGTGTTTTCGAATCAATGCATTGCGGAAGAAAACGAAACGATATCCACAGGCTTGTGCACGATTTCTGTGGACAACATAAAGCATCGAGGCCTGAGAGCCTGGGAAGGTAACCCCAAGCCTTGCGCGAGGGGCGCGTCAGGAGACCACCGCAGACGCTGGAGCAAGCAAGACGGCTGCGCCTTAACGGGGAGGCGCAGTCGTCTTGCCTTTCGTGTTCCCCTTTGCCGTCTGTTTGTAGCCTGCTGGCTACCAAATCAACGATCTCGACCATTTTTGTATCCTGAAGGATACGTTTCCGAATAGCCAAGTTGTAGCAGCCGGGCTACAATTAAACCGGTTTGGGCGATTTCAGACGCCCCGGGGCTACACATGACGACATTGGCCGATATCGGAGAGATGCTGAAAGATGCCCGCCGCGCGGCGGGGCTTTCACAGAAAGAACTCGCGGAACGCGCGGGTGTCGCGCGTACGACGCTCGCGCGCATGGAAACGCTCGCGCGCGGCGACATGAGCGTGTCCGCGCTCGTTCGGCTTCTCGAAGCAGCCGGCTACGATCTGCGGGCCGTCAAGCGCGGCCACGCGCGCACCCTCGACGACGTCCTGACCGAACAACGCAACGCAGGAGGCCGATAGCATGCGCCTTCACGTGTACGTCAAGGGCAAACTCGTCGGGCATCTCTACCGTCAGGCAGACGATTACGCGCTGCGTTACAACGCCGACGCCACAACCGAAGACTTCGTCAGCCTCGCCATGCCCGTTCGCGAAGAAGCCTGGGTCTGGCCCCGCGACCTGCATCCCTTTTTTCGCCAGAACCTGCCCGAGGGTTTTCTCCTTCAGGTGATCCGCGAGGAGTTTGGCCCCTATCTCGACGGCACGGACCTTTCGCTGCTGGCCGTCATCGGTGGTTCGGGCATCGGCCGGGTGACCGTCGCGCCCGAAGGCGGCGAGCAGGGCGGCGAACTCGAGCCGCTCGACCTGAAGAGCCTGCTGCACGAAGACATCACGACCGAACACTTCGCCGAACTCGTGCGGTACTACGCGCGGGCCGCGATTTCCGGCGCGGTGCCCAAGTTTCTCGCGCCGGAACGCCCGTCGGCTCAGGCGCCGGTTGGAAAGCAGACGCTGCGCACGAGCCGGCACATCATCAAGGGCTCCGACGAGCAAACGCCTTACCTCGGATTCAACGAACATTATTCGATGCAAGTGCTCGCCAGACTCGGCGTTGCGCGCGTCGCGAAAACCACGATGTCCGACGATGGCCGCGTGCTCGTCGTCGACCGGTTCGACGTCGACGAGGAGGGCAAACCGGCATACGGCGTCGAAGATGCCTGCAGCCTGCTCGGTCTGCCTCCGCATGAAAAGTACCGCCCGTCGACGGAACAGGTGCTCAACGCAACGAAACCGTATATCGCCGCCGCGAACTGGCGGCGCGAGGCCGAGCAGCTCGGCTGGCTGCTCATCGCGAATTACGTCGTGCGTAACGCGGATTGTCACGCCAAGAACATCGCGCTGCTGTACTCGAACATCGACGATGTGCTCTACACGCCCGCCTACGACATCGTCACCACCGAGGCCTACCCGCGCTTTGCGAACAATCCGCCGGGGTTGAGCGTCGACGGCCGCAAGACGTGGGCGCCCGGACGGACGCTCGAACGCTTCTTCAACACGCGGCTCGGCATTGCGCCGAAGCGATATCGGGAGATGGTCGAAGCATTGTGCGATGCAGCCGTGTCGACCGGGAAAGACGTCGTCGAAGCGGCGAAGAACGAAACGCGATGGCACTGGATCGCCAGGCAGATGCTGCACGCGTGGAACGAAGGCATGGCGTCGTTGCGCAGCGCAAAACCACAGGTCGCGCTCAGGGCGCTCACGCCGGTCATCGAGGCGGCCGGTTTCTCGGATGCGGACAAGGCCGACACGGCGAAACAGGTGATCGGACGCTCGGAATTGCTCGCGAATCCCGGCAAGGAAAACTGACCGCGGAATCGTTTCGACGGGCGAAAAAAAAGCCCGCTTCAGTTGAGCGGGCTTGAATCCACATCGGTTGAGACATGGAGGAGACAGGTGTAAGTATAAACCCTTAAGCCTCCACGTCAACACCTAAAACAAAAAAAATCGCAATCGGGAATCGACCGCAGCAAATTTGCAACACATCGGCCGATGTCACTGTTTGCCCAGGCTGTGGTAATAGGCCGCCAGATTGGCGACATCCGCGTCGGACAAGGTTTTCGCCATCATCGACATCATTTCGTTCTTGCGCTCGCCCGTGCGGAAATCGTTGAGCGCCTTCACGAGATATTCCTCCGTCTGACCCGCGAGATTCGGGGCTTCCGGCAACTTCGACATACCGTCGATGCCATGACACGCCGCGCACGCCGTCGCCTTCGCGCGCCCCGCCTTGATGTCGCCGGCGGCGAACGACGCGTGCGGCGCCGCCGACAGCACGCCGGCCAGCATCATCGCCGTCAGCGCGCGCTTCACTTGGCCCCCGTATACGAGATGCGGTAGATCGCGCCCGCGTAGTCGTCGGAGACAAGCAGCGAGCCGTCCTGCAGCATCTGCACGTCGACGGGACGGCCCATATACTCGCCGCTGCCCGTGAGCCAGCCTTCCGCGAACACTTCCGTCTCGCCCGCCGTGCCGTCGTCCTTGATCGGCGTGAACATGATCCGCGCGCCGATCGGCTTCGTGCGGTTCCACGAGCCGTGCTCCGCATCGAAAATCCCGCCCTGATATTTCTGCGGGAACATCTTGCCGTTATAGAACGAAATGCCGAGATCGGCGGCGTGCGCGGCGAACTCGACCTGCGGGAACACGACGCCCGCAGGCGGATTCTGGTCCTTGTACTCGACCGTGCGCACCTTGCCGCCGCCGTACCACGGGAAGCCGAAGTTCTCGCCGCCCTTCGTCGCGTGATTCAGCTCGCCGGGCGGAATGTCGTCGCCCATGCCGTCGACCTGGTTATCCGTGAACCAGAGCGTCTTGTCTTTCGGATTGAAATCCAGACCGACCGAGTTGCGCACGCCATGCGCATAGACTTCGCGATTCTTGCCGTCCTGATCCAGCCGGATAATGCCGGCGAGCCCGTTTTTGTCGAGCTCGGCGAGTTTGTCCTTCGGCGGCACGTTCCACGGCTGGCCGAGCGCGATGTACAACTTTTTGTCCGGCCCGATGCGGCAGTAGCGCGCGCCGTGATTGAAGCTTTCGAACTGCGTCGGAATCAGCTTGCCCTGCGGCACGACGACCGCCGCCGCGACGTCCGGGCCGCCTTCGCCGAAAAACTGCGCCGCCGGAAAGCCGAGCACGCGATTCTGCTCGACCACGTAGAGCACGCCGTCCGGCGAGAAGCACACGCCGTTGGGCACCTTGAACGGCACCGATGACGCGAACTGCACCACATCGCTCGCGACGCGCTGCTTGGTCCGGTCCGTCACCTGCCACACGCGATTCTTGCGGGTGCCGACGAACACGACGCCCGTCGACGGCTCGATCGTCATGGCGCGCGCTTCGGGCACCACCGCATACAACTCGATCTTGAAGCCCGGCGGCAGCTTGATCTCGCTGAGATTCTTGCGCAGCGCGTCGGCGGTCTGGCCGGTTTGCGGGATGGTCTCCGGCGGCGTGGCGTTGCCGGTCTGACGGAAATTCGAAAGCGTGCTGACATTGTCCTGCGCGGCGTTCGCATACGGCAGGCAGGCGAACATCGCACTGGCTGCCAACGGCAAAAGCTTGAGCGTTGCGTTCATCTAGGTTGTCTCCTGTTGTTGTCGGCCGGATCGGGCGTGCGGTCGCCGTCGTCCGAACCCATGCAAACAAGACTGCTCTCGGAAATTGCACTGAACAACACACGACTACTTTCGCCGAAGCGCACAGCCAGGAAAGCAACCGACGCCAACGCCACGACGCTGCCTGCAGTGAAAGAATCTTAGGATAGAAAACGCTTATGTAAGCAATGGATGACTAATTTTCGCAGCGCCGCGCGGCCGCATGCGGCATCTATTTCCGGCCATCGAAAAGAAAGACATCCGAACGGTCCGGGCTCGGCAGGGCGACGAGCAAGCGCGCGCCGTCGAGCACCGCGTTACCGGTCACGGTTTTGTCGGGAAGCGGGCAGGGCGCGGGGCCGAAGGTCACCGAGACGTCGTAGGCGTTCGCGCCTTCGTGCGGCGCCGCCGTGCCCTTGAAGATGCAGCCGGATGTCGTCGTGCCGGCGAGATAGCCGTCGCCGGCGAGCGTGATGTGCGTCTGCGTCGTTCCGCCGAGCGCCATGCCGCGTCCGTTGTAAAGGCCGCCCGCGTTGGGGCGGGTCGGCGCGATGTCGAGCATCGGTGCGGCGCTGCCGGAGAACGCGAGACCGGCGCTGCCGTCCTTGTTCGCGACGGTTCCGTCGACCGCGGGCGCATGCGCGAAATTCACGCTGAACACAGCCGCCGATGCAGGCGCCTTGCCGATCCGATAGTCGAACGCGGAATCGCTGGCGAAGCGGCCGTCGCTCGACTGCGCGCCGTTCTTCGCGACCGCGACGCCCGCGAGTCCCGTGCCGCCCGTGCCTCCGTAGAACAGATAGGCGGTGCCGTCGAAGAGCATGAGAAGCGTGGCTTCGGCCGAGCTGCCGTTGAGCGTGCCTTTGTAGACGCCGCCCGAAGGCAGGGTCGTGGTGACGGTGCCGGGCGGCGGCGCGCTGCCGGGGCCACCGGTTGAACACGCAGCGAGAGCGATGGCGCAAACCACGATGGAAATCGCGTTTCTTGTCATTCG
This sequence comes from Caballeronia temeraria, assembly GCF_001544795.2. Lineage (GTDB taxonomy): Bacteria > Pseudomonadota > Gammaproteobacteria > Burkholderiales > Burkholderiaceae > Caballeronia > Caballeronia temeraria. The sequence goes on along the minus strand of NZ_FCOI02000004.1, from coordinate 415,559 downwards.
GGACTCCGGTCACGAGCGGTGAGTGATCTGTATAAGCGCTTCATTCATGCAGGTCAAGCGCGCCGCGCCCCCTCATTCGGCGCTCATTCAGCCTCTTTACGATGCGTCTCATGGCATCGCGATACACGAAACGCGAGCCGGGCCCAACAAGACAATCGTCCGACCTGAGGAGCAAGAACATGAACAAGTCGACCATCGCCGTATGCGCATTGGCCGTTGCCTGCACGCTCGGCATGAGCGGTTGCGCGTCGATGGGCAGTTCCGCCGACGTCTACGACAGCATGCAGACGCAGCACGAAGAAACCGTGCGCATGGCGACGGTCGAAAGCGTGCGCGGCGTGACGATCGAGAACAACGACGGCCACCCGGCTCCGTTCGGCGCGATCGGCGGTGGCCTGCTCGGCGCGGTCGCGGGCAGCGCCGTCGGAGAAGGGCACGGCTCCTTGCTTGCCGGTGTGATCGGCGGAATCGCGGGCGCGGTAGCGGGCGATCAGGTTCAGGATCATCTCGAACGGCAGAAGGGCCTCGAAATCACCGTGCGTCTCGACAACGGCGATCTGCGCGCGATCACGCAGGCCGCCGATGGCCAGATGTTCTATGCGGGCCAGCGCGTGCGTCTGCTGTCGAGCGGCGGGATCACGCGCGTGACGGCCTGACGTGAATCCGGGCGCGATTCGAGCGCCCGTTCTTCGTAGCGCATCGGTTCGAAAGAGGCGGCCGTGTCGACGGTCCTTTCTTCGGTCGATGCATCGTTCTTCGCGTCCGCCGCGATCAGCCATGCGGCGACGATGTGCGTCGGTTCGATCTTCATCTTTCCCTCCCGCGTGCGGCGTGTGAGGGAAGTCTGATGGGGCAGAGTTAGCGCATCGTGAGAGCGAGTTGCGGCGTCACGCTTTGTCTTCGAGCCAGTTTTCGACGGTCACGCCGGGGTAGTGTTCGAAGTCCTTGACGTTGTTCGTGACGATCGGCACGCCCAGCGCGACCGCGTGCGCGGCGATCAGCTTGTCGAGCGCGCCTCGGTTCCGTTCTCGCGACGCGTGTCTGATCGGGCCATACGCGGCGGCGGCATCTTCGCCGAACGGCGCGACCTCGATCAGCTCGACGAGCGACGCCAGATTGACACGCTCGCGCGCGGGGCTCGCGCTCGTCGCGACGCCGAATTGCAGTTCGGCGTAGGTGATCGAAGACATGACGACGTCGCCGACGTAGCATTGCGCGAAGCGCCGCGCCACCTGCTCGGGCTGATGCTTCATCAGATAAATGCACATGTTCGTGTCGAGCAGATAACGCGGCATCAGAAGAACTCCCGGTCGTCTTGTTGCGGCTCGTTGCGGCCGGACGCCATGAAATCGGAGTCGAAGCGCTTGAAGCGTTCGAGCGCGCCGGCAAGCGAACGACGCACCGGATGGATACGAAGCTCGTCGCCTACGCGTTCTATTTCGACTTCGGTTTCCGTGTCGGGGTACGCGAGTTCGGCGGGAATGCGGATCGCTTGCGAGTTGCCGTTGCGGAAAATTCGGGTGATGGGCATGACGGGTTTCCGTGTGTACGCTGGAGTGTACTTTAACAGAACGCCATTCACGGTGTGCAAGCTCAACATGTGTTCGACTCCAAATTCAGAATTTGAGGGTTCCTTACGAAGGACCCGTCCATGCTGCCGGATGACGCGTCGCGCGAACAGGTGGCCGTTTGGCTAACGCTGCTGAGTCGGCGAAGCGCCGGATCATCGTCTTCGGCGCGTTCGACCGCCACAACTTCGGCGACATGTTGTTCGCGCATGTCGTCGCGGCGCTGCTCGCGGAGCATCGGCCCGAGGTCAAGTTGCAATTCGCCGGATGCGCGCGACGAGACCTGCGCGCGCTCGGCGGGCATGACATCGCCGCGATTTCGCAAATGAGCGAGCGCTGGCGCGAAGAACCCGTGGCCCTGATTCACGCGGGCGGCGAGTTGCTCACGTGCGACGCGTGGGAAGCCGCCGTGATGCTGACCACGCCCGACGAAGCGCAAGCGTGCATCGCCCGATACGGCTCGCGCGCGACGGATCGCCACGCCTGGGCGCGCGCCGAACTCGGCACCGACGCGCTCGCGCCTTATATCGCCGGACGCGAGACGTTTCCGCAAGCGGCGTCGATCTGCTTCAACGCGATCGGCGGCGCGACGCTCGACGCCCTCGACGACGCCTTCCGCGCCGAAGTGCTGGCCAAACTTCGATCAGCCGATGAACTCAGCGTGAGAGACACGCACACGCAGTCCATCCTGAAGCGCGCCGGCATCGATGCGCGGCTCGCGCCCGATCCGGCATCGATGGTCGCCGAACTGTTCGATGCGCGCATCCGCGAGCGCCCCGACACGCGCCGCGCGTTTCCGCACGGCTATCTGGCGGTTCAGTTCAGCGCGGATTTCGGCGATGACGCGACGCTCGCGCACGTCGCGCATCAGCTGGATCTGATCGGGCAATGGACCGGCCTGGGCATCGCGCTCTTTCGCGCGGGCGCCGCGCCGTGGCACGACGACATCGCGGTTTATCGGCGTCTCGCGGCGCGCATGCGTCACGCTGGCGTGCGGATCGTCGAGTCGCTCGACGTCTGGGATATCTGCGCGCTGATCGCGAGGAGCGCGGGCTTCGCGGGCAGCAGCCTGCACGGCCGGATCATCGCGATGGCGTACGGCTTGCCGCGTGTGAATTTCCAGCACGCGGATGCCGCGAAGCAGCGCGCGTATGCATCGACATGGGAAATCGCGGGTGCGCCGGGCGTGGTGTCCATCGGAGAACTGCACGTGGCGATGCGCGAAGCCTTGTCGATGGGCCGCGCGGCGCTGCGCGACAAGGCATCGGCGCTTGCGAGAGCGCATCGCGCGGGATTCGAGCCGATCGCGCGATCCGCGCTTCGGTCATGAAGCCGCGAAATCCAGATACGCCTTGACCGCCGCCGCGCGCTCGAACCGGCGATACACCATCGCCACTTCCGACGGCACCGCTTTCCCCGCGATCTCCCGATACTCGACGCCCGGCACCGTCACGCATTGCGCGAGCGAACGCGGCACGACGGCGACATCGCCGCCGAGCGACACATGCGCGAGCACATCCGAGAGCGTGCCCGGCTGCGCGACGACCCGCGCCTTGAAGCGCCCGCGCCGCGCCACTTCGAGCGTGCCGGATTCCTGCTCGGGCACGACGAAGGACTGATCGCGCAACTGCGCCGGCGTGATGACGCGCGACGCCGCCAGCGGAGAATCGGCGGGCAGCGCGACGATGAATTCATCGCGATGCACGGTGCGCGCCTCGACGCCATCCGGAGACGGCACGGGCGGACGCACATATGCGATATCGATGCGGCCTTCCATCAACAGCGCGCCGGCTTCGCGCATCACGATTTCCTCGATGCCGATCTCGACTTGCGGATAGCGCGCCCGAAAGCCGCGCACCGTCGCCTGAAGCACGCCGGAATACACCGCCGACCCGACATACCCGATGACGATCTTCCCGAGCTCCCCGCGTTCGGCCAGCGCCGCGCGCTCCGCACCGCGCGCGAGATGATCGAGCGCGCCGACGGCCTCGGTCAGATAAGCCTCGCCCGCCGCCGTCAACGCGACCGAACGCTTCGTCCGATGAAACAGCCGCACGCCGAGCAGCCGTTCGGCTTCCTGAATCTGCCTGGTGAGCGCGGGCGGCGCGATGCCGAGTTCTTCGGCCGCGCGCGCGAAGTGCAGATGCCGTGCGACGCTCAGAAAACAGCGCACGTGACGGAGTTCGACGGGCATTTCCGTATTTACGAATTCGATAATTATTCCGCAATTCTATGCCAATGACAGGCAAGACGAGCGCCACTAGCATCGGGAGACCGTTCCGTCTTTTCCGCGCATCGATATGTCGAACACATCCGAAAGCCGCTTTGTCCTGCTCACCGCATCCGCGACGTGCGCGCTCATCACGCTCGATACGAACGTCGTCGCGGTCGCGCTGCCGTCCATCGCGCGCGACTTTCACGCCGGTTTCGCCGATGTCGAATGGGTCGTGAGCGCGTACATGGTCGCGTTCGCCGCGTGTCTGCTGCCCGCGGGCGCGCTCGCCGATCGCGTCGGCCGCAAGAAGATGCTGATCGCGGGGCTCGCGGCGTTCTTCCTCGCGTCGCTCGGTTGCGGGCTCGCGCCGTCGGCGCTGGCGCTGAACTTGGCGCGCGCGGCGAAGGGCGTCGGCGCGGCGATGCTGCTCACATCGGCGCTCGCGATCATCGCGAACACGTTCCACGAAGGCGCGGCGCGCGCCCGCGCGTGGGCGGTGTGGGGCACGTGCATGGGCGTCTCGACGACGATCGCGCCGCTCGTGGGCGGCGTCATCACGCAATGGGCCGGCTGGCGCTGGATCTTTCTGATGAATCTGCCGATCTGCGCGGTGCTCGCCGCGTGCGCCTGGCGCGGCATGCGCGAGTCGCGCAACCCCGACGCCGGATCGCTCGATCTCGCGGGCAGCGCGCTCTTCGCCGCCGCGCTCGCGCTCGGCGTCTGGGCGCTGATCGACGCGCAAGCCAGCGGCTGGACCGACTGGCGCACCGTCGCGCGGCTCGGCGCGTGCGCGGTACTTTTCATCGCGTTCGTGCGGGTGCAGCGTTCGCGCGAGCACGCGATGATCGATCTCGCGCTCTTTCGCCAACCGCGCTTCGTCGCCGCCGTGCTCGCGATGTTCGGCTACGCCGCCTGCGCGCAAGTCATGATGACGTTCCTGCCGCTCTATCTGCAAAACGCGTTCGGCCTGCCGGCGGTGCGCGCGGGCATCGGGATGCTGCCGTTCGCGATCGCGATGGTCGTGGGGCCGCGCATCGGCGCGTCGCTCGGCAGGCGCGTGCCCGGCATGACGCTGCTGACGCTCGGTCTTGCGACCATCGGCGTGGGGAATCTGCTGACGGCGCTCTTCGCGGGCACGGCGAATTACGCGCTGATCGCGGCGGGCATGATCGTCACGGGCCTCGGCGCGGGCGTGCTCAACGGCGACACGCAAAAGGCGATCATGGCGTGCGTGCCGGCGAATCGCACCGGCATGGCATCGGGGATCAGCACGACGACGCGTTTCACCGCGATCGTCACATCGGTCGGTGTGCTGGGCGCCGTGCTCGCGACGCGCACGCATGCCGCGCTCGATGCCCGCGCTTCCAGTCTCGCCGATGCCGCGAACGTACTCGACGCGTCGTTTCTCTCGCGCCTGCTCGCGGGCGATCTCGCGCATGCGGGCGAGCGCCTGTCCGGCGCGCAAGGCGCGGCGATCGTGGGAATCGCGCGCGAGAGCTTCGCGAGCGGCTTCGGCGCTGCGCTCGGCGTCGCGGGTTTGTGCGCGCTGACGATCGCGGCGGCGGTCTGGCTGCTCGCGGGCCGCGGCGCGGTCGAAGGCGGCGCGAAGGCATCGGGCGAGGCGTTGGCTGAATAAAGCAGGCGGATGCGCGCCGCGTTCCGTCCTATGCTTGAGCTGACGTCATCGAACGGAGCGACAACGCAATGGATAGCCTCGAAGGAAAGATCGTCGCCATCACGGGCGGCTTCGGCAGTCTGGGACTCGCGACCGCGCGCGTGCTCGCCGGGCGCGGCGCGCGCGTGGCGATGATCGGCCACGGCGCGGCATCGGAAGCATTGCCTGCGCCGCTCGACGATGCGTGCTTCGTGACCGGCATCGATCTGACGGATGCGAACTCGGCGCAAAAGGCCATCGATACGATCGTCGGGCAGACCGGCGGACTCGATGCGCTCGTGAACGTGGCCGGCGCATTCACGTGGGAAACGATCGCGGACGGCAGCGTCGACGCCTGGCAGTCCATGTTCGACGTCAACGTGAAAACCGCGCTGAACGCGTCGAAGGCGGCGCTCGCGCACTTGAGCGCGAAGGAAGGCGGGCGCATCGTCAATATCGGTGCGCTTGCGGCGATGAAAGCGGGAACGGGCATGGGCGCTTACGCGGCATCGAAGGCCGCGCTGCTGCGGCTGACCGAAGCGCTCGCCGAAGAACTGAAGGACAAGGGCGTGACGGTGAACGCGGTGTTGCCGTCGATCATCGATACCGCGCCGAACCGCCGCGACATGCCCACCGCCGATTTCTCGCGCTGGGTGCCCCCGGACGCGCTCGGCGCGGTGATCGCGTTCCTGCTGTCGCCGGATGCGCAATGCATCACGGGCGCGGCGATTCCGGTGACGGGCCGCGTCTGACGATCAGCGCGTCTGGGCCTTGAACGCCTCGCCGCGCATGCCCGCGCGATCCACGGCCGCGATGCGGTTGCGGCCGTTGTCCTTCGCCTGATACAACTGCGCGTCGGTCAGATTGATGAACGTCGTCACGTCGAGGCGCTCGCCCGGCACGACGGTGCCTACGCCGAAGCTCGCCGTCACCTGTTGATCGTGCGGCGAGCGCACGTGGGGAATCGCTTCGTCGGCGATCAGCGCGCGGCAACGTTCGGCGATGCGCATCGCGGCTTCGGCGTCGGTATCGGCGAGAATCAGCGCGAATTCCTCGCCGCCGAAGCGCCCGAGAAAGTGTTGCGGACCCGCCGCCTCGCCGAGCACGCGCGCGATGCGCTTCAGACATTCGTCGCCCTGAACGTGGCCGTAGTAATCGTTGTACGACTTGAAGAAGTCGATATCGATCATCACGAGCGACAGCGGCTTGCCCGATTCGCTGGCGGCGTGCCATTCGCGCGCCATCACGTCGTCGAAACGGCGGCGGTTGCCGACGCCCGTCAGGCTGTCGCTGAACGACAGGCGCTCGAGTTCCCGCTGCATCTGCGCGAGCTTTTCCTCGGTGCGCTTGCGTTCGCTGATATCGAACATGAAGCCGATGAGCGCCTCGACCTCGCCTTTCTCGTTACGCTCGACATGCACGACATCGCGCAGCCAGACGTAGCCGCCGTCGCGGGTGAGCGCGCGGTAATCGGCTTCGTGATCGGTGCCCGCCTGCGATTGCGAGACGCAGAAGTTGACTACCGCCTCGCGGTCCTCCGGATGCATGCGCTCGGCCCAGTCGTTCACCGTCTTCCACGACGACGGCGCCCAGCCGAGCAGCGCCTCGATCTGAGGACCGATGTAGGCGAATTCCATCGTGGCCCAGTCGATCTTCCAGGGAATCGCCTTGGTCGATTCGAGCAGCGTGCGATAGACGGCGTGATCGTCCTCGCCGAGCGCGCGTTCGGGCGGCGCGAGCGAGTCTTCATGCCGGAGGAAAGCGGCTTCGAGCGAACTTTGGGATGGGTCGCGATTCATCGTGTCGGGTGGCGATGCCTGGTTGATGTTTGCGTTTGTTATCGGCAATGCCCGGCGATTCTGAAGGCGCGCGCGATGTTTCGGACTTTACTGGTTTGAAGCGCGCGTGCAGTTGCCTATGCTCGCCGGGTAGCTCCATCGCTACACAAGGTGGTCTCGTACCCTTCGCCCCGGCTTGGTCGGGGCGTTTTTTATCGATTCACGCGCCGATAAAACTCGTCCGTTACCCTACGCCGCTTGAAGATCGCCCCCGCCGGCATGCCGACGAACAGAAGGAAAACGGCGACGCCAATCACGCTCAACGACCAGGCTGGACCGGCATCCAGTTCGATGGCGCAGAGCATGAGCAGGCAGGTGAGGCAACCGACTCCGGCAGAAATGGACCCTTCCCAAAAGTCGATTTCCGGCTCCTTGGCGTTCTCGACCGGCGCGTATTCGTTTCCAACGAGATTGAGGCGCAGGCCGTCCGCGTCAGGCATGCCGACGAGTTGTGGTCCTTGTCCATTGAACACGGCCTGCGCGGCGAGTGCTTGCAGCAGCATTGAACTGGCCGGCCCCGAGACGCCCAGCGCCTGATCGAGATCGAGCACGGTCAGTGCTGGCTCGCTGTCCTTCGCGATCGCTCTCACGACATGCCCATCGCGCTTGGCCAGATTGCTGAGCCACAGATTGCGCAGCCGCTTGAGAGGCGTCGGCTCCGCGGCGATCAGCGTTTTGAGCGCATCGGGAATCTCATCCGTCGCCGTGGGAATGGGGCGAAACAAGCGGGCCTTGGGCTTGAGCTTCGCGTCCTCGAGAAAGTGCCATGACCCGAACAGCAAGGCCACGGCCGCCTCGGAGGCGGGCGATGGCGTGGCGTGCTCATTGAGTTGGCAAGCGAGCACGAGACACAAATCCGGCATCATCGTTTGCCGTCGGTAGCCGTAACCGGGCCGCACCTTCTGATTGGCCATCCAATCATCGAGAAGGTTCGGAAGCGCTTTCGCTTCGAAGCGCGACATGGCGATGCTCGCGTGCGCGATGTCCAGTCGTTGCAGCACGCCGCGCAAAATTGCCAGATGTGTCTCGTTACCGGATTGAATCGCAATGTGGATGGTTCGCTTGCCGGCAAAGCGCCCAAGCGTGCCCGCGAGCGGCGTCACGAGTTGCGTGAGTATGTCGTCGATGCCGTTGCGAGGTAACGTCAGGATCTTGCCTGCGTTTGCGGGCGGCGTCCCCTCCAGCCCGAGCATGCGTTCGGCGAGTTCGGTTTCGGGCGCGAGCGTCACGACATCGAGAATCGACAGGTTCCACTGCGCCCAGCCGCGCCAATCGTTGAAGTGATCCTGGCGAAGGAAATTCCACCATGCCACGCGGTTATTCCAGTCTTCGGAGTGCAGGTAGAGAAAGCCACAGAACACGCCCCAAATCAGCACCGGAACGGCGAGCGCACAGGCAAAGAACCTGGCCGAGACGATGGATGTCCCTTGTTTCCAGTTGAGGAAGGTGAGGATGAAGCCCGCAATCAGGGCGATGAACAACGCGGCCGCGGCGATCCAGACCGAAGGCGGCTCGGTGGGTTCGCGCTCGGGCACGTCGGGGATGCGCCAGTCCATGCTCATGCGATGTCCATGCCCGTCGCCGTGGCTTTGACGGCGCTGCCGCATTGCGTGCGGCAGCCGTTCGCGACGAGCTTGCGGCCGTGCTCTTCGTAGCCGTCACCGCATTCGATGATCGGGTTGTCGCCGTGCATGGGACAGGTGACGATGTCATGCAGCAACGCGACATTGCGCCCGTCGATGTCGAACGAGGATGAGGCGGTCTTGACGACGCCGCCGTGCGAGGTGGGATCGCCTTTGCGGACAGGCTGTTTCATGTTTGCTTTCTTCGACGATGAACGGGATTGCCGGGGAAATACCCCCCGGTGTGGTCGGAATCAGGCGCTCAACCATTCCCAATAGAGTTTCGAGGCGGCTTCGTTCGACACTTCGAAAGCCGGAAGTGGATCGCCGATCTGAAAGCGCCGTTCGTACTGCGCGTGGGTCTGGTCGTCGGGATTCGGACTCCACTGCATCGTGCGCAGCACCCAGCGCCCGTCACGCGAGCACGCTTCGCCTGGTTTGCAGATCGTCGGCAGTGCGAGATCGGCTTCCCATTGCCACTGGTCCCACTTTGCATAGTCGAGCTTGGGCGCGGCTTGGCCGTCTTCGAGTTTGGTGACGAACGGGCTGCGGGTGCCGAATGCCGAGGTCATGCGGTAGTAGCCGGGCTCGGCGACGGTCGCGCCCGCAGGCAGCGCCGATACTTCCTTGGCCTTGTGCGCTTCGAACGCCTTCCACTCCTGCGGGGTTGAGGGGTAGTCGTGGTCGAAGGTGACTTTCGTGGGGTTCTTATAGTCGGAGTGGAAATCGACCAAGCCCATCGTATTGACTGGAAATTCTTTCGAACTGATGCCCATGACTACCGAAGCGGTCAAACTGTAGGTTCCTGCTTTTAGTTTGTTTTTTGGTACGACCAAAATCGTGAACGTGATCGCGCTCCGAGCGGGAATATTCGTCCACTCGTTAGGAAATTCTGATTTATTCTGAAGCCTCGAGCCGGAGAGCATGGCTACCCATTCATCGTCCTTCTCTTGTCCTTTGGCATTGATCCAAATTCCGTTAGGTAAATGCAAATTTTCTGGTGTTTTGATGCCAATATCATAGTCGCCGCTGTTGATGAATTTCACAGCGACAAGAAGATCTGCCTTTTGTCGAACGATGCTGTCCACAACTATGTCGAGCTTAACGTCTGCACGTGCTCCATCCAAATACGTGCTATACATGCGTCGATAAAATCGATACGCCGCATCGCGGAGGTCGGCAGGAAGGTCGTCAATCGAACCACGAAAATCAACTTCGTCGTTTCCATGCAAGCACGTCACCGAATAAACAGTTGCCGATTCTACGTGTTGCGTACCTGCATTGTCTTTTCGCTCCCCGATTTCACATAAGAGATGATGAATTTTGCGAGCTTCGTTTAAATCATCCGGAGACAATCGATTGACGAAGCTTCCTGCGCCACTAATTTCATCCTCGGTTATTGAGTGAGAGATTCCGATCCGAACCTTGCCATTCATACGAACGCCGATGCCATTCGTACCAAAAGTATGGCCGTCTAGAGCGCTAATTGCGAAGCCTTCAATGGCTTCTTTTGTCTCGGTCGCCTGTGCTGCTGGCATGTTAAGCAATCCTATAAAAATCAAGATTAATATGCTGATTATCTTTGAGACGTTCCTCATTCCAGTTCCTGTCAAAGTCTTGGTCTAGACTTCCCCTTCATATCCAATCTTCCAGTGCTTTCTTGTCATCTCGTAAAAGCTCTGTCGTACGTACTCAAGATAGTAAGGACGAACGGTTGCACTTGTACTGTTTGCGCCATAGCCCATGAGGTCGTTAGCCGAGTACATTTGCCAGGTGAGTTCACCGGACATTGCTTTCCCTCTTTCGAAATCAAGCTCTTCTCCGGTGATGTATTGCTTATGTACGAAACCGCCTCGTTGCCAATACTCATCGGGGCCACCGAAGAGATGCATACATTCATGCACAAGTACACTCGTCTGAAGTGCGCTTACATATCCCACGCCTATTTCTGTCGTTGTCGCGACTTCTTCACCCCATGCTCCTGATGTGGCGCGATGAGCTTTGGGGAACAAAAGCGTTTTGGGATCCACCGAGACTCCGCCCATCTCGCCGTTAATGTCCTTCTCAAGCTGAACTTCAAATCGCACTCTTACACGCCATCCGCATGCTGCGCCCCTGGTGCAGCCATCAAGGATTAGCATTCCCTTGTGGCTATTTAATTTCCCTTCAATTTCGCTTTTAAGCGCGGCCAGATCGAGTTTCGTATCCTCACGATGTTTAATCACCAGTCCGTTGTAGGGCTTATTCACTCCAAGCTTCAGAATTGTGGAGTGAGCAATTGCATCGTACGGCACAGATTGCGTCTGGCCATCTTTGATGACTGGATTACCCGAAGAATCTGCGATCAGGAGATCCACGGGTACGATCTTCACGCGAAGCGTTGCCGTTAAACATTTAGCTTCGGAATCAAGTTTGAGCCGGAACGCATAGTCAAGTTTGCCTCCCCCCATAAAGGCTTTCCCATTCGCATCTACCCAAGGATTCTTGTTTTCGTCTAGCCACTTATATTCGCCGGTTTCCGTCCAGCCTGAGCATATTTGTTCAGCCGCTGAAAGTTTCCAGCTACATGAGGAGGGCGATTCAAGTTTAATCACTGCAGGCGTCTGACCATCGGGCGTCACCGGGAGTGTAGGCTCCTGCTTTGGATTTTGATCGGCGTCCAATCCATCACCTGACGATGGGAGACCACGCGCATCCGGTGCAGGTGCTTGGGACGGCGAGTGCTGCCAATTCACCATCTTCGCTCCCGCCGGCGTGGTCGCGTCGGCGAAACTATCGCCGTGCATCCACGCATCACACGCCGTCTTGAACGGCACCACGTTCGGCGCGAACGATGGCCCCGCCAGGTGCATGATCTCCGGCGCCTGCCTGGTCATGCCCGGCAGCTTCAGTTGCAGCGGACTGGCGCTGCCCAGCGTGATCGTGCCGTCCTTCAGCTCGACATACGCGCCGCCGCATTCGAGCACCAGTTCCTTGTCCGCGCGCACATGCACCGCGCCGTTCGCGCTGGTGACGATGACATCCTTCTGCGCGGCCAGCGCCAGCACATCCGATTGCGCCTGAATCTCGACCGGCCCTTTGGCCGCGATCAGCTTGGCCCCGAGCGTGTTGGCGAAGAGCGACAGCTTGGCCCGCGCCGCAATCGCCACGTTCCTGAACGCACTGACGTTGAAGCCCTGCGAGGTCGCGACGCTCGGATCGTCATTCAGCGAGTTATGGAAAACATGCGCGACGTACAGGAGTTCGGGATTGCCGAGATGTCCCGCGATACCCACTTCCGTGCCGTCATGCAGGCCGTAATGAAAGCCGGTCCGATGCGAGCCCGCGAAGGGCTTGGCCAGACGCAGCAGACAGCTCTCCATGCCTTTCACGCGCGTATCGCGGTCGGCGTGAATGCGGGCGACATATTCGCCGTCCTTCGTGACGAACGGCTGGGCATATTGATTGGGCGAGGCGATTACCGCGCTGATATCGCCTTGCATGCGGGGCCACGTGTGCTCCAGCAAGGGCATGCGATAGAGGCGATCGGATGGAATCGCCCTGTATTCCACCTTGAAGGGCTGCTTGCGTGCGGCGCTGAACTTCGCGCAGACGATCACCATGCCCCATTTCGCGTCCGCGAGGGCGCGGTTCGACGGCTTCACCACGTTGCCCGGCATGGCGTCCAGCATATCGGTGGTGCCGTGATACTGGACCTGCTGCGAGAGCGCCTCTTCTTGCCGCAGCAGCGCCTCGGCCTGCGCGTCCTCTTTGGTGAGCACGGGCAGGCCGTAGGTGTAGCTTTCGCCGTAGGTGGTGCTGTCGTTGTGAATGACGCTCGTCGCTTCGATTGCATCCGGCGCTTTGCGATAGTTATAGCCGCGCACCGTGTAGGAGCGGGGAATCGACCGGGTGTGCGTTTCCAGCGAAAAGATCGACTCGGCGCCGTCGGAGTTCATTCCGCCTTCGGACAGCATGGGCGCGCTCAGGCGGTCATCGTGCCGGTAGTGCGTGAAGTCGTCGTGGAAATAGATCATCTCGCAATCGACGACCGTGTCGCTCTCGCCGCAGATGAACCAGATGCCCGCGCGGCGGCACAGCCGCTGGATGAACGTCAGATCGTCCTCTTCCCACTGCGCGATCACGGCGCGTTTCGCGTAGTCGCGATAGAGCTGCACCTTGACATCGGCGCGCAGCTGGTCAAAGCCATGCTCTTTCAGAACCGCGACGATCACATCGACAAAACTCTTGTCCCAGAACCAGCGGACCTTCGGTGCGTTTCTTAGTAACGCCAGGCGCGATTCCAGGACGAGTTCGTAACTGCTTTCGTCGCGGTTGGTGCTCAGGTGCGTGAAGCCTGTGACGATGCCGTGCATGCCGCGCGCCTTCTCGGGTTCGAGGCTGCGATTCGGGTCGTGCGGCGGCTGGATAAGGAACTTCGCCATCTTGCCGACGTAGTCGAGGCGCGTGAGTGCGGGCGAAGGGTGCGTGAAGCGAATCCTGATGTGCGTCGGCTCGCCAATAGCGCGGGTGCCTTCGACGCTGAATATGTCCGCGAAAACCGAACTGGGCTCTTGCGGCATGTCGAGGGAATAGTGTTGATGCGGTGACAGATGCCTGATGCGCTCGATCTCGTAGTCGGATCGTCTGGACAAGGGGGCCTCGGCGAGAGAAGATGAAAGCCCTGAACCTTATCCTACGCAAAGCCAAATTTGAACGTTTGTATTCCTAATTGCATAAAGTCAGCGACCATTTTTTGACGATTGCCAGATTTCGAGGGCGACGCCGGCGCCATCGCCGTATGCCGGACGACCGACTGAATTTCTCCTTAAGCGTGAGTCATCGCCGTCACCACGAAGTGCATGACATCCGTACGCGCTTCGTCGAAGCCCGCTTCGCAATACGCCAGATACAACCGCCATATCCGCACGAAGCTCTCATCGAAACCCAGCGCACGAACGGCATCGACACGCGCTTCGAAGGCATTGCGCCAATATCGCAGCGTCCGGGCATAGTCCGCGCCGAACGCGAGCGTCGCGTGTGCATCGAGGCCCGAGCGCCGCGCGGCGCGCGTGAAGCGCTCCGGACTCGGCAGCATGCCGCCCGGAAAGATGCTCTCGCGGATGAAATCGCTCGACGCGCGATACGCGGCAAAGTGCGCATCGTCGATCGTGATCGACTGCACGAGCGCCGTCGCGCCCGGCGCAAGACAGCGGCGCAGCACGCGGAAATACATCGGCCAGAAGCGCTCGCCCACGGCCTCGAACATTTCGATCGACACCACCGCGTCGTACTGGCCGCGCAGATCGCGATAATCGCGCAGCTCGATATCGACGAGCCCGCTCAAACCCTCCCGCGCCACGCGCTCGACAGCGAACGCGTGCTGCGCGGGCGATATCGTCACGCCGTGCACGCGTATGCCGAGTCGCGCCGCGTGCCGCGCGAAGCCGCCCCAGCCGCAGCCGATTTCCAGCACGCGCATGCCGGCCGTCAGCCCGAGCGTATCGACGATGCGCTGATACTTGCGATCCTGCGCCGCTTCGAGCGGGAGATCGGCGTCGCCGTCGAACCATGCGCTCGAATACGTCCAGGTCGGATCGAGCCACAGTCCGTAGAACGCGTTGCCGATATCGTAATGCGCGTGGATATTGCGACGGCTGCCCGCGCGCGTGTTCAACCGCAGCCGATGCCGCACGTTGTGCCAGCACTGCGCGACGAAGCCGCCCGCGACGGTGCGCGCGAGCGCCGCCTCGTTGCGGAGCGCGAGCCGCAGCAGGGCGCACGGATCGGACGTGTCGAGCCATTGCATCCGATACGCCTGCGCAAAGCCGATATCGCCCGCGCGCAGAATCGCACGGCACGCGCGCCAGTCGTGGATGAAAAGACGCGCGGCCGGCTGCTTGAGCGGATCGCCGAACACGCAGCGCCCGCCGTCCGGCGTGACGAGCACCAGATGCCCGACGCTGATTCGACGCAGAAGGCCGAGAAAGATCCGCGCGGACAGCGGCATCGCCGATGTCGCGGAGAAGGATCGCAGCAGGTTCATGTTTCGTTCGTTTCCCTGTTCGGTGGATATTTGCCGTGAAAGGGCACGCGCTTCATCCACAGCCGCAGCGCCTGCCAGTGAATGCGCATGAGGACGCCCGTGGCGAAGAGCGGCGCACAAAGCAGCGTGCGCAACGCGAGCGCGCCGGTGAGCGGCCGCGCGGCGAGGCCGATCGCGGTGCGGATCAGCAGACCGTCGCGGTCGCGATAATCGATCGAGATGCTCAGACGATCCTCGCGACGCCGCACGCGAAACGCGTAGTCGCCGGCGACATCGCAAAAAGGCGACACGTGCAGCGTCTTGCGGCAGACGAGCACGGTGTCATCGGTGATCGGTGCGTGATCCTTCGCGCTCAGCAAATAGCCGCGATGCTCGCCGAAGGTATTGCGCACATCCGCGTAAAGCGCGCGCAACGCGCCCGCGCGGTCGTGGCAGAACCAGAAGCTCACCGGATTGAACGCATAGCCGAACACGCGCGGGATCGTCAGCAGATGGATTTCGCCGTCGGCGGGAATGCGTGCTTCAGCGAGACACGCGCGCATCCAGAGATCGAGATCGCAGTCGTCGCGCGGGCCGTAATCGCGCCTGAAGAGCGCAAGCGGCCGAATACGGTCGATGCCGAACCACGCGCAGCGCAGCGCGTCGAGGCGCGCGACATCGCAACAGACGTAGCGCACCGAATACTCGAACCGATGCCGCTTGGGGCGCAGCCGCTCGTGCATCACGCGGCCCGTCAGCCATTGCGCCGTGCTCATGGTTTCGCCCACGCCGGTTGCACGCCGAAATCGCGCGCGACGCGCAACGCCGACTTCAGGCCGTCTTCGTGAAAGCCGTAACCGGTCCACGCGCCCGCGTGCCACGTGCGGCGCACGCCCTGTACGCGCGGCAGATGCGCCTGAGCATCGATGGCCGCGAGATCGAGAAGCGGATGCTCGTATTCGTAGCGGCCGAGTTGCGTGCCGGGCGCGGGTTCATCGACGGGATTGAGCGTGACGATCACCGGCGTCGTGAAAGGCAAGGGCTGAAGCTGATTGAGCAGATAGCTCACGCAGACTGGCGTGGCGGCATCGCGCGCCAAGCCCGCCCGCGCGCCGATGTAATTCCACGCGGACCACACGCGGCGGCGGCGCGGCAGCAGCGCGCAATCCGTATGCAGCACCGCGAGATTGCGCTGATAGCGCACGGCGCCGAGCAAGGCGCGCTCGTCGGCGGAAGCGTCGTCCAGCAGACGAAGGCTCGCCGGTGCGTGCGTCGCGAGCACGACGGCATCGAAGCGCTCGGGGCCGGCGTCGTCGGTCATGACGGTGACGCCGTCGTCGTCGCGGCGAATGCGTCGCACGGGCGCGCGCGTGCGCACGTCGTCGAGCGTGGCCGCGATGCGTCGCACATACTCGCGCGCGCCGCCCGAGACGGTTCTCCACGGCGGCCGGTCGTTCACCTGCAAGAGCGCGTGATTCAGGCAGAAGCGCAGAAACGTGGCGGCGGGAAAATGCAGGATGTCGTTCGCGGCGCTCGACCAGATCGCGGCGGCCATCGGCAGAAGATAGCGGCGCTGAAACGGCGCGCCGTATCCGCCCTCGGCGAGCAGTTCGCCGACCGAACAGCGATTCACGCTCACACGTTCGAGATGCGTGTGCGCCGATGCATTGAAGCGAAGAATATCGCGCAACA
The DNA here is from genome assembly GCF_001544795.2 of Caballeronia temeraria. GTDB lineage: Bacteria > Pseudomonadota > Gammaproteobacteria > Burkholderiales > Burkholderiaceae > Caballeronia > Caballeronia temeraria. The sequence continues at coordinate 398,966 of NZ_FCOI02000004.1, read as the reverse complement.
TGCCGATGAACGACGGCGAAAACAGATTGCGCCGCTGCGCGAACACGGTATTGAGATTCGTGCCGGCCCATTCAAAGCGGCCGCCATCGAGCGAAACGGAAAACGACATGTCGCTGCGATGCGAGGCGACGCCGAGTTCATCGAAGAGCGCGATGAGATTCGGATACGTGCGGTCGTTGAACACCAGAAAGCCGGTATCGACGGGATGCGTCATGCCATCGAGCGTGACGTCGACGGTATGCGTATGTCCGCCGAGGTAATCGGCCGCTTCGAACAGCGTCACGCGATGCGCGCGCGAGAGCAGATACGCGCTCGCGAGACCGGCAATCCCCGCGCCGATCACCGCGATGCGCTGCTGTCTTTCTTTTGTCGATGACTCCATGACGGGCGGTCTCCTCGCGCCAAAAGGTCTCCTCGCGCCGCGTGGACGTGACTGTTTCGTTCGCGGCTTTCGACAGATACGAGACAGACGCGCGCGCGGATGCACGCACGCCGCGAATGTCAGTCGCTTTGACCGGGACTTTGAAAGCCGGGCTGGCCGATCTGTTCGGGCGATTGCGGCACGCGCCTGAAGCGCGCGGTGTCGTAGCCCATCGCGTCGAGGCGCGCGAGCATCGAGCGATAGACGTCATCGCTCATCGACGGCTCGCGCGAGAAGATCCAGCCGAGCTTCTTGTTCGGATAGCCGAGAATCGTGTAGCGATAGTCCGGATCGACATAGAGCGTGAGTTGCGTCACGTGAACCGGCCAGAAAGGCTGCACGCTCCACTCGCCGCCGTTGCTGCCGGGCTTCACGGTATCGACGAAATGATGCGTCGTTTCCTTGTTGTCGAAACCGTTCTTGCGGCCGTGAAAGACGTCGTCGATTTTCCCGTCCGCGCGCAGCGACCATTCGACGTGCGTGCCGACGAAATCCCGCTCCGCGAAGTACGGAATATTCGCGATGACATACCAGCGTCCCATGTAGCGCGGCACATCGACCGGCACGGTTTCGAGCGGCCGGTCCGCTCGCGGATTCGGATTCGGCGGACTCGAACAACTCGCCAGCGCCACGACGACGCCGGCGGCCAACAGCGCCACGACGAGCGCCCGATTCGTGTTCTTCATGACTTCACCTCTAGCGAACGCTTTTCGAACAGAGTGTGCGCAACGCCCCATTCGCCGCCGCGCGCATAGCCGAACAATTCGGCCACCGCCATATAAAACATGCGCCAGCGCTGGAACCAGAGCGCGGCGGCATCGCCGTAGACGTGGCGAAACATCGGCATGACGCGATCGCGCGCGGCATCGAGCGACGCAAGCCATTGATTCGCGGTGCGCGCGTAGTGCGTGCCGTTCAGCCACCATTGCCGCGTCACGCGCAGATCGTCCTGAAAGTGCAATAGCAGCGACGCGGAGGGCATCGTGCCGCCGGTGAAGAAATAGCGCGACATCCAGTCGCCGCCATCGCGCGACGTGAAGTGATACGCGAGGGTCTTGTGCGCGAAGAGGTGGACAAAAAGTCGTCCGTCATCGGCGAGCCAGCGCGCGATCTTCGCGAGCAGAAGGCCGTAGTGCTTCATATGCTCGAACATTTCTATCGACACGATGCGATCGAACGGCGCTTCGTCACGCGCGAAATCGAATTCGACGATATCGCCCGTCACGACCCGCAAGTTGTCGAGCTTGCGTTGCGCCGCCCGCGCTTCGATGAACGCGCGCTGCCCGCGTGAATTCGACAGCGCGACCACTTGCGCGCGCGGATAACGCTGCGCCATCCACAACGCGAGCGAGCCCCAGCCGCAACCGAGATCGAGAATGCGCTGGCCGTCCGCGAGTTGCGCGCGTTCCGCGTACAGTTCGAGCATCGCGAGTTCGGCTTGCGCGAGCGTCTCGTCGCCGTGCGGATAAAAGCCGCACGAATACTTGAGCTGCGGGCCGAGATGCGCCTCGAAGAACGCATCGGGCAGTTCGTAATGCTGCGCGTTGGCAGCGGGCGTATCGATCGCGATCGGACTCGCGCGCAGTTCGTCCAGAAAACGTTCGAACGCTTGCGTGCGCAGCGCGTTGTCGTTCGCATGCTCGTCGACGAGACGCTGGCGGATCAGCATGCGCATGCCGGCGCGAACGAGTGTATCGGGCACGAAGCCGCGTTCGCACGCGCGGATGATGCGGCTTTCGTCGCGCACGGGCATGTCGGCGGGTGCGGTCGGCGTTTCATGAGCGGTCGTGTTCATCGGCGTGTCCTGGCTTTGTTCATGCGCGTTTGCGCGGCCACGGAATCAGCGCGCTCGTCGTGCGCATGTAGTCGCGGTAACCGTCGCGCGTATCGGCGAGATGCGCTTCTAGAATCGGAATGCCCGATACCTTCAGCAACAGCCACGCCATCAGCACGGGCGGCGCGAGCGTGGCCCAGTCCCACGGCATGTCGATCGACAGCACCGCATAGGCGACCCAATGCACGCACTCGAAGAAGTAATTCGGATGACGCGAATAGCGCCACCAGCCTTCGCGGCACACTTGTCCGCGATGCTCGGGATCGGCGACGAAGCGTTTCAGCTGCCGATCCGCAGCCGCTTCGCCCGCCACCGCGACGATCCAGACGACGACAAATCCCGCGATGCACAGCGGGCTCGCCTCATCGCGCGCATAGGCGGGAACGAAGAAGGCAATGGCGAGCAGCATCGAAATGAAGGCCTGCAACTGGAAGAAGCCGAACATGTTGCGCGCGGCGTGCTCGCCCCAGCGTTCGCGAAACGCGTGATAGCGCTTGTCTTCCGGCTTGCCGTGATTGCGGCGCCACAGATGCCACGCGAGCCTTGCGCCCCAGAGTGCGCCGCCCGCCGCGACGCACGCGCGATTGACCGTCGCGCCCGTCCCGCAAACGCCGATGAACAGCGCAGCCGCGCCGAGCGACGCGGCCCAGACCGGATCGACCATGCCGGCGTTTTCCGTGCGCAACTGCCAGAGCCACGCGGCGGCAAAGACCAGCACGAATCCAGCGGCAACGATGAAAATGGCGACGACGACAGGCATGGCAGCTCCGCGAACACGCGTTCACCGAGCAATACGGATGCCGAGCGCGAGCGGATGCAGCGAACGAAAAATGGACGGTTGCCGTGAGAAAGGCAAAACGCGATGCCGATGCCGTCGTCGCGTGCCCGGCGATCGACGGCGAACGGCCTGCAAAGACTGCAAACGTCAGGTCGTATGCATCTGACCGGTGGCGAGCACGGCGCCGGTCGGCGCGCCGGTCGGCGAACCGCCAGGCGGCTCGTCGGATACCGCGAGCACGGCCTGCGCGCTCAGTTGCGCGACGATCTCGGGCGGCAGCGTCATCGTCGCGGGACGATCGGCGGGGAAGACGCCGAGCGCGATCGGCTTCGCGTTCGGCGGGATGAGCCACAGTTCCGTCGCGCGGTTGGCGGGCAAGGTCACACGCGCGGCAGGCACGACGACCATGCGCGCGCGCCGCACATCGACGGTCGCGGTCCAGTGCACGAGGCCGTCCTTGCGGGCGATCGATGCGACCATGTATTCGCCGGGCACGGCTGCGGTCGTCGGCGCTTGCGCAGGTTGCCGAAGCAGTGTGAAGGTTACGCCGAGCAGGACGAGCGCGGCGACGCTCGCGCCGATCGTGAACCAGCGCCACATGTTCACGCTGTTCCACCAGCGTTCGCGGCTGCGCTGCGGCGTCAGGAAACCCAGATCGCGGCGGATGCGCGTCCATACGCGCTCGGGCGGCGCGATGGCGCGAATCTCTTCCGCGAGCGGCGCGACCCGTCGCTGCCAGTCATCGAGCGCGCGCTGCAACGCGGGATCGCGCGATACATCGGCTTCGAGCGCCGCGCGTTCGTGCGCGTCGAGCACGCCGAGCGCGTATTCGGCGCAGCGCAGATCGTCGTCGTCGTCGCGAGCGGGCGTGTTCATTGTTCGAGACAGGTCTTGAGTTGCATGAGGCTGCGGCGAATCCAGCTTTTCATCGTGCCGAGCGGCACGGCGAGCCGTTGCGCCAGCTCGTTATACGTCGCGCCCGTGAAGAACGCCTCGCGGATCGCGCTTTTCTGTTGCGGCTCCAGCTGGTCGAGACAGGATTCGAGCCGCCGCTTTTCCTCGCTCGATTCGGCCGCGACGGCGGGCGTCGGCGATTCATCGGCGATCTCGGGTGCATCGTTTTCGCCGAGCAGTTCCTCGCGATGCTGCCGCATGCGGTCGATCGTGCGATTGCGCCCGAGCGTGACGAGCCAGGTGATCGCGCTGCCGCGTGCCGGATCGAACGTATCGGCGCGACGCCATGCAGTGGCGAACACTTCCTGCAGAATGTCTTCGGCCTCGCCGCGATCACGGATCATGCGCACGATCACGCCGAACACGCGCGGCGACGTCTCGCGATACAGTTCGGCGAACGCCTGCTCATCGCCCTTTGCGACGCTCGCCAGCATCCGGTTGACGCGTTCGCGGCGCGCGCGGTCAGCGTCGCCGGAAGAGTCAGGATCGAAGTTTTCGGTGCCGCCGGAGTAGGTGTCCGTCATGGGCAGAAAGCATATCTCGCAAGGTGTCATCGCCGCGCAGCCCCACGTCCTGTACCGATGAAGATACGAACAGCGAGCCCGCGCGGATGCGGCTACGCGCGAACGTTACCTGCGCGACAGCATCGTACCGCGACAACTCGATGCAAGACAACGGCACGCATAGAGTCGCTTGAGCGCCGCGGTGCGCCGGCCATCGACGGTCAAGCAATAGTCGATGAACAACTCCTGGCCTTTCCCGATCGGCCGGATCGCGCGGATGAACACGCGCTCGCCGTCCTGCTCGGCTTCGCAGTTCGGCGCGCAGCTGTGATTCAGCCAGCGCGCGGAATTGCCGCCGCGCGCGCCGTCGATGACAGTGCCGTCGTCGAGACCGAAGAGAAAGGTATGACCATCTTCCGCAGCCGATTTCGCGTGGATGCGCTGCGCTTCCTTCCACGACAGGCGCTCTCCCTTGTACTCGAGCAGCAGCGAACCCGTGGGCAGATCGGCGAGAGCGAAAACGCCCCGGCCATGAACGGGCGAAGTCCGGACAGTGATTCGACGCATGGTGTGGCGAGCCGCAGTGTGGAGGTTGAATATTTGAGGGATGGCGTGAGCATCGTTATGATGTGGCCGTCATAAATCGTTGTCACGTCCATGCCCGCAGTTTCTCCCCGCAAGAGCAGGAAGCGCAAGCCACTACGCGGCTCGCTTGCGCGATATCGCAACAGGATCGTCGAAGTGCTCGGGGAGGCGCGCGGCCAGCGCGTGATGATACGGTCGATTCATGACGACGGCGTGGAGCGGCGCACGGCCGTGAAGTGGGTCAATTTGCTGCCGCTGGAGACAGAACTGTTCTAGCTCGAAGGCGCTATTGAATCCCGCGTTTGCGGACGATGCGCGCAACGACCACGAGACAGATCGCGAGCAGAACAGCGACATAAACCACGACGGCGGGCCAACCGCCGTGCTGCCAGAACGATCCGCCGATCGACCCGAGCACGCTCGATCCGACGTAGTACGCGAGCAGATACAGCGATGCCGCGTGGCCTTTCGCGCTGCCTGCCAGTTGACCGACCCATCCGCTCGCGACCGAGTGCGTGACGAAGAAGCCGATCGTCACGAGCACGATGCCGACGATGACCATCGCGAGCGATGCGCAAAGCGTCAACGCAAGACCGACGGCGAACAGCAGCACGCCGCTGACGAGGACGGGCGCGCGCCCGAGCCGGTCGGCCAGCGCGCCGGCGGTCGACGACGACACCATCCCGAACAGGTACGCCCCGAAAATCAGCCCGCATGCCGTGGCGCTCAGATTGAACGGCGGCGCGATGAGCCGGAATCCCGCGTAGTTGTAGACCGTCACGAATGCGCCCATCGCGAGGAAGCCGATCGCGAAGACGAGCGGCAGCAGACCGTGCAGCAACTGCGCTTTCCAGAGCTGGACATGGTGTCGAAGCGTGAGGTCGGTGCGTTTGACGAAGCGTCGCGATGGCGGCAGCAGCATCACGAATGCGACGGCCGCGATCAGATCGATGACGCCGATCGTCGACATGGCCGCGCGCCACGAGAAATACTCTTCGAGCGCGCTCATGCCGATCCGCCCGATCATGCCGCCGAAAGCCGTGCCGCCGACATAGAGGCCCATCGACAAGCCGAGCCCTTCTGCCGCGATCTCTTCGGCGAGATACGCCATCGCGATCGCGGGCACGCCGCCGAGCGCGAAGCCTTCGAGCGCGCGCCACACGAGCATCGAATCCCAGTTCGGCGCGCTCGCGGCGAGCAGGTTGAACAATGCCGCCGATGTCATCGATGCGAACATCAGCCCACGCCGCCCGACGCGCTCGGACAACGCGCCCGCGCACAGAATCGACACTGCGAGCAATCCGGTCGAAACCGACAGTGACAGCGAACTCGCCGCCGCGCCGATACCGAATTCCTGCGTGAAAGCCGGAAGCAGCGGCTGGACGCAGTAGAGCAGGGAAAACGTCGAAAAGCCCGCGAGAAAGAGCGCGAACGCGATGCGCCGGTAGGCGGCCGAACTGGGGGAGACGCCGCTCGGAAGCTCGCGTGCCGCAGCGGCCCGTGGATGGGTCGATGAAGGGGAAATCGAAGGGGAGGACATGGCGTCGCCGGTTGATGAAGTAGCGGATTCATTCTTGCCAATGCGCGCTCATATGTCCAATATATGAAAGTGTGCCCAGCGATATGTTTTAACACTGGCTTCGTCGATCATCGGACAAGGAAAGCAGGGAAATGGAGCTTCGGCATTTGCGTTACTTTCTGGCGGTGGCCGAGACGGCCAACTTCACGAAGGCCGCCGAGCTGCTCGGCATCGGCCAGCCGCCGCTCAGCCAGCAAGTGAAGGCGCTGGAACAGGAACTCGATGTCGTGTTGTTCAAGCGCACCGCGCGCGGCGCTGAACTGACGTTGGCAGGACGCGTGTTCGCCGACGAAGCCCGCCGCGTGCTCGACGACGCACAGCGCGCTGCGCGAGCGGCGCAACGCGCGGCGCGCGGTGAAACGGGACATTTGCGCGTCGGTTTTACGGGCACGGCCGCGTTCAACGAGCGCGTGTCCGGGCTGATCCGCAAATTTCGCGAAGCGTTTCCCGATGCCGAATTGACGCTGCACGAAGCCGCATCCGGCGTGCTGCTCGACGAGATCGAAGCGGGACAGCTCGACGTCGCCATCGTTCGTCCGGAGCGGCGCGTGGCCGATGTCGTCGAACAGCACGACTGGGACGATGAACCGATGCTCGTCGCCTTGCCCGTCGGTCATCCGCTGGCGTCGCGGCGCCGAGTCGAACTCGCGGAACTCGTGGACGAGCCTTTCGTGCAAGTGCCTCGCGTAGCGGGCGGCACGCTGTTCGACGACATCGTTGCCGCATGCGCCGCAGCCGGCTTCGAGCCGCGACTCGCGCAACCCGCGCCGCAGATGGCGTCGGCGGTGACGCTCGTGGCGGCGGGACTCGGCATCTCCATCGTGCCGAAAGCGATCACGCAGGTGCGTGTGGCGGGCGTGGTCTATCGCCCGCTCGTCGCGCGTGGCCTGCGTGCGCGGCTCGCGCTGGCGTCGCGGCGCGACGATCCATCGGCGGTGGTGCGCAATTTTCTCGCGCTGGCGTGACGCGACGCTCAGTCCGGCATCAGCCCGCGCGCCTGTTCGAGCAACGCGGCCGCGGCGAGATATTCCTTGCGGCCCGCCATCGTGAGCGCGGCGATCGCCGTGTCCTTGAAAAGCTCGTCGTTCGATGTAACGACCGCGCCCGATCCGCCGATTCGCCCCCGTCGCAGCCGATAAAACGCCAGCATGTCGAACGCCTGCGTGCGCACGTCCGCGTCCGCGCCCGCCGCGACGAGTTCCGCCGCGCTGTTCAACTGCGCGAGCGCGCTTTCATAGTCTGCTCGTTCCATCGTCGCGTTTCTCCCGAATGGCCGCCGATAATTCTCGCGCGTTTTGGTACAAACTATCGCATCCGATACCAAACCGAAACAACGACGGAGACGACACATGGCAGTAACCGAAGCGGTAATGGCATTGCGCGAAACGCTCGGCGCACAGGTCGTGGCGCTGCCCGACGAATTCGGCGACCGGCGCGTCGCGGACTGGAGCGGTTTGCCCGGCGCGACGCCGCTCGCGATCGTCCGTCCGCGCAACACGGACGAGGTCGCGCAGGCGCTCGCGATCTGCTCGAAACACAAGCAGCCGGTCGTCACGCAAGGCGGCCTCACGGGACTCGTCGGCGGCGCGAATCTGCTCGGCGGCGAAGTGGCGCTGAGTCTCGATCGCATGAACCGCATCGTCGAGATCGACGAAATTTCCGCGACGATGACCGTCGAAGCCGGCACGCCGCTGCAAGTCGTGCAGGAAGCGGCGAGCGCGGCGGGCTTCTACTTTCCGCTCGATCTGGGCGCGCGCGGCAGTTGCTCCATCGGCGGCAATCTCGCGACGAACGCGGGCGGCAACCGCGTCATCAAGTACGGGATGATGCGCGATCAGGTGCTCGGCGTCGAAGCGGTGCTCGCGAGCGGCGAGATCATCGGCGGGCTGAACAAGATGATCAAGAACAACAGCGGCTACGATCTGCGGCATCTGCTGATCGGCAGCGAAGGCACGCTCGCGGTGATCACGCGCGTCGTGCTGCGGCTGCGTCCGAAGCCCACGGCGACCGCGACCGCGTGGTGCGGTGTGCCCGATTTTGCCTCGGTGACCACGTTGCTGACGCGCGCGCAGGCGGGCCTCGCGCCGGGCGTGTCCGCGTTCGAAGTGATGTGGGCCGGTTATCACGATACGGTCATCGCGAATCTGAAGAATCTGCGCGCGCCGTTGGCCGATGCGCATCCGTTCTACGTGCTGCTGGAAAGCGTTGGCACCGACCCGGCGCGGCACGGCGAGGCGTTCGAGGAGTTTCTCGGCGGCATGCTCGAAGCGGGCATCGTGACGGACGCGGCGATTGCATCGAACGAAGCGCACGCGCGCGATTTCTGGGCGATCCGCGACGCGCCCGGCGAATACGACCGCTTCATCCCGAACTACGCGGCGTACGACGTGAGCTTTTCCATCGCGCAAGTCGGCGATGCGGCCGCGCAGTGCGAAGCGCGTCTGCGCGCGCGCTGGCCCGGCGCGATCGTGATGACTTACGGGCATCTCGGCGACGGCAACATTCACATCGTGGTGGATCTTCCGGGCCGCGGAAAACAGGATCACGACGATGTCGACGCCGTCATCTATGACGTCACGCGCGAATTCGAAGGCTCGATTTCGGCGGAGCACGGCATCGGGCTGAAGAAGCGCGACTATCTGCACCTCGCGCGCCGCGAAACCGATATCGCGGCGATGCGGGCGATCAAGGCATCGCTCGATCCGCACGGGCTGCTCAATCCCGGCAAGGTGTTCTAGCCGCGCTTGTGCGAATGCCGGTGATGAATGTCGGGAAAATGCGCGTGCGAATGCGTGATCGGCAGATGCACGTGCGGATGCGTGTGCGGTTCATCGCCGGAGTACGGAAAGTCGTGCGTATGCCGATGATGCTCGTCGTGCACATGCCGATGCGTATGGTCCAGCCGCTCGTGCGTGTGCTCGTGCTCGTGCCGCTCGCGCACGTGCAGCCATACGCCGAGCGCCATCAGCGCGGCGGCGATCCAGAACGGCGCGTCCGGCGCTTGCGGCCACATCGCGAGGGAAAGCGCGACGCCGAATACCGGCGCGACCGAGAAATACGCGCCCGTGCGCGCCGTTCCCAAGTGGCGTAACGCGATCACGAACAGCACGAGGCTCACGCCGTAGCCGCCGAAGCCGGTCGTCATCGCGCCGATGACGATGTGCGGCGCGGGCAGATGCGCGCCCATCGCGAGCGCGATGCCGAGATTCGTCGCGCCCGCGGCGAGTCCCTTCGCGCAGGCGATGATCATTGCATCGGCGGTCGAGATCTTGCGCGTCAGATTGTTGTCGATGGCCCAGCAGAGGCACGCGAGCGCGATCAGAACCGCGCCGGTCGTGGCGTGGGTTGCGCCCGGTTGCGCGCCCGGTTCCCATGCAAGCACGACGCCGCCCGCGACGATCGCGGCCATGCCGAGAAACACGGACACATCGACGTTCTCCCGGAACACGATCCACGCGATCGCCGCCGTCAGCACACCTTCGAGGTTGAGCAGAAGCGAGCTGGTCGCGGCGGGCGTGCTCGTCAGACCGAGCATCAGCAGCGCGGGTCCGGCGACGCCGCCGAACGCGATCGCGCCGAGCAACCATGCCAGTTCGCGCGTGCCGATGCCTTTGCCCACCGAGCGCCAGTATCTGCGGCCGAGCAGGATCGCGCCCAAGCCGACGCCGCTGCCGAGATAGAACAGGCCCGCGACCATGAACGGCGGCATCGGGCCGAGCAGGGCTTTGGCGATCGGCGTGGTCGCGCCGAAGAGCGCGGCGGCGGTGAGCGCGATGAGAATCGCGGTGAAACGGCTTTGCATGGACGGACTGGCAGACGAGCGGCGATGTCCCGAAAGTGTAGTCCACACCGATTCCACCGACGATTCGCCGCCCGCCGCGCGCTCATTTTCTGCTCATTTTCGCCGCGCAGAATGCCTCCATCGACAAACAACTGCAGCGCTGGAGACGAGACATGAAGAAGATCCGATACGCGATCGTGGCGGCCAAATTGACGTTCGGTCTGGTGACGATCGCGCAGGCGCATCCGTTCATCGGCGTGGGCATCACGGGCGGGCCGGTGTTTCCGGTCGAGTCGAGCGCCCAGAGTGCGCCGCCGCTGCCCGTCTTTGCGCGCGCCACGGACTCCGGCCCCGCGCCGCTGCCGCTCGACGCGCCGCCGGTGCGGTACGCGGAGCCGGCCATCGGCAATCTCTCGGCGATCATGGGGCAGCCGAATGTCACGAGTCTGCAAAGCGGCGTCTGAGGCTTGAGAATTGCGCTCACATCGAAGTCAAAAGGATTCGTTTGTGCCGTCTCGCACGCCGCGCTAGCCTGAGAGCATGAAAAACATAATCGATTACGCCGCCATCGCCGATGCCGCGCGCGACGGCTACATGAACCGCGTCATCTCGAACGTCAACGATCACGACGTCCATATCAGCGTGATGGACGCGCCGTATCCGTGGCACGTTCACCCGAACTCCGACGAAACCTTCATCTCGGTCGAAGGCACGCTCGTCATCGAGTTCGAGGAGGGCGCCGTCGAACTGCGTGCCGGGCAATTGCTCACCGTGCCCGCCGGCAAGCCGCATTGCACGCGGCCGGGCGGCGCGCGGTCGGTGAATCTGACCATCGAGAAAAAGGACACGGACACCGTGTTCCGCGACGCGCCGGACTAGCGCGCCGCACGCGTTTCCAGATGCTCGACGAGCCGCCGCGCGGCGGGCTGCAACGCGTCGAAATCACGAAAGCACACGACGAAGCGGCGCTTCGCGAACGCATCGGAAAGCGGGATGGCTTCGATGCCGAGCGCCTGCCGATACGTCCCCGCGACTTCCATTGGCACGACGCTGATGCCCAGACCCGCCGCGACGACGCGAAACGCGGCGTCGAAGCTCGACACGATCACGCGATACGACATCGATTTGCCCGCCTGCGCCGCCGCGCGTTGCAGCATCGTGTGCACGGCGGTCGCGGGCGGCAGACCGACGTGCTCGAATGCCAGCGAATCCTCGAAGCTCACCGATTGCCGCTTCGCGAGCGGATGATCGGCCGGCACCGCGAGCGCGAGCCGGTCATGCCGATACGCGCGATGTTGCAGCCCGCGCAGATCCACGCTGTCCCAGCACACGCCGACGGACGCCACGCCTTCGCGCAACTGCCGCACGAGATCGTTCGACAGCCGCTCTTCCACGTCGACCTTGATGTTCTTGTTGGCCGGCTCGCGCATGAACGACGCGATGTCGTCCAGCAACGCCTCCGCAATCGCCGATGCCGACGCGCAAATGCTCACGCGCCCCATCAGGCCGCCGCCGAACGCGGCGACATCGTTGGCGATGCGTTCCATCGTGAAGAGCACGTTGCGCGCGTGTTCGAGCAGCGCGATGCCCGCGGGCGTGGGTTCGACGCCGCGCCGCGAGCGCGACAACAGCGGCACGCCGAGCGACGTCTCCAGTTGCGCGATGCGCTTGCTGATCGCGGACGGTTCGATATGCGATTCCTGCGCCGCGCGCGCAATGTTCTGGTGCTCGCAGACTGTCACGAAGAGACGCAGCGTTTTCAGGTCGATATCGCGCATGGGTTGGCTAATCCTCTGACGTTCCGAACGGGAAGCATGAGCCTTCCAAATTACCGCTTTTAGGGCATTTGCGGAATCTCTAAAGTCGAATCCATACACACAAGATCTGGAGACGAAGCCATGCCCGCGTTCCCGAAGAACGCCGTAATCCGCGAAGTCGGCCTGCGCGACGGCCTGCAAAGCATTCGCACGATCATGCCGACCGAGCGCAAGATCGAATGGATCGGCGCTGCCTACGCCGCCGGTCAGCGCGAAATCGAAGTCGGTTCGTTCGTGCCCGCGCGCCTTCTGCCGCAACTCGCCGATACCGCCGAACTGGTCGCCTACGCGAAGACGCTGCCGGGCCTGCTGGTCTCGGTGCTCGTGCCGAATCTGAAGGGCGCGGAGCGCGCCATCGACACGCACGCGGATCTGATGCTCGTGCCGCTTTCCGCGAGCCGCGCGCACAGTCTCGCGAATCTGCGAAAGACGCCGGAAGAAGTCGTCGATGAAGTCGCGCGCATGCGGGCCGCGCGCGATGCGGCGGGCGCGAAGACCCTGATCGAAGGCGGCATCGGCACGGCGTTCGGCTGCACGATCCAGGGCCGCGTCGATCATGCCGACGTGCTCCGCTACATGCAGGCGCTGCTCGATGCGGGCGCGGACCGCGTGAGCATCGCCGATACGGTCGGTTACGCCAGTCCTCGTGCGGTGCGCGAGCTTTTCGAGAAAGCGCGCGCGATCGCGGGCGAGCGCTTCTGGTGCGGCCACTTTCACGACACGCGCGGCCTCGCGCTCGCCAATGTCTGCGCCGCGCTCGACACCGGCGTCGCGCGCTTCGATGCAACGCTCGCGGGCATCGGCGGCTGTCCGCATGCGCCGGGTGCGAGCGGCAATGCGTCGAGCGAAGACATGGCGTTCATGCTCGCCGATATGGGCGTCGACACCGGCATCGACATGTCTGCCTTGCTGGCGCTACGCGCGACACTCGCAAGCTGGCTCGACGGCGAAACGCTGCACGGCGCGCTCGCGCTCGCGGGCTTGCCGGTCACTTTTGAATCGAACACTGCAATCGAAGCCTGAGGACGATATGAGTCATTCAACCCTGCCGCTCGAAGGCGTGCGCGTGATCGAATTCACGCATATGGTGATGGGCCCGACCTGCGGCATGATCCTCGCGGATCTCGGCGCCGAAGTCATCAAGATCGAGCCGCCCGGCGGCGACAAGACGCGCGATCTGCCGGGTCTCGGCATCGGCTTCTTCCGCTCGTTCAATCGCAACAAGAAGAGCGTCGTCATCGACATCAACACGGCGCAAGGGCGCGAAAGCGCGCTCGAGCTGATCGGCGAATGCGACGTGCTGCTCGAAAACTTCCGTCCCGGTCTGATGGCGAAGTTCGGCCTCGACTACGACACGCTGTCGAAAGTGCATCCGGCACTGATCTACGTGTCGCACAAAGGCTTTTTGCCGGGACCGTACGAAAAGCGTCTCGCACTCGATGAAGTCGTCCAGATGATGGGCGGCCTCGCCTACATGACCGGCCCGGCGGGCAGACCGCTGCGCGCGGGAACGTCGGTGAACGACATCATGGGCGGCATGTTCGGCGCGATTGGCGTGCTGGCCGCGCTGCGCGAACGCGATCTCACCGGGCGCGGCCAGGAAGTGCAGAGCGCGCTTTTCGAGAACTGCGTGTTTCTTTCCGCGCAGCACATGCAGCAATACGCGATGACGCATGAAGCGCCGCCGCCGATGCCCTCGCGCGTATCGGCATGGAGCGTGTACGACGTATTCACGCTGGCCGAAGGCGAGCAGTTGTTTATCGGCGCGGTGAGCGACAAGCAATTCGTCACGCTTTGCGACGTGCTCGAACGTCCCGATCTCGCGCAGGCACCCGAGTTCGCGACGAACGCGATGCGCGTCGCGGTGCGGCCGCACTTGCTCGCGCGGCTCGGCGAGATTCTCGCGGATCATCGCGCGGACGAGCTTGCGCCGAAGCTCGAAGCGGCCGGCATTCCGTACGCGCCGATCATGCGCCCGGAGCAATTGCTCGACGATCCGCATCTGAAGGCGAGCGGCGGCCTCGTGCCGATGCAAACCGACGACGGCGGCACCACCGACGTCGTCCTGCTCCCGCTCACGATGGGCGGACGCCGCCCGGGCGTGCGGCAACCGCTTGCGCGCGTCGGCGAGCATACGGACGAAGTGCTCGGACGGCTGACCAAACGCATCACGGCATGAAGCATCGCGGCAGGCGCACATAAAAAACACGCGCCGTCGCTCACTCAGGAGACAGGACAATGCAGCCCACCTTCAGCGCGGTCGCCGAGCCGCTCGCTTCGCCCGACGTTCGCGTCGCCACGACGCCCGGCGCGCAAATCTCCGCGCGCATGGATCGACTGCCGATCACGCGGCATCTGTGGATGCTCGTGCTACTCATCTCGCTCGGCGGCTTCTTCGAAATCTACGATCTGATCTTCACCGGCTACATCGCGCCGGGCATGGCGAAGAGCGGCCTTCTGCAGACGACCACGCACGCGTTCTTCGGCTTCACCGGTATCGCTGGGTTCATCGCGGCGACGTTCGCGGGACTGTTCATCGGCACGTTCTTCTTCGGCTGGCTGCCGGACCGTTACGGGCGGCGCAGCGTGTTCACGTTCTCGCTGCTGTGGTACTCGATCGGCTCGGCGATCATGGCGTTCCAGACGACGCCCGAAGGCGTGATCTTCTGGCGCTTCGTGACGGGCATCGGCGTGGGTATCGAAATCATCACCATCGACAGTTACGTGACCGAGCTCGTGCCGCAACACATGCGCGGCCGCGCGATGGCCTTCAACCAGATGGTGATGTTCGCGGCGGCGCCCGTCGCGGCGCTGCTGTCCTACTGGCTCGTGCCGGAAACGGTGTTCGGGCTCGACGGCTGGCGCGTCGTCGTGCTCGCGGGATCGGTCGGCGCGGTGATCGTGTGGTTCATCCGGCGCGCGGTGCCGGAAAGCCCGCGCTGGCTCGCGATGCACGGCCGGCACGAAGAAAGCGAGCGCGTCGTGGGCGATATCGAACGCGTGGTCGAGCGCGAGTCCGGCGCCGCGCTGCCGCCGCCCGCGACTGTCGTCGAGCAGCCGGCGCATCGGCGGGCATCGCTGAAAGAAGAGTTGTTCGTCGCGCCGTATCGCTCGCGCCTCATCATGCTCATCGTCTTCAACTTCTGTCAGGCGATCGGCTATTACGGTTTCGCCAACTGGGTGCCGACGCTGCTCATCGGCCAGGGCATCACCGTGACGAAGAGCCTGCTGTACTCGTTCATCATCGCGTGCGCCTTGCCCATCGGGCCGCTCCTTGCGATGTTCTACGCCGACCGCATCCAGCGGAAGTATCTGATCGTCGTCGGCGCGCTCGTGGTGATCGCAAGCGGTCTCGCGTTCGGGCAGATCAAATCGCCCGCCGCGCTCATCGCGCTCGGCGTGCTGATCTCGCTGGCGGGGCAGACCATCTCCGTGTGCTATCACGCGTATCAGACCGAGCTTTTTCCGACGGCCGTGCGCTGCCGTGCGAGCGGCATCGTCTACTCGGCGAGCCGCGCGGGCGCGATGATGTCGGGCTTCATCATCGCTTCGCTGCTGAAGGATTTCGGCGTGCCGGGCGTGTTCACCGGCATCACGGTGTGCATGCTGCTCGTCGTGGTGGCGATCGGTCTCTTCGGACCGAAGACCAACGGGCTGCGGCTGGAGGAACTGAATCACTGAAGATGCGCACGCGGCGTGTCCGGTCGCGGGTACGTCTCGTGCTGCGAGCATCCAAAGTCCACGGCGCGCCCCTTGCGCCGTCCGAACGTGGCGGGGTGCTCCGATGATACGGTCGTACAACCACAAGGGTTACGTGCTCGAAGTCGCGATCGAAACGAGCAGCAGGCTCGTGCCGCCGCCCGGAGAGATCCGCTATCTCGCGATCGTGACCATCAGCCGGTCGGGGCGGCCGGTCACCGCGTTTTCGCCGCTGTGCATGGGGAGCGCGCGCTATTCGAGTTTCGCGTCCGCCGAAGATGCGCTGATGAGCGCGCACACAGCCGCACGCATTTTCGTCGATGAATGGGTGCAGGCGCCTTCGTGATGTCGTGCTGCGGGACGATGACGAAGCTAGCCGTCTTCGTCATGCGATTCGTCGTGTGATCCCGCACCGGATCAGGCGGCGACGCGGCGGGTCTGCTGGCCTTCCTGGGCGTCCGCGGCGGAATCGAGCGCTTTATCGAGTAATGCGAGTTTTCGCTGAAGCGATGCCACGCGCTGGCTTTGCGACGGAACGAGATCGTATTCCGCGTCCAGTTGTGCGACTCGCATGTCCCAATAATGAGCCGGCAGACGATCGGAAGCCGTGCTGCCTTCGACGAAGCTCGCCAGAATCATCTCGAGATGCTTGAGCTCGCCTTCCGCGAGTTGAGCGGGCCGTCGCTGTCGAAATGCGGGGACGGTCGTTGCATGGGCACTTCTTTTCATGTCGCTGGTTCCGGCTAGATTTACAGAGACCTCCATTAAAGCAATCAATGTTCCGGGCAGGCGATTCAAGTCGATTCATTTTGTTTCGAAATGAAACGCCACGATCGCCTTTACCCGCCAGCAGCCATCGCAAACGTTTGCCAGACGGTTACAATTTATGAAGAACTAACCCTCTAATTTCCGAAGTCAGGGACGATGGCCGTAAGTTCGCCTACGCTCCGATGCGCAAATACCGGGCAAAATTTTCAAAAGTAGCGGGATGTTCGAAGAAACATAGCGCAAATCGCGTTTAAATGCGAGTCGTTTCGATAGAAAAAATCTCACAGATCGCGACAGGAAATTGAAAGAAACCTCGGAAAATCTGGCGGATGTTTCGGGTAACTGAGTGATTTTAACCGGATAAAGCAGGAGGGATTTTAAACGGCGTGCGGCGGCTTACTCGAAGTATTCGAGTACCGCGAATATAGACATGTTAAAACGGAGCGGTCTCCTCTCGCGAAACCGCTCCGTGTCCTCGGAATGTCTACTCGGAATCCTTTAGACGAAGACAAGCTTAACAAATCGAATCCGCCGATATAAACCTCACGCGGCGCAATGGACTTCTCCAGAATGCGCAGTAATAGCGTCGTCGATATGCAACAGCGGTTTCATCGTCATGAGGGCTGAGTCGGCGCTAAACGCCTGTCCTTAAACGAATATGAAGCGTTGCATAGGCCAATTCACAGAATCGGCAAATGATTATTGCGCGTGATACGCGGACACATTCAAGGGTCCGTCGCATAAAGTGTGTCCCAGTTTCCGAGGGGCAAGCGGCCATCGATATGGCCATCAAACCCCAGGAAGCTTTCGCATTAACAGGACACTAGAGAACCATGAAAAAAACCCTTCTCATCGCGGGCATCCTCGGCACATTCGCAGCAGCAGCCCACGCGCAGAGCAGCGTCACTTTGTACGGCGCGCTGGATGCAGGTCTCGTCTATACGAACAACGCCGGCGGCCATAACAACTGGCAGCAAGGCAGCGGTTCGGTTTCCGATACTTACTTCGGTCTGAAAGGCAGCGAAGATCTGGGCGGCGGGTTGCATGCGCTCTTCAAGCTGGAGAGCGGCTTCAACCTCAATAACGGCCGCTATACCGAAAGCAGCACGATGTTCAATCGCCAGGCGTATGTCGGCCTTCAGCACGATCAGTTCGGCACGGTCACGCTCGGCCGCCAATATGATTCGATGGTCGATTATCTGTCGCCGCTCGCCGAAGCCGGCGCGGGTTACGGCAATAACCTGACCGCGCATCCGTTCGACAACGACAATCTCGACCACTCGTTCTCGATCAAAAACTCGGTCAAGTATCAGAGCGCGAATTACGCAGGCTTCAAGTTCGGCGGCCTGTACGGCTTCTCGAACGACGCAGGCCAGTTCGCGAACAACCGCGCATGGAGCGCCGGCGCGTCGTACTCCACCGGCCCGCTGAACTTCGCCGCGGCTTATTTGCAGACGAACAACTCGCGCAACAGCGCGAACACGGGCGGCGCGGTGTCGGCAGGTCAGGGCAACAACGCCAATCTGACGGCCGAGCTGCAACGCACGTTCGGCGCGGGCCTGAACTACACGTACGGTCCGGCGACGGTCGGCTTCGTGTGGACCAACACGCACTACGACAACCTGCTCGCCGCATCGCAAGGCGGCACGACGTTGGCGCTGCCGGGCAACACGAACCTGCACATGAACAACTTCGAGCTGAACGGCCGTTACCTCGTGACGCCGGCGTTGAGCCTCGACGCCGCGTACACGTACACGGACGGCAAGGTGACGGGCGCGAACGGCTCGGGCGATCCGAAGTGGCATACGGTTTCGCTGCAGGCGGACTACTCGCTGTCGAAGCGCACCGACGTGTATGTCGAAGGCGTGTACCAGCACGCGTCGGGCGAGCTGGGCAATGCGGGCGCCAACGTGGCGATGATCAACACGCTGTCGCCGTCGTCGACGCAGAATCAGGTCGCCGCGACCGTGGGCCTGCGTCACCGCTTCTAAGCGCAGCGTCGTAAAAAGAAACGGCCGCGATCGACGAGATCGCGGCCGTTTTTCATTGCGCGTGACGTCGCGCTATTTCTTCTCCTGCTCCGAACGCCTGACGAGCTTGTCGATGTCGTGCCCCGCGCCGCCCGTGCCCGCGGCAAGCCGCGCCAGCGCGGTCGCGGCCGTATCGCGACGCACGCCGCTTTCGGGGCGGAACTGCTTGGGCAGCGCCATATAGAAGGTCGCGCCGCGATCCGGCGTGCCTTCGGCCCATGCCTTGCCGCCATGCCGTTCGATGATGCGCCGCACGTTCGCGAGGCCGATGCCCGTGCCGTCGAACTTTTCGTTGACGTGCAGACGCTGGAACACGCCGAAGAGCTTGTCGACATAGCGCATGTCGAAGCCCACGCCGTTGTCGCGCACGAAATAGACGACGTGCCCGATCATCTCGCCGGCGCCCTCGTGCGCGCTGACTTCGATCACCGGCTGCTCGCGCAGCGCGCTGAACTTCACCGCGTTCGACATGACGTTCGCGAACGCCACATGCAGAAAGACGTGATCCGCTTCGATGGGCGGCAGCGCATCCACTTGCCATCGCACGCGCGCGGAGGCGTGTTCGTCGATATCGTTCTGAATCACCGTATGCACGAGCGCGTGGACATCGACCCGATGCGGACGCAGCGCCGCGCGGCCGAGTTGCGCGAACGACAGCAGATCGTCGACGAGACGGCCGCCGAAACGCGCCGACGTCACGATGCGCTCCAGATAGCCGCGCCCGCGCTCCGACAGCTTCTCGCCGTCCATCTGCTTCAGCAGGTCCGCGAAGCTCACGATATGCCGCAGCGGCGCGCGCAGATCGTGCGACACCGTGTACGAAAAGCCTTCGAGCTCGTGATTCGCGCGCCCGAGTTCGGTGGCGAGCTGCGCGATTTCCTCCGCGCGCCGCAACACGATGCCGAGCACCGCCGCGCGAAATTCCAGCGCGATCTCGCGTTCGGCGGGCCGCCACGGCAGCGAGCGATTGCGCACGACATCGGTCCACGTATCGAAGCTCACACGCGGCGAAAGCGACTCGGCGAGGCCCGTGAGCTTCGCGCGCGGATCGCCC
Source organism: Caballeronia temeraria (assembly GCF_001544795.2). Taxonomy (GTDB): domain Bacteria; phylum Pseudomonadota; class Gammaproteobacteria; order Burkholderiales; family Burkholderiaceae; genus Caballeronia; species Caballeronia temeraria. The sequence goes on along the minus strand of NZ_FCOI02000004.1, from coordinate 379,163 downwards.
GCCCATTCGATCGTCTGCACGACTTCGCGGCGAAACCAGATCACGTAGTTGCGATAAATCTTCGAGATCGACACCGCGAGAAAGCCCGCGACTTCCTGCGAGTCGGCAAGCGCGGGGCAGTCCTGCGAGGCGCGGTCCGACAGCACGACGTCCTCGCTCTGATTGTCGAGCCAGTCGACGAGCGCCGTCACGTTGTGCGCCGATGGCGTCACGCCGACGAGCGACGTGCGGCCTTCGAAGATCACCGCCGCGCCGGACGAGCGCGTGAAGCCGAGCAGATCGGTTGCATCGCTGACGAGCGCTTCGACGAAGCTGTCCGTGTTCGCCATCGACGAGAGCAGCTTCGAAAGCATGCGGCGCAGTTCGAGCCGGTAATGCGCTTCGGCCTGCGTTTCGCGCGCTTCGATTTGCAGCGAGACGATCTGCGCGACGTGCTCGCACGCCGTGCGCACTTCGAACGGCGGCAGGCGCGGCGTCGCGTGATGACAGGAGATGAGGCCCCAGAGCTTGTCGTCGACGAGAATCGACATCGACATGGAAGCGAGCGTGCCCATGTTGCGCATATATTGCAGATGCACGGGCGACACGCTGCGCAAGGACGCGTAGGTGAGATCGGTCGGGCGGCCGGTCTCCGGATGCAGCGCGGGCACGAGCGGCGCGGCTTCGTAATCGGCGTTCGAAATGAGCCGGATGCGGTTCTTGCGATACAGTTCGCGCGCCTGCGCCGGAATGTCCGACGCCGGAAAGTGCTGGTTCAGATACGACGGATAGCCCGGCTCGACCGCTTCGGCGAGCACGTTGCCGTTGCCTTCGCCGTCGAACTGATAGACGAGCGTTCGTCCGAATCCGGTGATGCGCGCGATCTCGTTCGCGGCGAACCGGCAGATCTGCTCGACGGTGCGCATCGATTGCACGTCGGTGACGAAGGAGCGCACGAGCGGATACATCGTCGAGAAGACGTCGGCGGTGTCGCGCGCCGGCTCCACTTCGACGAACAGCAAGCCGTCATGCCGATGCACGACGATCGCGACGGGTCCGCCCGGCGTCCAGCCATCGAGCACGACATTGCCGACATGGATCGTCGCGCCATCGCGCGCAAGCTGCCTGAGTCCGGCGCTCGCGCGCTCGGCGGCGTGCTGGCCGAGCACCGTCGAGAGCGCGCGGCCGAGACACGCATCCGGCGTGATATGCGCGAGCTGCTCGAGATTGGCGCTCACCTGCATGATGTGACAGTGCGCGTCGACGCTGAAGAGCACGCCGTGAGGCTGAATGCCGCCGGGAATGTGAATCGGCTCGCGCGCGCATTGCGCGTAGACCGACGCGTCCAGCGAGTCGCTGCCGGTGATCGCTGCGTTGGAGGTTTTGTCCATCCTCGTCCTGATAGTGCGGTTTCGGCGGAACGTCGCGCCGATCATCCCTGCATCATAGATGCGTTGAGCGGTCGGAAGATAGGATCGCTTTGCGCGATGACATGCATCGTGTGTCCGTGCGGAGTTTTCTACTGGCTGCGCGAAGTGCGTCATGTCATTTCTACGCGCGAGACCGCTAACAGGCACGACGCAAGCATCTTTGTTTCGTGATGCATCATGAGCGCGCCCGCCGCATGAAACGTTCCGCGTCGCGCGCTGATACCATGCGGAGCCAACCCACGCGACCGACGCCGGAGGATACATGCTTCATGATTGCCGCGCGTGTCTGATCGATTGACGCGCGCTCGCGTTGCCGCGACGGTTCTGTCGGCTGCGATGGCGTGTATCGTCGCCGCGCGCGATGCCGCCGCGCAGTCGTATCGCGATGTCGCGCCGCTCGCGCCGCCTGCGGAGCAACGGCCGCGCGCGTTGCCGTCGCCGCCCGAGCCGGGCAATGACTCGCACGACATCGCCATTCGCGATCTGCGCGGCATCGCGTTCGTGCGCGCGAATGCGGCATCGGCGACGACGCAAGCGGGCGCGAACGGCGCGATCACATCGACCGGCCTTGCGTTGCTCACGCCGGATTTTCTCGATGGCTTTTCCGTCGATCTCCACAAGCCGCTGACCTTCGCGCGTCTCGCTGACATTCGACGCGCCGTCGTGAACCGATATCGTGCGGCCGGTCAGCCGCTCGTCGATGTGTACGTGCCCGAGCAGGACGTAAGCGGCGGCGTCGTGAAGGTCGCCGTCGCGGAATTTCGCCTGGGGCGCGTGATGCCGAAGGGCAATCGCTACTTTTCCGATGCGCTTCTCGCGCGCGAGATGCCGCTCGAAAGCGGCGCGCCGATCCGCGAAGCCGATGTCGCATCGGGACTCGCGCTGCTCAACGCGAATCCGTATCGACGTGTCGACGTGATCTATGCGCCCGGCACCGCGCCCGATACCACCGATGTCGTGTTGCAAACGGAAGACCGCTTGCCGCTGCGCATCTACGGCGGCTACAACAACGACGGCGTGCGCGATCTCGGCCGCGATCGCATTCTCGCGGGCTTCGATTACGGCAATCTGTTCGGCATTGATGCGCGCATCGGCTATCAAATGACTGCGAGCAACGATCTGTTGAGCGGCAATCCGGATATCGAAGGCAGGCCGGATCGGCCGCGATACATCGCGCATGCGTTCAATGTGGTCGCGCCGTTGCCGTGGCTGGATCGCGTCGAACTGTTCGGCGTGTTCGCGGAAAGCACGCCGCGTCTGCCTGACAGCTACGGCCAGACCGGTCTCAGCGCGCAACTCAGTTTCCGGTACGACTGGCGTCTGCCGCCGCTCGACCACGCGGGCGCGTGGCAACAGCAGATGCAGTTCGGCTACGACTTCAAGCGCTCGAACAACGACCTCGAATTCGGCGGCTTTCAGGTGTTCAACGCGAACACGCATATCCATCAGTTCGTCATCGCCTACGATCTCTCGAAGAGCGATGCAACCGGCGATACGCATCTGAACGCATCGCTCTTTTTGAGTCCCGGCTACTTCGACAGCAACAGCAACGACGAAGCCTACGATGCCGCGCGTCTCGGCGCGAAGCCGCGCTATCAGTACATGCAGTTATCGGCGCAGCGTGATCTGCCAATCGGTCAATCGGGCTTTTCGATATCGGCGCGCGGGCTGTTGCAATGGACGGGCAGCACGCTTTTGCCGAGCGAGGAACTCGGTCTCGGCGGCGATGCCACCGTGCGCGGCTACGAGCCGTATTCCGCGCAGGGCGATCGCGGCTGGAACGTGCAGACGGAATTGCGCTCGCCGGCGATATCGGCGGGATTCGCGGCGATGCAGCCGTTCGTGTTCTTCGATGCGGGCCACGTGTGGAATCGCATCGCGGAGTTCGGCGAAGTCAACAACGCGTCGCTCGCGAGCATCGGCGCGGGCGTGCGTGTGCAGATCAGCCGCTTCGTCAGCTTCCGCGGGACGTATGGCTTTCCGTTGAAGGCGGTCGTGCCGAACGGATCGAAAGCGCCGGTCGGGGAGATTTTTCTCGTGATCGGGAGCTAGCGTCAATTGCCCCGGCGCCATTTGCATTTGAGCAAATTCTGAATTAACCGGCAAATCGCCGCGTTTAAAAAATGCTTGCCTAAATCGGTTGCTTTTCACTGATTTTGCCGCTTTAGAGCAGCATTAAATTCCCTTGACGGAATTTTCAGACCACCGCGCGGCGACGCAATGCCATGTGAGGAAAGGCTTCGCACGCGTCTCGTAATCACGGAGATTGCGCACGATCCGAATGCTCGGTAGCGCATGCCCACGCGAAATACCGTCGAAAAAGCGCAGCAGAACATTCGCATCTGGCTCGGACTATCTGAATCCGATGGTAACGGTCAGCTTATTTCGCGTGGACAGTAAGGTTGGCGTATGGATACACTGCGCGAAATCTCTCAAGACAATCGACCTGACGTTCAAGATTGCTACGTTTAAGTGTCGTCGCGCTCAGGGTTAGCCGGGCGGGGCAACGGGAAAGATTAGGCATGTCACAGCTAAGACCGAGCAAATGGACTTTGAGAACGGCGAAAGCAAATTCAGGAAACCTGGATCGCCTGCTCGCGTCGGGCGGTGAGCTTGTGCTTGTCGATCCGGAAAGCGAATCGCACCGCTTGTTTTATGGCCGCATGGGCACGAGCATCGAACTGGAAACGGCGATCTCAACGCTGCGATCTCGAATCCTGAATGCGCCTGTGCAAACGGGGACGGCGGATTCCCCGAATCTGCAATTCGACTTTTCACCGATCTACATGACCGATGCGTTCAGAGGGCAAGAGTTGTCCCATTCCGACTTGCGCGGCGCATGCGTCTATGTGGATGCTGGCAGGCGCTTCCTTGCGGGAGTCCCTGCGATGCTGCTGGGAATCAACGCGGCGGAGATGTCGGTTGGACTGTCCTCGCCGGCCGATCTCCGGATCGCGGAGCGGGCGATTGCGCGTGCGCCGGCGGTGCTGCTGCTGCGCGGCGCGACAGCCGGTCTGCATGCTCGCACGTACAGCGGCGTGGAATTCGGCTACCTCAACTGACTTTTTTCCATTTCGTCGAAGGGCCGGACGTCGGGCTTGCCGAAACAAGTCGAATAGAAAGGAATACTAATCATGCTGAGTTTGTTGGCCAAACGCACTGTCGTCATGAGCGGCGCCGCGCTGCCGATGCTTCCCACTGGCGAACCGGCGCTGCTTCTGCGTTCGTTGTCGGGCACTGAGAAGCTGTCGCACCTCTACGAGTATGTCCTTGAGTGCCGCACGCCGCTGCAATCGGTGATGCCTGCCGAGGCCGCCGCCAATCTCGACCTCACTTCGATGATCGGCAAAGAGCTGACGGTGACGATCCAGCTCGAAGGCATGGGCACGTTTTTGCCGGGTATGCCGGGAATGTCCGCGGTGAACGTGGGCTCCGGGACGCGAGAGATTAGCGGCATCGTGACCGAGGCGCATTTGCGCACCTGTTCTTCGATGATTGATTCGAGTGTTGCGCCTTCGGGCATCGCACCGCGGCTGATCACAAGTCCCGAACCTATCGCGGGAAAGCGAATCGCATTCACTGTCGTGTCGATAAACTCCTCAGCCGGAAGCGTCAGAGCGATTTCATTGGTCTGGTAGTGCGTCGTTTTCATGGCAAAGCGTTCTCACGGGCGTATCAACGTTCTTACTTAGGCGGAAACACGGCGTCGACTGCCGATTGGATCGACGCCTTTTCACCCTGGCCATGTGCCTCGACCCCAGCCTCTTTGTTCTCCATGTTCAGATCGAGCGTGCCTGTCTGCGAATTGATCTTGCCGCTCTGCGTCGCAGTGATATTGAAGTTCGTGCAGGTCATCGCAGCCGCGCACGCTGTACTACCATACGGACGTGAACGGTGCGCCGGAGGAATTGACCGATGCGAGCGGCGAGATCGTGTGGCGCACGCAGTATCAGGTGTGGGGCAACACGGTTATCGAGACGGCGGCGGAGCACTACCAGCCGCAGCAGAACTTGCGTTTCCAGGGGCAATATCTGGATCGGGAGACGGGCCTGCATTACAACCTGTTCCGATACTATGATCCTGGCACGGGGCGGTTTATATCGCCGGATCCGATTGGCTTGGCGGGCGGGATTAATCTGTATGCGTATGCGCCTAATCCAGTGCAGTGGGTTGATCAGCTGGGGCTGTCGTGCGATCTATTATCCAAGCCTAAAAAGGTAGTAAATTCAAACATGCCGCACGCGGTGGAGAGGGCCGTTGAGCGAGGTGTTTATCCGGATAAGAACACAGCATCAGATGCTTTGAAGGCGTTATCAAAGCAGATAGAAAAGGACGGTTACCCTGTTGGGACAATCGCAGATACTGCTCATGCAGACCGAGTTCTAGTGCCTACCGGAAATAATGGTATGGCCGTGTACCAAGTGGCAAAGAACGGGACTGCGAAAATAAAAACGGTCTTGATTAATTTGTTGGAGTAGAAAATGACTGAGCGAAGAATTGATATGGTTGTGAATGAAGACGGAGATGTTGCCTATTTGTCCCTGCCAGATCACCCTGGAAAAGGAAGTCCTGGGGTGGTCGCAAAACAGATAGGTCTTCACTCCATAATAAAAGAATACAAAGGACCTGAAATATATCTTGACTTTGATAAAAGTGGAGTGCTGATCGGGATGGAATTTTTATTAGAACAAGTAGATTAAAAGATTGGGCCGCAGACGCGGCCCTTTGTTCGTCTACTCAGCAGTAATGGTGAGTCGCCCATGTTCGATGTGAACGCGAGCGCGGGAGCCGGGTTCAAATCCGGCGTTCTCCAGCCTGACACCCGCGAGCCTGAGCGATGCAAAGGCGCTGGGTAAGTCGATTGAGCGGCAAAAAACCTCAAGATGTTGAAGCGTACCTTTTGAAGAAGGGTTATGTAAAAGATGGGACCAATCCAAATAGCGCAAAAACATCACATACGACGTTCACGCGTAAAACTAGTGCTGGAGATGTGGATGTCCTTGATTTCCACCCCGGCGGTGGAGTTCATGGTACCGAGTATTGGAAAATTTATCGAAACGATGAACCTCAGGGACGAATTGGACCGATTGGATTCAAAAATTACGATAAAATATTTGATAGCCCTGTTTATGTGGATGGCGTTCTGTCCAATGGACCAAGATAGGAAAGCAAAGTTTGAATAATATTATTATTCCGGGCCAATCTATAGGCGGAATTTCATTGGGTGATAATATCTCCCTTGTCATCGACAAACTGGATCGCGCCCATGCAATAGCACGAGTAAATCCCAGTACAGTTAAGGTAGATGGCGGCACGCTAACTATTTACCATAATCCAAAAAATGGATGCATTGAAAGCATTTCCGCCAACAAAAATTTCAAGGGAAATTACAAGGGGAAACTTTGGCCAGGCATGAATGTCGATGCTGTCCTAAAGCATTCTACGACGCAGATTGCATGGTGCGGATTTGTCCAAGTCGATGGCATAAAGGGGGTCGGCCTTTCTCTTCCGAACGAATTCGATGATTTTGAAGCATTGACGGATTTTTTGGATAAGAGTTTTATTTTTGACGAATTGTGGGTCTATTCATTTAGAAAATAAAAATCTAACAGAGTAGATGGCGGACCGTATGAAGGGAATCGAGCGGAGATGGTATGGGTGAGCGATTTTTGTTTTTTGCAATTAACTGGTCTAAAAAATAAAAGAATGGTTAATTTGGGGTGAAGGCTGGCATCAGGAGCCGCTTGGTGCGGCTCCTTGTCCGGTTTATTCAGCGGTGGTGATGACCAGAGGGAGAATACGGGTTATTTCGAGATACGTTGGACCTGAAAATCGCGTCTACGCAAAAAATTCCCTTCGACGGTTTGCTGGATGGCTGAAAGCCTTGCCGGATAAGGGAACGCGGCCGATGCGCGGGGCGGATGCGTCAGGGTAAAATGTTTATGCGTATGCGCCTGATCCGGTGGGTGGGTTGATCCGTTGGGGCTGGCATGTACACCGTCAGAAGGACAATCTCCTCCGAGATTTCAGTCAAGAAATGCTGCGTTTAGAGCAGCAAAAAGAGACGCTCGAGTACCCATGAGTCAGAGACCAGACAAGATTTTCAATCCACGAACTGGCTTTGAGGGCGATCATGGAAGTGTTCGCATGACGGATTCAGACGGGAATAGCATTTTGGTTGCTTCCGGAAAACCGATATGGACAAGAGAATATCAATTCACCAGGGCGGATGGTTCAAAAGTTATCATCTTGGATCATTCCGCAGGCCACTATTATCCTGACGGCGTTGGAAATCAAGGGCCACACATTAACATCAGGCCCATCGATAACGTCAGAACAGAATCCGTTCCCAAGACATTGGATCACTACTACAGCTATTGACGGAAAATTATGCTCTGGAATGACTTGGATGGAAGCGTTTTATTAAGAAAGTTTTTTTCAAAACCTGTCGAAATTTCATTAATTGATTTTTTAGTATAAAGATTGATCGGGAAGGCCCAACAGTTGTTATTGAATTCGACCTCGTTGGGCAATTGCCCGACAATCCGCCTCCAAAGTGGGGTAAAGGATACAACGGATGCCGGTGCGGCCTTAATTGTGGTGGAGTAAAGTCAGTCAATATGAACGGCATTGCACCAAGTATGCTTGCCGAAATCTCTATTGAAAGAGATGCGGAAATGAATAGACTGAGCATCAACAGCGAAAAAGCTTCGCTGGTGGTTGAATGTTCGCATTTGCAGCTTATGGGGCCATCGGTATATACCAGTGAATGATTTGGTAAGGGCTACATTTGCAGCCCTTTCATGGGTTATATTCAGCAGTAATGGTCAATCGCTCGTGTTCAACGTTGATCCTCACGCGCTGCAAGGTCGAATCGGCGTCGACTTCAAGCGTTTCTCCCTCAAAGATCAAAAATCGTGGCGCTTCATCTGACCTCTGCAACCGTCGGCAACACGCCTCAAGGCTGCGCCTGCTGCCACTGCAAGACCGGATGCGTCGCGCCAGTCGGCATCGCCCAGACGCCGCCCGCCGGAATGTTCCAGTCGAGGAAGTTCGACGCATTGCTCATCTGCGCGGTCGTGAGTCCATTCGAATCGGGCGGCGCGGTCCCCGAGTTCGAAGCGGCCGCGCTGGTGCGAGTCGTCGTTTCCTTGTTCCAGTAGACGTTGTTGTGAATGGCGCCCTGGTTGTAAGCCGCGATGCCGCCTTCCGGATCGCCCGGAGGCCCGCCGCCGCCGACTTGCCCCACCGCGAACGATTCGTTGATGACGCCCGTCGCGCCGTTCACGAACACCAGCCCGCCACCGCCGAAGCCGCCCACGCCGCCCGTCGCATACGACTGCGTGATCAGTCCATTGTTGAACGCGACGAGTCCGCCCGTCTCGCCATGCGTGCCGGCGAGCGTGGTGCCGGTCGCGTACGACTGCGCGATCGTGCCGTTGTTCACGCCGACGAGACCGCCCGCCGGAATCTGATAGCCGACGTCCGCCGTACTCGACGATCGCTCGATCACGCCGTTGTTCACGCCGACGAGCCCGCCCGCGCCCGCGCCGCCGAAGCCGTTCTGCCCGACGCCGCCTGTCGTGTTGACATAGGTCACGAGGCCGTCGTTCTGGCCCGCGAGCAAGCCGTACGCGCCCGACGAGTAGCCGCTCGTGTTCGAGTTGGTGAGATTCAGATTGCGCACGACGCCGCTCGTGCCGATCACGCCGAACATGCCCTGACGGTCGTCGTCGAGATTCGCCGTCGTCGTGAGCTTGTCGATGGTGTGGCCGAAACCATCGAACTGGCCGGTGAACGGCGTCGCCGTCGCGCCGATCGCCGTGAAATAGTTCGGATAGGTGGCGGTCGCGTCGATATCCCTGCCGAGCGCGTAATTGCCCGCGAGATCCTTCGGCACGGAGGAAAGATCGGCGAGATTGTTCACGAGCTTGTACGCGGTCGCCTGCGTGAGCAGCCCGCTGTACGGCGCGGCGGTCCATCCGCTGTTCGTGAGCAGCGTGCCGGGCGCGTAGGCGCCGTTCATGTCGTAGAGCACGCTGACGATGCCGCCGCTCTTCGACCAGTCGATCGTGCCGCCGTTCGTCACGCCGCCGCCGTTGTCGATGCCGCCCGTATCCGCGCGCAGCGTGAGATTGCCGTTGCCCGCATTGCCGATGACCGTGCCCGCGCCGATCCCCACGCCATGCGCCGCGCCGAGCGTCAGCGATGCGTTGCCGTTCCACTGGACGTTGCCGCCGACGTTCACATCGCCGGTGTTCGCTTCGACATCGACCGATGTGCCGTTGGAGAGACTGCGCGCGAGGGCATCCGCGTTCGCCTGATCGACGGTGAACGCCGGCGCGCCGAGCTTCCACGTGCGCGCCTGCACGTTCGCGCCCGCGACGTCGAGCGTGTTCGCGCGCGTTTCGACCGTGCCGCCGCTGCCGTCCGCGTTCGTCGCGGCGATCGCGCCGTTCGCGTGGACCGAGCCCTGATCGGCGACGAGCCAGACGTGGCCATCGCGCGTCGCGGTGCCGGTCGCGCGGATCGCGGCGCTGTTGCCGGCGAGCGCGTACACGTTGCCGTCGGCGGCTTGCAGGTTCGCCTGCGCCGCCTGGATCAGTCCGCCGTTCATCGCCGTGCCGCCGCTGCCCGCCTGTACGAAAACCTGCTGTCCGCCCGACGAATCCTGCAAAAGCACCTGATTGCCGGTCGCGATTTCGACCGAGCCCTTCGGCGCGTTGATGCTGCCGCCGTTCACCGCCGCCGAACGCGACACGAGGAACACGTCGCCGCCGCTCGATCCAATGGTGCCCAGATTGATGACCATGCCGTTGCCGCCGCCGGAAAGCGTGAGCGGGCCGGCCTGCATGAACGCGTCGTTGCCGATATCGAGCGCCGACGCGACGAAGCGCCCGCCCGTCGCGACCACGCCGCCCGGCCCGACCAGCACGCCCTGCGGATTGACGAGATACACGCTGCCCGTCCCGCTGAGCTGCCCGAGTATCACCGATGCATCGCCGCCGGTCACACGATTGAGCGTCGCGCCGTTGCCGTTGTTGAACGTGACTTGCCGCCCGCTGCCGATCGAAAAACTGTTCCAGTCGATGACACCGCGCGTCGTCGTCTGATTGATCGTGAGCGTCGAACCGGTGCCGCCGCCGCTGATCGCGCCGCTGCCCGCGACGAACTGGCCGCCGCTCGGCAAGGGCGGCGCGGCATCCGCTGCGCTCGCGCATGTCAAACCCGCGACGATGGGCACGAGCATCGCGAGCGGCCGCAGCCTTGCGCGGCGAATCCGGGTTTCAGGAACAAGCGGACGAATACTGCGCTGCATGGCGACCTCCGGTCAGTGTCGATTGTTTTCATCGTTCTTGGCCGCTGACGGTGTAGCCGCTTTTGAGCCCGGCGATTCAGGAGCACCGCCGGGAGGCGCGAACATCGACGTGCGAGCAGGCGGGCCGATGGTAGCGCCCCGTCCTGTGCGCCAATGTGGGGTTCCGCACATTCGACCGGCGCAAAAAAATGCCCGTGCCCGAGCGCGAGACGCATCGGGGCGCGCCTTCAATGCGGCACGGAAATTGATCGCGGTGTGAACGTCGAAAAGACTGAAGGAAGGCGGATCGCCTAAAGCGAGGGCTTGCGCCGGCCCGAGAGCTCGATCCAGCATTCGTGATAGATGCGTTGCACGAGTACGCTTTCGTAGTCGAGATCCTCGCCTTCGAGGATGCGTTCGATGTCGCTGCGTGAAGCGTCTGCGTCGAGCATCGTGGAGAAGCGCGCGGCGAGCGCGTGCGCCGCCACCGAAAGCCGCGCGGTCTCGATCCAGTCGGCCGCGCGACGATGCCGGTCGAGCCAGCGATGCGCCGTGCGCACCTGGAACGACGCATCGGGCCAGTCGCCTTCGATGTAATACGCGCCGAGCAGTCCGCACGTGAGCCAGCACAGCAGATGCACCCGGTCATCGGGTCCGAGAGGATAGCGGACTTGACTCATGATGGCGGCATCGGGATCGCGCATCGGAATGACGCATCGACGATAGCACGCCGCGCGCGTGCCAGATATGCGGCTGGCGTATGGTCCGCCGCCGCCTGCATGGCTCGTGAAGCAGCTAACGATTTCAGATCGTGACCGTCACGACGAGCCCGCGCGGCGCGGCATCCGCGAGTTCGACCTTCGCGCCCATGCGCGCCGCGATCGTGCCGACGATCGACAGCCCGAGGCCCGAACCGTCCGCATCGTTGCCGAGCACGCGATAGAACGGATCGAAGACGCGCGCGCGTTCCTCCGGCGCGATGCCCGGCCCGCTATCCTCGACGCGAATCCACGGCCGCGTGTCCGAAACGCCCGTCGCGAGATCGACGCGGCCGCCCGCGGGCGTGTAGCGGATCGCGTTATCGACGAGATTCTTCACCATGATCGTGAGATCGGCTTGCGGCGCCTGGATGAAGACTTCATCGACACTCGATACGCCGATGTCGATCTCCTTCGCCTCCGCGAGCGGCATCAGATCTTCCAGCACATTGCGAAAGACTTCCTGCACGCGCAGGCGCGCGGTGTCGGCGTCGGTGCGTTGTTGCAGGCGCGCGAGCGTCAACAGTTGATGCAGCAGCGAACGCGTGCGCGCGAGCCCACGGCGCAACGCATCGAGCCGTTCGCGCGCGCTGTCGGGCAGCTCGGACGCGTTCAGCCGTTCCGCCTGCAACGAGAGCGCGGTCAGCGGCGAGCGCAGTTCGTGCGCGGCGTCGGCGACGAAGCGTCGTTGCAGCACCACCGACGCGTCCACGCGCGCGAGCAGCCGGTTGATCGCGACGACGAACGGCGTGATTTCGCTCGGCAGCGCGTCGCCGGAAAGCGCGGAGAGATCGTGTTCGGGCCGCGTGTCGAGACCTGCGGACAGCGCGGCGAGCGGCCGGAACATGCGGCGCACGATCAGATGCAGCGCCGCGAGCAAGACGAGCGCGAGCGCGGCGAAGGGCATCACGGTGGCGAGCGCGCTGTTGCGGGCGATTTCGTCGCGGCCCGCCGTCTTCTGGCCGATCACGACGCGCGTGCCGTCATCGAGCGTCTTGACGGCGAGACGCCACGGCGTGCCCTCGATGAGCGCGTTCTGCACACCATCGCGCAGATCGGCCGCGACCGTGAGCGGCGCGCGCTCGCCGATCGTCTGAATGACGAGCCTCGATTCGCGGTCCGCGCCGTCGACGCGCTCGAGCGCCTCGCGCTCCATCATCGCGAGCGTGCGCGGCGTGACGAGCGCGGCGATCTGCTTCAACTGGCCGTCCTGCAACTCGTTGGCCTCGTGGAACGCCGTCTTGAATGCGATGACCCCGCCCGCCGCCGCGATCACGACGATCAGCGCCGACAGCCAGGCCGACAGCCTGAACTGAAGCGAACGCGTCATGGCTGTTTCGAGACCATCCAGCCGACACCGCGCACGTTTTTGATCGCGGTGGCGCCGAGTTTCTTGCGCAGCGAATGAATCAGGAATTCGACCGCGTTGCTTTCCACTTCCTCGTTCCAGCCGTAGATGCGGTCTTCGATTTCCGCGCGCGAGAGAATGGCGCCGGGACGGATCATCAGCGCTTGCAGCAGCGCGAATTCGCGGCTGGAAAGGCGTGTCGCGATTTCGCCGGACGTGGCTTCGCGCGTCGCCGGATCGAGCGTCAGCACGCCGTTCGTCATGACCGGCGCGGCTTGTCCGCCGCGTCGGCGAATCACGGCGCGCATGCGGGCCTTCAGCTCGGAGATATCGAACGGTTTGATGAGGTAATCGTCGGCGCCTTCGTCGAGCCCGCGAATGCGCTCTTCGACGGAATCGCGCGCCGTGATGATGATGAGCGGCACGTGACTCGCGCCACGGCGCACGGCGCGCAGCACGTCGAGGCCATCGGCGCCGGGCAGGCCGAGATCGAGCAGGATCGCATCGTAGACATGCGTGGTGAGGCTCGTGAGCGCGAGATTGCCGTCGCGCACCCAGTCGACGGCGTAGCTGCTGTCGCGCAATTCATCCTGGACCGATTCGCCGATCATGCGGTCGTCTTCGACGAGCAATACCCTCATGGCGTGTCTCCGGACGGTCATGACGTTCGACGGCGGCGCGCAACAACGGCAATGGGCGTGTGCTTCATCTTGCGGCGTCTTCCGTTTCAGGAAAGCCGCAAGAGTAGAGGACAGAAGCTTAGGAAATGCTTAGGAAGATGCTTGATGGATTCGCTGTCCGCACGCCACACGCGGACAGCGATCCGATGCGTGCGAACGTCAGAACGCGTGCCGCAACGCCACGCGCGCGACGAATTGCTCCGAACTCGACGACACACCCTGCGCGCCTGGCACGAACGCCTGATCCAGCACCGAGCCGGTCGAGCTGCCCGCGATCTTCTGATACGCGCCCTGCACGTACACGTCGGTGCGCTTGGAGAGGAAGTAATCCGCCATCAGGCCGGCCGAATGGATATGCGGCTTCACGGTGCCGGCGGTCGATTCGTACGTCTCCATCGAATACACGTACTGCGCGCCGACGAAGAACGCCGGCGTGAACTGATACTTTCCGTTCACTTCGAAGTTCTGATATTTGAGGTTCTTCAGCGTGTTGCCATCCGACGCCAGCGTCCCGCCGATATAGCCGTTCGTCACCGGATCGCGATAGCTCGAGTTCGTGTACGCGAAGCCCGCCGTCGCGTTGCCGAACGTGTAGTTCACGCCCGCGCCGAAAATCTGCATGCGTTGAGCGATGAAGCTCGCATCGTTCGTCGCGATCGCGCCGTTTGCGGTCAGGCCGGTGCCGTCGGCACGCAAATAAGCCGCGCCGACGAGCAAGCCGGCATTCGCATACGACGCGCCGACGCTGTATTGCCGGTTGTTCGCGAAGTTCGTGTCGTTGCTGAAGCTGTACGTGCCGCCGAACTGGAAGCCGCCGAACGACGGGCTCGCGTACTTGACCGTGTTGTTCACGCGGAACGAGTTGTCGGTGTTGTCGTTGTCGAACGGATGCGCGAAGAGATAGCCCGCGAAGTTGCCGTTGGCCGTCGTCGGCGCGAGATAGTCGACGACCGAATCGTACTGGCGGCCGAGCTTGACGGAGCCGAGACGGTCATCGGTCACGCCGATGTACGCCTGCCGCCCGAACATGCGTCCGCCTTGACCGGCTGCGCCATTGCTGAGATTCACGCCGCTTTCGAGCTGGAACACGGCCTTCGTGCCGCCGCCCAGATCCTCGACGCCGCGCATGCCCCAGCGGCTGCCCGACGCATAGCCGCTCGTCAGCTCATAGACACGATTTCCGCCGACATTGCTCGTGTAGTCGAAGCCTTCGTCGAGGACGCCGTACAGCGTGACGCTGCTCTGAGCATGAGCTGAAGTTGCGATGCAGGCGAGTGCCGCCAGTGAAATTGCCTTGATTCTCATGAAAGTCTCATGTCTTCTATTTATTCGAGAAGCCCCGTCCGCCGATGCGGACGGGACCACGAGCGGCGGATTGTGCGCGATGAAAGAGCGGCTGCAAAAGGATTTAGTCGAACAGCAAGCGTGAGTTTTTTGAATGTTCTGCCAGCAAATTCTTCGCTTGTCGTTGCAGCGCGAGGCGCGGAAGAATGAGCCGCAAATGCGTTGCCTTGTCGCAGCGGTTGCCCGAGATCCCCGGCAGCCGGGCGCCGCGACGCACCGTGATCAAGGAAACCGCCAGACATGAAGCAAGAACGCAATTTTGTGAACGGACGTTTCATCGAGCCCGTGGGCGATGACGTCACCGCCATCCTGAATCCCGCGACCGAAGAGGTGCTGGGTCACGTTCACAACGCGTCGCGCGAGCAGGCGCTCCTCGCCGTCGACCGCGCCGCCGAGGCGCAACGTCTGTGGCGCGTGATGCCCGCCGCCGAGCGCGGCGCGCACATGCAGCGTCTCGCGGATGCCATCGTCGAAGCATCGGCCGATATCGGCGCGGCGCTCGCGGCCGAGTCCGGCAAGAGCCTGCTCGACGCGACCAACGAAGCCGTCTACGCCGCCCAGATCACGCGCTATCACGCGGAGTGGGCGCGGCGCATCGAAGGCGAAGTCATTCCGAGCGACACGCCAAACGAAAACCTCGTGCTGCATCGCGAGC
Organism: Caballeronia temeraria; assembly: GCF_001544795.2. GTDB lineage: Bacteria > Pseudomonadota > Gammaproteobacteria > Burkholderiales > Burkholderiaceae > Caballeronia > Caballeronia temeraria. The sequence continues at coordinate 363,671 of NZ_FCOI02000004.1, read as the reverse complement.
CGATCGGCGTCGTCGCGTGCCTGATCCCGTTCAATTTCCCCATCTACACGCTGATGCGCAAGGTCGCGCCGGCGCTGATCGCGGGCAATACGGTCCTCGTGCGTCCGAGCAACAACACGCCGCTGTCGGCGTTCGCACTGGCGCGCGCCGTCGAACGCGCGGCGCTGCCGGCGGGCGTCGTCAACATTCTGGCGATGGGCCACGCGACAGCCGAAGTCGTCTGCACGCATCCGAAGGTCGGCATGATCACGTTGACCGGCAGCGTCAACGCGGGCCGCAAGGTGCTCGAATACTGCAAGGCGAACATCGCGAAACCTTCGCTGGAACTGGGCGGCAAGACGCCCGCGATCATCGAGCCGGACGCCGATCTGCAGAAGGCCGCGCGCGAACTCGTCGCATCGAAGCTCACGCACAGCGGTCAGCTCTGCACGGCGATCGAACGCGTCTATGTGCACGAGAGCATCCACGATGAATTCGTCGGCTTGCTGCGCGAGCAGATGCAGGCAAAGGTGATCGGCGACCGTTACGAAGACGCGAGCCACATGGGCCCGCTCGTGAACAAGGCGTCGCGCGACGGCATTCACGCGATGGTTCGCCGCGCGATCGAGGCGGGCGCGAAGCTCGAAACCGGCGGCGAAGTGCCGAATCGCAAGGGCTTTTTCTATCCGCCGACGCTGCTCTCGAACTGCCGTCAGGACATGGAAATCGTGCAGGAAGAGACCTTCGGCCCCGTGCTCGCGGTGCTGAAGTACGCAACCTTGGACGATGCCATCGCGATGGCGAACGATCATCAGTTCGGCCTTTCCTCGGTGCTGTACACCGAGAACTACCGCACGGCGATGAAGGTCGCGAATTCGATCGAAGCGGGCGAGTTGTACATCAACCGCACGCCCGCCGATCCGTATCAAGGTTTCCACGCCGGCTGGAAGCGCTCCGGCATCGGCGGCGACGACGGCAAGCACGGCATGCTGGAATTCACGCAGACGCGTCTCGTCGTCATGAAGTACTGATTGTCGCGGCCGTCACCGGCCGCATCCCCTTTTTCACATCTACAAAAACATATTGAAGGTTCAGCCGCGCGGCGTCCGCACGCCGCGCGCCGCTGCCCTTCGAGGAGCACTCCTGTGTCATCGAATCCCGCTCAATCCGGCCAAAGCGTGACGACGCCGAGCGCGAGCACGCGCGCCGATCGCTATATCCAGCTCGCGCTGCTGGTGATCGCCGCCGGCGCCATCTATCCGATTCTGTATCTGCGGCAGGTCTATCAGCCGACGATGCTCGAAGTCTTCCACATCACCGAAGCGCAACTCGGCTATCTCTATTCCGCGCTCGGCACGATCTTTCTCGTGTGCTATCTGCCGAGCGGCTGGCTCGCGGATCGCGTCGCCCCGCGCGTGCTCATCAGCTTTTCGCTGATCGCGACGGGCGCGCTCGGGCTGTGGTATTCCACGGCGCCGTCGTTCGGTTCGCTGATCATGATCTTCGGCGGATGGGGCCTGACGACCGGCCTCACGTTCTGGGCCGCGATCATCAAGCGCGTGCAGACAATCGCCGCCGCCGACGAGCAAGGCCGCTTCTTCGGTTTTCTCGATGGCGGCCGCGGCCTGATCGAAGCGCTGCTCGCGACCATCGCGATCGGGCTTTTCGCGTGGGCCACGCAGACGCGCGGCGAATCGACCGTCGCGGGATTCCGCATTGTCGTCTATCTGTACGCGTTCCTGTGCATCGGGCTTGGCGTCGTGCTCGGTCTCGTGCGCGATCCGCAAGGCGCGCAGGCGGCGGCAAAGGCAAAGGGCGAAAAACGCAACGTGCTGCGCGACCTCGGCTCGCTCGTGAAGAACCCGCAACTCGCGCTGCTTTCGGCCATCGTGTTCTGCGGCTATCAGGTCTTCTGGTCGACCTACAGCTTCTCCGCTTATCTGCATGAGAAGGAAATCGGCCTGACGGTGGTCGCGGCAGGATTCATCACGACGCTCAAGCTGTGGATGCGCCCGATCGGCGGCATCGGCGGCGGCTTTCTCGGCGACCGTTTCTCGAAGACTTCCGTGCTGATCGTCGCGCTGTTCGCCGCGTCGGCCGCGCTCGTCGTGCTGATCGCCGCGCCGGCCATCGCGAGTCACGCGCTCATCGCGGTGCTCGTGCTGTTCATCGGCGTGATGACCTACGCGATTCGCGGCCTCTACTGGTCGCTGCTCGATCAGTGCAAGGTGCCCACCGAAACGATGGGTCTCGCAATCGGCCTCGTGTCCGTCGTCGGCTATTCGCCCGATGCCGTGCTGCCGCTCATCAACGGCTATCTGACGCAGAACTATCCGGGCGTGCACGGCTATCAACTGTATTTCGGCTACATCGCCCTCATGTCCGCGCTCGGCGGCGTGGCGGCCATCATGTTCAAACTTCGACTCAAGAAGCAGGAAGCGTAACAATGAAAATCGCCGCGCTGGAAACCTATGTCGTTGCCGTGCCGCCGCCGCATATCGGCGGCATGTACTGGATTTTCGTGAAGCTGCGCACGGCGTGCGGCATCGAGGGCGTCGGCGAGATTTATTCAGCGACGTTCCATCCGAAGGCGATGACGCCGATCATCGAAGACGTGTTCGAGCGCTATCTGCTCGGCCACGATCCGCATCATGTGGAGCGCTTCTATCGCGAGGCGTATTCGAGCGGCTTCACGCAACGCCCCGATCTCACCATGATGGGTGTCGTCAGCGGCCTGGAAATGGCGTGCTGGGACATCGTCGGCAAGGCGGCGGGCAAGCCGGTCTACGAACTGCTCGGCGGACGCGTGCATGAACGTCTGCGTTCGTACACCTATCTTTATCCGAAGAACGCGCGCGGCGAGTACGACTACGACGATCCCGATCTCGCCGCCGAATGCGCCGCGCACAACGTCGAGCTCGGTTTCACGGCCGTCAAGTTCGATCCGGCCGGTCCGTACACCGCGTATTCCGGCCATCAGATTTCGCTCGAAGTGATGGACCGCTGCGAAACGTTCTGCCGCAAGGTGCGCGAGGCTGTTGGCAGCAAGGCCGATCTGCTGTTCGGCACGCATGGGCAGATGGTGCCGTCGTCGGCGATCCGTCTCGCGCAGCGCCTCGAAAAGTTCGATCCGCTGTGGTTCGAAGAGCCGGTGCCGCCGGGACAGGAAGACGCGATGGCGCAAGTCGCCGCGAAAACCAGCATTCCGATTGCGGCGGGCGAACGCCTCACGACCAAGTATGAGTTCTTCAAGCTGCTCGAAGCGAAGGCAGCGTCGATTCTGCAGTTCAACGTCGGCCGGGTCGGCGGTCTGCTCGAAGCGAAGAAGATCGCGAGTCTCGCGGAAGTCCATTACGCGCAGATCGCGCCGCATCTCTACAACGGTCCGGTGGGCGCGGCCGCGAGCATCCAGGTCGCCGCGTGCTCGCCGAACTTCCTGATCCAGGAAAGCATCGAGACGTGGGGCGGCTTCCACGCAGAAGTGCTCAAGACGCCGATCCGCTGGGAAGACGGCTACATCATTCCGTCGACGGAGCCGGGCCTCGGCGTCGAACTGAACATGGACGTCGTGCGTGCGCATACGCCGTACACGGGCGAGCGTCTGCATCTGCAGATGGCGGCGAAGCCCGCCGACGTGAAGGATCTCGCGCCCGCGAAGGGCTGAACGAAAGGCAGATAGAGCATGGAATTCGATTACATCATCGTGGGTGCGGGATCGGCGGGTTGCATTCTCGCCAATCGCCTCACCGAGTCCGGCGAGCATTCGGTGCTGCTGCTCGAAGCGGGCGGCAAGGACGATTCGTTCTGGTTCAGGATTCCGGTCGGCTTCACGAAGACCTACTACAACCCGGAATTCAACTGGATGTATTACAGCGAGCCGGAAGCGCAGTTGAAGAACCGCTCGCTGTATTGCCCGCGCGGCAAGGTGCAGGGCGGCTCCGGCTCGATCAACGCGATGATCTACGTGCGCGGTCAGCCGCACGATTTCGACGACTGGGCGCGCGCGGGCAACGCCGGCTGGGGTTATCGCGACGTGCTGCCGTATTTCCGCCGCCTCGAATCGCACTGGGCCGGCGACACGCCGTATCACGGCGCGAACGGCAAGATCAGGATTTCGTCGATGAAAGAGGGCGCGCACGCGATCTGCGGCACGTTCCTCGAAGGCGCGCGGCAGGCGGGCTATCCCGTCACCGGCGACATCAACGGCGCGGACTACGAAGGCGCGACGGTCTATGACCTCAACGCGCGCAACGGCGAGCGTTCGTCGAGCAGCTTCGAATATCTGCATCCGGTGCTGGGACGCAAGAACCTGCGCGTGGAACGCAACGTCAGCGTGAGCCGCGTGATGTTCGACGGCAAGCGCGCGACGGGCGTGATCGCGGCGCGCAACGGCGAATCGCTGCGATTCAGCGCGAAGCGCGAGGTGATCCTGTCGGCGGGCGCGGTCGATACGCCGAAGCTCATGCAGCTTTCCGGTCTCGGCGACGCGGCGCTGCTCGCGAAGCACGGCATTCCGGTCGTGCACGAGCTGCCGGCCGTCGGCAAGAATTTGCAGGATCACCTGTGCGTGAGCTTCTACTATCGCGCGACCGTGAAGACGCTGAACGACGAACTCGGAACGCTCGTCGGCAAGGCGAAGGCGGCGCTGCGTTATCTGACGTCGCGCAAGGGGCCGCTCTCGATGAGCGTGAACCAGTCGGGCGGCTTCTTCAAAGGCGATGGCGAAGAGAAAGAGCCGAATCTCCAGCTTTATTTCAACCCGCTCTCGTATCGCATTCCGAAGAGCAGCAAGGCGCAGCTCGAACCCGAGCCGTATTCGGGCTTCCTGCTGTGCTTCAATCCGTGCCGGCCGACGAGCCGCGGCACGGTGGAGATCGCATCGAACCGCGTGGAAGATGCCGCGAAGATCAGCATCAATGCGCTGACGACGCCGAAGGACATCCGCGAGGCCGTGCAGGGCAGCAAGCTCATTCGCAAGATCATGAGCTCGCCCGCGCTGCGTGCGATCACGGCGGAGGAAATCTCGCCGGGACCGGACCTGAAGAGCGACGCCGACTTCCTCGAGTATTTCCGCGAGCAGTCGGGATCGATCTACCACTTGTGCGGCTCCTGCGCGATGGGCCCGGACGAGCGCACGGCGGTCGTCGACGAGCGTTTGCGCGTGCATGGCATGCGAGGGCTGCGTATCGTCGATGCGTCGATTTTCCCGAACATTACGTCGGGCAATCTGAATGCGCCGGTGATGATGGTTGCGGAAAAAGCCGCGGACATGATTCTCGACGATGCCCGCACCATCGGCGAGCACGCGCCGGCGCGGACGGAGACTACGGCGACCGCCTGATCCGCACGGGGCGCGAGCGCACGAAAACGCACTCGCGCCCCGAAGCGGCATAATTTGCCTCGATTCGTAAAATGTCGCCCAAGAGCGGCACGTTCCGGTCCGGATGCGTGTTCAATGCGCGCGTCGAACGCCGGGAAGGAGACCGATTTGAAGCGAAAGATGCCTGCCCTGAACGCGCTCAGGGCTTTCGAAGTGGCCGGGCACACCGGCAGCTTCACGCGCGCGGCCGAAATGCTGCACGTGACGCAAAGCGCGGTCAGCCGGCAGGTGCGCCAGCTCGAAACACAGCTTGGTGAACCGCTGCTGTTGCGGCGTCATCATCATCTGGAGCTGTCGGCGACGGGGCGGCTTTTGCTTCAGGCGCTCAGAATGTCGTTCGACCGCATCGAACTCACGGTGCGCAGCATCCAGGAAAAGACGCATCTGAAGCGCTTGCGCATCAACGCGCCGCCTACCTTCGCGAGCCGCTGGCTGATGCCTCGGCTGCAATCGCTGCGCGCCGCCGCACCGGAAATCGAAATCACGTTGAGCACGCGCCTGCGGGACGATCTCGTCGAATCGGGCGCGCTCGACTGCGCCATCCGCTTCGGCAACGGGGAATGGGACGGTCTCGACAATCAATTGCTGATGAACGAGCGCCATATCGCCGTGTGCTCGCCCGCATTGCTCGGCGAGCGCGATACATCGCCCATCGATCTGAGCGCTTTCACGCTGCTGCACGTGCTCGCGGCGAGCGATCAGCGCTATCTGACGTGGCAGCACTGGCTCAAGGCGGCGAATATCGACGATGTCGATACGCGCGACGGCTACGAGTTCGATCTGCTCGATCACGCGATCCGCGCGGCCACCGACGGGCTCGGCGTCACCATCGCCGATCGTCACATGATCGCGCATGAGTTGCGGCAGGGCACGCTCGTGCCGATCGTCGATGTCGAAGTGGACGGGCATCAGTCGTACTGGCTCGTCACGCGTGCCGGTCAGGACGACGCGCCGCAAGTCGCGCTGTTTCGCGAGTGGCTGCGCGAGGAAATCGAGAAGCAGACGCATGCGCTCGGCGGTACGCGGGGCGCGCGGAAATAAGGGAGAAGATTGTGCGGCGACTGCCATCCCTGACCGCATTGCGCTTCTTCGAAGAAAGCGCGCGTCATATGAGCTTCAACCAATCGGCGTTGGCATTGTGCGTGACGCCCGGCGCGGTGAGCCGGCAGATTCGCCTGCTCGAAGACGCACTCGGGACCAAGCTTTTCGATCGCGATCACAAAGGCATCCGGCTGACGAAGCAGGGCGCGGAACTGCTCGCGTGTTTGTCGGAAGCGTTCGATTCGATCGAACGCGTGACGCGATCGCTCTCCAGCGCGCAGCGCAGCGAGCGCAAGCGTCTGACGGTGATCGCGCCGCCGACGTTCGCGACGCGCTGGCTCTCGCCACGGCTCGGCTCGCTGATGGACGCGGTGCCGAACATCGATCTCTCCGTGCGCACCGATCCGGTCGATGACCGTCAGTGCAGCATTCGCTTCGGATATGAGGCGCGGGCGGATTATCGGTCGGAGTTGCTGTTCATCGAGCGGCATGTGCTCGTCGGCGCGATGAAGTTCGCGGGGCAATCGGTCGAGGCGCTGCTGGAGCGGCTGCCCGCGTTGCACGTACTGCACAACGATACGCGGCTGACACTGTGGCCCAACTGGCTCGACGCGGCGGGTTTGCCGCGCGCGTTCGGCGGGAACGGCATCGAATTCTCGACACTCGATCAGGCGATTCACGCGGCGCGCGCGGGCTCGGGGCTGGCGGTCGTCGACAGAAACATGATCGCGGATGAGTTGCACGATGGGTCGCTGGTGCTGCTCTCGCCGGTCGAGTCGACGGGGCCGTATGGGTACTGGCTGGATATCGCGCCTTCGCTGGCTGCGTCGGATTGCGTCCAGGCGTTTGCGGAGTGGCTGCGCGGCGAGGGAGCGAAGGCCGCGCAGCCGTAAGGTGTTTATCCGCCGCTCGCCTGACTCAACGTCAGATGCTTGGTCTCCGGCGCCCAGGCGATCGAAACCAGCATCCCAATGAGCAACACGACCGCGAGCGCGAGCATCGTCATCTGCACGCCGGCCTGCGCGATGCCGATAGGCAGCAGGAACGTTCCCACCGCCGATCCGAGCCGGCTGCACGCGATCGACAGTCCCACGCCGCACGCCCGCGCCTCGGTCGGAAAGCATTCCGGCGGAAACACGCCGACGAGATTCGAGAACGCCGACATCGTCAACGTGAACACGCCGAACGCGACGATCATCCCCACATTCGCCGATGACGGCAGCACGCTCAACGCGAACAGCGACAGACAGCACACCGCGAACGATCCGATCAGGAACGAGCGACGCGAAAGCTTGATCGTCAGCCAGATGCCGATCAACGCGCCCAGCACGAGAAAGCCGTTGAGCAGCAGATCGGCGCCCGATCCTTCGGGCAGGCGGATCGCCGTGAGAATGCTAGGCAGAAACGTGTAAATCGCGAAATACGGAATCACGAGACACACGAAGAACGCGCAATTGAAGATCGTGCGGCGAATCAGGTCCGGCTTGAACAGGCGCGCAAAACCGCCCTTGCCGGAGAAGTGCTCGCCGGTATCGGCTTCGAGCGTCACGTTCGGGCCGAAGTGCTTGCGCACGATGCGCATCGCTTCATCCACGCGGCCCTGGCCGAGCAGCCAGCGCGGCGACTCCGGCGTGCCGACGCGCAGGATCAGCACGAGAAACGCCGGCACGCCAGCGGAGGCGAGCAGCCAGCGCCACGCATCCGGCGACGCATCCGCGTAATGCATGCCGAGCACGTTCGCGATCACATAGCCGATCGTCCAGATCACGCTGAACGAGCCGAGCAGCACGCCGCGATGCTTGCGCGGCGAGAACTCCGCGAGAATCGCATGACCGACGGCGAAGTCGCCGCCCATGCCGAAGCCGATCAGGACGCGCAAGCCGACCAGCATCGCGGGCGTGGTCGCATAGAACTGCGCGAAAGCCGCCGCCGTGATGATGATGAAGCTCAGCAGGAATATCTTCTGGCGGCCGAGTTTGTCCGAAAGCCAGCCGAATACAAGACTGCCGATAAAAATGCCGATCAGCGCCGACGAACCGAGCAGGCCCATCCAGAAGGCATCGAGCGGAATCTGTTTGTTCAGCGACGACAACGCGTAACCGATCGTGCCGAGCGCATAACCTTCCGTGAAGTGCGCGCCGAACGTCAGACCCGCGATCTTCACGTGGAAGCGGTTGAGCGGAACATCGTCGAGGGCGACGCGATTGCGCGACGCATCGAACGGCGCGGCGGCGCCGGGCGCGAGCGGCTGCGCGCTCAGGCTTTGCATATCCAAGAGTATCTCCTCCACTTTCAGGTGGGGCGGCGCATTCTACGCCGCAGGAAAGCCGCGCACGCGATGGCGTTATCGTTCGTGCGTGCGCGGTGTGGCGATGAATCAGCGGCCGAGTCCGGCCATCATCATGTACTTGAGTTCCATGTACTCATCGAGCCCGTACTTCGATCCTTCGCGGCCCAGTCCCGACTGCTTCACGCCGCCGAAGGGCGCGACTTCCGTCGAGATGATGCCTTCGTTGATGCCGACCATGCCGGTCTCGAGCGCCTCCGCGACGCGCCACGCGCGGCCAAGATCGCGCGTGTAGAAGTACGCGGAAAGGCCGTAGGGCGTGTCGTTCGCCGCGGCGATCACGTCATCTTCCGTTGCGAAGCGCAAGCACGCGGCCACGGGACCGAAGGTTTCTTCATCGGCGATGAGCATCGAAGACTTGGCGTCCGCGAGAACAGTCGGCTCGTAGAACGTGCCGCCGAGCGCGTGCCGCTTGCCGCCGGTCAGCACCTTCGCGCCCTTGCTCACGGCATCGGCGACATGGGTCTGCACCTTCGTCAGCGCGGCCTCGTTGATGAGCGGACCCTGATCGAACTCGCCTTCCAGCCCGTTACCGACGCGCAGCTTGTGCACCGCGCGCGTCAACGCCTGCGTGAAGGCATCGTAGACGCCGTCCTGCACGAAGAACCGATTCACGCATACGCACGTCTGCCCGGTATTGCGGAACTTCGACGCGATCGCGCCCTGCACGGCGGCGTCGATATCGGCATCGTCGAATACGATGAAGGGCGCGTTGCCGCCGAGTTCCAGCGACAGCTTCTTCAACGTATCCGCCGACTGCTTCGCGAGCAGCTTGCCGACGCGCGTCGAACCGGTGAACGAGAGCTTGCGCACATCCGGCGATTCGGTCAGCACCGAGCCGATGGCGACGGCATCGCCGGACACGACGTTGAGCACGCCCGCCGGAATGCCCGCTTCCTCCGCGAGCACCGCCAAAGCGAACGCCGACAGCGGCGTTTCTTCGGACGGCTTCAGCACCATCGTGCAGCCTGCGGCCAGCGCGGGGCCGGCTTTGCGCGTGATCATCGCGAGCGGGAAATTCCACGGCGTGATGGCCGCGACGACACCGACCGGCTCGCGCGTGACGACGATCTTCGAGTTCGGCTTCGGACTCGGGATGATGTCGCCGTAGCTGCGCTTCGCTTCTTCCGCGAACCATTCGAGGAAGCTCGCCGCGTAGGCGACTTCACCGAGCGCTTCGGCGAGCGGCTTGCCTTGCTCGCGCGTCAGCAGTTCCGCGAGCGTGTTGCGGTTGGCGAGCATCAGTTCGCCCCAACGCTTCACGCGTGCGCTGCGTTCTTTCGCGGTCAGCGCGCGCCATGCGGGGAAGGCGCGCTTCGCGGCATCGATGGCCTGCTGCGTTTCCGCGCCGCCGCCGCGCGCGACGTTGGCGATCACGTCGCCCGTCGCGGGATTGCGCACGGGATACGTGCTCGCGCTTTCGCGCCACTTTCCGTCGATGTAATGATTCGATTGCAACAGGTTCGTCATGCCGCGCGCTCCAGTGTGTTCTCGAAGGCGCCCTGAGCGGCGCGCGCCTCACGCGCGATGCGCCGTCCCGCCGTGTAATCGTTGATGAGATCGCACGGCGTGTAGTTGCGCTCGAGTTCGTGGAGTTCGTCGTCGTCGAGCTTCGTGTCGAGCGCGGCGAGGGCGCTGTCGAATTGCGCCGCGGAATCCGCGCCGACGAGCATCGACGAAATGCCCCGACGGCTCAGCACCCACGCCTGCGCGATCTGCGCCGCCGGCACGCCGCGCCGCGCCGCGACACGCGCGACCGATGCCGCGATCTCCTGCGATGCGCGATCGCCGTACATCTGCGCGGTGAAGAAGTCGGTCTGATTGCGTGTGGACTTCGCGTCGGAGGTCAGCAGGCCGCGCGCGAGCGGACTGAACACCGAGACGCCGACGCCCTGATCGATGCAGTAGGGAACCATCTCGCGCTCTTCCTCGCGATACGCGACGTTCAACTGCAACTGCATGTTGATCGGCTTGTGCCAGCCGTGGCGCTCGCATGCCTGCATGATCTTTGCGAACTGCCACGTGTACATCGTCGACACGCCGATGTAACGCGCCTTGCCCGCGCGCACGATGTCGTCGAGCGCGCCCATCGTTTCTTCGACGGGCGTGTTCACGTCGAAGTAATGCAGCATGTAGATATCGACGTAATCCATGCCGAGACGCTTCAGCGAACCGTCGATGCCGTCCATGATGTGCTTGCGCGAATGGCCGCCCGCGTTCGGGTAGCTCGCCATGTCGTAGCCGACTTTCGTCGTCACGACGACTTCCTCGCGCTTGACGAGCCGCTTCAGAATGCGGCCGACGACTTCTTCGCCCACGCCCGTCGAATAGAAGTCCGCCAGATCGATGAAGTTCACGCCCGCGTCGAGCGCGTGCTTCACGATCGGCTCGCTTTGCGCTTCATCGAAAATCCACGGCTTCCATTGCGGCGTGCCCATGTTCATCGTGCCGAGGCACAGGCGCGAAACCTTCAGGCCGGACTGGCCGAGACGTACGTATTCCATGTGAAGGCTCCTTACTTCTTCGGCGTGTAGAACGGGTTCGACACGTCGCGCGCGGCCTTGAACACGGCTTCCTTGCGCGGCAGCCCTTCCATCGCGGCGATGATCGCGTTCTTGCACGCGCGATAGTTGTTCTCGAAGACGGCGTCGAGATCGTCGGTCTTCGGATTGACCCAGTTCGCCGACACGACCACCCAGTCGTTCTCCGCTTCCGGCGGCAGCGTGCCGTTTTCGAGCGATTCGGCCACCGCCTTCGCGATGCCCGCCTGCGATGCGCCCCAGGTCGCGTTGCCGTGGAAATCGCCGTCGATCTGCGCCTTGTTGACGTAGAGCGTGAGCGGCTTGGTCGGCACGCCCGGCTGGGCGATCACGACGAACGGCGCGTGACCGGCGGACGGCGTCGCGAGCGCGGTCGCGAATGCCTGACCGGCCGGGCCGTTGCGCGGGCCGACCAGCACGTTGATGTGAGCGAGATTGACGCCCGGGCCTTCGAAGCCTTCGCCGATGAACAGATTCTTTTCCATTGACTCCTTCCTTGTGTCCGCGTGATGTGCAGGGTTCGACCACCGTTGCGGTGGATGTGAGGCATTCTGCGGCGGGCGTCGCGCGGGAAGGAATCGAGGATTTTTGAGGATGGGATTGATGAAAGCTCAACTCGGGGATGACCCGTAGGCCGGATAAGCGTCCCATAAGCATCCCGCGCAGAGAATCTGGGTTTGTTCTGAATGCGGAGCATTCCGGCGCGAGCCCGCCGGTGACTTTGCCGATGCGCATGCCCCCCATCGATCCTATCAATCAGCTCCACGCCACCAACGTCTCGTGGCGCTACTACGACCTCGCCAAATCGCGCGTGCAGATTCACGAACCGCCCGCGCCCGGCGAAGTCTGTCTATGGCTGGTGCCGAGCGAATTCCGCTTCGCGTCGGCGTCTAACATCGGGAACTGGCTCAGTCTCGCCGAACGCAAACGCGCGCGGCTGCATCCGAATTCGGCGCTCGGGCGGCGCTTTTCCGTCGCGCGCGCGACGCTGCGTCTCGTGCTCTCGCACATGCTGAATTGCGAGCCGCAAGATGTGGGCGTCGAGGACGAACCGGACGATCGCGTCGTCGTGACGCATCCGAACGTCGAAGGCGCGATTCACGTCGATGTCGCGTATTCGGGCATCTGGATCGTGCTGGCGGTGGCATCGGCGAAAATAGGACTGGGCCTCACCGTCGAGACGACCGGCAGCCAGGGCGCGGACGCCAGAAAGCTCATGTGGGACGAAGCGGCGCGGATCGGCGCAAGGCGCGCGGAGCGGGGCGGCGAATCGGGAGAGAACGCGAGCCAGGCCGACTGGCACGGCATCACACTGCCGATGCCCGGCGGAATCTGCGGCGTGCTCGTCGTGGACAAGCCGGTTGCGCGCGTGCAGGCGTTCGGCTGGGAACGGCCGCTCGAAGCGGAGGGCAACGCAGCCGCGTCCTGAGCCCGCGAGCGTCCGGTCATTCGGAATCGGGAGAAAACAGGACATCATGGATTACACGGCGCTCGCGCAACGCCATGCCATCGCGATCATCGCGATCGTGCTCTTCGTCGTTCCTGCGATCGCGGCTGGCGCGTGGGTCTGGGCCACGCGTCATCGGCGGGCTTCCGCGGCGGCGATCGCGGTCGCGGCGGGCGTGCCGGTCGTGGCCGGCGCGGCGGTGTTCATCGCCATCGCGACGCGCATCGCGCACGGCACGGCGTTTTCATCGGCGGATCAGCGTTTGCTCGACGCCGTGCGCGACGGCACGCCCGCATTCGTCGCGCGATGGTTCGCCGCGCTCACGCATCTCGGCGATCCGTGGTTTCTCACGCTGCTCTGCGCGCTCATGTGCGCGGCACTCGTCCTCACGCGCCGCTTCGGTCTTGCCGTGTACTTCGCCGCGGTCACGAGCGCAGGCGGCCTGCTCAATCATGCGTTGAAAGCGATGATGCGCCGCGGCCGTCCCACCGGCGCGACCGTGCCGTTGCCCGAAAGCTTCGCGTTCCCGAGCGGTCATACGTTCGGCTCGATCGTCTGCTACGGCATGTGCGCCTACGTGCTGCTGCGTTTCGCGCCGACGCGCCGCGATCCGCTCATCATTGCGCTGGCGTGCTTCATCGTGCTCGCGATCGGCACGAGCCGCGTCGTGATCGGCGTGCATTTTCCCGGCGATGTGATCGGTGGCTTCGCGTCGGGCGGCGCGTGGCTGGCGGCGTGCATCGGCGTAGCGGAGATCGATCGACGGCGTTCTCACACACTTTCGGAATAGTTCGATTGTCCCGCGCGGCCGATGCCGATAGTTTCAGACCTTTTGCGAGGCTGAAACGATGCTCAGATGGAAAGCGTATGGCGCGGCGAGCCTGGTCCTGGTGCTGATCGGCCTGAGCGGATGTGCGGCCTTTATCAAAGACCCCGATCCGCAGGAGTACATGGCCCCCGTGAAAGTCGGCATGGCGCGCGCGGAGGTCGAAGACAAACTCGGACCGCCCGACGGAAACTGGGGACCGTGGTATTCCGTGTGCACCGAATACGCGTTCAAGAAGCACGGCACCGACCGATGGTCCGTGTACTACAACAATCAGAGCCGCGTGGTCTACACGGAGCACGCGGGTTGCAACCTCGAGCGGGCGAAGCAGGTCGGCCTTCGCTGAACGCCCCAGAAAGGACGAACCCCACGCGCGCGTGGGGTTTGTCGATTTTGCCGAACGAATTTCAGTTCGCCGCAGGCCGCCACTTCAGCAGACGCTGCTCGACGGCGGTCAAAAGATAATCCGCCGCGAGCGCGACGACCGCGAGCACGATCATCGCCGCGAACACGCCGCTTGCGTTGAACGCGCCTTGCGCCGTCGAAATCAGCAAGCCGATGCCTTGCTTCGAACCGAGAAACTCGCCGACGACCGCGCCGACCAGCGCGAAGCCGAAGCTCACGTGCAGGCTCGCGAGAATCCACGAAAGCGCCGACGGAATCACCACCGACGTCGTCACCTGACGACGCGACGCGCCGAGAATCTGCGCATTCGCGATCATGTAGCGGTCTGCTTCGCGCACGCCCTGAAACGCATTGGCGAACACGACGAAGAAGACCATCACCACGGCGAGCGCGACTTTCGACGCCATCCCGAGACCGAGCGCGATCACGAACACCGAGCCGAGCACCACGCGCGGAATCGAATTGGCGATCTTGATATAGAGGCTGAACACGTCCGACAGCAGCTTGTTGCGGCCGAGCACGATGCCGCAGACAATGCCGCCGGCCGAACCGATGAGAAAGCCGAGAATCGTCTCTTCCAGCGTGACCCACACTTGCGTGAGGAGCGGTCCTTGCGAAGTGCCTTCGACGAACCATTCGATGATCTGATCGAAGATCGCGGAGGGCATCGAAAAGAAGAACGGGTCGATCCAGTGAAGGCGAGCCGACACTTCCCATCCGCCGAGCACGAACACGAGCACCGCGATACGCAACCCGATGACGAGCGCATGGCGCTGCCGGATGCGCTTTTGCGCTTCGCGTTCGACTTGCGCGAGCGCGCCGGGATCGATGCCCGAGGGCATCGCTTGTTGAGGCGTGGACATAGTGATGTTCCTATGAAGCGGGTTCAACCGATCTGCACTTCTTCGCGCAGGTCGTGCCAGATATCGCGCGAAATCTCGATGAAGTGCGGGTGATAGCGAATCTCCGACGTGATGCGCGGACGCGGCAGGTCGATCTCGTAGACCTTCTTGAGCGTCGCGGGCCGCGCCGTCAGCACGAACACACGGTCTGCGAGCGCGATCGCTTCTTCGAGATCGTGCGTGACGAACACGACCGAGCCCGCGTTCCCCGACCACAGTTGCAGCAGCTCGTCCTGCATCAGCGTGCGCGTTTGCATGTCGAGCGCGGAGAACGGCTCGTCCATCAGCAGGATTTCGGGCTTGTTGATGAACGTCTGCGCGAGCGCAACGCGCTTTCGCATGCCGCCCGACAACTGATGCGGATAGTGCTTGCCGAACTTCTCGAGCCCGACGCGGCGCAGCCACGACTGCGCTTCGTCGTAAGCGGCGGACTTCGAGCGGCCGCGATACAGCGGCCCGGCCGCGACGTTATCGAGCACCGAGCGCCACGGGAACACGGCGTCGGCCTGAAACACGAAGCCGATGCGCGGATCGATGCCATCGACCGGCTGGCCCATCACGCGCACTTCGCCGGTCGTCGGCTTGAGCAGGCCGGTGATCATGCTGAGCGTGGTGGACTTGCCGCAACCGGTCGGACCGACGATCGCCACGAACTCGCCCTTCGCCACCGACATGCTGAAGTCACGCAGCGCGACCGTCGCCTTGCCGTCCGGCGAAATGAAGCGGCACGAGACGTTGCGCAACTCGATCGCGGGTTGAGTGGATTGATTCATCGTGAAAGCCTCACTTGGACGCCGTTGCCGTGCCCGACAGATATTCGTTCGAATACGTGCGCGCGAGATCGATATGCTTGCCCTTCACCGACGGATTGAACGCGGAGAGCACCTTCAGCACGGTGTCGGGGCCGTCGGCGGGCATCTTGCCGTCCTTGGTGAACATCGGCAGCGAGGCTTTCAGCGCGGCCACGTACAGGTCCTTGTTCTTCGCGTAATAGTCCTTCGGCATCTTCTCGGTGATCTCTTCGGCGCTGTGCGTCGCGATGAAATTCAGCGTCTTCGCGAACGCGCGCGAGAGCTTCGCGGCATCCGTCTTGTGCGATTCGGCCCACGCGCGCTGCACGTAGAAGCTCGACGCCGGATACGTGCCGCCGAGCGCGGCGCGCGTGCCTTCGAGCGTGCGCATGTCGACGAGCACCTTCGCCTCGCCGGTCTTGAGCAACTGCGAGACGGTCGGCTCGGTCGTCATGCCGGCATCGATGCGCTCCTGCTTGATCGCCGCGATGAAGCTCGCGTCCGCACCCACGGGCAGCAGCGTGTATTGCTTCGAGGTGACGCCGGCGCGCTGCGCGAGATACTGCGTGAGAAAGCTCGTCGATGAACCGAGGCCCGTCACGCCGAGCGTCTTGCCTTTCACGTCGGCCATGCTTTTGAGCGTGTCGGCTTGCTTGGTCGCGACCATTTCGACTTCGCCCGGCACCTGGCCGAAGATCACGAGCGCCTGCACTTCCTTGCCCTTGCTCTGCAAATCGATGGTGTGATCGTAGAAGCCCACGACGCCTTGCACCGCACCGGCCAGGAGTTCGTTTTCGGCATCGACGCCGGCGGGCTGCGAGAGAATTTCGACGTCGAGCCCTTCATCCTTAAAGTAGCCGAGCTGCTCGGTCAGCTTCGCGGGCAGATAGATGATCTTGGTCGCGCCGCCGACCATGATGGAAATCTTTTCGGCGTGAGCGGATACGGAAGCGGCAGCGAGGGCGAAAGCGATACCGGACACAGCAGCGATCTGGCGCAGAGTACGCATCAGGAGTCTCCTTGTTGTGGGCCGTGATGTAAGGGTTGGCCCGCTTTTTCAGTTGTGTGCGGCGATTATAGAAAGGTGAAACCTTCTGCCAGCTTTCTGTGCCGAAGGCAAATCATGGGTGTTAACCCGACGCTTCATCGGCCTTCGAAGCCAATACAATCGCGCCACCATGAAACTGCTGCTGATCGAAGACAATCCGACGCTTTCGCTCTGGCTCGCGAAGATGCTTGAACAGGAGTCGTTCACGCTCGAGGCCGTGCAGGACGGCGAATCCGCCGATCAACTGCTGCGCACGAATCAATACGATGTCGTGCTGCTCGATCTCAACCTTCCGCGTCTGTCCGGCAAGAATGTGCTGCGCCGCATGCGTCAGCGTGGCGACGCGACGCCGGTGATGATCCTCACGGCGAGCGGTTCCATCGACGAAAAAGTGGAGCTGCTCGGCGCGGGCGCGGACGACTATCTGGTGAAGCCTTTCGAAGTGCGCGAGCTCGTGGCGCGCGTGAAGGTGATGATCCGGCGGCGCAGTTCATCGACGGCGAACGAGGTGTCGTGCGGCGATCTCGTGTTCGATATCGACACGCATCAGTTCGCGCTCAAAGGCGCGCCGCTCAACGTGACGCCGCGCGAGCGCAGCGTGCTCGAAGCGCTGATATTGCGTCTCGGCAAGACGGTGTCGAAGGCGGCGCTGCTGGACGCGATCTTCACGCACGACGACAGCCCGAGCGAGGACGCGCTCGAAATCTACGTGTCGCGGCTGCGCAAGAAGCTCGATGGCAGTTCGGCGGCGATCGTCACGCTGCGCGGTCTGGGCTATCTGCTGCGCAAGAAGGACGATGACCAATAGCCTGCGCGTCCGTCTTCTGTGGTGGCTGCTCGTGCCGCTCGCGATCTACGTGTTCGTGACGGGCCAGGCCGCCTACGACAACGCGCGCCATACCGCCGATCTCGTGCAGGACAACACGCTGATCGCATCGGCGCGGATGATCGCGGGCGAGGTCGAATGGTCGGACGGGCGATTGCTCGTCGATATTCCGCCTGCCGCGCTCGAAGTGTTCGCGTCGCCGCAGGGCGATCAGGTCTTCTACAACGTCAGTGTCGACGATGGCCGGCTGCTCGCGGGCGTGCCGGATTTCCCGACGCGCGACGCAAACGGTCATGACTCGCCGAACTATTACGATGCGCAACTGAACGGCAAGCCGATACGCGCCGTTGGATTCGTGCGCCAGATGTACGACAACGGCGCGATACGTCGTGTGCTTGTGTCCGTCGGCAAGACCGAGGCGTCGCGCGATGCGATGTTGCGCGAGCTATGGCGTCCGCAACTCGTGCGGCAGATCGAGATGGTGCTGCTGGCCGTGGCGCTTGCGTGCATCGGCTTGACGTTCGAACTGCGGCCGTTGCTGAAGGTGAAGAAGGAAGTGATGGACCGCGATCCGATGCAGCTCGAACCCTTGCGCGTCGAGCGCTTGCATACGGAGCTGCGGCCTATCGTCGAGGCGATCAATCAGTGCATCGCGCGGCTCGGGCTTCAGGTGGCGGCGCAGCGGCGCTTCATCGCGGATGCGGCGCATCAGTTGCGCACGCCGCTCACGCTGCTGGAGACGCAGTTGCAGTTCGCGCGGCAGCATCGCGCGATGGAGCCGTCGCTGAACGAAGCGCTCGCGGCGATGCAGCGAAGCAATCGCTCGATGGTCGGCCTGACGAACAAGCTGTTGCTGCTCGCACAGGCGGAAGCCGCGGATTATGCGCAGCTTGCGCGGCAGAAGGTCGATCTCGCCGCCATCGCGCAGGACGTGATCGAAGATCTGGCGATGTTCGCGCAAAAGCGCGAGATCGATCTGGGCGCGGAGCTGGTCGAATCGACGTGGATCATCGGGCATGAAGGGTTGTTGTCGGCACTGGTTTACAACGTCACAGAGAACGCGATCCGCTATACGCAGGCGGGCGGTCATGTGACCGTCGCCGTGATGCGCGATGCGCAACGCGTGAAGCTCGCCGTCACCGATGACGGCCCCGGCATTCCCGCCGAAGCGCGCAGCCACGTGTTCGAGCCGTTCTATCGCGCGTCGGCCGATACGGAGGGGACAGGGCTCGGGTTGTCGATCGCGAAGGAAATCGTGCAGGCGCATCGGGGCGAGATCGGGCTTGCGCAGCGCGAGCATCCGGATCGCGGTGTGATCGTGACGGCGAGTTTCGCGGCGCTTTCGTGAATACTATGGAATGAACAATCGGTTCTAATCGGGCGTCGCGAAATATAATTCTTCTCGCGTGTGCGGCGGGCAACAGCGGAGAAGAAGATGAAGCGAATCGGGGTGTGGCTATTTGCATTATTGTTAGGAATGCTGCTGAGTGGATGCGGTGGAAGCGACAGCGCATCCGATGCGGCAAGCGCTGCGGCCAAAGACTCCACGGAACAATCGAATACGCAGATGAATGCCACGGACAAGGGATATGCGTTGTCTACGGTCATCTGGAAGCAGTTTCCCATCGGCGTTTGCTGGGACTTGAGCAACGCCGACTTCGCGCTGTATGTCAATCAGCGCACCTGGAGTCAGCAGGCGGTTCAGGACAGCTGGGAGGCGCATTCGGGCGTCGTGTTCACGGGCTGGCAGCAATGCACCAACGCGCCGAACTATTACGGCATCCGGATATCGGTGCAGGACAGCGCCGCGACCGGGCCGCATACGCAAGGCCTCGGGACGCAGATCAACAATATCGTCGGCGGCATGGTCTTCAACTTCACGTTCAGGAACTGGAGCACGAGTTGCGTGGGCCGCGAGGAATATTGCATTCGCGCCATCGCTGCGCATGAGTTCGGTCATGCGCTGGGTTTTGCGCATGAGCAGAATCGGCCGGACACGCCATCGACGACGTGCAAGGAGCCCGCGCAAGGCACCTACGGCGACACGATGATCGGCGCGTGGGATCTGGCGTCGATCATGAATTACTGCAATCCGCAATGGAACGGTAACGGACAGCTCAGTGCGACGGATATCGTGATGGCGCAGATGTTCTATGGAGTGCGATGAACGGGTTTCTTTTATGTGCTTATCGGATCAAATTGCAGCCTTAAGTCAATAGTGAAAGCACGTTGAAATATTGTGTAATGAAGTTTCTAACTTGATTACATATTAAAAATATACTTCTCCTGCCATGCGTGAGGATGCATGGTCTGTCATTACGGAGAAGAAGATGAGACGAATAAGAGGTTGGGTTTCGGCAATATGTTTAGGATTACTGTTGACTGCTTGCGGCGGAGGCGATAATGGCGGGAGTGGCGTGACTGCTACTGCCAAGAGCGCGGAGGAAACGTCGAGCGCGCAAGACAAGGCGACCGTCAAGGGATACGCGTTGTCGACTGCCATCTGGAAGCAGATTCCGATAGGTGTCTGCTGGGATATGAGCAGCGCCGATTTCGCGCAGTACTCGACGCAGCGCAATTGGACGCGCCAGGCTGTTCTGGATAGCTGGGAGGAAAACTCCGGCGTCGAGTTCACCGGATGGCAGCAATGCACGAACGACCCGAACTACTACGGTATTCGGATCACGGTCGAAGACATTGCAGGGTCGGGGCCGCACACGATGGGCTTAGGCGCGGCGTTGAATAACAAGGTCGGGGGCATGGCCTTGAACTTCACCTTCAAAAACTGGAGCACGGCGGGTTGCGTCGGTCGAGAGGAGTATTGCATTCGCAATGTGGCTGCACACGAGTTCGGTCATGCGCTGGGGTTCGCGCATGAGCAGAATCGGGCGGATACGCCGTCGTCGTGTAAGGAGCCGACGCAAGGCACCAATGGCGACACGATGATCGGTGCGTGGGACCTGGCGTCGATCATGAACTACTGCAATCCGGAGTGGAACGGTAATGGGAAGCTGAGCGCGACGGATATTGTGATGGCGCAGAAGTATTATGGGGTTCGGAAAGTCAAGGAGACAGTATATGTTCTGTCGAACGGCTCAGGTAACGTCAAGATGACTGCATATGACTTCCCCACCCTCGCTGTGAAGGCTACGTTCAGCGACATGCTGCCAAGCGACTTCAAAACAGTCGAATCCTTGTTCTCAAGTGTCGATGGCCGACGTGTGTATTTAACCATGTGGTCAAGCACTGGAGGGACTCGTCTGGTGACGATTGATACGGCGACCAATTCGATTATGAGCGTAGCCGACATTCCGGGTGTGATGGGTTATGGTGACCAAGTGCAGCCCGCTCTAGACGGGCGCCACGTCTACACAACACAGTTAACGAAGGTCAATGTGTTCGACACCGACTCCGGCAAGTTGACGCGGACGTTTGATCTACCGACGAACTCCTATGCGCGTCGGATAGCGACAGCGAAGAATGACCTAGGAGGCATCTACGTGTTGGGCTTCACGTACAACAATCCCGCGCCGGCCGAACAGGAAATTTTCCGCATCGACATCGCGACGGGTGCGATTACAAAGAGATACCCGTCGGGTACCCCACAGGACTATCGTCTCTATCAACTCGCCGTTACACCTGACGCAAAGAAGGCTTATGTGGTAAGCGCCGGCGCGCTGAAGGAGGTTGATCTGATAAGCGGCAACACGCGCGCATTGACTGACGTTCCTGAGAAGACGCCGCAATTCCTGACGGCGATTAGCAATACCCAAATCCTTTTCTCCGACGACAATTACACGAATCCGAATCCGATCATTGTTTATGACGTGAACACTCGGAAGAAGACGACAGCATTCGACACAGCGGTTCTGCTGCAGCAAGTCCAGTACGAGTCGAAGACGGGATCGATCTTCCATGCTCGCGGTACGAGCGGTTCCGTGAATCAGTTGCAACCGCGGGGGGACGGTACATACAAGAACGTCGATCTTGGCTTGTACGCCGCCGGCGTGCAAGGCGGCATAGCTCCATTCGTGTACGTCTCACGCTAACGCTTCGGGAAATATCGTAACGAAAAGGAAAGGACAAGTCCTGAGAACCGGACTTGTCCACAGAAGGAGCAAGTTCGGAAGCATCCGCACATTCCTAATTTTGGATCCAAAATCCTTGATTCAAAATCAAGACAGGCGCACAATCCCTCGGAACCGCATCTCAATGCCGCCGAGGGAACCATCATGACCGACCGAGCGAATGCCGTTGCGAACCCCTACACCGCGGGCGACAGCCCGCGCGTTTCATCGAAGTCCAGTCGCGCGGTCACCGCCGCCGTCGTCGGCAACATCCTCGAATGGTTCGATTTCGGCACGTACGCGTTTCTCGCGACCGTCATCGCCAAAGTGATGTTCCCGACCGGCGACGACTTCGCCGCCATGCTCGGCACCTTCGGCGCGTTCGGCCTGGGCTTCGCGGCGCGTCCGCTCGGCGCGATCATCTTCGGCTGGCTCGGCGACACGAAAGGCCGCAAGTGGACGCTCACCTTCGTCATGCCGCTGATGGCCGCCGCGACGCTCTTCATGGCGTTGCTGCCGACGTATGCGGCCATCGGCATCTGGGCGCCGATCCTGCTCGTCGCGGCGCGCATGTTGCAGGGCATTTCCGTCGGCGGCGAATTGGGTAACGCGGTGGCGTTTCTCGTCGAATGGGCGCCGCAGAACAAGCGCGGCTTCTACGGTAGCTTCCAGCAATGCAGCACGCTCGGCGGCATGCTGCTAGGCTCCGGCGCGGCCGCGCTCATGACCACGCTGCTCAGTCCGGAAGCGCTGCTCGACTGGGGCTGGCGCGTGCCGTTCATCATCGGTGCGATCGTGATTGGGCCGATCGGCTGGATCATCCGCAAGCGGAGCGAGGAAACGCCCGCCTACCAGAGCGCAAGCGGCGAAGCGCCCAAGACGAAAGGCCGCGCGCCCGCGCTGCTCGGTCTCCAGGCGTGCGGACTCGTGATCGTCTGGACGGTCTCGCTCTACGTGCTCCTCAACTATCTGCCGTCGTTCACGACGAAGTACGTCGGCATGCATCCGTCGACTGCGCTGTGGCTCAACACGGCGGGCCT
Source organism: Caballeronia temeraria (assembly GCF_001544795.2). Classification (GTDB taxonomy): domain Bacteria; phylum Pseudomonadota; class Gammaproteobacteria; order Burkholderiales; family Burkholderiaceae; genus Caballeronia; species Caballeronia temeraria. Next base: position 341,032 of record NZ_FCOI02000004.1, on the reverse strand, counting down.
GATCGTGATGACGGCATCGATTCCGTTCTGGGGCGCGGCGTCGGACCGCTTCGGACGCAAGCCCATTTACGCGATCGGCTGTATCGCGTTTCTCGTGCTGCCATATCCGATCTTCCATCTGATGCTCGAGTACAAGTCGGCGGCGGTCGTCGGCGCGGTGCAGGTGCTGGGCGGCGTGGTCATCGGCATATTTTCGGGTGTCGGCCCGGCCGTGCTCTCCGAACTCTTCCCGACGAAAATCCGCACGACGTGGATGTCGATCGGCTACGGCATCGCCAACGCGATATTCGGCGGTTTCGCGCCGATGATCTCCATCGCGCTCATCAAGGCGACCGGCTCGCCGCTCTCGCCCGCGTACTTCGTGATGCTCGCGGCGCTGCTTTCGACGATCACCGTCATGACCATCAAGGAGACGGCGCACGCGCCGCTGCAATAACCATGCGCTGGAATCGAACGCTCACAGTAGTGAACTGTCACGCCGAAGGCGAAGTCGGCAATGTCGTGACGGGCGGCGTCTTCGACGTGCCCGGCGCCACGATGTTCGACAAGATGATGCATCTCGAAGAAGTGCGCGACGACCTGCGCCGCATCTGTATCTTCGAGCCGCGCGGCTCGGCGAACCAGACGGTGAACTTCATCCTGCCCGCAACCGATCCGCGCGCGCAAATGGGCTACGTGATCGCGGAATCGACCGAATATCCGGCGATGTCCGGCTCGAACACGATGTGCGTCGCGACCGTGCTGCTCGAAACCGGCATCCTGCCGATGGTCGAGCCGGTCACCGAACTCGTGCTCGAAGCGCCCGCCGGTCTGATCCATCTGCGCTGCGCGTGCGCGAATGGCAAGGTCACGAAAGTCGAATTCACGAATCAGCCGGCGTTCGCGAATCATCTCGACAAGACGATCGAGGTCGAAGGCATCGGCAGTCTGGCCGTCGATGTCGGTTATGGCGGCATGACGTATGTGATCGTCGACGCGGAAAAGCTCGGCTTTCGCATCACGCCCGACGAAGCGCGCGAACTGTGCGAGCTGGGGCAAGTCATCAAGGCCGCGGCGGCGGAGCAGTTGCCGTCGCCGCATCCGCTCAATCCGCTCATCAAAGGCATCACGATGACCGAGTTCATCGGTCCGCTTTCGCGCGAGAACGGCGTGCTGAAGTCGCGCAACACGGTGATCGTGTCGCCGGGGCGCTGCGACCGTTCGCCATGCGGCACGGGCACGTCCGCGCGGCTCGCGGTGATGCACGCGAAAGGACTGATCGATGTGGGCGAGACCTTTCTGCACGAGTCGATCATCGGCTCGGTCTTCGAAAGCCGCATCGATTCCGTGACGCGTCTCGGCGATGTTCCCGCCGTCGTGCCCGTGGTCGCGGGACAGGCTTGGATCACGGCGATATCGCAAGTCGGCGTCGATCCGACCGATCGCTTTCAGAACGGCTTCACGCTCGCGGATACGTGGTGCGAAGCCGTCGACGACAAGCTGATCAAGTCGCGCGTGAGCTCATGAGCGTGGCGGATGACGACATGGCCGATGTCCTCGTGGTCGGTGCAGGCATCGTAGGACTGGCATGCGCGTGGGCCGCGCTGCGCGATGGCGCGCGCGTGACGATCGTCGATCGCGATTTCGAGGGCGATCGCGCATCGCACGGCAATGCGGGCGGCATCGCGGTGACGGAGAGCACGCCGATCGCGGTGCACGGCATGTTCACGAAAGCCGCGAAATGGCTGATGGACCCCCTCGGGCCGCTCGCGCTCGACTGGAAGCATGTGCCGAAGGCACTGCCGTGGTTCATGGCGTTTCGCCGCGCGAGCGAGCCGACGCGCTTTCAGGCGATCTCGCGTGCGCTCGCGTTGCTGAACAACCGCGTCTACGACGACATCCTGCCGATGTTCGACGATATCGGCGCAAGCGCGCTGCATTACCGGCGCGGCGCGCTGACGGTCTATGAAACCGATGAAGCCTTCGCCGCCGATGAAGCCGAATGGACCTTCAAACGCGAGCTGGGCGCGCGCTGGCACGCGTTGAACGCGCAGCAGGTGCGCGAGTGCGAGCCGTCGCTCGCGCCGGTCTTCAGGCATGGCGTGTTTCTCGACGACTGGTCGCATATCGGCGACCCGCGCCGCATCGTCACGCTGTTGCGCGAGCGCGTGCGTGCGCTCGGCGCGCGCTTCGTGACGGGCGTTGCGCGTGCGATCGAATCGCCGGAATCCGTCTTGCTCGATGACGGCGCGCGTCTGAAAGGACGGCGCATCGTGATTGCGGCGGGCGCGTGGTCGGCGGCGCTCGCGAAGTCGATCGGCGACCACGTGTTGCTCGAAAGCGAGCGCGGCTACAACGCGACGTTGCCGAGGCACGGCGTCAAGCTGACGCGCGAAGTGATCTTCGCGGAGCGCAAGTTCGTCGCGACGCCGCTCGATGTCGGCTTGCGCATCGGCGGCGCGGCGGAGTTCGCGGGCATCGATGCGCCGCCGAACTATCGGCGCAGCGACGCGCTGCTCGAATTGGGCAAGCGCTTCATTCCCGGCATCGACGATACGGACGCCGCGAAATGGATGGGTCATCGTCCCGCGACGCCCGATTCCCTGCCGGTGATCGGTGCGTCGCCGCGCATGCCATCCGTGGTTTATGCATTCGGACACGGACATCTCGGCCTCACGCAATCGGCGACGACCGCCGCACTCGTCGCCGATGTGCTCGCAGGCCGCACGCCGCGCGTGCCGCTCGTGCCGTACTCGATCGCACGTTTCTGAACTGGAGGAGTGACCATGCAAGTGAACTGGAAAGGCGTATTCCCCGCCACGACGACGAAGCTCAAACAGGACGGCTCGCTCGATCGCGAAGCCATCGCGAATGGTCTGAATCGTCTGATCGATAACGGCGTCGGCGGCGTCGTGATGATGGGCATGGTCGGCGAGAACGCGCAGCTCACGCCCGAAGAAAAGCGCGCGGTGCTGAAGATCGCGGTCGAAACGGTGAACGGGCGCGTGCCGGTCATTTCGGGTCTCGCCGAACTGAACACCGCCAACGCGATTCAATTTGCAAAGGATGCCGAATCAATTGGCGTGCAAGGACTGATGGTGTTTCCGGGCCTCACGTATCGCTCGGACGATCGCGAGACGGTCGAATATTATCGATCGATTGCGCGCTCGACGAAGCTCGGGCTCATGCTCTACAACAATCCGCGCGGCTACGGCGTCGATCTGCGTCCCGATCTGCTCGCGCAGCTTGCGGACGAGCCGAATATCGTCGCGATCAAGGAAGAGACCTACGACACGACGCGCGTCACCGATATCTACGCGCGCTTCGGTGAACGCTTCGTCGTGTTCTGCGGCGTCGACGATCTGATCGTGGAATCCGTCGCGCTCGGCGTGAAAGGCTGGGTGTCGGGCATGGCCAATGCAATGCCGAAAGAATCCGTCGACCTGCTGAACTACGCGGTGAACGGCGAGTACGACAAGGCGCGCGCGCTCTATCGCGCGTTGATCGACCTTTTTCATCTCGACACCCACGTGAAGCTCGTGCAGTACATCAAGCTCGCGGAGAACATCACGGCGGGCTATCCGGAATACGTGAAAGCGCCGCGCCTGATGCTCGAAGGCGCGGAACGGCAGCGGACCATCGAGATCGTCGAGAAGGCGATCGCGAATGTGCGGGCGCTCGCGCGATGAAATCCACGTTCTTCTGCATCGACGGGCATACGTGCGGCAATCCGGTGCGCGTCGTCGCGGGCGGCGCGCCGCCGCTCGAAGGAGCGAACATGATCGAACGCCGCGCGCATTTCCTGCGCGAGTTCGACTGGATACGCACCGCGCTCATGTTCGAGCCGCGCGGCCACGAAGTGATGTCCGGCAGCATCCTCTATCCGCCGACACGTCCCGACTGCGATCTCGCGATTCTCTTCATCGAAGTGAGCGGATCCCTGCCGATGTGCGGGCACGGCACCATCGGCACGGTGACGACGGCCATCGAAAACGGACTCGTGCGGCCGCGCGAGCCAGGCGTGCTTCGGCTCGATACGCCCGCCGGTCTCGTGATCGCGCGTTATCGCATGAACGGCGAGCATGTCGATTCAGTGCAGCTCGTCAACGTGCCGTCGTTTCTGCATTCGCAGGATTTGTCCGTCGAAGTGGAAGGCATGGGCGAGATCCGTTTCGATGTCGCGTATGGCGGCAACTTCTATGCGATCGTCGAGCGCAACGCAACTACGAAGGAATGCACGCGCTGAAGCCTTCCGACATTCAACGTCTGAGCCCGCTGCTGCGGCAGAAGGCCAACGAGAAGTACACGTTCGTGCATCCGGAGAGCGACGCGATACGCGGCCTCTCTCATGTGATGTGGACGGGCGAGCCGACCGTCGACGGCGCGAGCGCGCGCAATGCGGTGTTCTACGGCGACAAAGCCATCGACCGCTCGCCGTGCGGCACGGGCACGTCGGCGCGCATGGCGCAGCGCGTCGCGAAGGGACAGTTGAAAATCGGCGAGCGCTTCGTGCATGAAAGCATCATCGGCACGTTGTTCGAAGGCGTGCCGATGGAAGCGGCGCGCGTCGGCGAATACGATGCAATCGTGCCGGCTATCGAAGGATGGGCGCGCGTGACGGGTCACAACACGATTTTCGTCGATGACCGCGATCCGCTCGCGCACGGATTCCTGCTGAAATAACGGGAGAAACGCCATGTTGATTCTGAAGAACGCCCGCGTGCTCGATGCCGATCACGAACGCGACGACGGCCGCTATACGATCGTCATCGACGGCGACACGATCCGCGAAGTCACGCGCGAGCCGGTGCAGGCGAGCGGCGCGCAGGTGATCGATGTCGGCGGCAAGACGGTGATGCCCGGCATGATCGACTGCCACGTGCATGTGATCGCATCGGTCGCGCATCTCGGCAACAACAGCCGTCTGCCGAACACGTTCGCCGTGCTGCGCGCCGTGCCGATTCTCGCGGGCATGCTCGATCGCGGCTTCACGAGCGTGCGCGATGCGGGCGGCGCGGACTATGCGCTTTCGCGCGCGATCGAAGACGGCGTGATCGCGGGACCGCGTTTGTTCGTCGCGGGCAAAGCGCTTTCGCAGACCGGCGGCCACGGCGATTTTCGCGAGCGTTTCGACAACTCCGATCCGGACCCGTGCGGCTGCAATCGCAACATGGGCGCGATCGGGCGCGTGGTCGATGGCGTCGATGAAATGCGCCGTGCCGTGCGCGAGGAAATGCGCGCGGGTGCGCATCACATCAAGATCATGGCGTCGGGCGGCGTGGCCTCGCCGACCGATCCTATCGGCAACCTGCAGTTTTCCGTCGATGAAGTGAAGGCCGCCGTCGAAGAAGCAGAATCGCATCAGACGTATGTGATGGCGCATGCATACACGTCGAAGGCGATTGCGCGCGTGGTGAAGCTCGGCGTGCGCACCATCGAGCACGGCAATCTGATCGACGAGGAAACCGCAGGCGTGATGGCCGAGCACGGCGCATACGCGGTGCCGACGCTCGTCACCTATGACGCAATGTCGAAAGTCGGCGCGCAGATGGGCCTCGCGAAAGACACGCTCGACAAGAACGAATCGGTGCGCAAGCGCGGCCTCGAAGCACTAGCTATGTTGCACCAGCGCGGCGTGAAGATCGGGCTCGGCAGCGATCTGCTCGGCGACATGCATCAGTATCAGAGCGATGAACTGTCGATCCGCGCGGAGATCGTCGGCGCATTCGAGGCGATTCGTCAGGCGACGGCCATCGGCGCGGAGATCGTCAACATGAAGGGCAAGCTGGGCGTTATCGCGGCGGGCGCGTATGCGGATCTGCTCGTCGTTGATGGCGATCCGCTGAAGGATATTCGCGTGCTCACGGGGCAGGGCGGGCGCATCGCGGGCGTGATGAAGAACGGCGCGTGGGTGCGTGAGAAGTTGCTGTGAGCCTGCATGCTACGATGCCGCAACTTCACGCATAAGCCAAAAAGAACATGCCTCCGGTCGCCAACAAGCCTCTTCGAACAGAGAGCGACGCTTCGCACAGGATCGTGCGCACGACGACGGTCGAACTCGTCACCACCGCGATCCGGCAACGCATTCTTTCCGGCGATCTCGCGCCCGGCGAGGTGCTGCGACAGGAGGCGCTCGCCGACGAACTCGGCGTGAGCCGCGTGCCGATCCGCGAGGCGATCACGCGACTCACAGGCGAAGGCTTGCTGACAAAAGTGCCGCATAAAGGTGCGTATGTCGCGGAGCTGTCGATAGAAGAAGTGCGCGAAACATTCGAGATTCGCATACGGCTGGAACCGTGGCTTTTTTCGCAGGCGATTCCGCATATCACCGATGCCGAAATCGCGAAAGCCGAGCGGCTGGTCAATGAAATGGATCACGCGGATTCCGGCGTCTGGGGCCAACTGAACTGGCGTCTGCACGAAACGCTCTATCTGCCCGCGCGGCGCGATATCACGCTGCAAATGCTGCGCGTGCTGCACGATCGCAGCGACCGCTATTTCCGCTTTCAGGTCGTGCAGGTGCCGATCCGCGAGCAGTCGCACGAAGAGCACATGAACCTGATCGGTGCATGCAAAAAGCGCGACGCGAAGCTCGGCGCGAGGCTGCTCGAACAGCACGTGAAGACGGCCGGGGAGCAGATCATGTCGGTTGTCGAGGCGATCATGGCGCGATGATTCGCACGCTGGCCGCCTGTGCCGCATCGATTGCGATGTGAGCATCGACGGCGGCGGCGATGTGAGCGAACGCGGCTTCATCGACCATCACAACGGGCACGTTCGTCGCATACAGTTCGTTCGCGACGATCGCGCCTATCGACAGAATCAGATCGCGCTCCGTCAGCACGATGCCCGCGGGTCCGGTGCCGTTGCGCAACGCTTCGGCGAGCACGCTGCTGCTCGAACTCGATCCGCGCGCACGCGGCATCACGAGAATGCGCGACGCGAGGCTTCGGCCGTTGCCCGCATGCGTGGCATCGACGATCACGCCGCTTTCGGCATCGTAGCCGCCCCAGAAACTCAACGGCGGCAACGCGATACCCGGCGCCCGCGCGCGGCCCGGAACGAGCGTGATGGCTTCAAACGTGTTCATCGATGCACACCTTTCCTTCGAACGCCGATCGCACGCATTCGCTCATGCTGCCGAACGCCACCGTCACGCCGATATTCGCCGGCGCGTAGTGCGCCCATTTGCCCGAGTTGGTCATCACGAGGCCGCTGATCTGCTTCATCACCGGCGTGATGTATGTGCACGTGTCGACGACGATCTGCACGCCGCGTTCCGCGAGCTTCTGCGCGAGGCCTTCTTCTTCCAGTTGCCAGAGCACGAAGCGGCTCGTGTTCACATAGAGATCGCAGCGCGGCGCGCCTTCGTATCGATCAAAGAGCGATGCCAGCGTGCGAAATTCGTCGACGGAAAAATGCGGCGTGCCGAGGCTCACGGCGGCGAGCGCGTCGCCGGGCTTTGCTTGCGACCAGCGTTGGCGCACCGCGTGGAGGTCCGAAGCGCCGACATCGATCGTGCGTTCGGGCGCGCGACCCTGAAGCGCGGCGTCGAGCGTCGCGGCTTCCGGCGTGATGCCGACCGCATGAAACAGCGCCACCGATCCGCTCGATGCCGCCGCCGCGCCGAGCGCCTTCAGCTCGTCCTCGGTGGTGTCGCCGGGCAGGCCGGTGATGGCGGCGACCGTCGCGCCGGCCACGCTTCCCAGCAGAAAGCCGAGCGCGGCGAAAGCGGCATCGCGATGCGGCGATGCACGCAGATCAGGCGCGTTGATCACGATGCGCGCCGCGCGATTCGCCGTGACGTGCAGGCCGGCGTTCGGTACGCGGCCGGTGATCGCGGCGGCGAGATCGAGGAAATCGCCGTAGCGGCTCGTGCGCGCGCCGAGCACGGAGTTCGCGAAGACGATCGCGTTCGATTCGGCCCACGCGATCTGATCGCCGAGCGTCGGCCGATGTTTCAGCTGATATGGCGCGCACGTGAAGCTCGCTTCGCAGCCGAGTTCGACATGCGCCTGCATGAGCCGCTTGCCGGCGCTCGCGACATGGGCATCGCCGCGAAACAGCTCGGGATGGATGAGATCGAGCGAGCCGACGTTGAGCGTGGTCGGCACGGCGACCTTCGCGCCGCTCGCGACGAAGCGCTCGACGAAATCGAGGCTCGCCGCGCCGTGATAGAGACAGCCGTCGATATGCGCGCACGAAATGTCGATGAGCGATTCGGCGTCCATGACGCGGGCCGTCGCCGCGACGATGCGCATCGCGAGCGCGAGGCCATCGCCGAGATCGCCGTCGAGCATCGCGGTGTCGCGTGGAGAAAGAGTGAGCATCGGGTTCGCTGCCACAGCGCTGATGGATGACAGCGCAGGATAGCGGATCGGCCTGATTCGATCTACCCGATGCGATGGCGGCGGGACGCGGACTACCTATTCCCGAAGCGCCGGATGAAACAATAGAAGAGCCACGGATGGATCTTCAACATGGCCATCACGATAGAAAGTTTCGGCCGATGATCCGAATACATGCCGAGCAAATGCGCGATGCGAAGCTTCTCCGACACACTGAGCAAAATCGGCTTCGCAAGTCCGTAGGTGGGCGCCTTCATTGCCGCCTGAAAGGCGATCGTGCGGTAAGCGTAGATGTACTTCAACCTGAACAGCAGCCGCCGATAATTCGGAATCGGCATCGGCGCGGTGATTTTCTCCACGCGATCGATGATGGCGAAAAGGTCCACGATATTCGGATTGAAGCGCGTGGAAATGCCCGTTTCGCGATACATGTACGAATACAGGGTATCGGGCATGAGCCGCACGATCTTCGACTTGCCGAGCGTCTGGACCGATACGCAGATATCTTCGTAGATCAGCCCGGTTGGATGTTCGACGCCGAGGAATATCGAACGGCGCACGAGTTTGTTACAGCAATAGGCCTGCAACGACAGATCGAGGATCTTCTCGACAGCCTGCACGCCGCTGATCACGGCGTCGCCGGTTTCGACGCGGTAATTGACCTTGCCGTCGGACGTGATGTTCTCGGCCGCGAAGACCACGACATCCGCATTGTGCGTTTCGGCTTCCTTGATCACCCGCCGAATGGTGTCGTGATGAATGTGATCGTCGCTGTCGACGCATAAAACGTATTCGCCGCGCGCCGCCATTGCGGCGATTTTGCGGGTTTCGGCGAGCCCTTTATTCTCAAGATTTTTAATAAGCTTCCACGGAATTCTGTCTTGCTGTTCCAGAATGCGGGAAGTCATTTCACCAGATCGGTCAGGACTGCTGTCGTCAACGGCAATGATTTCGAAGTCGGTGGAGGTTTGTGACAATAGCGAGTCGAGGCATTCTTCGATGTACGGCTCAACTTTGTACACAGGCAGCAGGACGCTGATTTTTGGCGGTGCTTGCATGTATGTGAACCCCAAGCTTCGGGATTTTTAAGTAGAACGATGGGTGGCCTTGTGATTCTACTTGGTGCATCGCATGCACGCATCAGGGTCATTGGCTATTGCCTGCACTCTTTGAGTGTTATTCAGCACATTTTGCTTGTAGATAAGCGACCGCACACGAAGTTAATACTTGAGTTCTCCTCCAATTGTGAGCTTTTGAAACATCGACCGCCTGCATGTTAGTAAATGTCATGCCGACACCGGATAAATTTTTTTCGAACGAACGGCAATAAAAATCGAAATGGCGAGTTCGGACCAGCCTTCCGGCGGCGCAGAGTGTGTCACGCGACGAGAGCAGACTGTCGCCGCGAGATTGACGTAGCGCAATGAGACCGGCATTAGACAGGCATGGCATCGTCCTTGCAGACGCATTTTCCTTCGGTCTTTCGAACCATCGTTCAACACGAAAAGGAGAGTGCCCATGAGTCTGGATCTGACGTTTCGCGCAGGCGAAGCAACCGTGTTCGCTGCGCCGGGACAAACCACCGATGCAATGCCCGAAATTCTCATCGGCCGCGCCGACGGGCCGGTCGGTCACGCGTTCGCCAACATGATGGCGCAGTCGAAAGGACACACCGCCATGTTCGCGATTCGCGCTTGCAACCAGATGGTGCGCCCCGCGACGATGATCGTGCCGAAGGTGACGCTCAAGGACATGGCGAACATCGACCTGTTCGGCGGCGTGGTGCAGTCCGCGACCGCCGACGCTGTAGTCGATTGCCTGATCGAAGGCATTCTGCCGAGGGACCAGGCCAACGACCTGTGCATCATCAGCCTCGTGTGGATCGATCCGCGCTGCGCGACGGACGCGAACCTCGACAAAAAGGACATGTACCGCACGAACTACGAGGCGACGAAGCTCGCCATTCAGCGTGCGATGAGCAACGAGCCGAGCGTCGAAGAGCTCATCGCGAATCGCCACAAGATCAAGCACGATATGGACGACTGGAGCTGATCCGCCATGACGACGCCGTGTCACGTTCGCGAACGGGAACCTGGTGGAGGTGTCGATGCAGATCGCGCGGGATTCCGGCGACCGATGCCGCCTCCTGTGGATCAGCGATTTCCTGCCGGACGAGGCTCGCGCTTTCGTGGAGCCGCTCGTCGGCGCGGGCTGCGCGGCGATTGCGCGCAATCTTCATCGATGGCGGTATCGGCGGATTTGCGTTGCGCGACGGCGGGCGGGGCGAGATCCGCCGCTTTCAACGTGAAATTGACGTGCACGGTGTGGAAAGGAAAGACGATGGCGCCGTGCTCGTCGTGCTCCAGCAGGCCGGCTTCGAGGAGCGCTTTCACATCGCGGTGCACGCCCTTCACGTCGCGTTCGAGCCGCCGTGACAGCTCGCGGATCGACATGGGACCGGCGCCGGTCATTGCGCGGATGATCTGCCAGCGTGGCGTCGTGAAGGTGCGGAAGAGAAGCTCGGGCGTGGCGTAGGAGAAGAAATGGCCCGGGAATTTGCCGCTGTCGACCGCCTTGAGCGCGCGATTCATGACCTCGTCCAACGACGACACGCCTATCGTAACGGTCCTGATCATATCGACCTCCATTTCTTCCAAATTTCCAGGTCCGACCTGAAGTCGGCAAGCAACTGTTTTAGCGACGTGAATTCGTACGGCGTCTCGCGGCCGGCAAAGTGCCGATGATCGCCTTTTCCGCGCTCGTTGTCGTATCGCAGCACGCATTCGCTGGAAACGACGTAGGCAAGTCTGTACTTGTATAAATGCCTGCTTCCCGGCACCGGTATTGGAAGCTCCCATATATTCAGTTCCACTAGTGAACCGGGCGACAGTTCTTCACGCTCACCCAAGATGAGCCTCGCTTTTCTGTTGTACATTTTGACAACACCCTGATGTGTTGTCAAATGCTCCAACACCAGCCGTTTCCCCGCCATTCACCGGACGGACGACTTGACGCACTTCCTCTGCCAAGCTCGCAAGACGCTGCTAGACTGAAACGGGCGCTGAGTTGCGCGCTTTCGTGACGAATCGAAGTCAGGCGCGCCGCAACAAGCTGGCGCCTGCGATCCCGCACTGCAGCATGTCGGCCTATAGCCGTCACCTATCATCGGCATTGCAAAAATCGCATTCTATTGAGCGCCGCTCTCACGTATTTTTTAAGTTGCACAAGGCTGCCGGGTCGATACACGCATCGCCCGGTGCACGCCGCGAAATCCCTTATCGGACCAGGTTCGTGCAGCATCGCAGTCACGAGTAGCAGAAGAACGAGTACCAGTGGGTACGTCCTCGCAAGGAGATAACGCATGTCAAACGAATCGAAGTGCCCGTTTACGCATGCCGCCGGCACGGGAACCACGAACCGTGACTGGTGGCCGCGTCAACTACGGGTGGATCTGCTGAGTCAGCATTCCGGCAAGTCGAATCCGCTCGACCCGGGCTTCGACTACGCTGCAGCATTCAAGAGTCTCGATCTCGCTGCGGTCAAGAAAGACCTCGCGGCAGTCATGACCGATTCGCAGGATTGGTGGCCTGCCGACTTCGGTCACTATGGTCCGCTGTTCATCCGCATGGCCTGGCACAGCGCCGGCACGTATCGCATCGGCGATGGCCGGGGAGGCGGCGGACGCGGCCAGCAACGTTTCGCGCCGCTCAATAGCTGGCCGGATAACGTCAGCCTCGACAAAGCCCGCCGTCTGCTATGGCCGGTCAAGCAGAAGTACGGCCAGAAGCTCTCTTGGGCCGATCTGATGATCCTCGCCGGAAACGTCGCGCTGGAAACGATGGGCTTCAAGACTTTCGGCTTCGCCGGCGGCCGCGAGGATGTGTGGGAACCGGATCAGGACGTCTACTGGGGCAATGAAAAGACCTGGCTCGGCGGCGATGTCCGCTACGGCAAGGGCGCGGCCGGCAATGATGAAGATCCGGGCGTGATCACTGCCGACGCACAGAAGCACGGGGAGGAAGTCAGCCGCACGGACAACGGCCGCAATCTGGAGAACCCGCTGGGCGCGGTGCAGATGGGGCTGATCTATGTCAATCCGGAAGGTCCGGACGGCAATCCCGATCCGCTCGCGGCGGCGCATGACATCCGCGAGACGTTCGCGCGCATGGCGATGAACGACGAGGAAACCGTCGCGCTGATCGCGGGCGGCCATACCTTCGGCAAGACGCACGGCGCGGGTCCGGCCGATAACGTCGGTCCGGAACCGGAATCGGCCGATCTGGAAAACATGGGCTTTGGCTGGAAGAACAGCTACGGTAGCGGCAAGGGCGCGGATACGATCACGAGCGGCCTCGAAGTCACCTGGACCACGACGCCGACGAAGTGGGGCCAGGGGTTCTGGGAGAACCTGTTCGGCTACGAATGGGAGTTGACGAAGAGCCCGGCGGGCGCGAATCAGTGGATCGCGAAGGATTCGACCGAAACCGTCCCGCACGCGCACGACGCATCGAAGAAGATCAAGCCGACGATGCTGACGACCGATCTCTCGCTACGCTTCGATCCGGAATACGCGAAGATTTCGAAGCGCTTCTGGGAGAACCCCGACCAGTTCGCCGACGCCTTCGCCCGCGCGTGGTTCAAGCTGACGCACCGCGATATGGGTCCGAAGGCGCGCTATCTCGGACCGGAAGTGCCGCAGGAAGAACTGCTGTGGCAAGACCCGATTCCGGCGGTCGATCATCCGCTCGTCGACGATCAGGATGTCGCGGCGCTCAAGCAGAAAGTGCTGGCGTCGGGGTTGCCGGTTGCCGCGCTGGTATCGGCGGCATGGGCATCGGCATCGACGTTCCGTGGCTCCGACAAGCGCGGCGGCGCGAACGGCGCGCGCGTTCGCCTCGCTCCGCAGAAGGACTGGGAAGCGAACGAGCCTGAACAGCTCGGCAAGGTGCTGTCGACGTTGGAAGGCATCCAGAAGGAGTTCAACGGCGCGCAGTCGGGCGGCAAGAAGATTTCGATGGCCGATCTGATCGTGCTGGCGGGCAACGCTGCGATCGAAAGGGCGGCGGAAAAGGGCGGTCAGAAGGTCACGGTGCCGTTCACGCCGGGCCGCATGGACGCGTCGCAGGACAAGACCGACGTGCAATCGGTTTCGGCGCTCGAACCGGTCGCCGACGGCTTCCGCAACTTCGTCAAGTCCAACGTGCGCGTGCCGGTCGAATCGCTGCTCATCGACAAGGCGCAATTGCTGACGCTGACGGCACCGGAAATGACGGCGCTCATCGGCGGACTGCGTGCGCTGAACGTGACGGCCAGCAAGAATTCGCACGGCGTCTTGACCGACAAGCCCGAAACGCTGACGAACGACTTCTTCGTCAACCTCCTCGACATGAACACGGAATGGCAGGCGCTGTCGTCCCGCCGCGATGTGTTCGAGGGGCGCGATCGGAAGACGGGAGAGCGCAAGTGGACGGGCAGCCGCGTCGATCTGATCTTCGGCTCGCATTCGGTGCTGCGCGCGCTCGCCGAAGTCTATGCGAGCAGCGATGCCAAGGAGAAATTCGTCAGCGACTTCGTCGCCGCATGGACGAAAGTGATGAACCTCGACCGTTTCGATCTGAAGAAGTAAGCAACAGCGCCGGTTGAAGCAGCACGCCACGCGGCGGTCCTTCGGGACCGCCGCTTCTTTTTTGCAAAGCGCGTCAATGTGCGTCAATGGGCGACGCGCGCGGGCCGCTGCCTGAAGATGAAGCCGCACACGACGATGAACATCACGAGCGCGATCGATGCGCCGTAGCGGCTCATCGCGAGTCCGCCGTTCGCGATGGGTTTGTCGAGAAAATCGCCGACCACGGCGCCGAGCGGCCGCGTCAGGATGAACGCGCCCCAGAACAGCGCGGTGCGCGACACGTTCGTGAAGTAATACGCGAGCACGATCAGCAACAGCAAGCCGCCGAAGATCATCGCGGCGCCGATGTAGCCGAAGCCCGCGCTGTCGGCGGTCCAGTCGCCGAGCGCGGTGCCGAGCGTCTGCGAGAACATGATCGTCACCCAGTAGAAGGCTTCGGCTTTCGGCGATGCGATCGTCGATACCGACACCGATCCCATCACGCGGTACCACACCGCGAGCGATGCGATCAGCAACGCAAGCAGGATCGCGCTGCCGCCCGCGTAGCCGATGCCGAGCGAGCGGTCCGCGAAGTCGGCGAGCGTGGTGCCGACGGTCGTCGTCGCGATGATCGTGATCCAGTAGAGCGCGGGCTGGAAGCGGTCGGCCTTGACTTGCGCGATCACCGCGACGGCGAACACCGCCGCGAAGATGAACGTGCTCATCAAATAGCCGAGATTCATCGACATCGAGAGCGCGTCGCCGCCGGTTTCGCCGAGCGTCGTCGCCGCGATCTTGATGATCCAGAACGCCAGGGTCAGTTCGGGAACCTTGGCGAGCGCGTTTTTTGCGTGCTCCATGTCGTCTCTCGTGCGAGGAAAAGACTCGAGCGTAGTGCGTGTGTGCTTAAGAGAGACTTAGCGTCCAGCACGCTCTCACGCGATCGCGTATTGTCTACGTTCTGTTCCGTTCACTGCCGACCAGGAGACCCGCCATGCCCCGCACCGTCGCCGAGAAACGCGCCGCTTTTCGCGCGCTGCACGAATCCGGTTGCTTCATGTTGCCGAATCCCTGGGACGTGAGTTCCGCGCGCTATCTCGCGATGCTCGGCTTCAAGGCGCTCGCAACGACGAGTTCGGGCTTCGCGTGGTCGAAAGGCTACGCGGACAATCACGTGACGCGCGACGCGGTGCTCGCGCATTTACGCGAGATGGTCAAGGCCACCGATATGCCCGTGAACGCCGACTTCGAGAGCGGCTTCGGCGAAACGCCGGATGAGGTCGCGCAAAGCGTGACGCTCGCGGTGCAGACGGGCGTCGCGGGCTTGTCGATCGAGGACTCGACCGGCGATGCCTCCACGCCGCTCTTTCCGGTCGATGTCGCCGTGGCGCGCATGAAGGCGGCGCGGCGCGCGATCGACGCGAGCGGCGGCGATACCTTGCTCATCGGCCGCGCGGAGAATTTCTTCGCCGGCAAGCCCGATATCGACGATGCCATCGCGCGTCTGAAAGCGTATTCCGATGCCGGCGCGGATTGTCTCTACGCGCCCGGCATCAAGACGCGCGAGCAGATCGAAGCCGTGGTGAAGGCGGTCGGGCCGAAGCCGGTGAATCTGCTGATCGGGGGCGTGTCGGAGTTCACGTTGCGCGACGTGGCCGCGCTCGGCGTGCGGCGCGTGAGCGTCGGCGGCGGGCTCGCGCGTGCGGCGTGGGGCGGCTTCATGCGCGCGGCGCAAGGTCTCGTCGATGGACGTTTCGACGGCTTCAAGGACGCCGCGGCCGGCAACGATCTCAACGGAATTTTCGACGGCCGCGCGTAGTTCTCAAGACCAGGGAGACGACGAACATGGCTCGCGACATCATCCGCGTCGAACCGCTTTCGACGTGGCTCGAACGCTTCAAGGCGCCGACTTCCGCCGTTACGCGCCACGGCGACACGGTCTACGTGTCCGGCTTTCCGCCGTTCGATCCGCAGACCGGCGAAATCGTCGCGAACGCGACGATCGAACGTCAGACGGAACTCGTGCTGCAGCAGTTGAAGCTGTGCGTCGAAGCGGCGCGATCGTTGCTCGATCAGGTGCTGAAGTGCAATGTCTACTGCACGTCCGTCGATGCGTTTCCCGTCGTCAATGCGGTCTACGCGCGCTTCTTCGGGCCGAATCCGCCGGCGCGCATCTTCGTCAACGTGCCGGCGTGGCCGGGCGGATTCGACATCGAGATCGATTGCGTGGCGGCCGTCGCCTGAGCGAATCCGCTACTTCTTGCGCTTCGCCATGTAGCCGAGATACGCGATGACCGCATCGAGATCGCTGTCGCTGATCGCGTTTTTATCGAAGCCTGGCATCTTCATGTCGGCCCATGCGCGGATCGACTTCGGATCGCGGATGAACGACTTCAGCACCCACGGCTGAAAATATTCGGTCGGATTGTGCGGGCGATTCAAATCCGGTCCGACCGATGCATCGCCGGCGCCGTTCAGCTTGTGGCAGACCATGCATTGCGTCGCGAACACGGTCTGACCGCGACGAACGGGCGAATTGGCGGGCACGTTCTTGTCGACGGCAATCTGCGGAAAGCGCGCGGCGAGCGTCGGTGCGATGCGGATCGCGTCGACCTTGAACGGCCATTGCTCGCTCGACACGCCCGACGCGGCCGGATCGATCCACACGACATAGAACGGGCCAATGTCGCCACTGCCCGGCACTTGCGGCCACGGCTCGTCCGGCGATTCGATCGCGAGCCACGGTTCGGCGCGCTTCTTCGCCTCGCCGAAGAGCAGCTTCGCGGAGAAGTGCGTGACGAAGCCATCGCTGGCGGTGATCTGCAACTCTGTGCCTGCGGGCATTTCCGTGATGCCGAGCAACGCGCGCAAAGGCACCGCGCGATACGTCATCGTGCGATGAAACGTGACGTCGTTCGGCACGCGAATGGTCGCGGCGTCCGGGCGCGAAAGCAACTGCTCGGTCGTAAGCGAGCGCTCGCCGCCCACGTTGATCCTGAGCGAAGCGGCCGTCGATGACACGCAGGCGAGCATCAGGCTCGCAAGCGCCAGCGCATGTTTGAACTTCATCGTCGCGGTCCTCCTTTGCGTCCGACGATCATACTTCGTCGCCGCTCAGTCGATGCGCTTCTGCCATGCCGCGATCACGCTCGCGCACAGCGCCACGCCGACGATGTAGCAGAAGCCATCCTGCGAACTGAGGAAGTTCGCCTGCTGCATCACGGTGCGGCCGATCTCGGCGAGCGCGAGGCTTTTTGCTTCGGCCGCGCCGTGACCCATGCGCTCGAACGCGCCGAAAAGTGCCTGAAACACGCTCTGAAACGCCGGGTTATACGGATTCACCGTTTCGACGAGCCGCGTCTGATGCAGCGCGACGCGATGCTGTTCGAGAATGATGATCGTCGCCGTGGAGAACGAATACGTCAGTTGCTTGACGATATTCTTGAAGCGATAACCGTGGCTGTATTCCTCGATCGCGAACACGCGAAACGTCAGGTTCGCGACCGGCAGCGCGATGAAGAGCAGCAGCATGCCGCGCAGGATCATCGGCGCGATGAGCCACGGCATGCTGACGCCGGGCGGCATGTTGATCATCCATGTGCCGATGAACGCCGCCAGCAGAAAGCCGGTCATGATCATCCACTTCTTGTGCCTGATGCGCGCCGAGTAGCGGAAATAGACGACGGCCATCGCGAGCGAGGCCATCGACGTGAAGCCGACGAG
The DNA here is from genome assembly GCF_001544795.2 of Caballeronia temeraria. Lineage (GTDB taxonomy): Bacteria > Pseudomonadota > Gammaproteobacteria > Burkholderiales > Burkholderiaceae > Caballeronia > Caballeronia temeraria. Next base: position 323,377 of record NZ_FCOI02000004.1, on the reverse strand, counting down.
CCGCCCCGCGTTTTCCACCGGATAACCGAGCCCGCCTTCGAGCAGGCGCGAGACGAGGAAACTCATCGCGTTGCTGATGTAATAGAACGCGATATACAGCACGATGCCCACCTGAAACGTCTTCTCGCGCAACGCATGCAGCCGCAGCAGCGGTTTCGGATGATGCCACTGATGCCACACGAACCAGCCGAGCGACAGCAATGCGACGACGGTCATCACGATCAGTTCCGGCGACGTGCTGAACAGCTCGAAACGCACTTGCTGCATGACGATTTGCAGCGCGCACTGCGCGAACGCGAAGATGATGTACGGCCAGAAATGCGCATCGCCGCGTGCTTCGGGGTCCACGCGGCCCGTCGACGGCACCGCGACGAGCGCGAGCACGCCGAGCGCGACGCCCGCGAACGCCGTGCAGCTAAAGAGCGCGCGCCAGCCGAGCGCCGCGACCAGATAGCCGCCGCACAGGGGCGCGAGCGCGCTGCCGAGCAGGATCATGTTGAGAAAGCGGCGCGTGGCGGGAGGACGCGCCTGCGGCGTGAAGCGCGTCTGGATCAGAATGCGCGCGGCGCTCATCATCGGGCCGATGAAATAGCCTTGAAAACCGCGCGCGAGCGCCAGTTCGATCGCCGATTCCGACATCGTCGCCGCCATCGCGCCGACGGCGAACAGAAAGAGGCATCCGGCGATATAGCGGCGACTCCCGAGCCGCTCGATCCACCATTGCTGCTGCAGGATGCCGAGCACGGACGCCACCGCATACGCGCTCGATGCCCATACGAGCTCATCCGACGACGCATTGACGCCGCCCGCGATATAGCTCGTGAAAAAAGAAAAGACGGAGTTGTCGAAATAATCGAGGCCCGTGGCGAGCGCAATGGCCCACGGAAACAGATCGCCGAGGAACCGCTCCGCCAGTTGCCGCGGATGCCGCCATGCTGCTGCGATCATTCGTCGGCTTCTCCGGCGCTTTTTGTCTTGCGTTGTTTGCGCGCGGCCATGCGCTCCTGCAACAACGCGTCCTTGCTCTCGCCCGCGATGCGCCGCCGCAAATAATCGAGGTCGCTCGCGAGTTCGCCGCGCACCGCCTGCGCTTCCTTCAGCTCGCGTCGCACGGAAGCGATGCGCGCATCCACCGCTTCGATCTGCTGCGACAGCGCCGCCTCAATATCCCGCAACGATGACGCCGAGTAACCCGTGCGGCCTTCGCCGAGCGTTTCGATCGGCCGCTTCAGCATTTCGACGATGCCCTGCAACGAGAACCCGAGCGAGCGCAGGCGCAGGATGCGCGCGAAAAGGTCCAGATCCTGCTCGCTGTACAGCCGGTAACGGCCTTCGCTGCGAGACGGCGTCACGAGGCCGCGCTCCTCGTAGTACTTGAGCGTGCGCGGCGTAACTTGCAGACGCTCGGCGGCGTCGCGGATGGTGAGAAGCGCGGGTTTGGTCGCGGACATGGCGGGCATCGGAATGCAAACTCGATGCCGCGCATTATAACGCCAACCTGTACGTTCGCGTACAGGTTGGCCGGGCATGCGTAGTGCTAAGGAAAGAGGGCGCGATGATAGACTTGAAAGTCTTGCGGCGCCGGTCATCGGCGCTGCCCGAACGTCACGAAAACCGAAACGAATGAAAGCCAAACGATTCTCGATGATCCGCGACTTCCACCTGGCCGACTGGTTCACGCTGGGCAACGCGGTGTGCGGCACGGGCGCGCTCTTTTCGTCGATGTCCTATCTCGACGATTCCGACGTCCTGCATATTTATCTCGCCTGCGCGCTCGTGTTCGCGGCGCTCGTCTTCGACGTGCTCGACGGCCGCATTGCGCGCTGGCGTCAGAAGGCGTCGCTCCTGGGCAAGGAACTCGATTCGCTCGCCGATGTGATCTCGTTCGGCGTCGCGCCGGCGATCATCGGCTATGGATTCGGTATGCGCGGTCTCTACGATCGCGTGATTTTGGCGTATTTTGTCGCGTGCGGCGTGTCGCGGCTCGCGCGCTACAACGTCACGACCGAAGAGATGTCGGGCGCGAGCGGCAAGGTCACGCACTTCGAAGGCACGCCCATTCCGACGTCGTTTCTGATCGTGCTGCTGCTGACCATCGGTGCGTGGTCGGGCGCGATCGGCGAGAGCATGTGGCTCGGCACGCTGCGTCTCGGCGGCTTCACGCTGCATCCGCTCGTGCTGATCTACGCGATTTCCGGCTCGCTGATGATCAGCCGCATCCGCATTCCCAAGCCGTGACGTTCAAACGCGGCTCGACTTCAGGCGCGAGCCGCGTGATGATGCCGCCCGATCAGCAGAAAGTGCGCGAGCGCGACGAGCGGAAAGCACGTCGCGACGCTCGCAACGAGCGTCCAGCCGCCGTGCTCGTAGAGCGGGCTCGCGAACGCCGAGCCGAATGCGCCGCCCACGAAAATGCTCGTCATGTACACCGCATTCAGCCGGTTGCGGCTCGCGGCGTGTAGCGCGTAGATTTCGCGCTGGCCGAGCACCATGTTCATCTGCACGGCGAAGTCGAGCACGATGCCCGTCACGACGAGCGCGCCCACGCCCCACGCGGGATGAATCACCACAGGCAGATACGCGATGGCCGCGAGAATCAGCGCGATGAACGTCGCGCGCACGGTGTGGCCCGCATCCGCGAGACGCCCGGCGATCGGCGCGGAGGTCGCACCCGTTGCGCCGATGAGCGCGAAAATGCCGATGGCCGTCTGCGAAAGCCCGTAATGCCGCGTCAGCTCGATCGGAATGCCGGTCCAGAACAGGCTGAACGACGCGAACATCAGCGCCTGATACAGCGAGCGATGACGCAGCACCGGCATCGTGCGCACGAGATGGCCGAGCGAGCCGATGAGCTGAAAGTACGTCGCCTGATGATTCGGCTGCCGGCTCGGGATGGTGAACGCGAGCACGGTCGTGATGCCGACCATCAGCACGGCGGCGGCGCCGAACATCACGCGCCAGCCGAAGTGACCCGCGACGAGACTCGATATCGGCCGCGACAGCAAAATGCCGAGCAGCAGCCCGCTCATGATGGTGCCGACCACTTTGCCGCGCGATTCGTCCGGCGCGAGATGCGCGGCGAGCGGAATCAGAATCTGCACCGCCACCGACGAAAAGCCGATCAATAGCGAAATCACGAGAAACCAGCCCGGCGTGTGCGTGAACGTGGCGGCCGTGAGACTCGCAATCGACACGAGCGCGGTCGCGATCATCAGCTTGCGGTTCTCGAGCAGATCGCCGAGCGGCACGATGAAGAACAGCCCGAGCGCATAACCGATCTGCGTCAGCGACACGATCAGGCTCGCCATGCCGCCCGCCATGTGCAGATCGGGCGCGATGAGCTCGGTGATCGGCTGCGCGTAATAGAGGTTCGCGACGATCGCGCCGCAGCAGAACGCGAAAAGCGCGATCAGGCCGCGCGTGAGCTCGACGTGCTTGCCGCCGTCGCGCGCGGCCGATGTGGATGTCGACATGGGGGATATCCGGAGTGGCAAGACGGGACTATACGGTTTCGGCGCGAATCGCGCTCGGCGCGCCGTCCACGACATTTTCATCATATGAAACCGCGCGCCCGGAACCTATACGTACATATGATTTCGTGGCCCTTGCCGCGTGCGTAAGATGACATCCCATGCCCGCCGATATTCACGCACGGTCCAGGACAACGCCCTTGCAATCGCCTTCGAGAGTCTCCGTAATCGACGATGACGAATCCGTCCGCGTCGCGTCTTCCAGTCTGTTGCGCTCGCTCGGCTGGGACGTCAGCCTGTATGCGTCGGCGGAATCGTTTCTCGACGCCGATTCCCTCGACGGCCTCGCGTGCATCATCACCGATCTCAACATGCCCGGCATGTCCGGCCTGCAACTCCAGCAACGTCTGCGCGAGCTGAAACCGGGCGTGCCGGTCATGTTCATCACCGCGTTCGCATCCGATGCCGCGCGCCGTCAGGCGCTCGACGGCGGCGCGGTGTGCTTTCTCAGCAAGCCCGTCGACGGAACCGTCGTCGCCGATTGCCTCGAACGCATCAGGCAAAGCTTTTTGAAAGACTAGAATGTTTCTCTTCCAACGCCGATGACCCCGTGATGGACACCATCCAGAGCGCGCCGCGCGCGGTGCGTCGCGATACCCGCATCGTGTCGATGCTCGCGGCGGCCATCGCGCTCGCCGTGTTTCTCATCGACGCGCTCACGCCGCTCGATATCGCCATCGCGGTGCTGTATGTCGTCGTCGTGCTGCTGATCGCATCGACGGGCAATCGCGCGGCGACCGTCACGACCGCGTGGGGCTGCGTGATCCTCACGCTCATCGGCTTCATTCTTTCGCACGACGAGAACGTGTCGGGCGGCGCGCTCGCGCGTTGCGCGGTGAGCCTGCTCGCGATCGGCACGACCGCCGTGCTCTCGCTGCGCATTCAGGCCACGACGACCAAGACGCAGGAACAGCTCGAACTGCTCAATCTCGCGCACGATGCGATCGTCGCGCATGACATGAACGACCGCATCACCTTCTGGAATCGCGGCGCGGAAGCGCTCTACGGCTACACGGCGCGGGAGGCGATCGGCCAGCCGGTCCAGCGCATGACGCAATCGAACTCGCCGGTGCCGCACGCACAAATTCGCGCCGAGCTGTTGCGCTCGGGCCGCTGGGACGGCGAGATCACGCGCGTGCGCCATGACGGCGGCGAGATCGTGATCGCGAGCCGCGCGGCCTTGCTGCGCGACGCCAAAGGCATGCCGCGCGCCGTGCTCGCGACGAGCAACGACATCACGCAGCGCAAGCGCATGGAAGCCGAATTGCAGCGCCAGCGCGATGCGTTGAAGCGCAGCGAAGCCTTCCTGCTCGATGCGCAGCGCCTTTCGCTCACCGGCACCATCGCGACGCGCCTGCCCGCCGGCACAATGTGGTGGTCCGGCGAGGCGTATCGCATCTTCGATTACCCGCGCGACATGACGCCTTCCATCGACGCGATTCTGGCGCGCGCGCATCCCGACGACATCGGCATCGTGCGCGGCGCGCATGAAGCCGCGTTGAACGGCGCGTGCGATATCGATGTCGAGCATCGACTGCTGCTGCCGGACGGCTCGGTGAAGCACGTGCATTTCGTCGCGCATCGCGCATCGGGTGAAAGCGACGGCGATGAATACGTCGGCGCGCTGATGGACGTCACCGAAACCAAGCTCGCGCAGGAAGCGCTCGCGCGCTCGACCGCCGAGCTCGCGCACGTCACGCGCGTCACGATGCTGGGAGAGCTGGCGGCGTCGATCGCGCACGAAGTCACGCAGCCGCTGGCCGCGATCGTCACGAGCGGCGACGCCGGCCTGCGCTGGCTCAATCGCGCGCAGCCGGAAATCGCGGAGGCGCAGCAGTCGATCACGCAGATGATTCGCGACGCCAGGCGCGCGAGCGAGGTCATCGCACGCATTCGCGCGATGGCGAGAAAGCGCGACAGTCAGCCCGCGACGCTCGACGTGAACGAGATCATCGGCGAGACGATCGAGCTCGTGCGGCGCGAGCTGGGCCGTCATCGCGTGGATGTGCGCACCGATCTCGCGACACCGCCGCCGACCGTGCGCTGCGATCGCGTGCAGTTGCAGCAGGTGCTCATCAACCTGATGATGAACGCCGCGCAGGCGATGTCCGGCGTGAACGGGCCGCGCGTTTTGCGCATCGCGACGCGCGAGAGCGCAAGCGACGCCGGTTGCGCGGAGATCGCCGTGCAGGATTCGGGCACGGGCATCAGCGAAGACAATGCGCGCCGTCTCTTCGACGCCTTCTTCACGACGAAGGCCGAAGGCATGGGCATGGGTTTGTCGATCTGCCGTTCGATCATCGAGGCGCACGGCGGCAGGATCTGGGCGGAATCGCCCGATGAAGGCGGCGCACGTCTGCTGTTCGTGCTGCCCGAAAACGAAGGGAGCGACGATGAGCACTGACAAGCAGGCCGCGATGGTCTACGTGGTCGACGACGACGAATCGATGCGCGACGCGCTGCGCATGCTCTTGCGCTCGGTCGGCCTGAACGTGACGACATTCGCGTCCGCGCACGAGTTTCTCGCGTTCGACATGCCCGAAGTGCCGAGCTGCCTGATCCTCGATGTGCGGCTGAAAGGGCAGAGCGGCCTTGCGGTGCAGGAGCAGATGGCCGCGAGCCAGCTCGGCCTGCCGATCGTCTTCATGACGGCGCACGGCGACATCGCGATGACGGTGAAGGCGATGAAAGCCGGCGCGAAGGATTTTCTCGCGAAGCCGTTCCGCGATCAGGACATGCTGGATGCCGTCGCGCAGGCGCTCGAAGCCGACGAGGAACGGCGCGCGGCGAGCCGCTCGGTCGCGGATTTGCGGCGCTCGTACGATTCGCTCACGCCGCGCGAGCGCGAGGTGATGGCGTTCGTCGTGTCGGGTCTGATGAACAAGCAGATCGCGGCGGAGATGAATCTGAGCGAGATCACAGTGAAGATTCATCGCGGTCAGGCGATGAAGAAGATGGCCGCGCGCTCGCTCGCCGATCTCGTGCTCAAGGCCGAAGCGCTCGGCGTGACGATGCCGCACGGCGCATCGACGCCGGCGCGTGCTCAGCGGCTTTGAAGCATCGGGGACGCGGTTTCGTCTTTCAACGCGATCCGCTCCAGCGGCAATTCCGTGTCGTAACCCGCGCGATCCAGCGCGCTCCAGTCGTGCGGCGCGCTGAACGAATACCACGTTCCGAACGCCAGCACCGCGGCGCAACCGGATAACAGCCTGCGTGTCGATGTATCGCTCATGATGCGCTCCCGGTGCCTGACCATGACGTCAGCTTAGAGAAGCGCACGCGCGCCGGCCATTCTACGAACGGCTCGGCGCGCCTATACGAACGTTTGATTTGCTCTCCGCCCCGTCCCGCTTGGCCCCGCCCGAATGACAAACGTTTGCCGATGAAATACTTACGAACGGCCGTCAAGTTCATCTATCCGCCGCCGTTTACCCGTAGATGAAAAGGCGCGGCCTGCCCGGCGCGCGGCCTTGTCCAGAACGCCTGGCTCGCCGCGACGACATCGCGCGGCATTCCCGAGGCGGCACACGGAAACCCCGAAAACCCGTTGGAATGCCTCTCGCATGCGTTCGATTCACCCCAGGATGCGCGTCGCCGGCCTCGCCGTCGCGTTGCTCGCGTCGTTCTCGCCGTCCGCTTTCGCCGACGATCCGCCCGTCGTGCCGCTCACCGGCGGCAAGCTGCTGCTGACCGGCGGCGTCTCGGAAATCGAAGGCGCGGCCGGCGGCGGACTCACGCCCTGGGCCGTCATCGGCGGCTACGGCACCGCGAGCCAGCTCGGCGCGAACGCGCACGGCACCTACGTCCACACGCAGGATTACGCGCTCGGCACGTGGGGCCTGACCGTGGGCATCGCGAATCGCGTCGAACTGTCGCTCGCGCGCCAGAGCTTCGATACGCGCGATGTCGGCGCGCAGCTCGGCCTGGGCGAAAACTTCAAGTTCAACCAGAACATCTTCGGCGTGAAGGTGCGTCTCATCGGCGACGCCGTGCTCGATCAGGACACGTGGATGCCGCAGATCGCGGCCGGCCTGCAGTTCAAGCACAACGAAGAGGGCGATATCGTGAAGGCCGTCGGCGCCGCGAGCAATTCCGGCACCGATTTCTATCTCTCCGCGACCAAGCTGCTGCTCGCGCAAAGCCTCCTGCTCAACGGCATGCTGCGCTTCACGAAAGCGAACCAGTTCGGCCTGCTCGGTTTCGGCGGCGACAAGTCGAACGCGTATCACGCGGAATTCGAGTCGTCGGTGGCGTATCTGTTGTCGAAGAACGTCGCGATCGGCGCGGAGTATCGGATGAAGCCGAACAATCTCTCGTTCGCGCGCGAGCAGGACGCGTACGACGCGTTCGTCGCGTGGGCGCCGAACAAGCACGTCTCGCTGACAGCGGCCTATGTCGCGCTCGGCGATATCGCGACCGTGAAGAATCAGCGCGGTCTCTACGTTTCGCTACAGGCGGGGTTCTGACGATGAAAATCCGCCACGCCGCGCTGCTCGCCCTCATGCTCGTCTGCGCCGGCGCGCACGCCGACGACGCGCTCTACAAACAGTTCGGCGAAAAAGAAGGGCTGACGAAGATCGTCGACGACATGTACGACAACGTGCTCGCCGATCCGCGCACCGCGCCGTATTTCGACAACGCGCCCGTGAAGCGCATCAAGCAGAAGCTCGTCGAGCAGATCTGCGTGCTGCTCGACGGCCCTTGCGTCTACACCGGCCGCCCGATGCGCCGCGCGCACGAAGGCCAGAACATCGACCGGGCCGCGTTCAATGCGCTCGTCGAAGACCTTCAGGCCGCGATGGACAAGAACGGCGTGCCCTTTCACGCACAGAACAAACTGCTGGCGAAGCTCGCGCCGATGTACCGCGACGTGCAGGACCGCGAATGAACATGCTCAAAACCCTTTTCACCGTGCTCGCGTGCGGCGCGACGATCGCCCACGCCGCGAGCGTGCGCGTGACGATCGTCGATCAGACCGGCGCGCCCGTGCCCGACGCCATCGTCTATGCGCTGCCCGTAAACGGCAAGCTGCCGGCGACGAAGCCCGCGGGCGCCGTCATCGACCAGATCAAGCGGCGCTTCGTGCCGATGGTGTCCGTCGTGCAGACGGGCGCGTCGGTGACGTTTCCGAACAAGGACAACATCGAGCACGATGTCTATTCGTTCTCGCCGCCCAAGCGCTTCGAGCTGAACCTGTATCACGGCATTCCCGCCAATCCGGTCGTGTTCGACAAGCCCGGCCTCGTCGTGATGGGCTGCAATATTCACGATTCGATGGTCGCGTATCTGCTGATCGTCGAAACGCCGTGGTTCGCCAAGACCGACGCGAGCGGCGCCGCGATCATCGACAATCTGCCCGCCGATGCCTACAAGGTGATCGCGTGGCATTTCCGTCAAAGCGATCCGAACGCGCAACCGGCGCAGAAGGTCACCGCCGACGGCGCGGCGAAGTTCGCGCTGCAATTGCGGCCCGCCGAATAGGACGCCCGACACAATGCGCCTTCACAGCCTGCGCGCGCGAATCGCGCTCGTCTTCGTGGTCCTGATGCTCGTCGCGCAGGCTGCGGCGTTTCTCGTCATCAATTCGGTGATTCTGAAGAACGCGAATCGCAACGCGGAAGAGCAGCTGGCGGTGGCCGAACGCGTGTTCGCGCAGGTTTTGCGCGGCAACAGCGAGCAGTTGACGCAGGCCGCGAGCGTGGTCGCGCTCGACTTCGGCTTTCGCGAGGCCGTCGCGACGCACGACAGCAAGACGGTCGCGTCCGCGCTGCAAAATCACGGCGACCGCATTCACGCGGATGTCGTGATGCTCGTCGATCTCGACGGCAAGCTGATCGCGGACAGCGGCGGCGTCGGCCACGAAGGCATGGCGTTTCCGTTTCCCAAGCTCATCCGGACCGTCGCGAAGAAGGGCGATGCGTCGTCGTTCGGCATGATCGGTCCGCGCGCGTATCAGTTGGTCGCGGTGCCGGTGAAGGCGCCGATCGCCATCGCCTGGGTCGTGATGGGTTTCGCGGTCGACGATGCCCTCGCGCGCGACCTGAGTTCGCTCACCTCGCTCGACGTGTCGTTCCTCACGGCCGGCGACGACGGCAAATGGGGCGTGCTCGCCAGTTCGCTCGCGGACGGCGCGCGCGACGCGCTCACGAATCAGGCGCAACTCAGCGCCGACGGCTACGCGACGCGCATCATGCGGCTGCATTCCGAGGGCCGCACGATCGAGGTGCTGCTCGAACGCTCGCTGAACGAGGCGCTCGCGCCGTTCCATCGGCTGCAATCGACGCTGCTTCTGATCACGCTGCTCGGCGTGCTGATTTCGATCGTCGGCAGCGTGCTCACGGCGCGCTCGGTCACGCGTCCGATCGCGGCGCTCACGCAGTTTTCGAAGCGCATCGGGCAGGGCGATTACGCCGCGCCGATCGAAATTCGCCAGAACGACGAAATCGGCGAGCTGGCGCGCGCGTTCAATCAGATGCGGGACGGCATCTCGGAGCGCGAGAAGCGCATCACGGAACTGGCGTACATGGACCGGCTGACCGGCCTGCCGAATCGCGCGCTCTTCAACGATCGTCTGCAACAGGCGATCGCCGCCGCGATGCGCGAAAACCGTCCGCTCTCCGTGATGATGATGGACCTCGACCGCTTCAAGTACGTGAACGACACGCTCGGGCATCCGATCGGCGACATGCTGCTGTGCGAAGTGGCCAAACGCCTGCGCGCGGCGCTGCAACGCAAATCCGACACGGTCGCGCGTCTGGGCGGCGACGAATTCGCCGTGCTGCTGCCCGCCAACGATCTGCCGTCCGCGCGGCGGGTCGCCACGCGGATGCTGCGCGCGCTGGAAGAGCCGATCATGATCGAAGGGCAGCTCGTCGATGTCGGCGCGAGCATCGGCATCGTCACGTTTCCGCAGAACGGCACGGACATGAACGTGCTGCTGCGCCGCGCCGATATCGCGATGTACGTCGCGAAGCGCTCGAATCTCGGCTTCGCGCTCTACGACGAACGCCACGACGAGCACAGCGCCGAGCGTCTTTCGCTGATGAGCGAGCTGCGGCAGGCCGTCGAGCACGATCAGCTGACGCTCTACTATCAGCCGAAGGTCGATCTCGCGACGCATCGCGTGAAATATGTCGAGGCGCTCGTGCGCTGGGAACATCCGACGCGCGGCTTCGTCGCGCCCGACCAGTTCATCCCGTTCGCGGAGCAGACGGGCTACATCAAGACGATTTCGCGCTGGGTCGCCGACAAGGCGATCGGTCAGTGCGCCGCGTGGCGCAGGCAGGGCATCGAGCTGGCGGTGTCGGTGAACGTGTCGGCGCGCGAGCTGATCCAGTCGACGCTGCCCGAAATCTTCCAGGGCCTGCTCGACAAGCACGGCGTCGCGCCCGAATGGATCTGGATCGAGATCACCGAGAGCGCGATCATGGACGACCCAAATCACGCCATCGAGACGCTCGACCGGCTGCACGCGCTCGGCATTCGCCTGTCCATCGACGATTTCGGCACCGGTTATTCGTCGCTGTCGTATCTGAAGCGCATGCCCGTCGACGAGCTGAAGATCGACAAATCGTTCGTGATGGGCATGTTCCAGCACAAGGACGACGAGACCATCGTGCGCTCGACGATCGATCTCGGGCACAACATGGGACTGAAGGTCGTGGCCGAAGGCGTCGAAACCGAAGAGATGCTGGAGCGGCTCAGGGCGCTGCGCTGCGATCTGGCGCAGGGCTTCCATCTGAGCCGGCCGCTGCCGCCCGCCAAGCTCGAAGCGTGGCTCGACGTGTGGCAGACGACGACTCAGACGGCCTTGCTCGCCGCGCCGCCGGAAGAAGCGTAGCGGCGGCTACCAGGTGCGGCCGCGGCCGCGATCGGCATTCGCGACGGCTTGTTCGTCGTTGGTTTCGCCGTCGCGATCGGCGAATCGGTAGGTGCCGCGTTCCGCCGATTTCGCTTCGTACAGCGCGGCATCGGCGCGCTTCAACGCGCTTTCGAAGAGCTCGCCCGGCCGCGCGAGCGCAATGCCGATACTCACGCCCACGCGCACCGTTTCCACGCTTCCGAGCAAGTACGGCGCGGACAATTCGCCGATGATCTTGCGCGCGAACACGACGTTCGACGCATCCGCGATATACGTCGCGACGATCGCGAACTCGTCGCCGCCGAGACGCGCGACCAGCTCGCCGCGGCGCATCGCGTTGCGCAGGCGGTCCGCGACGCACTTCAGCAATGCGTCGCCGGCATTGTGGCCGTGCGTGTCGTTGACGTGCTTGAAGCCGTCGAGATCCACGTACATCACCATCACTTTCTCGCGGCCGACCGCGCCTGCCATCAGACGCGCGGCGTAATCGCCGAGATAGCGCCGGTTCGGCAGCCCCGTGAGCGAGTCGTGATGCGCCCAGTGCAGGATTTTCGCCTCGGCTTTGCGGCGCTCCGTGACGTCCTCGATGATGATCACCGAACTGCCGTCCGGCACCGGATTGCGGCTCAGTTCGAGATGGCGGCCGTCGCGCAGCGGGAGATCGAGCGGCAGCTTGCCGTCTTCGAGCCACTGCGCGCATCGCTCGGCAAATTGCTCGCGCAGCGACTCGCCGAATTTCGCGAGCCCGACATAGCCGATGAACTCCGGCAGCGAAACGTTCAACCGCAGCGTGTCGACGGTCGCGCCGAACAGCTCCGCCGCCTTGCGATTCGCGATCACCACCTTGCCCGACGCATCCACGGTGCACAGGCCGTGCGGCATATGCGCGAGCGCCGCGTCGAAGCGCGCGGCGATTTCGGCGTGGCCCTGTTCGGCGGCCATCAGCGCGACGAGGCCGCGATAGTGACGCTGCACGACCGCGCACATCGCGCCGATATAGAGCACGAGCGGCGGCACGAGAATCCAATAGCCCGGCGGCCCGAAGAGGCCGCCGGCGCCGATCGGCAGCGCGCCGAGGCACACCTGCGCGATCGCCAGATGCGGCGTGCCCGCGTTGCGCGACGCGATGCCGCCGAGCAGGCCCGCCGTCACCATGATCGCGAGCGCGGCGAGCACGGCGTCGCCGGACAGGACGCAGGCCATCGTGCCCAGGCCGGTCACGAGGCAGGCGGCGAGTCCGAACGGCGCATAGCGCGCGGCCCACGGACCGGGATGCGGCGCGTCCCGACGGCCGAGCGCGCGATAGCGGTGCACGATCGAAAGACGCGCGCCGAGCAGAATCGTGTCGATGGCGAGCCAGAGCATCGCCCAGAGCGTTTGCTGGCGTCCGAGCGCGATCACCGCGACGAACGCGCCGGCGAAGCCGGACAGCAGAAGCGGGCGGACGTCCTCGACGAGCGTCGACACCAGCGACGCGCGGATCGCGGGCGTGATGCGCCCGTCCTCCGTAGCCGGCGTGGCCAGAATCGAATCGATCAAGGTCGGATTGCCTGACATACGGAAGATCGGCCAACGAGAGAGCGAATATGAATGCCGCGGCGATGCCGTCACCGCCGGTACTCGTGTATACGGCGTCGTTTGCCCATTCTTTAGGCATGACTTAGGCGCGGCTTAGGTCGTTTGGGTGATTATTCGCTCGGAGCACATTCTGACTTTCCTTCGCGCCGGATTATGTTTTCGCGCGGACATAGTAATTTAGCGCTCAAGCCTTTCATGTCCGACGCACGCGCGGGTTTTGCCTCATCGAAAGCTTTCGATCCAGGGGCGATGATGCTTTGATGTCTTGCGCGCGATGCCGCGAAGGCATCGTCGGTGAGGAAGGAAAAGAAGCAGTATCGTCGTTGAGATGGCCACAGAAACCGTCGGGCGATTCAAAAAAGGAGACGTCATGGACACGAACTCTCTCTCACCCGGTGCGCAAGGCGGGTCGCACGCCGAGCACCACAAGCAGACGAAGAAGGCGACCGCGAGCGGCTGGATCGGCTCCGCGCTCGAGTACTACGACTTCTTCATCTACGCGCAGGCCGCCGCGCTGATCTTTCCGCAGCTCTTCTTTCCGTCCGGCAATCCGAAAGTGGCGATCGTCGCGTCGCTCGCGACCTACGGCGTCGGTTACGTCGCGCGTCCGATCGGCGCGTTCGTGCTCGGCCACTGGGGCGACACGCACGGCCGCAAGACCGTGCTCGTGCTGTGCATGTTCCTGATGGGCTTCTCGACGATGGCCGTCGGCCTGCTGCCGACCTATCACAGCGTCGGCATGCTCGCGCCGACGCTCCTCGTCGTCCTGCGGCTGGTCCAGGGCTTCGCGGTCGCGGGCGAAATCTCCGGCGCAAGCTCGATGATCCTCGAACACTCGCCGTTCGGACGGCGCGGCTATTTCGCGAGCTTCACGCTGCAGGGCGTGCAGGCCGGCCAGATTCTCGCCGCCGCCGTGTTCCTGCCGCTCGCGTACTACATGCCGGAGGATTCGTTCAATAGCTGGGGCTGGCGCATTCCGTTCCTGCTTTCGGCGTTCGTGCTGATCGCGGGCTACATCATCCGGCGCGAAGTGCACGAAACGCCCGCCTTCGAGAAAGAGGGCGAAAAGGGCGCGGTGCCGCGCTCGCCGATCGTCGATGCCTTCAAGTACAACCTCGGCGACATGATCCGCGTCGTCTGCATGGCGCTGATGAATGTGATTCCCGTGGTCGCGACCATTTTCGGCGCGGCGTACGCGGTGCAGGCGGCGTACGGCGTCGGCTTTCACAAGAGCGTGTATTTGTGGATTCCGGTCGTCGGCAACATTCTTGCGGTCATCGTGATTCCGATCGTCGGCAATCTCTCCGACAAGATCGGGCGCAAGCCGCCGATCATCGTCGGGGCGATCGCCTCCGGGCTGCTGTCGTATCTGTATCTCTACGCGATCAGCATTCACAGCGTCGGCATGGCGATCGGCGCGTCGCTGCTGATGTGGGGCATCGTTTATCAGGGCTATAACGCGATTTTCCCGAGCTTCTATCCCGAGCTCTTCCCGACGCGCACGCGCGTTTCCGCGATGGCCATCTCGCAGAACGTCGGCACGACCATCACCGCGCTGCTGCCCGCGCTGTTCGCGACGGTCGCGCCGCCGGGATCGACGAACATTCCGTTCACCATCGGCTCGATCACGCTCGTCGTCACGATCATCTCGGCGATCGCCGCGTGGAGCGCGCGGGAGACGTATCGCATTCCGCTCAACCAGCTCGGCGAGCAGGACGCGCGGCCGGTCGAAAAGTCCGAGTACGACCGCCTGCGCGCGGAATCCGTCGCGAACGCGCGGGCTTCCTAGCACTCATTCCCTCGATTGGTTTTTCTCACGGCGGCGCGCGAACCGCGCCGTCCGCGTGCTCTCGCGTGCGCATTTTTTCTCAACCGGTGAATTCAAGTGAATACAGACTCAGGCAAGACGCGTATCGCGGTGGCGGGCGCGGGTTATATCGGACAGGCGCACATGGGCGTCGCGCAGTCGAGTGCGACGTGCACGCTTTCCGCCATCGTCGATCCGGCGCCGGCCGCCGCGGCAATCGCGGAGAAAGCGGGCGTGCCGCTCTATAAGACGCTCGATGAACTGCTCGCGAAGGATCGCCCGGACGGCATCGTGCTCGCGACGCCGAATCAGTTGCACGTCGAGCATGCGCGGGTGTGTCTCGCGGCCGGCGTGCCGATCCTGCTGGAAAAGCCGATCGCGCCGACCGTCGAGCAAGCGCAGGCGCTCGTCGACGACGTCGAGCGCTCGGGCGCGAAGGTGCTGATCGGGCATCATCGCGCGCATAGTCCGATCATGGCGCGCGCGAAGCAGGTCATCGACGAAGGGCGTCTCGGCAAGCTCGTCGCGGTGATGGGCAGCGCCGTGTTCTTCAAGCCCGACGAGTATTACGCGAGCGCACCGTGGCGGCGCGAGCCGGGCGGCGGTCCGATCCTGCTCAACATGATCCACGAGGTGCACAACCTGCGCATGCTGTGCGGCGACATCGTCGCGGTGCAGGCGTTCGCTTCGCACGCGACGCGCGGCTTTCCCGTCGAAGATACCGTCGCGATCAATCTGCGTTTCGCGAGCGGCGCGCTCGGCACTTTCATGCTGTCCGATACCGCCGCGTGTCCGCGAAGCTGGGAGCAGACTTCGCAGGAGAACAAGGCGTATTCCACTTATCCCGACGAAGACTGCTACGTGATCGCGGGCACCTTCGGCTCGCTTTCCGTGCCGACGATGCGTCTCAAGTCCTATTCGAAGGCCGAAGACCGCTCATGGTGGAAGCCGTTCGACGAAACCATCGTGGCGATGCAGCGCGACGATCCGCTCGCGCATCAGATGGAACATTTCGGGCGCGTGGCGCGCGGAGAATCCGAGCCTATTGTCAGCGCGCGCGACGGGCTGCAGAATCTGCGGATCACCGAGGCCATCGTTCTTGCCGCCACGAGCGGAAAGATCGTCGAGACCGCCTGAATCTTTTCAATTCCCCATTCCGTTCAAGGAAATCACATGGCAAAGATCCTGACGCTGCACGGCGTCAACCTCAACATGTTCGGCAAGCGCGATCCGAAGCAGTACGGCACGGCGACGCTCGCGCAGATCGACGAGCAAATGGCCGCGCTCGGCAAGGAGCTGGGCGTGGACGTGGAGGGTTACCAGACGAATATCGAAGGCGAGATGTGCTCGCGCATTCATCGCGCGTTCGAGGAAAACGTGGATGCGATCGTGATCAACGCGGGCGCGTGGACGCACTACAGCTACGCGATCCGCGATGCGCTCGCCATTTTGAAGGCGCCGATCATCGAAGTGCACATGTCGCACGTGCACGCGCGCGAAGAGTTCCGCCACAAATCGGTATTCGCGGAAATCGCGAGAGGGCAGATTTCCGGCTTCGGCGTGGATAGCTACTTGCTCGGCCTGCGCGCAGCGGTCGCTGCGATCAACGCGGGCAAATAAGCGGCCTGCTTATCCGGCGAGGCGTGTGGGCGCCTCGCCGCGGTCATCGTGTCAGGCCGGGTGACTGAAGTCCTTCGAGGCGGGCGCGACCGGCTCGCGTTCGCTCTGCGTGCGTTGCGGTTCCTGATTGCGCTGCGCCGCGCCGCGGATGAACAGCACCGCGCCGGCCGCGCACACACCCCAGACCGCCGCGATGATCGTCAAGTAGCTCATTTCCTTCTCCCCGATGCTCCGAGCGCGGGCGGCTCATGCCGTCACCGCTGCTCTCCTACTGTTGGCCCTGTTGGTCCTGTAATCCGTCACGCCTGCGACGCGGGCAGCGCCAGCAAACGTCCGATCAGCTCTTGCGCGAGCGCATGCTGCTCGGTGATGGACTCTGCATCGTCGGCGGTGGCATCGCGCTCGCCGCGCAGCTTGCCGGCGAGGCGCATGATGTTGTCCGACACCGACTGCAACGCATTCAGCAACTCGGCCTGCGTGACTGCCGCGCCGTCCTGCGATCCTTCCGTGAAACACTGCGCCGTGCGATGCGGCCTGGCGTTTCCTTCCATCGTCTGATACATGGCGACCCCGTCGTGAGTGGATGGTGCAATTCTCCCGCCGACGCGCCCCAAGCAATCCTCCGAACAACCCCTGATTACGGCCTCAATTCGTTTGTTGTGCGCTCTGGAAATCGTCAGCGCGCTGCGCCAGGTCCGCCCACCAAGGCTTCACGGTTCGTGAGCGGTAAAATCGCAGGTCCGTGCGCTGATAATCGGCCTTTTTTGCAGCGGCTTGTGGGGTCATCCGCACGAAAAAACAACAGTTTTTACCAAAGAGCAGACCAAAAAATCGGACGAAACGACTCGCGCGATCGTTCGATCTTTGCGAGCGGCATTTTTTGCAGTGCAACAGGCATCGACATGGCTTCACCCACGACGAACGACACCTCCACACACGACACACTCAGGCGCGGACTCAAGAGCCGCCATATCCAGCTGATCGCGCTTGGCGGCGCGATCGGCACCGGGCTGTTTCTCGGCGTCGCGCAGACGATCAAGCTCGCCGGGCCATCGGTGCTGCTCGGCTACGCGATCGCCGGGCTGATGGCGTTCTTCATCATGCGGCAGTTGGGCGAGATGATCGTCGACGAGCCGGTCGCCGGTTCCTTCAGCCATTTCGCCGACAAATACTGGGGCCACGCCGCCGGCTTCATCTCCGGCTGGAACTACTGGGCCATTTACATCCTGGTGAGCATGGCGGAGCTATCGGCGGTCGGCATCTACATGCAGTACTGGTGGCCGGGGCTGCCCATGTGGATATCGGCGCTCGCGTGCTTCGTGATCGTCAACGCGATCAACCTGACGAGCGTGAAGTCCTACGGCGAGACCGAGTTCTGGTTCGCGATCGTGAAAGTGGCGGCGATCGTCGGCATGATCCTGTTCGGCGTCTTTCTGCTCGTATCAGGAAAAGCGGGGCCGGAGGCGAGCGTCGCGAACCTGTGGCGGCTCGGCGGCTTCTTTCCGAACGGCGTGCACGGACTCGTCATGTCGATGGCCGTCATCATGTTCTCGTTCGGCGGGCTGGAACTCGTCGGCATCACGGCGGCGGAAGCGGAAGATCCGTCGCGCAGCATTCCGCGCGCGACCAATCAGGTCATCTACCGCATCCTGATTTTCTATGTCGGCGCGCTCGGCGTGCTGCTTTCGCTTTATCCGTGGGACAAGGTCGCGACCGGCGGCAGTCCGTTCGTGCTGATATTCCGCGAGATGAACAGCACGATCGTGGCGAACGTGCTCAACGTGATCGTGCTGACGGCCGCGCTCTCCGTGTACAACAGCGGCGTCTATGCGAACAGCCGCATGCTCTACGGCCTCGCGCAGCAGGGCAACGCGCCGCGCGCGCTGCTCAACGTGAGCGGGCGCGGCATTCCGCTCGCGGCGCTGGCGGTGTCGGCGCTGGTGACGGCGGCGTGCGTCGTCATCAACTACGTGATTCCGGGGCGCGCGTTCGGCCTGCTGATGGGCCTCGCGGTGTCGGCGCTCGTCATCAACTGGGCGATGATCAGCATCATCCACCTCATGTTCCGCCGGCATAAGCGCGCGAACGCCGAAGTCACGACCTTCGCGAGCTTCGGTCATCCGTTCACGAACTACATCGTGCTTGCGTTTCTCGCGGGCATCGTCTGGGTGATGTACGCGATTCCCGACCTGCGCCTCTCCGTGTACCTGATTCCCGTCTGGCTGGCCGTTCTCGGAATCGGCTACTATCTCAAAACTCGGGCCGCGCGCGGAGACTGACGCGGCCGCTCTTGCTGATCTCTCGTCCAAATACCGTCACCATGTTCGAACATATCGATGCTTACCCCGGCGACCCGATCCTGTCGCTGAACGAAAACTTCCAGAAAGATCCGCGCACGAACAAGGTCAACCTGAGCATCGGGATTTACTTCGATGACGAAGGCCGCCTGCCCGTGATGCAGGCCGTGCGCGACGCGGAACTGTCGATCCTGAAGGAACTCGGCCCGAAGCCCTATCTGCCGATGGCCGGTTTCGCGCATTATCGCGACGCCGTGCAGGCGCTCGTGTTCGGCAACGACAGCCCGGCGCGCGCCGATGGCCGCATCGCGAGCGTGCAGACGCTCGGCGGATCGGGCGCGCTGAAAGTGGGCGCGGATTTCATCAAGCGCTATTTCCCGAAGTCGCAGGTCTGGGTGAGCGATCCGACGTGGGAGAACCACCGGTTCATCTTCGAGCGCGCGGGTTTCGACGTGAACACGTACCCGTACTACGACGAAGCCACCGGCGGCCTGCGCTTCGACGCGATGCTCGAAGCCATCGACAAACTGCCCGCGAAGAGCGTCGTGCTGCTGCACGCGTGCTGTCATAACCCGACGGGCGTCGATCTCGATCAGGCGCAGTGGGTGAAGATCATCGACGTGCTGCAAAAGCGCGACCTGCTGCCGTTCGTCGACATGGCGTATCAGGGCTTCGGCTCGGGCCTCGACGACGACGCCTTCGCCGTGCGCGAACTCGGGCGCCGTGGCGTGCCGGCGTTCATCGCCAATTCGTTCTCGAAGAATTTCTCGCTGTACGGCGAACGCTGCGGCGGCCTGCACGTGATTTGCGACGATGCCGCCGAAGCCGATCGCGTGCTCGGCCAGCTGACGAGCGCGGTGCGCGCGAACTACAGCAATCCGCCGACGCACGGCGCGAAAATCGTCACGCATGTGCTCAACACGCCCGAACTGAAGCAGTCGTGGGAGAAGGAGCTCGCGTCGATGTGCCAGCGCATCGCGCGCATGCGTCAGGCGATCCACGACGGCCTGAAGGACCACGTGCGCGGCGAAATGCTCACGCGCTACGTCAGGCAGCGCGGCATGTTCACGTACACGGGACTCGTCGCGGATCAGGCGGACCGTCTCAAGGAAGAGTTCGGCGTGTATATCCTGCGCTCGGGCCGCATGTGCGTCGCGGGCCTGAACGACAGTAACGTGCAGATCGTCGCCGATGCCATCGGCAAGGTGCTGGCGGCGAAGTAATCGCTACATCGCGGGACAGGACAGCACTTTCTGCGGCGGCAGGCTGCCCGGTCCCGTGTCGACTTGCGTGCCGCGCGGCGGCGTCAGGATGAGCCGCACACTCGTGGCGCCTTCGTTCGCGAGCACGTACACGTCCCCGCTTCCCTCAGGCTGCCAGTACACGCGATACACCTCGCCGTCCTTGTAGACATGCAGCGCGCCGTGCCGCACGGTGCCGCCTCGCCAGAAATTCACGCTTTCCCCTTCGCGCAACGCGATCATGCCGTCCTGCCCGTTCGTCGCGCTTTCGAGCGTGCCGCAGACGGCGTCGTCGGCGTGCGCGTGCGTGCAGAAGGCGAGCGCCGCCGCGCATAGAAACATCGTTTTGCGTTTCATCGACATTCGATTCCCGGAAAAGGCGCGTGCGCCGTCCCGCGCTCGTCGCAAGATATGCGCCGACGTTCCTCCGCGCGTGTGCTACTTTGAATGGAAGCAGCCTTCGACCACGGAGGGCGACATGACTGTGATCGCACCCGACGAAAAAGCGGATTTCCTCGCGATTCTCGCGCGCCATCGTCTCGACGAGGGCGATTTTCTCGTTCAGGAAGGCGGCGCTTCCGACATCGTGGACGATGTCTATCCGCTGCAAGGCACCGTAACCATCACGCGACGTTCCACGCTGAAGGAACGCGAATATCGCATCGGACACGGCACGGAATGGACCGCCGCGTTCGAGAAGGATTTGAACAAGGGCGTGTTCAACTGAACGAGCGTGCCGCATGCAGGTTTTTTTCACGCACTTTTTCGAAGCGGAGCAGGCGATGAGACCGACCGAATTCAAATCGTTCAAGGCGCACGTTGCGATGATGCTGCGCGATCTGCCGCGCGGCGTGACGGCCGATCTCACCGATGTGGCCGTCGCGTACTGGAACGGCACGCAAGTGGTCGGCGCCTATCTGCGCGATAACGGCCGAATCGACGAAGATTTCGATTTCGACGAAAACGCGTGGGGCAACTGGCGCGAGGAATTCCTGACGTGGTTCGATGCGCCGCGTTTCTCCGAGCGTGCCGATCTCAAGGCGGCGTTCACGTCAGGCGTCATGCCCGCGGGCGTGCACGGCGGGCTCTGGCCGAGACCGCTCTGATCCGGCTTCATCCGGCAAGCCATCTGTAAGCACTCCTCGCACACGCCATCGCCCGCCGAAACGGCACAGCGATTGCTCCTTCCCTCCAAGCGACAGCGTCCGAACCACGACCGCCAGACGGCCGTGTTCCGCCTTTCATCGTCACGGAGGATTTCAGCATGGCTGGCAACGGAAGACTCAATCCGCTCACGTTTTTCACGGCCATCGTGTTCATCGTCATCGGCGTGGCGCTGGCGGCGGGCGGCGCTTATCTCGTCGCGCTGAAGGGGTCGTGGTACTACGTGGTCGCGGGCGTGGCCATCGTCCTGACCGGATTGCTGTTGCTGATCCGGCGGCGCTCCGCGCTGCTGCTCTTTGCGCTGGTCCTGTTCGGATCGACGATATGGGCCGTCGTCGAAGTGCATTTCGATTTCTGGCAACTGATGCCGCGCCTGTGGATCTGGGTGCTGCTCGGCATCTGGCTGCTGATTCCTTTCGTGCACGGCGGCGCGCTGTTCGGGCCGCCTTCCACCGCGCGCGCGGCACGCACGCCGCTCGCCGCCGCGATCATCCTCGCGCTGCTGCTCGGTGCCGGCACCTGGTTCAACCATCCGCACGACCTGCCGGGACGCATCGACTTGACTGTCGCCGCCGATCCCAACCAGCCCGATGCCAACGCCGCGACCGGCCGCGCGCCGGGCGACTGGATCGACTATGGCGGCTCGCCGCTCGCGCAGCGCTACGTGCCGCTCACGCAGATCACGCCGGAGAACGCGCATCAGTTGAAGGTGGCGTGGACGTTTCGCACCGGCGACATGCCCGGCGCCGACGATCCGACCGAAACCACCGACGAGAACACGCCGCTCAAGATCGGCGACACGATTTTTCTGTGCACGCCGCATAGCAAGGTGATCGCGCTCGATGCCGCGAGCGGCAAGGAAAAGTGGCGCTACGATCCGCAGATTCAGAGCCCGATCGGATTCAAGCATTGGGAGCACATGACTTGCCGTGGCGTCGCTTATTACGATGGGTCGATGCATCCGATGCCTGCCGCTTCAGCCTCCGCTTCCGACGCCGCTGCGGCTTCCGCACCGGTCGATGCCGCATCGGCGCCGACGGAAGCATCGGCGCCCGTGCAGACGCCCGCGCAAACCACGGCGCAGGCCGAATGCCCGCATCGCCTGTTTCTGCCGACCGCCGATGCCCGCCTGATCGCGCTCGACGCCGACACCGGCAAGCCGTGCGCGAGTTTCGGAAAGGACGGCGCGATCGATCTGCGCGCGAACATCGGCCCGTTCACGCCGGGCGGCTATTACTCGACGTCGCCGCCGGCCGTCTTCCAGAATCTCGTGATCGTCGGCGGCCACGTGACCGACAACGAATCGAACAACGAGCCGTCAGGCGTGATCCGCGCATTCGACGTCAACGACGGCCATCTCGTCTGGAACTGGGATTCCGGCAACCCGGACGCCACCGAGCCGATCGCGGCGGGCGGCACCTACGTGCGCAACTCGCCGAACATGTGGTCGATGTTCAGCGTCGACGAGAAACGCGGCATGATCTATCTGCCGATGGGCAATCAGACGCCCGATCAGTGGGGCGGTCAACGCACGCCGCAGGCCGAGAAGTTCGGCGCCGGCCTCGTCGCGCTCGATGCGGCGACGGGCAAGCTGCGCTGGAACTATCAGTTCACGCATCACGATTTGTGGGATATGGATGTCGGCGGCCAGCCGACGCTCGTCGACCTGCAGACGGCACAAGGCGTGCAGCCGGCGGTGATCGCATCGACGAAACAGGGCAGCCTCTACGTGCTGAACCGCGAAACCGGCAAGCCGATCGTGCCGATCAGCGAAGTCGCGGTGCCGGGCGGCGCGGCGAAGGGCGATCACACCGCGCCGACGCAGGCGGTCTCCGCGCTGAATTTCAACCCGCCGCGCGTGACGGAAGCCGACATGTGGGGCACGACGCCGTTCGATCAGCTCTGGTGCCGGATCAAGTTCAAGAGTCTGCGCTACGACGGGCCTTACACGCCGCCATCGGAGCAGGGGTCGCTCGTGTTCCCGGGCAACTTCGGCGTGTTCGACTGGGGCGGCATTTCCGTCGATCCGGTGCGGCAGATTCTGATCGCGAATCCGGATTACATGGCGTTCACGTCGAAACTGATTCCGCGCGACAAGATTCCCGAGAACAACGGCGAAAAGAAGGGCAGCGAAACGAGCGGCATCAAGCTCGCGCGCGGCACGCCGTTCGGCTTTGAGATCAGCGCGTTTCTTTCGCCGCTCGGGATTCCATGCCAGGCGCCGCCGTGGGGCTACATCGCGGGCGTGGATCTGCGCACGCAGAAAATCACGTGGATGCACAAGAACGGCACGATCATCGACAGCGCGCCGCTGCCCATTCCGATGCCGCTCGGCGTGCCGAGCCTCGGCGGGACGATCGTGACGGCGGGCGGCGTCGCGTTCCTGACGGGCACGCTGGATCAGTACGTGCGCGCCTACGACGTGCGCGACGGCAAGAAGCTATGGGAAGCGCGTTTGCCGGCGGGCGGCCAGGCGACACCGATAAGCTACGCCGATGCAAGCGGCAAACAGTACGTGCTCGTGACGGCGGGCGGTCACGGATCGCTCGGCACGAAAGCGGGCGATTACGTGATTGCCTACACGGTGCAGTGATGCGGGAAACGCGGCGGCGGGGAATTTTCCCCGCCGCCCGCGCGTTACGTCCGGCGATACGCTTCGGCCATCAGCGCGCTGACCTTGGCGCGCGTGGCAAGTGCGTTGCGCACGGTGGCGACGATGAAGGAAACGAGGGCGATCGGCGTGGCAGCGATGATTCCCATAATGGACTCCGTACTAGGGGTAACTAACTAGGTAATAACCCTAGGTTAGCACAATATGACGCGTTGCAACAAATATCTTTCGGGGAATTGACCGTACACAAAAACGAAGCGCCGCGTTGTTCCGGCCCTCAGAGGGAGCATGCAGATGAAGACGCTTTTTTCGGCTCGCATCGCGGCGTTCGGCGCGACGGCAATCATCGCGGCGGTCGTCGTCGCGTGCAGCGGCGGCTCCGGCGACACGTCCACTGCGGCGAGCGGCAGCGCGCCGGCGGCCGCATCGAGTCCGTCGGCGCCTGCGTCGAGCCCGTCGGCGCCCGCGGCGGCCGTATCGAAAGATGTGGTCACCTGGCATAACGACATCGCGCGCACCGGACAGCAGCTCGCCGAAACCGTGCTGACGCCCGCGAACGTCAATCAGAGCACCTTCGGCAAGCTCGCGCTCTTTTCGGTCGATGGCGCCGTCGATGCCCAGCCGCTCTTTCTGTCGGGCGTCATGGTCGCGGGCGGCACGCACAACGTGCTGTACGTCGCGACCGAAAACGCGAGCGTCTACGCGTTCGACGCCGACAGCGGCGCCGTGCTGTGGAAAGTCTCGACGCTCGGCAACGGCGAATCGCCCAGCGACGACCACAAGTGCACGCAGATCACGCCGACCATCGGCGTCACGGCGACGCCGGTCATCGACCGGACGCGCGGACCGAATGGCGCGATGTACGTCGTCGGCATGTCGAAGGACGCGTCGGGCGCGTATCACCAGCGCATCCACGCGCTCGACGTCACGACCGGGGCCGAACTCTTCAACGGTCCCACCGAGATCCGCGCGACCTATCCGGGCAACGGCGCGGGCAGCCAGAACGGCACGCTGACCTTCGATCCGGGCCAGTACGCCGAGCGCGCGTCGCTGCTGCTGATGAACGGCGTCGTGTACACGTCGTGGACCTCGCACTGCGATTTCATGCCGTACACCGGCTGGGTCATGGGCTACGACGCGAACACGCTGCAGCAGGCGAGCGTGCTGAACGTCACGCCGAACGGCCAGATGGGCTCGATCTGGATGAGCGGCGCGGGGCTCGCATCGGACGGCCAGGCGATCTTTTTCCTCGACGCCAACGGCACCTTCGACCCGACGCAGAACGCGCAGGAAATGCCGATCAACAGCAATTTCGGCAACGGTTTTCTGAGGCTCGACACGTCGCCGCTCAGGGTGCAGGACTATTTCCAGCCATCGAACACGGTGCAGGAATCGAATGAGGACGAGGATCTCGGCTCCGGCGGCGCGATGGTGTTGCCCGATTTCACCGACGCGAGCGGCGCCGTCCGGCATCTCGCGATCGGCGCGGGGAAAAACTCGACGATCTACGTCGTGAACCGCTTTTCGATGGGCAAGTTCGATTCGAACGCGGACCACATCTATCAGGAACTCGTCGGCCAGATTCGCGGACCGATGTTCGGCGCGCCCGCGTATTTCAACAACACGGTCTATTTCGGCGCGGTCGGCGACAGCATTCGCGCGTTCCCGGTCACCAACGCGCTGCTCGCGGGCACGCCGGCGAGCCAGACATCGAATACGTTCGCGTTTCCCGGCGCGACGCCGAGCATTTCCGCGAACGGCACGTCGAACGGCATCCTGTGGGCGGCGCAGAACGGCACGACGGGCGCGCTGCGCGCCTACGACGCGACGAACCTCGCCCGCCAGCTCTACAGCAGCAACGACGCGGGCACGCGCGACCAGTTCGGCGCGGGCAACAAGTTCATCACGCCGATGATCGCGAACGGCAAGGTGTACGTCGGCACGAAGAACGGCGTCGCGGTGTTCGGGCTGTTGTCGAAATAGGATCGGCCGCGTGGAGCATGTGCTGCGCGCGAACGCGTCGATCGGCGCGAAGACGCGAGCGCACCGCGCCTAGACCGGCGGATTCACTTTCGGCGGCACGGCGTCGAGTTGCCGGAACACGCTGAGCCAGTCTTCCAGATGCCAGGTTTTCGACACGAGGCCATCGCGCAGTTCGTGAAACGAATGGATGGCGAAGCGAATCGGCTTTTTCGTCGCGGCGATGCCGAGCAGCGGGCCGGCCTGCGTGCCGCTGACTTGTGCGCGGACGCCGACGCGGTCGTCCTCCACCAGCATGTCGAGAATTTCGATATGCATGTCGGGCAGCGCGGTGGCGAGATCCTTGAAGATCGGGATCATCTGGTCCGGACCGGGCTTTTGTCCGGGTGGCTCAGGAATGTATTCCCAGTCGGGCGTGACGGCTTGCCGCAAGAGCGCGACATCCTGAGTGGCGAACGCGCGATAAAGACGCTCGACCGCTTCGCGCGCGGCCGGTTGGGTGGGGTGAGCTGCCGGCATGGTGCCTCCATGAGATGAAACGGCGGCATTGCGCATTCACTCTACCTTAAGCGGTCCGATACGCGCAGGAACGGTCGCAAAGCCGTGTTAAGCTCTCGGTTCTTCGCTGGGGAGTAGCCGGCTTTTCCGCAAAGGAAAAGCGCTCATGTCAACACGCTCGGTCGTTCAGGCCGTGGCATGGGCAGCCATCACAGGTTGGCAAGACCATCGACAGAATTCGCGACCGGTCGGGCGCGCGTTCTGTCGTTCCATCTTGCCCGACCAGAGCGCTACCCGATGAATCTCGCTTCCACCATTTTTCTAGCCTTTGCCATGTCCACCGACGCGTTCGCCGCAGCCGTCGGCAAGGGCGCGACCCTGCACAAGCCGCGCATCGCGGAAGCGTTGAAGACCGGCGTGATCTTCGGCGTGATCGAGGCGCTGACGCCGCTCGCCGGCTGGGCGCTCGGCCGGGCGGCCGCGCAGTACGTGACCGCATGGGATCACTGGATCGCATTCGGCCTGCTGTTCCTGCTCGGCGCGCGCATGATCCGCGAAGGCTTCAGCAGCGCGGGCCACGAAGAGGAAAAGCCCAATTCGCACTCGTTCTGGGTGCTCGCGCTCACCGGCTTCGCGACCAGCATCGACGCGATGGCGGTCGGCGCGGGCCTCGCGTTCATCGATGTCGATATCTTCTCGACGGCCGCGACCATCGGTTTCGCGACGATGCTCATGGTGACGATCGGCGTGATGGTCGGCCGGCTCGTCGGCGCGACGATCGGCAAGCGGGCGGAGATCGTCGGCGGGCTGATTCTGATCGGCGTCGGCAGCGTCATTCTGGCCGAGCATCTCGGCTATCTGAACTGAGCGCACGGGCCTTGCCGCCGCGCGGCGTGAAGATCGCGAGCACGGCGGCGACGATGAACAGCGCGGGCACGTCGCCCGTCAGATGACCGAGATGGCGGCCCGCGCCGCCGAACGACTGCACGGCCATGATCGCGCCGTGCACGACGCTCGACCACACCGTGAACCAGATGAGGCTCAGATGCTTCATCGGGTCGCGTGACGCGATGAGCAGAAACACGCCGAGCGTCGCGTAGATGCCAACGATCATCATCGCGTAGTCGGAAAGGCCTTCGTGGCCCGCTTCCCACGCCCATCCCGAAGGCCAGAACAGCATCAGCGGATAGAGAGCGAAAAGCGCGATCAGCCCGACGGCGACGAGCACGATGCGCAGGCAGGCGAGACGGCGAATGTCGTTCATGGCGGGCTCCTCGGCAGCGCGGCATGAGCGAGAAGATACCGCGAAGCGCGTCATGGCGGCGGGTGAGAGAAACAGGCGTTTCGACCAAAAATAGGCGCAAATAAAATAACAACCGCTGCCCTTTCGTCGATACGATTCGTCAATCCACTGCCTTCAATCCAAAATTCAGCACGTCATGCCACGTCCGATTTCCGCGCGCATTCATCTCGACGCCATTCGTCAGAATCTCCAGCTCGTCAAACGCATGGCGCCGTCGTCGCGCGTGTGGTCCGTCATCAAGGCGAATGCGTATGGTCACGGCATCGAGCGCATTTTTCCGGCGCTCGCCGAAAGCGACGGCATCGCGCTGCTCGATCTCGATGAAGCCGTGCGCGTGCGCGAGCTCGGCTGGACGAAGCCGATCCTGCTGCTCGAAGGCATTTTCGAGCCTGCGGACGTGGAGACGGCGGATCGTCACCGGCTCACGGTCACGGTTCATTGCGACGAGCAGCTCGCGTTGCTGAAGGCGGCGCGGCCCAAAGAGCGCATCGACATTCAGTTGAAGATGAACTCGGGCATGAACCGGCTCGGCTATCGGCCGGGCGCGTTCGCGGCGGCGCGCAAACGCGCGTCGGATATCGCGGCGATCGGCTCGATCGGCCTGATGAGCCACTTCGCGAACGCCGACGATGGCGCGATCGACTGGCAGATCGACGAATTCGAAGCCGCCACGCGCGATCTTCCGGGCACGCGCTCGCTGTCGAATTCGGCGGCGGTGCTGTGGCATCCGCGCGCGCATCGCGACTGGGTGCGGCCCGGCACGATCCTCTACGGCGCATCGCCAACGGGCTGCGCGCGGCACATCGAAGGCTTTCCGTTGCGCGCGGCGATGACGCTCGCAAGCCGCATCATCGGCGTGCAGACGCTCGCGCCGAACGAGACGATCGGCTATGGCCGCACCTTCACCGCGGATCGCGCGATGAAGATCGGCGTCGTCGCGTGCGGCTACGCGGACGGCTATCCGCGTCACGCGCCGGCGGGCACGCCCGTGATGGTCGATGGCGTGCGCACGCGCGTCGTCGGACGCGTGTCGATGGACATGCTCACCGTCGATCTCACGCCGTGCCCGGCGGCGGGCATCGGGTCATCGGTGGAATTGTGGGGCGAGCACGTTCGGGTCGACGAAGTGGCCGAACCGTCCGGCACGATCGGCTACGAGCTGATGTGCGCGCTCGCGCAGCGCGTGCCGGTGACTGTCGATGCGGGCGTCGAGAATCGGGTGGAAGCGCATTCCGCTTGACCATCACGTAGCGTAAGGTTCTGGCCTCCATCGTGCGCACTGAACGGAGGCTTGCATGCTGTTGAGAGTGGGAGAACTGGCGAAGAAGAGCGGACTGACCGTCCGCACGCTGCATCACTACGATGCCATCGGCCTGCTCACGCCTTCAGCGCGCGCCGATCCGCGCACGCGTTGCAGACCGAACCGGAACTGACGAAAGGCTCGTGGACGAACGAGGCGCTGCTCGGCTTCATGCGCGACGCGATGAGTCGCCTCGAAAGCGCCGCCTAATACCGCGCCCAGACGATGCCGAGAATCTTCGCTTCGTCGTCGAAGACATCGAGCGTATCGGTGAGCGCCTTCACCGGCCCCGCGTTGTTGACGAAGAGCGCGTACGAGAGACGCCGTCCGCTTTGCGCGTCCATGTAGCCCGCCATGTTCATCGCGATCATCTGGCCGCCGGTCACGGTCGCGCCGCTCTTCACGCGGATATGCTCCTTGCCGACGACATCCTTGCCGATCGCCGCAAGCGAACCGTCGATGCCCATGATCGACAACGCATCGCGATACACCGGATAGATCGGCAGGCGGCTCATCACCGTCAGCAGGTTCGCGGTCGTGCGCGCGGTCGCGCGGCTGTCGGGCGAGCCGCTGCCGTTGGTCGGAAAGTCGAAGCCGGCGCCGTCTATGCCGAGCGTGCCCGTCAGATACTGACGCTCGGCGACGAGCGCGGCATCGACGGTGCGCGCGCCTTTCGTCAGACCTTGATACATCAGGCTCAGATTCGCGCCGGTGTTCAGGCTCACCTTGAGGATCAGCTTGGCGATCTCGGAATAGGGCAGCGACGTGAAGTTCGCCACCTGCGTCGCGCTCGCATAGCTTTGCGCCGATGGCAACCGGCTCCGGTCGTTCGGCTGCACGGCGGCCGCCGCGACCGTGACGCCCGCGCGCGTCAATGCGTCGATGAACGCGGTGCGCGCGAACGACGGCGGATCTTCCACGCGCAGATTGCTCACGTACAGCGCGTTGCCGACGAGCGGCGACGTATAGCCCACGGGAATCGTCGCGGGCGCGGAGAGGCTCGCTTCGCCTGAGATCGTGCCGTGACAGCCCGGCGTCGCGAGACAACCGAGCGGGCCTTCGTCGAGGGCATCGCCGGATGTGACGATGTCCGCTGCGGTGTTCGCCGCCGTTGTGAGCGTCGTGCCCTTTATGGTCATCGCACTCGTGCGCGGGCGCCAGTCCAGTTGAGCGGCTTGTCCGGCCGATGTGGGCGCGAGCGTCACGTCGATCACGTTTTCGTTGATCAGCATCGGCGAGATGAGCACGTTGCCGTTGGGCACGCGAAACGCATCGAAGAGCCGGTCGTCGACGATCACATCGCCGCTCACCGATGTGATCCCCGCCGCCTTCACCTGCTGCGCGAGCTGATTCACGGCCGTCAGCGGATCTTCGGGCGTGAGGATCGCGCCGTCGAAAGCGCGCGCTTCGTTGTGGTCGAAGTCGGTGAAGTCGATGGTGCCATCGGGCTTCTGACGTCCGCCGAAAGTCAGATCGCCGGAAGCCTTGACGATGAGATCGCCGTTCAGTTTGCCCGATGCATCGACGGCGCCGTTGCGGTAGACCGGCGTCTCGAAGCGATGATCCGCGCCGATCGTATTGAGCGCGGTGCCGACCGAATACAGCTTGCGCACCGAGCCGGTGAACGAGAGCGTGTCCGGTTGCAGCGCGTAGAGCGTCTCGCCGGTGATGGCGTCCATGACGACCATCGACCATTGGGAATTCGCGCTGGTGTAGCGCGGCTTGTTCATCACCTGGGCGATCGCATCGTCCGAGGCGTTGCTGCCGCCTCCGCAACTCGCGGCGAGAAAACTGGATGCGACCAGCAACGGTACAGCCAGGATTCGCGCGCGCATGGTCTTGTTCCCGTCGTTATCGTTATTTAACGAGTTTCAGAATAGGACGGGCGGATTCGGAATACAAAGTAAAGCGCGCTACGGTTCCAGATGCGCGATGACATCGGCGAGCATTTCGATGCCTTTGCGGATCTCTTCGACCGGCATGCTCGCATAGCCGAGAATCAGCCCCGCCGCGCGATTGCGCGCCGCACCGGACGGCGCGACATGCAGCGGCGACACCGGATACACGCCGACGCCTCGCGCATGCGCGGCGTTCACGAGCGCGGCTTCATCCGTCGAATCGATGAACGGCAGCCACAGCGTCACATGCAGTCCCGCCGCCGTGCCGGTCACGTGCGCGCGCTTCGGCAGAAGCGCAGCGATTGCATCGAGCAAGGCCGCGCGACGCCGTTCGTATTCCCGCCGCACGCGCCGCACATGACGCTCGTACGCGCCGCCCTCGATCAGCGAAGCGAGCACGCGCTGATCCATGACCGCCGAATGCCGGTCGCTCAGTCTTTTGGCCTGACGAAACGCCGGCACGAGGTCGTGCGGCAGGATCATGTAGCCGAGCCGCAGATGCGGCGAGAGCGCCTTCGAAAACGTGCCGATGTAAATCACGCGGCCATTCGAATCGATCGATTGCAACGCGTCGATCGGGCGCTGGCCGTAACGGAACTCGCCGTCGTAATCGTCCTCGATGATCCACGCATCGTGCCGCTGCGCCCAATCGAGCAGTTCGAGACGGCGTCCGATCGGCAATACGCCGCCCAGCGGAAACTGATGCGATGGCGTCACGTAAGCGAGCCGCGCGCGTCCATCGGCGGGGAGGCGGCGCGTATCGAGGCCGTGTTCATCGACGGGAACGGGCAGCGGCACCCCGCCCGACGCCTCGAAGCAATGGCGCGCGATCAGATAGCCGGGATCTTCGAACGCGAAGGCGTCGCCGGGATCGAGCAGCACGCGCGCGCAAAGATCGAGCGCCTGCTGCGTGCCGTTCACCACGACGATCTGTTCGCTGTCGCAGACGAGCCCGCGCGCGCGGCCGAGATACGCCTGAAGCGCGCGCCGGAGCGACGCGTCGCCTTCGGGCGCGACGTAATAAAGGCTGTCCGGCTGATGCAGCAGTTCGGCCTGATACGCGCGCTTCCAGATCAATGACGGAAAGTCGCGCGCCGACACCGCGCCGTACAGGAAGTTGACGCTGCCTTTTTTGGGCTGGGCGAGCGCGGGCATCGGCAGCGCGGAAACGCGCCGGCCGTACGCAGAAAGCGCGGGCGCGGTGCGCTCGGTGCGCGCGGGGCTTGGCGGCGCGGGCGGCATCGGCGGCGTGGCAACGCGCGCGGCGCGTCCCGCCGACGTGACGAGAAAACCTTCGGCCGCGAGCTGCTCGTAAGCGGCGGTGACGGTCGTGCGCGAGACGCCGAGATCGGCGGCCAGTGCGCGCGTCGATGGCGCGGCGGAGCCGGCGGGCAAGGTGCCGTCGGCGATCTGGGCGCGCAGCAGGTCGTAGATGCGGCGTCCCGTGCCGATGGCGTCTTTCAACTGGACCATGAAAATCGAGCGAAACTGGATCTTCTTATTGTGCCTGTTTCGAGCGATAGTGACGGGATTCCGTCACTCTCCGTCGAGCATCCACGATGTATATCCCGCCGCACTTCGCCGAGACTCGCCCCGAGGAATTACATCGGATCATCCGCGCGCATCCGCTTGGCATGCTCGTGACGCGCGACGAAGCCGGTCTCGACGCCAATCACATTCCGTTCGAGTTTGATCCGGCGCAGGGCACGCACGGCCTGCTGACGGCGCACGTCGCGCGCGCCAACGACATCTGGCAGCGTTGTCCGACCGGCACGCCCGTCATGGTGATTTTTCGCGGCGCGGAAGGCTATATCTCGCCGAACTGGTATCCGAGCAAGCACGAGACGCATCGGCAGGTGCCGACGTGGAACTACGAAGTCGTGCATGCGCACGGCGTGCTGACCATCCGCGACGACGAGCCGTTCGTGCGCGGTCTCGTCGCGCGACTCACGCGGCGGCACGAGGCGAGCGAACCGAAGCCGTGGAAGATGGGCGACTCGGCGCCTGACTTCATCGACGGAATGCTGCGCAATATCGTGGGGATCGAGATTGCGGTGACGTCGCTCGTCGGCAAGTCGAAGCTGAGTCAGAACAAGGAGACGCGCGATCGTCTCGGCGCCGCCGATACGCTCGATGCGCGCGGCAATCAGGAACTGGCGCAGGCGATGTCGCGCGCGGGGTCCTGATATGTCCTTCGTGGCCTTTCTCATCGCGGCGATCGTGCTCGCCGTCACGCCCGGTCCGGGCATCGCGTATGTCGTGGCTCGCACCGTCGCGGGAGGCCGCTCCGAAGGCATGGCGTCGTGTCTCGGCACGGCTGCCGGCGGACTCTTTCACGTGGCCGCGGCGGCGCTCGGGCTGTCCCTGCTGATCGCGCGCTCGGCGATGCTCTTCGGCGTCGTGAAGTACATCGGCGCGGCGTATCTCGTTTATCTGGGCATTCGGCTTCTGTTGCGCAAGGACGAAGCCGCCGGGATTGCGACGGTCGCATCGCATGGTGCGCGGCGCGCGTTTCGCGAAGGCATTCTGGTCGAAGCGCTCAACGTCAAGACGGCGCTGTTCTTTCTGGCGTTTCTGCCGCAGTTCGTCGCGCCGGGTCAGCCGATGATCCCGCAACTGGTGATGCTCGGGAGCATCTGCGTCGCGCTGAACACGCTCGTCGATGTGGGTGCGGTGCTCGCCGCGTCGCGTCTGCTGAAGTCGAGCGCCGCACGCGCCGCGCGCGCGAGGATGCTCACGCGGACCTCGGGCGTCGTCATGCTGGGCTTGGGCGGATATCTGGCGCTGGCGCGCCGGGCGAGCGCGGTTTAGATATGCGACGATTGCGCTCAAATCTGCGCTCGAACGATTCCGCGTGAAGACAGTGGCGGAGCGTTCGAGAAAGGATAACCGCGATGAAGAGCTTACCGGGCTGGATCTCAAAAACGGGCATGGCGATTCTGATCGCCGCTTTGTCGATTTCCGCGATGTGGCTTTTCGTGGCGATTCTCGTTGGCGTGCTGAACGCCGACTTTCACAATCGCAGCCCCCAGTCGATCACTCTACGCACTGAACGTGAGCATCACGTGAAAGTGAAGATCATCGTTCATAAGCTGCTCGTAGAGGAGAACGCGGTGGAAGTGTCGCTGCTCGTTCAGGGCGACTATGCGAAATTGCCGAAGGCTCTTCAGGACAGGGATCCGTGTTATGTCCTCGTCTACCAGGATGCGTCCGATCAAGACGCCCCACCGAAAACCTTCAACGTTGCATGCAAGACGGCTCACATTCCCGGAATGGCGGACGACCGGTTCTCTGCAGAAACGCCGCCGTTCAAGCTGACCGCGTATCCATCGGTCGAAGCGTATCCATTCGACGACTGGGAGTTCTTTCCCATGATGACGCTTATTACGCAAGCGCCTGTTTTCAGCGGCGCGGTCTTTTCGATAGAACGCATGATTCCCGGAAAGGAACTCAGCGTTTCAGGCGATGCCTATAACTGGCACATCCATTTGCAGCGGCCGGCCGCTGAGAAAGTGTTGGTACTTACGGTAGGAATCGCATTCCTGCTTCTCAGTCTGCTTATTTCCTGGCGCCTGTTTTCGGGACACATTGTCTTATCCGGCATTCAGGAACTGCTGACGCTCGCTGGCTTCGTGGTTGCAATTGCAGGTCTTCGCGACATGCTGGGCGTTTCACGCGTCGCGGGCGTGAGTCTATGGGAGATGGCCGTCATCGGCGTTCCGATGACGGCTTTATGCCTCGGAATGGCCTACTCCACGCTCAGACGAATGGCCAAACCACCGGCCGTGACGCCCGGCGATGGCAGCGAAGCAAAACAGGCCGCTCGCGATCAGGATTCGGCTTCCTGATTCGCGCGGCTCATAACGTTTATCTCCACCGCGCCTCTGCCGTCCCCGGCGGCGCCGATTCCCGCGCATAACCCGCCGGCGTTCGCACGAGTTGCGCGCTCGGCCGCACCGCCACCAGTTCGCCGAATCCCGATTCATAACGCTCGACATACGGCGCGAAATCCGGCTTCGCGATCGCCCACCCGCCGTCCACGCGCCCGAGTCCGCGCAACCAATGCCCCGTCTGCGCGAGCGAAACCTGCACGTGCCAGCTTCCGCCTTCGCGTTGCTGCTTCCATAACGCCGCAGCCGCGCCGAACGCCATCAGAAAACCGCTCGCCATGTCGAGCATCTGCATCGGCAGGGGACGCGGCTTGCTTTCGCCGGCCGCTCCGCCTTCGGCGGCGTTGAAGCCCATTGCGGTCTGCACGAGCGAATCGAAGCCGCGCCGATCGGCCCACGGCCCTTTCGTGCCATACGCCGTCAGCGACGTATAGACGATCCCCGGCCGACGCTTCGCCACCGCTTCCGGCCCAAATCCCAGCGACGCGATCCCGCCCGGCCGATACCCCTGCGCAAACACATGCGCCTCATCGATCAGATGCCAGAGCGTCTCGCGATCCGATGGCGTCCGAAGATCGAGCAGCGCCGAGCGCTTCCCGCGGCTCGTATCCGCGATCGCCGGAATATTCGGCAGATGCGGCCCGTTCACGAGCATCACGTCCGCGCCGAACGCGGCGAGCGCGCGCCCGCCGACCGGCCCCGCGAGAATGCGCGTGAAATCGAGCACGCGCAGACCGTCGAGCGGCCGCGCATCGGCGGAGAGAGAAGGCAGGGAAAGCGGCGGCGCATCGCCGATGCGCGTGATCGTCATCAACGGCTGCGCGGCGATCGCTTGGGCTTGCGGCGTCGCATCCCATTCGTCGAACGTGCGCAGCATCGTCACGACGAGACCGCGCTCGGCCGCCGCGTTCTCGAAGTCGCTGCCGCGCCACGCAAGCAGCGCGCGCTCGGCGTCCTCGCGCGTCGCGGTGCGCGGGTCGAGCCCGAGCAAACGCAGCGCGCCATCCTGATGATGTTCGAAGTTCGCGTGAATGCGCACGTAGCCATCGGCGCATCGATAGAGACCGGAGAAGCGTCCCCATGTCTCCGGCTCCTTGCCATCGACGGTGAACGCGCCGGTGCATTCGACCGCCGCGTGCGTCATGTCGACGGACACGCGCTGCCGCTCGACGCCACGCAGCGCGCCCAGCTCGCACGCCGCGAGCGCCGCAGCGCCGATGGTCGCCTGCGCCGCCGTGCCGACAGCAAAACTGGATGGAAAAACCGGATCGCGACCGGGAAGGTCGATGAAAGAAAGCGCATCGCCGGGCAGGCCGGCGATGCGCCAAAGATCGTGCAGCGTATCGAGGGAGGACATGATGATGGGTGCTCGTACGTCGTGTGAAGCGCCCATTATCACGCCATATGTGTCACTGACGCCGCGTGGCCAGCTCCGCGCCCTGACGCAGCGCTTCGAGCATGCTGCCTTCATCGGCGATGCCCTTGCCCGCGATATCGAACGCCGTGCCGTGATCGACCGACGTGCGGATCACATCCAGTCCGACCGTCACGTTCACGCCCGCTTCGAGACCGAGCACCTTCACGGGGCCATGACCCTGATCGTGATACATCGCGACGACGAGATCGAAGTCGCCGCGCCCCGCGCGATAGAACAGCGTATCGGCGGGCAGCGGGCCGGTCACGTCGAGCCCGCGTTCCTGCAAGAGCTTCACGGCGGGAATGATCTTCTCCTCTTCCTCGCCATAGCCGAACAGACCGTTCTCGCCCGCATGCGGATTGATGCCGCACACGCCGATGCGCGGTTTCGCGATACCCGCCTTCACGAGCGTCGCGTTGCCGCGCTCGATCGTGCGTTGCACGAGACCCGGCTCGATCTTGCGGATCGCATCGATGATGCCGATGTGCGTCGTCACGTGAATCACGCGCAATTGCGGCGCGACGAGCATCATCGACACTTCGTCGACGCCCGTCAGATGCGCGAGCATTTCCGTGTGGCCGGGAAACTTGTGGCCGCCCGCGTGCAGCGCTTCCTTGTTGAGCGGCGCGGTGCAGATCGCGTCGATCTGCTTCGCCTGCGCCAGTTCGACGGCGCGCGCGATGTACTGGTACGCCGCATCGCCCGCCACGGAAGACAGCTCGCCGAAGGGCAGATCGTCGGGAATGAGACCGAGATCGACGCAATCGATCACGCCCGGCTCGTAACGCGCTTCGGTCGCGTCCTTGATGCGGCGCACCGTCGCCTTGCCGCCGACGATGTCGTTCGCGCGCTCGAGACGGCGCGCATCGCCGATCACGAGCGGACGGCACTGCTGATAGACCGCGTCGTGCGCGAGGCTCTTGACGACGACTTCGGGGCCTACGCCGCTCGCGTCGCCCATCGTGATGCCGATTACGGGGAGATAGTTGCTCATGATGTTCGTCTGTGATGTCGTGTCTTAACGCGCGACGGGAATGTCCGCGCCGCGCAAATGCAGATAGGCGCCGAGCAGCGCGTGCTCGCTGCCGAACGCGCCGGCTTTGGTGACCACCGACGGACCCTTGCCGTTCGATGGCCGCCCGAGCGCGACGCCCGCTTCGATCTCGCGCACGAGTTCGAGGCTGCCGACGTTCGCGGCGGCGAGCATCGCGCGTGCCGTTTCGCCGCCGGTCGCGATCAGTCCGCCGAGCGCGTCGAAATGCGGTGCGACGAGCGCCGCGAGCGCGTTCGACAAAAGCGCGCCTTCGGCGGGATCGAACGCGTCGTCACGGCCGATGCGCACGATCGCGTCTTCCTTGCCGCGCACCGAATCGCCGATGCGCGCGCTCCACGTCTGCCACGCCGGATGGCGCGCGCCGTCGCGCAACACGGCGGGCGGCACGATCATTTCTGCGACGCCGGCTTCGGCGCGAAGCATCGCGCATTGACGCTCGGAGATCGCGGACAGGCTGCCGACGAGCGCGAGGATCGGGCCTTGCGCCGGGTCGATCGCGCGTGGGGCTTGCGTGGAGGCATGTGCGTCGAAGAGGTCGGGCAGCGCGGCCAGTTCGCGCGCGAGTCCGCCGGAGCCGACCCAGAAGAACGGCGCATCGACCGATGCCGTCACGCGCGCGAGCGAGGCCAGATCGTCGGTGGTTTCGGCATCGACGACGATCGCATCGATGCCATTGCCCGTCGCCGCCGCCGACGCGACCATCGCGGCGACGTCCTGCGGCGCGGTGCGGAACGCATCGAGCGAAACGTGCGCGACGCGCAGACCGACCGCGCCGAGCATGTCGCGCAGACCGGCATGCTGCCCGGCATGTTCGAGCTGCCACGTTTCGGTGTCTTCGAGCGGCACGCCGCGCACGAACACGCGGGCATCGCGCACCGTGCGGCCCGTCGCCGGGAACGCGGGCGTGACGATGGCCGGTCCCGCGAGGCGCGTCAACGCTGCGACCTCGGCGGTCCAGTTGCCGCGCAAGGTCGAATCGATCTTCTTGTAGAGACGCCGTCCGGGCGCGCGCAGCGCTTGCCACGCGTCGGCCGTGCGCTTCGCGGCGTCGGCGGGCGCGAGGCGGCGCGTGTCGGTGTCGGCGGCGATGACGATTGCGTGCGCATCCGGCGCGGCTGCATCGAGCGACACGACCGTCTTGCGGCCCGCCGCCGCGAACGCGATCGCGCAATCGGCGGCGCCCGACAGATCGTCGGCGACGATCAGCAAGCTCTTCATCACGTGGCCTCCCGCGCCTTCGCGGACGCACGCGCATCGAGCCGCGCATTCACGCGTTTGGCGATGGATGCCGTCAGGATCGGCGACACGATCGCCGTCACGACGACGCACGCCGCGACGAGCAGCGTCGCCGACTTGGCCGCTTCGGCATAGACCGGATTGGCCGCCGCGATCAGCGCGGGAACCGCCGCCGCGTTGCCCGCGGTATTCGCCGCCGCCGCGCCCGCGACGCCCGTGCCGCCCGTCAGACGATCCGCGAAGTAGAGCGGAATGCCCGTCACGATGACGACCGCGAAACCCAGTCCGATGCCGAGCAGACCGGCTTGCCAGACCTTGTGCAGATCGAGGCTCGCGCCGAGCGCCAGCGCGAAGAACGGAATCATCACCGGCACGGCGCGGCCGAGGAACTCGCGCATCTCGCGATCGAGATTGCCGAGCAGCATGCCGACCGCGAGCGGCAGGATGCTGCCGACGAGCGTCGGCCACGGAAACGCCGACAGACCGGCGACGCCGAGCGTGACCATCGTCAGGAACGGGCCCGATTCGAGCGACATGATCGTGTAGGCGCCGACATCTTCCGAGCGTCCGTACTGGCCCATCAGCGCCATGTAGAGTCCGCCGTTGGTGTCGTTCATGGCGGCGACGACGGCGAGCGTCGAAATGCCCGCGAAGAGGCCGGAGCTGATCGGCTGCTCGCCAAGGAAATGCCCGAGCACGACGCCCGCGACGATCGCCGTGCCGACTTTCGTCGCGAACAGCGCGCCGCCTTTCTTGAGCAGATACGGCGTCGCTTTCACGTCGATGCTCGCGCCCATGCACACATAGAACACCGCGAGAATCGGCAGCGCGCCGGTGAAAAGCGCGTTCGTGAACGAGCCGAAGAACTTCGGCATGCCGGGCGCGAACGTCGCGATCAGCGAGCCGATGAGCAACGGAACGATCATCATCCCGCCGGGAACGCGCTCGACGGCGCGCTTGATGTGAATCTGAGCCATGGTGTCTCCAGAGTGGTTTCTGTCCGATTCGCTCATAGATTGATTGAATCGATCAAATCGGAGTGTAGCGCTCTGCCCCGTCTTGCGCAAATCGCGCGTTATGCGGGTTTACGCTGATCGAAAGCGATGATTTTGCCTGTTCGAATGATCGAATCGATCAAAATTGAGATGGCGCGGTCGCTGACGAAGGCGAGCATTCGACGGACCCGGCCGGTTCGCTACACTGTGCGTCGCCGTCAGAACGTAGAAGAAAGGAACAGGATGAAAGTCGAGAAACGCCGCGAGGCCATGTTGAAGGCCGTGCTCTCCGGCATGAACGATGTCGCCGCGTTGTGCGAGCACTTCGGCATGTCGGAGGCGACGGTGCGCCGCGATCTGCGCGCGCTCGCGGACGAAAGGCGCATCGTGCGCACTTATGGCGGCGCGGCGTCGGTGGGCATGCATGAGCCGGAAGAATCGCTCGATACGCGGCGCGAGAGTTTTCGCGAGCAGAAGGAAGCGATCGCGCGCGCGGCGGCGCGTCACGTGCAGGACGGAGACACGATCTTTCTCGACGGCGGCACGACCACCGCCGCGCTTGCGCGCTGCCTCGCCGGGCGCACCGAGATTCACGTCGTCACGAACAATCTGCTGGCGGTGAGCACGCTCGCGTCGGCGGATGTGCGCGTGACGCTGATCGGCGGCGACGTGCGGCCGTCGAGCATGAGCACGCTCGGGCCCATCGCGCAGGTGGCGCTCACGCGCGTCACCTTCGACAAGGCGTTTCTCGGCGCGGACGGCGTTGTCGTGGGCCGCGGGCTGTGCGAGGCGACGGCGGAGCAGGCTTTTCTGAAGGAATGCATCGTCGGACAGGCGGCGGGCGTGTTCGTGCTGGTCACGTCGAACAAGCTGGAGCGCGCGAATCAGCAGCACTGGACGCCGCTGGAACGCCACTGGACGCTCGTCACCGATGCGCTGGCCGAAGCGCCGGTGCTCGCGCGCTTCGAAGAGCGGGGGAATGTGACGGTGGAATGCGCGGAGTTCAGGTCGAAAGAATCGTGATCGTGACCAGCGCGACGGCGGAATCGATGAACACGGCCGCGCCGCCATCGCCGATCGACGAGCACATGAAAAGCGTCAGCGGATCGCTGACCATGCGGCTCGTCAGCACTTCCTCGACGCTCGTTTCCTTGCGGAACTGCGCGTGCGGATTGAGCGAGCCCGCATGACGGCTCTTCACGACGACGCGCGCGAAGTCTCTCGCACCGCCGAGCGTTTGAGGAGACGACGATGAGCATTCGCTATAGCGTCTCCGATCACGTCGCCGTCGTGACGCTCGATCGGCCCGAAGCACTCAACGCACTCGATATCGACACGCTCGTCGAACTGCGCGCGCGTCTCGCCGAAGCACGCGATGACGACGACGTGCGCGTAATCGTCATCACCGGCGCGGGCGCGAAGTCGTTTTGCGTCGGCGCGGATCGCGGGCGCGGTGCCGGTGATGCGTGTCGACGAACTTCTCGAAGACAGCGACTTTCTCGCCGATGTGCTCTCCGCCGCCCGCGACGCGAACGGCGCGTTCTGGCCGGTCGTGAAGCTGCCTTACCGGCTGACGAAAACGCCCGCGCGGGTGCGCGCGGTGCCGGGCGCGCCGCAACCCGTCAGACGCGTCCCGCCAGCGCCAGCACGCGCTCCAGATCCGGAAGATCGACCGGTTTGACGAGATGCGCATCGAAACCGGCGGCGCGCGTGCGGGCCATGTCTTCGTCGGAGCCGAGACCCGTCATCGCCGCGACGATCACATGCTTGCCGCCGGGCTTGTCCGCATCCTGGCGCATGCGGCGGATCACGTCGAAGCCCGTCATGCCGGGCATCGACAGATCGAGCAGCACGACCTGCGGACGCGACGCATCGAACGATTCGAGCGCGTGCGGGCCGTCGTACGCGGCGCGCGCGTTGTGGCCGAGCATGTCGACGAGCAGCGTCATGCTGTCGGCGGAATCGCGGTTGTCGTCGACGACGAGCACATCGAGCTGGCGCCCCGCGACGGCGGCCGGTTTCCCGCTCGACGGCGCGCCGCTCGCGGGCGGCTCGGCCAGCGGCAGCCACAGCGAAAACGCGCTGCCTCGTCCCGCGCCGCCGCTCTTCGCCTCGACGTGCCCGCCGTGCAGCTCCGCGATCGCGCGCACGAGCGTGAGGCCGATGCCGAGTCCGCCTTCGTCGGCATGCGCGCCCGGCGGATGCTCCTGCACGAAGAGATCGAACACGGTGCCGAGCGCCTCGGCGGAAATGCCGCGGCCTTCGTCGCTCACGCGCACCATCGCCGTGCCGCCGCGCGGGCCGACTTCGAGCGTGATCGTCGAACCATGCGGGCTGAATTTCGATGCGTTGTTGAGCAGATTGTTGAGCGCCTGCACGAGGCGCGTCGGATCGCCGTTGACGAAAAGCGGCTGGCCGCCGTCCTTCACGTCGATGCGTTGCCCGCGCTCGTCGAACGACGGCTGGCTCGCCTCGACGCTCAGATGCACGACATCCGCGATATCGACGATGCCGGTCGTCAGGCGAATCTTGCCGGAGCTCACGCGCCCGGCTTCGAGCAGATCGTCGACGAGCTTGGTCAGATGCGCGAGCTGACGGTCGACGATCTGGCGGCTGCGGATCACGTCGGGATCGTCGGACGATGTCAGCTTGAGGATGCTCACCGCGTTGCGGATCGGCGCGAGCGGATTGCGCAACTCGTGACCGAGCAGCGCCAGAAACTGGTTCATGCGGCGGCTCGACGCTTCCAGTTCTTCGAGACGCCGCCGCGCGGTCATGTCGCGCGTGATCTTGACGAAGCCCTGCGGACCGCCGTTATTGCCGGGCAGCGCGCTCAGCATGACGTGCGCCCAGAACTCGGAGCCGTCCTTGCGCACGTGCCAGTCCTCGTGCTCGATGCGGCCGCGTTGTGCGGCGAGCGCGAGATCGTCGCTGGGGCGGTCGCGGCCGTGCTCGTCGGAGGTATAGAAAAGCGCGAAATGCCGGCCGATCGCCTCGGCCGCCGTGAAGCCGTAGATGGCGCGCGCGCCGTCGTTCCAGGACCGCACGTAGCCGTTCTGATCGAGCATGCAGATCGCGTAATCGCTCACCGAATCGATCAGCAGGCGCAGCCGTTCGTTTGCCTCGTTCGCGATGTGCCGGTCGGTGATGTCGTGCACGAAACATGCGAACTGGCGCTGGCCTTCGTACCAGACTTCGCTGATCGTCAGCTCGGCGGCGAACTCGCTGCCGTCGCGGCGCAACGCGGGCAGCTCGACGCGCCGGTTGATCATGCGCGCCTCGCCGGTGGCGAGATAGCGCGTCAGGCCTGTGCGATGCCCGTCGCGAAGGCGCTCGGGCACGATATACGACGCGAGTTCGCGGCCGGCCACCTCGTGCTGTTTCCAGCCGAAGAGCGTGCACGCGGCCTCGTTCCAGTCGACGACCATGCCGGCTTCGTCCATCGACACGAACGCGACGTGCGCGTTGTCGAGCACGGTCTGACGCCGGCGCATGGCGTCGGCGAGCTTTTTTTCGTATTCGATGCGCAGCGACGACTCGATGGAAAGATCCGCCGCGACGCTGGCGTTTTCCTGCAAGAGCTTGCGATTTTCCTGCCCGATTTCCTCGCGCGCGATGGTCTCGGCGATGCACGCGCAAAACGCATCGAGAATGCTGATGTCGGATTGCCCGAAATAATCGACTTCGCCGGAAATGAGCTTCAGCACGGCGACCGAGCGGCCCTCGTAGACGACGGGCGCGACGACCATCGATACGGCGCCGACCGCCTCGCACGCGGCGCGATCGACGCGGTGGTCCGTTGCCGAATTGCGGCAGATGAGCGCCTGCTGGCGGGTGATGCAAAGCCCCGAGAGGCTGCCGGAGGTAGGCAACCGAACGCCGATATGCGCCGCCGCCGCGCCGCTCGCCGCGCGATATAAAAGCTCCTCGCCCTCGATCCATTCCACCACGGCGGACGCGACGCCCGCGACTTCTCTCAGCGTGTCGGTGACCTTTTGCAAATAGGCGGAAAGCGGAAGCCGCGAATGGGCGAGGCTGGCGAACGTGGCGAACCATCGCTGGAAATGCGCCTGACGCTTATGTTCCGCCTTGATTTTATTTTCAGGCATCGAGGCCGCGTATTGAGTCCGCATAAAGGAGTTTCAATCAATGGACGGCGATGGATCATCGCGGAAGTATCGGGATTTGTCGGAATATTGTTTTCAGTCGAGACATAAATATAACGGCAAACGTTTGCGCTTTCGGAGAAATTTTCGGGGCGGATTAATGAGCGCGCGGCTGGGCGGATCGCAGAGCGCTCCGATTTCTGCTTCAGTATTAATTCCGTGTCGGAGGCAGTATTTTCGGTAAATTCGCCGTTTCTCTGTCGGGCTGGCATTGGCCAGAAAGAAAATCAGCCGCGAGGCGGCTGATTTATTTCGCTTGTTTATCGACGGATTATTGGTGCTTCCATTCACGCGCGGCATCGGCGGCAAAATCCCGATACGAACGCGGCGGGCGGCCAAGCAGCGTGCTCAGACGCCGCAGTTCTTCTGCCGACGCCACCGCGCCATCCTGCTGATAGCGCTGCATCATGAGGCGCATGTCGTAGGCGAGCCATTCCGGGCCGGCGCTTTTCATGCGCGCTTCGAGCGCGTCGAGATCGTCGCCGCCATAGCGGATTTCGCGTTGCAGCGCGTCGCGCCAGATCGCCGTGATGCTGTCCGCCGTCAGCGCGTCCGGGCCGACGAGTTCGTACGCCTCGCGCGGCAAAGACGCGTCGCTGCGTTCGCGGCGCAGCAGTTCGCGCGCGGCGGCATCGCCGATATCGCGGGTATCGACCATCGAAATACCTTTTGCGCCGATCGGCATGCCGTACACGCCGTGCTGCATCAGCGCGTCCTTCAGGCGGATGTCATTCTGCATGAAGTAGGCGGGGCGCAGGATCGTCGCGGGCAGATCGCAATGCTCGATCATGCGTTCGACGGTGTGCTTGCTGGTGAAATGGGGCACGTCCGTGTAGGCGTCGCCCTGGAACACCGAGAGATACACGATGCCCTTCACGCCGGCCTCGCGCGCGATGCTCATCGCCTGCAGCG
Source organism: Caballeronia temeraria (assembly GCF_001544795.2). Lineage (GTDB taxonomy): Bacteria > Pseudomonadota > Gammaproteobacteria > Burkholderiales > Burkholderiaceae > Caballeronia > Caballeronia temeraria. The sequence goes on along the minus strand of NZ_FCOI02000004.1, from coordinate 279,019 downwards.
CTTGCGTGAGTTCATCGGCGGCGTTCGGCGCGAGCAGAAAGAGCGTGTCGATGGCTTTCATCGCCTCTCGCAGCGTGCCGATTTCGTTCAGATCGCCTTTTACGGGCGTCACGCCCGCCGGAAGATTCGCGCGCTCCGGATTTCGCGTCAGCGCGCGGATCTGCGCGCCGCTGTCCTTCAAATGGTCGAGAACCTGCGTGCCGATGACGCCAGTGCTACCTGTCACGAGAATAGTCACGTCGATCTCCTTGGATGCGTTGATGACAGTCGTTACGATATGCGTTCCGGTTTCGAGCCGATAGACCAAGGTTCGAGACGCGTCGTCTCATCGATGGAACGAGTCATGGACCTTACCGCGCTCACCGATTTCAACGCCGTCGCGCTGCACGGCGGTTTCGGACCCGCCGCACGACAGACGGGCCGTCCGAAAGCCACGCTTTCGCGGCGCGTCGCGGAGCTGGAGCAGAGCCTCGGCGTGCGGCTGATCGAGCGCGGCTCGCGGATGCTGCGGCTGACCGAAGAAGGCCGCGCGCTGCACGAAGGCACGCGCGGCCTGCTCGCCGAAATCGACGATGCCGGCGAAGCGATTCGCTCGCGCGCGCCCGTGCCGAGCGGACGATTGCGGGTGAGCGCGCCGATCGTGTTCGCGCACGTCGTGCTGCCGCACGTCGCGTCGCGGTTCGCGGCGGCTTATCCGCAGGTCGAACTGGAAATCGTCGCGGAAGATCGCGTCGCGGACCCGGTGCAGGACGGCTACGACCTCGTGATCCGCATCAATCCGGACGCCGACGAATGGCTGGTCGGACGACGCATCGCGACCGACCGGCGCGTGCTGGTCGCCGCGCGCGGCTTCACCTTCGACGAAGCAGCATCTTCCCTGCCTGCCGTCGTGCTTGCGCGGGAGAGCAGCGTTGTCTGGCGGATTCAGAGCGACGACGGCCGCGAGCGTTCAATCACGCCGCAAGCGGTGCTGCGCCTGTCGTCGTTGCTGATGGCGCGCGAGGCGGTGCTCGAAGGCGCGGGCGCGGCGCTGTTGCCGGGCTTGCTCGTGGAGCCGGATATCGCGGCGGGACGGCTCGTCAAGCTTGGGGCCGATGCGGGGCCGTCGGTGGAAATCTGGGCGCTTTACAGCTCGCGGCGGTTGTTGAGCGCGAAAGTGCGGGCGTTTTTGGATGTGTTGCGGAGGGTGGAGTGACGCTCAATACGCATACCTCCCCACCACCTCCGCCACGCGCCCCAACGCGTCGGCCAGCGTCGTCACATCCACCGATCCGAGCGCCAGCCGCAACGCATGCGGCACCTGCGCCGCGCTGCAAAACGGCTCGGCCGTCGACACCGAAACGCGCTCCTCCATCAGCGCCGCCGCGATGCGATCCGCGCGCACGTCCTCGGGCATCGGCAGCCAGACGAAGTACGAAGCCGGATGCGCCACGCGCTTCAATCGCCCCAACGCGTGCGCCGCGATGACCTGCCGCATCGACGCATCCGCGCGCTTCTCCGCCTCCAGCCGCTCGACCGTGCCGTCTTCCAGCCAGCCGCACGCGATAGCCGTCATCACGCCCGGCGTGTTCCACGTCGTCACCCTGATTGCGCGCTCGATCTTCGGCACCCATTCCAGCGGCGCGACGACATAGCCGACGCGCAAACCCGTCGCCACGTTCTTCGAGAAACCGGACACGTACACCGTGAGTTCGGGCGCGATGGCCGCGAGCGGCGGCGGGGCATCGTCGGCGAGAAAGGCATAGGCCGCATCTTCGATGATGAAAAAGCCATGCTTGCGCGCAAGCGATGCCAGTTGCCTGCGGCGCGTCGCCGTCATCACCCAGCCGAGCGGATTGTGCAGCGTCGGCATCGTGTAGATCGCGCGCACGCGGCGGCGCTTGCACAACGCAGCGAGCGCGTCCGGGTCGGGGCCCGTGCCCGACGCCGGCACAGGCGCGAGCTCGATCCGGTGCGCTTCTGCCAGCAGTCTGAAGCCGGGATAGGTCAGCGCGTCGACCGCGACGACATCGCCGGGTTTGAGCAGCGCCATGACTGTCGTGGCGAGGCCGTGCTGCGCGCCATCGACGATCATCACGCGATCCGCGCTCACATCGAGACCGCGGCGCGCGAGATGACGGGCGACCGTCGCACGATCGCGCGCGCGTCCGCCGTGCGGCTGATAGCGCAACAGCGCTTCGAGATCGCCCGCTGACGACAACTGGCGCAACGCATTGCGCAGCAATTCCGCCTGACCGGCCAGCGCCGGATAGTTGAAATTCAGATCGACCATGTCCGCGGCGATGGCGACCTGATCGATGCCGAGTTCGCGCGCGAGCGTCGTTTCCTTCACGAAGGTGCCGCGTCCCGTTTCGCCGCTGACGAGACCCATCGCGTTGAGTTCGGCATATACGCGCGTCGCGGTCACGATGCCGAGCCGCTCGCGCGCGGCCAGTTCGCGATGCGTCGGCAGGCGCTCGCCCGGCTTCAGGCGGCCGGAGCGAATGTCATCGACGAATCTGTCGACGATCTGCTTGTAGCGCGGCGGTTTCGGCATGATCGCGAGCCCCGGATGTATCCATGACAATACTTTGATTGTATTCGTTTGCCGCCGTAGCATGCGCTCATGCGTTCCATGCGCGGAAAGGAGAACATCATGCATATCGCCATTCTCACGTTCGAGGGCTTCAACGAGCTGGATTCGCTGATCGCGCTCGGCGTCCTCAATCGCGTGAAAAAGCCTGGCTGGAAGGTGTCGATCGCGTGTCCGTCGGATGAAGTGCGTTCGATGAACGGCGTCGTGCTGAAAGCGCAAGCCACGCTCGAAGACGCCGCGCATGCCGATGCGGTGATCGTCGGCAGCGGCATGCTCACGCGCGAAGTCGTCGCCGATGCGTCGTTGATGGCGCGCATCAGGCTCGATCCCGCGCGTCAGCTATTGGCCGCGCAATGCTCGGGCACGCTCATTCTCGCGAAGCTCGGGCTGCTTCAGGATGTGCCCGCCTGCACGGACCTGACGACGAAGCCGTGGGTCGAGGAAGCCGGCGTGCGCACGCTCGATCAACCGTTCGTCGCGAACGGCAATGTGGCGACGGCGGGCGGATGCCTCGCGTCGCAATATCTCGCGGCGTGGGTGATCGCGCGGCTCGAAGGCGTCGAAGCGGCGCGCGACGCGATGCACTACGTCGCGCCCGTCGGCGAGAAGGAAGTCTATGTCGAGCGCGCGATGCGAAACATCACGCCGTATCTCGACATCGCGACCATCGCTTGAACGAAGCGCGTCACGCGCGCTTCTTGTGCGGCAGCGCGTCGCGCTCGCGCTTGCCCGCCGGCACGACCTTCAGCTTCTTGCGCGTGAGGGCGAGCGCTTCGGCCTTCGTCGCGACGCACGGTCCCGAGCCGAGCAACGGCTCGCGCGCCGTAACGAATGCGCGTCGGAAAGAGCGCGGGCAGCGACGACGGCATCACGCCGGTGAACGTCGAAAGCAATGCGCCGAGCATCATCATGCCCGCGAAAATCGACGGGACCGTGCCCATGCGGATCAGCGTCAGCGCGGGAATCGACAGCACCAGGAGAAAATCGCCCAGCGTGAGATGCGGAGACGATTTGCTTCGTGCGTTGCGCTCGTGCGAGGGGCTCAATTGTCTCACTCCTGATTTTCGCGGCGAACACGAGGAACGGCGATGTGTTCGCGCAGAAGGCCGCCGATGTGGCGCGCGGCCCTCGGCATGATGGTTTATCGGAGTGTGCGGATCGCGGCGCGTGTCTGCCTTCGCTCACGCGTCTGGAAATCGGTGGAAAACGACATGCGCGGCTTTGCATCGTCGGATCGGATCGAACAGGCAGGGCGCAAGCGTTGGCCGTCTGCCGACATTCGCCCGCTTCGCCGATGATCGCGCATCGCCGCGAAGCCCGTTGTTTTCAAGGCTCGCAGCGAATCAGCGCGTGATTGGCACAGGCCGTGCATTGATTCGAGCGGGCGCGATGCCGTCGGCACAATGATTTCATTCCGGGAACCGTGTCGACAGATCGCGCCTCTTTTTATCGACGAATTCACGGGGTTGCCATGAAAGCGAAGACCATCGGCGTTGTTCTTGTTGCGAGCGCGGCGTTGTCGGCCGTCTCTGCGTTCGCGGACGAGTGCAGCTCGGACGCGCTGCACTCGCGCGATGCGCACGACAAGCCAGCCGTTCATGCGATGAACACGGCACATCGCACGAACGATGTGCCCGATGCCGGCACGTCCGCCGTGGGCGGCGACGATACGTACCGGACGCAATCGGGCAAGCGCGAGCAGCACGACAGCATCGATGCGTCGTATCGCGGGGGGTGATCAGTCGAGCGTAATGCCGTCGAACCGATGCCCGCCCAGCGGGCTGATCAGATACCCGTGCACGCGCTTCGAGATCGGCTGGAAGATATTGGCGTGCGCAAGCGGCGTGTACGGCACCTGATCCTTGAACACCACCTGCGCTTCTTCATAGAGCTTCGTGCGCGCGTTCTGGTCGGTGACGAGGCGCGCTTTCGCGAGCAGATCGTCGAACTGCTTGTTGCACCACTTCGCCACGTTGCTGCCGTGTACCGCGTCGCAACCGAGCGTCGTGCCGAGCCAGTTGTCGGGATCGCCGTTGTCGCCGAGCCAGCCGTAGAGAATCGCATCGTGCTCGCCGTTCGTCTTCGCGCGCTTGTTGTACTCGGCCCATTCGTACGTGACGATATTCGCCTTCACGCCGATCTTCGCCCAGTCCGATTGAATCAGTTGCGCCATCAGACGCGCATTCGGGTTGTAGCCGCGCTGCACCGGCATGGCCCATAGCGTGATCGTGAAGCCGTTCGGAAAGCCGGCTTCCTTGAGTAGTTCCTTCGCCTTCGCGGGATCGCGCGGCGCATCTTTCAACGCCTTGTTGTAGGACCATTGCGACGGTGGCATCGGATTCGTGGCGATGGCCGCCGCGCCTTCGTAGACCGTCTTGATGATCGCCTGCTTGTCGATGGCCATGTCGAGCGCGCGGCGCACGGTCACGTTGTCGAGCGGTTTGTGCGTCGTGTTGTAGCCCACGTACGCGACGTTGAAGCCGACGCCCGACAGCACCGCGAGCTTCGGGTCCTGCTTCGACGCGGCGATATCGGCGGGACGCGGAAACGACGTCACCTGGCACTCGCCGCTCGACAACTTCTGCTGACGCACGGCGGCGTCGGGCGTGATCGAGAAGACGAGCTTGTCGATATGCACGTCTTTTCTGTTCCAGTAAGCCGGGTTCGCGTCGTAGCGGATCGTCGCATCCTTCTGATAATCGCGGAACACGAATGCGCCCGTGCCCACGGGTTTCTGATTGAGATCTTCCGGCTTGCCCTGCTTCAGCAGTTGCGCGGCATATTCGGCCGATACGATCGATGCGAACTCCATCGCGATGTTGCGCACGAACACGACATCCGGCGTCTTCAACGTGAAGCGCACGGTGGTGTCGTCGAGCTTCTCGACGGAGGCGATGTTCTTGTCATAACCGAGATCGGTCAGATACGGAAAGCTGACCGGATGCGCCTTCTGGAACGGCTCGTTCGGATCGATCATACGCTTGAACGTGAACACGACATCGTCCGCATTGAAGTCGCGCGTGGGCTTGAACCACGATGTCGACTGGAACTTCACGCCGCGCCGGAGATGGAACGTGAAGGTCTTCGCATCCGGCGACTCGTCCCACTTCTCCGCGAGACCCGGCACGAGATCGAGCGTGCCGCGTTTGAATTCGACGAGCTGATCGTAGACGGCATGCGCGCCCGCATCGAAGTCCGTGCTCGTGGTGTATTGCGCGGAATCGAAACCGGCGGGGCTGCCTTCGGAACAGAACACGAGCGTCTTGTTCGCCGCCGATGCGGCCTGCGAAGTCAACGCGATTGAAGCAAAGAGGGAAACGGCAAGAAGTCGATGCGTCAGAACCATTTTTCTTGTTTGCTCGGAAGAGTGGGCAAGCCGCCTTGCGGCGGGCGTGAACCGTACTCTACCAAGCAAACGTATTGCGAGCTTGCTACATCGAACGCAACGCGAAGCGCTTGAGCTTGCCCGTCTCGGTGCGCGGCAATGCGTTGAGAAAGGCCACGACGCGCGGATACTTGTAAGGCGCGACGTTGCGCTTGACGTACTCCTGCAATTCGGCGATGAGCGTATCGTCGCCCGTGAAACCGGGATTGAGCACGACGAATGCTTTGACCAGTTGCCCGCGTGTTTCGTCGGGCACGCCGATCACGCCGCATTCCGCCACCGCTTCGTGCTGCATCAGCACGCTTTCCACTTCGGGTCCGGAGATGTTGTAGCCCGCCGATACGATCATGTCGTCGGCACGCGCCTGATAGAACACGTAACCGTCTTCATCGATCACGACGGAATCGCCGGGCAGATTCCAGCCGTCGCGCACGAACTTCGACTGACGCTCATCGGCGAGATAGCGGCAGCCCGTCGGCCCGCGCACCGCGAGCTTGCCGATCGTGCCGGGCGGCACGGGCTGCATCGCATCGTCGACGGCCTGCACGATGTAGCCCGGCACCGCGCGCCCGATTGCATGATCGCGCACGTCCGCGGCCGCCGACGAAATGAAGATATGGATCATCTCCGTGCCGCCGATGCCGTCGATCATCTCGATGCCGCTCGCTTCGCGCCAGAGCGCGCGCGTGGAATCGGGCAATGCTTCGCCCGCCGATACGGTCTTCTTCAGGCTCGATACATCGAAGCCCGCGATGAGCGGCGCCATCTGCCGATAGAACGTCGGCGCGGTGAACATGATCGTCGCGCGATAGCGTTGCACGGTTTGCAGCAGCGTGCCGGGCGTGAGCTTTTCGAGCAACACCGTCGATGCGCCCACGCGCAGCGGAAAGCACAGCAGGCCGCCGAGACCGAACGTGAATGCGAGCGGCGGCGTGCCGCAGAACACATCGTCGGCGGTGGGCTTCAGGATGTGTCGCGGGAACAGATCGCACATCGCGAGCACATCGCGATGAAAATGCATGCAACCCTTCGGCGCACCGGTCGTGCCGCTCGTGAACGCGATGAGGCACACGTCATCGGCGGCGGTATCGCAAGCATCGAAATGATCGGGCTTGCTTTGCGCGAGCGATTCGAGCGAACCGGGCGCGTCGTCGTGAAACGTGAGGACTTGCGCGAGCGCTTCGCAATGGAAGTCGTCGCCCTTCGTCGCGCAGCGTGTGAGTTCATCGGTCAAGCGCACATCGCATAGCGCCGCCGATATCTGCGCCTTGTCGATGATCTGCTTCAACTCCTTCGCGCGCAGCAGCGGCATGGTCGGCACGACGACGAGACCCGCTTTCAACGCCGCGAGAAACGCAACGGCCATCTGCAAGGTATTCGGTCCGCGCAACAGCACGCGATTGCCGGGACGCAGGCCCATTTCATCGACGAGCACATGCGCGCTGCGATTCACGAGCGCGTGCAACTCGCGATAAGTCGTTGCATGCGGCTCGCCGTTCGCATCGGACCAGATCGCGATGCGATCGCCGTGGCCGCGTTCGATCGCGCGATCCAGCAGCTCCGTCGCGCAATTGATGCGCGCGGGATAAGCGACGTCCGCATTGTCGAGCATGAGCACCGGCCATTGTTCCGGCGGCGGCAGATGATCGCGCGCGAATGTATCGACGTGTGCTGAGCGTTCCATCGTGCCCTCCGCTTAGTCGGGGATAACAGCCGTGGCTTCGATTTCCACTAGCGCATCATCTTCGATGAGCGCGACGACCTGCACCGCGCTCATCGCGATGTCGTAATCGCCAATCAGCTCGCGGAACGCCGCGCCGATTTCCTTCGCCGCCGCGAGATACGCGCGCTTGTCGGTCACGTACCACGTCATGCGCACGAGATGCTCGGGTCTGCCGCCCGCTTCGCGCAGCACGGCGACGATGTTGCGCAACGCCTGCGCGGCCTGTGCGCCGAACTCGTTGCTGACGAAGCGCGCCTGTTCATCCCAGCCGATCTGTCCGGCGATAATCACCTGCGTGCCGCGCGCCGTGACGCCGTTCGCGTAGCCGCGCGGCTTGATCCAGCCCGAAGGCAGAAGCGTCTTTTTCATGAGCGTGTCTCCTCTTGCAATGTGCGGCTCGTGCCCGGCGCGAATTGCTCGATCGCATGCGCGATGTCGCCGGGAATGTCGATCGATTTGCCGTCGTCGAGCGATGTCGTCACGAGAACCTGCTTCGCGCGAAAGCGCACTTCGCCATCGCAATGACACACGATGTCGATGCGAATCGAGCGCTGTCCGACGGAATCGACGGCAAGCGACAGCGTCACCCTTTCGCCCATGCGGCTCGGTCGCGAGAAGTCGCAATTGAGCTTGACGATGGGCAGCCCGACGCGGCGCTGCGAAATCATCCGCGCGTAGCCGATGCCGAGTGCGTTGTCGAACCAGTCTTCGACGAGCATGTTCGTCATCACGAGATATTGCGGAAAATAGACGATGCCCGCGGGGTCGCAGTGCGCGAAGCGAACGCGCATGGGCATATCGAAGGTTCGCGTCATCGTTGCTGTGCTCCGTGCGCTTTAAGCAGATCACGCCCGACGATCAGTTGCTGCACTTCCGTCGCGCCTTCATAGATGCGCAACGCGCGTATCTCGCGATAAAGCGACTCAACAGCCGTGCCGCGCTTCACGCCAAGACCGCCCCATAACTGCACGGCTCCATCGATCACCTGTTGCGCACCTTCGCTCGCATGCCACTTCGCCATCGCGGCTTCGCGCGTGACGCTTTCGCCCTGATCGCGCAGCCACGCGGCGCGATAGACGAGCAGCGCGCTCGTGTCGATGGTCAACGCCATCTGCGCGAGCTTCGCCTGCGTGAGCTGAAAGTCGCCGAGCGTCTGGCCGAACATCTTGCGCGATGCGGCGCGATCGAGTCCTTCCTGCATCGCGTGGCGCGCAAAGCCGAGCGATGCGGCCGCGACCGATGTCCGGAAGATGTCGAGCGTGCGCATCGCGATCTTGAAGCCTTCGCCCGCGACGCCGAGCATCTGGCTGCGCGGCACGCGCGCATGGTGGAAGGAGAGGCGCGCGAGCGGATGCGGCGCGATCACGTCGATACGTTCGGTGATTTGCAGGCCCGGCGTATCCGCATCGACGATGAACGCGCTGATGCCGCGCGAACCCGGCGCTTCGCCCGTGCGTGCGAACACGACATAAAAATCCGCGATGCCGCCGTTCGAGATCCACGTCTTCTCGCCATTCAGGATGTAGACGTCGCCATCGGTGCGTGCATTGAGCGACATCGCTGCGACGTCGGAGCCTGCTTCGGGTTCCGACAACGCGAACGCCGCCAGTGCGGTGCCGCTCGCGACGCGCGGCAAATAGCGCGCTTTCTGTTCATCGGTACCGGCAAGCGATATCGCGCCGGAGCCGAGGCCTTGCATCGCGAAGGCGAAGTCCGCGAGGCCGTCGTGCTTTGCGAGCGTTTCGCGCAAGAGGCACACGGCGCGCGTATCGATCGTATCGTTCGATGCACCGTAGCGTGTCCCGCCGATGCAATGCCTGAGCCATCCCGCGTCGCCGAGCATGCGCACGAGGCGCTTGCAGGCGGCGTCGGTATCGGTGTGATCGACGTGCTTCAGATGCTCGCTCGCCCATGCATCGACGTCACGCGCGAGTTGGCGATGCCGTGGCTCGAAGAAGGGCCAGGCGAGTGCGCTATGCGGATCGGCGGTCAAGTCAGTCTCCTTCGAACACGGGACGCGTCTTCGCGGCGAACGCGCGATAGGCGCGCTCGAAATCGCGCGTGCTCATGCAGATGGCTTGCGCCTGCGCTTCGGATTCGATCGCTTCATCGATGCTCATGCTCCATTCCTGATGCAGCATCTTCTTTGTGATGCCGTGCGCGAAGGTCGGACCCGCGACGAGATCGGAGGCGAGTTTGGCGGCTTCGTCGAGCAGGGATTCGGGCGTGCAGAGGCGGTTGTAGAAGCCCCATGCGTAGCCTTCATCGCCGGTCGCGGCGCGGCCCGTGAAGAGCAATTCCGAGGCACGCCCCTGGCCGATGATGCGCGGCAGAATCGAGCACGCGCCCATATCGCAGCCCGCGAGACCGACGCGCGCGAAGAGAAACGCGAGCTTGCTGCGCGCCGTGCCGAGACGCATATCCGACGCCATCGCGAGGATCGCGCCCGCACCGGCGCAGACGCCATCGACGGCGGCGATGACCGGTTGCGGACAATGGCGCATCGCCTTGACGAGGTCGCCGGTCATGCGCGTGAAGAGCAGAAGCTCGGGCATCGGCAGATCGATGAGCGGCGCGATGATTTCATGGACGTCGCCGCCGGAGCAGAAGTTGTCGCCCGCGCCGTGGATCACGACGGCCTTCACATCGGTCGCATAGGCAAGCTGGCGGAACAGATCACGCAGTTCCGCATACGACTCGAACGTCAGCGGGTTCTTGCGCTCGGGCCGGTTCAGCATGATGGTCGCGACGCCGTTCGTCACGGACCAGCCGAAGTGTGTCGCGCGATAGTCCGAGAGCGTGGTGCGATTGCCGGCGAGAAGCGCGTCGGCGGCGGATGAGGTCATCGCCATCTCCTTTAATCCTTCAGCGTGTTCATCAGATGCTGCTTCAGCTTGCCGAGCCGCTGATGCGTCTGCGATTTCTCGTTCAGTTCGAGGCCGCCGAACATCTCGACGACCCATTGCTCATGCGCGGTCGCCATCTTGTCGAACGCGGCGCGGCCTTGCGGCGTGAGACGCACGCTCGTCGAGCGGCGATCGTTCGGATCGGTATAGCGCGATACGAGTCCTTCCTTTTCGAGCTGGTCCGTGATGCCCGTCACGTTGCCGCCGGTGACCATCATGCGGCGCGACAGCTCGGTCATCTTCAGGCCTTCCGGTTGGCGTTCGAGCTGCGCCATCAGATCGAAACGCGGCAAGGTCGTGTCGAACTCGGTACGCAGACGCTTGCGCAATTCCGTTTGCACGAGGTTGGTCGTCGTCAGCATGCGCAGCCACAGACGCAGGCCCATATGGCTGTCGGCGCCCGTGCTCATTTCCAGATCGACGACGTTCTCCGCCGGCTTCTCGATGCCCTTGCGCGGCGCTTTTTGCTCCGTCGCGACAAGGCTCTTCTTCTTGCCTGCAATGTTGCTCACGTGACTTCTCCACCTGATACGGATATCGACTGGCCGTTCATCGCAGCGGAACCGGGCGCGCACAGCCACAGCACGGCGCTGGCGACTTCTTCCGGTTGTACGAAACGGCGTTGCGGGTTGTTGCGCACGAGCGCATCGCGCGCGTCCTGTTCGCTGCGCGCGGTCTTCGACATGATCTGATCGAGCGATGCACGCAGCAGTTCGGTTTCGGTATAGCCGGGGCAGACGGCATTGACCGTGACGCCTTTGGTCGCGACTTCGAGCGCGAGCGCGCGCGTGAGACCGATGACGCCATGCTTCGCCGCGCAATACGCCGCGACATACGCATAGCCGATCTGTCCCGCCGTGCTCGCGACATTCACGATGCGGCCATAGCCGCGTTCGAGCATCGATGGCAACGCGGCGCGCGTGCAGAGAAACACGCCGGTCAGGTTGACGTCGAGCATGCGTTGCCACAGCGCCGCATCGGTGTGCGTGAAAGGCGCGGCTTGCGCGTGGCCCGCGTTGTTCACGAGGATATCGGCGGGACCGGCGCGCGAGAACGCTTCTGCGACGGCGGCTTCATTCGTTACGTCGACGCTGATGCACGCGACATCGCCATTAGCGCGCATCGCGTCGCGCTGTGCTTCGAGGCGCGCGAGATCGCGACCCATCAGCGTGATGCGCGCGCCCGCTTGCGCAAGCGCCTCTGCGCACGATGCGCCGATGCCGCTGCCTCCGCCCGTCACGATGGCGTGTTTGCCGGCGAGCGCTGTCATGATCAGACCGTTCCTTCGGCGCGTTGCGCGCGTTCTTGCGGCGTGAGGCGCGCATTGTCGGCGGCCATCGCGCGTTCGCGTTCGAGATTGCGTTCCAGTTGCGATTTCGCGGCCGCGTATTGCTTCGGCCAGGTCACATCGAAGTAACCGATCTTCGCGGCTTCGTTCAATGTCCACGACGGATTCGCGAGATGCGGACGCGCCACCGCGCACAAGTCCGCGCGTCCCGCCGCGATGATGCTGTTCACATGATCCGCTTCCGATATCGCCCCGACCGCGATCGTCGCGATGCCCGCTTCATTGCGGATGCGATCCGCGAACGGCGTCTGGAACATGCGGCCATACACGGGTTTTTCTTCCTTGCTGACTTGCCCCGACGATACGTCGATCATGTCGGCGCCCGCGGCCTTGAATGCGCGTGCGATCTCGACGGCATCGTCGGGCGTCGTGCCGCCATCGACCCAATCGTGCGCCGAGATGCGCACGGACATCGGCTTGTCTTGCGGCCAGGCGGCGCGCATCGACTTGAATACTTCGAGCGGGTAACGCAGGCGGTTTTCGAGCGAGCCGCCGTATGCGTCGGTGCGATGATTCGTGAGCGGCGACAGAAAGCTCGACAGGAAATAGCCGTGCGCACAGTGCAACTCGAGCCAGTCGAAACCCGCTTGCGCCGCCATTTCCGTGGCGCGCACGAATTGCGCTTCGATCTCGCGCAACTCGTCATGCGATGCTTCGCGCGACCATTGGCTCACACCTTGCAGATACTGTTGCGGCGATGCGGAAACGAGCGGCCAGTTGCCGTCCGGAAGCGGCTGGTCGATGCCTTCCCAACTCACGCGTGTCGATGCCTTCGCGCCCGCATGGCCGAGCTGCATGCCGATCTTCGCGTCCGACTGAGCATGCACGAAATCGACGATGCGTTTCCACGCGGCAAGATGTTCGGGCGCATACATGCCCGGACATCCCGGCGTGATGCGCGCTTCGGGCGATACGCAGGTCATCTCGGTCATCACGAGGGCGGCGCCGCCCATCGCGCGTGCGCCGAGATGCATCAGGTGATAGTCGCCCGCGATGCCATCGACGGCGGAATATTGCGCCATCGGCGAAACGACGATGCGGTTTTTCAGCGTGATGCCGCGGAGTTTGAACGGCGTGAACATCGGCGGAACGGAACGTTGTTGCGCGCTGCGTTCGATGCCCGCGCGCGTGGCAAGCCAATCTTCGAACGAGGCGAGATAGTGCGCGTCACGTTCGCGCAGATTTTCATGCGAGATGCGTTGCGAACGCGTGAGCAGCGAATAAGCGAACTGCTCGGGCTCGAACGACGCGTAACGGTCCACATGCTCGAACCATTCCGTTGAATTGCGCGCGGCGTTCTGGATGCGCAAGACATCGACGCTGCGCACTTGCGTGTAGTGTGCGAGTGCGCCTTCGAGATCGCCATCGCGCTTTGCAAAAGCAGTGTCGATGCTGTTCGCGAGTTCGATCGCATCTTCGAGCGCGAGCTTCGTGCCCGAGCCGATGGAGAAGTGCGCCGTATGCGCGGCATCGCCCATCAACACGACGGGCGTGCGCTGGCCTTGCGCGCCTTCGCGCCAATGCACCCATTCGCGATTTACGACGCGCGGAAAGCGAATCCACTGCGCGGAGCCGCGCAAGTGCGTGGCGTTCGAGATGAGTGCGTGGCCGTCGAGATACTTCGCGAAGAGCTTTTCGCAGAACGCGATGCCGTCTTCCTTGCTCATGTCGGCGAGGCCGGCTGCGCGCCATACGCGTTCGGGTGCTTCGACGATGAACGTCGACGTGTTGTCATCGAAACGATATGCGTGCGCCTGAAACCATCCCCATTCGGTCTTTTCGAACGCGAACGTGAACGCGTCGAAGCACTTGTGCGTGCCGAGCCACACGAAGCGGCAGTCGCGCATGTCGATATCGGGCTGATACGTCGATGCATATTTCTGCCGGATCGCGCTGTTCAGGCCGTCGCTCGCGATGATGAGATCGGCGTCGTAGTCGTCGTCGTTCGTGACTTGCGTTTCGAACACGAGCTTCACGCCGAGTTCTTCGCAACGCGCTTGCAGAATATTCAGCAGACGTTTGCGGCCGATGCCGCAGAAGCCGTGACCCGACGAACGCACCGTGCGCCCGTTGATGTGAACGTCGATGTCGTCCCAGTGATTGAAGGCATCGAGAATGGCGCCGGCGCTTTGCGGGTCGGCGGCGCGCAAGTTGCCGAGCGTCTGATCGGAGAAGACGACGCCCCAGCCGAACGTGTCGTACGGACGGTTTCGTTCGACGATGGTGATGTCGTAAGCGGGGTGGCGGCGCTTCATCAAAAGCCCGAAATACAGGCCCGCCGGGCCTCCGCCGATGCAGACGATGCGCATGCTTGCTCTCCGACTGATGTCTTCCGTGTCGATAATTTAGGTTTAGATAGTTTAGATGTCAAGCAAAATTACGGAGCGGAGCAGGGCGCGGTTGCCATGCGATGGAGGCAGTCTTATCCCTTGCCGAGCGGCGGCCGGCTCGGGAATCCGGCCATGTTGCTCAACTGGGCCAGTTCATTCGCGGCTTCGCGCAGCAGCACCGAGTATTCGTGAATCTTTTCGGCCGTCAGGCGTTTTCGCGGACCGGCCAGGCTGATCACGCCGACGCAACGCGAACCGCTCACCACGGGCGTCGCCACCGCCGACATGCGCGGGGCAAACACCTCGTCGATCATCGCGTAGCCGCGCACACGCGCCGCATGCAGAAAACCCAGCAACGCTTTGAGGGTGGTCGGCGCATTGGGGCCGAACTCGTTCGGCTGTCCGAAGCCCTGCTTCAGGACGAGCGCGGCGGCTTGTTCATCGGTCATCGTCATGAGCCACGCGTGTCCGGTCGACGTGCATGACAGCCGGGCCGCCTGGCCCATGTCGGGATCGTAGCGAAAGCCGGTGCGCTGTCCGTCCGCCTTTCCGACCCAGATGATCGATTCGCCGTCCACCAGAGAGAGCCGCGCCAGTTCGCCCGTCCGCGCAGCGACGCGCTCGATGATCGGCTGGGCGATATCCGCGATGCCCGTCAGGCTCAGGAATTCCAGCCCGTTCGACGTCATGCGCATGGTCAGGATGTAGCGGCTGTGATCGACCAGTTGCCTGACATAGCCGCTTTCGACGAGATCGGCGAGCAGGCGATGGCATGTGCTGCGCGGCAGGCTCAACGCGTCGGCAATGGCGACGAGGCCCGCGCCTTCACCGTGCGAGGCGAGGAAATCGAGAATTTTCAGACCGTTTTTAAGCGACATTTCGCGTCGATTTCGTCATGTGAAATGCAGTTCCGCTCCGGAACGCCCCGCTTTTCAAGCGCAAACAATAGCACTTGTTCGCAGCCGGAAACGAACGCTTCACACTACCTAAAATACTGGAGACATCATGTCAGTTCCTGCTGACTCAGACATTGCCGCGGGCGAACGGTCCGCGCAGGCTCACTCGATGGCGCGTCGCGCGGTGGCCGGCGCCACCGTCGGAACGGCGCTGGAATGGTTCGACTTCGCGTTGTACGGCGTGGTCGCCGCTACGATCTTTCCGAAGCTGTTTTTCCCGTCGCTCGACCCGACCGCTTCGCTGCTCGCGTCCCTGGCGAGTTTCTGGGCCGGGCTTGCGGCACGTCCGCTCGGCGCGGTGATTTGCGGCATGCTCGGTGATCGCTGGGGACGCCGCAATCTGATGCTGATAACGGTTTCGGTAATGGGCGCGTCGTCGTTCCTGATGGGACTGCTGCCCACCTATCAGCAAGTCGGCATTCTTGCGCCGGTCTTGCTCGTGTCGCTGCGCATCGTTCAGGGTTTTGCGCTCGGCGGCGAATCCACGGGTGCACAGTTGATGGCGGTCGAACACGCGTCCGCGACAAAACGCGGGCTGTATTCGGGCCTGCTCGGCATTTGTTCGCCGCTCAGTCAGATCCTCGCCAATTTCGCTCTCTTTGCGTTGTCCAGTTCGCTTTCAGCCGATGACTTCGAATCGTTCGGATGGAGAATCCCGTTCCTCGCGAGCTTCGTGCTCGTGCTGCTGGGCATCTATATCCGCATGAAGGTCAGCGAGACACCGGCCTTCGAGGCGCTCAAGAAGAAGGGCGAAGGCGCACGCGCCGCCAATCCGCTCGGCATCGTCTTCAAGTTTCACTGGCGAACCGCGCTGCGCCTGACGCTGTTCTTCTGCGGCCCGGCTGCGCTGTTCTATCTGATCGTGGTGTTCTCGCTCAGCTATCTGACGAAGAACCTCGGCGTGCCCAAGCAGACCGGCTTCATGCTGCTGATGGTCGCGAATGTCTGCGCCATCGTCGGCGCGCTGGCGGGCGGCTATCTGAGCGACCGGATCGGCCGAAGAGGCGCGCTGATGATCGGCTCGTTCTGCACGCTGGTCTGCTGCCTGATCTACTTTCCGATCCTCAACCAGCACTCGATCGTCATGACGATGGCCGTGATGGGCGCCTTCCTCGGCTTCACGCAATTCCAGAGCGGCATCCAGCCGGTGTGGTTCGCCGAGTCGTTCCCGACCGAGGCGCGTTACACGGGGTCCGCGCTGTCGTACTCGGGAGCCAATCTGCTGACCGGCGGGCCGATGCCTATCGTTGCCGTGGCGCTGCTCAACGCCTTTCATGGCTCGCCGTGGGCCATCGTCGCTGTCTGCGGTTCGCTGAACCTGCTCTCCTTCCTCATGATCGCCACGTCGCGGGAAACCAAGGACATGGCCCTCGAACGTAGCGCCACACACTGACACCATGACTCGCAAACTCTATATCCTCAATGGCTCCAACCTGAACATGCTGGGCGCGCGGGAGCCGCATATTTACGGCACGACGACGCTCAAGGACATCGAACAGAACTGTCTCGCGCTGGCCGAGGATCTCAAGTTCGACTGCGCGTTCCGTCAGACCAACAGCGAAAGCCAGTTGATCGAATGGATTCAGGAAGCGTTCCTGCAGGACGCCGCGCTGATCATCAACCCGGCCGGCTTTTCGTTCGGACGGATTCCGGTGCTCGACGCGGTCAAGCTGATCCGCCGCACGGTGGTGGAGTTGCACATCACGAACATTCACCGGCGCTCCGAGGAGTATCGTCACTCGACGATCTCGGTCGCGGCAACCGCGGTGATCTGCGGGGCTGGCGCGAACGGCTACCTGCTGGCGATCCGCGCGGTCGACGATCTTTGGGGCGGCGAGCGCTGATACATCAAATTCGGAATCCGAACGATATCGAGGGGCGGCGCGGGTGGACGCGTTGACCTACTTCTCCGCCCCAATCGTCGTTACCGGCTGCCACTTCATCGCCTTGACCTGATAGAGCGTCGATGTCGGGTTGTTCAGATCGCCGTATTTATCGAACGAGATATGACCGGTGATGCCGTTGTACTGAATCGTGCGCAGCGTTTGCATGAATACGGCGGGCTTCACCGAATTCGCCTGCTTCATCGCTGTGATGGCGAGCCACGCGCAGTCATACGCAAACGGCGCATAAGTCAGCGTATCCGCGCCGAAGCGCTTCTTGAATTTCTGCGCGAACGCGCGGCCTTCGGGCAATGAATCGACAGGACGCCCATACTCCCAGGCCATCGCGCCTTCCGCCGCGCTTCCGGCCGAGCTGATGAACACGCTATCCGCAATCCCGCCGCTTCCGACGAACTGCGCGCGGATGCCGAGCTGCTTCATGCGCTTGACGATCAGCCCCGCCTGACCATCGAGTCCGCCGAAGTACAAAAGGTCGGCATTGGCGGCCTTGATGTTCGTCAGTTGCGCATTGAACTCGACGGCTTTGTCGTTGGTGTATTCCTCCGATACGACCTGGCCGCCCGCCGCCTGCACGGCCTTCCTGAACTCTTCGACCGCGCCTTGCCCGAAGGCCGTGCGGTCGTCCATGACGGCGATGCGCTTCGCTTTCGTGACCTTCACGGCATAGGTGCCGGCGTTGCCGGAATTCTGTGTGTCGGTCGCGATGATGCGGAACACGTTGTTCAAGCCCTGACGTGTGATCGTCGGATTGGTTGCGGCCGGATCGAGCAGCGGGATGCCGGCGCGTGCGAAGATCGGCGAGGAGGGCAACGCGACGCCGGAGTTGTAGTAACCGACGACGGCGACCACGCCATCGTCGACGAGCTTCTGCGCCACCTGAACGCCGATGCGTGGATCACCCTGATCATCGACGGATGCGAGCTCGAACTGAACCGGCTGCCCTTCGATCTCGATGTGCTTGGCGTTCGCCTCTTCGATGGCGAGCCGCACGCCGTTCTCCAGATCCTTGCCGTTCGATGCACTGATGCCGGTAAGCGGCGCCGACAGTCCGATCCGGACAGTTTGCTGGGCGCCTGCGACGAGCGGAGCCACGCAGAGCGCGGACGCCGCGAAGAGGGAAACGAACGTTTTCATGACAGAGCACTCCATCAAAGGAAGGTCATACGCGTTAGCCAGCATCGCGGGCGTTTGCGGAACGCGGGCCTGAAAGCCCGTCACTCGGCGTGCTATACCGTGAATGTCTCCGGACAAAAAAGGTTTCGGTACGTATTTTCTGTCCAATCCGGGCGTTTCGTATTCGGGTTAAATACTTAGCCCCGCCGTGTGTGAACGATTGTTCGGCGACTTGCCGATCGATGATTTCAAAGGACTTGCAGATGACTCGAACCGAAAAGGACAAGATGCTGGCCGGCGAGTTGTACACCGCCAACGACGCTGAAATTCAGGCCGATCAGGCGGCGGCCCGTGCGTGGATGGCGCGCTTCAACGGCGCGATCGACATGCCGCTCGCCGACAGGTATCAGCTCATGAAAGAACGGTTCGCGGCCGTCGGACCGGACGCGATGGTGCGCCCGCCGTTTCATTGCGACTACGGCTACAACATCAGTCTCGGCGCGGGCGTGTTCATGAACTACGGCTGCACGATTCTCGACGTCGTCGCGGTGGAAATCGGCGACATGACGCAGATCGCGACGGGCGTGCAGATTCTGACCGCCGATCATCCCCGCGATCCGGCCGTTCGCGCGACCGGTCTGGAACTGGGCCGGCCCGTGCGGATCGGCCGTAACGTGTGGATCGGCGCGGGCGCGATCATCCTGCCGGGCGTGACGATCGGCGATGACGCGTTGATCGGCGCGGGCAGCATCGTCACGCGAGATGTGGCGGCGGGCGCTACCGCCGTGGGGAACCCGGCGCGCGTCCGGTCATAGAAGGCCCAGGCGTTCGAACTCGCTTTCGAGCGCCTCGGCGTTGTCGAACGTGTAGCCCAGCAGCCCTGCATCGACTGCGCCGCGCACGTTGGCTTCGGTGTCGTCGATGAAAAGCGTTTCGCTTGGCCGCGCGCCGATTTCCTCCACGCAGCGAACGTACGTCTGCGGCGCGGGCTTCGTCGCACCGAAGGACGCGGACGAATACACCGCCTTGCCGAACAGGCGATCGACGGCAGGATTGAGATAAGCGAGATGATCCGTGACCAGGTGGCAATTGTTGGTCAGGATCGCGATCGCGCGGGACTTTTGAAGCTGCCCGGCGAGCGCGAGCGTCCGCTCGTTCGGCGTAATCGATGCGCGCCGCGACGCGAGCCACTCGTCTTTGCCGAGCGGGTAGTTCAGCATCGCGCCGAGCGTAGCGAGATATTCCGCGTCGTCGATGATCCCCGCATCGGCGCGCGCTTCGAGACCCGAGCCCCAGATCGCATGACGCACTGCATCGGGCGTGCAATGCGTGGTCGCCGCCAGATGCGCGACGCGGGCCTCGCGGTCGTAATGCGTCAGCACGCCTTCCATGTCGAAAAGGACGAGAGAGATATCGACGGTGGTCATGTCCGGTGTCCGAGGATTGGCCGCCCGACGATACTAACAAGACAAAAACGCGCGGTTTTTGCGTCGTCAGCCATGCAAGGCCAGCCCCTTCACCGCCTTGTCCACGGCCTTTTTGGCGCCATGCAGCGCGAGGCCCACGAGGTCCAGATTCGCCGCATCCTGCGCGCGGAATGCCTCGCGATTCGCTGCATCGTGTCCGGTGGAAAACATCGCGTGGACGTACGGCACGATCCTGAGCTCGCGCGCAAGCGCCTGCCGATGCGCGGCTTGCAGGCCGGGCAGATCGGCGGTGAAGACGAGCATCGGCTGGCCGAGCATGCGGCCATAGCGGATTCCGGCGGCGTCCTCGTAAGGTTCGCCCAGCGCTTCGGGCGCAGCCGCCGCCACGCCGGTCGCGAGAAATGCGACGACATTGAGTTTTTGCCAGACCGGCAGATCGTCGCGGACGATCAGCGCCACTTTCGTATCGAACATGAACGTTTCTCCTTGAACGCTCATGCTCCGCGATTCGCGGCGATCAGTCTGGAACGTTTGTGCACATCTGCCGATACGCCGCCGGCGTCATCCGGTACGCGCGATGAAACCAGCGGCCAAGATGACTCTGATCCGAGAATCCGACGATCGCGGCTACCTGCGCGGGCCGCTGACCCGCCGCCAGCAACCGTCGCGCGGCGCGCAGACGCACGTGCACGAGATACGCGTGCGGCGACGTGCCGAACGTGCGCTTGAAGAGGCGCGTCAGGCGGAACCGGTCCATCCCGGCGACGGCCGCGAGTTCATCCAGTCCGATGTTGCCGTCCATCTGTTCGTGCAGCAGATCGCGCACGCGAAGGGCGGCGGGCGGCATCGCGAGTTGGTGCTTCGCTGGCGCGTCGTGCAACTGGCCGGTGAGCCGCATCAGCAGATGATCGAGCGTCTGGTCGCGCGCGAGCCGGCCTTCGTCGTGATGTATCGCGAGAAATGCCGCGCGAATCGCATCGACGAGGCGTCGATCGTCGACCAGCGTATGGCGAAAAGCCGCCTCGACGCCGCGCAGTCCCGGAAGATTCAGTTCGCGCACCGCACGCTCGACCCAGCCTTGCGGCAGGTACAGCATCGCGTAAGTGAAGCCGCCCGCTTCGGGCGCATGACCGTCATGCAGCGCGCCGGGTTCGATCAGGATCGCGCGGCCCGGCACGCTCGTATGCAAGGACCGATGACACTGGAAACGTTGCACGCCCTGCTCGGTGTAGCCGACCAGCATGTCGTCGTGATCGTGCGGATCGTAGGCGTGGCCGCTGAAATGCGCGCGCAGCCCTTCGATGCCCGTTTCCGGATCGCGCCGCGCGACGAGCCAGTGATCGGGCTTCACGTTATCCCTCGCTCTCCGGCAGCAGCGCCGAAAGCAGCCGTCGCAACTCCACACACTCTTTCGACGTCAGCCGCGTGGTGAGAATGCGCTCGACTTCATCGACGCGCGGTCGCAACATCAGCAGTTGCTTCTTGCCGGCGCCCGTCAGAAAGAGCACGTAGCTGCGCTTGTCGACGGGATCATCGGATCGTTCGATGAGACCATTGCGCACCATGCGCGCGACGAGATCGGCGATGGTCGAACGGTCTACGTCGAGCTGATCGCCGAGTTGTCTTTGATTGACGCCGGGCGTTTCGTGCAGGATTTCGAGCGCCGCGTACTGCACGCTCGTGATTTCCGCAGACACCTCGGCAAGCCACACCGCGACGTGGCGCTGTTGCGCGCGGCGCACGAGACTGCCCGTGTATTTCGTCAGCGCGCCGCGGTCGTCTTCTTTCTTCGGCAATTTGATTTGACTAGTTCATGAGCGGGTTGATGCACGCGGAAAGATCGGCTGGAAAAAGGCTTTCAGTTCCGCGTACGCGTCCAGCGGCAGGACATGCGCGACATATTGATCCGGACGGACGACGACGAGTGCGCCCCGTTCGCGATCGATGCCGCGCGCGTCGAAGATATCAGCCGACGGATCGATGGTAAATGCCTTTTCGTAGTCGACGAGACCATGACGTCCCTTGCGCGGCAGCAGTACGCCGGGCAAGTCGTTCAGCCGCACGTCGCGATGATCCTGCTGCAACACGGCCCGCAGGTCAAGCACGCTGTCCGGATCGGCGCCGTCCGGCGTGACGAGCCGCAGCACCGAATCCGGCGACGTAGCGAGATGCTCGCACAGCGCGCGAAGGGCGCTGCCGCTCGCGTCCGCAAACGCGTAGAGACGCCAGCGTCCATCGGCGCGCGCGACGTGACCGAGGTGCATCGGCTTCGCATCCGCCAGCCGGATCACAGGCGACGAGTGAAAGCGCGTGCCGATAGCGAAGCCGCTCGCGAGCGACTGATGCGTCTGCTCGCCCGTCAGCATCGCGGGCCGGTAGCGCGTCGCGACGCCCGCCGTATAGCGGCCGGCACGCACGAAGTACGCCTGCAACTCGGCGGGATCGACGCCGCCCGCTTCCGGCCGATTCGGGTCTTTGGGCGGCGCGGCCATCATCGCGGACCATTCCTTGTCGAAATCGATGAGTTCCTGCGCGATCGGCTGACGCTCGTCGGAATACGTGCGCAACAGATCGGCATCGCCGAGACCGCGCAGCACCGCGCCGAGCTTCCAGCCGAGATTGAAGCCGTCCTGCATCGAAACGTTCATGCCCTGACCGGCCTTCGCGCTGTGCGTATGGCAGGCGTCGCCCGCGATGAACACGCGTGGCTCGCGCGATGTGCCATCGGCGGCGAGGGCATCGTCGAAACGGTCTGTCAGACGCTGGCCGACCTCGTACACGGAGAACCACGCGACTTCCTTCACGTCGAGCGTATAGGGATGCAGAATCCGCTGCGCCGTCTGAATGATGCGATCGACGGTGATCTGCTTGATCGCGTCGCGGTTCTCCGCGGTGACCTCGCCCAGATCCACGTAGAAGCGCACGAGATAGCCGCCTTCGCGCGGAATGATGAGCAGATTGCCTTTGCTCGCCGACTGAATGGCGGCCTTCAGGCGAATGTCCGGGAAGTCCGTGACGGCGAGCGCGTCCATCACGCCCCATGCGTGATTCGCCGCATCGCCACGCAGCGTCTGTCCGATGGCGGCGCGCACGCGGCTGCGGGCGCCATCGCAACCCACCACATAGCGCGCACGCACAGTGACGACTTCGTCGAGCCGCGCGGCATCGGTGCGGCGCAACGTGACGCGCAGCGGATAGTCACCTTGATCGTCGCGCTCGACGTTCACGACTTCGAGATCGTAGTCCGGTTCGAGACGCCGTGAAGAACGGCGCATCACATCGAGCAGATAGTCCTGCACGCGCGCCTGATTGACGATGACATGCGGGAACTCCGACAATCCCGTTTCGGTGTCCTGAACACATCCGGTACGCCTGATATTGCCGCGATCGTCCGCATCGGGCCGCCAGAAGACCGTTTCGTTGACCCAGTACGCTTCGCGCAGCAGGCGCTCGCTCAGGCCAAACGCATGGAACATCTCGACGGTCCGGCACGCGACGCCATCGGCCTGGCCCATCAGCAGCGGTCCGGAACGACGTTCGGCGACGCGGACATCGAGCGACGGAAATTGCGAGAGCTGAGCGGCCAGCACGAGTCCGGCCGGCCCGCTGCCGGCGATGAGCACATCGACCGTCTCGGGCATATCGGCGCTGCGCGCGTTATCGATAGCGGGTTCGATCGTCGGATCGCCGACACGGAAACCGTCGAGATGAAATTGCATGGTGTCTTCCTCCTTGCCTGAATGTTTCGTTGGGTTCAAATATACTCCGTACACCAACTATTTCAAGGCAATTCTGGCGCACCGGATGTTTACCCCTAGATGCAGGCTCGTCGACGTCAGCCGCGACGCAGCGCGTCGACCTGCCGCTTCCAGAGCGTCCACGGCCGCTCGATCACGCCGAGGTTCGTTTCCGTGCTGGCGCGGCCTTCGCCTTCGTCGAGATACGTGACTTCGCCGCCCAGCGCGATGGCCTTCTGCTGCATGCCGGCATTGAGCTCCGTATAGATCGCACGATAGACCGACGCGGGCAGCGATGGCCCCGTCGCCACGAAACCGTGACCGCGCATCAACGCGACGTCCGATGCGCCGAGCGTCTCCGCCAGCGCCTGACCTTGCGCGCTGTTGCGCACGAGCATGTCGGTGCAGCCGAAGCAATGGCGGATATCGAACACGGGCGAGCCCGTGGCGAGGAAGCCGGCCATGTGATAGATCGGACGCAGCCGCACGGAAGACGCCGCGAACGGAATCACCGATGGCGAATGGCTATGCACGACCGATTGCACATCGGGGCGGGCGCGGTAAATCTCCGCGTGAATCCACGTTTCCAGATAGCGCTTGCGCGTGTCGCCGTCGACCGGCTGGCAGTCGAAATCGAGCGTGAGAATGTCTTCGGGCTGCACGAGTTCCGGCGCCATCGACTGCGCGATCAGGAAATGCTGCGGATTGCGCGGATCGCGCACGCTCACATGACCGAAGCCATCGAGCACTTCATGCTGCGCGAGGATGTGATTGGCCGCGGCGAGGTCTTCCAGCAGACGCGGCATGTCGTGCGCGTCGTGCGTCGTTGCGGCGGCGGTGTAAGGCGTGTTCTGCGTCATGGTGTATGTCGTTGTGATGTGAAAGAGGACAGGTCAGTGTCCGAACGCGGGCGCGTCGGGCAGGCTTTCCGGGCGCTCGACCAGAAAGACCAGCAGCGCGGCGGTGACGAGCGAGGCTGCAAGGACGAAGAACATCGCGCCGGGGCCGCCGGTCGCCTGCTGCAATACGCCGGAGACCGCCGGCCCGCACATGGCGCCGAAGCGCGCGATGCCGAAGAACACGCCGACGCCCGTACTGCGGATTTCGGTGGGATAGCTGACGGCGACCAGATTGTTGAGGACCGTCTGCGTGCCGATCACGAACATGCCCGCGACGACGATGATCCAGAAGATCTGCCCGCCCGATATCAGCGCGAGCATGCCGATGGCGCTCGCGCCGAGCAGCCACGCGATGGACATCGCGAGACGCCGGTTGCCGATGCGATCGGCGACGAAGCCCGACAGCAGGCTGCCGAACGCCGAAGCGAACACGAGCAGCGAACCGTAGGCGAAGCTGATCGAGAGGTTCTCGCCGCGCTTCATCAGGATGGTCGGCAGCCAGCCCGACAAGCCATACGACGAGAACAGCGAAAGCGCGCCCATCGCCCAGAAACACAGCGTCTGACGACGAAAGCGCGCGGCGAAGAGCGCGCGGAACGAGCCGGGCTTCACGGTCGGCGCATGGGCGACGAATTCGGCCTGGCGAAACTCCGCGGCGCGCGCGGGCCAGAAGCGCGTCAGTTGCGCGCGCACTTCATCGAGACGATTGCGGCTGCCGAGAAAGGCGACGGATTCCGGCAGCGCGAATTGCAGCGCGATGGCGAGAATCATCGCCAGTGCGCCCGTGTAATACATGCTTTGCCAGCCGAAGCGCGGCATCAGCCACGCCGCGATGAAGCCCGAACTCGTCGCGCCGCCGATCCAGCCGAGCGAGAAAAAGCCGATCGTGAACACGTTGTTCGAGCGCTTCGGGGCGATCTCGTTGATGTAGGTCACGCACATCGGCATCAGCAGGCCGAGCGCGAGTCCCATGACGAAGCGCAACGCGACGAACGACGAAAGATCGTGAGCGAAGAGTGCGATTGCAAGGCTCATCGCGCTCGATATCCAGACGCCGGGCAGGATCACGCGCCGCCGCCCGAACCGGTCGCCGAACAGCCCCGACACCGCCGAACCGACTGCGAAGCCGCCGAGTCCGCACGAGAGCAGCAGACCGATCTGACTCGGCGAGAGATGCCAGGCAGGCGCGACGTCGTGGACGATGTACGACGCGTTGTACAGATCGAAGCCGTCGTACCAGAGGATCAGCGCAAGCAGGATCGCGAGACGGAAGTGGAAACCGCCGAGCGGCGCGGCGTGCAGCGTGTCGCGCAAGTCGAGCCGATTGCGCGGTACAGGCGTCGTGTCCAGGGTCATGCAGTGTCTCCGGATGTGAGGACTGCCGTTGTCGTCGATACCGCGCGGCGCCCTTCGTTTTTTGTCTCGGAGCCCACTCTACTGATACAGTTTATATCTATCAATATTGAGTTTTAAAATCAACATAACGACGTTTTCGCCATGAGTGAACGAGACTGGAACGACGTGCTGACCTGCGAGGAAGCGCTGGCGCGGCTGAACATCAAGGCGGCGACGCTCTACGCTTACGTCAGCCGCGGTCTGGTGCGCGCCACGCCGCATGAAGACGGCCGCAAGCGCCTGTATTTGCGGCGCGACATCGAACGGCTGGCCGCGCGCAAACGCGGGCGCGCGCCGAGCGGCGCGGTGGCCGAATCGACGATGCGTCTCGGCGATCCCGTGCTGCACTCCGCGATCACGCAGATCACGCCGCACGGGCCGCGCTATCGCAATCGGCTGGCGGGCGATCTGGCGAGTTCGGGCGCGGCGTTCGAATCGGTCGTGCATCTGCTGACCACGGGCATCTGGCAGAGCGGCTTCGCGGTCTGGGCGCCGCTCGAAACGCCGCCCGACGTGCTGCGTTTCCTGTCGGTATATGAGGGCGGCATCGCGAGCGGCGATATCGGCGCACTGCTCGGCATGGTGCCTTTCTCGCTGGCGATGCAAGGGCGCGGCACGCGAGAAATCGCCGATGGCGGCGCGGTGCAGGCCGCGCGCCTCATGCTGCAGAGCATGGCGGGGTGCGTCGGATTCCTCGGACCTGAGCGTGTCTTTTGCGCGCGCGCCGAGGGCGAGAGCATCGCCGGGCAGATTCTGCGCGCGGCTGGCGCGGCGGTGACGCCCGAGACGCTGCGCGCGCTCACGACGGCGCTCGTCGTGCTCGCGGACAACGAACTCGCGCCCGCGACGTTTTCGGCGCGCGTGGCTGCATCGACGAATGCGGACATGTTCAGTTGCGTGGCGGCGGCCATCGGCTCGCATATCGGTTTCTCCACCGGCACCGGGACGGAGAAGATCGAAACGCTGTTGCTGTGCGAGCCGTTATCGGAACTGGATGCGCGCATCGATCGCGTGCGCGAATACGGCGCGAGCCTGTTCGGATTCAATCACCCGCTTTATCCCGGCGGCGATCCACGGGCCGATCTGATGCTGGAGGCGGCCGCGCAAATCGCCGCGCATGGCGATGCAGCGTCTGCCGCGGGCGAGCGCACGCGCCTCACGATTGCGTTTCTCGAGCGCATGCGGCGCGAACTCGACGCTCACCCCGGCGTCGCGCTCGGCCTCGTGACGCTCGCCCGCGCGCTCGGATTGCCCGACGGATCGGCCACCGCCATCTGGATCGTCAGCCGCACGGCCGGCTGGGTCGCGCACGTGATGGAGCAGCGCACGCAGGCTTTCCTGCTGCGTCCGCGAGCGAAGTACGAGATGACGTCATCCGGGGAAACGGGCACGGGTTCCTGACGAAACACGTGCGGCGCCCCTCTCTTCGCGAGAGGGGCATCGGCCGGACGCTTTCCTTATCCTTCCAGCACGACTCGGAGATTTTCCCTGGACGGAACACCTGAAAGCCAAGAAATAATACGGATACCGTATTAAATGACCGGAGCAATCCATGAAGAGAATCAAGCCGCGCAGTGCAGCGTGTGTCGTATCGGTAGTGCTGGCGTCGATGGGCGCTGGTTTTCAAGCGAGCCAATCGATGGCGGCGACCGCGCCGTCCATGGCGTCGAGCGCGAGCGCGCCAGTCGCCACCCGAAAGGAAAATCGTGCGCTGCGCAAGCTCGTGTACGCCGCGATCGCGAAGGACAAGAGCATCGATGCCGGCGATATCGGCGTCAGTGCGAAGGACGGCGCGGTCACGCTGACCGGCACCGCGGCCGATCCGGCGCAGATCGAAAAGACCGCGGCACTGGCGAAAGACGTCCCCGGCGTGAAGTCCGTGACGAACAAGCTGACCGTCAGACGCGCCTTCGGACAATAACGGCAATCGACGGCAATCGACGGCGCGAGACAGCTCAGACCTGAGCGAGGCCGCCGTCGACAAAAAATTCGGCGCCCGCGACGAAGCTGGAGTCATCGGATCCCAGGAAGAGCACGACCTTCGCGACTTCGTCCGGATCGGCCACGCGCCCGATCGGCACGTTCGCCGCCATATAGTCGAGCAGCGCCTGTTGCTGCGCCTGTTCCGGGCCGGCGAGTTCGACCAGTCCCGGCGTTTTCACCGGTCCGGGGCTGATCACATTCACGCGAATCCCGCGCTCCTTCAGATCCAGCGTCCAGCTACGCGCGAGATTGCGCACGGCGGCCTTCGACGCGCTGTAGACGCTGAACGCGGCGGTGCCGGTGCTGCCCGCCGTGGAACCCGTCAGGATCACCGACGCGCCGTCGCGCAGCAGCGGGATCGCCTTCTGAACGGTGAAGATCACGCCCTTCACGTTGCGCCCGAACGTGTCTTCGTAATGTTCCTCGGTGATCGCGCCCAGCGGCAGCATGGAGCCGCCGCCCGCGTTGGCGAACAGCACGTCGATGTGCGCATGCTTTTGCTGAACGGCATCGTAGAGCCGGTCGATGTCCGCGAGTTTCGACATGTCCGCGCGCACGCCGACGACGCGCCCTTTCATCGACTCGACCGCCGCATCCAGTTCCTTCTGCCGCCGTCCGGTGATGAACACCGACGCGCCTTGCGCAGCGAAGCGCGCCGCCGTCGCCAAGCCGATCCCGCTCGTGCCGCCCGTCACCACGACGACCTTGTTTTCGAATTTGCCCGTCATTTCGATTCTCCGTTGGGTTCGCGATGCTGGTTGCGTCGCGTTGAAGACATCATGCCGACGAGACAATCGGCGCGGTAGACTGCGAAAACGGGTTTGATAGTTCCAAAAATGGGTCAATGGGATCGATCGGCATGGCAGACATCAACGATTACGTCTTGTTTGCGGAAGTGGTCGCGCACGGTGGTTTCGCCGCGGCCAGCCGGGTGCTGCGCACGCCCAAATCGACGATCAGCCGCCGCATCGCCGGGCTCGAGGCGCGGCTCGGCGTGCGCCTGATCGAGCGCTCGACGCGGCGCTTTCGCGTGACCGACATCGGGGAGGCGTTCTACGAGCGTTGCAGAACCATCATGCTCGACGTCCAGCAGGCCGACGCGGTGGTCTCCGAGGCGCTGAACGAACCGCGCGGGGTGATCCGGTGCAGTTGTCCGCTCGGACTCATGCCGGTGCTGTCGAAGGCGTACAACACGTTCCTGTCGCGCTTTCCGAAAGCGCGTCTGCAGGTCGTCGCCGTGGATCGCCCTGTCGATCTGATCGAAGAGCGGATCGACATCGCCATTCGTGTGCGCGTGCGGCTCGATACCGATGCGTCGCTGATCGTGCGCACGCTGGGCCACTCGAGCCGCATTCTGGTGGCGGCGCCCGCCGTCGCGTCGCTGTGCGCGAGCGGGGACATCGGCGCACTGTCGGACTTGCCGACGCTCGCGACCACCGATCAGATGGGCGAGATCGAATGGACATTCACGGGACCGGACGATTCTGCTCGCACGATCCGGAGCGAGCCGCGCATGACATGCGTGGACTTCGTGTCGCTGCGCGATGCGGCGATCGCGGGCCTCGGCGTCGCCTTGCTGCCCGATCACGTATGCCGCGAGCAAGTCGCAAGCGGCGAACTAGTGCACGTATTCCCGGAATGGAAGACCGAGAGCGGAATCGTTCATCTCGTCTTCACGACGCGCCGCGGGTTGCCGCCTGTCGTGCGGGCGTTCATCGATCACGTCGCGTCTGTTTTCAGCTTTGAATAGGCGATTCGTCCGGCATCAATCGCCGCTACGAGCGTCGTCGAAGAATCTGCGCATGAAGTCGGCGAGCGTGGCGAGGTTGAACGGCGTCGACAGGCACGCGTCGAAACCGGCGGCCAGCGCGCGAGCCTCTTCCTGCGCCGTCGCGCGGCCCGTGAGCGCGACCACCGCGAGTTTCGCGGCGCGCTGCACGTCTCTTAACTGGCGCGCTATCCGGGAAGCATCGGCCCCGAGATGGTCGATATGGGCGATCGCCAGATCGAATTCCGTCTCTCCGGCGATGCGCAAGGCGTCGGCGGCGCCGTTCGCGCCGGAAACCCGCGCGCCGTAAAGCGCAAGCAGATCGGTCATCGCGTCGAGCGAATCCTGCTGATCGTCGATGACCAGTACGCGGACCTCTGCGAAGACGGAAAGATCCGCCGGTGCATCGCCCGCAGCGCCGTGAGCGAACGAGGCATCGGCGGGCAGGACGACCACGAAGCACGCGCCCTTGTTCTCGCCATCCGAGAACGCGTCGACGGTGCCGCCGTGCAGCAGCGCCAGTTGCCGCACCAGCGACAGTCCGATGCCGAGACCGCCGGGCCGCGCGCGACACGGCACGTTGGGCGTTTGCCGGTACATATCGAAGATCGACGAAAGCGTGTCGGGCGCGAGACCGCAGCCCGTGTCGGCCACTTCCAGGCGCACGCTTTCGGCGTTCTGCTGAATCCGCACGGCGACCTCGCCGCCTTGCGGCGTGAACTTGAGCGCATTGCTGAGAAGATTCCAGACAATCTGCTCGATGCGCACGGCATCCGCGCGGATCAGCGCCGGCGTCTGCGGAACGTCCAGTCTCAGCGCGACGCCGCCGTTGTCGAAGTCCGTGCGCATCGCATCGACGATCGAGCGGACGACGCCCGCGAAGTCGGTCGGCGCGAAGCGCAAGGACAGCTTGCCCGTCTGGATGCGAGAAAAATCCAGCAGATCGTCGATGATCTGCGCCTGCGTGAGCACGGATTTCTGAATCGCGTCGGAGACTTCCTGAACCCGGCCGATATGCCTCGCTTCCGGAATCCGCGCGAGAATCTCGGCCTTGATGTGAATCAGGTTGAGCGGGTTTTTCAACTCGTGCGACAGCACCGCGATGAACTCGTCCTTCAGACGGCTGAGCTTGCGCACCTCGACATGGTCCGCACGCTCCAGTTCGAGCACGCTGTTCTTGCGGCCATCGGCCAGTTTGCGTTCGGTCGCGTCATGGACGATCTTGGTGTAGCCCGAGAAACCGGGCACTTCGATGCGGCTGAGAAATCCGCTGCAAAAAATGCGCGCGCCGCTTTTCGTGACATGCCAG
Organism: Caballeronia temeraria; assembly: GCF_001544795.2. Lineage (GTDB taxonomy): Bacteria > Pseudomonadota > Gammaproteobacteria > Burkholderiales > Burkholderiaceae > Caballeronia > Caballeronia temeraria. Next base: position 248,261 of record NZ_FCOI02000004.1, on the reverse strand, counting down.
CGCTCATCTTCCGCGCGTCCGAATTGATCGGCTTTCTCGCGCTCCTTCGCAGGTATGCCTTCGGCCAGATCTTTCGCCGTGAAGATCGGGTCGAGCGGCCGGTCGAGTATTTCGTCGGCCTCGAAGCCGAACAGACGATTCGCGCCGACGTTCCAGCTCGCGACCTTCCCATCCTCGTCGATGACGATGATCGCAAAATCATGCGTCGCATGTGCCGCGAGGTGCAGCTTCTCTTCGCTGCGACGCGCGTGCTCCTGCGCGAGCTTCTGTTCCGAGATGTCGATGAGCGCGAGCACGGCGCCATCGATCCGGTCGTCGTCGGTGCGATAGGGCAGCACGCGCGCGAGAAAGGCGCGGCCATCGACGGTCGTGACCTCGCGCTCCGACCGCTTGAGCGACTCGAACGCGGTACGCAGGTCGTCGAGCATGTCGGGATAGTCGAGGCGGTGCGTCAGATCTTCGAGCGGCCGGCCCATGTCGGTGAAACGGATGTTGAACAGCGTGTCGGCCGGCGAAGTGTACCGTTTGATGCGAAGCGCGCGATCCACGAAGATGGTCGCGACGCCCACCAGCGAGATCAGATTCTGCAGGTCGTCGCTGACCCGCGCGGACTCGTGCACCTTCGCGATCAGTTCCGAGTTGACCGTCAACAGTTCCTCGTTGAGCGATTGCAGTTCTTCGCGGCTGGCCTCCAGTTCTTCGGTTGCCGAACGCAGTTCTTCGTTCATCGCCTGAAGCTCTTCGTTGGATGCACGCAACTGCTCGCTCGATGCCTGGCCATGTTGCCGCGATTCGCTCAGGCGGTCTTCGCTTCCCGCCAAAGCCATTCTCAGCGACTCGATCGTGTCCGCGCCCGCTGACGGGATGTGCGCCGGCGCTGCATCGGGAAGGGGAATCAGGGAATCGCAGGTGACCGAAATCAGATGCTCCTGATGCGCCAGATCGCGATACGGCCTGAACGACAGATCGACCGGCGCTTGTCCCAGCCCGATCAGAAAAGGCACCGCGTTCGCGACTTCACGGCGCGCGCTGTTCAGGCACTTCTGTATCGTTCGACGGACTTCGGCCTGTGCATCGCCACGCACGATGTCGAACAGATTGTCGACCCGCTCGCGGCGCGCGTTCTCGGTGAGCCGGTTCGCGTTCACCGACCGATGCAAAATCGCGCCGTCCGGGCGCATCACGATCACCGCCGGGCCGTACAGGTCGAGCGCGCGCGTCTGACTCGGCAGAAACGGCTCGCGAGGCTTGGTGTCGTCGGGCATCGTGAAGAAGGCATGGCCGCTCTGAGCCGCCTGTCCGTTCGGATGCGGGAAGTTGAAGGTGCGGTTGGCCGCGACGTGCGGCGCCGCGCGATAGATCTTCTGCTGCTTGTCGACCGGCCTGAACTGTTCGGTGTTGAAATCGGCCGACTCCGCCGCGCCGAGCAGAAGCACCCCTTCGTGCGGACGCAGCGAAAAGTGAAGGGCATCGAGCACGTACTTCTGCGCGCGCCGGTCCAGATAGATCAGCACATTGCGGCACGAGACGAGATCCAGGCGCGAAAACGGCGGATCGAGAAGCAGGTTGTGCGCGGCGAAGATCACCGTGTCGCGTAGCGACTTGACGACGCGATATCGATTACCGTCCTTATGGAAATACTGGCCGAGACGGGCGGGCGGAACGTCGTTCTCGATCGCCTTCGGATAGCTGCCGGCCCGGGCGACGGCAATCGCGTGCTCGTCGATATCGGTCGCGTAGATGATGACGCGAGGCCGATGCGGCGCGCGGCTCGCCGCTTCGTCGAGCAGCATCGCGATAGAGAACGCTTCCTCGCCCGTCGCGCAGGCCGGCACCCACGCGCGGATCTCGTCGCGCTCCTTCAGGTTCTTCATGATCTGCGGAATCACCGAGCGTTCGAGCGCGGCGAACGCCACCGGATCGCGAAAGAAGTTCGTGACGCCGATGAGCATGTCCGCCAGAAGCTTCGGCGTCTCGTCGGCGTGCTCGGTCAGGAATTCCCGATACGCCGCCGCCGTCGAGACTCTATTCACCTGCATGCGCCGCTCGATGCGGCGCACGACGGTCCCGCGCTTGTAATTCGAGAAGTCGTGCCGGCTGCGTGTGCGCAGGATCGCCAGCACGTCGTCGATGGCATCGGCGTCCGGCGCGGGTGGTTCGGCCTCGTTCGGCGTCTGCTCGTCGGACGGCGCCGGCAGGCGGATTTTGGCGGCGTTTCGGGCCAGCGCAACGACGCGCGGCATGATCTGCCCGACCGGCAGGACGATATCGACGTCGCCCGTATCGATCGCGCTTTTCGGCATGTCGGGATATTGCGCTTCCTCGGGACGCTGCGCGATCGTGATGCCGCCGCGCTCTCTGATGCGCGAGATGCCGACCGAGCCATCCGATCCGGCGCCCGACAGCACCACGGCGAGCGAGCGCGAGCCGTGCGCATCGGCGAGGCTGCGAAAGAACAGGTCGATGGACGTCGGCGGAAAACGCGGCAATTCCGGCTCGGAGAGACGCAGGTAGCCGTCCACCATCGACAGCAGTTTGCCGGGCGGAATGACGTACACCGTGTTTTTCTCGAGCGGAACGGGGCTTCTGACCTGTTCCACGCGCATGTCGGTGACGCGCTGGATCACTTCGTGCGCCTGGCTTGCATGATCCGGCGACAGATGCAGCACGACCACGAACGCGATGCCGGGACTCGCCGGCGCGCCCTTGAACAATTGCAACAGCGCCTGCAATCCTCCCGCCGACGCACCGATGCCGACCACCGCGAAATCAGGGCCGCTGCCTGTGCGATCGGATGGGCGTTCTGAGGGCGGGGTCATGGTTCTTCAAGGCGCGGGATCGAGGTATCGTTCACACGCAAAATGCACGCCTTGTCAAAGAACTAAGCTTATGTGAGTACGAACGGCGAAAGAACGTGCGGAACGCTCGCATAGCGGACGCCTCGGAGCACGACGATGACCGTCTCTGATCTCGACATCGAGCATTGCATGCTGGACCTGCTCGGGCGCCGCGCGGCGAGCGCTTCGATCTGTCCATCGGACGTCGCACGCGCGCTTGCCGGCGATGAAGACGCATGGCGCGCGTTGATGCCGCCGGTGCGCCGTGTGGCGGCGCGCCTCGCGCGCGAAGGATCGGTCCTGATTTCGCAGCGCGATGCCGTCCTGCATCCGGACGCGGTCGGTCGCGGCCCGATTCGTCTGCGGCGCGGCCCGAAGTTCTCCGCGCCGGGAGATCGGCATCAAGGACCATGAAGTCGAAGCAGCGTCATGGCATTTCCATTGCTGAAAGATCGCACGACCGACTTTTCACTCTGGAGACTGTCATGAAGGCACGCACCGCTTTGATTTCCCTTTTCTCGTCGACGCTGTTATGCGCGGCGCCGATCGCCGTTCTCGCGCAGACGCAGGCCGCGAGCACGACGCAGGCGAATGACCTTCCCGAGGTCGACAAGGCTTTCGTACAGACCGCGTCACAAGCCGGCTCGACCGAAATCGACGCGGCCAAGCTCGCGACGAAGCAGTCGCAGGACAAGGACGTCAAGAGCTTCGCGCATCACATGATGGTCGATCACATGAAGCTGGCCATGCAGCTCAAGATGGCCGCGCCGCATGGCGTCGCGGTGCCGAAGGACAACTCGGACACAGCCGCGCTCGATGCGCTCAAGCCGCTGAAGGGCAAGGCGTTCGACACGATGTACATCCAGAAGCTCGGCGTCGAAGGGCACCAGCAAGCCGTGGCCGCGTTTCAGAAGGAAGCGCAGGAAGGCCAGAACGCCGACCTGAAGAAGGCCGCGCAGAAGGCGCTGCCGACGATCCAGAAACACTTGCAGATGGCGCAGGATCTCGCCGCGAAGAAGGGCGTGCAGTAACCGGCGCGACCCGAAAAACGAAAGCACCGCGTCCTTCCGGGGACGCGGAACGGAGGCAAGGGTTTACCGCAAGCCATTCTCGCTTGACGCCATCCGCGTTGCGCCCGATACTTTGTCCGTACAAAGTGATGTTTAAGACAGGAGGCGTGACAAGATGCATTCGGACAAAGTAGGCAAGCAGCGTTATCGGGCCAGTTACGGGCGTTATCTGGAAGATTTCACCGTCGGCGATATTTACGAGCATCGCCCGGGCCGCACGATCACGGACGCGGACAACATCCAGTTCTCGCTGCTGACGATGAACTTCCACCCGATGCACTGCGACGCGCATCACGCCTCCAAAAGCGAGTTCGGCAAGCTTCTCGTGAGCAGCGGCCTGACGGTTGCGATCGTGCTCGGCATGTCGGTGAACGACGTGAGCGGCAAGGCCATCGCCAATCTCGGCTGGAAGGAAATTCGCCTGACCGGTCCCGTGTTCGCGGGCGACACGCTGTACGCGGAATCGGAAGTGCTCGAAGTGCGCGAATCGAAATCGCGTCCGACGCAGGGCATCGTCACGGTGCACACGCGCGCATTCAATCAGGACGGCAAGCCTGTCATGGACTTCATCCGCACTGCGCTGATCGCCAAGCGCGGCCACGGCACCGCCGAAGACTGACCGCATCTATCGCCGGCCCATTCCCGCCGGCGTTCCCTTTCCGTTTCGCGGATAAGACCGCTCGATTGCATCGACGCACGGCGGCGAGACGGTTCATCGTCACAGTACTGGAGACAACTGTGAATCAATACGTAAGCTCGGGCGCCCGGCTGGACCGGCTGCCGATGTCGCGTTTTCACTGGAAGATTCTGGGCCTCATCAGCGCCGGTGCGTGCCTCGACGCATTCGATGTCTATCTCGCGGGCGGCGTGTCCGCCGCGATGCTCAAGGCGGGCTTCTCGACGATGCAGCTCAACGCGCTCTTCGTTTCGTCGGGCTTTCTCGGCATGGTGATCGGCGCGGGCTTGTCGGGCTATCTCGGCGATCGCTTCGGACGCCGCTCGTCGTATCAGTTCAATCTCGCGCTCTTCGGGCTGATGTCCTTCGTCGCCGCGTTCGCACCGAATATCCAGTGGCTGATCGGCGCGCGCTTCGTCATGGGCATCGGACTGGGCGCGGAGCTGGTCGTCGCGGCGGGCACGTTGTGCGAATTCATTCCGCCCGCGTATCGCGGACGCTGGATTTCACTGCTCGGGCTCATCGTCAACTCGGGGCTCGTGCTCGCGACGAGCGTCGGTTATGTCGTCATTCCGCATCTCGGCTGGCGCTGGATGTTCGGCATCGCGGGTATCGGCGCGGTGATCGTGTGGGCGCTGCGTCATCGCATGCCGGAATCGCCGCGCTGGCTCGAATCGGTCGGACGCACGCAGGAAGCCGAGGAAACCGTCAGCGCGATCGAAGCGGAAGTCGCGCAGCAGAAGGGACCGCTGCCCGAGTGCGCGCGCACGCAGAATCTCGAAGTGCCGCGCGCGCCGCTCTCCGCGCTGTTCCGCCGCGGCATGATCGGCCGCACGCTGACGGCCGCGTTGACGGCGGTGGCGGTGAACGTCGCGGTGTATGGCTTCGTCGCCTGGCTGCCGACCTTCTTCGTGCACGAAGGGCGCGACATCGTCACCTCGCTCGGCTTCACGACGCTGATGTCGTTCGGCGCCCCGTTCGGCGCGGTGCTCGGATATCTCACCGCCGACCGCCTCGGACGCGCGAAAGGTCTCGTGTTTTATAGCGTCATCGCGATTGTGCTGGGCTTCGTCTATCCGCAGATGACGGCCAACGTGGCGATCGCCGTCGTGGGCTTCACGCTCGTCAGTTGCATCTTCGGCATCGTCACGCTGGGTCTGTTCGGCTACGTGCCCGAGTTGTTCCCGACTGCGCTGCGCTTGCGCGGCACCGGCGTGGCGGGCGTGTGCGGACGTATCGCGTCGATGCTCACCTCGTATGCCGCCGTGATTCTCTATGCGCAACTCGGGTTGTTCGGCGTGCTCGGGATGGTCGCGGGCGTGCTGATCCTGCTCGTGATCGCCGTGTTGAGCCTCGGTGTGGATGCGAACCAGTTCTCGCTGGAGGACGTCTCGCCCGATGACGAAGCCCTCGCCAACGATCTGCCGCTCAACCATCAGGGAGCCACGCGATGAACGCACGCAACGACCTTCAGCAGCAGGCGCAAACCGTATCGCACCGGCTGGCTTCGTTCACCACGCATCTGCAACTGAGCGACGTGCCGCAAGCAGTGCGCGAACGCGCGAAGCATCTGATTCTGGACAGCATCGGACTTGCGTATGCGACGTTGAAGCTGCCGTACGCGACCTCGACGCTCGCCGCGATGCAGGAACTCGGCAATGGTGAAGCGACGGTATTCGGCCACTCGCACAAGCTCGCATTGCGCGATGCGATGCTGCTCAACGGCCTGCTGATTCACAGCCTCGATTTCGACGACACCCATGCACGCGGCGTGATCCACTCGACGGCGAGCGCATTGCCGGTCGCCTTCAATCTCGCGGAGCGCGAGAACGCGAGCGGCGCGGATCTGCTCACCGCATATCTCTGCGCGATGGAAGTATCGACGCGCGTCGGCTCCGCGGCGAAGAGCGGCTTTCACAACGCGGGCTTTCATCCGACGGGACTGGTCGGCGCATTCGGTTGCTCGCTGGGCGCGGCGCGTCTTCTCGGTCTGCCGGTGGAAGCGGCACAGCATGCGCAAGGCATCGTCCTCTCGATGGCGTCGGGCAATCTCGAGTTCCTGCAGGACGGCGCATGGACCAAGCGTCTGCATCCGGGATGGGCGGCGGTCGCGGGCGCGACATCCGCGACGCTCGCGAAGCATGGCTATATCGGTCCGAATGCGGCTTATGAAGGCCGCTTCGGTCTCTACTCGCTCTACATGAAGACGCCGCTCGAAGCAGGCGATATCGACATCGCCACGGCGGGCCTCGGCGAGACATGGGAAATCGATGGCGTCGCGTTAAAGCCGATTCCCGCGTGCCATTTCACCCATGCGTCGTCGGATGCGGCCATCGCGCTGCATCGCGAACATGGCTTGCAAGCGAGCGATATCGAACGCGTGATCGTGCGCGTGCCCGGCCCGACGATCCCGATCGTCTGCGAACCGGTCGCGCCGAAGCAGAAGCCTTCGAACAGCTATGACGCGCAGTTCAGCATTCCGTACATCGTCGCGACCGGGCTGCTGCACGGCCGCTTCACGCTCGACGATCTCGAACCCGAAGCCCTCGCCGATGAAACCGTGCGCGCCGTCGCCGCTCGCGTCACGCACGAAGTCGACGCCGACTCGACGTTCCCGCGTCACTACACGGGCGAAGTAATCGTCCATACGCGCGATGGCCGCACGCTGACGCATCGCGAGTCGATCAATCGCGGCTCGTCGGACAGGCCGCTCACGAACGAGGACATCGTCGCGAAGTTTTTCGACAACGCGCAGCGCAACGTGTCGCGCGATGCCGCCGAGCGCATCTGCGAAGCGGTGCTCTCGCTCGATACCCAGCCCGCGCGCAATCTCGCGCAAGCGCTCGCGTAAGCAACACACACGAATACAGGAGAAGCAATGGCCACCATCGACGCCGATCAACCGCAGGACATGAGCGACTACGAAGAGAACGAGACGCTCATTCTCGACATGCTCGACCGCTTTCTCAAGACGGAAGTGAAGCCTTACGTGCATGACCTGGACGCGAAGGACGAGTATCCGCACGAGATCGTCGAGAAGATGAAGGACATGGGCCTTTTCGGTTGTTTGATCTCGACCGAATACGGCGGCCTGGGTCTCACGACATCGACCTACGCGAAGATCGTCGATCGCATTTCGGCGGTGTGGATGTCGGTGAGCGGCATCATCAACTCGCACCTCATCATGGCGATGACGATCCAGCGCAACGGCACCGAAGCGCAGAAGCGCGAGTTCCTGCCGCGCATGGCGACGGGCGAGCTGCGCGGCGGCATCGGTTTGACGGAGCCGGATTGCGGCACGGACCTTCAGGCGATCCGCACCGTCGCGCGCCGCGAAGGCGACGAATATGTCGTCAACGGCAGCAAGACGTGGATCACCAACAGCAAGTACGGCAACGTCCTCGCGCTGCTCGTGAAGACCGATCCGGAAGCGCAGCCGCGTCATAAGGGCATGAGCCTTCTGATCGTCGAGAAAGGGCCGGGCTACGAAGTGAGCCGGCAGTTGCAGAAGCTTGGCTACAAGGGCATCGACACGTGCGAACTCACGTTCACCGATTTCCGCGTGCCGGTGTCGCGTGTGATCGGCGGGCAGGAAGGGCTCGGCCTCAAGCAGATTCTGAGCGGGCTGGAACTGGGCCGTATCAACGTGGCGGCGCGCGGCGTCGGCGTCGCGCAGGCCGCGCTCGATGAAGCGGTCGCGTATTCGCAGCAGCGCAAGACCTTCGGCAAGCCGATCTGCGAGCATCAGGCGATCGCGCTCAAGCTCGGCGAAATGGCGACGCGCGTGGAAGCCGCGCGCCTTCTGACCGATTCCGCCGCGCGCGCTTACGACAAGGGCTTGCGCTGCGACATGGAAGCCGGCATGGCGAAGTACTTCGCGACCGAAGCGGCTGTCGAGAACAGCATGGAAGCGATGCGTATTCACGGCGCATACGGCTATTCGAAGGAATACAACGTCGAGCGGCTGTATCGCGACGCGCCGCTTCTGACCATCGGCGAAGGCACGAACGAGATGCAACGCCTGATCATCGCCAAGATGCTGATTGCGAGGAACCCTGCATGAGCCTGCCTCTTTCCGGCGTACGTATCGTCGCCATCGAACAATACGGCGCGGGTCCGTTCGCGACGCAACATCTCGCCGATCTCGGCGCGGAAGTCATCAAGATCGAGAACTTCCGCGAAGGCGGCGACGTGGGCCGCAACGTGGGTCCGCACTTCTTCGGCGAAGGCGACAGCCACTTCTTCGAAGCATTCAATCGCAACAAGTGCAGCCTGACGCTCGACCTGAAGAAGCCCGAAGGCCGCGAAGTGCTGCTCGATCTCGTGAAGACGAGCGATGCGGTCTTCAACAATCTGCGCGGCGATCTGCCCGTCAAACTCGGCGTCACCTACGACCAGTTGAAGGACGCGAATCCGGCAATCGTCTGCGCGCATTTGTCGGCGTATGGACGCACGGGCAGTCGTGCATCGTGGCCCGGCTACGATTATCTGATGCAGGCGGAAGCGGGTTATCTTTCGGTGACCGGCGAGCCGGACAGCCCGCCGGCGCGCTTCGGGCTTTCGATCATCGATCTGATGACGGGCACCACCGCCGCGATGGCCCTGCTCGCGGGTCTCGTCGAGGCACGCGCGACGGGCATCGGCCGCGACATGGACACGAGCCTCTTCGATGTCGCGCTGCATAACCTCGCGTATGTCGGCACGTGGTATCTGAACGGCGGCACGGTGACCGGGCGCGACCGGCGCTCCGCGCATCCGTCGCTGACGCCGAGCCAGTTGTACAAGACGAAGGACGGCTGGATTTTCCTGATGTGCAACAAGGAAAAGTTCTGGGGCGTGCTGGCCGAGATTCTCGATAAACCCTCGTGGATCACCGACGAACGCTTCCGCAACTTCAAGGCGCGGCTCGCGAATCGCGATCTCGTCGAACAGGAACTGGATGCGGCGCTCTCGCGCGCGACGACCGCCGAATGGCTCGCCCGTCTGGGCGGCCGCGTGCCCGCCGCGCCGGTCTACGACATCAGGCAGGCGCTCGACAATCCGTTCGTCGCGGAGCGTGAAGGCGTGACGGAAGCGGAGCATCCGCGCTTCGGGAAGGTGCGCAACGTGGCGGCGCCGGTTCGCGTGAACGAGACATTGCCCGCGCGCGCGGCGCCGGAACTGGGGCAGGATAACGCGAGGCTTCTGGCCGAACTCGGTTACGATGCTGATCGGATCGCCCGGTTGCGCGAAAGCGGTGCGGTGCAGTGACGATACTTGCACCGGATGTCGCGCGAACGGCGGATCCATCCGTCAATCCTTCATCACGCGTGCAAAAGATGGTCAACGTGCTCGGTCAGCAGCCGCGCTATCTGCAACTGGCGCAGACGCTCATCAACGAAATTCAGAGCGGGCGCTTTCCGGTGGGGTCCACCATTCCCACCGAATTCGAACTTTGCGAGCAGTTCGGCGCGAGCCGCTCGACCGTGCGCGAAGCGGTCAAGCAGCTCGTGCAGCTCGGCATGGTGGTGCGGCAGGCCGGCATCGGCACGACCGTCAAGGCGGTGAACTCGGAAGGCAGCTATCGTCAGGTCATGCAGCAACTGAGCGACCTGCATCGCTATTCCGCCGATACCGCGTTGCAGGTGCTGAAGAAAGAAACCGTCGAAGTGAGCGATGCGTCGCTCTGCGCGATGTTGCAGGCGAAGCCCGGCGAAACGTGGCTACGTCTCGAAGGCATCCGGCGCTCGCCGGAAAGCGTCGATCCGATCTGTCATACCGAGGTCTATATCCAGCCCGCGTTCCGTTCGCTGACGGGCATCGAGGACGATCCGCACACGCCGATCTTCACGATGATCGAACGTCAGTTCGGCGAGCAGATCGCGCGCGTGGAGCAGGAGATTCGCGCAATGGCGCTGCCCGCGAACATCGCGCGCCTCGTCAACGCCAAGGCGCGCTCGCCCGCGCTGTGGCTGTCGCGCCGTTACTTCAACAAGCGGGGCGAGATCGTCGAAGCGGCGGTCAGCATTCATCCCGCCGATCGTTTCAGCTATTCGGAGACGTTCCAGCGCGGCTGGAGCGGCGCCTGACGCATTCGAGGACATCCGCATGATTGCACGCAGTTTTCTGTTCGTTCCGGGCGATCGTCCGGAACGGTTCGACAAGGCATTGGCGACGCAGGCGCATCGTGTCGTCATCGATCTGGAAGATGCCGTCGCCATCGATGCCAAAGCGCAGGCTCGCGCACAGATCGCGGAATGGTTGCGCGAGACGCATGAGCGCGTGGTGATTCGCGTCAACGCTTTCGGTACGCCGTGGCACGAGGAAGACGTCGCGATGGTGCGCGCGGCGAACGTGCGGGCCGTGATGGTGCCGAAGGCCGAAGATGCGGCGCAACTCGCCGATATCGCCGCACGCTGCGCCGAGGACGTCGAACTGATCGCGCTGGTGGAAAGCGTGGCGGGCGTGGTGCGCATGCGCGAGATCGCGCAATGCGAGCGCGTCGCGCGGCTCGCGTTCGGCTCGTTCGATTTCGGCGTGGACGCGGGCATCGACGGCACCGGGCGCGAGCTGGACTACGTGCGCTCGCAGTTTGTCGTCGAGTCGCGTTTTGCGGGGCTGCTGCCCCCGATCGACGGCGTGACGCTCGCCACCGGCGATATCGACGCGATCAACGCCGATGTGCTCGACGCGCGCCGGTTCGGTTTCGGCGGCAAGCTGTGCATCCATCCGAAGCAGGTGGATGCGGTGAACGATGGTTTCGCACCGAGCGCCGCCGAGCGCGAATGGGCGGCGCGCGTGCTCGCTGCGCTGGAGGCGAATCCGCGCGGCGCGATATCGGTGGACGGAAAGCTGGTCGACAAGCCGATCGTCGACCGTGCGCGAAGAATTCAGGCCGCGTGAACGCGGTTCAACGGAGATAAAAGGAATGAAGGTACTGGTGCCGGTCAAACGGGTGGTCGATTACAACGTGAAGGTCCGGGTGAAATCGGATAACACGGGTGTCGATATCGCCAACGTGAAGATGTCGATGAATCCGTTCGATGAGATCGCGGTCGAAGAAGCGGTGCGGTTGAGGGAAGCGGGCGTTGCGACGGAAGTGATCGCTGTTTCTTGCGGTGTGACGCAGTGTCAGGAGACGTTGCGCACGGCGCTGGCGATTGGTGCGGATCGTGCTGTGTTGGTGGAATCGCCGGAAGAGTTGCAGCCGTTGGCGGTGGCGAAGTTGTTGAAGGCATTGGTCGATCAGGAGAAGCCCGAGCTGATCATTCTCGGCAAGCAAGCCATTGACGATGACTCGAATCAGACCGGTCAGATGCTCGCGGCGCTGGCGGGTTTGCCGCAGGCGACGTTTGCATCGAAAGTTGTGATTGCGGATGGCAAAGCCACTGTGTCGCGTGAAATCGATGGCGGCGCGGAAACGCTTTCTCTGCAGCTGCCCGCAGTGGTCACGACCGATCTGCGCCTGAACGAGCCGCGTTATGTGACGTTGCCCAACATCATGAAGGCGAAGAAGAAGCCTTTGAGCACGATCACGCCGTCGGATCTTGGCGTCGATATCACGCCGCGTCTGAAGACGCTGAAAGTCGTCGAGCCGCCGAAGCGCAGCGCGGGCGTCACGGTGCCGGACGTGAAGACGCTGGTCGAGAAACTGAAGAACGAAGCGAAGGTGATTGGATGACGACTTTGGTTATTGCAGAACACGACAACGCATCGATCAAGGCATCGACGCTGAACACGATTGCAGCAGCGACGAAGATCGGCGGCGATGTGCACGTGCTGATCGCCGGTTCGAACGCGCAAGCCGCAGCGGATGCAGCAGCAAAGATCGCGGGCGTATCGAAAGTGCTGCTCGCCGATGCTCCGCAGCTCGCCGAAGGTCTCGCGGAAAACGTCGAAGCAACGGTGCTGAACATCGCGAAGGGTTATTCGCACATTCTGGCTCCGGCGACGGCTTACGGTAAGAACATCGCGCCGCGTATCGCAGCACATCTCGATGTCGCGCAAATCAGCGATATCACCGCTGTCGACAGCGCCGATACCTTCGAGCGTCCGATCTACGCAGGCAACGCGATTGCGACCGTTCAATCGAGCGATCCGATCAAGGTCATCACCGTCCGTGCAACGGGCTTCGATCCGGTTTCGGCAGAAGGCGGCAGCGCATCGGTTGAAAAGATCGACGCCGCAGCAGACGCGGGCATTTCGTCGTTCGTGAGCCGCGAAGTCACCAAGCTCGATCGTCCTGAACTGACGAGCGCGAACATCATCGTGTCGGGCGGTCGCGGTCTGGGCAGCGGCGAAAACTACACGAAGACGCTGGAACCGCTCGCCGACAAGCTCGGCGCAGCGCTGGGCGCATCGCGCGCGGCAGTCGATGCGGGCTACGTCCCGAACGACTATCAAGTCGGTCAAACCGGCAAGATCGTCGCGCCGCAACTGTACGTGGCAATCGGTATCTCGGGCGCGATTCAGCACCTCGCGGGCATGAAGGACAGCAAGGTCATCGTCGCGATCAACAAAGACCCCGAAGCGCCGATCTTCAGCGTGGCCGACTACGGTCTCGTCGGCGATCTCTTCACGGTCGTGCCCGAACTCGCGAGCACGCTGTGACGATGGACCGCGTGCCGCTGCACACACGGCAGATCACGCTGCAAGGCTTCAAACGCGCGGACGGCCTCTATGACATCGAAGGCCGTCTGCGCGACACGAAGTCGTACGACCGCGCGTCGCACGGCGTGGTCGTGAAGGCGGGCGATCCGGTGCACGACATGATGCTGCGCATTACCATCGGCGTCGATTTCGTGATCCGCGAGGCGAAGGCCGAATCGATCACCGTGCCGTACGTCGGCCATTGCGATGCGATCACGCCCGAGTATCGCAAGCTCGAAGGCATGAAGCTCGCGCCGGGCTTCATGCGCGAGATCAGAAGCCTGTTTGGCGGCACGCGCGGCTGCACGCATCTGACCGAACTCATCGGCGCGGTGGCGACCGCCGCATTCCAGACGATGAGCGAGGAAATCAACGCGAGCGGCACCCTGCTGCGGCCGTTCCAGCTCGACGGATGTCATGCGCTGCGCACGGACGGTCCGCTTGTGAAGGCATTCCATCCGACGTGGTACGTCGCGCCGGAACGTGCGTGAGGCAGCCGCCACGCGCGTCGAAGCTATGACAAAATCGGCCTCGCGCTCCCCTCCCGTGCGATGCCGTCATGAGGCCACCTTCAGCCACCGTTCCCATATCCGTCGTCAACGGCTTCCTCTCGGGCGCCGATCGCGCCGCGGTCGTGCGCCTGGCGGAGCATTCCGGCATTCCGCATGAACTGCTCGGCATGCCCGCCGCGCGCGTCACGCAGGAGCAGTTTTCGACGCTATACCGGCTGCTCGCCATGGAACTCGATGACGAGATGCCCGGCATCTTCGCGCGTCCGCTGCGCAACGGCACGCTCAAGTTCCTGTGTCTGAGCCTGCTCGATGCGCCGCGTCTCGAAGTGGCGCTGCATCGCTTCGGCCAGTTCTTCCATCTCGTTCTCGATGAATTCCAGCTCGTGTCGCGCCGCGAAGGGCAGTATGCGACCGTCGAATTCGTCGCGAATCCCGATGGACCGCCAGCGAGCGCGCTCGCGCGTGAACTCGTGCTGAAGCTCGTGCACGGCGTTGCGTCATGGCTCATCCGCGAGAAGATTCCGCTCGTCGAAGCGGCGTTCGAATTCATGCGCCCCGCGCAATCGGGCGATCTGCTGTATCTGTTTCCGGGGCCGGTGCGCTTCGGGCGCGATCGCACGCTCATCGCGTTCGATGCCGGCTATCTCGATCGGCCTATCCGGCAGCGCAAATCGGATCTCAACGCGTTTCTTCAGCGTGCGCCGGAAGACTGGATTTTCGTGTCGTTCACGGAAGAGATGGTGTGTCATCGCGTGCGGCAATGCATTGCCGCGGGCTTGCCGGCGACGCCGACCGTCGAGGCCGTCGCGCAGCAACTGCATTACTCCATGCGCACGCTGTGCAGACGTCTCGAAGCGGAGGGAACGACCTTCCAGGCGATCAAGGACGAAGTGCGCCGCGATATCGCGATCCAGCGTCTCACCCGTTCGGACGATGCCATCGCCGCCATCGCCTACGACGTCGGCTTCGACAATCCGACCGCGTTTCATCGCGCGTTCCGTCACTGGACCGGCAGCACGCCGGCCGCGTACCGGCAGAGAAAGGGTGAGTGACCAACGGGCGCACCCGTTTGGCAGATTTTGTCAGTGAAAGGGCAGGTTCCGGTAGCAAAGGAATCGGGCAGCGTTGATACCATGCATCGCAACACGTCAACATTTGCTGCCGCAGCGCGTGCTTCGTCGAAAAGCTGTGGGCCGAGGAGTCATCGATGAATTACACGCCGCCCGTCAAGGAAATGATGTTCGTCATGGAAGAGCTGGCAGATATTGCAAGCGTCAGTCAGCTTCCGGGCCTCGCCGATTCGAACGCAGACACGGCGCAAGCCATTCTCGACGAAGGCGCGAAGCTCGCCGCCGAAGTCATCGCGCCGCTCAACGCGCGGGGAGACCAGCAGCCGAGCGCATGGCGCGACGGCGAAGTGACGGCGACGCCCGGTTTCGCCGATGCGTTCCGTCAATACACGGAAGGCGGCTGGCAAGGCATCAGCCATCCGGCCGAATTCGGCGGACAAGGACTCGCGAAGCTGATCGCGGCGCCGTGCATCGAGATGCTGAACGCATCGAACCTTTCCTTCGCGCTGTGCCCGCTGCTCACCGATGGCGCCATCGAAGCGTTGCTGCTCGCCGGTTCGGATGACTTGAAGGCGCGCTTTCTGCCGAAGCTGATCGAAGGCGCGTGGACCGGCACGATGAACCTGACCGAGCCGCAAGCGGGCTCCGATCTCGCGCTGGTGCGTTCGCGCGCCGAACGTCAGGGCGACGGCACGTACAAGATTTTCGGCACCAAGATTTTCATCACGTGGGGCGAGCACGACATGGCCGAGAACATCGTCCATCTCGTGCTGGCGCGCACGCCGGATGCGCCGGAAGGCGTGAAGGGCATTTCGCTGTTCGTCGTGCCCAAGTTCCTCTTGAACGACGACGGCAGCCTCGGCGCGCGCAACGACGTGCAGTGCGTATCGATCGAACACAAGCTCGGCATCAAGGCGAGCCCGACCGCCGTGCTCCAGTACGGCGACAAGGGCGGCGCGATCGGTTATCTGGTCGGCGAAGAGAATCGCGGCCTCGAATACATGTTCATCATGATGAACGCGGCGCGTTTCGGCGTCGGCGTGCAGGGCATCGCGCTGTCGGATGCCGCGTATCAGAAGGCCGCCGCCTACGCGAAGGAACGCGTTCAGAGCCGTCCCGTCGATGGTTCGAGCGCGGCTTCGGTCGCGATCATCCGCCATCCCGACGTGCGGCGCATGCTCGGCACGATGCGCGCGCTGACCGAAGGCGCGCGTGCGCTCGCCTATGTCGCGGCGGCGCACGCGGATTTCGCCCATCATCACGACGACGCCGGCACGCGCGCACGCCATCTCGCGATCAACGAATTCCTCGTGCCGATCGTGAAGGGCTGGAGCACCGAAATGTCGATCGACGTCACGAGCCTCGGCGTTCAGGTGCATGGCGGGATGGGTTTCATCGAAGAGACGGGCGCGGCCCAGTTCTATCGCGACGCGCGCATTCTGTCGATCTACGAAGGCACGACGGCGATTCAGGCGAACGATCTCGTCGGCCGCAAGACGCTTCGCGATGGCGGCGCGGCGGCGCGTGCGCTGCTCGGCGAGATCGACGCAACGCTCGACGCGCTGAAGTCGGCCGATGCCGGCGATGCGGCGCGCGTATTCGAAGCGATGCATCGGCGCCTTTCCGATGGCCGCGCGGCGCTCGCGAACGTCGTCACGTACGTGCTCGACACCGGCAAGCGCGATCCGAACGCGGTGTTCGCCGGCAGCGTGTTCTATGTGAAGCTCGCGGGCATCGTGCTGTCGGGCTGGCAGATGGCGCGCGCGCTGCTGGTCGCGCAACGCAAACGCGCGGACGATCCGGCGTTCTACGGCGCGAAGATCGCGACGGCGCACTGCTTTTCCGAATACGTGCTGACGCAGGCGCGCGCGCTCGAAACGGCGATCGTTTCAGCGCACGGCGACGATCCGCTGTTCGCGCTGAGCGAAGCCCAATTCTGACGCGAATGCGCAAATCAAAGGAGCGAGACGATGCGTGAAGTGGTAGTGGTGAGCGGCGTGCGGACTGCAATCGGCGATTTCGGCGGCAGTCTCAAGGATTTCTCTCCGACCGAACTGGGCGCGAAGATCGTGCGCGAAACGCTTCGTCGCGCGAACGTGACGGGCGATGACGTCGGTCACGTGGTCTTCGGCAATGTCCTTCATACGGAGCCGAAGGACATGTATCTGGCGCGCGTCGCGGCGATCGAAGGCGGCGTTGCGCAACACGTGCCCGCGCTGACGGTGAACCGGCTGTGCGGCTCGGGCCTGCAGGCGGTCGTATCGGCGGCGCAGACCATTTTGCTGGGCGATGCGGACATCGCGATCGGCGGCGGCGCCGAGTCGATGAGCCGCGCGCCGTACACGTTGCCGGGCGCGCGCTTCGGACAGCGCATGGGCGACGGCAAGCTCGTCGACATGATGCTCGGCGCGCTGCACGATCCTTTCCAGACGATCCACATGGGCGTGACGGCGGAGAACGTCGCGCGCAAATACGGCATCTCGCGCGATGCGCAGGACGCGCTCGCGCTCGAATCGCATCGCCGGGCGGCACGCGCGATCGCGGAAAAGCGTTTCGACGAGCAGATCCTGCCGATCACCGTGCGCGCGAAAAAAGGCGATGCCGTCTTCGATACCGACGAGCACGTGCGTCTCGACGCGAGCGCCAGCGATTTCGAAAAGCTGAAGGCGGTGTTCGTCAAGGAGAACGGCACGGTGACGGCGGGCAACGCATCGGGCATCAACGACGCGGCGGCGGCCGTGCTGATGATGGAGCGCGACGAGGCCGAGCGGCGCGGCGCGAAACCGCTCGCGCGCCTCGTGTCGTATGCGCACGCGGGCGTCGATCCGGCGTATATGGGCATCGGCCCGGTGCCGGCGACGCGCAAGGCGCTCGAACGCGCGGGTCTTCGTGTCGATCAGCTCGATGTGATCGAAGCCAACGAAGCCTTCGCAGCGCAGGCGTGCGCGGTGACGAACGAGTTGGGACTCGATCCGGCGAAGGTCAATCCGAACGGCTCGGGCATTTCGCTCGGCCATCCGATCGGCGCGACGGGCGCGCTCATCACCGTGAAGGCGCTTTACGAGCTGAAGCGCATCGGTGGCCGCTATGCGCTCGTCACGATGTGCATCGGCGGCGGTCAGGGCATCGCGGCGATCTTCGAAAGTCTGCAGTGAAGCGACGTCACGGGTAGACGGGAACGACCTGCAGGAGCGGTTCGGGCTTCACGGCGATCTCGCCGGAAAACGGGCGATCATGCGAAAGAATCAGCAGCATGGTCGTCGCGAGACTCGCGCAGAAAAGCCCGATCGCAACCGCGCACGCGAGCCGGTTTTCGCCATGAACCAGCGCGATCGAAAACACGAGACAGAAGGCGAGAAAGCTCAGGCATAGCCACTTGATGCCGCTGACCTCGGACCGGCTCACGAGAATGCGCTCGCGACGCGCCTCGAGCGCCCGCTCGAGAAACTCCGCCACCTGGCGTTGCGCGGTCTGTTGACCGGCGGTATTCGCGGGCAGGGCGAGCGTGTACTGAAGCGCCCGGTTCAGCGTAGGCGGGCTGATTTTCAGCGTGACGGCGCCTTGCGCCATCATCGGCCATTCGGTGTCGACGGTGTACTCGATGTAGTCGCGCACCAGCTTTCGCAACTGCATCTGCGCGTCCGCCGGGAAAATCGCCGACAGCACGATGACGGATCGCAGCGCGCCGGCTTCCGCATCGACGGCGTCGTTGGCGCGCGCCGTGTCGTTCCACACTTGCGCGGCGGTGAACGCGATGAGCAAGCCGAAAATGACGCCGATCGGCGAAAGCAGGCCGGGCGACAATGTCGCGAATGAGCGCCGATGCGCGCTCGCCGCAAGCCGGCCCGTCACGTAATGCACCAATGCTCCGATGAAACCCGTCGCGCCGAAGACCACGAGCGTCATCTGCCACAGCGGCAGGTTGTGCAGCCAGTTACTCGTCATCGGAATGTGCTCCGTGGACTCAACGGACAGCACATTTAATCACAGTCAATCGGCGTCTTCGAACGAACCGGTGCGCACTTCGCCGCCGCGCGCATAACGCGTGATGAGCACGCCGCCGGGCGTGCGCGTCGAGTGCGCGAGCGTGAAGGCGGACACTTGCGCATCGTCGGCGAAGAGGCGCTTGCCGCGTCCCAGCATCACGGGAAAGATCAGCAGACAGAGTTCATCGACGAGGCCCGCCGCGAGCAGTTGGCGCACCATGTCGCCGCTTCCGAACGTCAGCAGACCGGCGCCTTCCTCTTCCTTTAACGCGCGCACCGCATCGGCGAGATCGCCTTCGAGCGCGCGACTGTTCTGCCAGTCGAGCCCGGCGGATAGATGCGTCGCGACATGCTTCGGCACGCGGTTGAAGACGTCGGCGATGGCGCGGCTTTTCGAATCGGCCGGAACGTCGGGCCAGTGGGACGCGAAGATGTCGTAGGTGTTGCGCCCGAGCAGCAGCTCGAACGGCTGTGCGAGGAGGCTCTGCACGTGCTGGCCGATGGCTTCATCGGCAAAAGGGACGATCCAGCCGCCAAAACGAAAACCTCCGCTGGGGTCTTCCCTGGGGCCGCCGGGCGCCTGAATCACGCCATCGAGGCTGATGAAAGTCGAAACGATGAGCTTGCGCATGAACGTTCTCCGGGTCGATGGATTCGATGGTTCCATCGAGACGACGAACGAGGCGGCGGGAAATCGACATATGTGAGCCTGCCACGCCCGCCCGCCATCACCCCCTTTACCGCCCCAGCCCGCTCGCCGCGATCTGCTGTTCCACAAATTGCGCAAACAGCGCGTGCATGTGCGTCGTCGGATGCAGGTCGTCGGCGAACATGTAGGTCTGATCCGCGTTCGACGAAACATACGTCGCCGGCGAGCAGAGCAGCGACGTGTCATGCGGCGTCTTGGCAGGATCGCAGGCCTGGCCCGTATTGGACACGGTGAATCCGTTGGCCTGAAAGTTCGCGATGGTCTGCGTCGTCCACGCGTAGGAATCGACGACAAGCACCTTGCCTTGCAGACCGTTGGCCTGCAGCGCCGAGGTCAACGTCGCGTTGAAGAGCTGCGAGAGCTGCGTGAGGTTGCCGCCGCCATCGGCGGACTTGATGCCGTCCGGCGACAATCCGATATTCGGCACATTCACCACCACGACATGCGCGGCGCCGTTCTGCACGATCTGCGCGACGAGTCGCGCGAGCGTCGTGGCCGCCGTCTGCACGGTCGTATTGGCGGCAGGCGGGCTGCCGGCGCGCAGCACGTCGTTCGCGCCGGCCCAGACGAGCACCAACTGGCCCGAGTTGAAACTGCCGTGCATCGACAGATAGCTCGAAATCTGCTGATTCACCGGCATTTCGATATCGCCGATCACATCGGTCAGGAACTGGTTCTGGTTTGCCGGCGTGGCGACCGTCGAGCCGCCTTGCGCATAGCCCAAACCGCTTTGCGGCTTCAGTTCGTGCCCGAGGTCGATGGTGAATGCCGCCGTCAGCGTGTCGCCGTAATATTGCGCGACGTCCTGCGTCCAGACCTGTCCCGGATTCGTCGTGAAGCGCCCGCCCTTGACCACGCCCGCGATCGGCGCGTACGTCCCGACATCCGATAGGCTGTCTCCGAATACCACGACCTGCAGCTTGACGCCGCCCGCCGGCGCGGATGAACCGCTTCCGCCCGAATCGCCTCCGCTGCCGCCGCCGCATGCGGTAAGCGCTGCAATCAGCAGGGCAGAAATTGCGTGGCGCATGCCGCGTCTGTTGTCGTGATGGCGCATCGCTCCTCCGTCGCATCGTTGTCCGGGGCGGCTTCGCGCGCGGCGGCGGGCGAAGCCGGAGGCGGGCGAAGTCGCGGGCCTCGGGGTTCGATCACAACATCAAGCAAGAAAGATGCGCCTTGCGTGCGGCACGCCTAGCGCCAGTAACCGGCCGCGTAGCGGTGATATCCCCAGCCCGGACGTCCGCCCCAGTAACCGACCGCGACCGACGGCGCGTACACGGGTGGCGGCGGCGCGTAATACGCGACGGGCGGCGCATAGACCGGAACCGGCGCGACAGTCGCAACCGGCGCAACCGCCACGACAGGCGCGACGGGCACCACCGGCATCCCGACGCTCATGCCGACGAACACATGCGCCTGGGCACTACCCACCAGTCCGATTCCGAGCACCGCAGCGGCGGCGGCATGTCCGATCGTTTTCATGTTCCTTCTCCTGGAAGCGCGGTGCGGCGTGGCTGCGCATCGGTTGAGAAGGATTCTGGGCGTCGACAATGGGCGGCGAATGAGTGCAGCGCGCCGATGCCCTCACTCGGTTCCGCAGTCGTTGCAGGTGTTGTCGATGTACTTGGCCGGTTTCCCATGCTCCGGCGGGCTGATCTGCATATAGCCGCCATCGAGGATGTTGTGACGCACGACATTCCCGCTATAGTCGACGCCGCCCTCGCCATTGGCCCCGCCGGTGATGTTGCCGCCGTTGACCATGCGATTGCATTCGAGGACGTTGCCGCCCGTGTCCTGCGTGGCGTCGTTGTTTTCCGGACCCATGCGGCAGTTGTCGGCGAGGTTGTAGGCCACGCGCCCGTTGACCGAGCCCACCAGCGCGATGCCATAAAGCGGGCAGTTGGCGAACGAGTTGAACATCAGAATGTCGCCGGTGCCGCCGCCTTGTCCTTCGGTCTGGAACATCGACTGGCCGAAGAAGTCGCGGAAGCTGTTGCCCGCGAGCACGAAATGGTCGACCGCGCCGTTGGTCTGGATCGGAATGTCGTATTCCCCGTCGCGGTCCCATTCGCGGATGCGCGTCGGATTCGCGCCCACGAAGTTGCAGCCGACGACGCTATTTCCCGTCGACGGGCCTTCGAAATTGAACATGTTGCCGTTCTTGCGGATCGTCTTTTTGAGCGTCACGCCCGGCTCGCACTGGAGATGCCGGTTGCTCGCCGTCACGACGACCGTGTGATTGAGCAGATACGTGCCGGCCGGAACGAGCACATCGCCGGCATCGATGGCCGCCTGGAACGCCTTGGTGTCGTCGGTCTTGCCGTCGCCGGCGGCGCCGAATGCCTTCGGACTGCGCGGATCGACCAGCTTCGGCGGCGTGAAGGACGTCATCGGGCAATTCGGCGTCGCCGGAACAGGCGAACTCGTGAGGCTCGCGCGGTGGCCGCCGTCGTCGCTTTCGTTTCTCAGGCGATGCCACCAGCGCACGAGCGTCTGCCAGTTCAGGCGTTCGAGCACCCGGCCATCGTCCCAGACGGCGTAGACCGTCTGCACATGCCGCGTCACGCCGGGCGTGTTGATCGCGAGCAAGGAAACGACAATCATTATTACGACAACCCAAATGGATTTCTTCATTTACCTTCCAGGCACACTTGCGTTCTCGCCACGCCGAAGCTGCGGCCAGGCCGGCGCGCAGCCGAAACTCTCGCACGTTATGAATGTGGACTTCTGCACGGTAGCGCACCAGGCGCGTGCGCAAAATGCCTGTGCGTGCCGGCATCTCCGGGCATGATCGCGCTGGCATCGGCGCGCGCCGGTGGCGTGGCGAACAGTTCGCCCTTCCCGTTTGATGCACTCTCCCCCGGTGCGCAAGCGAGCATCCCGTCTTGCGCGAATCGAGGTCAATTTGCCGGAGGGGAAGTGCTGACCGCAACAGTGCAATCGCTAAGAGAGCGTCTGCTCGGCGTTCATCAGGATCACAAGCGCATCGCGAGAAGCGCCTTTGTCCTGTTGTTGTTCGTTCTCGCCGGGAAGCTGATCGGCGCGTCGAAGGAAATGGCGATCGCGTATCGATACGGCGTCAGCGGTACCGTCGACGCGTATCAGCTCGCTCTCACCATCGTCACCTGGCTGCCGGCCACCATCACGAACCAGTTGAGCGTGCTGCTCGTTCCCGCGCTCGTCGCGCTCAGAAACGACAAGACCCGGCAGAACCAGCTTCTGAGCGAACTCGAAGGCGCAGGGCTTGCCATTGGCATCGTGGTTTCGCTGATGCTGTATTTCTTCTGGCCGCACATGGTCGGCTTCTTTTCGGGAACGCTGTCCGAAGCGACGCGCGAGATGTGCCGGCAGATGGTCGTCGGCATGACGCCGGTCGGCGTGCTGGCCTTCACGATCTGCATCTCGGCGGCGCGGCTCCAGGCATCCGAAAAGCACATCAACACGCTGCTCGAATGCGTGCCGGCCATCGCATTGCTGGTGTTCGTGCTGGGCGCGCGCGACAACTCGTCGAGCATGCCGCTGATCGTGGGCACGACGATCGGCATCGTCATTCAGGCGCTGTGGCTGCGGATACTCGCAAAACGCGCCGATGGCGTGCGCGCGCTTCCGCGTCTCTCCGTGCGCGCGCCGCATTGGCCGGGCATGACGCGCTCGCTCGGCATGTTGCTGATCGGCTCGGTGGTGGCGAATCTGTGGCTGCCCGTCGACCAGTACTTCATGGCGCATATGGGCGATGGCGCCATCGCGACGCTCGGCTACGCAAACCGGCTGCTTTCCCTGCTCGTGAGCATGGGCGCGATCGCCATCAGCCGCGCGACCTTGCCGATTCTCTCGGAAATCCTGCATCGCGGCGATCATGCGCGGGCGCGCAGCACGGCGCGTAAATGGTCTTTCGTGATGCTCGGCGTGGGAACGGCCGGCGCGGCGCTCGCCTATGTCCTCGCGCCGTTCGCGATCAAGCTGCTGTTCCAGAAGGGCGCTTTCACGAGCGAGGACACGATCGCGGTCACGAGCCTCTTCCGCTGCGGGCTGTCGCAGATTCCGTTTTCGTTCGGGATGTGCGTGCTGATTCAGTCGTTCGCGAGCGAGGCGCGCTATCGGGCGATCACGGTCATATCCGTGCTGGGCTTCGCGACCAAGCTGGCGGCGACGGCGGTGCTGATCCGCTTCTTCGGTGCGCAGGGCGTGCTGCTCGGGACGGGCGTGGGCGCGGCCAGCGTCTTCATCTGCTACTTCTTTCTGACGAACTTCGCGCCGGTCCCGGCCGCACCGCGTTCCGACAGCGCGTGATGCATCGATCGTCAGCCGCTTTCATCTCGATGAGCGGCCGACGATCCGTCTCGCGGTCCTACGTGCTCCGAACCATCACGCGATGAGCGCGGCGCTGCACTTCCGATTCGTCTTCGGCGCTGTAGTCGCGGTCGAGCGCGGCGGCAGCGGCATACACACCCGGCTCTTCGATGACGCCCGCATGGTTGCCCGGCACTTCCGCGACCGTCAGTCCGCCGCGCGCGATCTTCTGCCATAGCGGCAGCGGATCGCCCCGGTCTTCCTCGCGCGAGGCCGCGCGCACGTAGACGATCCGGCCGCCTTCGAACGGCTTCGGCCGATAGTTGTTCATCGCGGTGCGGAAGGTGTCGCGCATGCGCCGCAACACGGGCGGCATCGGATCAGCGCCGGGCGACGTCTGCGTCTGCGTGCGCGTTTGCGGCACGCGGCCGAGGCGCATCGCCAGCTTGTTCGCGGCGGCGGACATCTTGGCGCCCGCGAAAGCGGCGCGTTCACGCGGCGACATGCCCGCGAGCGTCTTCAACAGCCTGGCCGCATAATCGCGCCGGAATGCGAGCAGCGCGAACCACGGCAGCCAGCGTTCCTGCACATAGGTGTCGAGCAGGCACACGAATTCCGTCTGCTCGCCCGCGCCGAACAACTGCTGCGCGATCTCCAGCGCGATCAGCCCGCCGAAGGAGAATCCGGCGAGCGCATACGGCCCGTTCGGCTGAACCTTGCGAATCTGCTCGATGTACGTCTTCGCCATGTCCTCGACACGGCGCTGCGGCGCGCTCTCGCCGTCGAGCCCGAGCGCCTGCAAGCCATACACCGGGCGCTGCTTGCGCATGTTGCCGATAAGACGCGTGCACTCGAGCACCGAGCCCGTCACGCTGTGCACGAGAAAGAGCGGCGCGCCTTCGCCTTCGCGCATTGGCACGAGCACTTCGGAGGTTTGCGGCAATGCGCCTTTGTCGATGACATCGGCGAGCTTCGCGATGGTCGGCGCGCGCAACATCGTCGCGAGCGGAATCTGGCGTCCGATGATCGGCTGCAGGTCCGCGAGCAGACGCGCGGCGAGCAGCGAATGTCCGCCGAGTTCGAAGAAGTTGTCGTCGCGTCCAATCGGCGCAAAGGCGAACAACTGCTCCCATTTCGTCTGCAGCAGCCGTTCCAGTTCTTCCCGCGTCGCGTAACTGTGCGGCACGTCGCCCGCGCGATGTTGCAGGGCAGGATGCGTGCGGATCGCATCGAGCGATGCCGGATTGCGCAGCGCGGCGGCGTTGGTCACGTCGAGTCCGTTGACTGCATTGCGCACCGCGGTTTCCGTGAGCTTGCCGCTGTGCGTGACCGGCAGATCGTCGACGGCCGCGATCACGTCGGGCACATGCGCGGCGGACGTGCGGCGCACGAGCTCGCGGCGTATGCGCGCGATCAACGCGCCGTTCATCCGCGCGCCGGCTTTGAGCGTGACCAGCAGCACGAGCCGTTCGCCGATGGGATTGCCCGGCGCATCGGCGTTGCTGGTGTCGCGCATGCGCTGCTGCACGACAATGCCTTCGCGAATCTCGGGCATGTCGTTCAGCACGCGATAAATCTCGTCCGGTCCGACATTGATGCCGCGCACGACGAGCACGCCGTCGCTGCGTCCATGCAGCCGCGCCGTGCCTTCCGGCGGAAACTCGATCTGATCGCCATGCGTCCATACGCCGGCGTTGGCGCTGAAATAGGCTTTGTGAAAGCGCTCGCCTTCCGGATCATTCAGGAATCCTAGCGGACGTGACGGGAACGGATTCACGCACACCAGTTCGCCGACGCCTTCCGCGCGCGCGCCGTCGCGCCACGCCTGGACATCGAACGCGAGACTCTTGCATTGCGCTTCGCCCGCGTACACGGGAAGGTCCGGATTGCCCAGCACGAAGCAGCCGAGGATATCGGTGCCGCCGGAGATCGATTGCAGTTGCAAGGGCTTGACGTTGTCGCGGACCCATTCGAACTGCGCATCGAAGAGGATCGCGCCGGTGGACATCATCGAGCGGAGGTCGCTCAGGTCGAATTCGCGCGATGGCACGAGGCCCGCGTCTTCGCACATCTTCAGATAGGCGGGGCTCGTGCCGAACACGTTGACGCGCTGTTCGGCGACAAGCCGCCACAGCGTATCCACCGATGCGATCGGGCCGTCGTACGTCACGATTTCGACGCCCGATGCGAGCGCCGACAATTGCCAGTTCCACATCATCCACGCGCAACTGGTGTGGAAGTACATGCGATCGCCGGGCCGCAGGTCGCAATGCAGCCGATGCTCCTTCAGATGCTCGATCAGGCTTCCGCCCGCGCCATGCACGATGCATTTCGGCTTGCCCGTCGTGCCCGACGAGAACATGACGAAGAGCGGATGATTGAAGCCGAAGTGTTTCCATTCGACGCGCGCGGGGTCGCCGGCCGCGAGCAGCGCATCGAGCGAGTTGACGGGCGGCGCGGCGCGCACGGCCGACGGATCGCCGTCGAGGCTCACGATGCCTTCGAGCGAAGGCAGTGCATCGGCGAGCAAGCCCACTTTCGTGGCGAGCGGCGTGCCGGTGTCGAACGGCTGCGCGGCGGTGTGCGCGAACAGGAAGCGTGGTTCGAGCTGCGTGAAGCGGTCGAGCAGCGTTTCGATGCCCATCTCGGGCGCGGCGGTCGACAGCGTCGCGCCGATCGCGGTCACGGCGAGCGCGGTGACGATCGCTTCGGCGTCGTTGCGCATCACGCCCGCGACGCGGTCGCCTTCGCGCAAGCCCAGTTGCGTGAGCGCGTCGGCGAGGCGGGCCACGCGCGTACGCAGCTCGCCGCGCGTGAGATGCACGCGGCGGCCATCGGCATGACAGGCGGTGAGCGCGGGCGCGTCGGCGGGCGCGATGGCAAACCCGAGCAGATTATCCGCATAGTTCAGCGTCACGTCCGGAAAGAACCTCGCGTGCTCGCCTGTATCGCCGACACATACGGTTTCGGCACTACCCGACCATTTCAGGCCAGGCGTCCATTGCATGAAGCACTTCCAGAAATTCCGGTAATCCCGGACCGAGAAGTCGTGCAATTCGCTATAGCTTTTGAATGACCGGCCCGTATGTTCCTGTAGCGCCGCGGTGAACGCGGCCATCTGTGATGGTGTATTGCGGACGGATTGCTGGTCAAAAATGGGCAGGCGCGACTTCGCCTCGTATGGCGATTCCGAACGATCCATTCGTGTTCTCCCTCAGCGGTTTTGGCAATACCCGGGTCCCTTCGGTTTGCCATCTTATTTTTTTTGAATCTTTGAATTGTGCGCGGCGCCTTGAGCGCTCTTAAGTATCGAGGTCCGATTCCGGGCGGACCACTGTCATCGACGATGAAGCGTATCCAGACATATCGCCTCGTAATGTGCGGAGAGATACACAAGTCATCGGCTGGTTTAGGGGGCGCGTGGGGAATCGGTAGGAATGACGTCAGCCAGCGATAGAAGGCGTTAATAAAATTATGAAGAATTCAACTCGCAATCGGCGATATGTGGCGCGAATGTTTTTCCATCGAAGTAGTTGGCGATACGAAACAATAAAAAATTGAAAGGATAAAAATGATAATCGTCAGGGCGCCGTAAGCATAGCGTTCTATCTCTCGCAGCGATAACTTCCGCACGTACATGCGGAGTTGCGTATCCTCTAATGTCCACTGCACAGAAAACCCGATAGCACGATGCATCTTCCGGCAAGAAGAAAGTTTATTTTGCTCGCGCTGGCCGCATGCGTGGGTGGTGTGATCGCGGCGCGCGCGCTCGAACACGATAGCGAGCGCGCCGACGGCATCGCGTATGGCAAGGGGCCTCGCCAGCGGCTCGATGTCTATACGCCCGGCTCCGGCGCGCTCGGCAATCGTCCGGTCGTCGTGTATTTCTACGGCGGGGGCTGGCAAAGCGGTCATCGCAAGGATTCGCGCCCGATCGCGCAAGCGCTCGCCGCGCACGGCATCGTGACGGTCGCGCCTGACTACCGCATCTATCCCGATGCCGTCTTTCCCGGCTTTCTCGACGACCCCGCCGCCGCCGTGCGCTGGACGCGCGACCACGCGCGCGAATTCGGCGGCGATCCCGGACGCATCTTCCTGATGGGCCATTCCTCCGGCGCGCATATGGCGGCCATGCTCGCGACCGATCCGCGCTATCTCGCCGCGCAAGGCATTGCCAATACGTCGCTTGCCGGGATGATCGGGCTCGCCGGTCCATACGCCGCCATCCCGACGAGCGACCCGCACATGGACGAGATCTTTCCGGATGCCTTGCGCGCGGGCGCGTTGCCCATCGCGTTCATATCGGGCAAGGAGCCGCCGATGCTGCTCGCCGCCGGCACCGCCGACACCGATGTCGATCCGCGCAACAGCGATCGCTTCGCGGAAGCGCTGCGTGCGCATCATGACAACGTCGAGCTGAAGAAGTATCCGGGATACGGCCACGACACCATCATCGAAACGTTCTCGGCGGCGCGGCGCAAAGATTCGCCCGTACTCGCCGATGTCACCGCGTTCATCGCCGCGCATTGAGCCGGGCCGCGTCGGCGCGTCGCACCCGTGCGCCAGTGAAATGCTTGATGCAGGTCAATCGAAGATTGCACCGTGATCCTTAAAGTGACTGAGGGCCGCAGCAGGATGCCTCTGCGTCACTCGCGCGGCACTCTTCATTCGACCTCCGGAGTTCACGATGCAAGCACGCGATGTAATGACTTCTCCCGTCGTTTCCGTCACGCCCGAAACGAAGGTGCACGATCTGGCGCGTCTCCTGGTGCAGCATCGCATCAGCGCCGCGCCCGTCGTCGATCAGGAAGGGCGTGTGCTCGGCATGATCAGCGAAGGCGATCTGCTTCATCGCGAGGAAATCGGCACCGAGAAGCGCAACCGCCGCTCGTGGTGGCTCGACATGCTCGGCTCCGATGGCGGCGCCGCCGATTACATCAAGTCGCATGCGCCCACGGTTGGCGAGATCATGAGCCGCGGACCCATCTGCGTGAAGGAGGACACCTCGCTCGCCGATATCGCCGCGGTGCTCGAAAGCCATCACATCAAGCGCGTGCCCGTGTTGCGCGACGACCGTCTCGTCGGCATCGTCAGCCGCTCGAATCTCGTGCAGGCGCTGGCGTCCGTGCTTGCCCTGGAACCCGCGCCCGACGCACTCGCCAGCGACGCCGAAATCCGCGCGATGCTGATGGGCGATCTCACCGGCCGTGGCTGGGCCTTTCCGGGGCGCAATATCGTCGTGCGCGACGGCGTGGTGCATCTGTGGGGAACGGTGTGGTCGAGGGATCAGCTCGACGCGATGCGGATCGCGTCGGAAAGCATTCCGGGCGTGAAGCGGGTGGAAGATCATACGATTCCCTATCCAATCATGCCGGGGTTGTGAGTTCAGAAATCAGACTTGACAAAATCTGACTTTGCAGTAAATGTACGTTCCATGGCAGTTCGCCGCAGTGGAGAACAGGCATGGACCATTACACACCCGAAAGCTTCACCTTGACGCAGAGCGTCGGTTTCGCGGTCAACAAGGCGCGCAATCTTCTGGTCGCGGAAATCGACGCCGCTCTGAAAGACCTCGGCATCACCTCGCAGCAAATGGGCATTCTCCTGTCCATGCGCGACGGCGAGACGCAGACGCCGTTCGAACTGTCGAAACTGCTCGGCATCGACACGGGCCTCATGACGCGCATGCTCGACAAGCTCGAAACTAAAGGGCTGCTGCAGCGCGCGCGCAGTCTGGAGGATCGCCGTGTCGTCAATCTCACGCTGACCCGTGCCGGCGAAAAGATCGCGGACGAGTTGCCGCATATCGCGCCGGTCGTGCTGAACAAGCGTCTGAAGAAGTTCACCAAAAGCGAGTTTCAGGAGTTCCGCCGGCTGCTGAACAAGTTCGTCGAAGACTGAGCGCGCGACGCGAAAGGGTCCGCGCATTCTTTTCGTCCATATATCTGACAGGTCAGAAAATGAAAGAGCAACAAAATCTTCGTACGTCCGGTTTGCGAATCGCGCGAGCGGGCGTCTCGCTGATGTTCGCCGCCGTGCTCTCGGCCTGCGCGAACTACGCCGGCATTCATAGCGACAAGGACATCGCACAGCCGCAAAGCTACGCGACGCAGCAGAGCCTGCCCGCCGACGAAGGCCGCTGGCCCGCCGCCGGCTGGGCCGATCAGTTCGGCGATGCGCAATTGCGCGCGCTGCTCGACGAAGCGCTCGCCGGCAGCCCGACGCTCGAACAGGCGCGTGCGCGCATCGCGGCGGCGTCGGCATACAGCGAAACTGCGAAGGCGGGCACGCTGCCGCGCGCCGACGCGTCCTACTCATACTCGCGCCAACGCTATTCGGAGAACGCGCTCGTGCCGCCGCCGTATGCCGGTTCGTGGCAGTCGGAGAACAAGGGGCTGTTATCGGCGTCCTACGATCTCGATCTGTGGGGCAAGAATCGCGAGGCGCTCAAGTCCGCCGTGTCGCAAGTGCAGGCGAGCCGGGCGGATGCGGAAGCCGTGCGCCTCGCGCTCGACGCATCCATCGCGCGTTCGTACAACCAGCTCGCGCGGCTCTATGCGTTGCGCGACATCGCGCAGAACGAGGTCGACGAGCGCGGGAAGATCGTGCGCATCACCGCGGGCCGCATCGCGAACGGGCTCGATACCGAAGTCGAACGCAAGACCGCCGAGGCCGATTTCGCGTCGAGCCGCGCGACGCTATCCGCGCTCGATGGCCGCATCGTCGTGACGCGCTATCAGATCGCGGCGCTGCTCGGCAAAGGTCCGGACCGTGGCTTGTCGATCGCGCGCCCGCAACTCGGCATCGGCGATGACGTGCGTCTGCCGTCCAATTTGCCCGCCGATCTCGTGAGCCGCCGCCCCGATATCGTCGCGGCGCGCTGGCGTGTGGATGCGATGACGCACGACATCAAGGAAGCGAAGGCGGAGTTCTATCCCGACATCAACCTGAGCGCGTCGCTCGGGCTCGACGCCTTCGGGTTCGGCCGGTTTCTGACGGCGGCGAGCCGCACCATGTCGGCGGGCCCGGCGATCCATCTGCCGATCTTCGATGGCGGCGCGTTGCGCGCGCAACTCAAGGATCGCTATGCGGAGTTCGATTACGCCGTCGCGACCTATGACCAGACACTCGTCAACGCGCTCGCCGACGTCGCCACGACTCTCTCGCAGATCCATTCGACGGATACGCAACTCGTCGATGCGAACGTCGCGCAGGACGCCGCGCACAGCGCGCAGCAACTCGCGCTCACGCAGTATCGCGCGGGCCTCGCGAATCAACTGACCGTGCTGAACGCCGAGACGAATGCGCTCGCGGCCGAACGCGCCGTCGCGAATCTGAAGATGGACCGGCGCGACCAGCAGATCGCGCTCGCGGCCGCGCTGGGCGGCGGCTACACGGACACGTCGGGCGATGCCATCGCCGCACGCTGATCGACATACTCAATCGAACCGGACCACCGAGATGAGCGACACCCTGATCAAAGAACGCGCCGGCACGGATCAAGCGGATTCGGCCGCCGATGCGAAACCTCGCACCAAACGCACGCTGCTGCTTTCGCTGCTCGCGGCGTCGATCGCGATCGGCGGCGCGGGCTGGGGCGGCTATTACTACACGACGGGCCGCTACTTCGAATCGACCGACGACGCCTACGTAAGCGGCAATCTCGTGCAACTGACGCCCGAAGTGAGCGGCACGGTTGTCGCCGTGAACGCCGACGACACGCAGATCGTGCGCCAGGGCGAACCCGTCGTCACGCTCGACGCCGCCGATGCCAAAGTCGCGCTCTCCAACGCTGAAGCGAATCTCGCGCAGACGGTCCGGCAGGTGAGCAGCCTGTACGTCAACAACGCGTATTACGCCGCGACGGTCGCGCAACGCCAGTCCGATCTGACGCGTGCGCAGTCGGATTTGAAGCGCCGCATGGCGATCGCGGAAACCGGCGCGGTGTCCGGCGAGGACATCGCACATGCGCGCGATGCCGTGAGCGCCGCGCAGGCCGCGCTCGACGCGGGACGCCAGCAATCCGAGGCGAATCACGCGCTGACCGACCGTACGTCGATCGAACGGCATCCGAACGTGCACGCCGCCGCCGCGAAGGTGCGCGACGCGTGGCTCGACAATGCGCGCAACACGTTGCCCGCGCCGGTGACGGGTTACGTCGCGCGCCGCTCGGTGCAGGTCGGGCAGCGCGTCGCGCCCGGCGCGCCGCTCATGGCGATCGTGCCGCTCGACGGCGTCTGGGTCGATGCGAACTTCAAGGAAGTGCAGCTCGCGCATATGCGCATCGGCCAGCCGGTCACGCTCACCGCCGATGCATACGGCTCGAAGGTGAAGTACCACGGCCATGTCGAAGGCTTTTCGGCGGGCACGGGCGCGGCGTTCGCGGTGCTGCCCGCGCAGAACGCGACCGGCAACTGGATCAAGGTCGTGCAGCGCCTGCCGGTGCGCATCCGCCTCGATCAGCGCGAACTGGATGCGCATCCGCTGCGCATCGGGCTTTCGATGGATGTCGACGTCGAAACGCGCGATACATCGGGCACGCAACTCGGCGCGGCATCGACGACTTCGTATCGAACCGATGTCTACAGCCACTACGGCGAACAAGCGGATGCGCAGATCGAACGGATCATCGCGGAAAACGTGACGTCGCACTGACGCGATTTTTTGCGTCGATATATCTGACAGATCAGTTATTAACTCATCAGAGGATGCAATGAACCCGGCCACGCAACCCGCACCGCTCTCCGGCGGCAAGCTCGTCCTGGCGACCGTCGCCGTCGCGCTCGCGACCTTCATGAACGTGCTCGATTCGTCGATCGCCAATGTCGCGATTCCGACCATCGCCGGCAATCTCGGCGTGTCGGTCGACGAGGGCACCTGGGTCATCACGCTCTTCGCCGCCGCCAACGCGATCTCGATTCCGCTCACAGGCTGGCTCACGCAGCGTGTCGGTCAGATCAAGCTCTTCGTGTGGGCGATCCTGCTGTTCGTCGTGTCGTCATGGCTGTGCGGCATCGCGCCGAATCTGCCGGTGCTGCTGGCCGCGCGCATCCTGCAAGGCGCGGTCGCCGGGCCGCTGATTCCGATGTCGCAGGCCATTCTGCTCGGCTCCTATCCGAAGGAAAAGAGCTCGACGGCGCTCGCGCTCTGGGCGATGACCGCGACCGTCGGTCCGATCGCGGGACCGGCGCTCGGCGGCTGGATCACCGACAGCTATTCATGGTCGTGGATCTTCTACATCAACATTCCGGTCGGGCTGTTCGCGGCGGGCGTGACATGGGCGATCTATCGCGAACGCGAGACGCCGGTAAAGCGCGTGCCCATCGACAAGGTCGGTCTGATCTCGCTCATCGCGTGGGTCGCCTCGCTACAGATCATGCTCGACAAGGGCAAGGACCTCGACTGGTTTTCATCGCCGGTGATCGTCGCGCTCGGCGTGTTCGCGCTCATCAGCTTCGTGTTCTTTCTGATCTGGGAGCTGACCGAGCAGAATCCGGTGGTCGACATCAAGCTCTTCGCGGGGCGCAATTTTCGGGGCGGGACGGTGGCGATCTCCGTGGCGTATGCGGTGTTCTTCTCGAACCTCGTGCTGTTGCCGCAATGGATGCAGCAATATCTCAACTACCGTTCCGTCGATGCCGGTCTCGTCACCGCACCGCTCGGCATTTTCGCCGTGATTCTCGCGCCGGTGATGGGCAAGCTGATGCCGCGATCCGATGCCCGCGTGCTCGCCACGCTCGCGTTCTTCGGCTTCGCTGCCGTGTTCTTCATGCGCTCGCACTATACGACCGGTGTCGATACCTTCACGCTCGTCGTGCCGACGCTGCTGCAAGGCATTCCGACCGCGCTCTTCTTCGTGCCGCTGACGGCCATCATCCTCTCGGGATTGCCGCCCGCGAAGATTCCCGCTGCGGCCGGTTTGTCGAACTTCGCGCGCGTGTTCGCGGGCGCGGTCGGCACATCGCTCGCAAGCACGGGCTGGAATGACCGCACGATCCTGCATCATGCGCAACTCGTCGAGCAAGCGAGCATCCACAACCCCACGTTCGTCGATGCAATCGGCTCGTTGCAGGGCACGCTCGGCGGCAGCCGTTCGCAGGCGCTGGCGTTTTTCGAACGTTCGTTGACTGCGCAAGCCGCGATGCTCGGCCTCAACGACATCTTCTGGCTGTCGGCGGTGATCTTTATCGCGATCGTTCCGCTCATCTGGCTGACGAAGCCGGGCAAGGGCGCGGGTGCGGGCGCGGCGGGCGCGGGCGGGCACTGAACGGCGGCTTCACCGCGCGCGCCGATACCCTATAAATTGAAAATGTCGCCGGTGTCGAGTCAAAAGGAATGACATGATGCACATACTTCAAAACGTACTGCTGACCGTCGTGGCCATTGCACTCTACTTGCTGCCCGCGATCATCGCCGACCGGAAAAAGCGGCGTTCCGTGCTGCTGCT
The DNA here is from genome assembly GCF_001544795.2 of Caballeronia temeraria. Lineage (GTDB taxonomy): Bacteria > Pseudomonadota > Gammaproteobacteria > Burkholderiales > Burkholderiaceae > Caballeronia > Caballeronia temeraria. Next base: position 214,036 of record NZ_FCOI02000004.1, on the reverse strand, counting down.
CGCGCTGTTCAACGTCATGTTCGGTTGGACCATCATCGGCTGGTTCGCCGCACTGTATTGGGCGCTTCATCCGGATAGCGTCAGGACGCTCCAGCGCATCGTGAAGAAGAACCGGTGTGCATCGACGCAAGGCACCATCGATGCAATCGTGTCGCGAGCGCATACGCGCAGCGCTCGCGCGACGGACGACCAGCGCGAGCGCCGATGATCGTCTCCCACTATACGGGACGACCCGGATTGCTTCGTCTGTGCGGCAGGCCCTACTATCGATTCCCGCTGCTATCGCGAACAGAGGTACCCCGGGGTCATGCGTCCTGAAGCGCGCGCTGAATTCATCGTGCGGCTTCGCAAGCCGGCGCAGACCTACATCACTTATTATTCGAACGATCGGGAGACACGTATGCTCAGCGCCCACGAATTTGCGACTCTCATGCTCGTCAAGGATGCGGCCGATCAGATCGTCGACCGGCATGAACTCGATACGCTTCTCGAACGCCAACTGGTTGCAATGGAGCAACTCGTGAGCGGCGCACGGCTGCCGCGCATCACCGAGGATGGCGATCTGCTGCTGCGCGCCGTGCGGCGCATGCATTGAAACGCGCATGTGCGTCAGATGTCCCCGATCTTGAACGGCAATTCGACGTTGCCTCCGCTGTTGATCAACTGCACATACTCGAGATAGCGCGCCTGCGCGGCGTTTTGCGGCGCGACGAGATTGCCCGGCAAAGGCGCCTGCAATTCGTTCGGCAGAATGTCGGAGATCAGTTGCCGATACAGCGCTTGCGCCGCCGGAGATCGATAGCGGTTGTCCACTTCGAGCCTGCCCGCTTCGGTCGAGTAATCGTAGTACTCCAGGTCGCTCGAACCGGTGATCGTCGTCGTCGACGGCGCCCAGTTCGAATACGTGCCGAGCTTGCCCGCATCGGTTCTCACACCGATGACGTGCGTCGCGGACTGATTGAAGTTCAATACGTCGGGAACGGTTTCATCGGTCGAGAAGACGACATACGGGCGGCCGGGCGCCGTCGAACGCTTCAGCATCGGCACGAGGTCGTGACGGTTCCCGTATAACTGCGCATAGTCGCCCGTCATCCAGTTTCGTCGTCCTCCATTGGCGATGGTCGCGAGCATTGGCAGAATATCGACGGACGATGTCAGACCGTCGCGCACGGTGGCGATATCGCCGGTGTACTGACCGGTCGGATCGACCACGATGAGGGGGACGTTGAACGCCTCTTCATAACACGTGCCGGTCTTGCCCGAGATCAGACCGTGCGCGCCCGCATAGTCGCCGTGATCCGATGTCAGAACGATGATCGTTTTCTTCGCGACGGCGGGCGGCAGCGAGTCGACGACGGCGCCTATCTTCGCATCCACGATCGACATGATCTGCGTATAGGAATCGAGGCCGCGTTTCCAGTAATGAAACGGCGCTTTGGCGATGCCTCGGGTCACGGACGGGGGCGGAAGATTCGGGTTCGTCGGATACGCGCTGATCTCGAAGCCCGCGTCGCGATCATCCTGCACGCCGCCCCACACCGCTTCCTGAATCGTGCGGTTGAACGTTTGCATGGGCGGCTTGTTCGATGCGAGCTGCGAGCCGGATTCCCAGTTCGGCGCGGTCGATGGATAAGCGAGCGGCGGCGGATCGCGCAGTGGATTCGATTCCCAGTCGTAAGTGGGCGGTCCAGCGGTGTAATCGATCCATTGCGTATAACCGTTCGGGTTATAGCGACTCGAATTGAACAATGCAGTGAAGCGCTTGAATTCCGTGCCGGCAGGAAAGAACTCCTTGTCATGCGGATTGACGAAGCCGACCGTCAGACACCACGGCGAGTCGCTTGGTCTGCGCCGTTGCAGCCATTGCGTGGCCTGATCAGCGATATTCGCGTCGTTCAGATAGCCGTCGCCGGGATCGCCTACCGTGCCTTGCAGATTGCTGCCCGTTGGATCGGGATACGTCATGCCGTCGAAGCCATAGAGCGACAGCGGGCGCGGCCCCTGATGCACGATCGAGAGATGCCATTTGCCGATATATGGCGTCGAATAGCCGAGCGACTTCAGGATCTTGCCGTAGGTCGGGAAATGGCGGTTCAGCACCGGTTGAATCGACAACTGCGTGTCGGGCGAATCGAGAATGGTCGTCAGCAGCCAGTTCTGCTGCGTATAGAGGCCCGTGACGAGCGTCGCGCGCGCCGGGCTGCACGCCGAGGCGGCGGTGTAGTGCCCGGAGAACTTGACGCCCTTTCGCCAAAGATCGAACGTCTTGGGCATATAGGCTTTCAGGAAGCCGGAAACATCGGTGATGCCCTGCGGAAACACGCACGGGAAGCGCATCTCGTCGAGCAGAATGAAGAGGATATTGGGCTTGTCGTTCGAGGCATTGCCGCTTTGAGCGGCGACGTTCGTCGTCGCGATAGCCGCACCGACCGCCGATGTCCTTTTGATGAAATCGCGTCTGTCCATGAGTAGGCATCCTAAGTAATGAATTTGTATTGATCGGATCAAATCGACCGGCACGATCGCTCGCGTGAGGACCGTGCCGAAGCCAGATCAAGGATAGGCGAAACCGTAGGGATGGAACGGCGGAATTCGTTTCACCGCATGTCGCCGATGCATCGGTGACATGCGGTGATCCGCACGAAGGTGCGGTTTCTGTCGGGTAGCGCGCGGCGAGCTATGCGCGCGTCATCGTTGCGGCGCGCCGTCCCATGCGGGCAGCGTCGCGCCGTGATACACGCTCAGAATCGAAGAAGCCACATTGGCCTGCTGATAACTCTCGACGAGTGCTTTGACCCACGGCGCCTGCGCATCCTTCGCATTGACCGCGATGAAGTTGCGATACGGATTGCTCTGCACCTTCTCCTGCGCGATGCGTTCCTTGCCGATATCGATGCCCGCCTTGATGGCCCAGTCGGTATTGACGACGGCCGCATCGAGATCGCCGATCGCACGGCCGACGATACCCGCATCCAGTTCCTTAATCTGCACGTGCTTCGGATTGCTCGCGATATCGCGCGCAGTCGGCAACAGGCCGACGTGATCGCGCAGCTTGATCACGCCATTGGCTTGCAACAGAAGCAGCGCGCGGCCTTCGTTGCTCGGATCGTTCGGCACGCCGATCGCCGCGTTTTGCGGCAACGCATCTAAGGCTTTCCATTTGCGCGAATACAGACCGATCGGCTGCACATACGTGTAGCCCACGGGCACGATGTCGTAGTGGCGCGCCTGAATCTGTGCATCGAGATAAGGCTTGTGCTGGAACGAGTTGGCGTCGAGATCGTGCTGCGCGAGCGCTTCGTTCGGCTGCGTGTAATCGGAGAAGGTCGTGACCTTCACCGTGATGCCGTGCTTCGCCGCATTAGCGGCCACGGCGCGCCAAACATCTTCGTCTTCGCCCGACATGATGCCGACGCGCACCGTCTGATTCGCTGCGAACGACGGCTGTGCGCTCACGACGCCGCACGCGAGCAGAAGCGAGAACAGAGTGGCTTTGAATGGATGTTTGATCTTCATGAATGCGCACGCATGCTGTTTGAGGAAGCGTGATGCTAGAGGCGCGGCGCGCGAGCGGCAAATAATATCCGGCGCTATCGATATGCGGAATGAAGAAGGATCGCCGCGCGAACTATCGATAGCACGATTTCTCGTTTAGCCCGCGGAACGTGCGTTGTTAGCATCGGCAGTATTGGCATCGGTAAGGATGTCTTCGCTCAACGAGGAAACACGTATGTCCGACCGCAAGAACACGCCCTTCATCCCTGCGCGCCGTCGCACGCTCTTCACGCTCGCCGCGCTCGGTGCGGGGCTGTCCGGCGGGCTCGCCACGCGCATCGCGCAGGCCGCCGATGCACCGAAGACCTTGCGCATCGGCTATCAGAAGTACGGCAACTTCGTCGTGCTCAAGGCGCGCGGATCGCTCGACAAACGCCTTGCCGCACAAGGCATCGCCGTGCAATGGCTCGAATTTCCCGCCGGGCCGCAACTGCTCGAAGGCCTCAATGCGGGCGCGGTCGATATCGGCACGGTCGGCGAAACGCCGCCGATCTTCGCGCAGGCAGCGGGCGTCGATTTCGTGTATATCGGCCACGAACCGCCTGCGCCGCACGCCGAGGCGATCGTCGTGCCGAAGGACTCGAACGTCCGTTCAGTCGCGGAATTGCGCGGCAAGAAAGTGGCGCTGAACAAGGGATCGAATGTGCATTACCTGCTCGTCGAGGCGCTCAAAAAATCGAACCTCGCCTGGGCCGATATTCAGCCGGTCTATCTCGCGCCCGCCGATGCGCGCGCCGCTTTCGTGCAAGGCAGCATCGATGCATGGGCGATCTGGGACCCGTATCTGGCTGCCGTCGAAAAGCAGGCGAACGCGCGTCAACTCACGGATGCGAACGGCATCGTGCGCAACGTGCAGTATTACCTCGCGACGCGCAAGATCGCGACGGCGCAGCCGCAACTGGTGCACGCGGTGCTCGAAGAACTCGATCAGGTCGATCGCTGGGCGCGCGACAACGTGCCTGCGGTGGCCGCGCAATTGTCTCCGCTCGTCGGCCTCGATACGGGCATCATCGAAACCGCGCTCAGGCGCTCGTCGTACGGCGTGCAGTCGATCGAGCCGGCCACGCTCGCGTATCAGCAGCAGATCGCCGATACCTTCACCAATCTCAAGCTGATTCCGAAGAAACTCGACGTGACCGAGGCGCGCTGGAACGTCGCGTAAAGCGAAGCCCCGGCGTTAGCACGATCACGCACATCCTTAGCGCGAATCGATGGTTTGGCTGCGCGCGACGCGTCGTTAGACTCGTACGAGCGCCGGCGCATCTCCGCGCGGCAAGCACTCATCCGACACACGATCAACATGAATGTTTTCTGGTTCATTCCGACTCACGGCGACAGCCGTTATCTCGGCACGTCGCAAGGCGCGCGCGCCGCGAATTACGATTACTTTCGACAGATCGCCGTCGCCGCCGATACGCTCGGCTATGAAGGCGTCCTTCTGCCCACGGGCCGTTCCTGCGAGGACGCGTGGGTCGTCGCGTCGAGCCTGATTCCCGCGACGAAGCGCCTCAAGTTTCTCGTCGCGATCCGCCCCGGCCTGAGCTCGCCGGGATTGTCGGCGCGCATGGCATCGACTTTCGACCGGCTTTCAAATGGTCGTCTGCTCATCAACGTCGTGACGGGCGGCGATCCGAACGAGCTTGCCGGCGACGGCATCTTCCACGACCACGATACGCGCTACGAAATCACCGACGAATTCCTCACGATCTGGCGCGGCCTGCTTGAACAGTCGCACGAGAACGGCAGCTTCGATTTCGACGGCAGACATCTGCAATCGCAGGGCGGCAAGGTGCTGTATCCGCCGGTGCAGAAGAAGCATCCGCCGCTGTGGTTCGGCGGCTCGTCGGCGGCGGCGCACGATATCGCGGCGAAGCATATCGACACGTATCTGACGTGGGGCGAGCCGCCCGAAGACGTCGAAAAGAAACTGACGGATATCCGCCGTCGCGCGGAGGCGGAAGGGCGCAAGATCAAATTCGGCATTCGCCTGCATGTGATCGTGCGCGAAACCGAGCAGGAAGCATGGGCGGACGCAGAGAAGCTCATCAGCAAGCTCGACGATGAAACCATTCGCCGCGCGCAAGCGTCATTCGCGAAGATGGATTCCGAAGGTCAGCGGCGCATGGCTGCGCTGCACGGCGGCAGACGCGACAAGCTCGAGGTGTATCCGCATCTGTGGGCGGGCGTCGGGCTGGTGCGCGGCGGTGCGGGCACGGCGCTCGTCGGCAATCCGGAGCAGGTCGCCGGACTGATGAAGCAGTATGCGGAGCTGGGCGTCGAGACGTTCATTCTTTCGGGTTATCCGCATCTGGAAGAGTCGTATCGCTTTGCCGAGCTGGTGTTTCCGCTCCTGCCGCGTCAGCAGCGCGAGCAGGCGAACGGGCCACTGTCCGGGCCGTTCGGGGAAGTCATCGGCACGGCGGAACTGCCGCGTGCATCGGCATCATGAAGCTGCAATCCATTGCCCGTCGCGCGCTGCCCTGGCTCGTGCCGGTGCTGATCCTGATCGCATGGGAAAGCGCCGCGCGCACGGGCGGGCTGTCATCGCGCGTGTTGCCCGAGCCGCTCGCGGTGGTGAAGGCGGCGTGGTCGCTGATCGAATCCGGCGAACTGTGGGCCAACGTCAAGGTCAGCGCGGGCCGCGCGCTCGCGGGCTTCGCGATGGGCGGCGGCGTCGGCTTCGCGCTCGGTCTCGCGACGGGTCTCTTCAAACCGGCCGAGGTCGCGCTCGATTCGACCGTGCAGATGATCCGCAACATCCCCGCACTCGCGATGATTCCGCTCCTGATCCTCTGGTTCGGCATCGGTGAAGAAGCGAAGCTGGTGCTCGTGGCGCTGGGCGTGTTCTTTCCGGTCTACGTCAACACGTATCACGGCATCCGCTCGGTCGATTGCGATCTGATCGAAATGGCGAAAAGCTATGGCTTGTCCGGTTTCGCGCTGTATCGGCATGTGATTCTGCCGGGCGCGTTGCCGTCGATACTCGTCGGCGTGCGCTTCGCATTCGGGTTGATGTGGGTGATGCTGATCGTCGCCGAGACCATCTCCGCGCAATCGGGCATCGGCTATATGACGATGAACGCGCGCGAGTTCCTGCAAACCGATGTCGTGGTCGTCGGCATCCTGCTCTATGCGCTGCTCGGCAAACTCGCCGACATGGCCGCGCGCGCCATCGAACGCACCACATTGCGCTGGCACCCGGCATATCAAACGAAGACGCAATCATGAATCTGATCGATATCGACACGCTGGCGCCCGCGTTCAGGCGCGTTGAAACGCCGGTGCGCGCGCCTTCTATCGGGCGCGATGTCGCCGTGTCGCTGCGCGGCGTGGACAAGCGCTTCGGCGAGCGCACGGTGCTGGACCGGCTGGACTTCGCGATCGAGCGAGGCAGCTTCGTGTCGATCGTCGGACGAAGCGGCTGCGGCAAATCGACCTTGCTGCGGCTCATCGCCGGTCTCGATCAGCCGACGGGCGGCGTCGTGCAGCGCCACGCGGCAGCGCGATCGGATGAACTGCAGGTGCGCATCATGTTTCAGGACGCGCGCCTGCTGCCGTGGAAGCGCGTGCTCGACAACGTGATGATCGGGCTGCCGCGCGACAAACGCGACGAAGCCCGCGCGACGCTCGTGGAAGTGGGTCTCGCCGAGCGCGAGAAGGATTGGCCGTCGCGTCTGTCGGGCGGGCAGCGTCAGCGTGTGGCGCTCGCGCGTGCGCTCGTGCATCGGCCGGATCTGCTTTTGCTCGATGAACCGCTCGGCGCGCTCGATGCGTTGACGCGCATCGAGATGCAGGGCTTGATCGAGCGCTTGTGGCGCGAGCACAAGCTGACCGCGCTGCTCGTCACGCACGATGTGCAGGAAGCGGTGTCGCTTGGCGATCGCATCGTGCTGATCGATGCGGGGCGCATCACGCTCGATACGGCGGTGTCGTTACAAAGGCCGCGCACGCGTACCGCGCCGGGCTTCGCGGAACTCGAAGAGCACGTTCTGTCGCGCGTGCTTCAGCGCGTCTGACCGTTCGGCTTTCCGCACGGCCCGTGCGGATTGAAGTGGATTATCGACCAGCGCCGTCCTCGCTATCCAAAAGGCGCGGTCGAGGTGCTGACGAAATACATGGCGAAGGAGCTGGCGCCGCGCAGGATCGCCGTCAACGTGGTCGCGCCGGGCGCGATACAGACGGACTTCAGCGGCGGCATCGTCCGCGACAATCCGGAGCTGAACAAGCGCATCGCGGATATGACCGCGCTCGGGCGCGCGGGCTTGCCCGATGATATCGGTCCGATGATCGCGTCGTTGCTGTCTGAGGATAATCGCTGGGTCAATGCGCAACGCATCGAAGTGTCGGGCGGTATGGCGATCTAAGCCCGCATTACGCGAGCGCGGCCCGCACTTACGCTTCGAGCGGCACCGCGCTCACACACTTCAACTCATCCAGACACACGCTCGACTTCACACCGCTCACGCCGGGAATGCGCATCAGCGTATCGAGCAGAAACTCCGACAAGCCTTTGAGATCCCGCGCGATCACCTTCAGCATGTAATCGATATCGCCGGTCACGGCGAAGCATTCCTGAATCTCCGCGAGCTTGCCGACGACGCCCTTGAACTTCGCGAGGTCGCGCACGTGGCCGCGCTCCATCGTCACCTGAATGAAGGCCACCACGCCGAAGCCGAGCGCCTGCGCATCGAGCCGCGTCTCGTAGCCCTTGATCACGCCGAGCTCCTCCAGCCGCCGATGCCGCCGCAGCGTTTGCGCCGGCGACAGATTGATCGCCTCCGCCAGCTCGAGGTTGGAGATGCGTCCACGCGACTGCAGAATCCCGAGCAAACGCAGGTCGATACGATCGATCTCGATGGTCTGCAATTTTATTTCTCCAATGCGTCAGTCGATGAAATCGAAACGCACAAACTAGGGTTTGTCTGCGCGCGTTAGGAAATCATATTGTGCCGTAACAAATTTACACTGATTCCCCTAAATCGAGCACACAAGGAGAGAGACACGTGACACATGAGGGACACGGCACGCTCAAACGCGGCCTGAAGAACCGTCACATTCAACTCATCGCGCTCGGCGGCGCGATCGGGACCGGGCTTTTTCTCGGCATCGCCCAGACGATCAAATCGGCGGGGCCGTCGGTGCTGCTCGGCTATGCGATCGCGGGCATCGTCGCCTTTTTCATCATGCGGCAACTGGGCGAGATGGTCGTCGACGAGCCGGTCGCCGGTTCATTCAGCCACTTCGCGGACAAGTATTGCGGCCAATACGCGGGCTTCCTGTCGGGCTGGAATTACTGGGTGCTCTACATCCTCGTGTCGATGGCCGAGCTGTCCGCCGTCGGCATCTACGTGCAGTACTGGTGGCCGGGCATTCCGACTTGGGTGTCCGCGCTCGTGTGCTTCTGCATCATCAACGCGATCAATCTTACGAGCGTGAAATCGTATGGCGAGCTCGAGTTCTGGTTCGCGATCGTGAAGGTGGTCGCGATCGTCGGCATGATCGGCTTCGGCGGCTGGCTGCTTTTCTCGGGCAACGCCGGACCGGAAGCGAGCGTGACGAATCTCTGGCGTCATGGCGGCTTCTTTCCGAACGGCGTCTCGGGTCTCGTCATGGCGATGGCCGTCATCATGTTCTCGTTCGGCGGGCTGGAGCTCGTCGGCATTACGGCAGCCGAAGCGGACGATCCTTCGCACACCATTCCGCGCGCGACCAATCAGGTGATCTATCGCATTCTGATTTTCTACGTGGGCGCGCTCGGCGTGCTGCTTTCGCTGTATCCGTGGACGAAGGTCGTGACCGGCGGCAGCCCGTTCGTGCTGATCTTCCACGCGATGAACAGCAACTTCGTCGCGCACGTGCTCAATGCGGTCGTGCTTACCGCGGCGCTCTCGGTCTATAACAGCGGCGTGTATTGCAACAGCCGCATGCTCTACGGTCTCGCGCAGCAGGGCAATGCGCCGCGCGCGCTTCTCAAGGTGAACAAGCGCGGCATTCCGCTTATGGCGCTCGGCGTTTCGGCGCTCGCGACGGCCGCATGCGTGCTCATCAACTATCTGATGCCGGGCAAGGCGTTCGAATTGCTGATGGGGCTCGTCGTGTCGGCGCTCATCATCAATTGGGCGATGATCAGCCTCATCCATCTGCAATTCCGCCGCGTGAAAGCGCGGGCCGGCGAGACGACCGTGTTCAAGAGCCTCGGCTATCCGCTCACCAACTATCTGTGCCTCGCGTTCCTCGCCGGCATTCTCGTGGTGATGTGCCTGATTCCCGATCTGCGCATCTCGGTCTATCTGATTCCCGTGTGGCTCGCGGTGCTCGGCGTGGGTTATGCCATTCGCAACCGTCGGCGCGCGAATGCGGCGTTGTCGCGTGTCTGAAGGAGACAGTCATGTTCGAACACATCGATGCCTATCCCGGCGATCCGATCCTCTCGCTGAACGAAGACTTCGCGAAGGACCCGCGCGCGAACAAGGTCAATCTGAGCATCGGCATCTACTACGACGATGAGGGCCGTCTGCCCGTCATGCGCGCCGTGCGCGAAGCCGAAGCGCAGTTGCTCGAAGCGCCCGCAGCGAAACCGTATTTGCCGATGGCGGGCCTCGCGGCATATCGCGATGCCGTGCAGTCGCTCGTATTCGGCGACGATGCGCCCGCCCGCAAAGAAGGCCGCATCGCGACCGTGCAGACGCTCGGCGGCTCCGGCGCGTTGAAGGTCGGCGCGGACTTCATCAAGCGCTATTTCCCCGGCTCGCAGGTGTGGGTGAGCGATCCGACGTGGGACAACCATCGCTTCATCTTCGAGCGCGCGGGATTTACGGTCGGCACGTATCCGTATTACGACGAAGCCACCGGCGGCCTGCAGTTCGACGCGATGCTTTCGGCGATCCGCGATCTGCCCGCGAAGAGCGTCGTGCTGCTGCACGCGTGCTGCCACAACCCGACGGGCGTCGATCTCGACGAGGCGCAATGGATCAGGCTGATCGATGTGATCGAGCAACGCGATCTGCTGCCGTTCATCGACATGGCGTATCAGGGCTTCGGCGCGGGCCTCGATGCCGATGCGTTCGCGATTCGCGAGCTGGCTCGCCGCAACGTGCCGGCGTTCGTCGCCAATTCGTTCTCGAAGAACTTCTCGCTCTATGGCGAGCGATGCGGCGCGCTCTCGGTGATCTGCGAATCGGCGCAGACGGCCGTGCGCGTGCTCGGTCAACTGACGAGCGCCGTGCGGGCGAACTACAGCAACCCGCCGACGCACGGCGCGACCATCGTCGCCCGCGTGCTGACGACGCCCGCACTGCGCCGATCGTGGGAAGAAGAGCTTGCATCGATGTGCACGCGCATCGCATGCATGCGCGGCGCGATCCACGAACGTCTTCGCGGCAACGTGCCCGACGCGATGCTCGCACGATACCTCGAGCAACGCGGCATGTTCACCTACACGGGTCTTTTCGCCGCGCAGGTCGATGCGATGCGCGAACGCCACGGCGTCTACCTGATCCGCTCGGGCCGCATGTGCGTCGCGGCGCTGAACGAGCGCAACGTCGAAGCGACCGCGAGCGCCATCGGCGACGTGCTGTCGAACGCATTCGCCTAGCCGCTCATTTTCGCCTCATTGTGCGCGGGCAGACTGCATCCATCGCTGATGAAAGAGGGATGCAGTCATGGAAACGTGTGATAAAGCGGCCTTCCGGTCGTATGTCGATGTCCTGCTCGATCGTCTCGATGCGCACGCCGGTCGCACGGTGCTGCGCTATCTCGACGAGGACGTGACGGGCGCGGCGTTTCGCGCATCGATCTACCGGTATGCGCGGGCGCTTGCGTCGTTCGGCGTCACGCGCCACGCGTTCGTCGCGATGTTCGCGCCGAATTGCCCGGATGCGCTCGCCATCCGCTACGCGACCAACCTGCTCGGCGCGACGACGATGTTCCTGCCCGCGATTGAATCGGCGGAACAGCGCGCGGCGTTCGTGACGCGCATGCAGCCGACGCTGCTCATCGCTTTCGCGCAGACGAAGCATCTCGTGCCCGCGCACAGCGGCGCGCAGCTCGCGTATGTCGGCGCGGGGCCGGCGCGCTTGCGTCTGGATATCCGTGCGCGCGTGCAGCACGATCTTCCGGTGCAAAGCCGCGCGCGGCCCGACGACCTCGCCGTGGTGGTTTCGTCGGGCGGCTCGACCGGCGCGCCGAAAGCGAGCCGCCGCAGCTTCGCCGCCTATTCGACGATGGTGAGCGCGCCGAGTCCCGAAGACCGGCGTCAACTCGTCAACGGGGCGCTGGCGTATCTGTCGCAAGTGCTCGTCGATAACACGTTGTCGGGCGGCGGCACGGTCGTGCTGAAGACTGGCTACGATCCCGCCGACACGCTCGCGACGATCGAAGCCGAGCGCATCACGGATGTATTGCTCGTCGAGCCGCAACTCTTCGAAACGATGGATCATCCGGACGTGCATCGGTGCGACCTGTCGTCGTTGCGCTCGATTGCGCATATCGGCGGATCGGCGCCCGCGATTCTGCGGCGGCGCGCGATCAGGCGGCTCGGACCCGTGCTCACGCACATGTACGGCGCGAGCGAGGCGGGGCTCGTGAGCGTGCTGACGCCATCGGACTATCTCGTCGATGCGAGCCTGCTGGACAGCGCGGGGCGCATCCGTTCCGGCGTCGACGTGCGCATCCGCCGCGCCGACGGCACGTTCGCGCATCACGGACAGCACGGCGCGATCGAAGTGAAATCGAAGGCGGTGGCGCAGGGCTATCATCGTCAGCCGATCGAAGCGGCGCATAAGTTTCGCGACGGCTGGTGTCTGACGGGCGATATCGGCTTCATCGACGCAAAGGGCTATCTGCACGTGACCGGACGCGGCGGAGATGTCGCCGAGATCGATGGCGCCGTCATCGGTCCGGCGCAGATCGAAACGCCGCTGTGCGCGTTGCCCGATGTCCGCTATGCGCGCGCCATCGCATCGGGCGATGCCGCTCGCGGTTACGTGTGGGACGTCGTGGTCGTGCCGTGGACGGGCCGGCGCGTCGATGTCGCGCGTTGCATGCGCGCGCTCGAATCGGCGTGCGGCGCGTCTGTTGCGAAGGCCGTGCGCATGGCCGCCTTGCAACGCGTGCCGCTGACCGAACAGGGCAAGGTGAATCGCGCGGCGATCACGTTCCGGTGCCGCGATGCATCGAAGCGCGGCCTCGAAGGCGCGGTCAGCCGTTCGCGCCTGAACGCGCCTTCAGAAGCGCCAGCATGATACGGTCGCGCTCCGTTTCCATCGATTCCGATGATCGGCCCGCAAGCGCCGCGTTCATCTCGTCGACGACTTTGCGCTGAAGCTCCGCAGTCAGTCGCGGCGCGCCGAGGTCATCCCACCAGCTTTGCATCGGCGGGCCGAGGTGATCGAGCGTGTGCCCGATGCCGCCTTCGCCGCCCGAGAGATGCAGATTCGCGAACGGTCCGAGCACGGCCCATCGCAGGCCGGGACCGTAGGCGATGGCATCGTCGATATCCGCGACGCTTGCCGCGCCGGTCGCCACGAGATGAAACGCTTCTCGCCAGAGCGCCGCCTGCAGCTGGTTGGCGATGTGGCCCATGATCTCCTTGCGCGGATGAATGGGCCGCTTGCCGATCGCGGTATAGAAGGCCATCGCGCAGTCGATTGATGCAGCGGAGGTCGCTTCGCCGCCGATCACTTCGACGAGCGGAATCAGATGCGGCGGATTGAACGGATGACCGAGTACGACGCGCGCCGGATGACGGCATGCGCGCTGCACGCGGCTCATCAAAAGACCCGACGTGCTCGACGCGATCACGACATTCTCCGGAATCGCGGCATCGATTCGTCCGAGCAGATCGAGCTTGAGGTCTTCGCGCTCGGGCCCGTTCTCCTGCACGAACTGCGCGCCCGCGAGCGCGCTTTCCAGATCGTCGTGAAACGTCAGCTTCGACAGCGATGCGCCTTCAGCGAGACCGATGCGTTCGAGCGTCGGCCAATGCCGCGCGACCGTCGTCATGAGCCGCTCGCGTGCGCCGGGAGCGGGATCCGTCGCCGACACGCGAAGTCCGCGCGCCAGGAAGTACGCGGCCCAGCTCGCGCCGATCACGCCCGTCCCGACGACCGCCACATGCTCGATTTCGTTCGCCTTCATTTGCAGGTCTCCAGAGACGCGCCCGCGACGTCTTTGCGCAAAGGCGAAAGGCCGATGATCTCGCGCGCTTCGGCGGGCGTCGCCGGTTCGTATCCCATCTCGCGCACGAGGCGCACGAGCCGTTCGACGAGCTGCACGTTCGTCGCCAGTTGTCCGTGCCGGTAATACAGATTATCTTCGAGCCCGACGCGCACGTGCCCGCCGAGCAGCAGCGAATTCATCGCGGCGGGCAATTGCGCCGCGCCGATCGCGCTGACGTTGAACACGGTGTGCGCCGGGAGATGATCGACCATCGTCTGCAACAGGCGCGGCGTATAGGGTAACGCGCCCTGAAACGCGTTCGCGCCGATCACGATGTTGATGAAATGCGGCGCATCGTCGAGGCCTTCGTCGAGCGCGCGCTGCACGTCCTGAACGATATCGGCGAGACCGAACACTTCCCATTCCGGCTTGATGCCGCGTTCCTTCATCATGCGGGCGATCTGACGGATGCGCGACGGCGGCGTGGCGACCAGAATCTCCTTGCCTTCGAAGCTCGCGATTACGGTCTGCGCATCGAGCGTGCACATCTCGACGCCATCGCCCTGCATGCCTTTCAGACGCTCTTCCCACATGATTTCCCACAAGCCGTTGTCCAGCTCGCGCACCATGTCGCCGTTGATGCCGCCGCCCGTGGAGTTGTTCAGGATGATGTCGCACTTGTCGCGGATCAGCCGGTTGATCTCGCTGTAGATCGCGGGATCGCAGGTCGCCTGATCGTCCGGACGGCGCGCATGCACGGCGACCACGCTCGCGCCGGCGTTGTAGCAGCGGTAGGTATCGTCGGCGATTTCGCGCGGCTGCGTCGGCAGGTTCGGGTTCATCTTCCTGGTCGCCATGCCGCCCGTGGGCGCGACCGTCACGATGACTTTGGGCTTGCTCATGTGTTCGTCTCCGATTGATGAATGCAGATTGCTTCAAGAATTTGCGCTGTCCGTTCCGACGCGCAGCGCGCGCCTCGGCAGCCCGATGAGCACCGTCAGGCAACCGACCAGCACCACCGCCGTCAACGCGAAGAGGCCCGTCTGAATGCTGCCCGTCGCGCCCTTGATCCAGCCGATCAGCGTCGGGCTGACGAAGCCGCCGAGAATGCCGAGCGAGCTGATCACGGCGATGCCTGCCGCCGCCGCGTCGCGGCCGAGGTACGTCGGCGGAATCGACCAGAAGAGCGAGCCGCCGCCGAAGATGAAGAACGAAGCGATGCACAGCAGCGTCATGACCGGGCCGACGTTCGCACCCGCGAAGGGCGTCGATGCCAGCGCGACCGCGCCGATAGCGAGCGTGCCGCCGACATGCCAGCGGCGTTCGCCGAAGCGGTCCGAACTGCGGCTGATGACGAGCACGCCGAGCGCGCCGAAGAAGTAGGGGACGGCGGTGAACCAGCCGATCGTCGATACGTTCGCGATGCCGATGCCTTTGATCATCGTCGGCAGCCAGAATGTCATCGTGTAGACGGCGCATGCGCAGCAGAAATAGACGAACGCGAGCACGTAAGTCATCGGATCGGCCAGTGCGGCCGCGAGCTTGCCGTGGCCGCCATGCGCGGCGTCATCCTTGTGATCGGCGCTCATGGCCGCGCGCACGGTCTCTTTTTCAGCTTGGCTCAGCCATGCCGCGTCGTCGGGCCTGTTCGGCAGCATGCGATAGAGCAGAAGGCCGATGAGCACCGTCGGCAAACCTTCGACGATAAAGAGCCACTGCCAGCCGTGCATGCCGCCGAATCCTTCCAGACCGCTCATGATCGTTCCGGACAGCGGCCCGCCGAGCACGCCGGTGATCGGCATGCCGAACAGGAAGAGGCCCGTTACGCGGCCGCGGCGCTGGCTCGGATACCAGTACGTGAGATACAGGATGATGCCGGGAAAGAAGCCCGCTTCGAAGAGGCCGAGCATCAGGCGTATCCCATAGAACTGCCACGGTGCCGAGACGAACGCGGTGGCCGCCGATGCAAGGCCCCACAGCACCATGATGCGCAGGAACGTCAGCCGCGCGCCGATCTTTTCGAGCAGCAGGTTGCTGGGCACTTCGAACAGCAGGTAGGTGACGAAGAAGAGTCCGGCGCCGAGACCGTACACGGCGTCGGAGAACGCGAGATCCTGCTTCATTTGCAGTTGCGCATAGCCGATGTTGATGCGGTCGAGAAATGCGAACACGTAGGCGATCAGCACGAGCGGCATGACTCGCATGCTGATCTTGCGAAAGACGGCGTCTTCCTCGGTGCGGCCTAGCGGGCTGTCGATGACCGCCGCGCCGGTCAGCGGACGAATGCGATTCATTGCGTGTCTCCCTGTCTGGTATGACACGCATTATTTCGGCGGCCTGTCATTGCAACTGTCGATCGGGCGACAGTCCGGGTCAGCGTATACGCGAAGGCATCGCTTCAGCGACGGCGCGAAGGCACTACTGCGCGATGGCCTGCAGCCCCGCGAGATCGAGTATGACGATTTCGCCGTATTCGGCGCGCACGAGACCGGCGTTCTTGAAGCGGCTCATCGCCTTGTTGCAGGTTTGACGCGACACGGCCGCGAGGTTCGCGAGTTCTTCCTGCGAAATCTGCACATGACGCGCGCCGCTCGCGTTCGACAAAGGATGGACCATGCCGGCCAGTGCCCGCGCGACGAGACTGTCGGTATCGAGCAGGCCGTGTGCCGCCGCGACGGCCATGAACCAATGCAAACGCTCGTTCACCTGAAACAGCAGGAACTCGTTGAACGAAGGCTGATGCTCGCGCAGCCAGTTGAACGTGGCGAGCGGAATCTGCGCAACGCGGCTGTCGCGCAGCGCGATGAGGTCCGACTGCCGTGGCGCGTTGCGAATCAGCGTGCCTTCGCCGAACCAGCTTCCCGCCGACTGGCCGCCGAGCGTCACGGTCTGCCCGTCGCGCGCGGTGATCGACCACTTGATGAGACCTTCGAGCATGCCGAACCACACATGTTGCCGCTCGCCGTGATGCCCGAGCACCTGGCCCATGACGACGGTGCGCTCGGACGTCTCGGCGCGCACACGCGCTCGCGCGGCTTCGTCCAGCCGCACGAACCACGACGACCGCGCCAGCAACTCGTCCAGGGTGAACGAGGGCGCGGACATGCGCTTGCGCCGGGTCATCGTTCTGAACCCGCGATTGTCGCGAGAACGACAGTGTCGTGGACGCGCGACGGGCACAATGACGGAAATCGATGGAGGATCATGGACTCATGAGCAAGGAAACTATCTACCGCGTCGACGTGCAGTTCGGCGACTGCGATCCGGCGGGCATTGTCTTCTTCCCGAACTTTTCGCGCTGGATGGACGCCGCCTCCCACGATTATTTCATTCAGTGCGGCCTGCCGCCTTGGCGCGCGATGACGGATCTGCCGAACTGCATCGGCGCGCCGCTCCTCGAGATGCATACGCGCTTTCATACATCGGTGACGTATGGAGAAACCATCGAGGTTCATAGCAGTATCGAGGAATGGCGCGGCAAGGTCTTTATCCAGAACCATCGCATCATGCGCGGCGATACGCTGATTTGCGAAGGCCGCGCGACGCGCGCATTGTGCGTCAAGCAGTCCGACGGACGGCTGAAGGCCGTGCCCGTGCCCGAGTTCATCCGCGCCGCGTGCGCCTGACGGAGCATTCCATGACGAGTTCGAATGCGCAACGCGTGCTGGTGACCGCCGGCGCGAACGGCATCGGCCACGCGATCACCGAGGCGTTCGTGTCGGCGGGTGCGAAGGTGTTCGTGTGCGACATCGATGAAGCCGCGCTCGGGCGACTGCAAGCGCACATGCCGGGCGTGACGACCTCCGTCTGCGATATGGGCGATCGCGCGGCCGCCGCACGCATGGTCGACGATGCCGCGGCTGCGCTCGGCGGAATCGACGTGCTCGTCAACAATGCGGGCATCGCCGGTCCGGCCGCCTCGGTCGCCGACATGGACCCGGACGCGTGGGAAAGCGTGCTGCGCGTGAATCTCACGGGCACCTTCGTCGTGACGCAACGTGCGATCCCTCATCTGAAGCAATCCGGCTCGGGCGCGATCGTGGTCATGTCGTCGCTCGCGGGCCGCTTCGGTTATCCGAACCGCAGTCCGTACGCCGTGACCAAATGGGGACTCGTCGGCTTCACCAAAACGCTGTCGCGCGAGCTGGGCGAGTTCGGCATTCGCGTCAACGCGATTTTGCCGGGTGCGGTCGAGGGTCCGCGCATTCAGCAGGTTCTCGAAGGACGCGCGTCGGCGAACGGCCGCAGCGTGGCCGAGGAAGAAGCGGCAGCGCTGGCGAATCAGTCGATCAAGCGCTTCGTCGATCCCGCCGATATCGCCGCGCTCGCCGTATTCCTCGCATCGAATGCGGGGCGCTCGATATCGGGCCAAATGATTCCGATCGACGGCGATTCGCAAAGCGCGTCGTGATTCCACTCAGGCTTTCTGCTTCGCGCTTCCCAGCACGAGATGCGCGAGCGCGCCGAGCACGATGCCCCAGAACGCCGAGCCGAGACCGAGAAAGCTCATGTTCGACGCCGTCGCGATGAACGCGATGAACGACGCCTCACGATGCGCCTCGTCCTGCACCAGCCCGACGACGTTCGCCGCGATCGCGCCGAGCAACGCGAGACCCGCGAGCACCGCGACGAACGCATTGGGCAGCGCGGCGAACAGCATCGCGACGGTGCCGGCGAAGCATCCGCCGATCAGATAGAAGATGCCATTGGCGATGCCCGCGACATAGCGATGCGCCGGGTCGCGATGCGCATCCGGCCCGGTGCACAGCGCCGCCGTGATCGCCGCGATGACGATCGTGATGCCGCCCGAGAACGCGACGGCGATCGACGCGAGGCTCGTCGTGACGAGCACGGGACGCGTCGGCGTCTGATAGCCGGAGACGCGCAGGATCGCGAATCCCGGCAGGAATTGCCCCGTCAGACTGACGATGACGAGCGGCAGCGCGAGACTCACGGTCGATTGCCAGGACCACGTGGGCATCGTGAAGACGGGGCGCGTCAGATGAAAACCGACCGATTCGAAATGCGTGAGGCCAAGTCCCACGGCGAGCGCGCAGCCGAACGCGAGCACGAGAATGAGACAGTAGCGCGGCGCCCATCGGCGGAAAACGAGAAAGCTCGCGAGCATGCCCAGCGCGAGCCACGGCGCGACGGCAACCGACTTGAACACATTGGTGCCGAACTGAAAGAGGATGCCCGCCATCATGCCGCAGGCGATGCCTTTCGGTATGCGCCGCACGATCTGATCGAACCATCCCGACACGCCGAGCGCGAAGATGCACGCGCCCGCGACGATATACGCGCCGATCGCCTCGCTCACCGGCATGCCGGGAAAGAGCGTGACGAGCAGCGCCGAGCCGGGCGCGGACCACGCGATGATGATCGGCTGCTTCAGCCACCCGCTCAACACGATGCCCGAGACGGCCGCGCCCATCGAGATCGACCAGACCCACGACGCGACCGCTTCATTGCCGACATGCGCCGTGTGCGCCGCCTGAAAGAAGATCGCGAGCGGTCCCGCATACGAGATGATGACGGCGAGCAGCCCGGCGCTCACCGCCGATACCGACCAGCCGCCTTGGCGCGCGGCGGGTGTCAGCGGCGGCTGCGTGTCGCGTTTCATCGGAACCGTTCGACGTGTCAGCGAATCGACGACGGATGGCGCGCGAGCGCGGTCACTTTCATCGTCATGTACGGAAACAAGGGCAGGCCCGAGAGAATCGTGTGGAGTTCATCGTGCGAATCGACATCGAAAACGCTGTAGTTCGCATATTCGCCGACCACGCGATGCAACTGCTGCCATTTGCCTTGCCGCTGCAACTCTTGCGAGTATTCCTTCTCGCGCGCCTTGATTTCGTCGGCTTTGGCGGCGGGCATGTCGTGCGGCAGATGAACGTCCATTCTGACGAGATAAAGCATGGTTTCCTCGATCGTGTGTCAATGAAATCAGGCGCGCTTGTCGCGGCGATAAAACGCAAGCTTCTCTTCATCGATGTGAAGACCCAGCCCCGGTCCTTCCGGCATATGCAGATCGAAGTCGCGATACTGCGGGCGCGCCGTCACGATGTCATCCTTCAGCAGCAGCGGCCCGAACAGTTCCGTGCCCCATGAAAGTTGCGGCAGCGCGCTGAATCCGTGTGCCGATGCAATCGATCCGATGCTGCCTTCGAGCATCGTGCCGCCATAGAGCGAGACGCCCGCCGCATCGGCGATGGCGGCCGTGCGCATCATCCCGTAGATGCCGCCGGATTTCGCGATCTTCAGCGCGAACACGTCGGCGCATGCGTGGCGCACGAGTTCGAGCGCGTCCTCTGGGCCGGTCACGGCTTCGTCCGCCATGATCGGCACGATGAAACGCGCCGCGAGTCGCGCGAGCGCGCCGCGTTGCTCGCGCGGCGTCGGCTGTTCGATGAGGTCGATGCCCGCCGCTTCCAGCGCCTCGATGCCGAGCGCTGCATCGGTTTCGCTCCAGGCCTGGTTCACATCGACGGTGACTTTCGCGCGATCGCCGAGCGCGGCCTTGATCTTCGAGACATGCGCGACGTCATCGCGCACGCTGCGCCGGCCGATCTTCAGCTTGAACGTGTTATGACGGCGTTCGGCCAGCAGCATGTCGGCTTCTTCGATATCGCGCTGCGTGTCGCCGCTCGCGAGCGTCCAAAGCACCGGCAGCGTTTTGCGCACCGCGCCGCCGAGCAGTTCCGACACTGGCACGTTCAGACGCTTGCCCTGTGCATCGAGCAGCGCGGTTTCGAGCGCGCACTTCGCGAAACGGTTGCCACGCGCGACCTTGTTCAGCCTGAGCATCGCGGCGTTGATGTTGGTCGCATCCTGTCCGACGAGCGCGGGCGCGAGATACGTATCGATGGTCAGCTTGATGCCTTCGGGACTCTCATCGCCGTAAGACAGGCCGCCGATGGTCGTGGCTTCGCCAATGCCCTCGATGCCGTCGCTCGTGCGCAGACGGACGATGACGAGGGTTTGCTGCTGCATCGTCGCCATCGCGAGTTGATGCGCACGGATGGTCGGAAGATCGACCAGAATCGCTTCGACGGAGGTGATTTGGGCTTTCATACCTGAAATGTCGGAATGGATGGGTTGTTGAGATATTGCGTGCCCAATTGCCGCCTGTCCAAGACCGTTCACGTCTAGTGTCATACCCGCCAGGTATGACGTGCTTCACCCGCCCCGATCCGTGCGCGGCGTATACGCGATCTTTTCCTCGTCGTACAGCCGGTAGATCAGTTCGAGCATCTCCTTGATGTCGCGCGATTCGTCGAGCGCGCGCATGCTCATGATGACCGGCGAGACGAGCGTGGGATCGTCGAGTTCCTTGTAGCTCACGTCGTCGCGTTTCAGGCCGTGCACGCTGCTCGGCACGACGGAAATGCCTTCGCCTGCCGCGACGAGGCCCAGCGCGATCTGCAATTCGCGTACTTCATAGGTCTTGCGCGGCGCGAGCGCGCGGTCCTGGAACGCCGCGAGCACCTGATCGGCATAACTCGGGCGCGGCGCCTTCGGGAAAATGATGAGCGTTTCGTTGACGAGATCGCGCAGCGAGAGCACGGGCTTCGCGAGCGAGAGCGGATGGCCGACCGGCAACGCGACGATCAGTTGCTCTTCGCGCAGAACCACACGGCGGATATTCGCATCCTCATGACGAATGCGCCCGAAACCGACATCGATGCGGCCATCTTTCAGCGCGCGGATCTGATCCATCGTCGACATTTCGTGCAGGCTCAGTTCGACGGTGGTGTTCTCGTCGCGAAAGCGGCGGATGATCTTCGGCAACATGCCATATAAGGTCGAGCCGACGAATCCCACCGAAAGACTGCGCTCGATATTGCCCACGCGCCGCGTCATGGATTCGAGCTCGGCCGTCTGCGCGAGCAGCTGCACGGCATGCGAATAGAAGAACTTGCCCGTCTCCGTGAGCTTGAGCGGCCGTGAGTTGCGTTCGAATAACTGCACGCCGAGCGTTTCTTCGAGCTGCTGTATTTGTCGGCTCAGCGGCGGTTGCGCGATATGCAGCCGCTCGGCGGCGCGCGTGAAGTTTCTTTCCTCCGCCACCGCCACAAAGTAGCGCAGGTGTCGCAGCTCCATTCAATACCTCCTGGATATAGCCCGATACTAAATCAGTGTTGGACTGGGCTTCTTTACGTCCATTATCCTGCCTTCACGCTCTGTTTCAACACCCGACTATACCTTCCGAGCATATCTGCTGCGGTGCTGAAGCGAGGGTTAACCCCCACCATAAAATTGCGAGATTCAGGAGCAGACATGAGCATCAAAGTGTTCGATACGAAGGAAGTGCAGGACCTGCTGAAGGCCGCTGCGAACCTCGGAAGTCAGGACGGCAGTGCTCGCGCCAAGGAGATCACGCATCGCCTGCTGAGCGACCTGTTCAAGGCGATCGACGACCTCAACATGACGCCCGATGAAATCTGGACCGGCGTCAATTACTTCAACAAGCTGGGCCGGGACGGCGAAGCCGCGCTGCTCGCGGCTGGCCTCGGTCTGGAAAAGTATCTCGACATCCGCATGGATGCCGAGGATCGCGAAGCGGACATCCACGGCGGCACGCCGCGCACCATCGAAGGCCCGCTGTATGTGGCCGGTGCGCCGGTGCGCGACGGCGTGTCGAAGATCGATCTCGATCCCGATGCGAATGCCGGCCCGCTCGTCATTCGCGGCACGGTCACGGGTCTCGACGGCAAGCCTGTCGCGAACGCGGTGGTCGAATGCTGGCACGCCAACTCGAATGGCTTCTACTCGCACTTCGACCCGACCGGCGCGCAAAGCGATTTCAACCTGCGCGGCGCGGTGAAGACGGGCGCCGACGGCAGCTACGAATTCCGCACGCTGATGCCTGTCGGCTACGGCTGCCCGCCGCAAGGTGCAACGCAGCAATTGCTCGACTCGCTCGCGCGTCACGGCAATCGTCCGGCGCATGTGCACTTCTTCGCGACGAGCGAGAAGCATCGCAAGCTGACGACGCAGATCAACATCGAAGGCGATCCGCTGATCTGGGATGACTTCGCTTATGCAACGCGTGAGGAGCTGGTTCCGCATGTCGTCGAAAAGACGGGCGGCACGGCGCTGGGCCTGAAGGACGATGCGTACAAGGAAATCGTCTTCGACATCCAGCTGACTCCGCTGGTGCAGGGCAAGGACAACCAGATCGTCCATCGCCCGCGCGCGTCCGTCACGGCGTAATCGCCGAACGCGCCTGAGCGGCGGCACGCCCGCCGCCGCTCGACTCTCCGCACGACCCCATTCGATACCGATGCATGCGCTCCGCCACGGAACCGCGCATAGGGAGAACTCATATGTCCGCCATCACCGACAAAGCCACGCAGCTCGACGAACTGCTGCAAAACGCCGTCCAGGACGACAAGGAAAGCGGCGTCTACCGCTGCCGTCGCGACATCTTCACGAACGCCGATCTGTTCGATCTCGAGATGAAGCACATCTTCGAGAGCAACTGGGTGTATCTCGCGCACGAAAGCCAGATCCCCAACAACAACGATTACTACACGACGTGGATCGGCCGTCAGCCTATCGTCGTGACGCGTGACAAGACCGGTGAACTGCATGCGGTCATCAACGCCTGCGCACATAAAGGCGCGATGCTGTGCCGCCGCAAGCACGGCAACAAGGGCAGCTTCACGTGCCCGTTCCACGGCTGGACGTTTTCCAACACGGGCAAGCTCCTGAAGGTCAAGGACGAAAAGACCACCGAATATCCGATCCAGTTCAACACGCACGGCTCGCACGATTTGCGCCGCGTGCCGCGCTTTCAGAACTATCGCGGCTTTCTGTTCGGCAGCCTGAATGCGGATTCGATCCCGCTCGAAGACTATCTCGGCGAGACGAAAGTGATTATCGATCAGATCGTCGATCAGGCGCCCGGCGGGCTCGAAGTGCTGCGCGGCAATTCCTCGTACATCTACGACGGCAACTGGAAGATGCAGATGGAAAACGGCTGCGACGGTTATCACGTCAGCACCGTGCACTGGAACTACGCCGCGACGATGGGCCGGCGCAAAGTGGAAGGCACCAAGGCCGTCGATGCCAATAGCTGGAGCAAGTCGGTCGCGGGCGTGTATGGCTTCGATCATGGCCACATCCTCTTGTGGACCAAGACGATGAACCCGGAAGTGCGGCCGGTGTATCAGCATCGCGAAGAGATCAAGGCGCGTGTCGGCGAGGTTCAGGCGGATTACATCGTCAATCAGACGCGCAATCTGTGCCTCTATCCGAACGTGTTCCTGATGGATCAGTTCAGCACGCAGATTCGCGTGGTGCGGCCGCTCGGCGTCGACAAGACCGAAGTCAGCATCTTCTGCTTCGCGCCGAAGGGCGAAAGCGCGGAGGATCGCGCGACGCGCATTCGTCAGTACGAAGACTTCTTCAACGTGTCGGGCATGGGCACGAGCGACGACCTCGAAGAATTCCGCGCGTGCCAGTCGGGTTACGCGGGCATCACGGCGATGTGGAACGATCTCTCGCGTGGCGCGCCGCTGTGGGTGCACGGTCCGGACGAAAACGCGAGGAACATGGGCATCAAGCCGCTCATTTCGGGCGAGCGCAGCGAAGACGAAGGTCTCTTCGTCGTCCAGCACGAATACTGGGTCAACGTGATGCGCGACGCGTTGAAGAAGGAACAAGGGGAGACACTGGCATGAGCTTCGATTACCTGAAAATCTGCGCGACGCTGTATCGCGAGGCGCGTCTGCTCGATGACCGTCAGTGGGACGAGTGGCTCGGGTGCTACGCGGAAGACGTCACGTACTGGATGCCCGCGTGGGACGACGACGATCAGCTCACCGACGATCACGAAAGCCAGATCTCGCTGATGTTCTACCCGGATCGCGGCGGCCTCGAAGATCGCGTGTTCCGCATCAAGACCGAGCGCAGCGGCGCATCGATGCCCGAGCCGCGCACGAGCCACAACGTGACGAACGTGGAAGTGCTGGCCGAGCGCGAGAACGAAGTCGATGTGCGCTACAACTTCGATACGCTCAATCATCGCTACAAGATGACCGATCATTTCTTCGGCACGATCTTCGTGACGTTGCGAAAGGTCGACGACATTCTGGTGATTTCGCACAAGAAGATTGTGCTGAAGAACGACTACATCCGGCAGGTGCTCGACGTCTATCACGTCTGAAGCCCGCGGTGACGAGACAGGAAGTAGGAGGCAACATGTCCAGCTACAACATTGCACTGAATTTCGAAGATGGCGTGACGCGTTTCGTCGAATGCAAGGCGGGCGAGAAGGTTCTCGACGCCGCATTCCGCGCCAAGATCAATCTGCCGATGGATTGCTCCGACGGCGTGTGCGGCACCTGCAAGTGCCGTGCCGAAAGCGGCAACTACGATCTCGGCGACGACTACATCGAAGACGCGCTCTCCGATGACGAGAAGGAAAGCGGTCTCGTGCTCACGTGCCAGATGGTGCCGTCGAGCGATTGCGTGATCGCGGTCCCGGCATCGTCGACGGCATGCAAGACCGCGCAGAGCAAGTTCGCCGCGACGGTCACGAAGATCGAGCCGCACAACGACGCCGCCGTCGTACTCGAACTGGATGTGGATGCCGCCACGCCCGCGCCGGTTTTCCTGCCGGGCCAGTACGTGAATATCGATGTTCCGGGCAGCGGCCAGCATCGCTCGTATTCGTTCTCGTCCGCGCCGGGCGCAACGAAGATCAGCTTCCTCATCAAGAAGATTCCCGGCGGCGTGATGAGCACGTGGCTCGAATCCGCGCAGACGGGCAACGCGGTCGAGCTGACCGGTCCGCTCGGCAGCTTCTATCTGCGCGCGGTTGAGCGTCCGCTCCTGTTCCTCGCGGGCGGCACGGGTCTCGCGCCGTTCCTCTCGATGCTCGAAGTGCTCGCGCGCGCGAACTCGCAACAGAAGATTCACCTGATCTATGGCGTGACGCGCGATCTCGATCTCGTGCAGGTCGAAGCCATCGAAGCGTACACAGCGCAGTTGCCGAACTTCACGTTCAGCACCGTCGTCGCCGATGCGGATTCGAATCATCCGCGCAAAGGCTGGGTGACGCAGCATATGCCCGCCGAATCGCTGAATGACGGCGATGTCGACGTGTACCTGTGCGGCCCGCCGCCGATGGTCGATGCCGTGCGCAAGCACTTCGACGAGAACGGCGTGAAGCCCAACAGCTTCCACTACGAGAAGTTCACTCCCAACGCCTCGCCGGTGACCGCATGAGCAAACAACGATTTGCCGGCAAGGTGATGGTCGTCACCGGCGCGGCGCAGGGCATCGGGCGGGGCGTGGCGTTGCGCGCGGCGGCGGAAGGCGCGAAGGTGCTGTTCGTCGATCGCGCGGATTTCATCGAGGAAGTGGCCGCCGAAGCGCAGGGCGCGGATACAGCCGGCTTCGTCGCCGATATGGAAACGTATGAAGGCGCGGCATCGGCGATGGCGTTCGCGGCGCGCACGTTCGGCGGCATCGATATTCTCGTCAACGGCGTCGGCGGCGCGATCCGCATGCGTCCGTATGCCGAGTTCGAGCCCGCGCAGATCGACGCCGAGATTCGCCGCTCGCTCATGCCGACGCTTTACGCGTGCCATGCGGTGTTGCCGCATCTGCTCGAGCGCGGACGCGGAACGATCGTGAACGTGTCGTCGAACGCGACGCGCGGGATTCGCCGCGTGCCGTATTCGGCTGCGAAAGGCGGCGTCAACGCGATGACACAAGCGCTCGCGATGGAATACGGCGAGCACAACATCCGCGTGGTCGCGGCGGCGCCGGGCGGCACCGAAGCGCCTCCGCGACGCGTGCCGCGTAATGCGAGCGGCGACAGCGAACGGGAAAAAATCTGGATGGGCGAAGCGGTGAAGCAGGTCACCGAATCGACCTTCTTCAAACGCTACGGCACGCTTGACGAACAGATCGCGCCGATTCTTTTCCTCGCATCGGATGAAGCGAGCTATATCACCGGCGCGGTATTACCCGTCGCCGGCGGCGATAACGGCTGATTTCGCGGGAGACGCATTCATGAGTGAACGCAAGGCTATCGTTCCCGCGGGAATGGAAGCGGTGTACGAAAAGATCCGCTATGCGCCCGCAATCAAGGCCGGCAACACGATCTACGTGTCCGGACAGATCGGCCGCGATGCCGCGATGCAACGGGTCGAGGACCGCGAGGCGCAGATCGTGCAGGCATTCGAGAATCTGAAGCTCGTGCTGGAAGCGGCGGGCGCTTCATTGAGCGATGTCGTCGACGTGACGACCTTTCACACCGATATGCGCGATCTGCCCTTGTTCATGCAGGTGCGCGACCGCTATCTCAACACGCATCCGCTGCCCGCATGGACGGCAGTGGGCGCGCACATGCTCGGCGGCGCTCCGGGTTATATCGTCGAGATCAAGGCAGTGGCCGTATTGACGGCGAACCCGTCGTAACACGCAAGCACTTCAACGCAGTCCGTCAACGAAAAACACATTAAACGCGAGCCCTTGCTGCGCCACGAACGCGGCAAGGAGAACGCGCGCGCGTTCATCGAGCCGTCGAAATCAATACAAAAAAGACCAACGCGGAATCACTGCAAGTCCTACATCAATGGAGACATCATGCGGCAAATAGACGTGCAAAAGCTATGCGACGATGCGCGGTTCGGCAAGTTTCACGTGCTGCTTCTGTTCTGGTGCGCGCTCATCATCATCTTCGATGGATACGATCTCGCGGTCGTCGGGATCGCGCTGCCGTCGATCATGAGCGACATGGGCATTCAGCCGACGAGCGCCGGCTTCATGGTGAGTTCCGCGCTGCTCGGCATGATGCTCGGCGCGGTGTTTCTCGGCACCATCGCCGACAGAATCGGCCGCGTGCCCGCCATCGTCATCTGTCTCCTGCTGTTCAGCATATTCACGGCCGCGGCCGGGCTGACGCGCGATCCGGTGACGTTCGGCATTGCGCGCTTTCTCGCGGGACTGGGCATCGGCGGCGTGATGCCGAATGTCGTCGCGCAAATGACCGAGTACTCGCCGCGCAAGATCCGCAGCACGATGGTGACGCTGATGTTCAGCGGATATTCCGTCGGCGGCATGCTGGCGGCGCTCGTCGGCAAGGGCATGATCGAGCGCTACGGCTGGCAATCCGTGTTTCTCGCCGCAGGGTTTCCGGCGCTGCTCGCGCCCGTGATCCTGAAGTACATGCCGGAGTCGCTGGCGTTTCTCGTTCGAAACGAGCGCTCGACGCGTCTGAAAGATATTCTTTCGCGCATCGATCCGCGCTATGTGCCGCAACTTGCAGACCGCTTTTCATTGTCCGACCGTGAAGGCGCGCCCGGTTCGCCGATCGCGCGACTGTTCGCCGAAGGACGCGGCACGAGCACCGTCATGCTGTGGATCGCGTTCTTCATGTGCCTGTTCATGGTCTACGCGCTGAGTTCCTGGCTCACGAAACTCATGGCCGGCGCCGGACACAGCCTCGGCTCGGCCCTCACGTTCGTGCTGGTTCTGAACTTCGGCGCGATGATCGGCGCGATCGGCGGCGGATGGCTCGCCGACCGGTTCAACATCAAATACGTGCTGATCGCGATGTACGCGCTCGCGGCGATCTCCATCAGCCTGCTGGGCGTGAAGGTTCCGGTCGCCGTGCTGTTCTTCCTGGTTGGTCTTGCGGGCGCGTCGACGATCGGCACGCAGATCGTCACGTATGCGTTCGCCGGGCAGTTCTATCCGACCGCGATCCGCTCGACGGGCATCGGCTGGGCGTCGGGCATCGGGCGCGGCGGGGCGATTCTCGCGCCCATCGTGATCGGCTTTCTCGTGAGCAAGGCCTTGCCGCTGCAGCAGAACTTCGTCGCCATCGCGGTTCCCGGCGTCATCGCGATGCTGGCGGTCTGCCTGATCGATGCGCGCCGTTCCCGGAACGACGGCATCGCCGTCGCCGCCGCCGATCCGGCCTGACAGCGTGCGCGCCCGGTGTCATTCCTTCGCGGGTTCCGGCTGCCGGGACTTGCGCGGCTCGACGGGCGCGCCGCGCTGCGTCGGCGCTCTCGTGCAGGCGTCGGGCGGCGTGACATAGGGCACGTCGTCGCAACAGCATGCATAGACCGGAAAGCCATAGGCGTTCGTGCGGATGATGGTCGTCGGCCCGTGCAGCGGGCATACCGCGTTCATGGCTTCTCCTCGATAGTCGATATTTTCATGGTACGCGCGGTAGGCCGGGGCCGTATCAATGCGACATCAGCACGGGCACGGTCATCGATTCGAGGAAGGTGCGCGTCGCGCCGCCCAGGACGAGCTCGCGCAGACGCGCATGACCATAGCCGCCCATCACGACGAGATCCGCGCCGAGATCGGCCGCGCGCGATAGCAGCACATCGCCCGCCGATGCCTCTGTGCCGGCCACGCCCGGCACGATCTCGACTTCGACGCCATGCCGCGCGATGCACGCCGCGATATCGCCGCCCGCGCTGCGCTCGCCGCGCGCGTCGCCGGCGTGCACATCGAGCGTGACGATGGTCGCGCGCCCGGCCGCCTTCAGCAACGGCAATGCGTCGTGGACAGCGCGCGCGGCTTCGCGTCCGCCATCCCACGCGATCATCGGAAACTGGCCGACGGCGGCGAAAGAGCCCGTGTAGGGCACGAGCAGCACCGGACGTCCCGCCGACAGGATCAGATGCTCGCGAAAGCCTTCGCCGATGAACGATTCGGCATCGCCCGGATCGTCCTGGCCCACGATCACGAGATCGGCGCAACGCGCGTGATGCGGCACCGCACGATCCGCCCCGCCACCCGGCGCGAGCCATTCGCCCGACACGCCCGCGCGGTTCAGCTCCGCGTGAAAGAGCCGTTCGAGCGCGTTGGCCCGTTCGCGGCGCATGGCGGCGTACTCGTCGTAATAGCCGGCGGAGCCTGCCATGACATTGAAGGCGCGCGCGTTCGGTTCGAAGACCGCGTAGAGGCCGATCACATAGGCGTCGAACTGTTTCGCGAGTTGCAACGCGGTTTCCAGCCGAGGATGGGCGCGCGCGCTCGTATCGAGGTGCACGAGAATCGTCCTGTAAGTCATCGATGACTCCCCGAGTCGGTTGAGCATGGACCGGCTCCGAGTCTAAGGAAGCGTCGCCGCACTTCCCTTGACTCAGATCAACTGGACGCGGCGGCCATCGCGATACGCTGGGCGCGGTCATGCACGTCGTCGTGCGCCACGCAAGGAGTTCGCGAATGAAGGCACTTGTCTATCACGGTCCCGGCAACAAATCACTCGACGAGCGGCCGCGCCCCGCGCTTGCCGCCGCAACCGATGCGATCGTTCGTGTGACGCGCACGACCATCTGCGGCACCGATCTGCATATCCTCAAGGGCGACGTCCCGACCTGCGAGCCGGGCCGCGTGCTGGGCCATGAAGGCGTGGGAATCGTCGAAGAAACCGGCGCGGCCGTGTCCGCGTTCAAGCCGGGCGATCACGTGCTGATTTCGTGCATTTCGTCGTGCGGTAAGTGCGAGGCGTGCCGGCGCGGCATGTATTCGCATTGCGCGACGGGCGGCTGGATTCTCGGCCACAAGATCGACGGCACGCAGGCCGAATACGTCCGCATTCCGCACGCTGATACTAGCCTCTATCCGATTCCGGCGGGCGTCGAGGAAGAGGCGCTCGTCATGCTCTCCGACATTCTTCCGACAGGTTTCGAATGCGGCGTGCTCAACGGCCGCGTGCAGCCGGGCAGCACGGTTGCGATCGTCGGCGCGGGGCCGATCGGTCTCGCGGCGCTGCTCACCGCGCAGTTCTATGCGCCGGCGCAGATCGTGATGATCGATCGCGACCGGCATCGGCTCGAAATCGCGCGCACGTTCGGCGCGAGCGGATGCATCGACATCGAGAGCACGGACGCGGTCGCCGAGATCATGCGTCTGACCGATGGCGCGGGCGTCGATTGCGCGGTGGAGGCGGTCGGCATTCCGGCGACTTTCGAGCTGTGCCAGCGGATCGTTGCGGCGGGCGGAACGATCGCGAATGTCGGCGTGCACGGCGTGAAGGCCGATCTGCATCTGGAATCGCTGTGGGATCGTAATATCAGTATCACGACGCGTCTCGTCGACACCGTCAGCACGCCGATGCTGCTCAAGACCGTGCGCGCGGGCAGGCTGCAGCCGCAGCAGCTCATCACGCACCGTTTTACGCTCGCGCGCGCGCTCGACGCGTACGACACCTTCGGCCGTGCGGCGGAAACGAACGCGCTGAAGGTCATTATCGAAATGACATGAGGATGGCGGACCGGCTGATCGATGTTTCCTTGGGGCGCATCGAACGCAAGCTCGTGCGCATCGACAAACTGACGTGGGCGGCGTGAACGGCGAGCGTGCATGCCGATACAACCATGTACCACACGATTCTTGTCGCGATAGACGGTAGCGAATGCTCGGAACGCGCGCTCGACGAAGCGATCCGGATAGGCGCGCGCGCGAAGATTTATATCGTTTCCGTGATCGATGTGGCCGCGCTTTCGTCATTTCCGGCGGCGTACCGCGTGGATGTGCGCGAGGAAAGCGGGCATGC
Source organism: Caballeronia temeraria (assembly GCF_001544795.2). Lineage (GTDB taxonomy): Bacteria > Pseudomonadota > Gammaproteobacteria > Burkholderiales > Burkholderiaceae > Caballeronia > Caballeronia temeraria. The sequence goes on along the minus strand of NZ_FCOI02000004.1, from coordinate 182,781 downwards.
GCTGGACATCGCGTACGCTCGCGTGCTCGACGCGGGCATCGCGTGCGAAACGGAGCTGGCCGAGACGCGCAACGTGACCGACACCATCGCGAAATGCCTGCAGCGGCGCGTGGAGCAGATGCCGGTGGATCTCGTCGTGATGGGCACGCACGGCCGCACCGGATTTCGCCGGGTGGCGCTCGGCAGCGTCGCGGAAGCCTTCGTACGACGCTCGACGTGCCCGGTCATGCTCACGCGCGCGAAGCAGGCGTCTTGATCCAGATCAATACGCGCCGCGCATCGGTGTCCAAGACTGAGTGGATATGTTCGCATCCACGGTCCACGAGGTATCGGCATGATCATCACGTTTCCGACCCAGCCGCCCGTCTATCAGGGCGATGCCCCTTCGCTCACGTTCGCCGCGTTCGCGGATGGCGAGCCGATCGAATGCACCATTTCCGCCGAGGCGCTGGAGGATCATTTCGGCGCGGCGTCATGGCGCGAGGAAGATCTGCAGCAGGCGTTCGAGAGCCATCGCGCATCGATCGAAGGCGCCGCCGAGCACGTTCTGAGCCGCGTCGGCGGCACGTCGGTCATGCTGCGCAGCGGATTTTTCCGCTTCCGCGAGGCGCGCGCCCAGTCTTCTTCAAGCCGCGCCTGAGCGATCCGTTCACGCGTGCGGTTCGCCAGTCTCGCTGCCCGGCACCAGCAGAACGGGACAGCGCGCGCGGCGCACGAATCCTTCGGCGACGCTGCCGAGCACGAGACGACGCCATCCGCGCCGCCCGTGTGTGCCCATGACGACGAGATCGGCGTGGAAATCGTCGGCGCAATGACGAATGCGCTGCGGGATGTCGTCGCCGAGATAATCGACTTCGCAGACGCGCGGGACGCCTTCGACGCCGGCTTGCGTCATGCGATCGGCGGCCGTCGCCGCGAGCCGCCGACCTTCTTCGAGCAGCGCGTCGCGCAGGCTGGGATAGAACGCGCTCGTGGCGTCGTAGCTGACGGGCTGAATGTCCACGACGAAAAGCGGCTGCATCTGCGCCTTGTTCGCGAGTGCGATCTGGATCGCTTCGTCGAGCGCGTGCAGGGAAGTCGGACTGCCGTCGATAGGCACGAGAATGCGCTTGTACATGGCGGCCTCCTGATTCGATGTGTTGGCGCTGACGTGCGATCGAGTCTACGGACAGGCGCGCCCGAGCGTTTGACTCAGGTCAAGGTTCGTCGCGGGCGGGTCCGGGAAGCGGAATATCCGCGCGGATGGAAAATCCCTCGCCCGGCGCGCTGCGAAACTCGATTGCACCGCCGAGCTGGCGCACGCGCTCGCCCATGCCGAGCAGGCCGAAGGTGCCGTCCGGACGGGCACGCGTAATATCGGCGCCGCGGCCATCGTCTTCGATCGTCAGAATGCAGCGCGAGCGCGCGCAGACGATCGAGATGCGCACCTCGCTCGCGTGCGCGTGACGCACGACGTTCGTGAGCGCCTCCTGCACGAGCCGGAAAATCGACGTGGACGCGGCTGTGTCGAGTCCGTCCTCGTCGCCGTCGATATCCAGACGGATCGCGAGGTCGAAGCGGCGGCGAAAGTCGCAGACGAGCCAGTCGATGGCGGCGAAAAGCCCGAGGTCGTCGAGCACGGGCGGGCGCAGGCCCGCCGAGATGCGCCGCACGGAGCCGATGATCGTATCGATCTGCGCGAGCGCCTGCTGCACGACATGCGCGTCCGCCGCGCCGGTCCGGAGTATCGACACCTGCATCTTCAGCGCGGCGAGCTGCTGGCCGAGATCGTCGTGCAATTCGCGGGAGATCGACGCGCGCTCGTTTTCCAGCGCGCTCTGCACATGCGCCGACAATTCGCGCGCATGTTGCAGTTCCGCGAGCCGCAAGCGGTCGGTCATGTCGCGCGTGATCTTGGCGAAGCCGATCAATGTCCCCTGCGGATCGTGCAGCGCGGTGACGACCACGTTGGCCCAGAAGCGGCTTCCGTCTTTGCGGATGCGCCAGCCTTCGTCCTCGACGCGCCCGGCGCGCGCCGCCATCTCCAGCTCCTGCTGCGGCTTGCGCGCCGCGATGGCGTCGGGCGGATAAAACACGGAAAAGTGACGGCCGACGATCTCGCTCGCGTCATAGCCCTTGATCCTGCGCGCGCCGTTGTTCCACGTCGCGACGCGGCCGTAGGCGTCGAGCAGAAAGATCGCATAGTCTTCGACCGCTTCGACGAGCAGGCGGAAAGGCGTGTCCGTCGGCAGCGAAGGCGGCAATGGGGCGTGCGGGTCGTCGGGTCGGGTCGCGGTCATCGTTGCTATGGCCAGGGGCGCACGCAACGTCGACGCGTTGCGCCGCTATTGCCTCGTCAACTGGAAAGGCGGCAACGGCAGTTCGTCACCGTCGATGAAGGCGGTCGCGCAGCGGACTGCGAAACCGAGCGCGCCGTCCTTGCTGGCGAACGCGCCGAGATTGCCGAGCGAGGTTGCATGGCCGTCCTCTTCGAGAATCTTTGCGGTTGCGACAAACGCATTGCCTACACGCGTGGCGGAGGGCTGAAAAGCCGCTCCCCGATGATAGATGATCATAGGTTTGACTGGTCGGGATGATCGAAAGGCGCGAGCGGCTTGCGCGCCGCGTCACGCGCCGGAGAGTTCAGCGTTGCTGGCTCATGCTTGCGGCGGCGGACCAGCGCGGGTGCTGCGCTGACTGCCGGTGATCGATTTCGGCCATGCCATAAGCGACGGCATAGCGAACGGCGCCGCTCGCGCTTGTGAATTCGCCGAGCATGCCGCTCGAGCGGCGCGTGCCGCAGGGATCGCGCACGACGAGCATGGCCGCATATCCGTCACGCTCCGATATGGCGATCGCGCTCAATACGTGCCCTTTATAGATCACGTCATCCGGTTGGGTCATTGTTCTCTCAGGTTCCCTGTTTATAGGCGAGGCAAATCTGCCGTTTGCCTTCATTTCCTTTTCGGTAAGCGTAACCGTTCAATTTTTGTCGCCTTAACCGATTTAAGCTTTTTTACGTTTTCCCGGTGAACGCTTAAGTTTCATGGATGGCGCGCGTCAGGTACCGGCTTTACTGCGCATGGCGTCGACGAATTTCGATATCGATCGCGCCGCGACGACGAAGATCGCGCCGGAGAGTCCTGAGTCGGATCTCATCAGCAAATCGGTCACGTAGAGCGCTGCGAGTGCAACGAGCGGGTGGCACATCACCTGTGTGGTCAAGCGTTTCATTTGCGTCTCACCTCGAAAACCGCTGGGAATCGGGCAAGACCTCAAATAAAAAATGCCGCTGCGGATCGAGTCCTGTCCTGAGTCGTAATGTGCCTGTCGGGTTCGCTCGCAGTCCTGCTCAGGTGTCGGCGCTTTATGCCCGATCGTCCGTGTTTTTCCGCTCAATTTCCGGTATTCGTCTGACTGATACATAAAGCCCGCCGACGATTCCGCCAAATCCTAGCGTTCAGCAGACGACCGCCCCCGTGTTAAGCCGTTGCAGACAATAATCGCGACTGCACCTGGGCCGGCCCCTCCTGAAACGGAGATTTCGCACATGAAAGGGCACTTATCGGTTGGCGTGATCGCAGTCGCAATCGCAGCAATCGTCGGCGGGTGCAGCGGAGGAAGCTCCAGCTCCGATCCCTCCGCGACCTCATCGGGCGGCGCGTCGTCGGCTTCCGGTCCGGCTGCCGCGTCGAGCCCTTCGGCGGCATCGTCGGCGACCGGTGCGAGCGGTGCGAGCGCGCCGTCGAACGCAAGCGCGCCGGCCAGCGCAAGCGCGCCGTCCTCTTCGAGTTCGCCCGCGACCAGCTCGCCCTCCGCATCGACGCCAATGGATGTCACCACGTATCACAACGACATCCGCCGCACCGCGCAGCAACTCGCCGAGACGCGCCTCACGCTCGCCAATGTCAACTCGGCGACGTTCGGCAAGATCGGCACGTATGCCGTCGATGGCGCCGTCGATGCCCAGCCGCTCTTTCTCGCGAACGTGCCGATCGCGGGCGGCACGCATAACGTGCTTTACGTCGCGACCGAGAACGCGAGCCTCTATGCCTTCGATGCCGACACCGGTGCCGTGCTCTGGCGCATCTCGACGCTCGGCGCGGGCGAAGTCCCGAGCGACGATCACGGCTGCGACCAGACCACGCCGACCATCGGCATCACGGCGACGCCGGTCATCGACCGTTCGCGCGGGCCGAATGGCGCGATGTATGTCGTCGGCATGTCGAAGGACAGCGGCGGCGCGTATCACCAGCGCATCCACGCGATCGACATCGCGACGGGCGCCGAACTCTTCGGCGGTCCGACGGAAATCACCGGCTCGTACCCCGGCACCGGCTCGGGCAGCGTGAACGGCGTCGTGCCGTTCACGCCGGGCCAGTACATCGAGCGCGCGTCGCTGCTGCTAATGAATGGCGTCGTGTACACGGCATGGAGTTCGCATTGCGACGCCTTGCCTTACACCGGCTGGGTCATCGGCTACAGCGCGGACACGCTCACGCAGACGGGCATTCTCAATGTCACGCCCAACGGCGAAATGGGCGGTATCTGGATGGGCGGCGCGGGCCTGGCATCGGACGGCACGTCGATCTATTTCCTCGACGGCAACGGCACCTTCGACGCGACCATCAACGCGCAGGAAATGCCCATCAAGAACGATTTCGGCAATGGCTTCCTCAAGGTCACGCCGTCATCGACGCTGGCGCTTCAGGTGACCGATTACTTCGAGCCGTCGAACACCGTGTCGGAGTCGAATCAGGATCTCGACCTCGGCGCGGGCGGCGTGCTGGTCCTGCCCGACGTCACCGATATCAACGGCAACGTGCAGCATCTCGCGATAGGCGGGGGCAAGACGCGCGTGCTCTACGTCGTGAACCGCGACTCGATGGGCAAGTTCGATTCCAACGCCGACCACATCTACCAGCCGCTCTACTCGACGATCACCGGCCCGGTGTTCACGGCGCCCGCGTTCTACAACAACACGATCTATATCGGCCCGGCGGGCGATCACCTGAAGGCGCTGCCGGTCGTGAACGCCGTGGTGGCCACGACCGCGTCGAGCCAGACCACGAGCCCGGCGGGCAACTGGAATTTCCCGGGCCTCGCGCCGGTCATCTCCGCGAACGGCAACACGAACGGCATCGTCTGGGGCGTGGAAAACACGACGCCCACGGCCGTGCTGCACGCCTACAACGCGAGCAACCTCGCGAACGAGCTTTACAACAGCAATCAGGCGGGCACGCGCGATCAGTTCGGCAACAACAAGTTCATCTCGCCGACGGTCGCGAACGGCAAGGTCTACGTCGGCACGAAGACGGGCGTCGTCGTGTTCGGTCTGCTCGGCGAATGATTCGCGCGACACGGGTTGGGCTGGCGTCGATATAAGATCGCGTGACTCAACCCGTGGAGCGTTTTCATGCAACTTACCCGTCTTCTCGTTCCCGCTTTCGCGCAGACGCTGAAAGGCCTGTCGACGTGGCTCGACAAGAGCGCCGCCTATCAGCAGGACAAGGGCGCAAGCGCCGATGCGCTCATGACCTTGCGACTCGCCCCCGATATGTTCCCGCTCGCCGCGCAGGTGCGTTTCGCGTGTTTTCAGGCGCTGGAGCCGGTCTACCGGCTGCGCGCGGAAGACGTGCCGCAGACGTTGCGGCGCGTGCGCGAGCAAGGCGCGCATTCGAACGATGCACCGGGCACGTTCGCCGATGCGCAGACGTGTATCGCCGCCGCGCTCGCGCTTCTCGCGGACCTCGCGCCCGATGCGCTCGATGCCGGCATCGACGCGCCGATCGCGCTCGATCTGCCGAACGGCATCGTCTTCGATATGACCGGCGAACAATACGCACGCGACTGGTGTCTGCCGCAGTTTTATTTCCACGCGGTGACCGCGTACGCGATTCTGCGCAATCACGGCGTGCCGCTCGGCAAGCCGGATTATGTGGCGCATATGTTCGCGTACATCCGGCCGGGCACACTGCCGCAGGGTTAAAGCGCCTCAAGTGCCCTCAGCGCCTCATGGATTCGGCTGAATTCGCGAGACTTCGGCACAATGCTTGCGCAAATCCATCCGCAACATCGTGCCCAGCCTCCCAGCCATGCGACCCGCCGACCCGGACGTTTCTCCTGCCCTCGAATGCCGCCGCCTCACGAAGACCTACGGCAGCGGCCGCATCGTGCTCGACGCGCTCGATTTCGCGCTCGGCGCGGGCGAGTTCGTCGCGATCATGGGCGATTCGGGCGTCGGCAAGTCGACCCTGCTCAATCTCATCGCGGGCCTCGATACCGCCGACAGCGGCGACGTGCTGATCGACGGCGCATCGATTTCCACGCTCTCCGACGACGCCGCCACGCGCCTGCGCCGCCAGAAGCTCGGCTTCGTGTTCCAGGCATTTCACGTGCTGCCGCATCTGACGCTGTTTCAGAACGTCGCGGTGCCGCTCTTGCTGAACGGCATGCCACCCGCGCCCGCGCGCGAGATGCTCGCGGCGGTCGGCCTCGACGGACGCGGCGACGACATGCCGCGCCAGCTTTCCGGCGGCGAGCTGCAACGCGTGGCGATCGCGCGGGCGCTGGTGCATCGGCCGCGCCTCTTGCTCGCCGATGAACCCACCGGCAATCTCGATCCGCAGACCGCGCACGAAGTGCTCGAACTCCTGCGTGCCGAAACCAAGGCGACGCGCGCCGCGACCGTGATGGTCACGCATTCGGAAGCGGCGGCCGCGTTCGCGGATCGCGTCGTGATTCTGAGCGACGGCGCATTGCACGCAGCGACGCTCGCACGATGAGCGATATCGCCGTCACACGCGGACTTTTCGACACGCTCACGCGCTGGCTGCTCGGCGCGCAATGGCGCAGTCATCGCGGCCGCGCGCTCGTCGCCATGCTGACGATTGCGCTCGGCGTTGGGCTCGGCTATGCGGTGCAGCTCATCAACGGCGCGGCGTTCAACGAGTTTTCCGCCGCCGCGCGCAGTCTGTCCGGACAGGCGGATTTGCAGGTGCGCGGCGCCCAGCCTTTCATCGACGAGAACGTGTATCCGCAACTCGCGACGCATGCGGGGGTGGCGGTCGCGAGTCCGGTGCTCGAAGTGGATGTCGCCGTGCCCGGCAAGAACGCGCCGCTCAAGGTGCTCGGCATCGACGTGTTCCGCGCGAAACGCATCGCGCCGGATCTGACGGGCGTGCCGTCGCCGGATGCATCGCTCGATGTTTTAGCCGATGACGCCATCTTCCTTTCGCCCGCCGCGCTCGCATGGTTCGGCGCGCGCGATGGCGGGCACATCGAATTGCAGAGCGGCACGTCGCCGGTGAAGCTGCGCGTCGCGGGCGGCATCGCGCGCACGCGTCCCGGGCAGCGCATCGCGGTGATGGATATCGCCGCCGTGCAGAACCGCTTCGGTATGACGGGCAAGCTTTCCCGCGTCGATCTGCAACTCGCGCGCGGCGTCGATCGCGATGCGTTCCGGCAGACGCTGCAACGTGAACTCGGCGCGCGGCTCGTCGTGACCGGAACCGACGATGTCGAAAGCCGCACGGACCGGCTGTCGCGCGCGTATCGCATCAATATGAACGTGCTTGCGCTGGTCGCGCTTTTCACCGGCGCGTTTCTCGTGTTTTCGACGCAGGCGGCGGGCGTCGTGCGCCGCCGCGCGCAATTCGCGATGCTGCGCGTGCTCGGGATGACGCGCGCATTGCTCGTGCGGCAGATCATGCTCGAAGGTGCGCTGCTCGGCGTGGCGGGCGGCGTGCTCGGCATCGCGCTCGGCTTTAGCGTCGCGGCGCTCGCGCTGCGTTTCTTCGGCAGCGATCTCGGCGGCGGATATTTTCCGGGTGTCGAGCCGCGGGTCGTCTTCGAGCCGGTCGCGAGCGCGATCTTTCTTGCGCTCGGCATTGGCGTCGCGCTGGCGGGGACGCTCGTTCCCGCGCTCGAAGCGGCGCGCGCACGGCCCGCGCCCGCGTTGAAGGCCGGCAGCGAAGAGGCCGCGCTCGCGCCGCTCGGCACGCCGTGGCCCGCGCTCGCGTGCCTCGCGATCGGCGCGGCGCTGACGCAGGCGCCGCCCGTCTTCGATGCGCCCATCGGCGGTTATGTCGCCGTCGCGATGCTGCTCGTCGGCGGCATCGCGCTGATGCCGCGTCTCACCGCACTCGTGTTTCGCCGCGCGATGAAACCGCGCAACGCCATCTCGACACTCGCGCTCGCGCGTCTCGCGAATGCGCCGGGGCAGGCATCGATCGCAATGGGCGGCGTGCTGTCGAGCTTCACGCTCATCGTCGCGATGGCGATCATGGTGACGAGCTTTCGCGTGTCCGTCGAAGACTGGCTCGCGCATCTGTTGTCGGCGGATCTCTATGTGCGCATGGCGTCGAGCGGCGACACCGGCGGCTTGCAGCCCGATCAGCAGGCACAGATCGCCGCGGCGAGCGGCGTCGCGCATGCCGCGTTTACGCGCGCGTCGAAACTGACGCTCGATCCTGCAAAGCCGCCGGTCGCGCTGATCGCCCGCGAACTCGACGCCGCCGATCCCGGCGCGACTCTGCAAATGACCGGCGATGCATTGCCGCGTGCCGCATGGCGCGCGGGCGAGACGCCGGTCTGGGCATCGGAAGCGATGGCCGATCTGTACGGCTATCGCGTGGGCGAACGCGTGAGTTTGCCGGTGGGCGGCGCGGGCGAGCGCTTCGTCGTCGCGGGCATCTGGCGCGACTATGTGCGGCAGACGGGCGCGCTGCAAATGCGCATCGCGGATTATCGAAGGCTCACCGGCGATACGACCGCGACCGATATCGCCATCACGTTGCGGTCGGGATCGAGCGCGGCGCAGGTCATCGACGCGATCAAAAAGCTGCCCTTCGGCGACACGCTCGAATTCTCGCAACCGGGCGAGATTCGCGCGCGCACGCTGACCATCTTCGATCGCAGCTTCGCCGTGACGTATTTGCTCGAAGCGGTGGCGATCGTGATCGGGTTGTTCGGCGTCGGCGCGACATTCTCGATGCAGACGCTCGCGCGCTCACGCGAGTTCGGCATGCTGCGGCACGTCGGCCTGACGCGCGCGCAGATTCTCGCGTTGCTCGCGTCCGAAGCGGGCTGGCTCACGCTGCTCGGCATCGCGATGGGCTGCGTGCTCGGCTTCGCGATCAGCCTGATTCTCGTGTTCGTCGTGAATCCGCAGTCGTTCCACTGGAGCATGTCGCTGCACATTCCCTGGACGATGATCGCCGTCATCGCGTGCGTGATGATGATGTCGTCGTGCGCGACGGCGGTGCTCGCGGGCCGGCGCGCCGTGTCCGTCGATGCGGTGCGCGCCGTGCGGGAGGACTGGTGATGCGCGCGCTGCTTCTCGCGTTGCTCGTCTCGTCGATGACCGCGCTCGCCGGCGAGCCGCAGTTCGCGCCCGTCGTGCCGGGTCATGCCATCGACTGGCCGAAGGACAGCGGCGCGCATCCGCCGTATCGCACGGAATGGTGGTACGCGACCGGCTGGCTCGATACGCCGGATCATCAGCCGCTGGGGTTTCAGATCACGTTTTTTCGCTCGAATACGGGGAAAAAGCAGGGCAAGAGCGCGTTCGATCCGTCGCAGTTGATCATCGCGCATGCGGCGCTGTCCGATCCGGCTTACGGGCGGCTCGTGCACGATCAGAACGTCGCGCGGCAGGGTTTCGGCCTGGCGTACGCGAAGGAAGGCAACACCGACGTCAAGCTCGACGCGTGGCACATGACGCGCGCGGCGGACGGCAGTTATGCGGTCGTCGCCGATGCCGCCGGCTTCGCGCTCCATCTCACATTCACGCCGACGCAGCCGCCGATGATCCAGGGCGAGCGCGGCTATTCGCGCAAAGGGCCGTCGCCGGAACAGGCGAGCTATTACTACAGCGAACCGCAACTGAAGGTGACGGGCAGCGTGGTGCGGCCATCGGCGTCGGGGAAGGCGAATGCGGGCGTCGCGGTGACGGGCCGCGCGTGGCTCGATCACGAATGGTCGAGCACGCTGCTTTCGTCCGACGCGGCCGGTTGGGACTGGCTCGGCGCGAATCTCGACGACGGCTCCGCGCTGATGGCCTTCAAGGTCCGCGCCCGCGACGGCCACGCGGTCTGGGCGCACGCCGCGCTGCGCGATCGCGATGGCCGTGTGCAGCGATTCGGCCCGAATGACGTGGAATTCACGCCCGAGCGGAAGTGGCGCTCGCCGCGTACGAACACGGTTTATCCGGTGGCGATGAACGTGCGCGTCGGCGGGATGCGATGGCGGCTGAATCCGCTCATCGACGATCAGGAACTCGACTCGCGCGATTCGACCGGAGCGCTGTATTGGGAAGGCGCGGTGACGCTCGACGGGGACGGCGGGAAAGGGCGCGGATATCTCGAGTTGACGGGGTACGCGAAGACACTGGAAGTCGGGAAGCGCTGATTTTTCGCTAATAGCGTGCAATTGCGCTCAAACAGCAGTCAAAATCTAAAAAAGGGGCAGCTTAAGCCTCGTTTAAGAATCTTCTCATAGTCTCGACGCAACCCGCTTTCGTCGACTTGCTACTTCATGCCCGCGCGCAGTTTTTCGTCAAAATCCCCGACGATCCGCCCCATTTCGCGGCAGATCGAATAACGCGCGCGCCGACATCGCTCGCGGCCCGCGCGCCGCGCCTTCTGATCTCTCGAACGATGCGCCGCGCGCGTCGCTCGTTTCGCCTCCCCGCCCATGCCGTTCTCTCCCTCCAACGCCTTGCCCGGCAAGGCAGGCAGACTGCTTTTTACTTGCGCGATCGGATCCGTGTGCACTGTCGTGATCTGCAACGCGGTGCATCGGCCGCATGCGCCGTCCGCCGACAAGGACGACGCGCCCGCCGTGTCGCTCCGGCAACGCGCAGCGCCCGTCCAGCCCGCATCGACGTCACCGCCCCCACCGCCGGCGCGCACGACCGAAAGCGCGACCGTCGATCAGACATTCTCCGACGCCGCGCAGAGTCTGGGCCTGGGCCAGAGCACGATCGCGACGCTTACCGAAGCCTTCGGCAGCAGCGTCGACATGCGCCGCGATCTCAAAAAGGGCGACACGCTCAGCGTCATCTACGATCGTCCGCAAGGCGGCCAGACCGCGCACGACGAGCCGCTCGCCGTGCGGCTGACGACGGGTTCATCGTCGCACGACGTGTTTCTGTATCGCGATCCGGAAGGCGAACCGCGCTACTACTCGAAGGACGGCAAGAGCACAAAGCCCGCGTTCTCGCGTTATCCAGTCGTGTTCACGCGCGTATCGTCTGACTTCTCGTTGCGCAGGTTCGATCCGGTCGTCCATCGCTGGCAGAGTCACGATGGCGTCGATCTCGCCGCGCCCATCGGCACGCCCGTGCATGCGACGGCGCAAGGCAAGGTGACTTTCGTCGGCAGGCAAACGGGATACGGCAAGGTCATCATGCTCGAGAATCCGCCGCCGTACTCCACCGTGTACGCGCATCTGTCGCGCTTCGCGAAGGGCATCAGGAACGGCGGCACGGTGAAGCGCGGGCAGGTGATCGGCTATGTCGGCGAAACTGGCTGGGCGACGGGGCCGCATCTGCACTACGAAGTGCACGTCGACGATGTCGCGATGGACCCGCTCACCGTCGATCTGCCCGGCGACGATCGTCTGCATGGCGAAGAACGGCAGCGTTTCGCGAAAGAAGCGAAGAGTCTGAGCGAAGCGCTGAACGGCTGACGCTTCAGGCGACGAGCCCGGCCGGTTCGCGCACCGCCGCCGATACCCAGCGACTCTTGCCCGCGCGCTTGGCTTCGTAGAGCGCGTTGTCGGCATCGCGCAGGACGCCGTCGAGTTCATCGTGATGATGATCGAACCGCGCAACGCCGATGCTCACGCCGATGTCGAGCATCACGCCGGCATCGGTGAGAAAGGGCTTCGACAGTTCGCGCACGATGACATCCGCGAGCGCGAGCGGTTCGGCCTGCGGCGGCGTGACGATCACGAATTCGTCGCCGCCGAGCCGCGCAACCAGCGATCCTTCGCCCGACACATGCCGCAAACGCCGCGCGACCAGCGCGAGCAGCGTGTCGCCGACTTCGTGACCGTGCGCATCGTTGACGGCCTTGAAGCGGTCGAGATCGAGATAGAGCAGCGCCGTGCGCGCACTGTCGCGCGCGTGTCCGGGCTCGCGCGAACGCACCGCCTGGAAGAGCCCGGCGCGGTTGAGCAGGCCGGTCAGTTCGTCGTGACGCGCGCGGCGGTCGTTTTCCTGCTCGGCTTTCATCGTCGAAACGAGCATGCCGTTCAGGCGCCACGCGGCGGCGCTCATCGCGAAAAGATAAAAGGGGATTTGCAGCACGGTGAGCCAGAGCGTCGGCTCGCCCGCGAGCACTGCGCCAATGCAGCACGGCCCGAGCGACAGAAAAATCATCACCGCGACGAGCCGCGGCGCGCCGAAATTGCGGAAGCAGATGCCGCCGACCATCGCGGCCGCGGATAAAAACGAGAGCGTCGCGGCGATCCAGTCGCCTGATAGCACGGAGACCAGCGCGCCGTAGCCGACCGTCGCGCCCCACAGCGGCGCGAGCAGCACGTAGGTATCGGTCGGCGTGGATTTGCGTTCGCGCGCGCGGCGGCGGGCAACGACGAGCACGACGAGCCGCATGAGACACACGGCGATTTCGAGCGCGAGCCAGATATGAAACGCGGCCGTCGGATGCCTGCGAGCCAGCACCCACGCGACGGCAACGGTATTCAGCACGCCGCCCGCGAAGATCGGCAGCGTGCCGAACAGGCTCCCGACGAGGGCGACGCGGATCGCGCGGGGAATATCGGCTCCCGCGTGCAGCAACCACGTGGCCGCACGTCCGCGCGGCAGGGTGAACACCTCTGTAAGTTGGTCCATATCGGTTTTTTGGCGGCGGTCCGGTCTCGCGATAGAGCCGACCACAGATCGGATAACGGTCGTTCGCATTGAAACTTTAGCGACGCCGCCGATGACCCAAAAACGCGCGAAAACCATGCAATCGGGTTCGCGCACACCTGCCGCAGCAGGACGCGGTGCGTCAGCCGATGGGCTCCATCGCGCGCATGGTGCGCAATGCGTCGAGCGATGCATGCCGGCGGCAAAGCCTCGAGAACATCTATCGCGCGGACGAGGACGACGGTCTCGACGTGCCTTCGCAGGAACGCACGCCCGAAGCGCGTGCGCAGGCGTGCGACACGCTGCGCTCGCGCGGTTGCCCGAGCGCAATCGGGCAGACGCTCGTGCATTTCAGGGTGCGCGACGCCCAGCAGCATTGCAGTTAAAGCGTTGAAAAAAACGCACGACGGCGCGCGCTCTTATACTGACGGCACCGACCCTCCCCCAGACACTCATGTCCCTCATCAATTACATCACGCAAATTCAATTCGACTTCGGCGCGGTGCGCCTGCTTGCGAGCGAGTGCGAACGCATCGGCATTCGCCGTCCGCTGATCGTGACCGATGCCGGCATCCGCGCGGCAGGCCTGCTCGATAAAGTAATCGATGCGCTCGGTTCATCGTCGCCCGCGCCCGTCTTCGATGCGACGCCGCCCAATCCGAACGAAGCCGCCGTGCGCGCAGCGGTGGCCATGTACAAGGAACATCAGTGCGATGGCGTGATCGCGGCCGGCGGCGGCTCGTCGATCGATCTCGCCAAGGGCGTCGCCGTGTGCGCGACGCACGACGGTCCGCTGCAAAGCTTCGCGGTGATCGAAGGCGGGCTTGCGCGCATCACGGCGAAGACCGCGCCCGTCATCGCCATTCCGACGACCGCCGGCACCGGCAGCGAAGTAGGCCGCGGCGCGATCCTGATTCTCGACGATGGCCGCAAGGTCGGCGTGATCTCGCCGCATGTCGTGCCGAAAGTCGCGATCTGCGACCCGGAACTGACGCTCGGTCTGCCGCCGATGCTCACCGCCGCAACCGGCATGGACGCCATCGCGCATTGCCTCGAAACGTTCATGGCGCCCGCGTTCAACGCGCCCGCCGATGGCATCGCGCTCGATGGTCTGTGGCGCGCGTGGCGTCACATCGAACGGGCCACGCGCGACGGCTCGGACCGCGCCGCGCGCTGGAACATGATGAGCGCATCGATGCAGGGCGCGCTCGCGTTTCAGAAAGGGCTCGGGTGCGTGCACAGCCTGAGTCACTCGCTCGGCGGCATCAATCCGAAACTGCATCACGGCACGCTCAACGCGATCTTTCTGCCGGCGGTGATCGCATTCAACAGCAGCGCGCCGACGATGCACGAAGAGGGCAAACTCGACCGCATCGCGCAGGCGATGGGCCTGAAGTCCGGCAACGAAGTCGGCGAAGCGGTGCGCTCGATGACCGCGACGCTCGGCTTGCCGCGCGGCCTGGCGGAACTCGGCGTGACGCGCGAAATGTTCCCGCGCATCATCGCCGGCGCGCTGAAAGATCACAGTCATAAGACGAATCCGCGCGACGCATCGAGCGCGGATTACAAGGCGATGCTCGAAGCGTCGATGTGAAAGAGGGCCGGAGCGCAACCGCAGTAGTGACGGGCGATTTGCGGCATTGCAACATACGCTTAGGGGAAAACCCTTAAGTCTGTTACAATGTCGCAAAGTTTTAGGAACAGATCATGCGCCAACGCTACGAAGTGCTCGAAAAAATCGCTTTCGCCTTGCTCACGCTGTCCGCCGTCATGGACGCGAGCTACATCACCTGGGAAAAGCACCCGAATTTCCGCGAAAACGTCGCGGAAATCGTCAAATTGAGTTCGGATCTGTCGATGGCGAACCCGGGTGTCGGCGAGCCGACGCCGCTGGTCCCGATGGCGTTCAACTAAGCTACGGCCTCCTCCGGCGCGACGCTCGTCGCGCCTTCTGCTTCAAGCCACATACAGGTTATTCGGTCCGCCGTCGCACGGCGCGCGCCGGCTGCTTTATGCTGGCGGCTTCCCGTGCCGTTGCCGCTCAGCATGTCTTCCGCTCTCCATTCCCACGCCGCCTTCGGCAGTCAACTCCGCAGTTTCGCCCGCGCGATCGGGCAGATCGTGCTTCAGCGCAATGCCGCGACCGGTGCGCTGCTGTTTCTCGCCGTCCTGTGCGCGAGTCCGCGCCTCGCGTGCGGGCTGCTGATCGGCACGCTGACGGGCAATGTCATCAGCGTGATCATCGAGGATGACGGCGCACCCGCGCTTCGCGACGATCTCTACGGCTTCAACGGCGCGCTCGCGGCGCTGGCCGCGTTCACGTTCATCGGCGATGCATCGCAGGCCGCAGCCGTCGCGATCGTCGCAGCGATGTTCGCCACCTTTCTCGCCAGCAAACTCACCCGCATTCTCGCGCGCTACCGGTTGCCGGTCTTTTCGAGCCCCGCCATCATCGTCACCTGGTGCTGGCTGCCGCTGCTGGCCGAGCGCGGCGATACAGGCGCGATTCCGCAAGTCGCCGCCGGTTTCGTTCCGATGCTCGAAGCCGCCTTCGCGGGTCTCGCGCCGATCACGTTCGCGACCGGCGCGCTCGCGGGCGCGTTGATCGCGGCGGGCTTGTTCGCGTCGCGTCCCTCGCAGGCGGGCTGGGCGCTCGCGGGCAGCGCACTCGGCGCGATGCTGCATGCGCTCGGCGGCGCCAACGACGCCGTCGTGCTCTCGGGCGCGTGCGGCTTCAATGCGGCGCTTGCCGCGCTCGCAGCCGCGCCGCTCGGCAAGCGCTATGCGCTCGTCGCGATCGTCGCGGCGGTGTTGATCGAGCGCATGATCGATTGCGCCGGCATCGCCGCGTTGACCGCGCCGTTCGTGCTCGCGTCGTGGGCGGTGATCGTGCTGGAGCGGCGCCTGTCCGGATCATCGAAACAAGGAGACTCGCATGTCGTTCACCCACACGCCTGAGCGCAGGATCGCCGAAAGCGGACCGCGCTCGGCCGCCGAACAGGTCGCGCGCGTCGATCTCGCCGCCGCGTACAGGCTCGTCGCGCTCAACGGCTGGGACGATGTCGTCTACACGCATATCTCGGCGAGCGTGCCCGGCGAGCCGGGGCGCTTTCTCATCAATCCGTTCGGGCTTTCGTTCGATGAAGTCACGGCGAGCAATCTCGTGAAGATCGATATCGATGGCAACGTGATCGGCGAGAGCGCGCATCCGGTGAACGCGACGGGCTTCGCGTTGCACGGCGCCGTGCATGCCGCGCGCGAGGATGCCGTGTGCGTGATGCATCTGCACGTGCGCGAGGCGATCGCGGTATCGACGCAACCGCATGGCCTGCTGCCCGCGTCGCAACACGCGATGCGCTTTCACGGGCATCTCGCGTATCACGATTACGAAGGGCTCGCGTTCTCGCCGGCGGAAGGCGAGCGGCTCGTGAAGAGTCTCGGCGCGCATCGCGCGATGCTGCTGCGCAATCATGGTCCGCTGACGCTCGGGCGCACCATCGCCGAGGCTTATGTGCTGATGGATATGCTCGTCAAGGCATGCGATATTCAGCTTCGCGCGCTTGCGGGCGTGGGCAAGATGATCGTGCCGACGCCGGAAATCGTCACGCGCACCGCGGCGCAATTGCATGACGACGATGCGGTCGAAGGCGCGCTCGAATGGCCGTCGCTATTGCGCAAGCTCGATCGTATCGACGCGACCTATCGAGACTGAATTCAACTCAAAAGGAGATCAACGCAAATGCCGACATTCAACATTCAACTGTTCGAAGGCCGCACGGCGGAAGAGAAGCGCAAGTTCGTCGAGGCGATCACGCGCACGACTTGCGAGACGCTCGGCTGCGAGCCGGGTTCGGTGGACATCATCCTGACGGACGTGAAGCGCGAGAACTGGGCGACCGCGGGCAAGCTCTGGTCGGAGCAGAAATAAGCAGCGCGGACAGCGCACGCACGCCGCTTCGCGTGCGCGCGCTTATGCGAATTACATCGATTGCTTCGCGGCGAGACGGAACTTGTGCAGCAGCGGTTCCGTATAACCGCTCGGTTGCGTGCGTCCTTCGAAGACGAGCGCGCACGCGGCCTTGAACGCGAACGAGCTGTCGAACGCGGGCGACATCGGGCGATAGGTCGGATCGGCTTCATTCTGCTTGTCGACGACCGCAGCCATGCGTTCGAGCGTGGCGCGCACCTGCTCTTCCGTGACGATGCCGTGACGCAGCCAGTTCGCGATGTGCTGGCTCGAAATGCGCAGCGTCGCGCGATCTTCCATCAGGCCGACATCGTGAATGTCCGGCACCTTCGAGCAGCCCACGCCCTGATCGACCCAGCGCACGACATAGCCGAGAATGCCCTGCGCGTTGTTCTCGATCTCGTTCTTGATGTCCTCTTCCGACCATGACGGCTTGTCGACGACCGGAATCGTCAGCAGGCCATCGAGCAGTTCGTTCTTCTGGCCGTCGTAGTCGATGCTTTCAAGTTCCTGCTGAACCTGCTGCACGTCGACCATGTGATAGTGCAGCGCGTGCAGCGTGGCCGCCGTGGGCGAGGGCACCCATGCGGTGTTCGCGCCTGCCTTCGGATGCGCGATCTTCTGTTCGAGCATCGCATGCATCAGATCGGGCATCGCCCACATGCCCTTGCCGATCTGCGCGCGACCGCGCAAGCCCGTGTTCAGGCCGACGAGCACGTTGCTGCGCTCATACGCGCTGATCCACTTCGACGACTTCATGTCGCCCTTGCGCATCATCGGGCCGGCTTCCATCGACGAATGCATTTCATCGCCGGTGCGATCCAGGAAGCCCGTGTTGATGAACGCGACGCGCGCGCCCGCCGCCGCGATACACGCCTTGAGGTTCACGCTCGTGCGGCGTTCCTCGTCCATGATGCCCATCTTGATCGTGTGACGCGGCAGGCCGAGCAGATCTTCGACGCGCGAGAAGAGTTCGTCTGCGAACGCCACTTCGGCGGGACCGTGCATCTTCGGCTTCACGATATAGATGGAACCCGTGCGCGAGTTCATCTTGTTCCTGAGATCGTGCATCGAGCCGAGCACGGTCATCACGGCGTCGAGGATGCCTTCGGGAATCTCGTTGCCGTCGCGGTCGAGCACGGCGGGATTCGTCATCAGATGGCCGACGTTGCGCACGAAGAGGAGCGAACGTCCGTGCAGCTTGAGCGTCTTTGCGCCATCGGGCGCGGTGTATTCGCGATCCGGGTTCATCGCGCGCGTGAAGGTCTTGCCGTTCTTCGTCACCTGTTCCGCGAGATGACCTTGCATCAGGCCGAGCCAGTTGCGATAGAGCTGCGTCTTGTCGGCGGCATCGACGGCCGCGACCGAATCTTCGCAGTCGATGATCGTGCTCACGGCCGCTTCCATCAGCACGTCTTTCACGTGCGCCGAATCCGTCTTGCCGATGAAGTTGCTCGCGTCGATCTGAATCTCGAAGTGCAGGTCGTTGTGCTTGAGCAGAATGGCGGACGGTTCTTTCGCGTCGCCCTGATAGCCCGCGAACTGTTCGGCGTTCGCGAGGCCGCTCTTGCTGCCGTCTTTCAGCGCGACGACGAGCTTGCCTTGCTCGACGCTGTATTTGGTCGCGTCGGCGTGCGAGCCGTGGTCAAGCGGCGCGTTGTCGTCGAGGAAGGCGCGCGCATAGGCGATGACCTTCGCGCCGCGCTTCGGATTGAACTGCGCGGTGCGTTCGGCGCCGTCGTTTTCGTCGATGGCATCGGTGCCGTAGAGCGCATCGTAGAGGCTGCCCCAGCGCGCGTTGGCGGCGTTGAGCGCATAGCGCAGGTTGGACAGCGGCACGACGAGTTGCGGACCGGCCTGCTCGGCGATCTCGCGATCGACATTGGCGGTGCTCGCCTGGACGTGCGCGGGCGAGGGCACGATATAGCCGATCTCTTCGAGAAACTTGCGATAGGCGCGCGGATCGCGCACCGGGCCGGGATTGCTGCGATGCCAGTTGTCCAGCTCGGTCTGAAGGCGGTCGCGCTCGGCGAGCAGCGCGCGGTTCTTCGGCGCGAGATCGTGGACGATGGCATCGAATCCCTTCCAGAAGGACGCACTATCGACGCCCGTGCCGGGGATGGCTTCTTCATCGACGAACTTCGCGAGACTCGCGTCGACCTGCAGGCCGTGTTGTTTGATCATGTCGTTCATGGGCACTCCGGCTGAGATTGCTGCTACACAGGGGTTTTGGGGAATGGGCTGGTGCTTATGGTAGCGCGTCTTGGGGGAGGGGCGAAGAGGCGGGCGCATGCAAGCGGTGTGCCTGCGTGTACGCGCGTTTGAAGCGGGGCGATCCGAGGTAGCAGCTGATGTTGCGAATCAATCATCCAACGTTGCGATCAGTGAGTGGATCTGGCGATAGCCGTGCGCAAGTACGTTCCGCATTTCATACGCGGAAGAAAAGTCGACGTCCCGATGCGCCGCCGCGAACACAGGATAGTACTCGCCGACGTTCCGGCTTGCCTCCCCGACGATTTCGAAGTTGCGGATGACGGCGTCTTGAAACGAGCTCATTGCCTAGAAAGGCCGTTTGGTCCATCCCGGCGGTGCCCCAGTTATTCAGCCAGAACCAAATCGTCGCGACTCATACGGGCACGGCGCCTCCAAGAATGGCATCGCGCCTGCGATCGGGAATCGCGCCTGAAGTCAGCACATCAACTGGAACGCCGAGCAAGCTTCGCAGCTTGTGCCGGATTGCGCCGAGATCAAAGAGAGTCGTATCCGGCGATGGGTCGATGAGTAAGTCGAGGTCGCTTTCGTCGGTATCTTCTCCGCGAGCGACAGAACCGAAGACGCGTGCATTCGACGCGTGATGCGCTTCGACGATCCGACGAATCTCTTCACGATGAGCTTGCAGGGCGGCGGATGGCTTCATGGCTTTTGCGGGTGAGCGTTCCAATGTCATGCACAGTCGGAATCAGGCTGAAAATCCAGTCTAGCATAGCGTTTTCGCCGCCCGCCGTTCAAATCTTACGTAGAAACATTCGCCCCGCAGCAATGCTTGTATTTGCGCCCGTTGCCGCACGGGCACGGCTCGTTTCTGCCGACCTTTTCGCTTGTCCGCCGTATCGGCGCGGGTGCGTCGCGCATCGCGTTCTCCTTCCGATGCGGCTCGAAGTAGCGATAGATATAAGTCAGTTCCGCGATCATCTCCTGAATGATCGTGTCGCGATCTTCGAACGCTTCCGGGTCGCTCCGAAGCTCCGGGTCGGGATCGTCCTCGTGATACAGCAGCAAGACCGGAAGCAACGCTTCCGCTTGCTCATCGTCGTCGAGCAGCGCGTTCCAGCTTTCGTGGCGCATCTCGATGCCCGCCATGAAGCCTTCCGCCCATTCGTTGGCGTGCGCGATGCCGTCTTCTTCGTCGAGCGACAGCACGGGCAAATAGACAGCGTCTTCGTGCAGGGTGACTTCGAGATCGTCCGCAATGGTGTTCCAGTGACGGATCAGCAGTTGCAGCGTCGTCTCGGCATTCTTTTCGTTCGCCGGAGCAACGGTTCCTCCAAGCACCGCGGGAAGCCATTCGTGCGGCGGAACGAGTTCAGGGCCGCAAATCAGCGCAGCGAAAAAACCATCGACCATCTCGAGGGTCATCGCTTCATCGCCGAAGGAATCGAGCAAGGCTTCCAGACGATCGAGTTCGCGCTCTGTCAGCGGCTTCGCGTTGTGGTCTTTCAATTCGTTTCCCGATGAATAAGCGATTCGCCATCCGATTCGCTGCGCGCGTCATTATACGAATTTGAATCGGCCCGGCGTTTGCGCTGACAAACCGCGCGAAGGCCGGGCCGCGAGAACCACGCAACGAGATCGACGTCAGGCCTTCAATAGATCCTCGATCATCACCGGCAGCTTCCTCACCCGCACGCCCGTCGCGTGATACACCGCGCCCGTGATGGCCGCCGCGATCCCCGCCAACCCGATCTCCGCGATACCGCGCGCGCCCAGCTCGTTGAAGATCGTATCGGGATAATCGAGGAAGGTGACGTCCATCTTCGGCGTATCGGCATTGGTCGCGACGACGTAATCCGCGAGGCTGCTGTTCACCGGCGCGCCGCTTCGTTCGTCGTAGACCGTGTGCTCGAAAAGCGCCATGCCGACGCCCATCACGACCGCGCCTTCGATCTGATTGCGCCCCGCGCGCGGGTTCAGGATCTTGCCCGCATCGATCACGGTCACGACGCGGCTCACGCGCAGGCGCGCGGTCGCCGGCTCCCACGTCACCTCGGCGAAGTGCGCACCGAACGAGTGAATCGACCACTTCTTCTTGAGCGGATCGTCGAAGCCGCCTTTCGCGCTGCCGCTGCCCGATGCCGCGTGTAGTTTCGCCGCATCGAGAATGCGCGCGAACGGCACGCCGCGCTCCGGCGCTTCGTTCTTGCGATGCACATGGCCGCCGCTCATCGCGAGTTCTTCGGCCTTCGCGCCGGCGAACGGCGATCCCTCGATCTTCGCCGCGCGCGCGAGCAGCGTCTTGATGGCCGCGCGCACCGCATCCGATACCGCCGGAATCACCGATGCCGTCGCCGCCGATCCACCCGACACCGGACCGAGCGGCAACGCGGTATCGCCGAGGCCGACTTCGATCTTGTCGAGCGCGATGCCCGTATGCTCCGCGACGATCTGCGCGAGGATCGTGTACGTGCCCGTGCCGATATCCTGCGTCCCGCACGCGACGCGCGCCGTGCCGTCCGCGCGCAGATCGACGGTCGCATCCGCCGAAAAACGCAAGCCCGGCCAGCTGCACGCGCCCACGCCCCAGCCGAGCGTGAGACCGTCGCGCTTCATTGAGCCGACTTCCGGCGTGCGCTTCGACCAGCCGAACTTCTCCGCGCCCGTCTTCAGGCATTCGACAAAGTGCCGCGACGAAAACGGCAAACCGCTGCTTTCATCGACCTTGGGTTCATTGCGCAAGCGCAGTTCGACCGGATCGATCTTCAACGCGATGGCCAGCTCGTCCATCGCCGATTCGAGTGCGAAGAGGCCGGGCACCGCGCCGGGGCCGCGCATCGAAGTCGGCGAGCCGACGTTGCGCTTGACCGTGCCGCCCGTCACGCGCAGGTTGGGCGTGCTGTACATCGACGGCGTCGCTTCGCCGCAGTCTTCCACGTAATCGTCGGCGATGGCCGCGTGATTCACGAAGTCATGCTGCAACGACACGAGCTTGCCATCGGGCGTCGCCGCGAGCCGCACGCGCTGCTGCGTCGTCGGCCTGTGCCCGACGTTCTGGAACATCATCTTGCGCGAGAGCACGAGCTTGACCGGGCGTTCCAGTTGCCGCGTCGCGGCGGCGGCGAGCAGCGAATGCGGCCACATCCACAGCTTGCCGCCGAAGCCCGAGCCGAGATAGCGCGAGATCACGCGGACCTTCTCTTTGGGCAGGCCCATCATCTGCATCAGCGCGCCCTGGTGATTCGCGACGGCCTGGCTCGTCTCATAGAACGTGTAGCTCTCGCCGTTCCAGTGCGCGATGGTCGCGTGCAGCTCGATCGGGTTATGCGTTTCGACGGGCGTCACATAGTTCTCGTCGATCTTCACGGGCGCATCGTCGAACGCCTTGTCGGGATCGCCGCGTTCGCTGTGCACTTCGAGCTTCTTGCCGGCATCGAGCTTCGCGCTCACATCGTGCGGCGTCTTGTCATAACTGACCTTGATCGAGGCGGCCGCGGCGCTCGCCGTCTCGAACGTTTCCGCGACGACGAGCGCAACGTATTGCCCGTAATAGCGAATCACATCGTCTTCGAAAGGCGGGCGATTCTCATCGACGAAACCGGTATCGATCGAATTGCCGGCGATGCGATAGAAGCGGCCGATATTGCCGCGATGAAGAATCAGCTTGACGCCGGGCATGGCTTGCGCGGCGGCGAATTCGAGCGACGTGATCTTGCCGCTCGCGATGGTGCTGCCGACCGGCACGGCGTACAGCATGCCGGGCAGATCGACGTCAGAGGTATAAGTCGCGCGGCCGCAAACCTTCAGCGGTCCGTCGATGCGCGACTGGGGCCGTCCGATGAACGCGGACGGTTTGATATCGGGCGCCGTGGACATTTAGCGATCCTCACGAAGTTTGCGTGGTAACCATCTTGAGCGCATGCACGATGCAGCGCGTCGATAGCTCGACCTTGAAGCCATTCTCGCTTTGCGGCTTGGCGTCGGCGTGGGCGGCATCGGCGGCGCGTCGGAACGTGGCCTCCTCGGGCGATGCGTTCATCAGCTCCTTCTCCGCTTCGCGCGAGCGCCACGGCTTCGTGCCGACGCCACCCAGTCCCACGCGCGCATGCTCGATGCGCCCGTCCTTCACGCCGATCACCACGCCCGCCGACGCCAGCGCGAACTCGTACGACGCGCGGTCGCGCAGCTTCAGATAAGCCGAGCGCGCGCCTTCGACCGGCGGCGGCAATGTGACGTGCGTGACGAGATCGCCGGCATCGAGCACGTTCTCGCGATCGGGCGTCGTGCCCGGCAGCAGGAAGAATTCGTCGATGGGAATCGCGCGCTTGCCGCCCGTGCCTTCGACGTGAATCGTCGCTTCGAGCGCCTGCAACGCGACGCACATATCCGACGGATTGCTCGCGATGCACGATTCGCTCGTGCCCATGATCGCCATCATGCGATTGAAGCCCTGAATCGCGGAGCAGCCGCTGCCCGGCTCGCGCTTGTTGCACGGCGAAGTCGTATCGCGGAAATAGACGCAACGCGTGCGCTGCAGGAGGTTGCCGCCCGTCGTCGCCATGTTGCGCAACTGCACGGACGCGCCCGCGAGCAGCGCTTGCGACAGCACCGCATAGCGATCGCGGATGAGCGGATGATGCGCGAGATCGGAGTTACGCGAAGTCGCGCCGATATGCACGCCGCCGTCCTTCGTTTCCTCGATCTTGTCGAGCGGCAGGCGGCTGATATCGACGACGCGCATCGGCCGCTCGACGTTCAGCTTCATCAGGTCGAGCAAGGTCGTGCCGCCCGCGAGAAAGCGCACTTCCGCGCCTTGCTGCGCGGTATGCGCGAGCGCGCCGGCATTGATCGCGTCGCGCATGTCGCGCGCGCGGGAGAGCTGAAACCTGTCCATGTCGCTCTCCTTATTTCGACGACGGCTTCGTCGCGCGCACCGACTGGATCGCGCTGACGATGTTCTGATACGCGCCGCAGCGGCACAGGTTGCCGCTCATTGCTTCGCGTACGTCGTCGTCGTTCGGGCCGATGGGTTCATCGAGCAGCGCCACCGCCGACATCAACTGACCGGCCGTACAGTAGCCGCACTGATAGCCGTCGCATTCGACGAACGCAGCCTGCAACGGATGCAGCGCTTCCACTTCGCCGATGCCTTCGATCGTCGTGATCGTATCGCCCTCGCACGCGGCGGCGAAGCACAGACACGAGTTCACGCGGCGTCCGTTCACATGAACGGTGCATGCGCCGCATTGGCCGTGATCGCAGCCTTTCTTCGTGCCGGTCAGATGAAGATGCTCGCGCAATGCATCTAATAAGGTCGTGCGGGAGTCGAGGGAAAGCGTTTCGCTCTGGCCATTCACGGACATCGTGAAGGTGACGGTCGAGTCGTCGGCAGCTTTGGCTTGCAGCGTCTTGTTGGGTGTATCGGCGTGCGTGGTTTTCGATTGGGGGGTATGACGTTGTGGCATCGGGCAATCTCCTGGAATTGCGCAGCAAGCTGCTGCACGAATGCGGCGATGAAGCGGCACAGCGTGAGAGAGGCGAGGATGCGGCGAAGCGTGTCGCGCGCCAGTGGCGCGGAAGAAAGGCAGCGAAAAAGGGTCTGCGCAGCGGGCGCAGGACCTTCGAGCGCCGGCGATGCGGCGAAAGACGACACTCAGCCAGTATAGGCATCCGCCGCAAAACTTTCTCTGCCGAAAGCTGGCGCGGTCATGCGATGCTGCTGGCGCACGAAGCGTGCCCGTCGCGATCGAAACGCATCAATGCGTGAGCAGACCGCGCGCGAAAAGGGAAAGGAGGAACACGCCGACCGTCGTGAAGAGGACGAGCACGACGAGGATCAGAACCATGCGGAGAATCATCTGCATCGCGTCGCTCCAAAAAAAACGGCCGCTTGCGCGGCCAGAAGGAGGGTGGGTCGGTCAGACTTCAGACTAAGCGCGCTTCCTTAAATTAGACTTAAGTGCGCGGATCTTCCGGCGGGCCGCCCATTTTCCTTCCTTTGCAAACGCGATGCAGAAACGCTGCATCAGCCTAGCGCAGCGCCTCGCTGTAGCGGTCGCGCAGCGGCAAGATCGTCACGAGCGCGACCGCGCTGCCGAAGATCACGTAGTAGCAGATCGAAAGCGGGTCGCCCGTGGTCATCGTGAGCCATTGCACGATGGCCGGCGCGAAGCCGCCGAAAATCATCACCGCGACGTTGTAGCTCACCGAGATGCCCGTCGAACGCACGCTCGACGGAAGCAGCTCCGAGATGAACGCCGGATAGCAGCCCTGGAATATGCCAAGGTAGGTCATCAATATCGCCTGGCAGACGATCAGCATCGGCAAACTCGGATGCGCGGTGAGCACGGCGAAGATCGGATACGCGGTCACGAGCGACAACCCGAGCGCGGTCGCCATCAGCTTCTTGCGGCCGATGCGGTCCGACAGCCGGCCGAAGATCGGGCAGCAGACGAGATACACGAGCGCGCCGATGGTCGAGCTGATGAGGCCGTCGGTGAGCGCCATGTGCAGCACGCGCGTCGCGTGCGTCGGCAGATACAGCAGGAAGATGTACGTGCCGATGGTGCCGAATACCGTGAGGCCGAAGCCCGCGAGCACGGGCATCCAGTGTTTCGTGGCGGTGTCGCGGATCGGGCGCGAGGACAGCTCGTTCTTCTGCGCCTTCTCGACGAACACCGGCGATTCATCGAGCTTCGAGCGCAGATACAAACCGACCGGCACGATCAAGAGACCGATCACGAACGGCACGCGCCAGCCCCAGCTATTCAGATGCTCGGGACTCAGCGTGCGCGTGAGCACCGCGCCGAAAAACGAGCCCGCGAGACTCGCGGCGGCCTGCGCGACCATCTGGAAACTGCCGAAGTAGCCGCGCTTGTTGGCGGGCGCATATTCGACGAGAAACGCCGTCGCGCAGCCCACTTCGCCGCCCGCGGAAAAACCCTGGATCAATCGGCCGAGCAGCATCAGCAAGGGCGCGGCGACGCCGATGGCCGCATACGTCGGCGCGAACGCGATGATCGCGATGCCGACCGCCATCAGCGAGATCGTGAGCGTCAGCGCCGATTTGCGTCCGACGCGATCCGCGACCGCGCCCAGCACGATGCCGCCGAGCGGACGCGTCAGAAAGCCGACGCCGAACGTGGCCCAGGTCGCGAGCAATGAGATGGTGGGATTCGTTGCGGGAAAATACAGCTTGGCGATGATGACGGCAAAGAAGCCGTAGACCATGAAGTCGAACCATTCGAGCGCGTTGCCGATGGTCGATACCACGATGGCTCGTCGGCCGGACAGGTTGATCGCGGCGTTCTGCTCGGCCGCGTGAGCTGCAGGTAGTACGGTGCTCATCGAATGCACTCCGTTTGCGTGGGGCGATTGATCAGGTGCGACGACATCCGCTTTTCTAGTTGGCTCGTTTCGCGCGGACGCGCGAGCCGCTGCAACACGCAAACATTACGCCGAGTTGAAATAAGAAAATATAGAATTTCTGAACTGACACTCAAGGAAACCTGATCTAACCGTCAGGGGTTTCCCGAAGGCACCATGAGCAATATCCGTTTTTTGCGCACGTTTATTGCCGTCGCGCGTTACGGCTCGTTCGCCGCCGCCGCCGAAAAGGTTGCGCTCACGCAGGCCGCGGTGAGCATGCAGATGCAATCGCTCGAAGACGATCTGAAGCGGCCCCTTTTCGATCGCGTCGGCCGCACCAACCGGCTGACGAGCATCGGCAAGCAGGTGTTGCCGCAGGCGGAGCGCATCGTCGCGTTGTACGACAGCATGCGTCTCACCGGTCTCGACGATGAAATCGCCGGCTCGGTGTCCATCGGCGCGGTCGATTCGGCGATGGGCGCGCTCGCGTCCGTCGTCACCGAACTGAAAGGTCAATATCCGCGGCTCGATGTGCGGCTCTTCACCGGCAAGGCGCTCGCGCTCGCGCCGCAAGTGGAGGCGGGCGAGATCGATGCGGCGGTGATCGTCGAAATGGCGGGCAAAACGCCGGCGAGTCTCAACTGGACGCCGCTTTATTCGGAGCCGCTCGTCGCGATCGGTTCGCCGGGCGCTGCTGCATCGAGTGCCGCGGAGATGCTCGCAAGCCGACCGTTTCTGCGTTTCGATAGGGCGCAACGCACGGGCGCGCTGATCGAGCGCGCGTTGAAGCACAACCGGCTCGCGGTGAACGAGTTTCTCGAACTGAATTCGCTCGAAGTGATCGTCGAGCTCGTGCGGCAGGATGCGGGCGTTTCCGTCGTGCCGCTGCTCGAATACGGCTCTTGGGCAAGCGATCCGGCCTTGCGCGTGATGCCGCTCGCGAAGAATACGCCGCGCCGTGTCGTCGGCATGCTGGAGCGCAAGATTCATGATCGGCACGCGGTGATGAGCATCGTGCAGGAACGCATCCGCATGCGTTCGCATGGCGCCATCGCGCCGCAGGAAAGCTAAAGCTTTCCTTAAGTCACGGACAAGAAATATCAGCTTTCGCTGTGAATTCCGGCCGTCGACAATGCTTCGGTCCATCATCGAACAAGAGGAAAGCATGTCGATCATTCCCGAGATCGCAGAAGCGCGCGACGAGATTCAGGCCATTCGCCGCGATATCCACGCGCATCCCGAACTGTGCTACGAAGAAGCGCGCACGGCTGAACTCGTCGCGCAAAAGCTCGAAAGCTGGGATATCGAAGTGACGCGCGGGCTCGGCAAGACGGGCGTCGTCGGCGTGTTGAAGAAAGGCGCGAGCACGCGCGCGATCGGCCTGCGCGCCGACATGGACGCGCTGCCCATTCCCGAGCTGAACACCTTCGCGCATGCGTCGCGTCACGAGAACAAGATGCATGCGTGCGGCCACGACGGACACACCGCGATGCTGCTCGGCGCGGCGCACTATCTCTCGAAGCATCGCGACTTCGACGGCACCGTCGTCTTCATCTTCCAGCCCGCCGAAGAGGGCGGCGGCGGCGCGAAAGCGATGATCGAAGACGGCCTGTTCGAGCGTTTTCCCGTCGATGCCGTGTTCGCGCTGCACAACTGGCCTGGCATGCCGGCGGGCGAATTCGGCGCGCGCGTCGGGGCGACGCAGGCATCGAGCAACGAGTTCGAGATCCGCATCGAAGGCGTGGGCGCGCATGCGGCGATTCCGCACGACGGCATCGATCCCGTGTTCACGGCGCTGCAGATCGGCACGGGTTTGCAGAGCATCGTGACGCGCAACAAGCGGCCGATCGATGCCGCCGTGCTCTCCATCACGCGCATGCAGGCGGGCCACGCGATCAACGCGATCCCGACGACCGCGACGCTCGCGGGCACCGTGCGCACGTTTTCCGTCGACGTGCTCGATCTGATCGAGACGCGCATGAGGGAGATCGTCGCGGCGACGGCGGCGGCGTATCGTTGCAAGGCCGAAGTGAGTTTCGTGCGCAACTATCCGCCGACGGTGAACACGGAAGCCGAAACGCATTTCGCGCTCGGCGTGATGCGCGATGTCGCCGGCGCGGAGAACGTCAATACGAACATCGACCCGACGATGGGCGCCGAAGACTTCTCGTTCATGTTGCTGGAACGGCCGGGTTGCTATGGATATATCGGCAACGGGCTGGGCGAGCATCGCGATCACGGCCACGGAATCGGACCGTGCATGCTGCACAACAGCAGCTACGATTTCAACGACGACGTGCTCACGCTCGGCTCCACATACTGGGTGCGGCTCGTCGAGAAGTTTCTCGCGCGCGTCTGAGGAGGCGGACATGTTTTCATCGACTTATCGCGAGGCGCGACGAAGATTTCTCGATACGGCCGCCGCACGAAAACTCGCCGTCGATACACGCGTGCTCGAAGGCATCGATGGACTGGAAGGCGAGACGCTCGCCACCGATGTCGTGCGAATCGGTCCCGCCGATGCGAAGCGCCTGCTCGTGCTCACGTCGGCGACGCATGGCGTCGAGGGCTTTTGCGGCTCGGGCGCGCAGATCGCGTTGATGCGCGACGACGTGTTGCCCGCGTTGATGGAGAAGCTCGGCGTCGCGATGCTGCTCGTCCACGCGATCAATCCGTACGGCTTTTCGTATCTGAGCCGCACGACGGAAGGCAACGTCGATCTGAATCGCAACAGCGTGGATTTCAGCGGCGCGCTGCCGCAGAACGCGGGCTACGCGGAACTGCACGACTTGCTGATTCCCGCGAACTGGCCGCCCGACGAGGCGAACGTCGCGGCGATTCGCGCGTATATCGACACGCGCGGGCAATGGGCCTATCAGCAAGCCGTGACGACGGGCCAGTACACGCATCCGCAAGGCATGTTTTACGGCGGCGCGGAAACGGCGTGGAGCACGCGCACGATGCGCAATCTGCTCGCGGAATACGGCGAGACGTGCGCGGCGATCGGCTGGATCGATTTTCACACGGGACTCGGGCCGAGCGGCTTCGGCGCGAAGATTTGCGTCGGCGATGTCGAGCGCGCGCGGCGCTGGTGGGGCGCGGACGTGACGAGTCCGGCGGACGGCACGTCGATCGCGGCGGATGTCGCCGGGCCTTTGCTCGATACCTTGCGGCAGACGTGCGCGCATGCGGCGATTGCATCGATCGCGATCGAGTACGGCACCGTGCCGCTCACCGACATGCTCGACATGCTGCGCGCGGACGTCTGGGTGCGTCATCATCCGGACGCGCCGGATGCGCTGAAGGCCGAGATTCGCCGTCAGATTCGCGCGGCGTTTTACATCGACGACGATATCTGGCGCGGCATGATCGCCGGGCAGGCGCGAGCGGCGGTGTTGCAGGCGCTGTACGGGCTGTCGCGCGAAGAGGGCGTCTAGCGCAGTTCGAGCCACATCGGCTGATGATCCGATGACCGGCTCGACTGATCCGCGTCGCATCCGGCGATGCGCGGCTTCAGGTCTTCGGTGACGAAGATGAAGTCGCACGCGAACGGGCCATCGGGCCACTGGTCGTGATCGTACAGACCGACGGTCGCCGCGCGCGGCTCGTCCGGATGCGCGCATGTCCATGCATCGATGAAAAGCGGGTGCATCGGCGATGGGTTCGAGCATCGCGCGATACGCCGATGAGTCGAACGCGCTGTTGAAGTCGCCGCAGACGATCGCGGAAACGGGCCGCGCGGTATCGGCGAACGGGCTTGCCTGGCTTTCGGCCTTCGCGGGCTGACGTTCGTGCGCGCACGCTTCGGCATGCAGCGCGCGCAGACGCGCGACTTGCGCGAGCCGTTGCGTCTCCGAATAGAACTCGAGATGCGTGCTGATGACACGCAAGGGACCGACGTCGGTGTCGATGACGGCTTCGAGCGCGACGCGCAGCATCGACGGCTTCGCGGGATCGGCGGGCCACGGCAGCGAATGACGCAGCACTTGCCGCACCGGCAGACGGCTCACGATCGCGTTGCCGAACTGGCGGCGCGCGATGCCCGCGCCGACCGGCGGCAGGTCCGAGCCGATTCCATCGATGACGGTCGCGCCGGGAATCAGCGCTTCGAGCTCGGCGAACTGATCGGCGGACGGGCGCCCCGCGAGCCCGCCGGACTGCTCGCTTTCGTGAAAGCCGCGCGTCACTTCCTGCAGGCAGAGAATGTCAAAGTCATGCAGCGCTTTGGCTTCCGCGACGATACGCGCCAGATCGACGCGGCCATCCGTGCCGCGTCCCCATTGAATGTTCCAGTCGACGAGTCGCATGTTCATCCTCGGCGGTAGCGATGGGGCGATGTTCGTTGTATGGCGGAGCAAGACGTGTGCTGGATCGACCCGTTCCAGCAAAGTGCAAAATTCTGAAACTAAGTATTTCTTACCGTATGGAGCGCGTACGGCGATACAATCGGCGCCAGAGAAACGACCGTCGTCCGCAACATGAAATCAAGCATCATCCTCTCGCTGGCCGCGCTCGTGCTGGCCTCGACCAGCATCGCGTGCCAGGCGCAGCAAACTCAGCAAACCCAAAAGCCGCAACAACCCGCGGTCGTCCGGCCGCTCACGAAGGAGCAACAGGCCGCGCTCGACAAGCAGGACCAGGATGTCGCGCAGGTCGCATCGGCCGTCGTCCGGCTGATCGATCAGAACAAGGCGGGCGACGTGTGGGATCAGGCTTCGCCCATCGCCAAGCAGATCATTTCCCGCGACGACTTCGTGAAGAAAGTCACACGCGACCGTTCGCCGCTCGGTGCGCCGGGACTGCGCATGCCGATGGGCGTGAAGCACTATCGCTACGACGGCTCCGGCAACATGCCCGCCGGCGCGTACCTCAATATCCTGTTCGATACCCAGTTCGCGCAGGTCAGTCAGTCGTCGCGCGAGATGGTGACGTTCATTCTCGATTCGGACAACGTCTGGCGCTTCGTCGGGTACTCGGTGCGCTGAATCCGCGTCACATGTTCGTGTAGGACGCGCACCATCCCTTGCCGGCCACGAGCTTGTCGCTGAAGATCGTGCAGCCGCCCCAGGCGTCGCTCAATTTGCCCTGATACAGCGAGCAATTGGCGCATGTCTGTCCAGCCGCGAAGTTCGGATATTTCGCTTTGTCGACCTTCGCGGCGTCCTCCTTATAGCCGACGGCGACAGCCGCCGGATCGGATTCGCTCAGGTGCGGCGCATCGGCGCGGGCTCGCGTGAGCCATAGCGCCGAACCCACGCCGATGCTGACAACCATGAAGTTGCGGCGGGACGTGTTCATTGTCGTGGACCGTTTTATCGTCTGTGGGGATCTCGTCGTGCGCGCTCGGGCGCTAGTCGAACGATACCGCGCCGACTGCCGATGCGCGCGGATCGTTTGCGAATCGAACGACCGGTCGGTCATGCAGCCGCGTCGTTCTCGCTTCCTCCTTTAACGTGGCGCCAACGTCGTTCATTCCGTCGCGCTAAACCTTTGCGCGCGCGTGCCGTAAATCAGGCCAGAACGTAGTTGAATCGTGTGAATCATCCCCGCGGCGCCCCGGCTGCGGATCAATTCGAAGGAGAACAACCGTGAGTGAAATGGATTGGATGATGGCTGGCGTGTATATGGCGGCGCTCGTGTGCGGCACGCTGTTCATGAGCGTGCTGGCGCGTCGCAGCTTGAGCCGGGTGGAGGATCGCGGGCACTGAGAACATTACATACCGCTTGCGGGGCCATCCGCGCGCCGCAAACGAAACGCGCGCCGTGAGCCGATCGATACATCGGCCTCCGGCGCGCGCAAACATCGTCCCGCCGTCTTAATGGAACAGCTTGACCGCCTGAGTGAGCGTATTCGTCACGCCCCATGCGAGCGGAATCAGCACATACGCCCAGAACAGCACGAGCAGCCCCTTGTTCGACGCGTGCACTTCCTGACTATCGATGCGGGTATTCATCGCGGATCTCCTCGTTGACTCTTAGATTGCGGTCTGCGCCGACGTGTTCATGTGATGCTTCTCATGCACGCGCGAAACCAGCAGATTGCAGACGAAGCCGATCACCAGCAGCGCCGCCATGATATGCAGCGTCATCGTGTACGCCTCGGCGCCGACGACGCCATGCGACACCTGAAACGCGCGCACGTAATTCACGAGCACCGGTCCCGCGACGCCCGCCGCTGCCCACGCGGTCAGGAGGCGTCCATGAATGCCGCCGACGAACGCCGTGCCGAACATGTCCGCGAGATACGCGGGAATGGTCGCGAAGCCGCCGCCGTACATCGACAGGATGATGCCGTACGCCAGCACGAAGAGCGCGATATTGCCCGATCCCGCGAACTGCGGCACGAGGAAATACAGCACCGCGCCGAGCGTGAAGAACACGAAGTAGGTCGTCTTGCGGCCGATCCAGTCCGACGCCGACGCCCACACGAAACGCCCGCCCATGTTGAACAGCGACAGCAGCCCGACGAAGCCCGCCGCCGCGCCCGCCGTGATCGACGCCTTGAAGCTCTCCTGAATCATCACCGATGCCTGGCCGAGCACGCCGATGCCCGCCGTCACGTTCAGGAACAGCACGAGCCACAGCAGATAGAACTGCGGCGTCTTCAGCGCCTGATCGATATGCACGTGGTTCTTCGTGATCATCTTCTTCGCGGTCGCGGGCGGCGTCCAGCCAGCCGGCTTCCAGTCCGCCGGCGGGATGCGGATCGCGAGCGCGCCGATCGTCATCGAGATGAAATAGAGCACGCCGAGCACGACGAATGTTTCGGCGACGCCCGCGCTCGTCGCGCTCTTGAAGTAGTTCATCAGCGCGACCGAACCGGGCGCCGCGATCATCGCGCCGCCGCCAAAGCCCATGATCGCCATGCCGGTTGCCATGCCGCGACGATCCGGGAACCAGCGGATCAGCGTCGACACCGGCGACACATAGCCGAGCCCCAGTCCGATGCCGCCGATCACGCCATAGCCGAGATACAGCAGCCAGATCTGATGCAGATAGACACCGAGCGCCGACACGAGAAAGCCGCCGCCGAAGCAGCAGGCCGCGGTGAACATCGTGCGGCGCGGGCCGACCTTTTCGAGCCACTTGCCCGCGAACGCGGCGGACAGGCCCAGAAACACGATCGCGAGCGAGAAGATCCAGCCGAGCGTGGTCAGCGACCAGTCATCCGGCGCGGATTTCGTGATGCCGATGATCTTCGTGAGCGGCGCATTGAACACCGAGAACGCATACGCCTGCCCGATGCACAAGTGAACAGCCAGCGCGGCGGGCGGCACCATCCAGCGCGAGAATCCGGGCCGGGCGATGGTCGCTTCCTTGGAGAAAAAGCTTGTCGGGCCGTGGACGGCCCCTTGATTGAGTGTGCTGTTCATTGTGGTCTCCGTGGCGCGTCGCGTGCACGTGCGCGCTCATCGTTTGCTTGAGGTGCCGGCGCCGGGGTCACCGGACGCGAGCAGCCCGCCGTGGTCATGCGTGCGCGGATGCGGTTTGCATCGCGCGCGCAGGGCCATTTCGCGTCGCCCAAACATGCGATGGAACGACATATAGATGCGACGCTTTGCCACGGCTGGCATGACCATAGACAACTGTGAAAGGCTTTGCAATATGAACACTCGTGCCATAAGCGTTTGCCCGCAGCGCGTGTAGGCGTGAACGTCGTGCGGCAACGCCCGAGGCGCTGTATCGCATCGCTACAGGGCGGGGCAGGTGTTCTGAATGTGAACAGTTCGCATCACCTTCGTACAAACCCTGACGACATCCCGCGAAGCCGCATGACGATGCGGCTCGCGCGGGCGCGGCATCGTCCCGCGCACGATGGCATGGAACTCGCAAACAACAGCGACCGGCGCCGGACATCGGCTGTGCCGGCCCGTTCACGTCGACATGCGAGGAGCACATAGAAATGAATCACGCAGAGATGCAGTTCCTGAGCACCGAATACCCTTACAAGAAGCAGTACGGCAACTTCATCGGCGGCAAGTGGGTGCCGCCCGCGGGCGGTGAGTATTTCGACAACATCTCGCCGATCACCGGCGAGCCCTTCACGTCGATTCCGCGTTCGCGCGAAGCCGATATCGAAGCCGCGCTCGATGCAGCCCATGCCGCCAAGACGTCATGGGGCAGAACCTCCGTCACGGATCGCGCGAATCTGCTGCTGAAGCTCGCCGACCGCATGGAGCAGAACCTGTCGCGCCTCGCGCTGGCCGAATCCATCGACAACGGCAAGCCGCTGCGCGAGACGATGGCCGCCGACATCCCGCTCGCGATCGATCACTTCCGCTATTTCGCGAGCGCGGCGCGTTCGCAGGAAGGCGGCATCTCGGAGATCGATCACGATACGGTCGCGTATCACTTCCATGAGCCGCTCGGCGTCGTCGGGCAGATCATTCCGTGGAATTTTCCGATCCTGATGGCCGTGTGGAAGCTCGCGCCCGCGCTCGCGGCCGGCAACTGCGTCGTGCTGAAGCCGGCCGAGCAGACGCCCGCGTCGATTCTCGTGCTGCTCGAAGTGATCGGAGACTTGCTGCCGCCGGGCGTGCTCAACGTCGTGAACGGCTTCGGTCTGGAAGCGGGCAAGCCGCTCGCGTCGAACAAGCGCATCGCGAAGATCGCCTTCACGGGCGAAACCACGACGGGCCGCCTCATCATGCAGTACGCGAGCCAGAATCTGATTCCCGTCACGCTGGAGCTGGGCGGCAAGAGCCCGAACATCTTCTTCGAAGACGTGCTCAACGCCGACGACAGCTTCTTCGACAAAGCGCTCGAAGGCTTCACGATGTTCGCGCTCAATCAGGGCGAAGTGTGCACATGCCCGTCGCGCGCGCTCGTGCAGGAGTCGATTTACGAGCGCTTCATGGAGCGTGCGTTGAAGCGCGTCGCGGCGATCGCGCAAGGCCATCCGCTCGATACGAAGACGATGATCGGCGCGCAGGCATCGCAGGAGCAGCTGGAAAAGATCCTGTCGTATATCGATCTCGGCAAGCAGGAAGGCGCGGAGTGTCTTTCCGGCGGCGAGCGCGCCACGTTCGAGGGCGAACTGAAGAACGGCTACTACGTCAAGCCGACGGTCTTCAAAGGCCACAACAAGATGCGCATCTTCCAGGAGGAAATCTTCGGGCCGGTGCTCTCGGTGACGACCTTCAAGGACGAGGAAGAAGCGCTCGAAATCGCGAACGACACGCTCTACGGTCTCGGCGCGGGCGTGTGGACGCGCGACGGCACG
The DNA here is from genome assembly GCF_001544795.2 of Caballeronia temeraria. GTDB lineage: Bacteria > Pseudomonadota > Gammaproteobacteria > Burkholderiales > Burkholderiaceae > Caballeronia > Caballeronia temeraria. The sequence continues at coordinate 147,156 of NZ_FCOI02000004.1, read as the reverse complement.
CGGGCATATCGCTTCGGCCGCGCGATTCAGGCTGGACGCGTGTGGACGAACTGCTATCACGCGTATCCGGCGCACGCGGCGTTCGGCGGCTACAAGCAATCGGGCATCGGACGCGAGAATCACAAGATGATGCTCGATCACTATCAGCAGACGAAGAACATGCTCGTCAGCTATAGCGACAAGCCGCTCGGCTTCTTCTAACGCGTGCGAGGCCGCCACCCGCTTCGGTGGCGGCCAATTCCGGCGATTCGAACGACGGGGACATCATGAGCGAACAGGAAGTGCAGCGCGTGACCGCAACGCCCGCTGCGATCGACTTGATCGAAAAGCTCAAGGCCGAACACGGCGAGGTGCTGTTCCATCAATCCGGCGGGTGCTGCGACGGCAGCGCGCCGATGTGCTTTCCGGTCAACGAGTTCATGGTCGGCGGCTCGGACGTGAAGCTGGGCGCGATCGGCGGCGTGCCGTTTTACATGACCGAATCGCAGTACGAATACTGGCAGCACACGCAGCTCATCATCGACGCAGTACCGGGCAACGGCGGCATGTTCTCGCTGGAGCGGCCGTCCGGTTTGCGCTTTCTCACGCGCTCGCGTCTATACAGCGACGAAGAGAACGCGTGGCTCGACGAGCATCCGGTCGAGCACGTGAGCTGACGTTCAATCCCAGCGCGGCGGACGTTTCTCGATGAAGGCCTGCGTGCCTTCGAGCGTGGCGTCGTCCATCATGTTGCAGGCCATCGTTTCCGATGCGAGCGCATATGCGGCTTCGATGCCGGTTTCGAGTTGCCGATAGAACAAATCCTTGCCCGCCGCGACCGCCTCGCGCGGTTTGGCGGCGATGGTCGCGGCCATCTTGCGCACGGTATCGTCGAGTTCGCCCGGCGACGCGACGCGATTCACGAGGCCGCGTTCACGCGCGGTGGCCGCGTCGATGAATTCGCCGGTCACGAGCATCTCGAATGCAGCCTTGCGCGATACGTTGCGCGACAGCGCCACACTCGGCGTCGCGCAAAAGAGCCCGAGATTCACGCCCGATACCGCGAAACGCGCTTCGCTCGATGCGACCGCGAGATCGCACATCGCGACGAGCTGACATCCCGCCGCCGTCGCGATGCCCTGCACCCGCGCGATCACCGGTTGCGGCATGCGCTGGATCGTCAGCATCATGCGCGAGCAGCGCGCGAAAAGCTCGCGATAGTAGTCGATGGCGGGTTGCGCGCGCATCTCCTTGAGATCATGGCCCGCGCAGAACGCACGGCCTTCGCCGGCCAGCACGACGACGCGCGCATCGGATTGCGCGATGTCCTGCAAGGCGCGTTCGAGCGCATCGAGCATCGGTTCGGACAGGGCGTTGAACGCATCGGGCCGATTCAGCGTGAGCCTGACCACGCCCTTTATGTCATACGCATCGCGTTCGATCAGAACGAGTTCGCTCATTGTCGTGTCTCCATCAAACGTCGATTGCGGCGACGGACCCCGCGCGCTTGCGCAATTCGAACTTCTGGATCTTGCCCGTCGATGTCTTCGGCAACTCGCAGAACTCGATCGCGCGCGGCACCTTGAAACCGGCGAGATGCTGCTTGCAATGCGCGATCAATTCTTCCGCGCTCGCATGCGCGCCATTCTTCAGTTCGACGAACGCGCAAGGCGTCTCGCCCCAGCGCGCATCCGGCTTCGCGACGACGGCCACGGCGAGCACCGCCGGATGCCTGTACAGCACGTCCTCGACCTCGATGCTCGATATGTTCTCGCCGCCCGAGATGATGATGTCCTTGCTGCGATCCTTGATGCGCACATAGCCGTCCGGATACGCGACGGCAAGATCGCCCGTATGAAACCAGCCGCCGCGAAATGCTTCTTCGGTCGCGGCTGCATTCTTCAGATAACCCTTCATCGCGATGTTGCCGCGGAACATGATCTCGCCGATCGTCTCTCCATCGGAAGGTACGGGTTCCATCGTTAGCGGATCGAGCACGCTGACCGCGTCCTGCAAGTGATAGCGCACGCCTTGACGCGCGTTCAAGCGCGCACGCTCGCCGATATCCAGCGCGCTCCATTCGGCCTGCTGCGGACAGACCGTGGCCGGACCATATACCTCGGTAAGACCATACACGTGAGTCAGTTCGAAGCCCATGCGTTCCATGCCTTCGATCATGGCGGCGGGCGGCGCGGCGCCCGCGACCATCGCGTGAACCTTCTGTTCGATGCCGGCCTTCATCTCGTCCGGTGCGTTGACGAGCAGGTTCTGCACGATCGGCGCGCCGCAATAGTGCGTCACGCGTTCGTTGCGGATCAGATCGAGGATGCTCTTCGCATCGACGCGGCGCAGGCACACGTTCACGCCCGCGCGCGCCGCGACGGTCCACGGAAAGCACCAGCCGTTGCAGTGGAACATCGGCAGCGTCCACAAATACACCGCGTGCTTCGGCATGTCCCATTCGAGGATATTGCTCACCGCATTCGTGTACGCGCCGCGATGGTGGTAGACCACGCCCTTCGGATTGCCCGTCGTGCCCGATGTGTAGTTCAGGCAGATGGCGTTCCATTCGTCCGATGGCGGCGACCATTCGTATGCGGGATCGCCGCTCGCGAGCAGCGCCTCATATTCGATCTCACCGATGCGCTCGCCCGCGCCCGTGTATTGCGGATCGTCGACATCGACGACGAGCACGTTTTGCGGCACGTCTTTCAACGCGCGACGCATCACATCCGAGAACTCGCGATCGACGAGCACCGCCTTCGCCTCGCCGTGCGTGAGCATGAACGCGAGCGTGGCGGCGTCGAGCCGCGTGTTGAGCGTGTTGAGCACGGCGCCTGTCATCGGCACGCCGAAGTGCGCTTCGACCATCTCGGGCGTGTTCGGCAGCATGGCCGCGACGGTGTCGCCCAAGCCGATGCCGCGCGCAGCCAGCGCCGATGCGAGCCGCCGCGTGCGCGCGTAGGTGTCGGCCCAGTTGCGCCGCACGTCGCCGTGCACGATGGCGGGACGCGTCGGATAGACGGACGCCGCGCGCTCGATGAACTTCAGCGGCGTGAGCTGGGCGAAATTGGCGGCTGTTTTGGGAAGGCCATCGTCGTACATGTCGGCGGTCATGTTTGTCTCCTCGGCGCGGATCGGTCAGATAGTGTCAGTGTCGCTTACGTTTCTTAGATGATCGTTATTACGCGCGCAACTTACGTTAGCCTGACGCTCCGTCTCATGGTTTGCCCTGATCAGTCGGGATCGTCGAGCCTGACTTCGAAGCCGCGCTTCACACCGGGACGCGAAAAAAGCGCTTCATACCAGCGCTTGACGTTCGGAAAATCATCGAGCGAAACCTGATGTCGCTCATGCCGCCACGCCCAGCCGAGAATCGCGAAATCGGCGACGGACACATCGCCTGCGACGAATTCCACTTGCGCGAGCCGTTTGTCGAGCACGCCATACAGGCGGCGCGTTTCATCGGAATAGCGCTTCAGTCCATAGCGCCGATCGCTTTCCGCCTCGACCATGCGGAAGTGATGCACCTGTCCCGGCATCGGGCCGAAGCCGCCCATCTGCCACATCAGCCATTCGAGCACCGGCACGCGATCGCGCAGGCTCGCGGGCAGAAACTTGCCGGTCTTCTCGCCGAGATAGAGCAGGATCGCGCCGGATTCGAACACGCTGATCGGCTGGCCGTCGGGACCGTCCGGATCGACGATCGCCGGAATGCGATTGTTCGGGCTGATGCGCAAGAACCCGGGCGCGTGCTGCTCGCCCTTCGTGATGTTCACCGTTTTCACGGTGTAGGGCAGTTGCATTTCCTCTAGCGCGACGCTGATCTTGCGCCCGTTGGGCGTGTTCCACGTATGCAGTTCGATCGTCATGGCGATGCTTCCCGTTCAACTCAGTGCAGGCGCGATGTGGCGCGCGAAGCCCGGCCGCTGCGTGATGCCGATATACCAGCGTTCGAGTTCGGGGAGCGCGGGCCGCGCGAGTTCGACGATGCCGAACCAGCGGCGCGCATACGCGCCGATGACGAGATCGGCGAGCGTGAAGGTGCTGCCTTCGAGATAGTCGCGGCCTTTCAGATGCGCATCGATGACGCGCCAGAGTTTTTCCACTTCGCTCGCGGCGGCGGCGAGCTGCTTCGCGTCGCGCTCCGCGGCGCTCGTGCGAATATAACCCCAGAAAAGCGGGCGCTCGGCGGGTTGCAGCGTGGAGAGCGCCCAGTCGAGCCAACGGTCCGCGCTCGCACGCACCTTCGGCTCGGCGGGATAGAGCGTGCCGTTCGCGCCGTATTGCATCGCGAGATAGCGGATGATCGAGTTCGATTCCCACAGCACGAAATCGCCATCGACGAGCGTGGGCACGCGGCCCATCGGGTTCATCGCGAGATAGCCGGCCTCGTTGTTGCGCCCGAATTGCAGGCCCGCGTCGATGCGATCGTACGCGAGCCCCAGTTCCTCGCAACACCACAGCACTTTCTGCACATTGACCGAGTTGGCTCTACCCCAGATCGTCAGCATTCGATGGTTTCCTCCGTACGTGTCGAAGAGTCCATCTTAGCTGTGTTTCGCGATCTTCCTCAGTCGATGTGCGCGGCGAAACCGGTCTTTCCCGCCGCGAGTTCGTCGCGCAGCGTGAGCTGGGGAATCGCGTAATCGCCGTGATTCTGCTTGCGGAATGCGATGGGCGCATCGTCCCACAGGCCATCCAGACGCTGGCCGAGCGCATCGTAGGTGGCATGCAGGCGCGCTTCGTCCATGCGATGCGTCTCATAGAGGACGAAAGGCTGCAGCACGTCGAAGCCCGGATAGAACAGCATGCCGTGCTGGATGTGAAAGAGAATATCGTCGATAGGACCGTTGATGCCGCGCGGGCTGTAGTGCGATTCCCAGCCGCCCGTCGTCACGACGATCATCGCGCGCTTGCCCGTCATGAGGCCTTCGCCGTAGCGGTCGCCCCAATGCGTCTCCGAATGCTCGCCGACGCCGTAGCCGAAGCCATACGCATAGACACGCTCGACCCAGCCTTTCATGATCGCGGGCATCGAGAACCACCACAGCGGGAATTGCAGGATCAGGGCGTCGGCCCAGCGCAGCTTGTCCTGCTCGATCTCGATGTCGCGGCTTTGCAGACCGTTTTCGAACGCGCGCTTCGAATCGAGACTCGCGTGAAAGGGCGCATCGGCGTTGCGGTCGCGCACGTCGTGTGCATCGAGCGGGGCTTTCCAGTTCATCGCGTACAGGTCGGAGACTTGCACGTGATGGCCGTTCGCGCGCAGACGCTCGACGGTGAAATCATTGATGGCGCCGTTCAGCGAGCGGCGTTCCGGATGGGCATACACGATCAGCACATTCATGAGGCTTTCTCCACTTCGATTCAGGAATGGAGCTCAGCTTAGAAGCTTCTCGGGTATATTGGAAATGAATATAAAGAATTGCAGGCATTGCGATGAATAATACCTTGAGAAGGCTCGATCTCAACTTGCTGCTCACGCTCGACGTGCTACTCGCCGAACAGAACGTCACGCGCGCGGCCGAGCGTCTGCATTTCTCACAGCCTTCCGTGAGCGTGCATCTGGCCAAGCTGCGCGATATCTTCGACGATCCTCTGTTGCTGCCCGGTCCGCGCGGCATGCGTCCGACTGCACGCGCGCAAAGCCTGCGCGAGCCGTTGCGCGAAGCGCTGGCGTCGCTCGAACGCGCGGTGTCGCCAGAAGCCGCGTTCGATCCCGCCACCGCCGACAACACATGGCGCATCGCCGCGACCGACTACAGCGAATCGACCGTGCTGCTGCCCGCGTTGAGCGGCTTGCGTGCGGCCGCGCCGCATACGCGGATCGCGGTGCTGGAGATGTTGCCGCCGCGGCTCGCAAAGCAGGCGGAGAACGGCGAGATCGATCTCGCGTTTCACATCACATCGCCGGAAACCGCCAACTTTCATCAGCAGGTGCTGTTCACGGAAAGCTATGTGCTCGTGGGACGCAAGGATCATCCGCGCTTGAAGCGGCGGCCGACGCTCGCGCAGTTCTGCGCGTTGGAGCATGTGATCGTGTCGCCCGATGGCGGCGGATTCTTCGGCCCGACCGATGACCTGCTCGCGACGTTCGGCATGCAAAGACACGTCGCGCTTTCCGTGCCGCACTTCCTGTTCGTGCGCTCCGTGCTGGCATCGACCGATCTCGTTTCGATGCAGCCGCTCAGGCTCGCGAAGCGCTGGCCGGAGTTGCGCATCGTCGCGCCGCCCGTCGACGTGCCCGGCTACGAAATGTCGATGTACTGGCACGAACGCGTGCATCGCGATCCGGCGCATCGATGGCTGCGTGAGTTCATCGCGCAGGCTGTGTGACTCGCAGTGCGTGCGAGAAGCCGCGATCGTCGTCCGCGACGAGATCGGGATAGTTGAAGTCATCGCCCGTGTACAGCGTCACCGGCGACGGCAGGCTGCGGATTTCGGGCATCGACGTGAACGCTACTGAGCGCCGCGTTGCCGTTTCTGCTGAAGCGATGGCGGCCGTTCGGTCAGACTGGTCGCCGACGCCTCTTCCGCGACGCCCGCCGCCCGGAACCGGCGACGATACTCCGCCGGTGTCGTCTGCTTGGCGGCCTTGAACTGCCGATTGAAATTCGCGACGTTGGCAAACCCCGAGCGCGCAGCGATGACCGACACGGGCAGCGACGTGTCGCCCAGCATCCGGCACGCATGCCCGATGCGCACGCGAGCGATATATCGCCCGACGCTCTCGCCGATATGCTGCATGAAGTAACGCGTCAGCGTGCGTTCCGACAGGCTCGCTGCCGCGCAGAGTTCCGCCATCCGCAGCGGCTCGGCGAAGCGGGCATCGATCATCGAAAGGACACGGTTGATGCGCTCGGGCTCATGACCGGATGGACCCGCGTTCGTCTGATTGAAGGCGCTCGGCGAAGCGAGCGGATGGCCGGGCGCGTCGCCGAGCGTGCAGAGAATGTCGAGCGCCGCGCTCAGACGTTCGCGCGGCACGGTCGAGAGCAACGGCTCCAGACGGCCGCGCATCCATTCCCCGGCGGGCGGCTCGAACGCCAGCCCGCACGCGGCCCGGCGCAGCAGCTTGCGCAGCGGCTCGTACTCGCGGCAGCAATCGGCCATGCGCCGCGCCCATTCGCCGTCGAACCATATGACGATGGCCACTTGCGGCAGGGCAGCATCGATCGAACGGTTCGACGACCACGTATGCGGCAAATCCGGCGGCACGAGGACGAGATCCTCGGCTTGATAGTCGTTGACCGAGTCGCCGATGTAGCGCTTGCCGTGGCTGTTCATCGTCAGCGTCAACTCGTATTCCGGATGGTGATGCCATTCGAACGGAATACGCGGAAGTTGCCGATGGTAAACCCGGACCGAACAGTCCTCGCCGAACTCGACATGCTCGTAGGCTGGTTTCATGGCCGAAAGCGCAAATGAATCGCCTGAATAGTATCACTCTCGATCGCGCGGGCGTCATATGCTTTTCGCACAGAAATTTACAAGGAGCGATCATGGCGCTGCACATCGATGACTTGCCAAGTGCGATCCGGCAGGCGAAAAAGGAGCTGCGCGCTGCGCTGCCGAACTATCGCGAGGTCTTTGCCGAAGTCGAAAAGGCGATCGGCGAGGAAGCGAAGCGCATCGCTGCGCAGCGCGATCGCGGAGAGAACGTCATTCCCGATATCCGCTTTGCCGATATCGCCGAAGGACGCGTGAGCGCGGATGCGATCGCGCTCGTCAAAGCGCGCGGCGCGTGCGTGATTCGCAACGTGTTTCCGCGCGAGCAGGTGCGCCAGTGGGACGACGACATCGCGGATTACGTCGAGCGGAATCGTCTCGACAAGCGCCTCGAAAATCGCGCCGAAGACAAATACTTCGGACAACTGGCATCGAGCAAGCCGCAGATTTACGGCGTGTACTGGTCGAAGCCGCAAGTGCTGGCGCGTCAGTCGGAATCGCTGACCGCGGCGCGCGTTTTCCTCAACAAACTCTGGCGCACCGAAAGCGAAGGACGTGTGCACTTCGATCCGGAACACGTGCCCGTTTATGCCGACCGTCTGCGTCGCCGGCCACCCGGATCGGCGTCGCTCGGTTTGTCGGCGCATTGCGATGGCGGGTCGGTCGAACGCTGGATCGAAAGCAATTTCCGCAAGGTGTATCGCCACGTGTTCTCCGGCAACTGGCGCGAATACGATGCGTTCGACGCCGCTTTCCGCACCGATGTGGAAGAGATCGCATCGCCCGCCGTCTGCTCGATGTTCCGCACGTTCCAGGGCTGGACCGCGTTGACGCCGCAAGGCCCGGGCGACGGCACGCTGCAACTCGTGCCGATCGCCAACTCGATGGTGTACATCCTCTTGCGCGCGCTTCAGGACGATGTCGCCGACGACGACCTGTGCGGCGCCATGCCCGGCCGCGCGCTCTCGATCAGGCAGGAATATCACGCGCCGCTGTTCGAAGCGCTCTCGTCCATTCCGAAGATGGAAGCGGGCGACACCGTGTTCTGGCACAGCGACGTCATCCACGCGGTCGAGGACGAGCACAAGGGATCGGGTTACAGCAACGTGATGTACATCGCCTCCGCGCCCGCCTGCGCGAAGAACGACGCGTATCTGAAGCGTCAGTTGCCGAGCTTCCTGAAAGGCGAAAGCCCGCCCGATTTCCCCGCCGATCACTTCGAAGTCGATTTCACGGGCCGCGCGACCGTCGACGATCTGTCGCCGCTCGGCCGTGCGCAGCTCGGGCTGGACTTGTAGTAGACAGAGGCGCGCGAAAGTCGCGTCCCATCATCCATAAAGAAAAGATTCGGAGACTGCAATGAAACACTCACTGACGTCGGCCGCAGCGGCCGTCGCGATGTTCGTCGCCGGGACGCATGCCGTGCTGGCCGCGGAACAGATGTCGGTCCTGCACTGGTGGACGTCCGGCGGCGAATCGAAAGCCATTCGCGTGCTCAAGGACGACATGGGCAAGCAAGGTTACGAGTGGAAGGATTTCGCCGTCGCGGGCGGATCGGGCACGGCGGCGATGACGGCGCTGAAGACGCAGGTGATCTCGGGCAACGCGCCGTCTGCCGCGCAGATCAAGGGGCCGTTGATTCAGGACTGGGCGGATCAGGGCGTGCTGGTGACGGTCGATCCGTCCGCGACCGACTGGAAGAGCCACATTCCCGCGCAGATCGACAGCGACGTGAAGTCGGGCGGGCATTATGTCGCCGCGCCGTTCTCGGTGCATCGGATCAACTGGCTGTGGATCAATAAAGCGGATCTCGACAAGGTCGGAGGCACGCCGCCCACGACATGGCCGGAGTTCTTCGCGCTCGCCGACAAGTTCCGCGCGGCAGGCATCACGCCCGTCGCGCACGGCGGCCAGCCGTGGCAGGACATGACGATCTGGGAGACGGTCGTGCTGTCGCAGGGCCCGGACTTCTATCGGAAGGCGCTCGTCGATCTCGATCAGAAAACGCTGACGTCGCCGCAGATGGTGCAGGTCTTCGAGACCGTGCAGAAGATCCGGACGTACTTCGACAAGAGCTATCACGGCCGCGACTGGAATCTCGCCACGGCGATGGTGATTTCCGGCTCGGGCGGCATGCAGTTCATGGGCGACTGGGCGAAAGGCGAGTTCGCCAACGCGAACAAGAAGGCGGATGTCGATTTCGTGTGCGCGCCTGCGCCCGGCACGTCGAACGCGTACACGTACACGGCGGATGCATTCGTGTTCTTTCAGCAGAACGGCAAGAAGGACGCGACGCCGGGCCAGATCGCGATGGCGAAAACGATCATGTCGCCCGCGTTCCAGGAGCAGTTCAGTCTCAACAAGGGATCGATTCCCGTCAGGCTCGACGTGCCGATGGACAAGTTCGACAGTTGCGCGAAGAAATCGCGCGCGGACGAGCAGGCAACGATCAAGTCGGGCGGATTCTTTCCTTCGCTGGCCTTCGGTGAGCTTCAGTCTCCGGTGACGGCCGGCGCAATCACCGACGTCGTGACGAATTTCATGAACTCGAACGAGGACGCGAAAGAGGGCGCGCGCAAGCTTGCCGCCGCCGCGAAGGTCAAATAAAGCGTACGCACAACAGGAGATATCGATGGATCCAGTCGCCAAACGCAAATGGCCGCGTTCCGGGCTCGAGACGACGTTGATGGGCTTCGGCGCCGCACCGATCGGCAACATCTTCAGGCCGATTAGCGAAGAGGATTCGGCCGCGCTGATCAAGGCTGCGTGGGACGCAGGCGTGCGCTACTTCGACACCGCGCCGATGTACGGTCACGGATTGAGCGAAGCACGCTGCGGACAGGGCTTGCGATGGTATCCGCGCGATGAGTTCGTGCTGTCGACCAAAGTCGGCCGCCTGCTCAAGCCACGCAAGCGCGGCGAGATCCACTTCGCGCCGTGGGTCGACGGCTTGCCGTTCGATACCGTCTTCGACTATAGCTACGACGGCACGATGCGCTCCATCGAAGACAGTTTGCAGCGTCTCGCGCTGGAGCATATCGATATCGCGCTGATTCACGATATCGACGTCTTCACGCACGGAGCGCGTCAGCCCGAGATGTTCGATGCCGCGATGGCGGGTGCATCGAAAGCGCTGCTGAAACTGCGCGACGAAGGCGTCGTGAAGGCGGTCGGGCTCGGGGTCAACGAATGGCAGGTCGCGCACGAAGCGATCCGCCGGCAGGACTTCGATTGCCTGCTGCTCGCGGGCCGCTACACGCTGCTCGAACAGGACGCGCTCGACGGCTTTCTGCCGCTGTGCGAAAAGCAGCAGGTGTCGGTGATTCTCGGCGGCGGCTACAACAGCGGCATTCTCGCGACCGGCGCAATCCCCGGCGCGAAGTACAACTACGCGCCGGCGCCGGAGGACATTCTGGCGCGCGTGCGCAAGATGGAGCAGGTTTGCGAGGAATACGCAGTCCCGCTCAAAGCCGCGGCCCTGCAATTCGTGCTCGGGCATCCCGCCATCCCGACGAACATTCCGGGCGTGCGCACCGTCGCGCAACTCGACGACAACGTCCGGACCTTCCGCACGGAGATACCGCCGCAGTTCTGGGCGGAACTGAAGCGCCGTGAGCTGATTCGTCAGGACGCACCGACGCCCTGACCGTGCGATGCCGCTACCAGCGCAGGTTGAACGTGCGGCACAACTCGTCGATGGCGGATTGATCGAGCGGAGCGGGGCGCGGCGTCGTCATGAGCCAGAGACGCGCGGTTTCTTCGAGCTCTTCGAGCGCACACGAAGCATGCGAGACGCTGCGCTCCCACACCACCGGCCCGGGCCGCTCGAGTAGCACGGCCCGCACCGACGCCGCGCGCGCCGCGATTTCGGCGGCCACTTGCGGGTCGCCCGGACGGCGATATCGCACGAGCGGCACGTGCCTGACCTTCATCACGTAATACGGCGTGATGGGCGGCAGCACGTCTTCATCGCTCCACACGCCCGCGAGCGTCAGCGCAACGAGCGACGTCGAATGCGTATGCACGATGCCGCGCGTATCGGCATTGTTTTCGTAGATTTGGCGATGCAACTCCAGCGTCTTCGATGGCCGTGCGCCGGACACATGCCGGCCTTGCGCATCGACTTTCGCAATATCGGCGGGATCGAGCCGGCCGAGACAGGCGTCGGTCGGCGTGATGAGCCAGCCGTCGTCGCAGCGCGCGCTGATGTTGCCCGCGCTGCCCAGTTGATGGAATCGTTCAACTGTTCGCACATGACGGTTCGACGCGATATCGCCGCGCTCGAAGAAGCCGGGTTTGTCTATACGGTGCCGGGCGGCGTGCGCATCGCGAGTCATCTGAACAGCGAGCCGAGCCATCAGTCGAAGGCGGTCGTCGAGCAGCCGCAGAAGCAGGCCATCGCGCGGCGCGCCGCCGAAGGTCTGCGCTCCGGAATGTCGATTTATCTCGATGCCGGCACGACCATGCTGTCGTTCGTGCCGCATATCGTCGAGTTGTCGGACATGACGGTCGTCACCAACGACTTCCAGATCGTGCGCGAACTCGCGAGCGCCACGCACGTGAACGTCATCCATATCGGCGGGCAGCTCGATCACAAAAACCTGTCGAGCGTCGGCACGCTGGCGGCGGCGACGGGCATTCGCCAGTCGGGCATCGATCTGGCGCTGGCCGCCGTCGAGTGATGCGGCGCACGCGTGCGTTAGCTGTCGCGTGCTCCGTCCGCGCGGTCGCTGTATAGCGGCGCGGTCTTCCCGCCGGCGATGCTGCTGCCGACCGCCTGCAGATCGATGGAAGGCGATTTGGCAAGCAGCACGTAAGCGAGCCGGTTCGCGCGCCACGTGACCGTCTTCATTTCGCCGGCCTGACCCGAGCGCACGGGCGCGTCGCCTTCGTTTTCCTCGATCACGCACAGCGCGACCGGATCGCCGCGCTCCGGCAGATACACCATCTGGATGAGCGGGCGGTCATGGTAGTTCAGGCGCTGCACGCGCTTGAACTTGAGCCCGACCTGACGCAGATCCGGAACCGCGATCGGCATGCCGTCGCGCTGATGGATATCGGCCAGAACCTGCTCCGTGCTGGCCTTGTCTTCCCGCAGATTGGCGACCGTGTCGCGTCCGTAGAGCACCTGATAGTCCGCCACGCTCTGCACCCACGGATCGGCGCCGCGCTTCAACGGATTGAAGCCGCCGAGATAGCCGGTGAGCACGCCCGAGCAGATCGCGCCCGCGACGAAGGCCGCGGCCGCCCATTGCATCGGAAAACGGCGTGAGCCGCGCGACGCCTTGCGCTCCTGCGTCGTGCTGACGCTCACCAGTTCCTCGATGCGGCGCGTGAGGCTTTCCGGCACGGGCGGCACCGTTTGCCGGTCGTACGCGGCGCGATACGGCAGCACCGACGCCTGCAGCGCCGCTGCGCGCGCCGCCAGTTCGTCGGAGTGGGCGATTGCCGCTTCGATTTCCGCGCGCTGTTCCGGCGAAACCTCGCCGTCGACGTACGACATCAGCAGCGAATCATCGACATTCATCATAAGGATTCCCCTTTCCTAACTGCCGCCGGCGCCTGCACGCTGAATTTTTGACCGATCGTCAGCCGCGCCCGCGACAGCCGGCTCATGACCGTGCCGATCGGCACGTCGAGCACTTCGGCCGCCTCGCGATAGCTCAGGCCCTCAATCGCCACCAGCACCATCACGACGCGCTGCGCTTCGGGCAGCGCCTCGACCGCGTCGATCACCTGGCGATGCAGCATATCCAGTTCCGGATTGCGCGCCGACGGATCGGCGAACGATTCGATCTCCTCGTCCTGCCAGTCCATGCTGCCGCGGCTGCGAATCGAACGGGCGCGCAGTTCGTTCATCCAGGTCGAATGCACGATCGAAAAGAGCCAGCTCAACGTCGACGTCCCCGGCTGCAACTGACTGCGCCGCTCCAGCGCCCGCACGCAGGCGCGCTGCACCAGATCCTCGGCGTCGTGCTGATTCTGCGTCAGCCTCAAAGCGAACCGCCATAGCCGCGGCAACAGCGTCGGCAGGACGGTCGGCAGATCGTCGTCGTTCATCGGGGCAGCTCCTGTGATGGGCGCGCTCATGATTGACAACACTCCAGACGCCGATCTATTCCGGAAATTTTTCGATTTTTTTGCGGAATAAGCGGACGGGGGCGACTGTTTTCGGGTCACGGATCGCGCAACGGCGCGCACTCGAACCACCGAATAGGAGACAGATCATGGAGACCCTCCTCGACCGGGCCCGGCAGGCAGGCATGGCGGTCATGCTGGACGCGTGCATCGGACGCGAACGTTTTCATAGCATAGCCGGTTCGACGGCAACGCTCGAACGATTTGCGCAGCTTTGCGAAGCGCCGGCGGTGAGCCGCGACACGCTTGAAAGCTGGGCGGCGCTGTGCGAGCGCGGCGACGTGACAGCCGTGGCGGTGGCGATCCGCCGTGCGCTCGCCTGAATGAGTGGCGTTTCGAACGCGCGGAAGCATCGATATAGATTAGGCATCCGAATCAATGCGGGCTGAATCAAGCTCGCGAACCAAGCTTCGCGATCCAATGGCGACGCGAATTTTGCCTGTGCCGCAAGGCGCATTTTTCTCTGGAGACTGACATGGCTGTGGATATGTTTCTCAAGCTGGGCGATATCAAGGGTGAATCTCTGGCGGTGGGTCACACCGAAGAGATCGAAGTGTTGAGCTGGTCGTGGGGGTGCGCGCAGACGGGCACCACGCACACCGGCACGGGCGGCGGCACCGGAACCGCGGCGGTGCAGGACCTCACGATCAGCAAGTATGTCGATAAAAGCTCGCCGACCATCGTGCAGTCGTGCTGCCAGGGCGTGCACATGCCCGAGGCCGTGCTCACGCTGCGCAAGGCGGGCGGCACCGATCCGGTCGAGTATCTGAAGATCACGCTCAAGGAAGTGCTCATCAGCAGCCATTCGGTGGGCTCGGGCGGCGGGGATCAGGTTGCCGAGAGCGTCACGCTCAACTTCGCGCAATTCAACATGGAGTATCAGCCGCAGGACAACACCGGCGCGAAGAAGGGCGGCGTGGTGACGGGCAAGTGGAACATCCCGAAGAACAAGTCGGAATGAGCCGTCGCTTGACAGACTAACCCACGCCTCTTACGGACCTCACCATGAATCGCGCAGATATCGCAGCCTGGCTCGCCGACCTCACGCCGGATCTTCCGTGCGGCGAGGACGAAGAGTACAGCGCCGATTTCCGGTCGCTGGAAGAGGCGCTCGCCGGCAAGCCCGACGCCCAGTACGGCGGCACCGTGATCGCCGCCACGCCGCCCGACTGGACGCTCGCCCACGCACTCTCGATGACCCTGCTCGAACGCACGCGCGATCTGCGCGTCGCGGTGCACTACACGCGTTCGAGCACGGTTCGCGAGGGTTTCATCGGACTGGCGCGCGGCCTTGCGCTGATCGAAGGGCTGCTCGATCGGCACTGGGGCGGCGTGCATCCGCAGCTCGATCCCAGCGATGGCGACGATCCGACCGCGCGGGTCAACGCGCTGTCGGCGCTCGTCGACGATGCGGGACTCGCCGGCGATCTGCGCGACGTGCCCTTCGTCGCGCCGCGCGGCCAGCGTGGTTTCGCGCTGCGCGAGCTCGATGTGATGTCGGGCGAAGCGCCGCTTGCCGAAGGCGACGAGATGCCGACGCTCGCCGCCATCGATGCAGCGTTCGCGCAAGCCGGTATCGACGAAGCGCGGGCGATGGGCGCGGCGCTCTCATCGGCGCGGGCGTCGCTCGCGAACATCGAGAGCACGCTGACGGCTCGGGTGGGGCCGTCGCGCGCGCTCGATTTCGGGCCGCTCGCCCGGCCGCTCGGACGCATCGGGGAGTTCGTCGCGGCGCGGGTCGACGTGCTGGATCCGGATACGGGGAGAAGGGGAAGTGCGACGGAGACCAGCAGCAGTGAAGAGGGCGCGGGCTCCGGTCCGGCGGCGCAGCACGCCGCCGTGGCCGGACCCGCCACGCCCCGGCGCATCGCGAGCGCACGCGACGTAAGCGACGCGCTCGACGCGATCTGCGCGTACTACGCCGAATGCGAGCCGTCGAGCCCGTTGCCGGTATTGCTGCAACGCGCGCGCAGGTTGGTCGGCAAGAGCTTCATCGAAATCATCGAGGACGTCGCGCCGGATGGCGCACATCAATTCAGGCATCTGGGCGGCGTCGTCTGACCGGTCCCGGACACAAGCACAGGAGTGGACATCGTGGCAAAAGAAAGCAGTCAGAAATTCATCGCGCGCAATCGTGCGCCGCGCGTGCAGATCGAATACGACGTCGAGGTTTATGGCTCGGAAAAGAAGGTCAACTTGCCCTTCGTGATGGGCGTGCTCGCGGATTTGTCGGGCCAGCCCGCCGAGCCGCTCGCGCCCGCCACCGAGCGCAAGTTTCTGGAGATCGACGTCGACAACTTCGACGAACGCCTCAAGTCGATGAAACCGCGCGTCGCGGTGCAAGTGCCGAACACGCTGACGGGCGACGGCAATGTCGCGGTCGATCTGACCTTCGAGAGCATGGACGACTTCACGCCCGCCGCGATCGCCCGCAAGGTCGAGCCGCTGCGGCAACTGCTCGAAGCGCGCACGCAACTGGCGAACCTGCTGACTTACATGGACGGCAAGACCGGCGCCGAAGCGCTGATCGCCCGGCTGCTGGAAGAGCCCGCGTTGATGAAGGCGCTCGCCGCCCAGCCGCGCGCAAAGGACGACGCCGACAAACCCGTGACCGGAGCATGACGCGATGAACGATCTCAGCATCCAGCAACAGCGCAGCCCTGCCGTCATCGACGCGGCGCCCGAACTCGACGACTTCTCCACGCTCTTGCAAAAGGAATTCAAGCCGAAGTCCGAGCGTGCCCGCGACGCTGTGGAGAACGCGGTGCGCACGCTCGCCGAGCAGGCCTTGCGCGACACCGGCGTGATTTCCGGCGATGTCCTCGCGACTATCGAAGCGCTCATCGCGCAGATCGATCGGACGCTCACCGGGCAGATCAACCTGATCCTGCACAGCGAACCGTTCCAGAAAGTCGAGAGCGCATGGCGCGGCCTGCATTACCTCGTGAACAACACGGAAACCGACGAGTCGCTCAAGATCCGCGTGCTGAACATCTCGAAACCGGAACTGCACAAGACGCTGAAGAAGTATCGCGGCGTCGCGTGGGATCAGAGCCCGCTTTTCAAGAAGCTCTACGAGGAAGAGTACGGCCAGTTCGGCGGCGAGCCTTACGGCGCGCTGGTCGCGGATTACTACTTCGATCACAGCGGCCCGGATGTGGACCTGCTCACGCAGATCGCGAAGATCGCGGCGGCGGCGCATGCGCCGTTCATCGCGGGCGCGGACCCGGCGGCGCTCTTGATGGAATCGTGGCAGGAACTCGCCAATCCGCGCGATCTGACCAAGATCTTCCAGACGCCCGAGCACGCCGCGTGGCGCTCGCTGCGCGATTCGGAGGACTCGCGCTATATCGGCCTTGCGATGCCGCGCTTTCTCGCGCGCGCACCCTACGGCGCGAAGTCCGATCCGGTCGAGGCGTTCGACTTCGAGGAGGACACGGCGGGCGCGAACAGCAGCAAGTACGCGTGGGCGAACGCATCGTATGCGATGGCGACGAACATCACGCGCTCGTTCAAGACATTTGGCTGGTGCTCGCGCATTCGCGGCGTCGAGTCGGGCGGCGCGGTCGAAGGATTGCCGGTGCATGCGTTCCCGACGGACGACGGCGGCGTCGACATGAAGTGCCCGACCGAGATCGCGATCAGCGACCGGCGCGAGGCCGAGCTTGCGAAAAACGGCTTCATGCCGCTCGTGCACAAGAAGAACTCGGACTTCGCGGCATTCATCGGCGCGCAATCGCTGCACAAGCCGGCCGAATACGAAGACCCCGACGCCACCGCCAACGCGAATCTCGCCGCGCGCCTGCCGTATCTGTTCGCGTGCTGCCGCTTTGCGCATTACCTGAAGTGCATCGTGCGCGACAAGCTCGGCTCGTTCAAGGAACGTGACGACATGGAGCGCTGGCTGCAGAACTGGATTCTTCAATACGTCGATGGCGATCCCACGCACTCTTCCGACGACACCAAGGCGCGCAAGCCGCTCGCCGATGCGCAGGTCATCGTGGAGGAAGTGGCGGGCAATCCGGGCTATTACACGTCGAAGTTCTTCCTGCGTCCGCATTACCAGCTCGAAGGTCTGACGGTGTCGCTGCGGCTCGTGTCGAAGCTGCCGACGGCCAAGGCCGCGTGACCCTCGACCCTTCCGTGCACAAAGGAACCGCCATGTCCGAACCTTCCGCCCGCGACCGCTTGCAGCCTTCGTTGCTGGACCGCCTGACCGATTTCGAGCCGCACGCGCGCCATGAATCCCGCGAGCGTCGCGTGATCTCGGCGCGCGCGCTGCGCGACAGCGTGCAACGCGATATCGGCTGGCTGCTCAACGCGAGCGGTCTCGGGAATGGAACGGACGTGGCGAACCTGCCGCATGTCGCGACGTCGGTGCTCAACTACGGCCTGCCCGATCTCGCGGGCCGCGACGTCGCCGCGCTCGCGTCGGGCGCGCTGGAGCGCATGATCCGCGATGCGCTGTGGGCGTTCGAGCCGCGTCTCGCGCGCGAATCGGTGCGCGTGACGGCGATCGACGACGCGAAGCGCACGCGAGGAAGCCACGTGATCCGCTTCGAGATCGAGGCGGACATGTGGTCGCAGCCGTATCCCGAGCGGCTGTTCCTGCGCACGGAACTCGATCTCGAAGCAGGCGAAGTGCGCGTCTGCGATGCGTTGGCCGTGGAGCAACAGGCATGAATCCCGCGTTCCTCCGGTACTACAGCCAGGAGCTTCAGCACGTCCGCGAGATGGGCGGCGAATTCGCCGCCGCGTTTCCGAAGATCGCCGGACGGCTCGCGCTCGATGGCGTCGAGTGCGCGGACCCGTATGTCGAGCGTCTGCTGGAAGGCTTCAGCTTTCTCGCCGCGCGCGTGCAGATGAAGCTCGACGCCGAGTTTCCGCGCTTCACGCAGCATTTGCTGGAGCTGGCGTATCCGCACTATCTCGCGCCGACGCCGTCGATGACGGTCGTGCAGTTGCAAGCCGATCACGCGAACCCGCAACTCGCATCGAGCGCCGATGGCATCGTCGTGCCGCGTCATACCGCGCTGCGCGGCATGCTCGACAAGTCCGCGTCGACACGCTGCGAATTCCGCACGGCGCACGCGGTCACGTTGTGGCCCATCGAGATCGCGCAGGCGAAGTTCTTCACGCATGCCGGGGCGTTGAACGCGTCGTCGGCGATGCTGCCCGCGAGCGTCAAGGCGGGATTGCGCCTGCGGTTGCGCGCGACCGGCTCGCTCGGCTTCGACCGCCTTTCGCTCGACCGCCTCGCGCTCTATCTGCGCGGCCCGGACGGCTTGCCGTCGAAGCTGCACGAACGCCTGCTCGCGCATTGCGTGGGCGTCGCGGTGATGCAGCCGGGCAATGGCGCGAGCGCGGCAACGACCGTCGCCGTGTTGCCCAAAACCGCGCTGCGGCCGCTCGGTTTCGCCGAAGACGAGGCGCTGCTGCCGGTCGGCCGCCAGTCGTTCGATGGCTATCGGCTGCTGCAGGAGTATTTCGCGTTCGCGCCGCGCTTCATGTTCGTCGAGCTGAATGGATTGCGCGACGCGCTGCGTCATTGCCGCGGGCGGGACGCGGAGATCGTGATCCTGCTCGATCAGGCGGATGCGTCGCTCGAACGCAGCGTCGATGCCTCGAACTTCGCGCTCGACTGCACGCCCGCCATCAACCTGTTTCGCCGGCGCACCGATCGCGTCGCGTTGTCGGAGACGGAGTTCGAATATCACGTCGTCGTCGACCGCACGCGTCCGATGGACTACGAAATCCATCAGATCGACGAAGTCACCGGCTACGGCGCGGGCGCGGATGCGCAGAAGCAGTATCGGCCGTTCCATTGCGCGAAGGATCTCGACATGCCGGGCGAGGGCGGCGCGTTCTATCAACTGCGGCGCGAGTCGCGGCGCGCGTCGGTGCGGCAGCAGCAGAACGGCGCGCGCAGCAGCTATCTCGGCAGCGAAGCCTTCATCGCGCTGGTCGATGCAGCGAGCGCGCCCGAAAGCGGCGACGTGCGTCAGCTTGGCATCAGTGCGTGGTGCACGAACCGCGATCTGCCGCTGTCGATGCCGGTCGGCGCGGGATCGACCGACTTCACGCTCGACGCCGAAGCGCCAGTCACGGCCGTGCGCTGCGTCGCGGGCCCGAGCCGGCCGCTGCCGTCGTTCGCGGAAGGACCGGCGGCGTGGCGGCTGCTCGATCATCTTTCGCTGAACTACGCGTCGCTCGTCGATACCAACGAGCAGGAAGGCGCCCGCGCGCTGCGCGAGATGCTCGCGCTCTACTGCCCCGCGGACGATGCCGCCGCGCATCGTCAGGTCGACGGGCTGCGCTCGGTGACGTGCGCGCCGGTCGTGCGGCGGCTGCCGTCGCCGGGACCGATCGTCTACGGACGCGGCCTCGCGATCACGCTGCACTTCGACGACGCCGCGTTCGAAGGCGCGAGCGCGTTTCTGCTCGGCGCGGTGCTCGCGCAGTTCTTCGCGCAGTATGTGTCGATCAATTCGTTCACCGAGACGCAGGTCGCGACGCTCGCGCGCGGTCCGGTGATGCACTGGCCTGCGAGGACCGGACGATGCGCGACGCTCTGACCATCGACGGCGTGCTCGCCCGGGACGCCCGCCGCTTCGACTTCTTTCAGGCCCTGCGGCTGATCGAGCAGGCGCATGAGGAACGTCCGCGCCTCGGCCGGTCGCTCTCCGCGCGCGACGACGCCGTGCGGCTCTCGCAAGACCCGGAGCTGATCTTTCATCCGACGACGCTCGGCGACTACGTGCCCGGCGAGGACGGCAAACCCGGCCGGCTCGCGGTGAATTTTCTCGGCCTGCTCGGACCGAACGGCCCGCTGCCGACGCATCTGACCGCCTACGTGCGCGAGCGGCTGCGCAACGCGAACGATCCGACGCTCGCGCGCTTTCTCGACGTGTTCCATCACCGGATGCTGTCGATGTTCTATCGCGCGTGGGCGGATGCGCAGCCGGTCGTGAGCGCCGACCGTCCGCGCGACGATCGTTTCGCGGATTACGTCGGCAGTCTGTTCGGTCTGGGCGCGCCCGCGCTCGCCGATCGCGACGCGGTGCCCGATGCCGCCAAGCGCCACTTCGCGGGCGTGCTCGCCGCGCCGACGCGCCATGCCGATGGACTGCGGCTGATTCTCGCGCGCTTTTTCGGCGTGAACGTGTCGATCGAGCCGTGGCGCGGCCACTGGATCACGCTGCCGGACGACGCGCGCACCTGTCTCGGCGGCGCGCGGCTCGGGGTATCGACGGTCGTCGGCACGCGGGTCTGGGATTGCCAGCACAAGTTTCGAATCGTGATCGGGCCGCTCGCCTATGTCGATTTCGCGCGCTTTCTGCCGGGCGGCGCGAGCCTCGCGAAGCTCGCCGGCTGGGTCCGCAACTACGTGCGCGATCCGCTCGACTGGGATGTGGCGCTGCATCTGAAGCGCGAGGACGTGCCGCCGCTGCGTCTGCAAGGCAATACGAAGAACGGCGCGCGTCTGGGCTGGAACACCTGGCTCACGAGCGGCGCGCCGGTCCATGACAACCATCGGGTCGTGATCGCCGGGCAGGCGCAAACGAGCCAGAAGCCAACTCAAAGCAAGGAGACGTCTCATGACTGAAATCAGCCGCATGGCCTTGTTCGGCAAGCTCGACCCGCTTGCCTATCGTGCGATCGAAAACGGCGCCGCGTTCTGCAAGCTGCGCGGCAATCCGTATGTCGAACTGGCGCACTGGGTGCATCAGATCCTGCTCGCGGCGGATTCGGATTTGCGTCGTCTCGTGCGGCATTTCGAGCTGGACGAGACCGCGCTCGAACGCGATCTGACCGCCGCGCTCGATCGCCTGCCGCGCGGCGCGACATCCGTTTCCGATATCTCCGCGCAAGTCGATGAAGCCGTCGAGCGCGGCTGGGTCTTCGGTTCGCTGATGTTCAACGCGGCAAAGGTGCGCACCGGTCATCTCGTGATCGGCATGTTGCGCACGCCGAATCTGCGCAATGCGCTGTATGCGCTGTCCCGCCAGTTCGAGAAGATCAGTTTCGATGCGCTGTCCGCCCGCTTCGACGCGCTGCTCGACGGCTCGCCGGAAGCGCAGACTGCGCCCGCCGCGGAACCCGCCGCCGCGCCGCTCGCGCAAAACGATGCGCTCGCGCGCTACACCGTCGATCTGACCGCCGAGGCGCGCGAAGGCAAGCTCGATCCGATCGTCGGACGCGACATGGAGATTCGCCAGGTTGTCGACATTCTCATGCGGCGCAGGCAGAACAATCCGATCCTCACGGGCGAGGCGGGCGTCGGCAAGACGGCGGTGGTGGAAGGCATCGCGCAACGCGTCGTTGCCGGCGACGTGCCGCCCGCCTTGCGCGATGCCGTCGTGCGCACGCTCGATGTCGGTCTGCTGCAAGCGGGCGCGAGCGTGAAGGGCGAGTTCGAGAACCGGTTGAAGCAGGTGATCGAAGCGGTGCAGGCGTCGGAGAAGCCGGTGATTCTGTTCATCGACGAGGCGCATACGCTCGTCGGCGCGGGCGGCGCGGCGGGCACGGGCGACGCCGCCAATCTGCTCAAGCCCGCGCTCGCACGCGGCACGCTGCGCACCATCGCCGCGACGACGTGGGTCGAATACAAGAAGCATATCGAGAAAGACCCGGCGCTCACGCGGCGCTTTCAGGTGGTCAAGGTGCCCGAGCCGACGGAAGCGGGCGCGATCGCGATGATGCGCGGCCTCGTGCGCAAGATGGAGCGGCATCACGGCGTGCAGGTGCTCGACGAGGCGCTGGAGGCGGCGGTGAAGCTGTCGCATCGCTTCATTCCCGCGCGCCAGTTGCCCGACAAGGCCGTGAGCCTGCTCGATACCGCCTGCGCGCGCGTCGCGGTGAGCCAGCAGGCGCTGCCGCCCGCCATCGACGATGCGAAGCGCCGCATCGAGACGTGGACGACGGAAAGCGAGATCGTGGCGCGCGAAGCCGCGCTCGGCATCGACACGCAGGCACGCGCCGCCGATGTCGCCGCCCGGCTCGACGCCGAACGCGCGCGCCTCGCCGATCTCACCGCGCGCTGGGACGCGGAGCGCGCGCTCGTCGGGCGGATTCTCGCGGCGCGGCGGGTGATCGAAGAAGGCGGCGAGTCCGTCGCGCTGTCCGACCTCAAAGCGCTGACCGATGAACTCGCCCAACGCCAGGGCGAAGCGCCGCTGATCCTGCCGGGCGTGGATGCGCACGCGGTGGCGTCGGTGGTGCAGGACTGGACCGGCATTCCCGTCGGCCGCATGGTGCGCGACGAAGCCGCCAGCGTGCTCGATCTGGCCGCGACGCTGAATCGGCGCATCGTCGGACAGGATCACGCGATGCACATGATCGCGCGCCGCGTGCAGACCGCGCGCGCCGGTCTCGACGATCCGTGCAAGCCGGTCGGCGTGTTCATGCTGGCGGGCACGTCGGGCGTCGGCAAGACCGAAACCGCGCTCGCGCTTGCCGAGGCGCTGTACGGCGGCGAGGACAACGTCGTCACCGTGAACATGAGCGAGTACCAGGAAGCGCACACCGTGTCGCTGCTGAAAGGCGCGCCGCCGGGATACGTCGGTTACGGCGAGGGCGGCGTGCTGACCGAGGCGGTGCGTCGACGCCCGTACAGCGTCGTGCTGCTCGACGAATTCGAGAAGGCGCATCCGGACGTGCACAAACTCTTCTTCCAGGTCTTCGACAAAGGCCGCATGGAAGACGGCGAAGGCCGCGAGATCGACTTCAGCAACACGCTGATTTTGCTCACGACGAACGTCGGCACCGAACTCATCACGCAGATGTGCGGCGGCGGGCATGAAGCGCCTTCGCCGGAAGACATCGCGCGGGCGTTGCGCGAGCCGCTGCTCGATGCGTTTCCGCCAGCGCTGCTCGGGCGCGTCGCGGTGATTCCGTATTACCCGCTCGACGAAGCGATGCTCGATGCCGTCATCCGCCTGCAACTCGCGCGCATCGGGCGGCGTATCGGCGAGCGGCATCGCGTGAGCTTCGTGTATGACGACGCCGTGGTCGCCCAGATCGCGCGACGCTGCACGGAACGCGCGAGCGGCGGCCGCATGATCGACGCGATTCTCACCAACACTGTGTTGCCGCGCGTGAGCACGGAATTCCTGAGCCGTCTCGTCGATGGCCGCAGCGTCGAAAAAGTCGAAGTCGGCATATGCGACGGCGACTTCACCTATTCGTTCGATTGAGGAGCCCGCCATGCCACAACAAGTCGTCATGGGCGCGATGTTGCAATGCTCGTTCGGCATGACGCCGTCCGCGCTCGTCGTGCTGCCCGTCAACCGCGTGCGCTGCGAAGGGTCGATCGCCGCGAACATCATGGATCACGAGCCGCTCGTGAACATCATGCCGTTCGGCATGTGCACGTCGGAGGCGAATCCGGAAGTCGCCGCGGCCACCGCCGCCGCGCTCGGCACGCCAAGGCCGATGCCCTGCGTGCCCGCGACGCTCACGCCGTGGGTGCCCGGCGCGGTCACGGTGCTGCTCGGCAACCAGCCGTCGCTCGACAACGTCTCCAAGTGCCTCTGCAACTGGGGCGGCGTGGTGACAATCGCCGATCCGGCGACCTGCGAAACGCAGATTCCCTGAACGACGAGGCCGCCGATGATGCTCACCGACACCGCCCGCATCGCGCAGACGACCTGCGCGCTCGGCAAGAACGCGCTCGTGCTGTATCGCATGCGCGGACGCGAGGAACTGGGACGCCTCGCGCAATGGGATCTCGAACTGCTCGCGGACCGTTCGAATCTCGACATCGCGACGATGCTCGGCAGCGACTTCTCGCTGTCGCTGGCCATTCCTCCGGGCGGCACGCGCGAGTACAACGGCATCGTCACCGCGTTCGAACTGGCGCGGCCCGCGAGCACGCAGCCCAATCTCCCGGCGATGTATCGCGCGACCGTGCGCCCGCGTTTGTGGCTGCTCACGCGCGCGTCGCACTGCCGGTTCTTTCATCGGATGACCGTGCCCGCGATCATCGGTCAGGTGCTCGCGGACTATCACATCGACTTCGAGAACAAGTGCTCGGCGACGTATCCGAGTCTCGAACATTGCGCGCAGTATCGCGAGACGGATTTCGATTTCGTCAGCCGCCTCGCCGAGCGTGAAGGCATTTACTACTACGTCGAGCATCGGGGCGGGAAACATCGGCTGATTCTCACGGATTCGTCGCAGGTGCATGGCGCGACGCCGCATTGCAACGCGCTGCCGTTTCGCGCGCAGACCGGCGCGCCGCACGAGCACGAATGGGTCTACGCATGGTCGGCGGGCGGCGAAGTGGCGACGGGCATCGTCGAGATCAACGACTACGACTTCGAGAAGCCGTCGCAGTCGGCGCAGCAGGGTCTCGTCGCGCGTGCGCATCGCGTGAAGCGTTTCGATGAAGCCGTCTACGCGATGCAGGAGCACGCGCCCGGCTACACGCGCCACGAAGACGCCGAGCGTCTTGCGCGCGCGCATGTCGAGGCGCATCAGACGGCCAATGTCTTCGTGAGCGCGCGCACGACCGCGCGCGCCATCTGGCCCGGCGGGACCGTGCAGTTGAGCGATCATCCGCTCGCGCAGCAAAACGGCGAATATCTCGTCGTGTCGGCTGAATATGAAATCAATTCGGATGACTACCTTTCTAATTTAGACGTACGCAACCGTGCGCCCGTGTTCGATTGCGCGTTCACGGCGCTGCCGCGCGACGCAGGATTTCGCGCCGCGCGCAGCACGCCGCGTGCATGCGTCGCGGGGCCGCAGACGGCGGTCGTTGTCGGACCCAAAGGCGAAGAGATTCATACCGACAAATACGGCCGCATCAAGGTGCAGTTCCATTGGGAGCAGCTCGAACCGGAGGCATCGCGCGAATCGTTGCAGCGCTGCTGGGTGCGCGTCGCGCAGCCGTGGGCCGGCAAGGGCTATGGCGCGTTCTTTCTGCCGCGCATCGGACAGGAAGTGCTGGTGCATTTCATCGAAGGCGATCCGGATCAGCCGCTCGTGATCGGCAGCGTGTACAACGCCGCGCAGACGACGCCCGACGAACTGCCCGCCAACATGGCGCGCACCACGCTCAAGAGCAATTCGACGAAAGGCGGCAACGGCTTCAACGAAATGCGCTTCGACGATACGAAGAATGCCGAGCAGGTGTTCTTTCACGCCGAGCGCGATCTGGAGACGTGGGTCAAGCACGACGCGCTCACGCGCATCGGCAACGAGCGGCATGTGATCGTCGAGCAGGACGATTTCGCGCGCTGCGGCGGAAATCGCAGCGATGCCGTGCAGGGCGACGCGCGCACGCACGTAGGCGGTAAGTTTTCCCTCGATGTCGGCGGCGATACACAACACAAAAGCGGGGCGAATATTTTGGTGGGGGCGGGTGTTAACGTCGATGTGAAGGGCGGGGCCAACGTCACCATCGAGGCGGGCGTGACGCTCACGCTCAAGGCGGGCGGCAACACCATCGTGCTCGGGCCGTCCGGTATCGCGATCAGCGCGGCCGGACCGGTGTCGATCGACGGCGTGGTCGTGCAGATCAACTGCGGCGGCGGGGGCGGCGGAGCGGGCGCGGCGAGCGCATCGCCCGACGCACCCGCCGCGCCCCGCCAGGCCGACGATGGTTCCCGATGAACGGACACGAAGGAGACGCCATGTATCTCACGCTCACGGTGGAGAGCTATCAGGGCAGCGCGCCCGATACGCCGCTCGCGTGCCGCTTCGGCGCGGCGGGCGGGACCATCGGGCGCGGCCCCGGCAACGTGCTGGTGCTGCCGGATGCGGCGAAGACCGTGTCGCGCGTGCATGCGCGGATCGACTGGACGGAGAACGGCTGGCGGCTCGCCGATCTCGGCAGCAATCCGAGCCGGGTCAATGGCCGGCCGCTCGCGGGCGGCCAGCCCGCGCCGCTCGCCGATGGCGACGTGCTGGAGATCGGCGGCTACCGGCTCGGCGTGCGGACGATGGCGCGCGCGCCCGCCGAAGCCTTCGATGCGCCGCTCGGCGTGCATGACCGTCGCGGTTTCGATCCGCTGGACGTGGAGATCGAAGAACCCGCGACGGCAGCGTTCGCGCACGATCCGCTCGCGTTCGCCGCCGTGCTGGCGGATTCGCCGCTGCCGGGGCCGCGCTTCGATCCGCTCGCCGCGGCGCTCGGCGACGTGCATGACGCACCGCATCGGCTCGACGGCCACGCGGCGTTCGCCGGATCGCAGAGCGATCACGTGCCGCCCGAGCAGATCGCCTACGTGCCGCCGCCGCCCGTCCGTGCGACGCCGCATGCGCCGGCGGGCGGCATTCCGCACGACTACGATCCCCTCGGCGATATCGCGCTCGCGCCTTGCACGACGGTCCCCGCCGCGAACGACGCCATCGCCGAATCGGCCTACGCGGCGCTGCTCGAGGGCATGCGCGTCGATGCCGCCGCGCTCGGCCCGCGCGATGCCGCCGAGGTCGCGCGTCTCGCGGGCGCGATGCTGCGCACGGCGGTGCGCGGCGTGGTGGACGTACTGCTGTCGCGCTCGGTGATGAAGCGCGAAATCAGCCTCGACACGACGATGCTGGTCCAGCGCGACAACAACCCGCTCAAGTTCTTCCCCGACGGCGACGGCGCGCTCGCGCAAATGCTGCGCGGCGCGAGCGCCGGCTATCTGCCCGCGCAGACCGCGCTCGAAGGCGCTTTCGACGATATCCGCCGTCACGAGCTCGCGGTTCTGGCGGGCACGCGCGCGGCGATGCAGCATCTGCTCGGCCGTTTCGATCCGCAGACGATCGCGGCGGCCGACACCCAACGCGGCTGGTTCGACTGGCTGCCCGCGCGCCGCAAGGCGCGCCGGTGGGAGCGACTCGTCGCGCTGCACGCCGAACTGACGCGCGCGAGCGCCGACGATCTCCAGGCGCTGTGCGGCAACGCGTTCAACGACGCATACGAGCGGCAGGCGAACAGTTTCGCCGATACGAAGCCGCTCGCTCCTTCCATCCCTCTTTGAAACCGGCGCGAGGCGACGATGTCCAGAAACAACAAGGTGATCTGGTCCGAAGGCATGCTGCTTCAGCCGCAGCATCTTCAGCAGCATGACCGCTATGTACGCGCGCAGATCGACGCGCGCTGCGCCGCGCTGCGGCCTTATGCGTATGGCTTCTCGGAACTGGAGATCGATGTCGAGCAACTGAAGCTCGGCCGCATCGCGCTGAACGCGTGCGCGGGCGTGCTGCCCGATGGCAGTCCGTTTCGCCTGCCCATCGACGATGAACTGCCGCTGCCGCTCGCCGTGCCCGAAGACGCGCGCGATCTGACGGTCGTGCTCGCGCTGCCGGTCGCGCGTCACGGCGCGCCGGAGGCGTCGTATACGGCGCACGCGGCTCACGATGGCTTCGCGCGTCATCGCATCGCGGAAACGGAAGTGCTCGACAGCAACGAGGGCGCGACCGGCGCCGCGCTCGTGCAGGTCGGCAAGCTGCAACTGCGCCTCGCGTTCGAGGAGGACGTGGCGCACGCGCATACGTCGCTCGGGATCGCGCGCATCGTCGAGCGCCGCGCGGACAACAGCATCGTGCTCGATGCCGCCTACGCGCCGCCGTGCCTCGACTATCGCGTGTCGCGGCGGCTGTGCGGATTCGTCGACGAACTCACGGGCCTCATGCATCAGCGCGCCGATGCGCTCGCCGCGCGCCTCGCCCAGCCCGCCGCGACCGGCGCCGCCGAAATCGCCGATTTTCTGCTGCTGCAAGTGCTCAACCGGGCCGAGCCGTTGTTCGCGGGGATTGCATCGACGACGGGCCTGCATCCGCACGATCTGCATCAGCACGCGCTGCAACTGGCGGGCGAACTCGCCACCTTCAGCCAGTCCGGCAAGCGTCCGGGCGCGTTCCCGGCGTATCGCCATGAGCGGCTCGACGAGACGTTCACGCCGCTCGTCAACGCGCTGCGCGCCGCGCTCGCCGCCGTGATGGACCCGCATGCGGTGCCGATCGCGCTCGAGGAGCGCAAGTACGGCCTGCGCGTGGCGATCGTGCCGGACCGCGAACTGTTCCGCTCGGCGAGCTTCGTGCTCGCGGTCAAGGCCGATCTCGCGCCCGCCGCGCTGCTCAACGGCTTTCCGCAGCAGGCCAAGCTCGGGCCGGTCGAGCGCATCCGCGATCTCGTCAATCTGCAATTGCCGGGCATCGCGCTGCGTGCGCTGCCGGTCGCGCCGCGCCAGTTGCCGTTCCATGCCGGCTTCACCTATTTCGAGCTGGAACGCGGCGGCGATCTGTGGCGGCAGTTCGCGACGTCGGCGGGCGTGGCGTTGCATGTCGCGGGGGATTTTCCCGGCATCGAGTTCGAGTTCTGGGCGATCCGCCCATGAGTCCCCGGCCTTATCCGACGAAGGAACGCATTGTGAATGCATCGACCTTTCCGCAAACCGGCTTCGACCCGGACGACACCATCCTGATTCCGCAACCGGGCGGACGTGTCGCGGAGCGCGCGCGCACCGAAGACGCGCCGCGCGCGCCGGTGCTGCCGGCCGCGGCGAGCGGTTTGAATCCGCTCGTGCGCGCGGCGAATCCGCTGATCGAACTGGCGTTGCCGCTGCGTCAGCGGGCCGCGATGACCGACATCGAAGCGCTGCGCGGCGAACTCGTGCGCATGATGCGCGCCTTCGAGCACGATGCCCGCGCGAGCGGCGCCGACACCGAAACGCTCGCGGCGGCGCGCTATTGCCTGTGTACGTGCATCGACGAGGCGATCTCGGGCACGCCGTGGGGCAGCGGCGTGTGGGCGAGCCGCAGCCTGCTCGTGACCTTTCACAACGAAGCGTCGGGCGGCGAGCGCTTCTTTCTGATCCTGCAACGTCTCGCGCAGGACCCGGCGCGCAACATCGACGTGCTGGAACTGCTGTACGTGATCCTGTCGCTCGGTTTTGAAGGACGCTATCGCCTGATCGATGGCGGGCGCAGTCAGCTCGAATCCGTGCGCGAGCGGCTCGAACGCATCATCCGCGATCAGCGCGGCGCGTTCGAAACCGAACTCTCGGTGCACTGGCGGCCCGCCGAACGCGCGCGCCGCCCGCTCGGGCAGCGCATGCCGCCGTGGGTCTGCGCCGCGCTCGCGGGCGTCGTCGTGGTCGCGACGCACATCGCGCTCGCGATGAGCCTGAACCGCACGTCCGATCCTGTGTTCGACGCGCTCAACCGCATCCGCGTGAGCGAACGGCCCACCGCGCCGGCGAGCGTGATCGCGCCTGCCGCGATGCCCGCCGCCGCCGCGACGCTTGCGAGCTTCCTCGCGCCGGAGATTCGTCAGGGACTGGTTTCGGTGCGCGAGGCGGCGGACCGCTCGATCGTCACGATCAACGGCGACAACCTGTTCGCCTCCGCCAGCGCGACGCTCGATCCGGCCTACGACGCGCTGATCGGACGCATCGCGGATGCGCTCAAGAGCGTGCCCGGCAAGGTCGTCGTGACGGGCCACACCGACGATCAGCGGCTCGTGTCGGCGCGCTTTCCGTCGAACTGGCATCTGTCGCAGGCGCGTGCGGAGAGCGTGCGCGCGATGCTCGCGTCGCTGACCGGGACGCCCGCGCGCTTTTCCGCCGAAGGACGCGGCGACGCCGAGCCGCTCGCATCGAACGATACGCCCGCAGGCCGCGCGAAAAACCGTCGCGTGGAGATCACGCTGCTCGCGCCGGGCGCGTCGTCGTGAGTCGCTCGTCACGCACATCAGCAAGGAGATATCGATGAAAAAAATCGCAGAAACGCTCAGGATGCCGAAATGGCTGACGCTGGCGGGCGTGCTCGCGCTGCTCGTCGTCGTGTGGTTCGAAGGGCCGCTGTTCGCGTTCAACGGTCACGCGCCGCTCGAAACGCCGCGCAGCCGCTGGATCGCGATGGCCGCGCTCATCGCGACATGGGGACTCGTCTGGGGCGCGCGCCTGATCGCCGCGCGGCTCGTCAATCTGCGCTTCATGAGCGGCGTCGCGGGGCAGGGACAGGCGGCCGCCGCCGGCAGCGCGGAGCTTGCCGTGCTGCGCGAGCGCTTCGAACAGGCGCTCGCGATCCTGCGGCAGGCGCGCATGAAGGGCGTCAACGGCCGCCAATGGGTGTATCAGTTGCCGTGGTACATGTTCATCGGCGCGCCAGGCACCGGCAAGAGCACGGCGCTCGCGCATTCCGGCCTGCGCTTTCCGCTGCGCGACAAGCTGGGCGAGGACGCGATTGGCGGCGTTGGCGGCACGCGTCACTGCGACTGGTGGTTCACTGACGACGCCGTGCTCGTCGACACGGCAGGCCGCTTCACGACGCAGGACAGCGACGCGCAAGCCGACGAATCCGCGTGGACGGGCTTTCTGCAACTGCTGCGCAAGTACCGGCCGCGGCGGCCGCTGAACGGCGTCATCGTCACGCTGTCGGCGGCGGATCTCGTGCGCGAGGACGACGCCGCGCGCGATGCGCACATCCGCACGATCCGCAGCCGTCTCACGGAACTGAGCGAGCGGCTCGGCGTGCGCTTTCCGGTGTACGTCGTCGTGACGAAGTGCGATCTGCTCGCGGGCTTCACCGAATTTTTCGACGATCTCGGCGAAGCGGAGCGCAATCAGGTCTGGGGCATCACGTTCGCGCTCGACGAATCGCCGGGCGCGGGCGCGGCGCTCGCGGCATTCCCCGCCGAATTCGACGCGCTCGGCACGCGGCTGCAGGCGCGCGTGCTGCATCGCATGCAGCGTGAGACCGATGTCGCCCGGCGCGCGCGCATCTACGGCTTCGCGCAGCAGTTCGCGGGGCTGCAACCGGCGCTCGGACGTTTTCTCGACGGCGCGTTTCGCGGCACGCGCTTCGAGGCGTCGCCGCTCCTGCGCGGCGTGTATTTCACGAGCGGCACGCAGCATGGACGGCCGATCGACCGCGCGATCAGCAGCATCGCGCAATCGCTCGGCTTGCGTCGCGACGCGGCGTATAACCGCGATGCGTCGGGCCGCGCGTATTTCATCAACCGGATGCTGAAGGACGTGGTGATCGCGGAGGCCGGGCTCGTCGGCGCGAACGCTCGCTTCGAGCGCTGCAGCGCGTGGCTGCGGCGCGGCGCGCTCGCGCTGGTCGGCGTGATGCTGATGCTCGCGCTCGCATGCATGGCGGTGAGCTACCAGCGCAATCGCGCCTATGTCGCGGAATTCGAGCGCGAGACGCAGCATGTGGCGCAACTGGCGCGCGAGGCGAACGCGACGGCCGATCCGCTCGCGGTGCTCCCTCTGCTCGACGCGGCGCGCGCGCTGCCCGGCGGTTACGCGGACGCCGGCAAGCCGGTGCCGTGGCTCACGCGGCTCTGGCTGTATCAGGGCGACAAGCTCGGTCAGGAAGCGCGCGTGACGTATCGGCGTCTGCTCGATCAGACCTTGCTGCCGCTCGCGGTCGGCAAGCTGACGCAGGAATTGCACGATGGCGGCACGATCAATGATTCGGCATCCGAAGCAAATGGATATGAAGCGCTGCGTGCCTATCTGATGCTCGGCGACGCGCGCCATTTCGATGCCGCCGCGCTGCGCGCGCATCTGGTTCCGGCGCTTGCCGCCAACGCAAGTCCGGCGCAGCGAAGCGCGCTCGATGCGCATCTCGCCGCGCTCTTCGACAAGACGCACTTCGATCCGTCGCTGCCGCTCGACGATGCGCTCATCAAGGCGGCGCGCGCGCGGCTCGCGGAGTTGCCGCTGTCGCAGCGCATCGGCAACCGGGTGGACGGCGAGTTGGCGCAGGCGAACGTTCCGGCGTTCACCGTGAGCGCCGCGGCCGGCCCCAACGCGCCGCTGCTGCTGCGGCGCACGAGCGGCGCGCCGCTCACGACGGGCGTCGCGGGCGCCTACACGCGCGCGGGCTACGCGCAATACGCGCGCTTGCGCGACGCCGCGCTCGCCAATGTCGCGAAGGACGCGTGGGTGCTCGGCCGCGACGATGTCGCGCTGACGTCCGATGGCATCGCTTCATTGCGCGCCGCGCTCGACGAGCGCTATTTCGACGCCTACATCCACACGTGGGACAGCCTGCTCGACGATGTGACCGCTGCGCCCGTCACCGCGCTCGCCGATGGCGCGCGCATCGCGAACGAGCTTTCCGCGCCCGATTCGCCGCTCAGGAAGTTCATCGTCGCGGCGGCGCGCGAGACGACGCTCGGCGCGAACACGGCGACGCGCGTCGACGATCACTTCCAGCCGCTGCATCAGCTCGCGGGCAAGCCGGGCGATGCCACGGCGCTCGATCGCGCGTTTGCGCCGCTCAAGGACGCCGCCGTCTATCTCGATGCCGCCGATGCCGCCCGCAGAATGGGCCAGCCCGCGCCCGCCGGCGACGCGCTCGGCAAGCTGAGGCTCGCGAGCCAGACGAGTCCCGCGCCGCTCACGCCGGTCGCCGCATCGATCGCGACGGCGGGCACGGCGCTCCTCGAAGGTGGCGAACGCGCCCGGCTCGACGCGCAGTGGAACGCGAACGCGGGCCCGCTGTGCCGCCGCGCGCTCGATGGCCGCTATCCCTTCGTGCATGGCTCGACCCGCGACGTCGCCGCCGACGACTTCGGCAAGCTGTTCGCGCCGGGCGGTCTCATCGACGATTTCTTCCAGAAGAACCTTGCCGCACTGGTCGATACGAGCGGTCCCGTCTGGCAATGGCGCGCCGGCACGCCGCCCGCGGGCATGCCGCGCGACGCGCTCACTCAATTCCAGCGCGCCGCGCAGATTCGCGATGCGTTCTTCCACGACGGCAGCCGCGACATGTCGATCCGTTTTCGCGTGAAGGCGCTGTCGTTCGATCCGGCGGTGACGCAACTGAATCTCGACATCGACGGACAGCAGCTCGCGCTCAAACAGGACGGCCTTCAGTCGATGCTGCTGCAATGGCCGAGCGGCAAGAACACGGGCCGCGCCAGCGCGCAGTTCGATCCGGCTTCCGCCGCGCAAGCCGCGCCGCTCGACTCGAGCGGTCCGTGGGCGCTGCTGCATCTCATCGATGCGGGCAGGCTCGATGCCACCGCGCAGCCGGACCGCTACAAGCTCACGCTCGAATCCGCCGGGCGCAAGGCCGTGCTCGAACTCGATGCGACCAGCGTCGTCAATCCTTTCCGGCGCGCGCCGCTCGAACAATTCCGCTGCCCGGAGCATCTGTGATGACGTCGCCGGGTGTCGCCGGATGCTTCGGCAAGCTGCGCGGCAACGGCGACTTCGTGACGCGGCGTCTGCCGCAACGCTTCGTCGTTCCCTGGGATGCGATGTTGCAGGCGGGCCTCGTCGCGGGGCGCGCGGCGCTCGGGCCTGCGTGGCTCGATGCGTATCTGACCGCGCCGCTGTGGTGTTTCGTGCTCGGCGGCGGCGTGCTCGGTGAAAGCGGCTGGGCGGGCGTGCTGATGCCGAGCGTCGATAGCGCGGGCCGGCATTTTCCGTTGACGATCGCCGCGCCCGTCGAAACTCATGCATGGTCGATCTGGCGTCCGCATGCGCGCGCGTGGTTCGCGCAGTGCGGCGCGCTCGCGCTCGCGACGCTCGACAAGCACGCGAGTCTCGCGAATTTCGATGCCGGATTGCTGGCGTTATCGCCCGAAGATGACGCGAACGTCGTTCCGATGCCGCCGCATGCGGGGACTTGGGGAACGAGCGTCTGGTGGCACGCGCAAACGCTGCGCACGAGCGCCGGTTTGCCCGACGCCGCGTTCGTCGCGGCGCTTTTCGATGACCGTGCCGCTTAATCGCCGTCGAAGCAGGCGATGACCGCCGTGATGTTGTCCTTGCCGCCCGCATCGAGCGCGAGCGCGACGAGTCGCCCGCATGCCTGGCCGATGTCGTGCGGCGTCATCGATCCGAGCACCGCTTCGATCTCGCCGTGCGGCACTTCGCCGTGCAATCCGTCGCTGCACAGCAAGTAGCGGTCGCCGGGCAGCCACGCATGCGCTTGCACGACGGGCACGATCGACGGCAACGGCCCGAGCGCCTGCAACAGCACGTTGCGCGGCGGCAAATGCTCGATCGCGCCGGACTCCAGCGCCTGCTGATAAAGCGTCTGGTCGCGCGACAGTTGCATGAGCGCGCCATCGCGATATCGATAAAGCCGGCTGTCGCCGATGTGAAGCGAAATCAACCGCGCCGAGCCGCGCGGCTGCCAGATGCCCGTCAACGTGGTGCCCATCGCCCGATGCGCGAGCCGCTCGCGCAGGTTCATCGCGTGAAGCGTCGCGTTGGCGTGGTCGAGTGCGTCGGCGGCGGCGCGCATCGCGCAGGCGGAGGCATCGTGCACGGTGGCGTCGGGATCGTCGATGTGCGCGGCGTCGGCGTGCGTACGAGAGGTTGCATCGGCGGCGAGTCGCGTCGCGATGCAGTCGAGCGCGGTCGCGCTGGCGCGTGCGCCGAACGCGTGGCCGCCCATGCCGTCCGCGACCGCGACGAGGTTCAGCGCCGGATCGATCAGAAAGCGGTCCTGGTTCTCGCGGCGCACGCGGCCGGCATCGGTGAGGCCGAACGCCGTGCACGCGGCAAGGCGGATGGGCGTGTCGGGATTCATCGGTCGTGCTCCTTCGGATGCGTGTCGTACAAACAGTCGTTACAGTCCGACGTCGCGCTGAAAACGCGCGCGGTCGTGTTCATTCGAGATCGCCGCCGCGAGCCGTTCGTGCAGCGCGCGCAGGCTGACCGCGCGCGCGGACTCGCGTTTCGCGATGATCGTCGCGATCGGGCCGAGATACACGGCGAGCTTGAGCGCGGCGGCGCGCACCTCGTCCGCATCGAGCAATGAAGCAGCCGATGACGTCCCATGCGTCGTGCCTGCAACGGACCCGTCCGCGAAGGCGGCGACGAATTGCGCGCGGCCTTTGTCGGAGGGCACATGCGGCGCGAGCAGCGCGACGAGCGCCGATACATCCGGTGCATCCGCGATGCGCGCCGCCGCGCGCCGCACGAGCAGACGCGCGACCGGGCCGATCTGCGCGGCGAGCCGCGCCTCGACCGAGGCGAGCGTGGCGGCGGGCCACATCGTCAGCGACGGCAGCGAATCGCCGCCGCGCAAGGAGCCCGTTCCCGAGGTCATCGTCCGCGCTTCGAGAATCGTGCGGTCATCCGTGGCCGCGGGAGCGCCGTCCGATGATGCATCGGCAAGCGCCTGCCGCAGCGCGTCGGCGCTCTGATAGCGCGCGGCGGGACGGCGGGACAGCGCGCGCATCAGCATGTCGTCGATGGCGGGCGGCAGCGCCGGGTTGCAGACGGACGGCAGGCGCGGCGTGTCGTGCATCACTTGCCGCATCACTTCGGCTTGCGATGCGCCCGCGAACGGCCGGCATCCGGTCAGCATCTGATACAGCACGATCGCGGCGGAAAACAGGTCGGAGCGCCCGTCGACGGGATCGCCCGTGAACTGCTCCGGCGACATGTAGCACGGCGTGCCGATCATCGCGCCGGCCAGCGTCAGCGTCGACGATTCCACATGCGCGACGCCGAAATCCGCGACCTTCAGCCGCCCTTGCTCGCTGACGAGCAGATTCGCGGGCTTGATGTCGCGATGCACGACACCGTGCGCGTGCGCGAAGCCGAGCGCGGCGAGCAGTTGCGCGAACCAGTCGAGCGCGGTCGCGAGTTCGAGCGGACGGCCGGCATCGAGCAGGGGCTTCAGCGCGTGTCCGTCGACGAGTTCCATCGCGATATACGCGGTGTCGCCGGTCTCGCCATAGTCGTACACGCCGACGATATTCGGATGCGTAAGCCGTCCCGCAGCCTGCGCCTCGCTGCGCAGGCGCGTCATCAGACTCGCGCGCTCGCCGGTTTCGAACAGCTCGTGACGGACCGTCTTCAGCGCGACATGCCGCTCGATATGCGGATCGAACGCGCGATAGACGACGCCCATCGCACCCGTGCCCAATACCGCTTCGATGCGGTATTTGCCGAGTTGCGTGACACGTGGGGGCTCCATCGCGGCGGCGTTCACCTCATGCCTCGATCATCTTGAAGGCTTCGACGAGGCTCGTCTTCATGCGCGCGAACGACGCGGCGAGCGAAGCGATCTCGTCGCGGCCGCGCTCGGTGAAGTCCGCGCCGTCGAGCTGGCCGAGGCTGGCTTCATCGGCGGCGCGCGACAGGGCGCGGATGCGCCGCGTGACGAGCAGATGCACCATCACGTTCAGCGCGATCAAAAGCAGCACGAAGACGGCGAGCAGCGAGCCGAGAAAGGTGCGCAGCACGGCGTCGCTGCGCGCGACGGGCAGGGCCATCGGCACCGAGACGAAATCCGCGCCGATGACATCGTGCATCGACCAGTTGAAGCCGTTGTCGGGACCGTATTTGTCGATGAGCGTTTTCGGCGCGCGCGACGGCACGCTGTGACATTCCATGCAGGCGGCGTCGTTGATGCGGTTCGGGCGCGCGATATACAGGTTCTGCCCGGACGGCGTGTCGCGCAGTCCGACGATTTCCTTCAGCTCCGGCTTGTCGTGCAGATGGCGGATCACATCCGCTTCCCAGTCCGACGGACGGTCGCGCGGATTGGTCGGGTTGAGCATCGTCGAGCGATACGAATATCCCGCGAGCCGTTTCTCCAGCGTCATCAACGTTTCGACCGCCGAGAAGGCTGGCACGGATTGCGGCACGAAGCTGTATTTGAGCTGCGTTTGCAGAAGCGGCGTGACTTGCGTCGCGGTGTAGTTCTGCGCGGCGCTCGCCGCTTCCATGAGGACGCGCGCATTCTGCACGGTTTCGTCGATGGCCTCCCGGCGCAGCAACGCGCGCGCCGCGTACCCGGCCGACACGAAGCCGACGACGAAAACCGCGAGAAACACCAGATTGAACTTGACGGCGAGCGACAGTCTCATGACTCCACCTCGGTTGATTGATTCTGCACGGGCGAGCCCGCGCGCCGGCGCGGCATGGCGGGAGGCGGGCACAGCACGCGCCGCCATTCGGGAAGATTGCGCAGGTTCTGCCGCACCTGCGCGCGGAACGGCTCGTTTTGCGCGAGCGGCCGAAATCGTGCAACGAAGCCGCGCCGGATGGGCAGCGGCGCGACGAGCCAGTCGGCGATATCGGCATAAGTGGCCGGACGGCCTTGCGCGGGCGCGACGGGCTTCGCCTTCGCGGGCGTCGCGGATGTCGCGAGCGGATCGCGGAACGGCAGCGGCATCGCGGCGATGAACGACGTCGCGGGGCGCGTGCCCACGACCAGCGGCTTGCCGGTCTCGCGTTCGGCGTAATGCTCGCCGTCGAGTGGCTGATGGGCATCGGCGTGTTCGGGCAGCGCGAGCGTCATGCTGCCCGCTTCGATGAAGAGCGCGGTCATGTCGCGCGTGGCGTGCAGGACGGCGGCGCCGTCGCGCAGGCTGGCGTCGAGCGTGGGCGTGCCGATCGACAAAGGATCGGACGTGCCCGTGTGCGGACGCGCGATCTTGATCCAGCCCGAGAGCAGCGCGAGCGCATCGCCGTGCGGCGCGGCATCGATGGCGATGCGCGTATCCGCGCCCAGCGCGACGATCGTGCCGTCGCTGTCCTCGATTTGCGCGCTGCCGTGCGCATCGGTGGCGAGCAGATCGCCTGGTTGCAGCGCGATGGGCGTATCGACGTTGAACGCGGACGTCGCGCGGATCAGCGTGACGGTTCCTTCGGGCAGCAGCATCGACTGGCCTGCCTGCGCAGCGTGAAGCGCGCACAGACTTGCAAGCGCGATGCCAATGCGAATGGTCTGGAGCAAAGCGTTCATCGCGGCGATGCCTCGAAACGTGAAGGGATTGCGACGAAAACAGCCGTGCCCCGCGTTCTATTCCACGGAAATTTCCTCTTTGTCGATGGAACAAATCGACGCCATGCGGTGTTGTCGGCAGGACGAGACCGTCGCGCGCGCGGCGCTTTCGCACACCGAAACGACCAATCGAACGACCCACCAAAAGGATCTTCACGATGAGCACACTGACTTCACGCGCCGCGGCCGCCACGCTCGCGCTGACGGCTTCACTGACCTGCGCGGCGAGCCATGCGGCGTGGCGCGTCGACAGCGGCCAGTCGACTTTTTCCTTCACGACGACGAAGGCCGCGAAGCCCGGCGCGGCGGCCATCGAGGAAGTGCAGACGTTCCGTCAGATCGACGGTTCCGTTGGCGATGACGGCAAGCTCGTGTTCGATGTCGAGCTGGCGAGCGTCGAAACGAATATCGGGCTGCGCAACGATCGCTTGAAGGACATGCTGTTCAAGGTCGCGGATCATCCGCGGGCCGTGTTCACCGGCACGGTCGACATGCGCCGCGTGCGGGCGCTTCGCGCGGGCGAAAGCGCCGACATGGACGTGAGCGGGCAACTCGCGGTCAGCGGCGAAACAAGGCCGATCACCGCGAGCGTGCGCGTCGTCAGGCTCGCGAACGGCGCGCTG
Source organism: Caballeronia temeraria (assembly GCF_001544795.2). Taxonomy (GTDB): domain Bacteria; phylum Pseudomonadota; class Gammaproteobacteria; order Burkholderiales; family Burkholderiaceae; genus Caballeronia; species Caballeronia temeraria. Next base: position 108,253 of record NZ_FCOI02000004.1, on the reverse strand, counting down.
AGTGTCGGGACGCGCGTGCCCGTTGTCGTGAATCTCAAGGACTACGGTTTGCAGGACGAAGTCGAGGCGCTGCGCGTGCTGATGAACCTCGATGTGCTGTCGAGCGCCGCGCCCGTCAGCTTTACCGTGATGCTCAAGCCGCAGAAATAGCGCGCCGCATGAAAAACGCCTTCGCGTGAGCGAAGGCGTCGGCGGGTTCATGCGAAAGGCGCTATCCGTTCAGAAAGCCGAGCACGGCCTTGCGCACCTTCAAATCCCACGTCTGCTCTTCCTTGTGACTCGTCGCGAGCGTGAGCAGGCCTTTGATCATGGCATCGTCGGAATTGAAGGCGAAGCCCGCATCGCCCAGATAGTCCGATCCCCAGACCTTCAGACTATCCACGTACTTGCAGCCCGCCGTGAATTCCGCCTGCGTGACGATGTTCTCGTCGTCCTTGTACATCGCGAGGAAGTGCATCTTGTCGCCGCAAATGCCGGAGTTCAGCGCGAGCACCGAAAGCGCCGGAATGGGCACCGCATAGCGCTTGAACCAGCCGTTGAAGGCGATCGGCCGCGTGTGCAGCGCGTCGCGTTGCATGCGGGCTTCCCAGTAGCCCTTCGCCTGCTCGCAGAACCGCTTGATGCGCTTGATTTCCACGATCTTCCAGATAACCTTCGCGAGCGTCTCCATGATGGACACGACCGCATCGATGATGGTCGATGCGCCCTGGCTCGCGAACTGCAAGCCAAGGCTCGCGCCGCCTTTCACGAGGTCGTAGACGCCGGAACCGATGCTCAGCTTCATCGCGCGCCGGATCGCTTCCACGATGGTGCCGGGATGCCCGGTCAGCAGTTGCACGTCGCGGCCTTGCACCCATTCGCGATACTTGGTGATGCTGCTGTCGACGGTATTGGCGATGCCCTTGGCGATATCGAGCCCCGCGCCGATGAAAGGCGCCAGCGTCGCGAGCAGCTTGCCGCACAGAAAATCGACGAGCTTGCGCATGAGCGCGGGCATCGTGTCGAGCGCGAAGCCGCCGGGATCGTTGCGGATATCCGCGACCTTTTCGCGAATCATGTCCCACAGCTTTCTCGCGCCTTCCTCGACTTTGGCGCGAATGGCTTCGTACAGCCGCTGCGCGGCGCTGCTCAACGCGGGCAAACTCAGTGTGGATGTCGCGAGCTGATTCGACTTCACGAGCGTCGGTTCCTTGTGCTTCCTGATCTTCTTCTGCACCTGTTCGAGCGCGAGCGATGCCGATTTCTGCACGACGCTGTTATCGAGCACTTCGGCTGCGCGCGCCGCCGCGACATTGGTATCCGGCGCAAATCCGAGGCCGACGTTGGTGATATCGAACGCGCCTTCCAGCAACACCTGAAACGTGTCGTCTTCCAGTTCCAGATTGCCGAAGAGATACAGCACGCCGAGGCGCGCGTTGATGAGCGCCGGCGTCATGAAGTCCTGCGCGCCGGCCGCGGCGTCGGTGTCGCCCTTGCCGTGCAGTTGCTGATCCAGCAGCGTGAAGTACTTCGAGCCGTTGCGGGCGGCGCTTCTCCAGGCATCGTCGGGACCGGCGGAGAGTTGCCAGCGCTCGAACGCCTGCACCAGCGCGTGAAATTGATGAACCGTCCGGTTGCGCTGATACATGAGGATCTGCTGATCCAGATCTTTCAGCGCAGCGTTGCGCACCTGAAGCAGCGCCGAGGTTCCTCTGAGCCATTCATCGTGGGGAACGATGTCGGGCAACTGGGCGTAAGCGTAGGGCATGAATGGGTCTCCTCGAAATTCTCAAGTGGTCGTTGATTGCCGGGGAGGCGCGCTAGCACCACGCGATATCGCTCAGCTTCACGTAGCGGGTTTCGATCAGGCGGCCGCTGCGGCTGCGCAGGTCCACCCGATAGATGCAGCCGAAGCTGAAGAAGTTGTGCTCCAGGACGAAGATTTCGCGGTGCATGATGCCTCCTGCCGGGGCCGGATCGCTGAACGAATCCTGCCGATCGTGGTCGCCGTGGGATGTCGCGACCGTCGATAGCAAAACAGCGGGGCAGAAGGTTTTGTTCCGCGTGGGAGCGGCAATTTATCTGCGCCGGCAGAGGGAATAAACGCGGCGCTGAAGTGTCTCGCGGCCGGGCCGGGTGTGCGTCGGGAAACGAAAATGTGTACAAATAATAGGTGAATTCCCGAGCCATCTCGGTTTATTGCGCACTCTCTTCGTAAAATTGTGTACATTTTCATCACCCGAGGGTCGATCCATCGATGCGGCCGGGGCGGCGAATACACCAATGGCGGAGACAGCGAAATGACGACGCACAGTGTCATGGCGGGACCGAGACTCGACCGGATGCCGTTATCCGGCTTTCACACGAAGATGCTCTGGCTCGTGGGCGGCGGTCTGTTTCTCGATGGCTTCGATGTCTATCTGGCGGGCGGCGTCCTCGGCTCGCTCTTGAAAAGCGGCTGGTCGACGCTCGCGATGAACGCCCTGTTCGTCACGGCGACCTTCGCGGGCATGGTCGTCGGCGCGTTCATGTCGGGCGTGCTCGGCGACCGCTACGGCCGGCGCTTCTCGTATCAGGTGAATCTGGCGATCTTCGGCCTCGCGTCGCTCGCGGGCGCGTTCGCACCGTCGATGGAATGGCTCATCTTCTTCCGGTTCATCATGGGCGTCGGACTCGGCGCGGAACTGGCGATCGGCTACGCAACATTGAGCGAGTTCGTCCCGGCGGGCAAGCGCGGCCGCTGGATCGCGCTGCTGGCGCTGATCGCCAATGCGTCGCTGTTCGCATCGTCGCTGCTCGCGTGGGTCATCATCCCGAGTTTCGGCTGGCGTCCGATGTTTCTGATCGTCGGCGTGGGCGCGGCGATCATCTGGATTCTGCGCAAGAAAATGCCGGAATCGCCGCGCTGGCTCGAAGAGCAAGGCCGCCTCGACGAAGCCGAAGCCGTGCTGCGAAGCATCGAGCTGGAGAGCGAACGCGCCACCGGCAAACCGCTGCCGCCGCTCGCACCGGTCGCCGCCGCCGCGCCCGCGCAAAAGCGTCAGACGATCTTCGTGCTGTTCACGCCGGCCGTGATTCGCCGCACTTTCCTCGGCGCGACCTTCAGCGTGGTGCAGGGATTGTCGGTGTACGGTCTGGTCGGCTGGCTGCCGAGCTTTTTCGTGAAAGAAGGCGTGAGCGTGGCTTCATCGCTCGGCTATACGACGGTCATGAGCCTCGGCGGCCCGCTCGGCGCGCTGATCGGCTTCATGCTGTCGGACCGCATCGGGCGTCGTCCGCTGATGGTCGGCGCGTCCGCGTTCACCGCGTTGTGCGCGTTCATCTATCCGCTGACCGTGCATAACACGCCGCTGCTGCTCGTCGTCGGCTTGTTGCTGGTGACGTCGATCTTCGTCTGGCTCACGATCGGCTACACGCTCCAGACCGAGCTGTTCGCCACCGAATACCGTCTGCGCGGCACGGGCTTCTGCCAGACGATGGGCCGCCTCGTCACCGCGTTCGTGCAGTTCATCGTGATTTCGCTCTTTACGTGGGGCGGCGTGACCGCCGTGATCACGTCGCTCGCAGGCGTGCTGGTCGTGCAGGCGCTGATCTTCCTCGTCGCGGGCATCGAGACCAAGCGCAAGCCGCTCGAAGCGCTGACGCCCGAAGCCGCCGGCGACGTCGCCTTCTCGAACGACATGGCGCTGAACGCGGAGGGCAAGACGCGATGAGAGACTTTCTCGGCTCGCGCTGCATGTTCGGTATCCCGACGCCCTCGGTCAATACGTGCGTGCAGCCCGAATGCGATGACATGCGTCCGCCGGGCGTGACGAATCACATCGCGCGGATGCATGTTCCCGATCTGGCCGTGCGCTCCGACGAGGATTTCGAGCGCGGCATCGAGGCGCTGTTCGGCGCGCTCGACGACGCCGTCGATCAGGAGATGACGTGCGGTCCCGATCATCTGATTCTCGGCATCTCGGCGCTCGCGATCTGGGGCGGCAGCCGCGCGTCGTCGGAGGCGCTGAAGGCGCGCATCGCGGCGCGGGCGAAGCGCGAGATCGGCGTCACGCTCGCGTCCGATGCGGTGCTCGAAGCGCTCGCCGCGCACGGCGTGAAGCGGCGCATCGCGATCGTGGAGCCGTATTACCCGGTCATCCAGAAGCACCTCGAAGCATTCTTCGGCGAGGCGGGCTTCGATGTCGTGAAGTTCAATCATCTGCAAGGCAAGCAGTTCACGGGCTACACGAAGGTGGACGCGCAATACCTGATCGATGCGCTGCGCGACACCGATACGCCCGACGCCGAAGCCATCGTGCAATTCGGCGCGAATCTGCCGATGGCATCGCTCGCCGACGAAGCCGAGCGCTGGCTCGGCAAGCCGGTGATCTCGGTGAACATCGCGAACTACTGGCACGCGCTGCGCCACAACGGCATCGACGACCGCATGCGGGGCTGGTCGACACTCTTGTCGCAGTTCTGACAGCAACACCAAGCACGGGACATCACGCATGAAAGCACTCTCGAATATCGTCATGCTCGACTTCACGCACATGCTGTCGGGGCCGTACGGAACGATGCTGCTCGCCGATCTCGGCGCGCAGACCATCAAGATCGAGCCGCCGGGCGCGGGCGAGGGCACGCGCCGCCTGCTCGCGAACGACCCCGATCATTCCGTCGACGGCATGGGCGCGTACTTTCTCACGCTCAATCGCAACAAGCGCAGCGTGTGCATCGATCTGAAGACGGATCGCGGCCGCGCGCTGCTGCTCGAACTCGTGCGTCAGGTCGATGTCGTGTTCGACAACTTCAGCAGCGGCGTGATGACGCGCCTCGGTCTGGGCCACGAAGCGCTTGCGCGCATCAATCCGCGCATCGTGACGTGCTCGGTGACGGGCTTCGGCGAAAGCGGCCCGGCGCAGCATCGGCCGGCGTTCGATCTCGTCGCGCAAGGCATGGGCGGCGGCATGTCGATCACGGGCGAGGAAGGCGGCAGGCCGATTCGCGCGGGCATTCCCATCGGCGATCTGGGCGGCGGGCTGTTCGGCGCGATCGGCGTGCTCGCGGCGCTGATGGCGCGCCACGAGACCGGGCGCGGCCAGCACGTCGACATTTCGATGCTCGACTGCCAGGTGTCGATGCTCAACTACATGGCGACCATGTACACGATGTCCGGCAAGAACCCCGAGCCGCTCGGCAACCGGCATTTCGTGCACGTGCCTTACGACGCGTTCCGCACGTCGACGCGTCACGTGATCATCGCGGTCCTGACCGACAAGTTCTGGGAGTCGCTGATCGATCTGCTCGATATCGAGGAACTGCACGATGCGGCATACAAAACTCAGCCGGGCCGCTATGCCGCGCGCGAACGCATCAATGCGCTGGTGCAGCAGAAGTTCGAGACCAACACGTGCGAATACTGGCTGGAGCAGCTTTCCGCGCGGCGCATTCCGTGCGCGCCGGTGAACGACTTCGAGCACGTGCTGAGCGATGCGCAGATCCGCAGCCGCAACATGTTCGTGCCGGTGCGCGCGCCGGATGGCCGCATGGTCGAGATGCCGGGCAATCCGGTGAAGCTGTCGGACACGCACGAAGACAGCTACACGCCGCCGCCGACGATCGGCGAACACACCGCCGAAGTGCTCTCGCAGTTTCTCAAGTTGAGCGAGGCCGATCTGGCCGCGCTCGCCCGCGACGGCGTCATTCAGTGAGGCACGCATGCCGGAAAACATTCGCATCACCGAAGTCGGCCTGCGCGACGGCTTGCAGAATCAGGCGGTCGCCGTGCCGGTCGAGGGCAAGCTCGCATTGCTGGGCGGGCTCGTCGAAGCGGGCGTGCGTCATGTCGAGTTGACGAGCTTCGTGCGCCCCGACGCCGTACCGCAACTCGCCGATGCCGCGCAACTCGTCGATGCGGCCGCGCGCGATGGCCTCGTCGCGCGGCTCGACGACTGCATGGCGCTCGTCCCGAACATGAAGGGCTACGAACGCGCGCATGCCGTGGGCGTCCGCTCGGTCGCGCTGGTGCTCGCCGTATCGGAGACGCTCAACGTCAGAAACATCAAGATGACGCTCGAACAGGCGACCGGCATCTGCGAAACCGTCACGCGGCGCGCGGCCGACGACGGCGTGCGCGTGCGCGTCTATCTCGCCGCCGCGATGGGCTGTCCGTTCGACGGCCCGAGCCCGCCCGCGCGCGTGCATGCGCTTGCGGCGCGGATGTTCGATGCTGGCGCCGATGCCATCGCGGTCGCGGACACCATCGGCGCGGGGCATCCGCAGGACGTGCCCGCGCTCTTCGAGCCGCTCGTGAACGCGCACGGTGCCGAGCGCATCGCGGCGCATTTCCACGACACGCGCGGACTCGGCAGCGCGCTCGCGTGGCAGGCGGCGCTCGCGGGCGTGCGTCAGTTCGATGCATCGATCGGCGGCCTCGGCGGATGTCCGTTCGCGCCGGGCGCATCGGGCAATGTCGCGACCGAGGACCTCGCGTTCCTGTTCGAGCAGGCGGGCTTTGCGACGGGCATCGACGTCGACCGTCTGCTCGACGTGCTCGATACCGTCGAAACGCTGCTCGGCGCGCGCCATCAGGGACGCGTCGCGCCGTGGCTCGCGAACCAGCGCAGAAAGCGCCGCGCGAGCGCGCCTCCGATCAACGCTCTTTCTTCCTGACCGCCCATGACGAACACAGGCCTCTCTTCACCGCTCGCCGAGCCGCTGGTGCTGCCGGGCGGCACGCGGCTGCGCAACAGAGTCGTGCATGCGTCGATGAGCACCTTCATGTCCGACGACTCGCATGTCACCGACCGCCTGATCCGCTATTTCGCGAATCGCGCGCAAGGCGGCGCGGGCGCGGTCGTGACCGAGCCGCTTTCGATGGCGCGGCATCAGCGCGTCTGGGACCGCGTGCGCGTCTGGAACGACGACAATCTCGACGGCCTCACGCGCTGGGCGCAAGCCGTCGATCGCTACGATTCGCGGCTCTTCGGCCAGATTCAGGACCCGGGCCGCGCGCGTCACGAATCGGGGCGCAGCTTCAACGCGATCGGGCCGTCGCGCCTCGCCGACGATCTGAGCTGGTCGATGCCGCGCGAACTGTCGGCGGGCGAAATCCGCGAGCTGATCGACGATTTCGCGGCTTCGTCGGCGCGGCTGCATCGCTGCGGTTTCGCGGGCGTCGAATTCTCGGCGGGACACGGGCATCTGTTTCATCAGTTCCTCTCGCCGCAATCGAACGTGCGCACCGACGAATTCGGCGGCGACTGGAACGGCCGCACGCGCTTTCTGCGCGAACTGATCGAGGCGATTCGCGCGCAATGTCCGCGTCACTTCGCGATCGGCCTGAAGCTGCCCGGCGACGATGGCGTGCCCGGCGGCATCGGCCCGGACGAAGCGGCGCTCGTCACGTCGATGCTGACGCGCTCCGGCGATGTCGACTACGTGTGCTTCGCGCAAGGCTCGCACGCGCGCTCGCTGGAGATGCACGTGCCCGACCGCTTCGGCGAGCGCGTGCCGTACGCCGGCCTGATCCGGCGCCTGCGCGAGTCCGCCAATGGCGTGCCGGTGATGGCGCTCGGCCGCATCACCGATCCCGCCGAAGCCGAAGCCATTCTCGAGCGCGGCGAAGCGGAGCTGATCGGACTGGGCCGCACGCTCGTCGCCGATCCGGCGTGGCTCGACAAGGCGCTGGCCGGCCGCGCGCACGACATCCGCTACTGCGTGTCGTGCAATACCTGCTGGGACACGATCATCACCTATAACCGGCCGATCGCGTGCATCAACAATCCGCGCGTCGCGGAAGCCGACGAAGTCGATTTCAAACCGCCGCGCGCGCCGGAGAAGAAGCGCGTTGCGGTCGTCGGGGCGGGCGTCGCCGGGCTGGAGGCGGCCTGGGTGGCGGCGGCGCGCGGCCACGACGTGACCGTGTTCGGCGCGAGCCGGGAGCCGGGCGGCAAGGCGCATCTGCGCTCGCATCTGCCGGGCGGCGAGACCATCACGAGCGTGTACGACTATCAGTTCGTCGCGGCGCAGCGCGCGGGGGCGCGCTTCGAGCTCGGGCGCCGCGCGGGCATCGACGACATCCGCGAATTCAGGCCCGACGAAGTCATCCTCGCGACGGGCGCCACGCACAGCGTGCCGTCGTGGGTGCCGGCGGAGTACGCCGAAAGCGGCCTGATTCCCGACATCAACACGGCGATGGCCGAGCTTTTGCGTCATCCGTCGCGCCAGCCGGGCAGCGCGGTGATCTTCGACATGGATCAGGGCGAAGGCACCTACGCCGCCGCCGAAATGCTGGCGACGGTTTTCGAGCGTGTCGCGATCATCACGCCGCGCGAATCGATCGCGCAGGAAGTCTCCCTCGTCACGCGGCAGGGATTTCTGCGGCGGCTGGCGCTCGCGCGCGTGCGGGTGCTGACGCTCTGCGAACCGGTCATCGGCGAAGCGTTCGAGACCGAAGGGCGGCTCGAATATCGCAATGTCTATAGCGGCGAGGCTGGTTTCATCGACGATATCGCCTTTCTCGCCTATGCCACGCCGCGCGTGCCCGATATCTCGCTGCTCGGGCCGCTGCAACGGCACGGCATTCCGACGCGGCTCGTCGGCGACTGCCGCACGGGACGAGGCATTCTTGCCGCAACCGCCGACGGCCACGAAGCCGGCAACGCAGTCTGATCCATCATCGACAACAAGGAGAACCACGCATGACCTCGATTTCACTGCGCAGCATCGACGCCGCGACGGCGCAGACGGCCATCGCCGCCGCCGCGGAACACGCGCGCTCGCTGGGCCTGCCGATGTCGATCGCCGTGTGCGATCACGCCGGTCTGCTCAAAGCGTTCGTGCGCATGGACGGCGCTTCGCAGATTTCGCTCGGGATCGCGCAGGACAAGGCGTACACGTCCGCCGCGACCGGCCTGCCGACGCATCGCTGGCACGACTTCATCAAGGACGATGCGCCGCTTTTGCATGGCTTCGTCCATACGCCGCGGCTCGTGGTGTTCGGGGGCGGCTTTCCGATCGTCGAAGACGGCGCGGTGGTCGGGGCGATCGGCCTGAGCGGCGGTCACTATTCGCAGGACATGGAATGCGCGCGCGCGGCGCTGAAGGCGATCGGCGCGGCATCGAACGACTAGCGCGGACTAGAATAGTGCTCCGGCAACGCAACCATCATCATCATCCAGCATCATGAAAAGGGCCGTCGACAAGGCTTACGAAGCGATTCGCGAAGCAATTCTTTCGCGCGAGCTGCATATCGGCGCGCAACTGACCGAGACGGATCTCGCGGCGCAGCTCGGCGTGTCGCGCACGCCCGTGCGCGAGGCGCTGCGCCGTCTGTCCAACGACGGGCTCGTGCAGTTCACGTCGAGCCAGCGCGCATCGGTGGCGTCGTTCGATATCGACGATGCCGTCGAGATCTTCCAGTTGCGCGCGACGCTCGAAGGCATGGTGTGCTCGATCGCGGCCACGCGCATTTCCGACGACGAAGTCGCGCTGCTCGAAGGGATCGCCGACAGCATGGAACGCGAGGCGCGCGAGCGGGAGGAGGGGTTCATCGAGCGCATATCGTCGTTGAACAGCGAGTTCCACCGGCGCATTCTGGAGGCGGCCGGGACCCGGCGGCTCGCGAACGTGCTGGCGGGGATCATCGAGCTTCCTGTGGTGCTGCGCACGTTTCATCGATACGACGAAAAACAGCTTGCGCGCAGTCTCGGACATCATCGCGAGATCATCGACAGCTTCAAGGCCGGCGATGGCGAATGGGCGCGCAGCGTCATGCAGGCGCATATTCTCGCGGCGCGCGCGAGCTATCTGAAGAGCGGGACCGACGGCGGCGCGGGCTGACGCGGCCGCCGGTCTGGGTTCACTTTGCGGGCAGATAGCAGACGTATGCCCGACGAGCCCGGAGAGCAACCCCGTGTTCGCGGATACGCATCGGCCAAGACGCTGGAAATCGAGGGCGTCGGCGCGGGCGTGACGCTGGGACCGGCGAATGTGAACTACAGGTGTCGTTGCGCATCGGCATTCGGCACAAGTTCTAAAGCCTCGATCGCAAGGCGAGCCTCACGACGCCGTTCGTCCGCCATTTACCCGCAGCACTTCGCCCGTCATGAAGCCCGCCGACGCCACGTACACGATGGCTTCGGCGATCTCATCGGGCGTCCCCGCGCGTTTGAGCGGCACCGTGTCGAGAAACGCGGCCTTGCGTTCGGAAGTCTGCGTAAGCCGGTCGAGCATCGGCGTCTGGACGGGGCCGGGCGCGACCGCGTTGACGCGCACGCCGAGCGCGGCGGCTTCGAGGGCCGCCGATTTCGTCAGCCCTTCGACGGCATGCTTGCTTGCGACATAGAGCGCCGCGCCCGCCGCGCCGCGCGAGCCCATCGTCGACGACACGTTCACGATGCTGCCGCTGCCTTGCGCCGACATCGCCCGTAGTTCGTGCTTCATCGCGAGCAAGGTGCCGAGCACGTTCGCGTCGAACACGGCGGTGTAGCGCGCCGTCGTCTGTTCGACGACAGGGCCCGATTCCCCTTCGGTGCCCGCAGCGTTCACCGCGACATCGAGTCTGCCGAAGCGCGCGATCGTGCGTTCGACGAGCGCCTGCACTTCGTCTTCGATGCGCACATCGGCCTCGATGAACTCCGCTTTCGCGCCGAGCGCACGAAGCGATTCGGCGAATGCCCGCCCTTCGTCCGCGCGCCGCCCTGAAATCACGACGTGCGCGTTCGAGCGTGCGAAGGCGAGCGCAGCCGCGCGACCGATGCCGCTCAACGCACCGGTGACGAGTACGACTTGCTGTGTGTTCATGCTGGTTCCTTATGCAAAGTTCGCGCTCAAAGCTTCGACCCGCCGTCGACGCGCAGGATGTCGCCCGTGATCCAGCTCGCCTTGCCGGAAGCCAGGAAGGTCACGGCGCCGGCGATATCCTCGGGCTTCGCGATGTGCTTCAGCGCTTGCAGACTCAGCGCGTAATCGCGGCCTTCGTCGGTCTTCACGAAGTTCGACATCTCGGTCGCGACGACGCCTGGCGCGACCGCATTCACGCGCACGCCGCGTTCGCCGAGCGCGGCAGCGAAGTGGCGCACGAGCGTATCGATTGCGCCTTTGGTCGCGGCGTACGCGGACAGCTCGCCGACCGAGGCATGCGCCGCCAGCGACGAAAGCAGCACCACGCTGCTGCCTTGCGACAGCACCGGCAGAAGCTGCTGGACGAGGAAGAAGGGCGCGCGCACGTTGACGGCGAAGAGGTCGTCGAAGCTTTCGACGGTCGTCTCTTCGATGCTCACGGCCTTGGCGATGCCCGCATTCGCGACGAGCACGTCGAGCCGTCCGCCGACGATCTCGCGTACACGTCGAGCGAGCATGTGCGGGCCGTCGGCGTCGCGCAGATCGGCGGCGATTTTCTGCGCGCGCCCGCCGCTCGCGACGATTTCAGCGACGACCGAATCGGCGGCGGCTTCGTTGCTGCTGTAGTGCACGAGCACCTGCGCGCCGGCGCGGCCGAGCGAGATCGCGATTGCGCGTCCGATGCCGCGAGATGCGCCCGTGACGAGCGCGGTTTTGCCTGAGAAGTCGTTCATGTTGAAGCTCCGATGACGTGTTTCGAGGACGGTTCGGCGATAACAAGCAGGCATGGCTGCAGGTTGCGTGGCCGGTTGACTCGTAATCTAGTCCGCGCTTGCGCTTCGGAAAAAGACTTTGTAGGCTGAGAGGCATGCCTGAAAAGCATGGCCATGAACACAGCGCACGACAGGAGAAAGCATGGAGCTACGCCATCTGCGCTATTTCATCGCGGTCGCGGAAACGGGCAGCCTCACCGTCGCCGCCGAGCAGCGGCTGTTCACGTCGCAGCCATCGTTGAGCCGGCAGATCCGCGATCTCGAAGACGAAGTGCGCGCGGAACTGTTCAGCCGCAGCGCGCGTGGCGTCGAGTTGACGCCGTCCGGCAAGGCCTTTCTCGATCACGCGCGACTCGTGCTCGCACAGGTCGATGCCGCTATCGAAGCCGCGCGCCGTGCCGCGCGGCCTGCCAAGCAAGTGTTCGCGCTCGGCTTTCTCACCGGTCAGGAAATGACATGGCTGCCGCGCGCGATGCAGGTGTTGCGCGACGAGCTGCCGAATATCGACGTCACCGTGTCGAGCGGTTATTCACCCGATCTCGCCGACGCCGTGGCGCGCGGCAAGCTCGATCTCGCATTCGTGCGCACCGAGCCGGGGCTGGATCTCGACTATCGCGTCGTGTATCGCGAGAAGCTCGTCGTGCTGATGCCGAGCGATCACCGGCTGACGGCGAAGACCGCGATCCATCCATCGGACCTGCAAGGCGAGACCTTCGTGATGGCGTCGAACAAGGCGCGCGTGCTGCACGATGTCGTCGCGCAATATCTGCAGGACAACGGGCTCGATCCGAAGCCCGCGCATGCCGTCGACAATCTTGCGATGGCTATGTCGCTCGTGGCATCGACACGCGGCTTGTCGCTGATGCCGGAGTACGCGAACAATCTGCTGCCGTGGTCGGTCGTGAGCCGTCCGCTGCAAGGCGAGGCGCCGACCGTCGATCTCGCGATCGGCTACAGCCGTTCGAATGCGTCGCCGGTGCTGAAGCTGTTTTTGTCGAGAGCGGATGAACTGATTGCCGCTATCGACGAAACAGATCCGCGCGGCGGTCGCTGATCCCGCGAATGAAATCCCACACGAAGCGAATCCGCCGGGTTTTGGAGAGATCTTCTGCGCGCGGTCGGGAAAGAGATTGATCAAACAGCACTGCGCCGAGCGATTCTTCCAGCCGGTCGATGCGGTCGTGGAAATCTTGCCGGTGCGCGCCACTTCGAGAAAGTAGGGAAAGTCGGTCCATTCGAGGTCGTTCTTCATGATCTCCGCTCGCCGTCTCGTCGATGATGATGGGACACGGAAGAATCGAAGGAAGGGGTGAGGGCGTTTCGCGAGAAGCGCAAGTCGAGGTTTCGCGAACTGGCCGCGGACCGGCGGAAGTAAGCGCTCCGCGCCCGCGCGCGTCCTAAACGCGAGGCACAAGCCTTGCATCTTCCGAATTTGTCCCGTTCCAGCCGAAAACCATCCCTATCGGACGTAGAATGCCGCAAGCCCGGCGCACGTGACGATGTCACCCAGCCCCTTCCTTGCCGACGCGAGAAGCCGAAATGAACCGCTCCTCTTCTGTTGAGACCTCGCTCGAAGTCTGCCAGTACATCGAAACCTGCCGCCAGTACGTCGCGGAAGCGAAACAAAGCCTGGCCACGGGACACCCGGGGAGCCGCGAAGCCACGGTGTCCACCTTGCGCAGCCTGAATTCGAGCCTCGAGGCACTGGTCCGGTCTCGCGAATTGTTGATGCGCACGCCAAGGCAGTCATCGTTGAAGGGCAACCGATTCACACCGGAAGAGTCCGGGACCGACTCTCTCACGCGTGCAAGGAGTTCGCTTACTTGCGAAGGCTTTTCGATGATCCCGCGAACGACGCTGCCGTGCCGGTCGCAACAGACGCAGTGGTCAGTAGAAGAATCCCACTAGAGGCGTGTCGCGGCGAAGCGGACAGTTGAAAAAAATGCTGTGACTGTTCGTTTGATTCAACTTCCTGCGCCTGAACACACCTGAAAACGATTGCGCGCCGCAACAATTCGAATGATCCACCGCGACGCGCATCATCGAAACGGCATATGATTTTTAATTGCCTATTTCAATCGCAAATGCCGATGCTATAGTCGCTTTCATTCGTGCCCCGCACGATCGATCTCTCAGGTTCTGGCGGCCCTCGGACAGGCCAGGACTTTTAGGCGTTGCTGCTTGCAGCAACGCCTTTTTTCTTTGTTGCGACTTCATATGTCGTAGCGGACGTGTGGCCGCTGAAGTCGCTGTGTGCACTTCCACACACTTTGTTGCAATTTGTTTCATCTGGCCAGGAAGACCGCCCGACAAGGGTTTGACGGGTATGGTGACGTCCGCGGACGCGTCGAACGTCCGCGCTGCGGTGAAGACTTCGAATTCCGGTCCGTTAAAGATTCAACAGACAGGGAACGGACACCATGAAGATCGAATCCAGCAATGACAACGCGCTCGCAACCCTCCAGCCCAGCGCGGTTCGCGCAGCCAGCAGCAGCGATGCGCCCAACGCCGTCGACGGCATCCGCGAAACCGGCGGCGTCCACGCGGATAGCTCGACGGTGAGTTTGTCGTCGATGTCGGCACTGCGTTCGGCCGACGCCTCCGATATCGATATGGCGAAGGTCGAGTCGATCAAGGCCGCCCTTCGTGACGGCAGCTACACGATCGATTCGGGCAAGATCGCCGACGGCATGTTGAGCTCCGCGCGCGACATGCTGCAAGCGAGAACCCGCTGATCGTTACTCCTGCTCGCGGATTTCCGCGGGCCCTTTGCCCGTCCATCGCTTGAGCGCTCTGCGGAAATTGGCGGTATCCGTGAAGCCGACCAGCATGGCGACGTCGTCGGTACTGAGCTTCGTCGTCTTCAGATACTCGGTCGCGAGCGAGCACCGCACATCGTCGACGATGGCGACAAACGATGTACCTTCCGCCTCGAGGCGCCGCCGCAGCGTGCGGCTCGTCATCTTCAACGCATCGGCGACCGTTTCCATGCCCGGAAACTCGCCGGGCTTGCGCATCAGAACCTGATAGACCTCGCCGGAAACCCCGGTCGATGTCTTCGCCTGCCCGATCAGCCTGTCGCATGTCTCCTGCAGCAGCGCCGCCGAGTGCCTGTCCGCCAGATGCGGCTTGAGTTCGAGTATCGCGCTGTCGTAGATGAGCTGGCATTCGTCCGCATCGAATTCGCACGGACAACTCAGATATTCCGGATAGAGATCGGCGTGCGGCGGCGCCGGATACGCGAATCGCGCGAGCATGGGCGGACAGCTTCTGCCCGCGACATCCTGCAAATGCGTCACGTGCTGCGTGTACTGCTGCTCGAGCAGGAACTGCTGTATGTCGTGCGCAAGCTGCGACGAGAACGCATCCGGAAACGTCCACACCGACGTCTCGGGATGTTCGCGCCACTCGATGGTCAGCGTCGGCGTTGCGAGCCGATGGTATTTCACGCCCAGCCGGAAATAGTCTCGCAACGATAAACACGACATCAGCGCGTATCCGTACATCCCATACGAGGCCAGATGCAGGCGCGCTCCGGTCTTGAACGGCGTTCGCGGGTCGGCGGACAGCGCGACGGCGTTGCTGCAGACCGCCGCGTACTGCCGGACGGAAGTCATCACGGAGGCATCGTAAATCTGTGCGGGCGCGACGCCGCTTCCCTTCAGGCTGTCCTCCGGCGCAATCCCTTGCTCCGCAAGCACGTCGACCAGTGCGGCGATCTTGTAGGGCGCGTAGATGCGCTCGTTCAACAGGGGAATTCTCGATGACACCGCGCCTCCTCGTGTGTCCTGCGGGGACACCATCTTGTCCGGATAAGACCTTTCGCAGCGAATCGTATCCCACTACTATCTCCGTAACAAGACGAGTCCGCATTGCAATTGCGCGGCTCGCGTACCCATCGGAGACACGCATGCAACGCCAACTTCACGCCAGTTTCCCGCCGCCCGCGTAGTCGTCGTCGCGCGGTCGCGTCCTGATCGGCCTTCGAGGCCGAAACTTACGTTTTTCAACGGCATTCGCAGCGCGCTTGCTTTTGCGAGCCGCGCCGAGGCATGGCTGAAGCTCGCCTGTCGAGTTTCGTTTCGAAGGACATCCAATGAGCAATCCCAGCAACAAGGTCATCATCACGTGCGCCGTCACGGGTTCGGCGCATGTTCCGTCGATGTCGGAATATCTGCCCCTCACGCCCGACGACATCAAGCGTCAGGCGCTCGACGCAGCCGAGGCCGGCGCCGCGATTCTTCACCTTCATGCGCGCGATCCCGAAGATGGCCGCCCAACGCCGTCGCCGGACGTGTTCCGCCGGTTCGTTCCCGCCATCGCGGCCGAAACCGACGCGGTCATCAATATCTCGACGGGCGGCAGCACGCGCATGACGCTCGATGAGCGCCTGGCCTATGCACGCGTCGCCAAGCCGGAAATGTGCTCGTTGAACATGGGCTCGATGAACTTTTCTCTTCATCCCGTTGCGGCCCGGATGTCTTCGTGGCGCTTCGACTGGGAGAAGGAATATGTCGAAGGCATGGAGGACATGATCTTCCGGAACACGTTTCGCGACATCAGGAACATCCTCACCGAGTTTCGCGACTATGGAACGCGTTTCGAATTCGAGTGCTACGACGTGGGGCATTTGTATAACCTCGCGCATTTCATCGATATCGGACTGATCAAGCCGCCGTTCTTCATTCAGTCGGTGTTCGGGATTCTCGGCGGCATCGGTCACGATCCCGAAAACCTTTCGATGATGCGAGCGACCGCCGATCGTCTGTTCGGCCGCGAGAACTATCAGCTTTCGATTCTCGGCGCCGGACGTCATCAGATGTCGCTGGTGACGATGGGCGCGATCATGGGCGGCAACGTGCGCGTGGGCCTCGAAGACAGCGTCTACCTGTCGAGAGGCGTGAAGGCGAAATCGAATGCCGAACAGGTTCGCAAGATCCGCCGCATTCTCGAAGAGCTGTCGTTCGAAATCGCGACGCCCGCCGATGCGCGAGCCATCCTGGGACTCAAAGGGCGCGACAGCGTTTCGCTTTGAGACGAGAGAGTTCATTCTGGAGACGTCATGACTGCCGCTACCGCTGACCATAGCCTCGGAGAAACACATTGGCTTGCGACTCGCAAGGCAATGGCAAGGCTGCTTCCCCTGATGTGTGGAATCTATTTTCTGTCGTTCATCGACCGGACGAACGTGGCGCTGGCCAAGAGCGCGCTGGCCGCGGACCTCGGCATCAGCGCCGCAGCTTACGGACTGGGCGCGGGTATCTTTTTCATCGGTTATGCGCTGCTCGAAGTGCCGAGCAATCTGATTGCACATCGTGTCGGGCCGCGCGCCTGGATTGCGCGCATTGCGGTGACATGGGGCGCGCTATCCACCGCGATGATGTTCGTTCAGGGCGTGTGGTCGTTCTACATTCTCCGCGTATTGCTCGGCATCGCCGAAGCGGGATTGTTTCCGGCGCTGATGTACATGGTGACGCTCTGGTTCGCGCCCAAGGACCGGGCGGTCGCGGTCGGATGGATTTACACGGCTCCTTCGGTTGCGCTCATCGTCGGCAATCCGCTGGGCGCGGGTCTGATGCAGCTCGGCGGCATCGGCGGGCTTCACGGCTGGCAGTGGATGTTCCTGCTGGAAGGCGTGCCGACCATCGTGCTGGGCATCGTTCTGTTCTTCAAGCTTCCGAACCGGCCGACCGAGGTCAGGTGGCTGTCCGCACAGGAAGCGCAGGCGCTCGAGACTCACGCCGTCATCGATACGCACGGTCACGCCGAACTCACCACGGCGGACTGGCTCGCGGCGCTCAAGCGACCGACGACCGTGCTCATCGCGCTCATCTACTTTCTGAATCAGGTGGCGTTCGTCGGACTGTACTTTTTCACGCCGTCGATCGTCGCGCAGATGCATGTGAGTTCGCCGATTCTCGTCGGCGTATTGTCGAGCAGCGTCGGCATCGGCTTTTTGCTGGGCGTGCTGATCCTTCCGCGTATTCATCGCCGTGTGAGCAATGAATGCGGCTTTCTCGGGGTGCTGACCGCGGGCGTCGTCGTCAGTGCGTGCGCGTTTCTCGCGACCAGAAATCAGGCGGCCCAGATCACGCTGCTCGGCATCACCGGGTTCTTCGCGGGCGGCATCCTGCCGTCGTACTGGGCCGTCGCGATGAAGCGGCTGCAAGGCGTACAGGCCGCCGCCGGTCTCGCGTTCATCAATACCATCGGCTTGCTGGGCGGTTTCGTCGGACCTTATCTCTTCGGGCTGGCCGAGACGATGACCGGCAGAAGCGATTCGGGCTTCAACGTGGTCGTGGCTGCGTCGGTGCTGGGCCTGTTGCTCGTGCCGCTGCTTGCGAAGTCGATTCACGCCGCCGAGCGTCCCGTTGCCGGTGCGAACGCTTCCGGCCCGTTCGAAACGCGCAAGAGCTGAAATATCTCGATACGGAACATGAATACTTTTGATCTTCTCAAACCGGTTCCCGGCCTGCGCGTGCTTGTCTCGGGCGCGGCGGCTGGCATCGGTGCGGCAATCGCGGATGCATTCGTCCAAGCCGATGCCCAGGTCTATATCTGCGACGTGAATCAGCAGGCTGTCGACCGGGCCAGGGAGCGAAATCCGAAGCTGCATGCCGGTGTCGCCGATGTGAGCATTCGCGAGCAGGTCGACAGTGTCGTCGACGACGCGCGGTCGCGGCTCGGCGGGCTGGACATCCTCGTCAACAATGCGGGGATTGCGGGGCCCACGGCGGGGATCGAAGCCATCGATCCGGATGACTGGGAGCGCACCATCGCGACGAATCTCAACAGCCAATACTACTTTCTGCTTCGCGCGGTGCCGTTGCTGAAGGAGACGTCGGCGTGTCCCGGCATCATTGCGATGTCGTCCGTCGCTGGACGGCTTGGCTATGCGTTTCGCACGCCATACGCGTCGACGAAATGGGCGATCGTTGGCCTCGTCAAATCGCTGGCGGTCGAACTCGGCCCGAGCAATATCCGCGTCAACGCCATTCTGCCGGGCGTCGTGGAGGGCGAGCGAATGGACAAAGTGATCGCCGCGCGGGCCGAATCCGCAGGCATCAGTTTCGATGAGATGAAAGCGCAGTACTTGAACAAGATCTCGCTTCGCCGCATGGTGACCGTCGACGACATCGCAGCGATGACGCTATTTCTCGCCTCTCCGGCGGGGCGCAACATCTCGGGGCAGGCCATCAGCGTCGACGGCAACGTGGAGTATCTCTGACGGCATGCGGGCGGCGAGCGAAGGCTGTGAGGCAGGCCGGTGCGTTGCTGTGAATGCTGATAGCATGCCAGCCTTCCGTATCGCACATTGCCCGCCGTATGACAGAGACAGCTTCGACTCGCCGCTCCGCCTCGCTCGGTCCGCTGCCATACGTGGTGGCCGCGACCTTCTTCATGGAGTATCTGGACACCACCATCATCGCGACCGCGCTGCCGCAGATGGCGCATTCCTTCGGCACGAGCCCGAACGCGCTCAGTCTCGGCATGAGCGCCTATATGATCGCGCTCGCCATCTTTATCCCCGCCAGCGGCTGGGTTGCCGACCGCTTCGGCTCGCGCAGCGTGTTCTTCATGGCCATCGTCACGTTCACGATCGCGTCGCTGCTGTGCGGCATCTCGCAGAATACGGTCGAGTTCACGGC
The DNA here is from genome assembly GCF_001544795.2 of Caballeronia temeraria. GTDB lineage: Bacteria > Pseudomonadota > Gammaproteobacteria > Burkholderiales > Burkholderiaceae > Caballeronia > Caballeronia temeraria. Next base: position 89,025 of record NZ_FCOI02000004.1, on the reverse strand, counting down.
GGCGCGCGTGTTGCAGGGTATCGGCGGCGCGTTGATGGTGCCGGTGGGCCGGCTGACGGTCGTGCGCAGCGTCGAGAAGCGTCATCTGATGCAGGCGATATCGACCATCACGTGGCCGGGCATCGTTGCGCCGGTCGTCGGGCCGCCCATCGGCGGTTTCATCACCACGTATGCTTCCTGGCGCTGGATCTTTCTGCTGAATCTGCCGGTGTGTCTCGCGGTGCTCGTCGCCGTGCTGAAGTGGGTGCCGAATCTGCGCAGTGAAGAAAGACGTCCGTTCGATGTCGCCGGACTCGTGTTGAGCGGCCTCACGCTCACGGCAATTCTTTATGGCGCCGATATTGCGAGTCAGCCGGACACCAATCCGTGGATCGGCCTGCTGCTCATCGTGGTCGGACTCGCTATCGGCGTCGTGGCATATCGGCATGCGCTCGGGCACCCGCATCCGCTCATCGATGTCACCACGCTGCGCATTCCCACTTTCTCCGTGACGGTCGTGACGGGCACGTTCACGCGCATCGGCATCGGCGCGGTCCCTTATCTGATGCCGCTGCTGTTTCAGATCGGCTTTGGCCTCTCCGCGTTCAAGTCCGGGTTGTTTCTGCTCGCGAGCGCCGTCGGCAATCTGGGCATGAAAGCGCTGACGACGCTCATTCTCAAACGGCACGGCTTTCGCAATGTCGCGATCATCAACTGTGCCGTGTGCGGCGTCTTCACGATCGCGTGCGGCATGCTCACGCCCGCATCGCCGCTCGCGCTCATTCTGCTTGTGATCTTCGTGTATGGCGTGACCCGTTCGATGCAGTTCTCCTCACTCGCCACGCTCGCCTACGCGGACGTGCCGCAGCCGCAGATGAGCGCCGCCAATACGATGTGGAACGCGGCGGCGCAGATGAGCATCGGTCTGGGGATCGCATTCGGCGCGCTGGCTTTGCGCGTGGCCTCCGCGCTTCATGGCGGCAGCGCCGCGCAACCGCATGTGTTCACGCTCGACGACTTCCGGCTCGCCTTCTCGTGCGCGGGCGTGCTTACGCTCGTGACGATCGTGGGTTATCTGAGGCTGTCTCGCGATGCAGGGCACACGTTGAGCGCATCGCGGTGAAAGTCGCAGTCCCTCATTCATAACGACGGAAAAGGCCGGGGCGCGCCCGGCCTTCTGTCGGATCACGTTGCCTTGATGAGGCCAAGCTGCTGCAGCGCGGTCACGCCATCGTCCAGTCCGATTTCTTCGACGATCCTGCCGTCCTTGAGCCGAAGCACGGTGGTGCCGGTGAAGCGCATCGTCCGGCCGGTCGCGGCGGGTAGCGAGCCGACGAGGAAATCGCTGAATGCCGGGCCGGTATGCGTGCCGCCGCCTTCCCATCGGCCGACGACATAGTCCCCTTCGGCGATGAGATCGGCGGCGCCCCAGAAGTTGAGGTCCGGGAACGCTTCGCGGAAATCGCTCATGAAGGCCTTGATGTCCTCGCGGCCATGTCGCGCTTCGTGCAGCGAGTATTGCAGGAGCATGTCGGGTGCGGCGAGTTCATCGACGATATCGAGATTGCAGGTCTTGCCCCAGAAATCCGTGAACCAGCGGCCCACGATGGCCTTGTTGTCATCTTCCCTGGACATGATGAATTCCTCATTGACTGAAGTTGGGAGAGAGAGTCGCGTTTGCTTCCCTCTGTCACAACTGTATTGACGCAAGCAGTCGCAAGCCCCCCGTTTCTTGCTCCAATACTCGATGAAGCGGCACGCGGGTCAGACAGCAAGAATCGGAGTGCCGGCGTCTGTATTGTGTGCGTTACGTTCGAGTCAGTCGATAAAGATTCGGATTGCTTAGTTAATGATTCCGGCGATCTTTGACGGCGTCACCGTCGAACTTAGTCCTCGCGGAACCAGCGACCGGAGTGCGGACACACAGCGGCTCGCGCGCCGTTGAACAGGACTTGCTCTTCATCGAGTGGCTGCGAGACCGGGCCGTCGATATCGAAGACAACGTCGAGTGCCTGTGCGACGCACGCGTCTTCGATGGGAAGCTCCCATGTCAGGAATAGCTGGGTGCAGTCCTGATCCGGCGGGAAGTCGGCCTCGCTAAAACCGCTGCTGCCGCGTTGAATGACGCCATGAGGCTGGCCAGTATCGAATATCACGGCGGTGCCTCGCGTGAGCGGAATGCGATGACCGGTAGAAGGAAAATGCACATCCAGCCCTTTGTCGTCGCTCAGAAAGAGATTGCAAAAAGCCGCGCCGCCATATTGCGCGCCGTCATGGTGATATCTCGCGCCACGACAGGCCATGAGCGCGACATCGCTGGAAGCGAGCACGTCACGCAACCCAAGCGCGCGCGTCCAGTTTGTCATGGCCTGCACGCAGCGCTTGTAATCGGACCAGCGCACTTGCGTTCGCGCGAGAGGCATCACTTCGACATCTCCGGGTTCCAGCACGAGCCGCGACGAAGTTTCTCTCTTCCAATCCGCAAGCACGCCCGGCGAAGGCACGGGGACGTCGAGCACGTCTGATAAAACGATGTCACTGACGCGTCGACTGCGGATCACGTCGCCGCTCCAGAAATGGGAAGTCAGCATATCTGGCATTCGATGATGTCGATGAGAAACTCACCTGAACGATTGTAAAGATTCAGCGCGATTGGCTCGGCGGGAATTGGCCGAAGCGAGACACGGAGAGCGCGAATTCTAACGCGGCAACCAGCGCCCCGACGCGTGGCAAGAATTCACGCAGCGCGTCCGATTGCAATTTCATCGCCGGACGATCGTCATCTCTATGGCAACGGGTGTTGCTGAAGGCGGCCATGACGCAAGGCTTTCGGTCGTATCGAAGTTGAAGGTTTGGCCGCCTAAACTCTGATTGCCAGCGACGGGGTCTTGCGTCCGAATACCTGACGCTGGGCGTTTCCAAGGAGGTCACCATGAAATCATTGGTTTTCGCGGTTGCCGCTGTGTCGGCGCTTTCCATGCCATTCACCGCGTTCTCTCAGACCGATGCGACGTTGACGCGCGCTCAGGTCCGTACCGAACTACAACAACTCGAGCAGGCCGGATACCAGCCGGGCAGAGGTGAAGACGTGAACTATCCGACGGATATCCAGGCGGCGGAAGCACGCGTATCGAACCAGAACGGCACGACCGCGTATGGAGGCACGATGTCGGGCTCATCGGCATCCGGATCGCAGTCGATCGTTCGCCCCGCTTCGACCGACGAGATGAAGCAGATCTATTTCGGAGGGCAATAGAAGTCTTAGCCTTTGACGCTCGCGCGCCGACGACATCGCCATCCTCGGCGCTGACATGCATTGCCCGCATCCCCGATCCCGCCATCCATCGGTCTTCGTCGCGAAAGCAGTTTGAAAGACTTGCAATGATTGATGCGCTTTCCGCATGACCGTCTCTATCGTTATTACTGATTCAGCGCTTTAAAAGCGAGTGCTACTGTTTGTCGGCACTTCCTTAATTGCTGCATGTGTCATGTGTCTGCTGGCGTCGCTCCACGATCGATTACAAAGAGGAGACTGATGATGTCCAAGGGCAAGACGTGGCGGGGAATGAGTACCGTCATTGCAACGGGTACGGCGATGGCGGGGCTCTCCCTCTCATTCACGGCGCACGCAGCGGGGGAGCCGATCAAGATCGGCGTCATCAGTGAAGAGTCTGCTGTAGCGGGCGCTTCGATCAGCAAGGCCGCGCAACTCGCCGCGGAAGAGATCAACGCGAAGGGCGGCGTCGATGGCCGGCCCATTCAGATCATCGCGTATGACGATCACTCGTCGGCCTCTGACGGCGTGCGCGCGTTCCAGCGGGCGGCGAGTCAGGACAAAGTGGTCGCGATCATCGGCAGCTATATCAGCGAAGTCGCGCTCGCGATGGAGCCGTGGTCCGCGCGTCTGAAGATGCCCTTCATTACGCCGGGCGCAGCGAGCAACGAAATCTCGAAGCGCGTGCATGACGACTACGATCATTACAAGTACACGTTCCACGGCTGGATGACCTCGGCGTTCATCGCGCAGTCGATCTGCGATTTCTCGCATGACGTGCTCGTCGGCGAGTTCAAGATGAAGACGACCGTCGTGATGAGCGAAGACGCCGCATGGACCAAGCCGCTCGACGAACGCTACCTCGAATGCCTGCCCAAAGCGGGCTTGCAGGTGCTGGATCACATCCGCTTCAATCCGGATACGTCGGACTTCACGCCGATCTTCAATCAGATCGAAGCGAAGCATCCAGACACGATCACGACCGGCATCAGTCACGTCGGCGTGCAGCCGACCGTGCAATGGCACGATCAGCAAGTGCCGATTCCGATGTCGGGTCAAAGCTCGCAAGCCACGACGACGAGCTTCTGGAAAGACACGAACGGGGCGACCGAAGGTGTCATCACGGCATCGGCGGCGGCGCCCGGCGTCGCGATGACGCCGAAGACGGTGCCTTTCGTCGAGTCGTATCAGAAGCACTTCGCCGGCGTGTCGCCCGCGTACGACGGCTTCACGAGCTATGACCTCGTGTACATCATCGCGGATGCGATTCATCGCAATCAAGGCTCGACCGATCCTGACAAGATGGTCGATGCGCTCGAGAAGACCGACTATGTCGGCACGATCGGACGCTGGCAGTTCTACGGCAAGACCGATCAGTTCACGCATGCGTTGAAGTACGGTGAAGGCTATATCACCGGCATCAATCTGCAATGGCAGAACGGCAAGCAAGTGGCGATATGGCCGAAGTCGGTGGCGAACGCGAAGGTCAAGTTTCCGGCCTTCGTGAAGGTGCAGGCGGCCGCGAACTAGGTGACTGTGCGATGCAATGCGAGGCGTGCGCGCTATCGAAGGCGAGCACGCTTTGCGGCGCGTGTTGCGGGGACCGGTTCCAGTTCGCATCGACATGCAAGACATAAAGGGCCGCTATGTTGCCACTGCAAATTCTCATTGATGGCTTCGCGATCAGCTCGCTCTATGCGCTCGGCGCGATCGGCTTCACGCTGATCTTCGGCGTCTCCGGCGTGCTCAATCTCGCGCACGGCGGCGTGATGCTGATATCCGCGCTGCTCGGCTGGGCGCTCGCGGGCGAAGCCGGATTGGGCACGTATCTCGGCACGCCGCTCGGCGTGATCTGCGGAATGGTCGCCGCGTATGTCACCTATTTCATGGTGGTGCGGCCCATTCAGCGTTCCACGGCGATTCCGCGTGAAGAGAAGGAGATCTTCGTGCTGACGGGCACGTTGCTCTGGGGCATCATGATCCAGCAGGGTATGGCGTATCTCTTCTCCGATAACCCCATCACGATGCGTCCGCTGATTCCCGGCGTCGCGAGCATCGCGGGCGTGCGCGTGCCGTACAACGAGATCATGATCGCGGCCGTGTGCTGGGTCGTGATCGGCTTGTTGTGGCTCTTCGTGAATCGCACGAAAGCGGGCAAGGCGCTGCTGGCTGCATCGATGAATCCGCGCGGTCTCACGCTGCTCGGCTTCGAGCTGTCGAATATCTATCTGCTCGCGTGGACCATCTACGGCGTGCTCGCGGGCATCGCGGGCGTGCTGCTCGCATCGTTTCTCGGCGTGAGCACGAACAACACCGGTCAACTCACGGCGAGCGCGTTTTCCATCGTCGTGCTGGGCGGTTTGGGCAGCGTATCGGGCTCGCTGATGGCCGCGTATGTCGTGGGTTATCTGGAGACCATCACCGCGTATCTCATCGCGCCGACTCTGCGGCCGCTGCCCGCGTTGCTGCTGCTCGTGCTCGTCGTGTATGTGCGGCCGCAAGGCTTTCTCGGACGGCGCTGATCATGAAAGATATCGTTCGTTCGCGACTCGTCTGGTCCGCGGTCCTGCTCGCGATCGTCGCCGCGACGCTGCCGTGGTGGCTCACCGGCTATATCCTCGGCGTGCTCACCGTCGCGTATTACTTCGGCGTCTTCGCGATGTCGTGGGACTTGCTGTTCGGCTTCGCGGGTGAAGTCAATTTCGGGCCGACGTTTTTAATCGGCCTCGGCGCCTATTCCGCCGCGATACTGAACGCGCACGCCGCCGCGCCGATACCGGTATGCGTGATGGCCGGCGGCCTCGTCGCGCTCGTGGGCGGCCTGCTGCTCGCGGTGCCCGCGCTGCGATTGCGCGGGCCGTACTTCGGCCTCGTCACGTTGGTCGCGGTCTTGCTGTTGCAGAACGCGATCGTGATTTTCGCGGGCATCACCGGCGGCGAAATCGGCATGATGGTGCCCGATGTGCTGTCCGTCGACGCAAGCAACAACTACTGGATTGCGCTCGCGTTCCTGATCGTCTGCGCAATCATCCTGTTCGGTCTGTCGCGCTCGGCGATCGGTCTCATCTTGCAGGCGAGCGGGCAGGATACCGTCGGCGCACAGGCGCTCGGCTTCAACGTCGTGAAGCACAAGCTCGCGGCGTTCTGCATCAGCGCGGTGTTTTCCGGCGTCGCGGGCGCGATGCTCGTGTTCTATCAGGGCACGGCGTCGGTGAGCACGGTGGTCGATATCGGCATCGGCGTGCAGATCATCATCGCGGCGGTGCTCGGCGGACGGCGCACGATACTCGGCGCGGTGCTCGGCTCGATCTTTTTGATCGTCGCGGGCGAGTTCCTGCGTCCGCTCGGGCAGATCAACACATTCGTGGTCGCGGCTGTCGCGCTCGCGGTCATTCTGTTCTTTCCCGATGGATTGCTCGGCAACATCCTGCGTGTGAGGGAGCGCGAATGAGCGATATGCCACTACTCTGCGTGCGCGGTCTCACCAAGCGCTTCGGCGGTCTCGTCGCGGTGAAGGACATCGGCTTCGATATCAAGCCAGGCGAAATACTCGGCCTCATCGGTCCCAACGGTTCCGGCAAGTCGACGGTGATGAAGCTCATCATGGGCATCGAGCGGCCCAATGCGGGATCGATCAGAGTCGATGGCGTCGAGATGGCCGGCTGGCTGCCGCATCGGATCGCGCGCGCGGGCGTGGGCATCGTGTTTCAGCATTCGCGGCCGCTGCATCGGCAGACGGTGCTCGAACATATCAAGCTCGCGCTGCTGCCCGATTCGCTCGTGAAGCTCGCCGCCGATCCGCACGTGAATCGCCGCGCGCGCGAGATCGCGGAGCGCGTGGGCCTCGCTCGCGTGATGCATCGTCATCCGGCGACGCTGCCGTTCGCCGATCTGCGTCGCATGGAAATGGCGAAGGCGATCGCGCGCGATCCGCGCGTCGTGCTCGTCGACGAGCCTTTCGCGGGTCTCACCGCAGCCGAATCGGAAACGTTCTCCGAACTGATTCGCGGCTTTCGCGCGGAAGGGCGTGCGGTGCTGCTCGTCGATCACAACGTGAAGAGTCTCGCGGCGCTCGCGGATCGCGTGCTCGCGATGTATCTCGGCGAGTACGTCGCGGAAGGCACGGCCGAAGAAGTGATGCAGAACGAGACCGTGCGACGCGTCTATCTCGGCGGCAAGATCGAAGCACGCGAGCGCGGCGCGGAAGTCGTGAGCAACAAGTCATCGATTCTTCAGGTCGAGAATGTCGGCGTGCTGTACGGCAAGGCGCGCGCGCTCGACAGCGTGAGCATGCACGTGCGCGAAGGCGAATTCGTTTCGGTGGTCGGATTGAACGGCGCGGGCAAGACGACGCTCTTCAATGCGATCTCGGGACTCGTGCCTTATGAGGGAGCCATTCGATACGGAACGCAGGATCTGAAGGGCATGAGCGGCGCGGCGATCGCGCGGGGCGGCATCGTGCAGTGTCCCGAGACACGCGAGCTATTCGGCGACATGACCGTGCGCGAGAACCTCGATCTCGGCGGCTATCATCTGTCCGACAAGAAGCGAGCCGATCAACTCAAGTGGCTCTTCGAACTCTTTCCGATACTCGAATCGCGTCAGGCGCAAACCGCGCGCACGCTCTCGGGCGGCGAACAGCAGATGCTCGCGATTGCACGCGCCCTGATGATGCAGCCGAAGCTGCTCATTCTCGATGAGCCGACGCTCGGCCTCGCGCCGGTGATTCTGGAGCAGTTATCGAAGGCGATGGAACTCATGCAAAAGACTACGCCGATCACCGTGCTGCTCGGCGAGCAGAACGTCACGTTTGCGCTGCCGCATGCGGATAGAGTGTATGTGCTCGAGCATGCGCGCATCGTGTGGGAAGGAAGTCCATCTCGTTTCGAGAAAGAGATGGGACGAGGCTTTCTCGAAGCGGTGCCGTCCGAGGCTGTGCAAATTGCGCAAGCGAAAGTATGAAGCTTAACGCTCGCAACTAAACAATCACGCCCTGTTGCATAAAACACCACACGTATTGCACCGGATCGGCAATACGACATTTGATGTGTTAAAAAGCCGCGTGCTTTCATGCGTCGCGCCGAATCTGTTTTTTTAAAGACAGTTATCTGAAAGGCGACGCATAAGAGTTCATTAAAAATCGCTAATAAATATACGCTCCGAACACATCATGAAGACATTCACATCGCGTGCCATCGCGGGCATCGGCGCATCGGTCATCGCGCTCGCGTGTCAATCCGCATTCGCGCAAAGCTCGGTCACGCTCTATGGCGTCGCCGACGTCAGCGTGCGCTATCTCACGAACGCCAACGCGAATAACGACGGCAAGCTGTTCATGACGAACGGCGCCATTACGAATAGCCGTATCGGCTTCAAGGGCGTGGAAGATCTCGGCGGCGGCCTGAAGGCGATCTTTCAATTGGAAAGCGGCGTCGAACTCGAAAACGGCCAATACTCGGACAGCGCTCGCGCATTCAATCGCGCGGCATTCGTCGGGCTGTCGAATCAATATGGCACCGTGACGCTCGGCCGTCAAAAGACGCCGCTGTTCGACATGCTCGGCGACACGTACGATCCGCTCACCGTCGGCAATTACTTCGAAAATGCGTGGCTGCCGGTTGCACTGGGCGCGGGTCTCTATGCGGATAACGCCGTCAAGTACAACGGCACGTTCGCGGGCCTGACCATCGGCGCGATGTACTCGTTCGGCACGAACTATACGTCGACGGGCGCAGGCGGCTTCTCGGGTCAGGTGCCGGGCCACATGGGCGCGGGCAACATGTATGGCTTCACGGCGTCGTATGCAATGGGGCCGTTGTCCATCGGCGGCGGCTATCAGCAGAACAGCGACAACTCCGCGAACAAGCAGAAGATCTGGAACGCGAACGCGGTTTATGCGATCGGCGCGGCGAAACTCTATGTCGGCTATCTGCATTCGACCGATGACACCGGCTTCGTCGACAGCATCCTGCAACAGCGCGGCCTCGTGTCGGGCACGGATATCCTGAAGGGCTCGGGACGTCGCGACGATGGTCCGTTCGCGGGCATCACGTATCAGGTCACGCCGGCGCTGCTGCTCACGGGCGCGTTCTACTACGACCATATGAAGAACGCAGCCATCGGCGGCGGCGCGACGGGCAGCGGCAATCGCTATACGGGCGTCGCGGTGGCGGAGTACGCACTGTCGAAGCGCACCGAAGTCTACGGCACCGTCGACTTCAACAAGGTGACGGGCGCGGCGGATGTCGAACTGCCGGGCCGCTCGAATCAGACCGGCGTGTCGATCGGTTTGCGCAACATCTTCTGATGACGCGTCAGCGCACGCGCAACGTATAGCGCGTGCGCTGACGATATAAGTCACCGGGACGCAGGACGGCGCGCTCGCTGTGTTCCATGTTGATCTCGTCCGGGAAGCCGCCCGCTTCGAGACACAGTCCCGCATGTTTGCGATAACGCGATCCGCCGCGCGCAGGCACGTCTTCCAGATAATTCCCCGAGTAGAACTGCAGGCCGCGTGCATCGGTCGCGACGCTCAGTTCGCGTCCGCTCGATGGATCGAACAGCACGGCGACTGTGCGCGTTTCATTCGCGTCGTCGTTCAGCACGTAGCAGTGATCGAAGCCGCCCGCGAGCGTGAACTGCGGATGAGAGGCATCGAGGCGCGCACCGATCGATGCAGCCTCGCGCAGATCGAACACGCTGTCCTTCACGCTTTCGCGCGCAATGGGAATCGACGTGGCATCGATCGCAAAGAACGTATCCGATGCAATCGATATCTCGTGATCGCGAATGCTCGCTTGATCGCCCAGATTGAAATACGCGTGATTGGTCAGATTGATGGGCGTCGGCGCATCGGTGCGGGCTTCGTAATCGATCGATAACGTGCCTTCATCATCGAGTGCATAGCGCACGGTCACATCGACGTGACCGGGAAAGCCCGCCGCGCCCGCGGGCGAATGCATTGTCATGACGAGCGCGCCATTGGCCGGCTCTGCGCGCCACATCTGCCGATGAAAACCCGCCGAGCCGCCGTGCAGATGATTCGCGCCTTCGTTGCGCTCGACCTGATGCGCGAGGCCATCGAGCACGAAACGCGCATCGCGGATGCGATTGGCCCAGCGTCCGATGATCGCGCCCATGAACGCGCTGCCGTACAGATATTCGGCAGGCGTGTCGTGGCCGAGCAAAACATTGGCGAAATGTCCGTCACGATCGGGCGCGAACCATGAAACGAGCGTCGCGCCGATATCGCTGATATCGATGCGCATGCCCGATGCATTGCGCAACGTGTAGAGATTCGCATCGCCCCAGGGGCGAACGTCGATGGAAGAAGAGGTCGTCATGCGCGCGATCATCTCATGGCCGCGCCGCGACTTCATCGAGATGCAGCAACAAATCTGCCGGATCTTCATACACGCGTAATGCGCCGGAGCGCTCCAGTTCATCGCTGCCATAACCGCCCGACAGCAAGCCGACGCCGAGCGAGCGGCAACGGCGCGCGGCCAGCATGTCCCAGATACTGTCGCCGACAACAACCGTATGTTCGATCGGCACGTTCAGACGCGCGGCGGCGGCGAGGAACAGATCGGGATCGGGCTTCGCGTACTTCACCATGTCGCGCGTGATGACCACTTGCGTCGAAGGATCGACGCCCAAAGCTTCGAGATTGACTTGCGCGGTTTCCATGCGTCCGCTCGTCGCGATGGCCCAGCGCGTGCCCGCTCGCGTCAACGCTTCGAGCAACTCGCGCGCGCCCGGCAGCGGACACACTTGCGCGCGCAGCCGTTTGTACGCCTCCGCATGCAACTGCCGCAGCCGCTCGACGCGATCGGCGCTAATCTCGCCGTGCGTCTCGCGCAATAACTGATTGGTGAAGAGTCCGCCGCTCATGCCGATCTTGCGGTGAATGCGCCACACGGACAACTCGATGCCTTCCGCATCGAGCGCTTCCTTCCACGCGAGCACGTGCTGATAGACGCTGTCGACCAGCGTGCCGTCCAGGTCGAACAGGAATGACGTTTCGATGCGCATGGTCTGCTCCCTTTGATGGATTCCGGGTGTGCCGTATCGACTTCATCATACGCAGGATCGGGCAAGCGGGCTGCTTCAGGTGCGATAATGAATGTTTGCGCCGCGAACCCATTCCATCGCGGAAACGACGCATAAAGTCCCTGAATTTTGCATCTTTTACGCATGACGGAGCTTATCTTGACCCGCATCGACAATCCCTCCCGCGATCAGGAGGCCGGCGTGGCCGATTCCACGCAAGATACGACCCGCATCGACGATACGCGCATCGGTGCGGTGCGTCCGCTGATCTCGCCGGCGTTGCTGCTCGACGAACTGCCGGTCACGCCCGGCGTGCAGACGCTTGTCGAAGAAAGCCGCGCGGCCATCGCGAACATTCTGCATGGGCGCGATGACCGTCTCGTCGTGGTCGTCGGTCCGTGCTCTATTCACGATCACGATCAGGCGATGGAATACGCGCAGCGTCTCAAGAAAGTCGCGCATGCGTTGCGCGACGATCTCTTCATCGTGATGCGCGTGTACTTCGAAAAGCCGCGCACGACGGTCGGCTGGAAAGGCTATATCAACGATCCGCGGCTCGACGGCAGCTTCCGCATCAACGAGGGCCTGCGCCGCGCGCGCGAACTGCTTCTCGACATCAGCGGCCTCGGCCTGCCGACCGCAACCGAGTTTCTCGATCTTCTGAGCCCGCAATACATCGCCGATCTGATCGCGTGGGGCGCAATCGGCGCGCGCACGACGGAGAGCCAGAGTCATCGACAGCTTGCATCGGGTCTGTCGTGCCCGATCGGCTTCAAGAACGGCACCGATGGCGGCGTGCAGGTCGCGGCCGATGCGATCGTTGCCGCGCGCGCGAGCCACGCCTTCATGGGCATGACGAAGATGGGCATGGCCGCGATCTTCGAAACGCGCGGCAACGACGACTGCCACGTCATTCTGCGCGGCGGCAAGAAAGGGCCGAACTACGACGCGCAAAGCGTCGCGGCTGCGTGCGGCGCGCTCGCCAAGCTCGGCCAGCGCGAACAGGTGATGATCGACTGCTCGCACGCCAACTCGAACAAGTCGCATCTGCGTCAGGTGGATGTCGCGCAGGACATCGCGCGGCAACTCGAAGCGGGCGAGCGGCGCATTACCGGCGTGATGATCGAGAGTCATCTGGAAGAAGGGCGGCAGGATCAGAAGCCGGGCGTGCCGCTCAAACATGGCGTGTCGATCACCGATGCCTGCCTCGGCTGGACGCAAAGCGAGCCGGTGCTCGAACTGCTTGCGCAAGCCGTGAGAAAGCGCCGCGCGGGCTGATTCCATCGGTTCAGAAAGAGGGACATGGGCGAAGCACCAATGCAGTGCAACGCTTCACAAAAGCTTCATTCAAGTTCGCGCGGGGCGGGCCGTTAGTTTTGTCGATAACCCGTTCGAGTGAATAAAAGGCCCATGTCCCTTTGCCTCCGCGTCGCCGAGACGCGTCCCCGCAGTATCCGGCAACTCATCGAATCGAATGCGTTGACGGCGGTGTTTCAGCCGATCGTGCGCTTCGCGGACGGCGAGATCATCGGCTATGAAGGTCTGATTCGCGGACCGGCGGGCACCGCGCTGGAAGCGCCGGCCGCGCTCTTCGAGCAAGCCGCGTGCGAACAGCAAGGCATCGCGCTCGAGCAGGCGGCGGCGCGCACGTGCATCGCGGCGTTCGCGCGGCTCGCGCGCATGGGGCTGCTCTTCATCAACTTCAGCGCGGCCGCGATCGAATCGGGCATCGCGCAGGGCGAGACGCCGGGCGATCTCGCGCGCGAAGCCGGACTCGATGTGCAACGGCTCGTCGTCGAGCTGACGGAGCAGAGCGTGATCGTGGATGCCGACCGCTTCGGCGCAAGCGTGCGCGCACTGCGTGCATCTGGCCTGCAATTCGCACTCGATGACGTGAGCACGGTCGCGGCCGTGGCGAAGCGCTGGGCAAAGGAGCACGCGAGCGGCTTCGCGGTGCTCGATCTGGCGGAATTCGATCCGGGGGTGATCTAACTTTGCCTGGATGCCGCCGCATTCAACGCATTGATCAACGCGAGCGGATCGAACGGCTTGCGCAACTGAATCGACTTCGGCAGCGCGCGCCGCTCTTCCTCGCCGAGCGCGAGATCGTAGCCCGTCACGAACACGACGCCGAGTTCCGGCGTCTTGCGGCAGGCCGCCATCGCCAGTTCCACGCCCGACTGCCCGGCAAGATCGACATCCGTCAGCAGCAGCTCGAAACGATGCTCGCGCAATAACGACAGCGCCTCATCGACGCTGGCAGCTTCCATCAGATCCAGCCCGAACGTGCGCAGCAATTCGGCCGTGCTCGTGCGCACGAGCTCGTTGTCTTCGACGAACAACACGCGCATATGCGACAGCGCATCGTCCTGTGCGATGCTCGGCACGCTGGCTTCGACCTTCGCCGCGACGGGCGCCGGCGGCTGCACGCGTTGTCCCAGCACGAGCCGTACCTTGCGCGCCAATGCTTCGTGCGTATAAGGCTTGCTCAAGAGATCGATGCCTTCGTCGAGCCGTCCCGCATGCACGATCGCGTTGTCCGTATAACCCGATGTGAACAGCACCGCGATACCCGGCACGCGATCGCGCGCCTTGCGCGCCATCTCGGTGCTGCGCAGCGGGCCGGGCATCACGACATCGGTGAAGAGCAGATCGATCGGCACGCCGCTTTCCACGATCGCAAGCGCGCTCTGTGCATCCTTCGCCCGCAGCACGCGATAGCCGAGATCCGCGAGCAGTTCGACGACAGTCGCGCGCACTTCTTCATCGTCCTCGACGACGAGAATGGTCTCGCTGCCACCTTTCGCCGGGCCCGCGTCGATGGTCGTTTCGATATCCTCTTCCTGACGCGCGCGCGGCAGATAGATGCGCACTGTCGTGCCGTGTCCCTGCTCGCTGTACACCTTCACGTGGCCGCCGGATTGCTTGACGAAGCCGTACACCATCGACAGCCCGAGGCCCGTGCCCTGACCCTCGCGCTTAGTCGTGAAGAACGGCTCGAACGCGCGTTCCTGCACCTCGGGCGACATGCCCGCGCCCGTGTCCGTCACGGCGACCATCACGTACTGGCCGGGCGAGACATCGGCGTTGCGCATCGCGTAGGTTTCGTCGAGCGATGCATTGCCCGCTTCGATCGTGAGCTTGCCGTGACCGCTCATTGCGTCGCGTGCGTTGATCGCAAGATTGAGCAGCGCGTTCTCCACCTGGAATGGATCGACGAGCGTATTCCACAATCCACCTGATACGATGGTTTCGATCTCGATGCCGTCGCCGAGCGCGCGCCGGAACATGTCGTCGAGGCCACGCACGAAGCGGCCCAGATTCACGACCTTCGGCGCGAGCGGCTGGCGTCTGCCGAAGGCGAGCAGTTGCGACGCGAGATTCGCCCCGCGCGAAACGCCCGCGAGCGCGCTCCTCACGCGCTGCTCGGGTTTGTCGTGTCCGGCGACGTCCTTCGCGAGCAACTGCAGATTGCCGCCGATTACCTGCAGCAGATTGTTGAAGTCGTGCGCGACGCCGCCCGTCAGCTTGCCGATGGCTTCCATCTTCTGCGCCATGCGCAGCGCTTCTTCGGCATGACGCAACGCATTGGCGGTCTCGCGATCCGCTGTGACGTCGCGGCCCACGCCGTGAATGCGCCGCGTGCGCGGATCGAGCGATACGGTCCATGCGATCGAGCGCCATCCGCCGTCCGAGCGGTTCAGGCGGCATTCGTAGCGCACCGGCACGCCGTTCGCGCGCAGCTTGCCGAGTTCCGCGGCGGCGGTGCGCGCATCGTCGGGATGGACGAGGTCCATCACCGTATGCGAATGCAGGCGCTGCGAATCGAAGCCGAGCACCGTCGTCCAGGAAGGACTCACGCGCAGCAGCGCGCCCTCGAAGCTCGCGACGTAGAACAGGTCTTCACTCAGTTCCCACAAACGATCACGGTCCGCGACGGCATCGGCGACGCGACGCTCGAGCGTCTCATTCAGATCGCGCAGCGCGTCCTGTGCCTTGGTGCGCTCGGCGATCTCGTCCTGCGCGGCCTGAAAAAGACGCGCATTGTCGATCGCGATCGCCGCCTGCGCCGCAATGCCCGTCAGAATGCGCTCCGAGCGCTCCGTGAAAATGCCCGGCTCGGGATGCCCGAAGAACAGCCCGCCGAGCACTTCGCCCGTGCGCGAGAGGACCGGCGCGGCAAGATAGCTGCACACGGCGAGATGCCCCTTCGGCATGCCGTGATGCGGCGCGTTGTGACCGTAGCGCGGATCTTTCGTGATGTCGTCCGAACGCACGATGCCTTCGCCCGCGAACGTCGGACCGAAGACCGCGGTGTTGCGCGGCATCGGGAATTGCGAGAAGGTGTCCTTCGGCACGCCCGATAGCGTGTAGAGCGTGTAGCTGCCGCCCTTCTCGTCGAGCACGTTGTAGAAGAACGCGCCGAAGGCGGCGCCCGTCAGCTCGGTTGCGGCATCGACGACGACCTGTACCGCGCGGCTCAGATCGAGCTCGCCCGCGACCGCCGTGCCCACTCGATTCAGAATCTCCAGCGTGCGCGATTCGTCGCGCAGCTTTTGCTCCGTCGCATTGCGCAACTGCGCGAGCCGCAGATTGCTCGCCACGCGCGCGAGCAGTTCGCGCGCGGAGAAAGGCTTGGTCAGATAATCGTCCGCGCCCGCTTCGAGGCCGTCGACGCGCGCTTCTTCGCCGGCGCGCGCCGAGAGCATTACGACCGGCGTCTTGCGCAGCACGTCGTCTTCGCGCAGCGCGCGCACGAGCGCGAAGCCGTCGAGGCGCGGCATCATCACATCGGAGACGATCACGTCCGGATGCACCGCGCGCGCGATCGCAAGCGCGTCTTCGCCATCGGCGGCGACGCTCACGTCATGGCCCGCCGCGATCAGCATGCGGCGCATGTAGTCGCGCAGATCGGCGTTGTCGTCGACGACGAGCACACGGCCCGGCCGCGCATCGGCGAGCATCGGTTCGTCGGTCGCGCCCACGGCGAGCGGCGTGTCCTCTTCGCTGTCGACGACGGACGGCGCATCGGTGTCCGGCATCCAGCGCATGGCGGCATCGACGTACGAGCGCGCACGCACGCTCGCTTCGGCGTGCGGCGCGGTTTGCACGTCCGATGCGGCTTCGTGCGGCGCGGGCAGCGTGACGGTGAAGCACGCGCCTTCGCCGAGCGTGCTTTGCACGTGGATCATGCCGCCGTGCAGCTTGACGAGTTCGTGCACCATCGCGAGGCCGATACCGCTGCCTTCCACCGAACGGCCTGCCGCGCCCGTCACGCGATGAAAGCGCTCGAACACGCGCGTCAATTGATCTTCCGGAATGCCGATGCCGCTGTCGCGCACGCTCATTTCGATGCTGCGATCGGCGTTCGCATGCAGCGAAATCCGGATGGCGCCGTCGAACGTGAACTTGAACGCGTTCGATAGCAGGTTCATCACGATCTTTTCCCACATGTCGCGGTCGATGTCCGCGATCACCGGCGTCGACGCAATGTCGATGTCGAGGCGCAGCCCGGCCGTCTCGATCGCCGAGCGAAACAGCGACGCGAGTTCGGCGGTGAACACGGCGATATCGGTCGGCTGTCGATGAATCTCGATGCGCCCGGCCTCGATGCGCGAGAAGTCGAGCAGCGCGTTGACGAGCTTCAGAAGCCGCAGCCCGTTGCGATGCATGATCTCGACGAGCCGCATATCCTCGCTGCCGATGCGCGCCGGACTCGCGAGCAACTCTTCGAGCGGTCCGAGCATCAGCGTGAGCGGCGTCCTGAATTCGTGGCTGATGTTGGAGAAGAACGTGGTCTTCGCGCGGTCGATTTCGGCGAGCGCCTCGGCGCGGCGGCGCTCTTCCTCGTAGGCGTGGGCGGAACCGATCGCCGCGCCGATCTGGCCTGCGACCAGATTCATGAACGAGCGGTAGCCGTCGTCGAACAGGCGATACGGATTGAGCGCCGCGATCAGCACGCCCGCGCGTCCCGTTTCGCCCGAAGGCGCGATGGGCACGAGCACCGCGTTCGATGGCGCGATATTCCACGCGCCGGTGGGCAGCGGCGCGGCGAAGCGGCGCTCAAGATGCATCACCACGCGCGACTGATTGTCGAGCAGCATGTCCTGGAAGGGCCACGGGCCTTCATCCGCGGCATGCAGGAGTGGGGGCGCGGCGGCGTGGCCCGGCTCGATGCCGCACGCGCCGGCGAGCGTCATGCAATCGCCGCCTGGTTCGGTCGTGTAAAGCAGCGCGAAGGGCATGTCGCGCGATGCGCCCGCGAGCGCGTTCATCGACAGCTCGCACGCGTCGCGCCACGAGCGCGCATCGGCCGCGGACGCCGCCAGTTCGCGCAGTACGTTGAGCTGACGCTCGCCGAGTACGCGCTGCGTGTCGTCGCTGTTCGCGCAGATGATTCCGCCCGCGCCGCCGCGATCATCGGGAATCGGGCTGTAGGAGAATGTGTAGTACGTTTCCTCCGGAAAGCCATTGCGCTCCATGATGAGCAGTTTCTGTTCGACGAACGTGCCTTCTACGCCCGCGAGCGCCGTGTCGAGCAGCGGGCCGATATCGCTCCAGATTTCGCGCCATACGACTGAAGTAGGCTGGCCGAGCGCATGCGGATGCTTGCCGCCGATGATCGACTTGTACGCGTCGTTGTAGAAGAAGAGCAGGTCGGGGCCCCAGCCGACCCAGATCGGCTGCCGCGAGGTCAGCATGATGCGGATAGCCGTCTTGAGGCTTTGCGGCCAGTGCTCGGGCGAGCCGAGCACGGTCTGCGTCCAGTCGAACCCGCGGATAAGCGCGCCCATTTCGCCGCCGCCCAGGAGGAAGGTCGGGTCGAGCCCGTTCACTCTCGTATCCGCGATGAGATTGTCAGGTTTCATCGACGGATGATCTCCTTGCCCGATCTCTCGATGGGGCGGCGCGGATTGGCTAGGGACGGAGCCGGTATCGGGATTTGAATCGTTCATATTTGGCGTGTTCGGACGCGAGGGCGAACGATTTCGGATTCTCGCACGGAACGTGCATCGATTTCTGCCGGCCTTTCTGTCTGAAGCCGCGCATGCAGCTCGCCGCCCGCGCGGCACGGCCTTTGCTAGATGTGTCGCTTAAAAATCGATAACAGGTACATGAGCTCTCGTGCGCCTGTATGACTCAAGCGAACCCATGTCCAGACCGATGCCGAAAGCCCCACCCACATCCGGCGCAGGCGCGCACGAAGACTTCGATGTCTACGCATCGTACGTGGTGAATGCGACGGGCATGCACATCGGCACGCTCAAAGTCGTGAGAAAGCGCGACAAGCGCGTGCTCTACCCGTTCGATGGCTGCGAGACCATTGGACCATTCGAATCGAGCGAGGATGCGCGTCGCGCTGCGGAAGCGCTCGGCCAGCGGATCGTCGCCGCGGATCTCTCCAATCCCGAACCCTGATGGTTGCCGTGCATTGTCTTATGACACGCTGAGCGGGTATGCCGCATGCGCGCCGATAGACGCACGCAGCAGGCTTCGCGGTAGAAAGCCCCGTGCATCGCAGGGCGGATCGGCAAGAATGGCCGGCGCTTCGGGGAAAACCCCAGCGATCTGATCGTCCTAGGACATGCGAGGCAAGCGGCGTGCGTCTGTATCTTGACCTCAAGGCGGTGCTGGCGCGCGAACGCGAACGCAGCACCGGGTCATCGACGCATCCGGAAGACGAATATGAGTTACGTGCAACCATCCACGAGACAGGGCCAACAGGCGGCGTCCGGTCAGACGCCGTCGTCCGCGTCGATCAGACGTGCGATGGCCGCCTCGGCCATCGGCAATGCGACCGAGTGGTTCGACTACGGCATCTACAGTTATGGCCTCACCTATATTTCAGCCGCGCTATTTCCCGGCAGCACCGCGCAGGCCACGTTGTTCGCGCTCGCCACGTTCGCCATTTCGTTTCTCGTGCGTCCGCTCGGCGGACTCTTCTGGGGACCGCTCGGCGACCGCCTCGGCCGCAAGCATGTGCTCGCGCTGACGATCATCATCATGTCGATGGCGACGTTGCTTGTCGGCGTGTTGCCGTCGTATGGGAGCATCGGCATATGGGCGCCTGTGGCGCTCGTTGCGTTGCGCATGATTCAGGGTTTTTCGACGGGCGGCGAGTATGGCGGCGCGGCGACCTTCATGGCCGAATACGCGCCCGATCACAAGCGCGGTTTCTGCGGCAGCTTCCTCGAATTCGGCACGCTGGCGGGCTTCTCGCTCGGCGCGTTCCTGATGCTGGGCTGCTCGGTTCTGCTCGGCAACGATGCGATGCATTCGTGGGGCTGGCGCCTGCCGTTTCTCGTCGCGGCGCCGCTTGGTTTGATCGGACTGTATCTGCGCTCGAAGATGGAAGATACGCCGGTGTTTCGCGAATGCGCCGAAGTGGCGGAGCGCGAGCATGACGCGGGCGTGCCGCTGCGCGAACTGTTCGCGAACTACTGGAAGCCGTTGCTGCTGCTGAGCGGCCTCGTGGTCGCGCTCAATGTGGTGAATTACGTGCTGCTCGCCTATATGCCGACGTTCATGAAGAAGGAACTGGGCATGAGCGACAACATGTCGTTGTTGCTGCCGCTCATCGGCATGTTGTCGATGATGGTGCTGCTGCCGTTTGCGGGTGCGCTTTCGGATCGCGTCGGCCGTAAGAAGGTGTGGTGGATCTCGCTTGTCGGCATCTTCGTTGCGGCCGTGCCGATGTTCACGCTGATGTCGCATGGCATTGCGGGTGCGCTCATTGGACTTGGCGTGCTGGGGCTGCTCTATGTGCCGCAGCTTGCGAGCATCTCGGCGATGTTTCCGGCGATGTTTCCTACGCAGGCGCGTTATGCGGGGATGGCGATCGCCTATAACCTGTCGACGTCGATCTTCGGAGGCACCGCGCCGATGGTCACCGATTGGCTCATCGGGCGGACAGGGAGCACGCTGGTGCCGGCTTATTACATGATGGGGGCTTGTGCGGTGGGTGCTGTTGCTTTGTTGTTCGTTACCGAGACTGTTGGGTGCTCGTTGCGTGGGCGGGGGATTCCTGGGATTAAGGAAGTGGCTCGGGATGTTACTCGTGAGAGGTTGCCGGAGCATCGGCATGCTTGATTTTTTTTGGGCTTGCGGTGTTTATGTGGAATCCTGAATTCATTTCGGTCTATTAGCACTGCCCCTGTGCGGGGCGGCAGTCACTTTCTTTGCTGCTGCAAAGAAAGTAACCAAAGAAAGCAGCTCGTTCAGGCCCGCGGTCACACGTAGTTTGGGTAGTACTCTCGTTCGAGATGGCACTCGCCTAAAGAGTGCCCTCGTAGGCCCAACCGGGCTTGGATCGCGCACGGTCTGTCACATCGCACCGCTTTACTTGCTGGTTCAGCACCACATTGCTCCAGCCCGCTTCGCGGCCGATGGGTCAATCTGGTCGGTGCGTGCTTCCTTGCTAACACTTCTATCTCACTGCACGTGCCGCTGGTTGGTTTCCCTTGTAGACCCGGCGGCAGCGCGGAGCGCTGTGCCGGAGCTGTTTCGTGCTGAACCAATGTGCTTAAGGGTTTCGGGTGGCGGACCGTGCGCGAGCCAAGCCGGGTGATTGTGATGAGGGCACTCTTTAGGCGAGTGCCACCGTGGACGAGAGAACTACCCAAATTGCGTGTGACCGCGGGCCTAACGAGCTGCTTTCTATGGTTACTTTCTTTGCAGCAGCAAAGAAAGTGACTGCCGCCCCGCACAGGGGCAGAGCCAATAGACCGATAACAAAGCAGGATTCCACAGAAGCGCATCAACTTAATGCGCCACGACAACGGCTTTCTTCCCCCTCAAAACCCGAGCCTGCAACACAATGACAAGCAACAAAAACAACCCACGAATCACCGACTGCCAGTAAGCCGAAAGCGAGATAAACCCGAGTCCGTTTTCGAAGTTAAGAAGGTTAAAAACGAGCCCAAGCAGAGCAACCCCTGCGATGGTCATCGCAATCGATCCATCACCACCGGTCAATCGCGTGCCCCCGAGCACAACGGCGGATATCGCGAACAGTTCCCAACCGACGCCTTCATTAGGCTGCCCCGCGCCGAACTGCGCGGCGAGAATCGCGCCGGCGATCCCGGCAAGCAAGCCGCTCACCGCATAGACCACAACGAGCGTGCGATCCACATTCAATCCCATCAAGCGAGAAGCTTCCTCACTTCCGCCGATGGCAAGCGCATGCCGCCCAAACCGCGAACTGCGCAGCGCGATCCACCCAAGCAACGCCGCCACCGCCGACACGATGCCAGGAATCGGCAACCCGAACAGATCGCCCTGTCCGAATGCAGCGAAGTTCGTATCCGACGAAATGCCCACCGCATCGTTATGCCCGAGCAAAAGCGCGAGACCATGCGCGCCGAGGCTCGTCGCAAGCGTGACGATAAACGGCAAGATGCGCATATGCGTGATGACGAGCCCGTTGAGCACGCCCACCGCGAGTCCCGCAAACGACCCGGCGAGCACGGCGGCCACACCGCCATGCGGACTCACGAGCGCAGACACGACACTCGCCAGCGCCGCAACCGCGCCCACGGAAAGATCGATGCCGCCCGTGATGATGACGAACGCCATGCCGATCGATATCAGCAAGAACATCGAGTTGTAACGCCAGAACGACGTGATGTTGTACGCATCGGCGAAATGCTCGTAACGCGTGACGCCGAGCACGAGCAACGCGGCAAGCGCGATCAGGATGGGCAGGTTCTTCTTCATGGTCGAGTCATCCCCGCTTGCGTTGCACATACACCGCAACGATGATGATCGCAGCCTTCAGCACAAGCGCTGCCGCGTCCGGAATGCCGTGCGCGAGCAACGTATAGCGCAGCAATTGAATGATGAGCGCGCCGATCAGCGTGCCCGTGATATACGCCTTGCCGCCGGTCAACGCCGTGCCGCCGACCGCGACCGCAGCAATCGCATCGAGTTCGACGCCGAGACCCACGACGTTCGCATCCGACGACGAATTCACCGAGATCGATATGAGGCCCGCCAATCCGGCGAGCGCGGCGCAGACCGTGTACGCGATCATCTTCACGCGCGCGGTCGGAATGCCGGAAAGATACGCGGCGTCCTCGTTGCCGCCCGTCACGACGAGGAACTTGCCGAACAACGTCTTGCGCACGATCCACGTAAAGAGCGCGACGAGCGCGAGCATCAACAGGATCTGGAAGGGCACGCCCGCGACCTTGCCGAGCGCGATCCACTGAAACGCGGGATTGGTGAACGCCTGCAGGCTGCCGTCCGTGACAACCTGCGCAATGCCGCGACCCGCGATGAAAAGCACGAGCGTCGCGACGATCGGCTGTACATTCAGCCTCGTCACGAGAAAGCCGTTGAACACGCCGCATGCGGCGGCGGCCAGAATCGGCAGCGTGAAGGCGAGCACGATGCCAAGCGGCCCCGCGATATTCATGAAGAGCATCGGCGCAAGCGCACCGGCAATCGCCATCGATGCGCCCACCGACAAATCGATCCCACCCGTCGCGACGACGAGCGTCATGCCGATGCCGACGATCACGATCGTCACCACCTGCGTGAGATTCACGTTGAACGTCTGCAACGACACGAAGTGCTGCGTGAAGATCAGATTGAAGACGATCATCGCGAGCAGCACGGCGACTTCGCGCTGAATCGCAACGGCGCGTTTCTTCTTCACGGGCGGCGTCTGCGTCAAGGAGGCGGCCGGTTGCGTCTTGTCGATCATCATTCGCTTCCCCGCGCCGTCGATTCCACCGCTTCCGCCAGCGTCGATTGTTCTCCCGCGCCGTAGGCGATCGCGTCCATGATCGACGCCTCGTTCATCTGCGCGCCGTCGAGTTGCGCGACCGTCTCGCCGTCGCGTATCACGACCGCGCGATCGGCAACCGCCGTGAGCTCTTCCAGTTCCGATGCGGACAGCAGCACCGCCAGCCCGGCATCGCGCAATTCGCGCACGATCTTCGCGACATCGGCTTTCGCGCCCACATCGATGCCGCGTGTGGGTTCGTCGAGCAGCAAGAGGCGAGGGTGCGTCGCGAGCCAGCGCGCGAGCAGTACCTTCTGCTGATTGCCGCCCGATAGTTCGCGTATCGGCTGATCGGGCGAGCGCAACTTGATGCCGAGCGATTCGATAAAACCGTCGACGATCTCGCGCTGCTTCGCGACATCGACGACACCGCGTTTCGTCAACGCAGGCATGCAGACGAGCGTGAGGTTGTCACGCACGGACAGCTCCGGCACGATGCCTTCGGCCTTGCGGTCTTCGGTCAGATAAGCGATGCCGCGCGCGATCGCATCCTTCGGCGATTTGAACGCGGCGTGCTCGCCCCCGACCGAAACCGTGCCCTTCGCGGGACGATCCGCGCCGAAGAGCAGGCGCATGGTTTCCGTGCGGCCCGAGCCGAGCAACCCCGCGAGGCCGACGGCTTCGCCCGCGTGCACATCGAGCGACACGTCGGTGACTTTCGCGCCCGCCGCGAGCCCTTGCGCCGCGAGCGCGACCGGACCGCGCTTCGCGAGATTCGCTTCCTTCACTGCGCTGTCGTCGTGCACGACGGCGGCGAGCGTGCGGCCGAGCATCGTCGTGACGAGCTTCAGCTTGTCCATCTCATGCAGCGCGCTTTCGGCGACGGTTTGCCCGTCGCGCATCACGGTGACGCGATCACATAGCGCATACAGTTCATCGAGCCGATGCGACACGAAGATGACCGCGCGCCCGTCGTCACGCAGGCGGCGCACGACGGTGAAGAGCAGCTCGACTTCGCGTTCGTCGAGCGATGACGTCGATTCGTCCATGATGACCATCTTCGCATCCGACGACACCGCGCGCGCGAGCGCCACCATTTGCTGGATTGCGGTGGAATATTCGCGCACGGGTTTCTTCACATCGATTCGTAATCCGAACGATTCGAGCAGGTCGCTGGCGCGCCGTTGCACCGTCTTCCAGTCGATGAGACCGAAGCGGCGCGGCTCGCGCCCGAGAAAAATGTTCTCGGCGACCGAGCGGAATGGCACGAGATTGATCTCCTGATAGATCGTGCTGATGCCTGCTTCGCGCGCTTCCTTCGGCGTGCGGAAATCGATCTCGCGGCCATCGAAGCGAATCGTGCCCGCGCTCTTGCGATACGCGCCCGTGAGAATCTTGATGAGCGTCGACTTGCCCGCGCCGTTCTGGCCGATGAGCGCATGCACTTCGCCCGCCGCAACGGTGAGGCGCGCGCGCTTGAGCGCCGTGACGCCGCCGAACGTGATGTCGATGTCCTGCATGTCGAGAAGGGGAGTCTGAGCCATGCGTGCCGTCCGTCGAAATGAAAAAGCGAGCGCCTTGGTTCATCGGGCGCCCGCAAGTCACACACGCTTCGCTCAGTACCCGTACTTCATGCTCTCGTCGACGTTGCTCTTGTCGTAGAAGCGATCCGAGACCTTCACCCATGGCGGAACCGTCTCGCCCTTCGCATACTTCTGCGCGACGTCGCACGCGAGCGGGCCGAAGAACGGGCTCGACTGCACGCTCGCGCCGAGCTCGCCCGCCTTGATGGCTTCGAGGCCGCCCTTGGTGCCGTCGATCGTCACGAGAACGATGTCCTTGCCGGGCTGCTTGCCCGCCGCCTTGATCGCGGCGATCGCGCCGAGCGCCATCTCGTCGTTGTGCGCATAGACCGCGGTCACGTCGGGGTGCGCCTGCAGCAGCGTCTCCATCACCTGACGTCCCTTGTCGCGCGCGAAGTCGCCGCTCTGCGACGCGACGATCTTCATGCCCGGGTTCTTCGCGATGACATCGTCGAAGCCTTTCTTGCGATCGTTCGCGGCGGACGCGCCCGTCGAGCCTTCCAGTTCGATGATGGTCGCCTTGCCGTTGGTCGCCTTCACGAGCCAGTTCGCGGCGCGCTGACCTTGATCGATGAAATCGGAGCCGATGAACGTGATGTAGTCCTTGCCCGCCTTCGCCATCGACTGATCGATGTTGCGGTCGACGAGAATCACCGGGATGCCCGCTTTCTTCGCCTGCATCACGACCGGCACCAGCGGCTTTTCTTCGCGCGGCGGGAACACGAGCAGATCGACGTGTTGCGCGATCATGCTCTGAATGTCCGAGACCTGTTTGGCGGCCGAGCTGTTGGCGTCGGTCATGACCACCTGCCAGCCGCATTTGGCCGCGATGTCCCTGAAGCTTTTCGTTTCCGCGAGACGCCACGGATTATTGCTCTCGGTCTGCGCGAAGCCGACCTTCAGGGGTTTCTTGTTCGGGATCTTCGGCAGGCCGTCGTCGGCGGCGTGGGCGGCGGTGAAGCCGGACGCGAGCGTCAGTGCGGTCAGTGCGGCAGCGAGCGGGCGCAGGCCCGGGCGCGATTTCTTCTCTAGCGACAGCATGTCTTCCTCCAAGGGATGGTTTGCCTTTTTCTAGTAGTGCCGATGCTTGTGTTGCCCGGTCTGCCTGCTGCGAGAGTAATGCGAACTTCGGCGATTATTTCATCGCGGTTTATTAGCGGTCAATCGCTAATATTATTAGTTGCGAGTTGCTTTACCTCGGTAATTTCCCTGACCGAGCCGCGCTCGATCAGCGGTCCGTCGAGCTTTACGGTGCGTCGTCTTACCGGTGCGCCCGCGGCGCGGTTCTCTTCTTCCTGCAGCAGCGTTTCGACTGCCCAACGCCCGAGCTCGTAGTTCGGCAGCACGACAGTGGACAGCGGCGGATGCGTATGCCGCGCGATTTCCTGATCGTCGTAGCCGAGCACGGAAACGTCGTCGGGTACGCGCAGGCCGAGCTGCTTCAGCGCCTCGATCGCGCCGAGCGCCATCAGGTCGTTGGCGCAGAAGATCGCGGTCGGCGGGTTCGGCTCGCGCATCAGTGAGAGCGTCTGCTCGAAGCCGGTGCCGGGGCTCCAGTCACCGTCGCGCACGAGTTCCGGCGCGAACGGCAGGTCGGCGGTGGCGAGCGCGGTCCGATAACCCTTCAAGCGGTCGCGCGCCGCGTCCTGCCACGGCTCGCCGTTGATATAGCCGATGCGCTTGTGACCCGCGCCGAGCAGATGATCCGTCGCCGTGTGCCCGCCCGCGACTTCCGCGGGCACGACCGACGACACGCTGGCATCGCTCGTATAGCAGTTGAGCAGCACCGTCGGCACCTTGGCGAGCACCGCCGGCAGCGTGACGCGGCGCGTATAGACGGTCGCGTAGATCACGCCGAGCACGTTCGGATTGCCGAGCGTCGCGTCGAGCACGCGCGCTTCGATCTCCGCGTTGCCGTGCGTCGAATAGACCGCGAGCATGCGGCCGTTGGCGAACGCGGCATCGCGCGCGCCGTCGATGCTCACGACCGGATGCGGGCTCGTCGAGATTTCATCGGCGAGATAGACGATCAGATTGCGTTCGCCCTGGCTTTGCAGCGGAGCGACCGGTTCGCGCTGCGTCATGCGATAGCCGAGATCCTGCGCGGCGCGAAGCACCTTGTCGCGCGTGGTGTCGGAAAACTTCGCGCCGCTCGCGTTGTTCAGCACGAGCGATACCGTCGATTGCGAGACTCCGGTGAGCTTCGCGATGTCGGTCATCGTCGGGCGGCGTTGCGTCGATTTTTTCATTGTGCGTGCTGCATCGGGCGGCTGAACTCTGCGCGGATCACGTCCCGCGGGCCGGAGAAACTTGCCACTAATATTAGTGATGAACGACGCGGAAAGCACGTGTTTATTGGTCATTTCTGATCAGGGTTTTCACTGGTTATTACTAATAATATTGACTTGCGGATTACACGCGTGCGATTCTGTCCTTGCACTCGCTAACAGGAGACGGCGCATGGGCAAGTACGACGAGAGCACACGAGACGCGCTCGCCGAAGCGTTCAAACGCGACGGCTTCGTGCTGCTGCGCGATCATTTCCCGCGCGCGACGCTCGACGTCTGGCGCAACGCCTTCATGCCGCTCCTGCAACCGCATCTCGACGCCGCGCGCGAGGCATCATCGAGCGGCAATCGCGGACCGGGCCGCTACTACGTCACGTTGCCGTTCGAAGGTGAATTCGCGGACCCGGCGATTTTTTGCGATGACGACATCGTCGGAATTGTGGAGCGCGTGGCCGGGCGCGATCCGGTGATGTGCCAGCTCGCCACGGATACGCCCGTGCTCGGCTCCGAGTATCAGGACTGGCATCGCGATACGCCGCCGCTCTTCGACGATGCGCCGGAAACGCCGTCGTTCCAGCTTGCGGTGAATTTCCCGCTCGTCGATGTCGATGACCGCAACGGCCCGCTCGAAACGACGCGCGGCACGCATCGCATGTCGCGTGAGGAGTCGCTTGCTGGACTGGAAGCAGGGCGCTTCGCCGCCGAGCGTGTGCCGATGCAAGTCGGCGACGTCATGATCCGCGACGTGCGCGGCCTGCATCGCGGCACACCGAATCTGAGCGGCGAGCCGCGTCCGATGGTCGTGATCGGCTACAGCCGCGCGTGGTATTTCCGGCCCGAAGTGCATATCGACGTGCCGCGCGCCGTGTTCGACGCATTGCCTGCGCGGGCGAGACGGCTCTTGCGCTTCAATCCTCAGGTCGAGACGACGGCGCGCACCTTCGACGAAAACTACCGGCAGTTCGCATATTGAGCGCCGCGCCGTCCGATACGCTCGTCGAGCTGCGTCATGGCGCGCGGCGTGTGCTGCTGGCGCCGCACGTGGGCGGATCGATCGCCGCCTTCGACGAGACGCGCGATGGCCGTTCGTTCGACTGGCTGCGTCCCGCGACGCCCGCCGCGCTTGCCGCGCGCGATCCGCTCGGTATGGCGAGCTTTCCGTTGCTGCCGTATTGCAACCGCATCCGCGATGCGCGTTTCACGTTCGATGGCGCGCTCATCGACCTTTCCGGCGATGGCAATGCTTTCTCGCACGCGCTGCACGGCAATGCGTGGCGCCTGCCGTGGCAAGTGGGCGATGTGTCGAAAGCGCGCGCGCGTTTGCATTTTTTGCACGAGCCTTCGCGCGACGCGGCGCGTCACTGGCCGTTCGCCTACGAAGCGACGCAGGACATCGCGCTCGATGCCGACACGCTAACCGTCACCTTGTCTGCGCGCAATCTGTCCGATCGGCCGATGCCGTTCGGCATGGGTCATCACCCGTACTATCCGCGCACGCGGAACACGCGCGTTCATGCGCGCGTCGCGGCGATGTGGCACAGCACGCCCGATCTGCTGCCGACGCACGCGGGACCGCATCCCTGCGTCGATGCGATGGCGTCGAGCGAAGGCATGTCCGCCGATGCATTCGATCTCGACAACAACTTCGCCGGCTGGTCGCGCACCGCGACCATCGCATGGCCGCACGAAGGCCGCGCGATCACGCTCGCCGCGCAGACGCCTTTCGATCACATGGTCGTGTATGCGCCGGCATCGCATCCGGATCTGCTCTGCGTCGAGCCGGTGAGCAACGTGGCGGACTGGGTCAATCTCGACATAGACCGCACCATGAAGGGCGGCGCGGTGTTGAAACCGGGCGAGTCGGTCAGCGCGGCGTTCGCCTGGACGACTCGCCTGGATTGAGGCTCGGCGCTTACTGGCCGAAGAACACGTCGCAGTTCTTCGCGCTGCAACCGCCGTCGCGATGTCCGCTCGCGGACGCTGGCTTCATGCCGCCGTATGCGGAGTCATCGTTGGAGGCTTGTTGCGGGGCGGCGGCGGATTGCGTCCGAGCGTCGTCGGTCATGGCCTGCGACATGTACATCGGGCGCATGGTCTGAACGAGTTGCTGCGCGTCGGCGGGCATGCCCTGCGCGTGCGCCGTGCCGATGCCGGCGGCGAATGCGCATGCGGCCATCATCGCGAAGTGTGTCGGATTGATCTTTGCCTTCATGTTCCAGCTCCTTGAAACGAATGCACAAGCAGCCGGGAACGCGATTCTCGGACTCCTTGTTTTGTCGATGGAAAAGATGATCGAGCGCGCAAGCCCCGTCCGGCGCGAGGTAAAAGGACGCACCGGGCGCGACGAATGGCGCTCAGTGATGACGTTACCGCGATGCGGATGTACGAAAAATCCTTATCTCGGAGGGATACTTTGGAGGGGAGCGGGGCGGACAAGGAATGAAAAGCGCGCCCGGACTTGCAGGAAGCCCGGGCGCGCCGAAACGTCTGACTCGATACGCTTAGTACGACTTGGCGGCGCCACCGCTCGATGTATCCGAACTGCTCTTCTTGTTCTTGTGCATCTTGCTGCTGCTCTTGGATGAATCCATCGTGTTCGCGCCGGATGCGCCCGAAGTCGAGCCCGTCACGCCGTTGCTATTCGGTGTGCTCATGCCGGTGCCGCCCTGTCCAGCGCCATTGCCGCCCGCCGTGCCGCCGCCGGCTCCGCCACCCGCGCCTTGGGCGAATGCGGCACCTGACAGACCCAGAATCATGGCCGAAACAAGCAGACTTCTCTTTGCGTTCTTCATCGTGTCCTCCCGTTGATCGATAGTCTTGACGCGCGCCGCTTCGCTGAAAGCTGCGGCGTCGCGCCTTACGAAGCGCAATCGCCGTGCCGCGCGCGAAGAGTAGCGTCAGACCGTGATCCGGGAAGAGAGGTCGCGACTACGCCAACGCCTCGTCACACCATTCGATGGCCCAAGCTCTCGCGCAATGCACGGCATCCGATTCGCTGGCGAACGCATCCAGCTCGCCGGATTCGAAAACTTCCACGTGCGTGGCGTGCTCGCCCGGCGAATGCGTGATGCGCGCATGCGCGTGATAACTGCCGTCTTCGTCGTGATAGGCGGTGCAGTCGATGTGAAACATCTTGTAGTCGAATCGCATAAAGGCTCCGGGATAGAGATGCGAGGGCAGGCGCGAACCATGCGCACGCCTGGATTACGTTGACTCCGTGACTCTCGTGAGATACTGTATATACATACAGTATCGTGTTCAAGATGGAACTCTCCGAAAAGCTCGAAATTCTCGCCGACGCCGCCAAATACGATGCGTCCTGCGCGAGCGGCGGCGCACCCAAACGCGAATCGCGCGGTATCGATGGTCTCGGCGCGAGCACGGGTTCAGGCATCTGTCACAGCTTCACGCCTGACGGCCGCTGCGTCTCACTGCTCAAGATACTGTTGACCAACTTTTGTCTTTACGACTGCCGCTACTGCATCAATCGCCGTTCCAGCAATGTGCCGCGCGCACGCTTCACGCCCGAGGAAGTCGTCACGCTTACGCTGGACTTTTATCGTCGCAATTACATCGACGGGCTTTTTCTCAGTTCAGGCGTGATTCGTTCGTCGAACTATACGATGGAGCAGCTCGTACTCGTCGCGAAGACGCTGCGCCAGAAGCACGCGTTTCGCGGCTATATCCATCTGAAGACGATTCCCGACGCCGATCCCGAAATCATCGCGCAGGCGGGACGCTACGCCGACCGCCTGAGCGTAAACATCGAGTTGCCGACGGAAATCAGCCTCGAACGGCTCGCGCCCGAAAAAAGCGGCCGCACCATCAAGCTGGCGATGGGCAATATCCGCGTCGCGCGCGAGGAATCCGAAGCGGAGCCGCGCGCGCCGAAGTTCGCGCCGGCGGGGCAGAGCACGCAGATGATCGTCGGCGCCGACGAAACCGACGATCGCACGATCCTCGGCACCGCCGAAACGCTCTACGGCTCGTATCAGTTGAAGCGCGTTTATTACTCGGCGTTCAGCCCGATTCCGGACAGCCCGTCGGGCGTGCCGTCGAAGGCGCCGCCGCTGTTGCGCGAGCATCGGCTGTATCAGGCGGACTTTCTGATGCGCGGCTACGGTTTCGCCGCCGCCGAATTGCTCGGCGATGCCGGCAATCTTCCGCTCGATGTCGATCCGAAGCTCGCATGGGCGCTCGCGCATCGTGAGCGTTTTCCCGTCGATCTGAACCGAGCGCCCGCGCGGATGATCGCGCGTGTGCCGGGCATCGGCATGCGCAACGCGAAGCGCATCGTGGAGTTGCGGCGGGCGCGGCGCGTTCGCTATCACGATCTCGTGCGGCTGCGCTGCGCGATGGACAAGGTGAAGCCGTTCGTCGTCACGGAAGATTACCGGCCGCCGCTCGCCGAAGCGCCTTCGGACAGTCTGCGGCGCGCGCTCGCCACCGGTCCGGTGCAGCTTTCGCTGATCTGATGCACGTCATCGCCATCGACGACGAATTCGACGCCTGGCGCGCCGCCGCGCTCGATGCGCTCGCCCAAAAGCTCACGCCCGAATCGGTCGACTGGCGCACGTCGGAGGTGGAACCGGCATTGTTCAACGACTCGGCGCCATCGGCGAATGGGGGCGATGCGCCGCAACTTCGCGTGTCGCGCGAACTCGCATCTCTCTTGAAAGATGCCGCGCATTTTCGCGACGTGCGCCGCTGGAATTTTCTCTATCGCGTGCTGTGGCGCTGGGCGCAGGGCGACCGCTCGGTGGCATCGGCGGCTGATGAAGACGGCGCGCGCCTCTACAAGATGGCGAAGGCGGTGCGGCGCGCGCAGCACGACATGATCGCGTATGTGCGCTTCCGGCAGCGCGATGCGTCGCTCGGCGCGCCGGAATACGTCGCGTGGTACGAGCCGGATCACGACGTGCTCGCGTGGGGCGCGGCGCATTTCGCGGCGCGCATGGGACGTTCGACGTGGCTCATCGCGACACCCGACGGCGCCGCGATGTTCGACGGCGAGCGCCTGCAACTGGAGCGCCGTCGCGCGCTCGCGTCGGAACACGCGACCGATGTGCCGGATGCCGCCGAAGCGCTCTGGATGACCTACTACCGCAGCATCTTCAACCCGGCGCGTCTGAATGAATCCGCGCTCGAACAGCATATGCCGGTGCGTTTCTGGAAAGGGCTGCCGGAAGGCGCGCTGATTCCAAAGCTCGTCAGCGATGCCCGCGGCGGCGCGCGACGTGTCGCGCAAGCACCAAGCGTCGGCGCGCTCGGCGGCAAGGCGGTG
Organism: Caballeronia temeraria; assembly: GCF_001544795.2. Classification (GTDB taxonomy): domain Bacteria; phylum Pseudomonadota; class Gammaproteobacteria; order Burkholderiales; family Burkholderiaceae; genus Caballeronia; species Caballeronia temeraria. The sequence goes on along the minus strand of NZ_FCOI02000004.1, from coordinate 56,840 downwards.
CAGGTCGATGCCCACGAAGCCCAGCCCGAACGGGATGCGCCCACGTCGCTCGACACGTGCCGCCGCTGCGATCTGTGGCGCAACGCGACGCAGGCGGTGCACGGCGCCGGGCCGTCCGATGCGCGCATCATGCTGCTCGGCGAACAGCCCGGCGATCAGGAGGATCTGAAGGGCGAACCGTTCGTCGGACCGGCGGGGCAACTTTTGCAGGACGCCATGCAGCGTGCCGGTTTGCCGCGCGAGCACGTCTACCTGACCAACGCGGTGAAGCACTTCAAATGGGAGCCGCGCGGCAAGCGGCGTCTGCACAAGACGCCCGCGCAACAGGAAGTCGAAGCGTGCTCGTACTGGCTCGAACAGGAGTTGCACGACGTCGGCGCGAAGGTGATCGTGACGCTCGGCGCGACGGCGTTGACGGCGCTGCTGGGCCGGCGCGCGACGCTCTCGGCGCATGTCGGGCGCGTCGTGCCGTTTCGGGACAAGCTGATCGTCGCGACGTATCACCCGTCCTACGCGCTGCGGCAGAACGACGAAGCCGCGCGCGAAAAAACCGTCGCGGCCATCGTCGCGGCGCTCGAACTGGCTTCGTCGCTGAAACCGTAACGCGCTCAGAACGCCGAGCGCACGACGCCGCCATCCGCGCGCAACGCCGCGCCGTTCGTCGCCGATGAAAGCTCCGAGCACACGTAAGCCACCATGCTGCCGATTTCCTCGGGCGTGATGAAGCGCTTGAGAATCGACGTCGGCCGCGCTTCCTCGAAGAACTGCTTCTCGAACTCGCCGAAGCTCTTGCCGCCGGAAAGCTTTTCGACGAACTCGGTGACGCCTTCCGAGCTCGTCGGTCCCGGCAGCACCGAATTGACCGTCACGCCCGTGCCCGCGCAGCTTTCGGCGAGGCCGCGCGCGAGCGAGATCTGTGCCGATTTCGTCACGCCGTAATGAATCATCTCGACGGGAATCTGAATGCCGCTCTCGCTGCTGATGAACACGACGCGGCCCCAGTTCTTCGCCTTCATCTTCGGCAGATACGCGCGCGACAGCCGCACGCCCGACATCACATTGGTATTGAAGAAGCGCAGCCATTCGTCGTCGGGAATCTCCTCGAACGGCTTCGGATCGAAGATGCCCATGTTGTTCACGAGGATATCGACGTCCGGGAAGCGCTTCACGAGCGCGTCGACCTGCGCGGCGTCCGATACATCGCCGGCGAAGCCTTCGCCCTGCGCATCCGGCACGAGTTCGCGCAGTTTCGCGAGCGCGGCATCGACGGACGCCTGCGAACGGCCGTTGACGATCACGCGGGCGCCTTCACGCGCGAGCGCCACGGCGATGGCGTGACCGATGCCCTTGGTCGATCCGGATACCAGCGCGAGCTTGTTGGCGATCTTGAGATCCATGTTTGCTCCTTGGAGGGGTTTGGAGATACGACGGACAGATGGTAACCAGAAGCGGGCATTCCTTGCTTGGACCGTGCCGGGCGTCACCGGAAATCTATAATTTCATGGCCACTTGTTAGGCATGCGAATCATTTTACAGATCCATGAACTCTCCTGTTTCGAAACCGCATATCTACATTGCCACCCCCACTTATGGCCGCACCGCCACGACGTGTTGCCCTACGCGAGCGAGCTGGGCCGGTCGGCGAAGAATGGAAGCGATGACTTCCACTACACGTTCTTCGACACGATGATCGATCCGGAATCCGGCTTCTATCTGTCCGAGGATTACGCGTTCTGCCGCCGGGTCGCGGCGCTGGGCGTGCGGCCGGTGATCGACACGCGCTCGAATCTGGCTCATCAGGGCGGCATGAAATTCGAAGGCAACTTCGGGCGATGGTTCGATTCGCAACGCGCGGCAAGCCGCTGAAGCCCGTCCCGTGCGCCTCCGCCGCCGGTGAAACCCCGCGACATAAATGCTCGATGGCTTGTGCCGCGGTCATCGTCCATAGTTGCGTCCAGCGTGAAACGAAGCAAATGCAGCAGCGAGAACCGAGAGCCGTGTCACGCATCCACTCATCCACACCCAGAGGTGCAACATGTCCAGCTCGATCAACTTCTCGTCGCTCAACACGGTCTTGAAAAAGGTGCGCGGCGCGGCGCTCGCCGGACTCGTCGTCGGGACGGCGCTGCTCGCCGGCTGCGCGAGCAATCCGGCGCAAGCGGCGAGTCAGTACGGCCAGTACGTGCAAACTGCCGCCGCGCGCCCGGACACGATCTACGTCTACGCGTTCGCCAGCGACGCGAGCGACGTCAAGCTCGACAATCACGGCCTGATCTCGAAGATCGGCTCCGCCATGTCCGGCGACTCGCAGGCGCAAAAAGAGGCGCAGGACGCCGCTGCGGCACGCGAGGAAGTCGCGAATGAGATCGTCGCGAAACTTCAGTCGATGGGCCTTCCCGCCGTCCGCGCCAACGTGCCGCCGCCGCAAGACCAGAGCGTGCTCGTCGTGGAGGGCAACATCAACACGATCGATGCCGGTAATCGCCGCCGCCGCACGCTGATCGGCCTCGGCGCCGGCGAAAGCAAGGTCGGCGCGACCGTGCAGCTCGTCTTCAAGCCGGCGCACGGCGCGCCGCAGCTCATCGAACAATTCGACGCGAAAGCCGACAGCGGCCACGCGCCGGGCGTCGCGGAAATGGCCGGCGTCGGCGCGGCGGCGGGGCATGTCGCGACATCGCTGGCGCTGTCGGGCGGTCTTCACGCGGTGTCGGAAACGAAGCACGCGGGTGTATCGTCCGATGAGAAGCGCCTCGGCGATACCATCGCCAAGCAGATCGCCAAGCTCGGCCAGCAGCAGGGCTGGATGCCGGCCAAAAGCTGAACGACGCGACGGCGCGGCCCGGAATCTGCTTCCATGAGGTTCCGGACGAATGTTCGCTTCGCGAGGCCGCGCATGCCGACGATTGCCCTGATTGTCCTGACTGTTGTCGTGACGCTCGTCATCGTGCTGTTGATCGCAAATCTGACGAGCGGCGAAAAGAAGATCGAGCACAAGATCGAACGGTTGTACTCGAGCGACGATCCGCAGTTTCTCCGTTCGATGGGCTTGCTGCTCGGCCTGCCCGTCGTCGGCGGCAACCGCTTCCAGGTGCTCGTGAACGGCGACGAGATTTTCCCGTCGATGCTCCAGGGCATCCGCGCAGCGCGCGAAACGATCACGTTCGAAACCTTCATCTACTGGTCCGGCGCGATCGGCGAGGAATTCGCCCACGCGCTCTCCGACAAAGCCCGCGCGGGCGTCTCGGTGCATGTTCTGCTCGACTGGGTCGGCTCGTCGAAGATGGACAAGCGCTATCTGCGCATGCTGCGCGACGCGGGCGCGGAGGTCATCCAGTATCACAAGCCGCACTGGACCGGCCTCGGGCGCATGAACGACCGCACGCACCGCAAGCTGCTCGTGATCGACGGGCGCATCGGCTTCACGGGCGGCGTGGGGATCGCCCAGGAATGGACCGGACACGCGCAGGACGAGAAGCACTGGCGCGACACGCATTTTCGCGTCGAAGGCCCGGCGGTCGGGCAAATGCAGGCCGTGTTCATGGACAACTGGATCAAGGCGACCGGCAATGTGCTGCACGGCCCGCGCTATTTTCCGGACATCGAGGACGCGGGCGATGGCGTCGCGCACATGTTCAGCAGCTCGCCCTCCGGCGGCAGCGACGACATGCAGCTGATGTACCTCATGGCGATCACCGCCGCGACGAATTCGATCCACCTGTCGAGCGCGTACTTCGTGCCGGACAAGCTGACGATCAACGCGATCATCGAAGCGGTGAAGCGCGGCGTGCGCGTGCGCATCATCACGCCGGGCAAGCGCATCGACACGCACACGGTGCGCGAGGCGTCGCGCGCGTGCTGGGGCGATCTGCTCGCTGCGGGCGTCGAAATGTTCGAGTATCAGCCGACGATGTTCCATTGCAAGGTCGTCATCGTCGACGAATATCTGGTGTCCGTTGGCTCGACCAATTTTGACAGCCGCTCCTTCAAGCTGAACGACGAAGCCAATCTGAACATCTACGACCGCGACTTCGCGCGGCAGCAAACGGCGATTTTCGACGACGACGTCGCCCGCTCGGAACGCGTCACGCTCGACGACTGGCGCCGCCGTCCGCTCGCGGAGAAGCTGCTGGATCGCGTGGTCGCGCTGCTCGATTCGCAGCTTTGACGTTTGCGCGCCGCGCGATGCGAACATTTCTCATCTGGAGTCTAAAGATTGCCTAACGTCAGCCGATAAGACGCTCACGCAAACGAGTCTCTTCCGTCTACGGCAATCATGCACGGCACGTACAACTTCTGGCTGGTCGCGGCATCGCTCGTCGTGGCGACGCTCGCTTCATATACCGCGCTCGATATTTCGGGCCGCATCGCGTCGCTGCCGCGGTCGCGTATGCGGCACGTCTGGCTCGCGGGCGGGGCGGCGTCGATGGGCATCGGCATCTGGTCGATGCATTTCATCGGCGTGCTCGCTTTCGAACTGCCGATTCCGCTCGGCTACGACTTCAAGATCACGGCCGGATCGCTCGGCATCGCGGTGCTCGTGTCGTTTTTCGCGCTGTTCATTATCACGAGCAGGGGACTGACGGCGAAGCGCCTCGTCACGAGCAGCCTGCTGATGGGCGCGGGCATCGCGGCGATGCACTACACGGGCGACGCCGCGATGCGCATGCAGCCCGCGATCACGTACGATCCGCGCCTTTTCGCGGCGTCGATCCTGATTGCGGTGGTGGCGTCGGGCGCGGCGCTGTGGATCGCCCACACGCTCTCCGATGCGAACCAGACGGACGTGCTCGCGAAGCGCCTCGGATCGGCGCTGGTGATGGGCCTTGCAATCACCGGCATGCATTACACGGGCAACGCGGCGGCGGAATTCCTGCCGGGCTCGATCTGCGGCGCGGCCAACGATGTCGATGCGCACTGGCTCGCGACCACCGTCGTGCTCTTCACGTTCGCCATTCTGATCATCACGCTCGTACTGTCGCGCTTCGACGCGCGCACGGCGCTGCTCGCCGGTTCGGTATCGCGTCTGAACGGGCAGATCGTGCGCATGGCGACTTTCGATACGCTCACGGACCTGCCGAACCGCCGCACGATGAACGAGCGCATCGATCGCGCGATCAAGAGCGCGCGGCACAGCGGCAGCCGCTTCGCGATTCTGTTCATGGACCTCGACGGCTTCAAGACGATCAACGATTCGCTCGGCCATACGGTTGGCGACGAAGTGCTGAAGGCGTTTTCGCGACGTCTTCAGGAATGCGTGCGCGGCGGCGATACGGTGGCGCGTCTGGGCGGCGACGAGTTCGTCGTGATGCTCGAAAATCTGCACGCGCCGACCGATGCGGAGAAAATGGCCGAGCGCATTCTCGATGCGATGAAGAAGGGGCTTGTCGTCGGGAATCATCCGTTGCAGGTGATGCCGAGCATCGGCATTGCGTTGTATCCGCAGGATGGCGACAGTGTCGAGTCGCTGCTCAAGCACGCGGACGTCGCGATGTACGAGGCGAAGCGCGGCGGGCGCAGCACGTATCGGTTCTTCGAGGCGAGCATGAACGAAGCGGCCGTGCGGACGTTGCAGATTCAGCAGGCTTTGCACGAGGCGCTGAACGGCGGGCATTTTTATCTGCTGTTCCAGCCGAAATTCCGCGGCAAGAGCGGCGAGCTGGCGGGCGCGGAGGCGTTGATCCGGCTGGATCATCCGGAGATCGGCACGCTGACGCCGCTCGAATTCATTCCGATCGCGGAGCGTTCGGGGCAGATCGTGCAGATCGGCTATTGGGTCGTGCGCGAGACGTGCCGGCACATGGCGCGGTGGCGCGCGGAAGGGCATCCGCAGGTGAAGGTGGCGATCAATCTGTCGCCGCGGCAGATGCATGAGACGGATCTCGTCGCGAATATCATGAAGATCGTGCGCGAGGAGAATGTGGAGAGCGAGCAGATCATGTTCGAGATCACCGAGTCGGTGGCGATGCAGGATGCGCCGCGCACCATCGAAATGATTCGCGCGTTTCAGGAGAATGGGTTTGAGATCGCCATCGATGATTTCGGCACGGGGTATTCGAGTCTTGCGTATTTGCAGCGGTTTCGGGCGAAGCAACTGAAGATCGATCGGTTCTTTACCAATGGGCTCGATGAGAACGGGCAGGAAGGAAGGGCGATCGTGTCGGCGATTATTGCGCTCGCGCACTCGCTCGATATGGATGTGGTCGCGGAAGGGGTCGAGACGGGGTCGCAGCTGGATCGGCTGCAGGACATGATGTGTGATGAGATGCAGGGGTTTTTATTGGCGATGCCTTTGTCCGCCGATGCGTTTGGGGGGATGTTGGAGAAGGTTGCGGTTGGGGTTTGAGGTTTTTTTTCGCTGGATCCCGTTTTCTTTTTGGTTTATTAGCACTGCCCCTGTGCGGGGCGGCAGTCACTTTCTTTGCTGCTGCAAAGAAAGTAACCAAAGAAAGCAGCTTTTCAGGCCCGCGGTCACACGCACGTTGGGTAGTTCTCTCGTCCACCGTGGCACTCGCCTAAAGAGTGCTCTCGAAGGACTAATCGGGCTTGGATCGCGCACGGTCTGACAAGCTAGTCGTTTTAAGGCGCTGGATCAGCACGAAAGAGTTCCGGCACAGCGCTACGCGCTGCCGCAGGGTATGCAAGGGAAACCAGCGTGACGCACGTGCAGTGAGATAGAAGTGTTAGCAAGGAAGCGCGCGCAGTCCCGATTGACCGGTCGGCCGCGAAGCGGGCTGGAGCTATTTGGTGCTGAACCAACTTATTCAGTGATGCGAATCGACAGACCGTGCGCGAGCCAAGCTCGATTGGGCCTACGAGGGCACTCTTTAGGCGAGTGCCACGGGGAACGAGAGAACTACCCAAACTACGTGTGACCGCGGGCCTGAACGAGCTGCTTTCTTTGGTTACTTTCTTTGCAGCAGCAAAGAAAGTGACTGCCGCCCCGCACAGGGGCAGTGCTTATAAACCGACGCGAAAACAGGATTCCCCGTCAACCAAAACAAAACAAAACAAAACAAAACAAAACAAAACAAAACAAAACAAAACAAAACAAAACAAAACAAAACAAAACAAAACAAAACAAAACAAAACAAAACAAAACAAAACAAAACAAAACAAAACAAAACAAAAGAAAACAAAAGAAAACAAAAGAAAAACCTCAATCCATCGCCGCATGCGCGACCGACTCCTCCGCTGCGGCCTTCCGCGCCGGCCGGATGAGCAACAACAGCGGCACCACCAGCAACGTAGCCACAAACATGAGCTTGAAATCGTTGAGATAAGCAATCATGGAAGCCTGCTGCGTGATCGACTGATTGAGCATTGCGATATCCTGCATCGAACCGCCCGACACAATCGACTGCATCGCCGGATTAAAAGGCGTCACCTGCGCCGCAAGGTCCGCATGAGCGACCTGCGTGTTCCGCGTCATCAACGTCTGCACGATAGAAATCCCGATACTGCTGCCGATATTGCGCATAAGGCTATAAGTAGCCGTGCCATCGGCGCGCAACTCGGGCGTGAGCGTCGAAAACGTCAGCGCCGATAACGGCACGAACACGAGCCCAAGTCCGAAGCCCTGAATCACGCCCGGCCACACGATATCCGATGCCGACAGCACGATCGTGTAATGCATCATCTGCCAGAGCGCGAACGCCGAAATCAGAAACCCCGACAGCAACAACAGACGCGCATCGATGTGTTTCAGCAAGCGCCCGGCGACGAGCATCGCGATCATCGTGCCCGCGCCGCTCGGCGCTGTGACGAGGCCCGTCGTCGCGACCGGATAGTTCATCAGGTTCTGCAGCATCGGCGGCAGGAGCGCGCGCGTCGCGTACATCACCGCACCGATCACGAAGATGAAGCACGTGCCGGTCGCGAAATTGCGATCCTTTAGCAACTGATATTTGAAGAACGAACGTGAGCCCGCCGTCGCCGTATGCGCGATGAAAAACACGAAAGCGAGCGCCGCGAGTATCGCTTCGATGCGAATTTCCATCGAACCGAACCAGTCGAGTTGCTCGCCGCGATCGAGCATCGCCTGAAACGCGCCGATCGCGAGGCCCAGCGTCGCGAAACCGAACGCATCGAATTTCACCGCGCGCCGCGCGGCCTGCGCCGGCAAAAACGTCAACACGCCAAAGAGCGCGAACGCGCCGATCGGCACGTTGATGAAAAACACCCAGCGCCAGTTGTAGCTGTCGGTGAGCCAGCCGCCGAGCGTCGGCCCGAGTATCGGCCCGACCATCACGCCCATGCCCCAGACGGCCATCGCCTGGCCCTGTTTCTCGCGCGGATTGATATCGAGCAGGATGGATTGCGACAGCGGCACCAGCGACGCTCCGAACACGCCCTGCAGCAGCCGCGACGCGACGATCTGCGTCAGCGTCTCCGACAGCCCGCAAAACGCCGACGCCACCGTGAATCCCGCAATCGATATGCACAGCAGCTTCTTCACGCTCAACTGGTCGGAGAGCCAGCCGGTGAGCGGCGTCGCGATCGCCGCCGCGACGATATACGAGGTCAGCACCCACGTGATCTCGTCCTGCGACGCCGACAGCGTGCCCTGCATATGCGGCAGCGCGACGTTCGCGATCGTGCTGTCGAGCGTCTGAATCAACGTCGCCAGCATGATCGAGACGGTCAGCATGCCGCGGTTCAATGGCGCCGCGGCGTTTTCCGTGGAGACTTCGGAGGACATGGGCGTGGCCGCCGGACAGCGGCTTTTGTAAGTAGGGTGATGATAAGCAGGCTTATTATAGAGGCACACGAGGTGCGCGCATCGAAATCCGTTACCTATAATCGCGCGATGGAAACCCAACTCGACAAACGTTTCGGCTTTCTCGTCGCGGACGTGGACCGCCTGTGCGGCAACCGATTCGACGTGCTGGCCAAGTCATCGCTCAATCTGACGCGCGCGCAATGCCGTGTGCTCGCGTATCTCTCGCACTACGGCGAGGTAAATCAGGCGCGGCTTGCCGGGCTGCTCGAAGTCGCGCCCATTTCCGCCGGGCGTCTGCTCGACCGCATGGAAGAGGGCGGCTGGATCGAACGGCGGCTCAATCCGGATGATCGTCGCGAACGCCAGGTGCGCATGACGGCGAAGGCGGAAAAGGCGCTCGATCGCGCGCGTCGCGTCGGCGACGAGATCACGTCGGAGGCGCTCGCGGGCTTCAGCCGCCAGGAAAGCGAACAGCTGATCGCGCTTCTGCAGCGCGTGCGCGGGAATCTGAGCCGCATCGTCGATCGGTGACTTTTCCGTGCGTGGACCGCGGATTGCTCACGCGTTTGCCGCAAGCGTCGTTGTCAATTGCCGCCATCCATTCGGAGAAGATCGATCATGAACATACGCACCGCACCGCTGGCCGTCATCGCGCTGTCCGTCGCCGCGCTCGTCTCGATGCCCGTCGCGCAGGCGCAGGATACGGCCGCGTCCACGCCCAAGCAGGTCAAGAAGGCCCAGCGCAAGGAAGCGCGCGCGAAGAAGAACGCCGAGCTGAAGCAACTGGAGCAGAACGGCTACAACCCCGCGGGCGAGCAGACGAACTATCCGCAGAATCTGCAAAACGCGCAGTCGAAGATCAACGCGCAAAAGGCGGGCAAGCCTGCGCCGGCTTCGACGCCGTAACCGCCCGCGCACACTGCGAAGACGCGGAACAGGTTCCGCGTCTTCAGTCGAGCTGATACGACAAGGTCGCGTTGATGCGCGGACTGCGCGACGAACTTTCGACGGGCGCACCGCCCATCGCCTTCGCGACCGACAAATCGACGCTGTAGTGCTTCGCATCCGACACGCGAAAGCCGATTCCCACCGACGACAAGTTCCGCGGGTTCGGCGTGCCGCCGTGCAGAAACACGCGCGCGGCATCGACGATCACATACGGCGTGAAGCTCTTCAGATACGTCATGCCGACGCCGATCGGCCGATTCACCTCGAACGACGCACCCCAGCCCGAATCCCCCGACGCCTCGCCCGGCTGATAACCGAGCGCGAACCGTTGCGCGCCGAATGAAATCTGCTCGGACGTCGGCAGCGTGTCGGGCGAATACTGGCCGGTCATCGAGACGGCTGTGCCGATTTTCCCCGGCCATTCGTTGCTTTGCGTGTAGGTCGCGCCGGTGCGCACGAACGTCAGCGAGACCGGATTGACCGGTGCATAGCCCGCGATGTTCGTATCCGCGCTCTTCGATGCCCCGAGCACGTCGAAGGCCTTCGCCACGTTGAAGCTCGCGCGCCGCACGACGCCCGCGCCGATGCCGGTGTAATCGAGCTGCAACTGCACGACGCGAATCTGCGAACGCTGCGTCAGAGTTGGATTGCCCGCGACGACCGTGTTCTTCAGACGGTCTTCATCGTGCGATGCATACGCGCTCGCCGTGCCGACGAGACTGCGCGCGTTGCTCAGCATGAACGGATACACGCCGGAAAACGCGAGCTTGTCGTTCACGACCGTGCGCTCGATCGTCGGCGGCAGACCGGGATTGTCGACGGGATGGCCGTGGTAATGCGAGGCATCGACCTTGGCCGTGAAGCCGTCCGTGCCGATCGGCAGCGCGCCGTTCAGCGCGTAATACGTCTGATCGTCGCGGCCTTTGGGCAGGAGCGCCGACGCCGTCAGCGACTCGCCGAGCCCGAGCATGCCATTCTCCGTCGCGCTCAGAATGCCCTGCACGCCGGGATGATTGAAGTCGATGCCGGTGCTGACATTGAACGCCTTGCGCTCGACATCGAGTTCGAGCGTGGTCGCGCCGTCGGTATTCTGCGGCGGCGCGACGTTCGCCTTCGTCTTCACGCCGGGAATCATCCCGAGCACGTTGATATAGCGCTCGAAGTTCGCCTGCGTGAGCGGCCGGTCGCGCTGCAGACGCTCGGCGACCGCGCGGATACGCTTCTCGGCCGCACCCGCGTTGCCTCTCACGACGACTTTCGCGATATAGCCCTCGACGATCGTCACGCGCACGACGTTGCCCTCGAACGTCTGCGCCGGCACGAACGCGAACGACAGCGCGTAGCCGCGTTCCTTGTAGAGCGCGGTGACGCCGTTCGCGGCCTCGATCAACTGGCCGAGGGTCACATCCCTGCCGACGAAAGGCGTGAAGCGCGCGGCGATCTGATCGAAGGGCAAAGCCTTCACGCCTTCGATCTCTATTCTCGCCGGCGTGAGATGACGCGCCAGAAGCGCTTCGAGCGCGGGGGCGGGCGGCGCCACGTTCACCGCGACGGGCGGCTTGGGCGGCGCGTTGACGTGCGGCAGGGCGTCGAGCGGATTGCCGCCGAGATTCGCGCGCGGCGCGGGCGAAGTCTGAGCGTGAGCGTGTTGCGATGCGATGGGCGCCGCAAGCGCGGCGAACATGAGCGCCCGTGTCAAGTCACGGATCTTCATTGTGATGCCCTCGTAGGATGACGCGAACGTCGTCGCGTTCGTCGTCGTGCATGCATGGGGTTTCAGCGGGGAGCGAGCAGCGCGCTCCCCGGTTCAGCGCGATGACTAACGCCGCGTGCCTCCCAATACGCCGCCGACGACCGATCCCACCGCGCCCAGCAGACCGCCGTTGTTCGCGCTGGCAGTCGTCGCGCTGCCGCTGGTTTTGCCGGTGGTCGTCGAGAGACCGGCGCCGACACCCGCGCCCGCTGCCGTCGAATTCGGGTTCGTCGCGATGGTCACGCCGACCGCGCCCGTGATCGATGTCACCGTGCCGAGCAGCGAGCCTGCGTTGCCGGGCGAGGTCGTCGGTCCGCCTGTCGAGCCGGTCGCGCCGCCCGATGCGCTTGTCAATGCACCGACGAGGCCGGTCACGGGCGCGAGCACGCCGCCTGCAGCCGAGCCGGAGCCGCTGGTCGCGCCCGTCAGTCCGCCGACGAGCGCGGTCACCGGCGAAAGCACGCCGCCCGTGCTGCCCGTCGCGCCGGTCAATCCGCCGGCGAGTCCCGTCACCGGCGCCAGAACGCCGCCCGCTCCCGTGCCCGATCCGGTTACGCCGCCCAGCACGCTCGTCAGCGGCGCGAGCGCGTTCGTGCCCGACGTGCCGTTCAAAAGCCCGCCCGCCGATGCCACCGTTTGTCCCGTCGCCGACACCAGATTGCCGACGCCCGCCGTGACCGGATTGCCGCCCGTCGCGACGATGGTCTTGCCGGTGTTGTCGAGCGTGCCGCCGAGCGTCGTCAGCAGATTGTTGACGGGCGCGCCGAGCCCGGTGACGGCGCCGACGGTCTGGGTCGTCGAGCCGGCGAGCGCGGTGATCGGCGTGATGGCCTGACTGACCGTCTGCGTGAGTTGCGTGACCGGCGCGCTGGTGAGCGACTGATCGAGCGCGCCGCCCGTCTGCGTGACGGCGCTCCCCACGATGCCGACGATGCTGCCGACGGGCGTCGTCACGGGCGCGAGCGGCGACAACGCGCCGCTGCCGAGGCCCGACACGAGCGTGCCCGCGCTCGACACCGCTGCGCCGGTCTTTCCGACGACACCGCCGAGGCTCGCTGCCGTCGTGCCCACCGGGTCCGTGCTCGTGCCGATGGTGCCGAGCCCCGCCGATACGCCATCGCCGAGCGTGGACACCGCCGTGCCCAGGTTCGAGACGACATCGCCGGCGGCTCTCGTGGTGCTCGTGCCGGCGACAGGCGCGCTCGTCGAACCGATCGCCGTGCCGATGCCCGATACCGCGTCGCCGGCCGCGGACACCACGTTGCCGGTCTTGTCCGCGACAGCCGCGACGGGCGGCGTCGTCGTCGTGCCGCCGCCGCCCGTTCCGCCGCCGCCGCTTCCGGTCCCGCCACTGCTGCCGCCCGTGCCGCCATTGCTGCTGGTGCTGCTCCCCGATCCCGACCCGCTCCCCGATCCGCTGCCCGATCCGGAAGCGCCGCTCCCGTCGCCGGTCGAGATCGTGCCCGACGCGCCGCCCGAGCCGGCCGACTTGCTCATCGTTCCCGATCCGCCGCATGCGGTGAGCGCGAGCAGGCTGGCCACCGCCGCCGCGACGATGGTCTTCTGCACGACTTCGTATCCGATGTTCCTCGTATTCATAAAGCCCTCGATGTCTTGTAATGAATGGACCGCGGGCCGATAACTGCATTAGGTGTGCCATCGCACGGACAGCAACGCACTGGAATGGCCGGTGTCGCCGACTTCGGCATGACGCATAAGGATTTGGATGACGCGGCGTTAATCGGCGGCGCGGATTCGAAGGGCCGAAAACGTCCGGCGTAACGTTACGAAGCACCGGCTTCGTTACGGCATGCTGGGTGACGCGCATGATCGGAACGTGTCGCCAAGGCAGTAATCGCCAGACTCCGAGCAGGAAATAAATGCGCTATGGGTAATGAGCCGGCATGTTGCCTTTACTGATATGTCAGATGGCTGCTGATTCGCAACCTTTCCGGAAATACACGGCAAACAATCGTTCAGACAATAATTGATTTTGAGATACGCATGCGTTATAAATCCGCTAACCATCTCGTCTTGGAGCAAACCTTCGCAAGGCAGTGCCGAGAGAAACGAAGCGGAAAAAAATAGAATTGAAATGCCTATTTAGCGTGCCTTTCGGACACGGTGCTGGATGCGCCTGCCGGAAGCCCGCGGGATAAGCATATGCGGCCAGAGAGAAGCAGTAACACCGAACCGAGGGCAATAAAAATGAAATCACGCATCCTGCAATTCATTCGCGACAGCCGTGGCATTACCGCCATCGAATATGGATTGATTGCCGGTGTTCTCGCATTGGGGATCATGACCGCGGTGGGCGATGTCGCCACACAACTAAAAAGCACGTTCCAGGCGATCCAGCAGGGATTGGCGAAAACCACGACATAACCAGATAAGCGACCCCAGATATGACGCGCCGGATTTTTTTCCGGCGCGGGGATCGATATTGTCGGCCGACTTTAACGACACATCCGGATTGAACCGGATGATGGTTTTCGCTTTGCCATGCTCTCAATCCAATCCGCGATATTTATCGCCTGGGCGCTTGCGGTCGTTTTATTCGACGGGCGGCGCAGGCTGATTCCGAATGCGCTCATTATCGTGGGCGCGTTATGCGCGCTCGCACTCGCCGCCGCGCGGATTTCTCCGTTCGATATCCCGCTTGGCATAGCGCTGCTCGGACTCGCCGCAGGCTTCGTTGCGCTCTTGCCGTTCTATGCGCTCGGCATGATGGGCGCCGCGGACGTCAAGGCGTTCGCCGTGATCGGCGCGTGGTGCGGGCCGCAGGCGCTCGTCATCATCTGGGTGGCGGCGAGTCTCGCCGCGTGCGTGCATGCGCTCGTTCTGCTCGCGGGCCGCCGCCGCGCCGCCTTCGCTTTGCGCGATCTGCCCCACACGGCGGCGCCCGAAGAACGCAGACGCAACAGCACGCCCTACGGCGCGTTGCTGGCGCTCGCGGCGATCGGCCATCTGGCGGCGCTGCACGCATGAAGCGCCGCCCGAGCCGCCACGCGCAGCGCGGCAATATGGCGATCGAGTTCGCCATCGTGTTTCCGCTGTTTTTCGTCGTCTTCTACGCGATCGTCACGTACAGCCTCATCTTCGTCGCGCAGCAATCGCTGACGCTCGCGGCCGAAGAGGGCGCGCGCGCGGCGCTGCGCTTTCAGGCGAACGCGCAGAACGTCGACGACGCCCTCGCGCTCCGGGGCGCGGCCGCCTGCGAGACCGCGCAAGGCCTGACCAACTGGCTCGCGGGCGCGGCGCAATGCACGGCCGCGCCGGCGCCGTGCGCGTACGACGCGACGCTGAGCTGCATCGAAATCACGCTCGACTACGGCTACGCGCAACGGCCGCTCGTGCCGGCGTTGCCGCTCTTCGATCTCGCCTTGCCCGATGCGCTCGTCGCCCGCGCGATGGTTCAACTCGATCCGGACAACGTGCTATGAGCGCGCGCGTTCGCTTCCACTCAACCTGACGTCATGGCCAATCTCACCCGCACACTCGCCATTCTGCTGTTCGGACTCGCGCTGATCCTCGGCGTCTTCGCGGTGAAGCTCGCGCGCGATCCCGCGCCGTCGCTGGAGCGTGATCGCGCGCCCGCGCAGGCATCGGCGCTGTCGATGCCGCAGCGGCTCGTGCCGGTCGTCGTCGCCGCGCGCGATTTGCCCGCGGGCAAGGCGCTCGATGCCGCGTCGCTCTCCGTGCGGATGCAGGCCGAGCCTGCGCCGGGCGTGTTCAACGACGCCGCCGCGCTCGTCGGCCGCGTGCCGCTCGCCGCCGTGCAGAAGGGCGCGCCGCTGACCGCCGACGCACTGTCGAGCGGTCTCTCCGATGTCGTCGCGGCGGGCGAGCGCGCGGTGGCCGTGCATATCGACGAGACGAACGCCGTCGGCAACTACGTGCGTCCGGGCGATTACGTCGATGTGTTCTTCACGCTCAAGCGCGATAGCGGCGCGGAAATCGCGACGACGCAGGCGCGTCTGCTGTTATCGAAAGTGCGCGTGCTGAGCATGGGCGACGCGTCGCTCGGATCGGCCGACGCCAAGGACAAATCCAAAGGCTCGCTTCAGGCCGGTCCGCGCACGGCGGTGCTCGCGGTCCGCACCGCCGACGTCGATGCGCTCACGCTCGCCGACAGCGCGGGCCGCGTCGTGCTCGCGCTGCGCAATGCCGCCGACGACGAAACGTCGCCGCCGCATGTCTTCCCGCCGCTCGACGCATCGGCGCGGCCGGACAACGGCGCCGCGCGCGCGGCCGCGGGCATCGCGCTCGGCACGCTCGCGGGCGGGAGCATGGCGGCGCGGCCGGTCGCAAAACCGCGCGCCGCTCCGGCGCCGGTCAACGAGGGAATCGAAGTGATTCGCGGCGGGCACGCGGAACGCGTCGCGTATTGAACGAACGGCAGCTCACATAACGATGACAAGAAACCGGCATTTCAATCGATGGAAATGGGCGACGCTCGCCGCGTGTGCGTCGGCGGCGCTGGCAGTCAACGTGTACGCGGCATCGCGCGAGGCATCGGCTGAAGTTTCGGGCGCCAACGCCGGCGTGATCGCGCTGACGACCGGCGGGCAAAAGCCGCTCGCGCGCGGCCGGACGATCTGGCGTGTCGGGATCGGTGATCCGTCGGTCGCGGATGTGAACGTGCTGAAGGGCGGCGGCGTGCTGCTCGTCGGCAAGTCGGCGGGGACGACGAACCTGCTGCTGTGGGAGCGCGGCCACGATGCGCCGCTGTCTTATACGGTCGATGTAATGGCAAGCGCGAGCGCCGCGCTCGCCCATGCCGACGCGCCGCGCGTGCGCGTGCTCGGCAAGACCGCCGTGCTCGACGGCTCGACGCCGACGATGGAAACGCACGAGCGCGCGGTCGCGGCGGCGAAGGCATCGGTCGGCAAGGATGGCGCGATCGTCGATGCATCGACGGTGGCGACGAAAAGCGTCGTCCAGGTCGATGTCAAAGTGGTCGAATTCAGCAAGACCGTGCTCAAGGAAGCGGGTTTCAATCTGTTCTCGCAGAACAACGCGGGCTTCGCGTTCGGCACCTTTGCGCCGAGCGCGCTCACGAGCGTGACGGGCGGCGCGAACAATCCGCTTTCGGTCACGGCGACGTCGCCGATCGGCTCCGCATTCAACCTGCTGCTCAACTCGACTTCGCACGGTCTGTTCGCGAACCTGAGCCTGCTCGAAGGGAATAATCTCGCGCGCGTGCTCGCGCAGCCGACGCTCGTCGCGTTGTCGGGGCAAAGCGCGAGCTTTCTCGCGGGCGGCGAGATTCCGGTGCCGGTGCCGCAATCGCTCGGCACGACGACCATCGTTTATAAGCCGTACGGAATCGGCCTTTCGCTGACGCCGACGGTGCTCGGCCCGCAGCGCATCGCGCTCAAGGTCGCGCCGGAAGCGAGCCAGCTCGACTTCGCGCACGCGATCACCATCGACGGCGTGTCGGTGCCCGCGCTCACCACGCGCCGCGCCGAAACGGCCGTCGAGCTGGGCGATGGCGAGAGCTTCGTGATCGGCGGGCTGGTCGATCGCGAGACGGCGTCGAACGTGAACAAGGTGCCTGTGCTCGGCGATCTGCCGATCATCGGCGCGTTCTTCAAGACCTTGCAGTACTCGCAGCAGGATCGCGAGCTGGTGATTATCGTGACGCCGCATCTCGTCGCGCCGATCGCGAAAAATGCCGCGCTGCCCGCGACGCCCGGCCAGCAGTCCGAGCAGCGCGACGGCCCGGTGTGGCGCTCGTTCGTCGGCGGGGCGCTGTCGTCCGATGCCGCGCCGGGGTTCTCGCGATGAGCGCCGCGCGCTTTCTCTGCGCGAGCCCGGTCGACGCGCGCCACGACTGGCTGCAACGCGCGCTCGCATGCGCGGGCGCGGTCGAGGCCGCGCCGTGCGATGGGGCGGGGCTGATTGCGCGCATCGGCGAAAGCGGGCCGTCGATCGTCTTCGTCGATTTCAGCGCGAACGATCACGCCAGCGCGCCCGCCCAGGCCGCCCGCGACGCGTTCCCCGATGTGCCGATCGTCGCGCTCGGCACGCTTGCGACGCCTGCATCGGCGCTCGCGGCGTTGCGCGCGGGCGTGCGCGATTTCGTCGATATCGGCGGTCCCGGCGAAGATGTCCTCGCGATCGCGCAGCGTCTCATCGACGAACGGCCGAATTCGCGCGGCGAGACGACGAGCCGTCAAGGCAAGCTGACGGTGCTGCTCGGCGCGCGCATCGGCGTGGGCGCGAGCACGCTCGCCGCGAATCTGGCGGTGAGTCTGCAACGGCGCGGCATGCAGGCGGGCCGCGCGACGGCGCTGCTCGATCTCGGCCTGCCCGCCGCCGACAGCGCGCTGTTGCTCGACACGCGCAGCGAGCTGCATTTC
Organism: Caballeronia temeraria; assembly: GCF_001544795.2. Taxonomy (GTDB): domain Bacteria; phylum Pseudomonadota; class Gammaproteobacteria; order Burkholderiales; family Burkholderiaceae; genus Caballeronia; species Caballeronia temeraria. The sequence continues at coordinate 39,055 of NZ_FCOI02000004.1, read as the reverse complement.
GTCGATGCCGTGCGCAACCTGCGCCGCTTCGATGAAACCTTCGTGAACACCGCGTTCGCGCGTCACGCGAGCGGCCTCGCACTCACGACGCTGCCCGCCGATCTCGCGGAGATGCGCGCGATCTCGTTCGCGTCGGCGGTGAGCACGCTGAACCGCTTGCGTGCGTATTTCGATCATCAGATCGTCGATCTGGGCGGCTTCTCGAATGTCGATTTCGTCGCGCAGACGTTGCAGGCCGCCGATGAAACCTGGCTCGTCTGCGATGCCAACGTCGCATCGGCCGTGTCGGCGAGGTCGCTGCTCGACGCGCTGCGTCCCGCCGACGAAGACACGCCGCCCGCGAAGATCGGCCTCGTCGTGAACAAGTTCGATGCCGCGCTCAACTTCGGCGCGGAGCAACTGGCCGCGCGCCTGAATCTGCCGCTCGTCGCCGTGTTGCCCGAGCGCGCGCAGGCGCTCGGACGCGCGGTGAATCAGGGACGTCTGCTCGCCGATTGCAGCGCGCGCGATCCCTGGGTGCGCGCGCTCGCGCCGCTCGTCGAGCGTCTCGCGCGCCTTCACGGCGAGCCTGCCGATGCCAGCGCGCCCCATCCGAAAGCACGCGCGGGGCGTGCGGCGATCGACGTCGCGCATTTTCTTCCCAACTTTCTCAGGCGGTCATAGACGATGGCTCAGGACTTCAGCAAGGACATCGCGTTCGCGAACGATCTGGCCGAAGACGCTGTCGCGTTTGCGCAATCGCAGCAGTTTCAGGACGTGGCGACGGCGGCGCACGAACATCTGCTCTCGCGCATCGAGGAACTGGGCGCCGAGTTCGGCCGATGGTCGCGGCAGGCGATCCAGCAGTTCGTCGATCTTGAGATGGACAGCTTCGTGCGTCTGCGGCGCATTCCGCTGAACGAGAGCGAAGTGCGTCTGGTCGCCGCGGCGCTGACGAAGGAGCTGGCGGGCTTCGGGCCGCTGGAAGATCTGCTCGCGGATGCCGCCGTCGAGGACATTCTGATCAACGGTTATAGCGACGTGTACGTATCGCGGCACGGCATGCTCGAAAAGATTCCGGTGCGCTTCGCGGACAACGCGCATCTGCTGCGCATCGTGCGGCGCATTCTCGCGCCCATCGGACGCCGGCTCGACGAATCCAATCCGATGGTCGATGCACGTCTGCCCGACGGCGGCCGCGTGAACGTGGTGATCGAGCCGCTGTCGATCGACGGACCGGTCGTGTCGATCCGCAAGTTCAGGCGCGATCCGTTGCGCCCCGACGATCTGCTCGCCAACGGCACCTTCGACGAAGACATTTCGGCGTTGCTGAAAGCCGCCGTCGAAGCGCGTTGCAACGTGCTGGTGTCCGGCGGCACGAGTTCGGGCAAGACGTCGCTGCTGAACGCGCTCGCGTTCTTCATTCCGAAGCACGAACGCGTCGTGACGATCGAGGATACGGCGGAGCTGTCGCTGAATCATCCGCATGTCGTGCGGCTCGAAAGCAGACCCGGCGGCTTCGACGGCGCGGGCGTCGTATCGATTCGCGATCTGCTGCGCAATACATTGCGGATGCGGCCGGATCGCATCATCGTCGGCGAAGTGCGCGGCGGCGAAGTGCTCGAAATGCTTCAGGCGATGAACACCGGCCACGACGGCTCGATGGGCACCGTCCACGCGAGTTCGCCGCGCGAGTGCCTTTATCGGCTGGAAATGCTTGCGGGCTTCGCGGGCTTTCAGGGCACCGAAGCAAGCCTGAGACGCCAGATCGCGAACGCGATCGATTTCATCGTGCAGATCGGACGGCTTTCCAGCGGACGGCGGCGCATTCTCTCCGTGACGGAAGTGACCGGGCTTTCCGACAACATCATCGCGATGCAGGAGTTGTATCGCTACGAGCCGTACATCGATTCGAACGGCGAGGAAGGCGATCGCTGGAACTGGCTCGGCATTCATCCGAGTTCGCCCAAGCTCGTCAAGTTCCGGCAGGCGCTTGGCGGCGCGATGCAGGACGGCTTGCGTTTCGGCGGCGGCGGCTTCGGCGGAGGCTTCAATGGTTAGAGCCGTCGCGTTCATCGCGATGTTCGCGCTGCTGTGCGCGGCGGCGGCGCTCATGCTGTGGCGGCGCGGCACGAGCACGCGCGAGCGCGCGCTGACCGAGCGCTTCGTCGACCGGCAGGTGCAGGCGCCCGCGCCACGGCAAACGCCGCGAGCGGTTGCGAGCGCGCCGGCCGCCGTGCCGCCGAAGGGCACCGCGACCGGGATCGCGCGCATTCGTGCGGCATTCGACACTCTGATGAGCCGCGCGGGCATCGAACGGCCGCGCGCGCTCGTGGGTACGTCGCTCGGCGTCGCCGCCTGCGCTGCGTTGTGGTCCGCGATGCGCGCGGGGCTCATCATCGGCGCATGCATCGCCGCGCTCGTGTTCGCCGCCGTGTACGCGTGGCTCGTGTGGCGCGCGCAGAAGCGCCAGCAGCGCATCGTGCGGCAGTTGCCGCCATTTCTCGATGGCATCGTGCGCCTGATCGTCATCGGCCATAGCGTGCCCGCCGCGTTCCAGGCCGCGCTGACGAGCGCCGAAGCGCCGCTCTCCGAATGTCTCCAGCGCGCGCTGCCGATGCTGCGCACCGGCGCCGAGATCGATCACGCGCTCGGCGCGGTCGCGCGCATGTATCGCGTGCGCGAGCTGGAGCTCGTCGGCGCGGTGCTGCGTGTATCGGTGAAATACGGCGGGCGCTCCGACGTGATGCTCGACCGCATGGCCGCGCTGATGCGCGATCTGGAACAGGCGAGCCGCGAACTCGTCGCGCTGTCGACGGAGACGCGGCTCTCGGCATGGGTGCTCGGCCTGCTGCCGATCCTGCTCGGCGCGATGATCATCGTGACCAATCCCGACTATTTCAATGCGATGTGGAGCGAACCGTTCGGCAAGCGCCTCGTCTACGTCGCGCTCGCGTTGCAGATGCTGGGCGCGTGGCTGCTGTACCGGCTTGCAAGGATCAGGACATGAACATCACGCCCGCATTGCTCGGCGCGTTTGCGCTCGCCGCCGCTGCGCTCGCGGCCGGTCTCGGCGGTGCGCTCGCGCTCGGCCGTCATGCGCGCATGCAACGATCGGCGCGCACGCTCGATCACGCGTTGAAGGCGCGCACGCCGCCGATGCCGCCGCTGCCGACTCCGGACGCGGCGCCGCGCCAGGGTCCGCTCGCCGCGATCGACCGGGCGAGCGCCGCGTGGCTCGATACGCCGTTCGGGCGCGTCGCGGTCGCGGACGAAGATCGACGACTGCTCGAGCGCTGCGGTTATCTCGACGCGAGCGCGCGCGGCCGCTTTCTCGCGGCGCGCATCGTGGGCGCGGTGGGTGCGCCGCTCGCGGTCTGCGTGATCGGGCACGGCGCGCGCTTCGTGCTGCTGCTGTTCATTGCGCTGTCGGCGGGCTTCATGGCGCCGAAGTGGTTCGTGCGCCGCCGCGCGAACGCGCGCCAAAGTGCGGTGAATTCGGAACTGCCGATGTTCGTCGACTTGCTGCGGCTCTTGCAGGGCGTCGGGCTGTCCCTCGATCAGAGCCTGCAAGTGATGATCCAGGACTTCAGGAGCGTGCTGCCCGTGCTCGCGACGGAACTCGCGCTCGCGCAGGCGCAATTCGCCACGGGCCGCACGCGCGAGCAATCGATGAAACGCCTCTCGACGAGCTACGAGAACGAGGATCTCGCCGCTATCGTGCGGCTCATCGTTCAGGTCGAGAAACACGGCGGCGCGGTGCAGGAACCGCTCAAACAATTCGGCGACCGGCTGCGCGAGGCACGCCGTGCGACGTTGCGCGAGCGCATCGGCAAGCTCACCGTCAAGATGACGGGCGTCATGGTCATCACGTTGCTGCCCGCGCTGCTGATCATCACGGCGGGGCCGGGCTTCATCGCGGTGGTGCGTTCGCTGTCGACGTTGCATCGATAAAGGAATCGACATGATGCGTTCACTCGCCTTGACCCTGATCTGCGCGACGCTCGCCGCCTGCGCGACGAAGCCCGAGAACGGCTACGGCCTCGGCATTCAGGCCGAGCGTCAGGCCGCGCTCGATCAGGCGCAACAGAAAGACGCCGCGCCCGACACGCCCGGCATGTATCTCGCGCTCATCGACAGGATGCAGGCGCAAGGGCTCTGGTTCGCGTCGCTCGCGCATATCGACGCATACGAGCAGCAATACGGCGAATCGCCCGACACGATCCTGCTGCGCGCCGACGCGCTGCGGCAGACCGGACAGCCCGACGCGAGCGCGGCCGCGTATGCGCGTCTCGCCGATACGCCGCTCGCCGCGCGCGGTTTGCGCGGACTCGGCTTGCTCGCGGGCGGGACGGGCGATTTCGCGCTAGCCGCGCAACGCTTCGAGGCCGCATCGAAGCGCGCGCCGACCGATGCGCCGATGCTCTCCGATCTTGGCTACGCAAAGCTGCGCATGGGCGATATCGCGGGCGCGCGCGTGCCGCTCATGAAGGCCGCCGAGCTCGCGCCGAACAACCCGAAGATCCTGAGCAATGTCGCGCTGTTGCTGCTCGCGAGCGGACAGGCGGCGAATGCGCAAGGGTTGATGACGCAGCAGAAGTTTTCGGCGGACGTGCAGCAGGCGATTCGCGCCGATGCGAGGCGCGTCGCCGATGCGGCGCGCCCGAGCGTCGCGTCGCGCTGATATCGACGATGAAGGAGAAACGGATGAAGCGAATCGGCATGCTCGTTCTGTGCGCGGCGTGCGGCGCATGGCAGCAGACGGCGGTCGCGCAAACGGCCGGCGACGTCGGCCATGCGACTGAATCGTGGCTCGCGCTCCAGGCGAGCAACAGCGCGGCGGCGCCCGCGCAACCGATGCCCGGCGCGCAAGCCGGCGCGGCCTACGCGCGCTATCTCAAGTCCTTCGAGACGCCGATTCCGGCGCGCTTCGGCTCGTCGTTCGAAGACGCGGGGCGGCCGTCGCTCGACGTGAACTATCGCGATTCGAACTGACGCTCGATGAACGCGCATCGACACACCGGGCCAAATCGACGCACGCAGCGCGGCGCGGCGGCCACGCTCGCGGCGATCTGGCTCGTCGTCGCGATCGCGGCGCTCGGTGCGATCGATATTGGCAATCTCTTTTTCGCGCGGCGCAACTTGCAAAGCGTCGCGGATCTTTCGGCGAGCGCGGGCGCGCAAGTCGTCGATGCCGCCTGCACGCGCGCGCAGTCCACCGCGAACGGCAGCGCGACCAGCAACGGCTTCGATGCGTCGGCGGCGGGCAATGCGCTGAGCGCCACGTGCGGGCGCTGGGACCCGCAGTCGAGCGCCGCGCCCCAGTTCTTCTCGACGAGCGGCACGCCCGTCAATGCCGTGAAGGTGACGGTCTCGCGCACGGTGCCTTACTTCTTTCTCGGCCCGGCGCGGCAAGTGACGGCGAGCGCCATCGCGAAAGCGACGGACGTCGGCTCGTTCTCGATCGGCACGACGCTCGCGAGCATCGGCGCGGGCACGGTGAACAGCCTGCTCAACGCGCTGCTCGGCACGAATCTGAATCTGTCGCTCGTGTCGTATCAAGGGCTCGCGAGCACGCGCGTGCGCGTGAGCGATCTCGTCGCGGCGGCGGGCGTCGGCACCGTCGATCAATTGCTCGCGATGCAGCTCACCGCCGCGCAGATCGCGAAGCTGATGCTCACCGCGCTGCAGACGACGAGCGTGCTGAACACGAATCTCTCGACCGCGATCGGCGCGATGGGCACGATCGTCAACGCGAGCATCCCCGGCAATCAGACGATTTCGCTCGGCAGCGCGAACGGCTCGGCGGGCTTGCTGACGGTCGGGCTCGCCAACACGCAGAGCGCGCTCGATGCGACCATCAACCCGCTCGAAGCGCTCTTCGTGACGGCGGAGATCGCGCAGGCGGGCAAGGCGGCCGTGAACGTCGGCGGCGGGTTGACGCTGCCCGGCGTGGTTTCGTCGACGCTCGCCGTGCAGATCGTGCAGCCGCCGGTGCTCGCCATCGGCGAAGCGGGCAAGGACGCGAACGGCAAGTGGCGCACGTTCGCGCGCACGGCGCAGGTGCGCGCGTTCGTCGACGTGAGCGTGCTGCCGCTGCCGGTCGCCCCGATCATCAGCCCGACCCAGCCGATGATCCATCTGCCGCTGTACATGGAAGTCGCGCCTGGCGCCGCGTGGCTCCAGTCGACGCAATGCCGGGGGGCAGCGTCGGCGCGCAGTTCGGTGATCGGCGTGCAGACGGGCATCGCCAATCTCTGCGTCGGCGATGCGCCCGCGAACATGGGCGCGTTCAGTTGCACGCAACCCGCGACGCTCGTGAACCTGCCCAACGTGCTGACCGTGCGACTCGCCGCGAGCCTGCCGGCGTCGATGCCCGCGTCCGCCGCGTCGAAGCTCACCTTCGACGGCGTGAGCGGCAACAGCGACGACTATCAGTCCGTGCCGGCTGCGCCGGGCGCATCGCTCGCCAACGCGCTGTCGGGCCTGAGCGCGAGCATCAACGCACCGGGCGGGCTGTCCGTCAGCTCGCCGATCCTGCCCGGCGCGCTGCTCGCGGGCGTTGTGCAACTGCTGCTTTCCACGCTCACGCCCGTGCTCGCCGGTGTCCTTGCGGGCCTCGATCAGGTGCTGATTCCGGTGCTGCAACTGCTCGGCGCGCAAGTGGGAACGAGCACGATCCACGATCTGTCGCTCAACTGCGGCGAGTCGCAACTGGTCTATTGAACGACATGAAACAGAACACCCGAATCGATGGACTCGATATTCACGTGTGGGAGGGCAAGGCCGACATCGTCGAGCGCGTGGTGCGCGCGATGACCGGTCAGGACGTGGACGTGCTGCGCGCGGACGGCACCTCGATCAGCGCGCCGCGTGAGTCCGAGCGTCCCGCGCTCGCGATCATCAGCGTGAGCGTGATCGATGGCGGCGCGTTCGTGCTGCGCGACTGGGAAGCGCGTCATTCGATGCCCGTCATCTGGGTTGGCGCGGCGCAACGTGAACGCGATCCGTCGATGTTCCCGGCGGACTACTCGCATATCCTGCCGCTCGATTTCACCGGCGCTGAGCTGCGCGCGATGGTCGCGAAACTCGCGCGGCAACTGCGTGCGCATGGCGAGGACACGCAGGCGTCGCATGCGTTGATCGCGCATGCGGAGTGCATGAAGGCGCTGCTGCACGAAGTCGACACCTTCGCCGATTGCGATACGAGCGTGCTGCTGCATGGCGAGACGGGCGTCGGCAAGGAGCGCATCGCGCAACTGCTGCATGAGAAGCACACGCGCTTCGGCGAAGGTCCGTTCGTCGCGGTCAACTGCGGCGCGATTCCCGATGGACTTTTCGAATCGCTGTTCTTCGGACATGCAAAAGGCTCGTTCACGGGCGCGGTGCTCGCGCATAAAGGCTATTTCGAACAGGCCAACGGCGGCACGCTGTTTCTCGATGAAATCGGCGATTTGCCGCTCTATCAGCAGGTCAAGCTCTTGCGCGTGCTGGAAGATCAGGCAGTGACGCGCGTCGGCTCGGGAACGCCGGTGCGGCTCGAATTCCGGCTGATCGCGGCGAGCAACAAGTGCCTGCCGCAACTCGTGAAGGACGGCGAGTTTCGCGCGGACCTGTATTACCGGCTCGCGGTAATCGAGCTGAAGATTCCGTCGCTGGAAGAACGCGGCGCGCCCGACAAGATCGCGCTCTTCAAGACCTTCGTTAGCGAGGTCATTGGCAAGGAGAAGCTCGATAGCTTGCCCGAGCTGCCGTACTGGCTTGCCGATGCCGTCGCCGATATCTACTTCGCCGGCAATGTGCGCGAGCTGCGCAATCTGGCCGAGCGCGTCGGCGTGACGGTGCGCCAGCTCGGCGCGTGGGACGAGTCGCGCGTAAAACGTCTGATCGTACTGGCGCGCAATGCGAGAGTCGCGCCGTCGGAGGGCGTGTCGGATCTGCTGGTCGATCGCAGCAAGTGGGACATGAACGAGCGCAATCGCGTGATCTCGGCCCTCGACGCCAACGGCTGGAGACGGCAGGATACGGCGCAGTATCTCGGCATCAGCCGCAAGGTGCTGTGGGAGAAGATGCGCAAGTTCCAGATTTTCGATGAAGAGCCGGAGACACGGCCGATATGAAAGGGGGAGACGTGCATGCGATGGCGTTCATGGCTGTTGATCTTCGGGTTGTGCGACGCGCACGCGGCATCGCGCTACTACGCGCCCGTGACGTTTTATCCGCACGACGCGGTGCGTGTTTCGCGCTTCGCATCCGCGCCCGGCGCGATGCTGGTGCCCTACGGCGCGGGCGCGAAAGTCGAGGAAGGCGACTTCTATATCGTGTCGAACGCGACGTTCAAGGCCCTGACCGCGCAAGTGCAAAAGGACGGCACGATCGCGCTCGTTCAGTCGAGATGGACGCCTGAACTTGCCGCGAGCCAGATCTGGACCGTCGACAAGGAAGGCAGCGGCTTTCGCCTTTATTCGAAGCTCTATGGGCGTTACGTGACGCTCGGCGCGCGCGTCGATCTCGAAGCGCCATCGGGCGAAGCGCGGCAGAACTGGAGCATCGAAGCCGATGCGAACGCGGTGACCATCGCGGCGAGCGGCACGAAGACGGGGCTCGTCGTCGCGCGTCATGCGCTGCGCGACGGCGCGTTCGTCGAAGTGAGTGCGCAGGCTGAGCAATGGCGCCTGTACAGGACCGGCAACGATGGCGCCGATCATGCGTATCGCACGCTGGATGCATCGGCGCGCTCGACATACGACAACATCGGCAAGCGCTATCACCTGAGCGCTTATGCGCCCGATGCGATCGAGGCCGACCGGCTCGGCGGCTTTCGCTGGACCGACTATCATCCGTCGGGGCTTTATGTGTCGAAGGGCGAGTCCGTCGTGATCGACGTGAACGGTCTCGCCAGTGATGGTCCCGATGGCCTCGTCGTCATGATCGGCAACAAGAACGGCTTCTTTCGACGCCAGCCCGCCGGCGATCCGCAGCGAATCCTCGCGACGGAAGGGCGCAACACGTTCGTCGCGTCGCGCGATGGTTTGCTCTACTTCGAATATATCGACAGCGGATTCAACGAACGGCCGCGCACGTCGATCGATGTATTCGTGCGCGAAGGCGGCAAGCCGGCGCCGTTCTATATCGAGGGCACGACGACGTCCGTCGAATGGCGCGCGATGCTGCAACGTTACGCCGATGCGCCGCTCGTCGAGATGGTCGGCAAGCGCACGATGTTCACCGTCACGCGCGCGATGTACGACAAGGCGGGCGCTGCGGACCCGGGCGTTCTGCTCGGTTATGTCGAGCGAATCATGGGCTATCACGACGACGTGTCGGGACTCGACGGATCGAGCGCGCTCGATGCGCCTTCGCCATTGCGCGTGCACTTCGTGCAGGATGCGATCTCGACCCGCGCCGAATTGCAGGGCGCGTATCTCTACGCGACGTACTACATGATCGGGTTGCCGATGAACAGCGCGGCAGAGACCTTGCTCAAGCCCGTGAAGGCCGATCAATGGGGCGTATGGCACGAGATGGGCCACATGTATCAGCAGTGGGACTGGACTTGGCCGGGCGTCACGGAAACCACCGTGAACATTTACTCGCTGCATGCGCTGGAGCGTTTGGCCCGTCGATGCAGTCCCCGTTGCTGCAAGTCGTCGATGCGCGCGGCAAACGGAATCGCCTGGAACTCGCGGCGTCGTATCTCGCGCAGCCGTCGCGCAATTTTCTCGACGATGCGTCGTTTCCGATGCCATCGGAAGCGCTGTGGATCAGGCTCGTGATGTACGAGCAGTTGCGCCGCGCGCTCGGCGACGGCTTCTATGCGCGGCTGCACAAGCTTTATCGAGCGCAACCGCTGACGGAGGACGAAGGCGGCGCGAAGAACGAAGTGCAGCGCTTCGTGCTGCGGGCGTGCGTCGCGGCGAATCTCGATCTGACCGATTTCTTCGAGCGTTGGGGGTTGCCGGTGGATGCGGCGACGCGCGTGGCTATCGGCGGGTTGAAGCTGAGAGCACCAGAGATGGATTTGACGCGCACGCGGATTTGAGGCGAAAAAAACGCCGACACGCATACACGCGCCGGCGAAGTTCTGGCTTACGAGGGCTGCCAGAAACGCTTCAATTCTTCATGCGGCGTCCGCGAGGCGAATGTTGCGAGCGCCGTCGCGCCGCGTTGCTCTGGATTGCGTAACCGGCCTTCCGATCCGCGCGCCAGGCACGTTATCGATACCGAATGCGGGCCGCGCAAGAAAGAATCCCTGTGCCAGCACATGCGGCCATTGCGCAAGCCATTGCGCCTGCGCCGCCGTCTCCACACCTTCGACGACGATCACCACCTTCAGCCGCGTCAGCAACGTAAGCACCGACGAAAACACGAGACACGCGTTCGGGCAGCGCGGCGCTTGTGCGACGAGTTCCTTGGCGATCTTCACGGTCCCGAAGTCTATCGGACCGAGGGCGGCGAGACACGAATAGCCGGTGCCGAAATCGTCCATCGCGACGCTCACGCCCTTGTTCTTGAGACCTCGCACGACTTTCGGCATCGTCGGGATACGCGCGAGATCTTCGCTCTCGAGCAATTCCAGTTCGATGCAGTCGGGAGTGACGCCATGCGCGCGGCATATCGATTCCATCCGCTCGGTGAAGCCGAGCAACGCAGCGATCGAGGGCGGCACGTTCACCGCGATGGAGTAATGCGCGCCGCCGCGTGCGCGCCACGCTTCGATGTCGGAGGCGACCGCGTCCAGCACGAACCATGTGAGTTCGCGCATGATGTCGGCGTCCTTGAACGCCGCGCTGAACGCGCCTGGCAGCAATACGCCGTAGTCCGGATGACGCCAGCGAATCAGCGCTTCCATTTGCGCGAGCTCGCCGGTGTCGACTCGGTAGATTCCCTGATAGGCGATGCAGAATTCTCCGGCCTTGAGGCCTTCGAGTATGCGATGCCCGATTGCATGATCTGAGTTCGGCGCGGGGTTCGCAACAGGCGAGCCGTGTGTCGTCCTATTCATGCTTTAGCCGTCCCTCCCAGTTGGTCGTGGAAGCGTTCGCACGAGTCGTGCCAGCTTTGATGCCCGCGCGCTGGCCGCAGCAGTCGAGGCGCATCGTTCTTGCATGACAACGTTTGCGCGCGATTGGAGGCCGTCACTGCAACGTGATGACGGGTCACGCGCGATGAGGGTTACGTAACGAATCTGTCACGTGTTACTGATTATGTGGGGTGTCGCACACAAGGCCATTCCGCGTCATGCCGTGGCGATGCGTCGTTTTGCAGTTTTGTCCGTCCAAATCTGGAACATTTGTAATCCCGACGAGTGCGAGCGGATGCGAAATGTCATGTGGTTCGCGCAAAGCGGGAGCGGTGGCGCGCAATTCGTCCCTTGATGTTCGCTTACAGCAAGCTCTTCCGTGAACTTGACCGTCAGGCGGTCGCGGTCTCGGCGACCGGACGCATGCGCTCGAGCGCGCTGCCGTCTTCGCGAAACAGATGCACATGGCGAATGCTGAAGCCCGCGTTCAGGCGCTGTCCTTCGACGGCCGTCGATTCGCCCGAGCCCTTCACCTGAATCACGAGTTCGTTCGGCAAGCGCAGATGCAGCAGCGTTTCGCCGCCGAGATGCTCGATCACCATGACTTCGCCGGTGAGTCCACTGTCGATATCGCCGCCACACGATTCGATGAAATGTTCGGGCCGAATGCCGAGCGTGAGCGTCTCGCCCGCTCTCACCGATGACGCCGCGAACGGCAGCGTGAGTGACTCGCCGCCGGGCAGTTCAATGGTGACGCCCGCGGCATCGACGCGCATCACGCGCACGTCCATGAAGTTCATCTTCGGCGAGCCGATAAATCCCGCGACGAAGCGATTGCGCGGCGTGCGATACAACTCGAGCGGCGAGCCGATCTGCTCGACGCTTCCATGATTCAGCACGACGATGCGATCGGCCATTGTCATGGCTTCGGTCTGATCGTGCGTGACGTAGATCATCGTGGCGTTGAGCTGCTTGTGGAGCTTGATCAGCTCCAGACGCATCTGCACGCGCAATGCGGCATCGAGATTGGAGAGCGGTTCGTCGAACAGAAAGACCTTCGGCTCGCGCACGATTGAGCGGCCGATTGCCACGCGCTGACGCTGCCCGCCCGAAAGTGCGCGCGGGCGCCGTTCGAGCAATTGACCGATCTGAAGAATCTCCGCTGCCCGATGCACGCGCTCTTTGATCTGCGCTTCGGGCAACTTGAGCATGCGTAACCCGAACGCGATGTTTTCGTACACCGACATGTGCGGATAGAGCGCATACGACTGAAACACCATGGCGACGCCGCGTTGCGACGGTTCGAGTTCGGTGACGTCTTCACCGCCTATCAGCACTTGCCCTGAGTCGCAACGTTCGAGTCCGGCGATGGTGCGCAGCAAGGTGGATTTTCCGCATCCCGAAGGACCGACGAAGACCATGAACTCGCGATCGGTCACTTCGATGTCGACGCTCTTCAGCACGTCGACGCCGGCAAAGGCCTTGCGGATCTGCTGCAAATGAACTGCGCTCATACGTGTCTCCTGTGTGCTGCTGCGGCAGCGCAGCATCGGACGCATCGTTGAATTTGTTCTTGACAACCTGTTCGCGCCAAAATATACAATTGTAAAACCGAAATTACAAGTGAAACGACACACACAGGCAGAACCACGAATCCACCACGAAAGAACCGCACAGTAAGCCGTATCCGCTCGAAAAATACCAAGGAGACAGGCATGAAGAAGCGCTTCACCCCGGCCGCGCAATCCGGTCCGATCAAACACGTCGCTGCAGTCCTGCTATTGGCGGCAAGCGCGGCGCTCGCCGCATCGAACGCGCAGGCCTGGACTTTGAAGGAAGCGGCACAGCCGTACTCGGGCACCACGATCAAGGCCATTTTTCTCGATCGCCCCGGCTACAAGGCCGCGCAGCAGCTCATTCCGCAGTTCGAGAAAGAGACGGGCATCAAGGTGCGCTGGGAAGTGATTCCCTACGAGAACACCCGGGAGAAGGAGGTGCTGAACTTCGTCGGCGGCGGCGATCAGGACATCGTGCTCGTGGACGTCGTGTGGATCGGCGAATTCGCGAGCAACAAGTGGCTCGTGCCGATCAAAAAGTTCACCGACGATCCCAAGCTCGCGGACCCGAATCTCAATCTGAAGGGCTTCTTCCCCATCCTGCTCGACTCGTTCGGCTCGTGGGACAAGGTCACATACGGCCTGCCGTTCGATAACTACTCGGGCCTGATGTTCTACAACAAGTGCATGTTGAAGGACGCGGGCTTCGACGAGCCGCCGAAGACCTGGGACGAGTTGCTCAACACCTATGCGCCTAAGCTCACGAAGGGCGACAAGTTCGCCTTCGCGCTGCAATCGCGGCGCGGTGAAACGCAATCGGCGGATAGCTTCATGCGCGTGCTGTGGCCGAACGGCGGCTCGCTGCTCGATGCGAAGTTCAAGTCGAACCTGATGTCGCCGCAATCGCAGGCGGGCCTCGAATACCGGCAGAAGCTGATGAAGTACATGCCGCCGGGCATCGTCGATTTCGACCATGCGGAAGCGGTGAACGCGCTCGCGCAAGGTCAGGTGGCGATGATCACCGAATGGTCCGCGTTCTATCCGACGCTGACCGATCCGAGCAAGTCGAAGATCGGCAACTGTCTCGCGATCACGACCGAACCGAAGGGACCGGCCGGACTGAAGCCCGCGCTCGGCGGCTTCTCCCTCGCGGTAAATGCGAAATCGAATGCGAAGAAGCAGGCGGCGTCGTGGCTCTTCATTCAGTGGATCACGTCCGAAGCCATGGCGAAGCCTTATCTCGAAGCGGGCGGCGTGCCGGCGCGCATGGCCATCTATCAGGACAAGGCCGTGCAGGACAAGTATCCGTTCGTGAAGCCGATGGTCGAATCGTGGCAGGGCGGCGTGCCGGACTATCGTCCGCGCTTCCCGGAATGGCCGGCGATTTCGGAAGTCATCGGCGAATGGGGCAGCAAAATGATGCTCGGCCAGGTGACGGTGAAGGAGGGGGCGCAGACCATCGGGCAGAAGACCGAAGACATCCTGAAGAAAGCGGGCTATTACGACGGCAAGAAGCCTTTGCTGAAGTGATCTCGTTTCAGAAACCGGAGGCGATCGAATGGCATCACCTGCAATGCACGCGCGAGGACCGCGCAAGCCCGCGCGCTACTTCGGCATACTGCCGCGTTCGCCCGCCTTCTGGTTTCTGATTCCCGCGATCGCCGCGCTCGCGATCATCGGCATCTATCCGCTGTTGCTTGCGCTCTATAACTCGTTTCATCAGTACAAGCTCGCGGACCTCGCCTCGGGCACGCCGTTCGTCGGCGTCGATAACTACATCGCGACGCTGACCGATCCGAGCTTCTGGGAAGCACTCGGGCGCACCGCGTTGTTTCTGTGCGTGACGTTGCCGATCGAAGTCGCGCTCGGCTTATTTGCCGCGCTGCTGCTGCATCGCACGGAATTGCCGTGGATGCGCGCGGCGGCGCGCGTGAGTCTCGTCATCCCGATGGCGACCACATACGCGGTCGTCGGTCTTATCGGCCGGCTGATCTTCAATCGGCAATTCGGCGTGGCGAACTATCTGACGGGGCTCATCGGCATTCCGCCGCAAGACTGGCTCGCGGACCCTACGCTGGCGTTCGTCTCCGTGATGATCATGGATATCTGGCAATGGACGCCGTTCTGCGCGCTGATCCTGCTCGCGGGGCTTTCGATGGTGCCGAAAGAAGCCGAGGAAGCCGCACGCCTTGAAACGCCCAAGTGGAGCATGATCCTATGGCACTTGCAGCGTCCGTATCTGCTGCCGGGTCTCACCGCGATTCTCATTCTTCGTTCCGCCGACATGCTCAAGATGTTCGACGCCGTCTTCACGATGACGCGCGGCGGACCGGGCGCCGCGACGGAGTTCATCAGCGTCTATATCCAGCGCGTGGGCTTTCGGCTCTTCGATCAGGGCATGGCGTCCGCACAAGCGATCATCCTGCTCATCCTGACGATCGTGCTGTCGCGTCTTTATATCCGCTTCGTGTATCGGGAGGCCGCGTGAGTTCATCGACCATTCAGACCACGCAACGCGCAAAGCGCGCACGCGCAGCGAGAAAACGCGCCACTGTATGGCATTTTCTCGGTCTCGTCGTCGTGTTCATGTCGTCCGTGTTTCCGTTCTACTGGATGGTCACGACGAGCTTGAAGAGCCAGGCCGATGCGCTCGCCTATCCGCCGAAATGGTTGTTCTCGCCGACGTTTCATCACTACTCGGCGGCGCTGTTCGAGCATGACGTGGCGGGCAGTCTCTTGAACTCGCTCATCATCGCGAGCAGCACGACGGTGCTGGCGATCCTGCTCGGCACGCCCGCCGCTTATGCGCTCGCGCGCTACGAATTTCGCGGCAAGGAAGATCTGTGGTTCTGGTTTATCTCGAACCGCATGGTGAGCCCGGTCGTGCTTGCGGTGCCGTTCTTCCTGATCGCGACGAAGCTCGATCTCGTCGATACGCATATCGTGCTGATCCTGCTGTATCTGACGTTCTCGCTGCCCATCGTCGTATGGATCTGCACGGACCAGTTCCGCAATATTCCCGTCGAGCTCGATGAAGCCGCGCGACTCGACGGCGCATCGCCGTGGCGCGTGTTCTGGCGCATCAATCTGCCGCTCGCGATGCCGGGCATCGTCGTATCGGCGATCTTCGCGTTCATCTTCTCGTGGAACGATCTGCTCTATGCGCTCGTGCTCACGCGCAGCGACGCGATCACGTCTCCGGTGGCCGCGACGAGTTATATGAGCGGCTATGAACTGCCGTGGGGTGAAATCATGGCGACGGGCACGCTGATCGTGCTGCCGATGGTGGTGTTCGCGTTGGCCGTGTCCGGGCGACTGGTGCAAGGCCTAACGATGGGCGCGGTGAAATAAAATCGCGCGGCCTTTCATTGAACTACAGGACACCATGAGCAAGAGCGCACCGCCCATCGCCGTCGCGGAAGCGGACGATTCCATCGATTCGGAAGAGGAACTGCAGGCGCGCGTCGCATGGCATTACTACGTCGGTAATCTGACGCAGCAGGAGATCGCGCAGCGCATCGGCAGCAATCGCGTGCGCGTGAACCGGCTGCTCGCCGCGAGCCGCGAATCGGGACTTGTGCAGATCACCATCAACAGCAAGATCGCGCCGTGTGTTGCACTGGAAGAGGCGCTTGCGAAGCGCTTCGGCCTCGAATGCGCGGTCGTCGTGCCGACCGGCGCGAACAACGAGGCGAACAATGCGGCGCTCGGCATCGGCGCGGCGTCGTTCTTCGCGAAGCAGATCGTCGCGGGGCAAACCATCGGCCTCGGCTGGGGACGCACGATCCGCGCCGTGCTGCGCGCGATGCCGCAGCGCACGTATGGCGCGGTGTCGGCGGTGTCGTTGCAGGGCGGGCTGTCGCATTGCCCGAGCATCAACACGTTCGATATCGTGTCGGACTTCGCAAATATATGCCGCGCCGATGGTTATCTTTTCGCCGCGCCGATCTATGTGAGCAGCCAGAAGGCGCGCGATGTGATCCTGCAGGAAGAGACGGTGCGCGAGACGTACGAACTCGCGCGCAATGCCGATCTCGCGTTGCTGACATGCGGCGATCTGACGGAATCGCTCGTCGTGACATACGGCATCGATAATCCCGAGCAGTTGCGCACGCTGGAAAAGGCAGGCGCGGTCGGCGACATGCTCGGCCATTTCATGGATGCATACGGCGAGTTGATCGATCATCCGCTGAATCGCCGCACGGTCGCGATCACGCTGGAAGATCTGCGCAAGATCAGGCGCGTGGTTCTTGTGAGCGGCGGCAAGAAGAAGTTTCATGTGACGCGCGCGGCGTTGCGCGGGCGCTATCCATCCGTGCTCGTGACCGACGAAGACACCGCGAGACGTCTCTGCGACGAGCCTTGAAGACGACACTATGACGATCATCGATAGAAATCGCGAATTCGCGGGCAAGACCGTGCTCGTGACGGGCGCGGGGAAGGGCATCGGCTATGCGACGGTTCACTTGCTGATCGGACGCGGCGCACGTGTGATCGCGCTGAGCCGCAGCGCCGCCGATCTTAATGCGCTGAAGAAAGAGACCGGTTGCGAAACCATCGCTGTCGATCTCGCCGATGCCAACGCGGCACGCGAAGCAGCGCGCGCCGTTCAGCCCGTCGATCTGCTCGTGAACAACGCGGGCATCGCCGTGCTGGAGCCGTTTCTCGAGACGACCGTCGAAGCCTTCGACCTGACGATGAACGTGAACGTACGCGCCGCGATGATCGTCGCGCAAGAGTGCGCGAAGAGCATGATCGCGCGCGGCGTTGGCGGGTCGATCGTCAATGTATCGAGCTTGTCGGCGAATGTGGGCTTCGCGCTTCACGCGTCGTATTGCGCATCGAAAGGCGGGCTCGACGGTATGACGCGCGTGATGGCCAACGAACTCGGCCCGCACGGCATTCGCGTGAACGCTGTGCTCCCGACCGTCACGATGACGCCGATGGGCGAAAGAGCCTGGAGCGATCCCGCCAAATCCGGCCCGATGCTCGCGCGCATTCCGATGAAGCGTTTCGTGGAACCGGTGGAAGTCGCGCGCACGATCGCTTATTTGCTCTCCGACGATTCGAGCATGGTGAGCGGCGTGAGCTTGTTGGTCGACGGCGGATTTCAGTCCTGTTGAGAAAGCCTATTTTCTATCAAAGGAACGACGATGGAAGCACTCGTACTAGAGGAAGCGAAACGCATCAGCTTGCGTCCATTCAGCCTGCCGCAGGTCGTGGGTCCGCGCGATGTGCGCATCAAGATTCATACGGTCGGCATCTGCGGCAGCGACATTCACTACTATCAGCATGGCCGCATCGGACCGTTCGTCGTCAATGAGCCGATGGTGCTGGGACACGAAGCATCGGGCACGGTCGTCGAAGTCGGCGATGAAGTGAAGCATCTGAAAACGGGCGATCGTGTCTGCATGGAACCGGGCGTGCCGGACATGGAATCGCGCGCATCGCGTGAGGGACTGTACAACCTCGATCCCAAAGTGCGCTTCTGGGCCACGCCGCCGGTGCATGGTTGTCTCGCGCCTTACGTCGTGCATCCGGCTGCGTTCACGTACAAGCTGCCGGATAACGTGAGCTTCGCCGAAGGCGCGATCGTCGAGCCGCTGTCTATCGGCCTGCAGGCCGCGAAGAAGGCCGCGATCAAGCCGGGCGACGTGGCCGTCGTGCTGGGTGCGGGCACCATCGGCATGATGTGCGCGCTCGCCGCGCTCGCGGGCGGATGCAGCCGCGCGATCGTCTGCGATCTCGTGCAGGAAAAGCTGGAGTTGATCGGTGGCGTGCAGGGCGTGACCGCGGTGAATATCCGCGAGAAGCGCGCGCTCGATGTCGTCAAAGAACTGACAGATGGCTGGGGCGCAGACATCGTGTTCGAAGCGAGCGGTAACGAGAAGGCGTTCGAAGGCATCGTGGATCTGCTGTGTCCGGGCGGCTGCATCGTGCTCGTCGGCATGCCGCAACGCGCGATTCCGCTGGATGTCGTCGCGGTACAGATCAAGGAAGCGCGTATCGAATCGGTGTTCCGCTATGCGAATATCTTCCCGCGTGCGATCCAGTTGATCGCATCCGGCAAGCTCGATGTGAAGCCGTTCATCTCGCGCACGTTCCCTTTCGCGGAAGGCATCAAGGCATTCGAGGAAGCGGCGAGCGGTGTGCCGACCGACGTCAAGGTGCAGATCGTATTGGAAGAGTGATAGCGCGATTCATATGACCATGCCGTCAGAACGGCACCTCGCCCACATGCCACAGCACGCCTGAAGGATCGAATACGAAGCCGACCTTCATGCCCCAGCTCTGCATCGAGGGCGCACGTGCCGGATTGACGGGAAAGCGGTCACTCAACGCTTCGGGATTCGTGTCGCGCCACCACGCGTCGACATCGCGTACGAGCATTTGCAGCATGCAGTTTTCCGCGAACTCCTTCACATAGAAGTTCTGGAGAATGAAGCTGAAGCTTTCGGCTTTCATCATTGCGATGTTGTCGTCCTGATGCGTGATGCGAAAGCCCAATGCTTCATAGAAGCGCTTGGATACCTCGAAGTCTTTGGCCGGAACGAAAGGGCGCAGCGCGAGAAGTTGGCTCATCGGAGAGAGTCGGCGTGACAAGGGTGCGGACAGTGTACTGACAACGTGAACGTGATGCACCGTGCATTTCATCGCACGGTGCATCGTTCATGAAAGCGATACGCCGAGCAGTTTGCCCACGCCATACGTACAGGCTGCGGCGACCATCCCGATCAACACTTGCCGTGCGGCGGAAAAGATCGCGCCACGTCCATTGAACAGCGACGTGAACACGCCGATGCCCGCGAGCCCCAGCCCGCTCAGCACGATGCATTGCACGATGCCCTCCACGCCGCTCGCCCACAGGAAGGCGATGGCCGGAATGATCGCGCCGACTGCGAACAGCGTGAACGATGCGAGCGCGGCCGTCCACGGATTGCCGCCGAGTTCGCGCGGATCGAGGCCGAGTTCTTCACGTGTGAGCGTATCGAGCGCCTTGTCCTTGTCGCGCATGATCTGGGCGGCGACGCGCTTCGCTTCCGCAGCATCGATGCCCTTCGCCTGATAGATGAGCGCGAGCTCGTGACGCTCCGCGTCGGGCATGTGATCGAGTTCGTCCTTCTCTTTCGCGATCTGCGCGCGCGCGAGTTCGCGCGCATTCGTGACCGAGAGCCACTCGCCGAGCGCCATCGATGCCGCGCCCGCGATAAGTCCCGCGAACGCCGTGAGCAACACGGTCTTGCTGTTGCTGCCCGCGCCCGCCACGCCCATGATGAGACAGAAGTTCGACACGAGGCCATCGTTTGCGCCGAGCACGGCGGCACGCAAATCATTGCCCGACGCCACGCCGCGATGCCACGATTCCGCCGCGGCGATCGCGCCGCCTTTGCTCAGGCCTTTTCCGCGACTCGCGACTTCCTGCACGATGTCCGCGTGATCCCGCTCTTCAGCGGACATCTGCGCGGCATCGGGTTGCCCGGCATACTTGTCGCGATCGGCCATTTCGTTTGCAGCGACCGAACGCAACACGAAATCCGGTCCGAACGTTTGCGCGAGCGCACGCATGATGCGTGTTTTCGCACTGACGCGATGCGTTCGGACGGACACGCCATTCGCGCGCAATTTAGCTGCCCAGATATCGGCGTGACGGCGCTCGGCCTCGGCCAGTTCCGCATACACGCGCCGCTTGTCTTCCTGTTTCTCGGCGCGTGCGAGCGTGTCGTAGAGCGCGGCGCTGTCGAGTTCGTCAGCGAGATTGGAAGTAAACCGCTTCAGCTCGGCGTGGGACGCCATGACAACCCCTTTATCGTTTGTCTCGTACATTCAAGAGTAAAGAAGAACGACATGTCACGTCGCTAATACCCCCACGAATCGCGCTGAGTGAGAATGGAATCGCGTCTCATCGTCGTCATCGTCATCGTTCAGATGCGGCTTGCCTGCGATGAGCCGGCAGCATGCGCGCCAGCGTTTCGTCGCGCAAGACGAAATGATGAAACAGCGCCGCGCCGACATGCAGGCCGACGAGCGCGAGCAGCACCCATGCGAAGACGCGATGCCAGTCGCCGAGTGCATGTCCGATGGGCGATCCGGCGGGCGAAAGCGGCGGCATCGGAATGGCGGCGAAGAGCGTGATGGGCCAGTCACGCGACGATGCATTGGCCCAGCCCATCAACGGGACCGCGATCAGCAAGAGGTAAAGCAGCCAATGCGTATATCGCGCGAGCGCGCGCAAAGCGGGCGGCAAGCTTCCGGGCTCGGGCGGCACGGCATGGATGCTGCGCCAGAGCAGTCGCACGAACACGAGCAGAACGATGACCACGCCGATACCCAGATGCCACGCGATCAGACCCACCGGTTGCGTGTCGCGATGCACATCCGGCATCGTCCAGGCGAGCACGAACTGAATTAACAACAACAGGGCGGTGAGCCAGTGAAACAATCGGGCGGGCGCGTTATAGACGGGCGCGGGTTCATATCGCATGAACGGATCTCCAATGAAACGGGCGCAGTGGCGCGTGACGGACTGAACCGTGAATCATCGGAGATAAAGCTTAGCAGAGCCTTATGGCGCGAAAAAAATTCGGCGTGTTCGTCAGATATCGAGCACTAGTTCGTCCGAGCACGCGCGCGACACGCAGATCATGATTTCCGACGCCTGCTCGTCTTCATCCAGCACGAAATCGCGATGATCGGTTTCGCCCGCGAGCAGACGCGTTCTGCACGAACCGCAGGTACCCGCCTCGCAGGAACTCGGCGTGTCGATGCCATTGGCGCGCAACGCGTCGAGGATGCTTTCGCCCGGCGCGACGCTCACGCATCCGCCGCTGCGTGCGAGCCGTACGGTGAAGGCCTTTTCGCCGGACGCGTTTTCATGGGCGCTCGTTCCAAGGTCCTCGAAATGCACCGAAGATGAGGGCCAGTGCGAAGCGGCGTCGCGCACGGCCTGCATCAACGGACGCGGACCGCAGCAATAGATATGGGTATCGCCAGATCGTTCCGCAACTAGGGGCGCGATCGAGAGCGATTGCGCGCGGTCGCCGAAGTCATGATGCACGCGCACGCGCGAGGCGAATTCGCCGGCTTTGAGTTCGTCGAGGAATGCAGTCGATTCGGCGAGCGCGTGCAATAGATCACATCGAAATGCGCGCCGCGCGCCGCGATTTCAGTCATCATCGCGCGCATTGGCGTGATGCCGATGCCGCCTGCGATCAACAGGTAACGCGATGCGTCGCCCGACAGCGCAAAGTAATTCAATGGCGATGACACATCCAGCGACGTGCCGATATGAACGTCACGCGCCATACTGAGCGATCCGCCGCCACCCGACGCATCACGCTTAACCGCGATCACATAACGATAGCGTTCGGCCGGGACGTTGCAGAGCGAATAACGGCGCGCGACGCCCGCGGGCGTTCGCACCAGCACATGCGCACCAGCGGCGAAGGGCGGCAGCGTGCCACCGTCATCGTCGCGCAATTCGAACAGGAAGATGTCTTCCGCGATCTCGCGCTTGTCCGTGACCGAAAGCGTGAGTGTCGATTCGGCGGACTCGATTCGCTCAGTCATGCTAAATGTATTCATGGTTCTCACGCAGATTCAATCAGCGTTCAACGGTTCGATCCAGCGATCAGGCGAGTGCGACCTGATGCTCCAGAAAAACTTCCTCACCACGTTCGTGATGCGCGAATTCCACGATGCGATCAGCGGGCGCAAACGCGCCATTCACGACGGCCGATGGGGACTGGCGAATCTCGAAGTGTGCGCCGCGGCGATTGCATCGTCCGAACGCACCATGTATGCACCATGCGCACGCGGCCGAGCTCGCCCGAATCAACGAGTTCGCGCATCGCGTGAATGGGCTGGTCGTAGCCGTGCGAATGTCCGGCGAGCAGCACGATGCCTGCGGCTTCGGCGGCGGCGACCATCGCGCGTGCATCGTCGAGATTCGCGGCCATGGGCTTTTCAACGAGCACATGCTTACCCGCGTGCGCCGCAAGCTCGACATGCGTGCGATGCAGCGTCGTAGGCGATGCGACGTACACGGCATCGAGCGCGCCGTGTTCGATGAGTTCGTCGATGCTCTCGTAAGCGACGACGCCGAATTCCTGCGCGCCGCCTTCACGCACTGATGCCAAAGGGTCGGCGAAGCCCGCGAACACGAAGCCCGGATGCTTCGCGAGGGCGGGCACGAAGGCGCGCCCCGCCATGCCGAAACCGACGATGCCGATGCGCACGCGCTTGGCCGTATCGCTTGCGTTCGTCCTCACAGTGAATCCTCGCTTGCTTCGCCATTGGCCGAATCGCGGCCGTTCTTCGCCGCGATATCGTCGGCGGCCAGGTTCTCGATCATCGCGAGCAGCGTGCGTCGCGTCGCCGCGATGTCTTCGGGCGCGATGCCCGCGAGCGCGATGCGGTTCACATCGATCGCGTACGGGATGAGCACGCTGCGCAGTGCGACACCCTTGGGCGTGAGAAAGACACGCACCTGCTTGCGATTGTCGGGCAGCTTCTGGCGCGTGAGATAACCGAGGGCTTCCATGGTCTTCAACGCGGAAAACGTGGTCGGCTCCGCGACGCCCGCCTGCTCGCTCAATTGCCGCTGCGTAAGGCCATCGGTCTGCCAGAGGATGCGCAGAAACGTCCAGTGGCCGTAGAGCACCGAGTGCTCCTTGAGGCGAGCCTGCAGCGAGCGCGAAAAGCCGCGCGCCGCGTCCTTGACGAGGTGCGCCATGCGCTCTTCCGGCAGCGCCTCACGCCAGTGCTTGAGCGTGCCCGGCTGCGGGTCGCGTGGAATCTTTTGCTCGCTCTTGTTCATCCTCTCACCTGTTTTGGGCACGAGTGCATGCCTTTTCTTAAACTTAGATAACTAAGTTAAATTTGTCAACGATATGCGTCTCAGGGTGAATCCCGACCGGATGTCTTCGATACAACGAATGAAAATGTCGCTATATGCAGCAGAAAAAGCGCCGCATCGGACTGTTGGCGACGCGCGCGCCCCGACCTAGTACTTTCCATTATTTTTAAGTTAGGTACCTAAGAATAGTATGGTTTCAAGGCTGGCGGCATGACGGTGCCACCGGCGCGCTTTTTCCAACATTCGGGAATCGACTCATGCTCACGGGTCGCGCGATCTACCGTCGTATGCTTCGCCGCGAGATGAAGAAGGTCGAAGCGGGCGAAGACCCGATGGGCCTCGTGCGCGACCCCGTGCGCAACCAGTGCATCGACTTGCCGAACGAATAACGCTCGAAGATACTGCCGAGCACGAGGCCGAGAATCAGCGGTGGACGCGGCCAGTTCAGCCGCTTCATGATCCAGCCCACTGCGCCGAACAGCACGAGCGAACACAGGTCGCCCCAGCTCTGGCTCGCATTGAATACGCCAAGATAGACGATCGCGATGACGAGAGCGGCGTCGAGCATCAGCGCACCTCCCGGCGAACTCCGCCCGACGTCCTTTCCAAAGCGAAGGCCGCGGTGGGCGGGCGCTTCTAACCGAATTCAATGCCATACGAACACAGGACGACATCATGACTCTGGACGAAGCGAAGCAAAAACTGATAGATGCCGGGCGCATTCTCGAAGCGGAAGGTCAGGGCGATCTCACGCGCGGCCACATTTCCGTGCGCATCCCCGGCGATCCGACGCATTTCCTGATGAAGCCGCATAGCCACGGCTTCGACGAGATCACCGAAGACAACATCGTCGTCTGCAATCTCGAAGGCGAGAAGGTGAGCGGCGGCGGGCGCCGTCATAGCGAAGTGTTCATCCACTCGGAGATCTTCAAGGTGCGCCCGGAAGTGACGAGCGTGATCCACGCACATCCCACGCACGCTGTCGCGCTGTCGGCAACCGGTCAGCCGCTCGAAATGATCAGCCAGCCGAGCGTGCATTTCGCCGACGGCCTGCCGTACTACACGGAGACGATGAACCTGATCCGCACGCAGGACATGGGCGCGGGCGTCGCGCGTGCGCTCGGATCGAGAAAAGCCGTTCTGATGCGCAATCACGGCGTGGCGGTGGTGGGGCGATCCATCGAGGAATCGGTCGTGCTGTCGCTGCTTCTGGATAATGCATGCCGCATTCAATTGCTGACGAAGGCGGCGGGCGGTATCGGCGAAACCTTCTCGAAGGAGGACGTCGATCGTCTGCACGACGCCGTCACGCGCGCCGAGCAGTTCGCCGTCAATTTCGAATTCCTGCGCCGCAAGGTCAATCGCAATCTCGTGCATTCGCTGGTTTGATGCACTTTGCATGCGAACGCGACGTGAAGTGGGTGCGTGGCGGCATAGATGAACCGGGGCGGCCCGAAAAGATCAAGCTCGATTTGCCATCCGACATTCGTCTCGAAGCCGCGCCCGGGCACGACACGATTTCGGCGATGCTCGATCGCGGCGATATTGACGGCTTCATGGCGCCGCGCCCGCCGGGTTGCGCGGCGACGAACCCGAACGTCGGGTGGCTGTTCCGCGATCCGACAGCGGCGGCGAAGGACTATTATCGTCGCACACGCGTGTTCCCGATCATGCATGTGGTGGGCGTTCGCAAGACGCTGGCCGAGCAGCATCCCTGGTTGTCCGCAGCCGTGCTCAAGGCTTTCACTGAGGCAAAACGCGTAGCGCTCGCGCGACTGTCGGATACATCGGCTACGAAAGTCACGCTGCCCTTTGTCGAAGAGCAATTGAAAGCCGCGCGCGAATTGATGGGCGACGATCACTGGTCCTACGGCATCGAAGCGAATCGCGATACACTCGAAACCTTCCTGCGCCATCATCATTCCCAAGGGCTGTCGAAACGGCGCTTGAGTATCGAAGATGTATTCCACCCGGCCACGTTCGAAACGGCAAAGATATAAGCGCGCCTCTTCCCGACAGCACGCATCACGATGACCGCTCATACGATCCGCGATATATCGCCCGCCGCCTCGTCATCGAGCGATGCGGACACATGCGGCACGCCGCCCGTTCCCACTTCGTACGCGTTACTTAAAGCGTTCTTTCTTATCGGATTGACGGGCTTCGGCGGCGTGTTGCCGTGGGCGCGGCGCATGCTTGTGGAGCGTCTCGGCTGGATGACGAATCGCGAGTTCGCGGAGTTGTTGCCGCTCGCGCAATTGCTGCCGGGACCGAACGTCGCGAATATCGCAACCGTGCTCGGGCGGCAATATCGCGGAGCAAAGGGTGCGGCTATCGCGGTGTTCGGGTTATATCTTGCGCCGACGATCATCACCATTGGCGTCGGCTATGCGTATGCGCGCTGGGGACATGCGCCGATCACCGCGCATCTGTTTGCTGGACTCATGCCCGCGGCGACAGGACTCGTCATCGCGACCGTGCTCAAGCTCGTGACGAGCTTGCCGCGCGGCGCAGCGAGCATCGTGCTCGTAGCGGCGACGTTCATCGCCGTCGCGATCATGAAGATTCCACTTCTTATCGTACTTGCTGTGCTCGGCCCGCTCGGCACCATCGCGGTGTTGCGTCGCGCGCATAAGGAGTAACGCGATGTGGCACACACTCGCCGATCTCTTCGTGCATGGCGCGATATGGTCGTTGCTCGCCGTGGGCGGCATGAATGCAACGCTCGCCGATATCCAGCGTTATGCGGTCGATACGCGTCACTGGGTGACCGGCGAGCAGTTCGTCACGTTCTTCTCGATCACACAGGCCGCGCCGGGACCGAACGGCATGGCGGTTGCATTGATTGGCTTTCAGGCGGCAGGACTGGCCGGTGCACTCGTTTCGACTGTCGCGAAGATTTTGCCTTCATCGCTGATGGCTTATTTCGTCAGCGCGTGGGTCGAACGTCGACGGGACTCGCGCATCGTCACCGCGATTCGCAAAGGACTCGCGCCCGTGACGGTCGGGCTGCTCGTATCGGCGGCTTATGTGTTTACGCGCGAGACAGATGTCAATCTTCCGCGCGCGCTTTGTACGGCGGTGTGTGCGGCAGTCGCATATCGCAGCAAGCTCAATCCGATTTATCTCGTTGCGGCGAGCGCGCTTCTCGGACTGGCCGGCGTGTTCGGTTGATCGTTCAGCCTGCGAGCGATGTATCGATATCGACGACGATCTTGCCGCGCGCCGTGCCATTCAATAGTGCTTCATAAGCTTGCTCGATGCTGTTCATATCGAAACGCCTTGCATCGATACGTGGAGTGAGCTTGCCCGCTTCGACCAGCTTTGTCGCTTCAAACAACATCTCGCCGTGATGCGCGCGATGTTGTCCCGTCAAGAGCGGATGCAACGTGAACACACCCGAATAAGTCGCCTCGCGAAACGACAGCGGCGCGAGCGCGTGCGTGCCCCATCCCAGCGCACTCACGACGTGACCGAAGTGCTTCACCGCTGCGAAGGATGCATCGAGCGAAGCTCCGCCCGCCGTATCGACGACGAGATCGAAGCCCGCGCCATTCGTATGAGCGGCGACGTATTGTTCGACACTAGTCGTTCGATAATCAATCGGCGTCGCACCGAGGCTATGAACGTATGCGTGATCGCGCTCGCTCGCCGTCGCGAATACATGCGCACCGAGTGCTCGCGCAAGTTGTACGGACACGTGGCCGACGCCGCCTGCACCGCCTTGCACGAGCACCGTTTGTCCCGCTTGCAGATGCGCACGATCGACGATGCCCGCATACGACGTGATGAAAGCGAGCGGCAGAGCGGCGGCGCTGCGCATCGATAGATTCGCGGGCTTATGTGCAAGCAGCGCGGCATCGACCGCGGCGTAATGCGCGAGCGAGCCCTGAATGCCGCCGACACCGCCCGTCATGCCGTAGACCGCGTCGCCGGGCCTGAAGGTATCGACGCCCGCGCCGACTGCTTCCACGATACCCGACATATCGATGCCGAGCACCAATGGCAGCGGATGTTTCGCATGGGCCGCCGCACCCGCGCGAATCTTTGTGTCGAGCGGATTAAGGCCACTCGCGGCGATACGCACGAGCACTTGGCCGGGCCCCGGTTCGGGACGATCGAGTTCGATGAGTTCGAGCGGGCCGTTATGGCGCTCGAGAACGAGTGCCTGCATCGTGGACATCCGCGGCTCCTGAAAAGATTGAACGCTGATTGCAATGCGCTCATACTCCGCCATGCACACGAGCATGTAAATCGACAGAATTGCACGGTAGTCATACGAAAATGAATGGGCCGATTTTCGAATGGAGTGACGTGCGTATCTTCCTCGCTATCGCGCGAAGCGGTACGCTAGGCGCGGCCGCGAGGACGATCGGACAGACGCAGCCAACGATGGGCCGCCGCCTGCGCGCGCTCGAGGAATCGCTCGGCCAAATGCTCTTTCAGCGCACGAGCGATGGATTCGTATTGACCGATGAAGGCGCTGCGGTCCTTGCCTATGCGGAGCGCATGGAGGAAGAGGCACTCGGCTTTACGCGCGCGCTTGCAGGACAGGACGCAAAGCTGACGGGACAGCTCAGAGTATCGTCATCGGACTGGTTCGGCGTGCATGTGCTGACGCCGGTATTCGCATGCTTTCTCGCGAAACATCCGGACGTGTCCATTGAACTCGTCACCGATGCCCGCCGCTATAGCCTCGCGCGCCGCGAGGCGGATCTCGTGTTTCGGATCACGCCATTCGACGAACCTGATGTAGTGCAGCGCAAGCTCACGCATATCGAGTATGCATTGTATGGACGTAACGATCTCCCAACGCCCAAAGCTGGTAACGGGAAAGGGCAAACGCTCATTAGCATGGACAGCGCATTCGATCAGCTACCGGATGTGCTTTGGTTAAAGCGCATCTTGCCCGAAGCGAAAATTATTTTCGGCAGCAATAATCGCGAGGCGCAAGCAAGCATGTGCGCCTTGGGTGCGGGCTATGCTGTTTTGCCTTGTCCTTTGGGTGAATCCGATCCGCGCCTCAAGCGCTTCGATCTCGGCGCAACGCCGCCCGGACGTGACGTATGGCTCGGTTATCACCGCGACCTGAAACGCGTAGCGCGTCTGCGTGCCTTATTGGAAGAAACCATATCTGCGTTCGGCGAAACATCCAGTTGATTTTTGATGCAACTAACTGTCTTTGCCGCTAACCCACCGCGAATTAAATCGCCGCGCAGCACAGAATAAAGCTAAGCGGGCAGCCGGGGTTTCAGGCAATCATCTGCACCAAAATGAAGCGCTAAAGCAAAGCGCGCGCTTCACCATTCAAGCTCGATTTTTAAAGCAGCGCTACAATCCCGAATCCTAAAAGGCGATCGCCGCCCCACGCATTCGGCCAATTGCGATATCCGCCGAAACCACTCATAAGCCGGAGCCGCTCATGACGAGTCTTTCCATCAACGGCCAGAACCATACGATCGATGCCCCGCCCGACATGCCGCTCCTCTGGGTATTGCGCGACGTCGTGGGATTGACCGGGACAAAGTTCGGCTGCGGTATCGCCCAATGCGGCGCATGCACCGTTCATCTCGATGGCGTCGCCATTCGTTCATGCGTATTGCCGATTGCTGCCGTGGGCGATCGGAAAGTGACGACGATCGAAGGCGTCGGCGACACGCCCTCCGGCAAGAAAGTGCAAGCCGCATGGCGTCAACTCGATGTCGTGCAATGCGGTTACTGTCAGTCCGGACAGGTGATGTCCGCTGCGGCGTTGCTCTCGACCGTCCCTGATCCCAGCGATTCCGATATCGATGCTGCAATGGCGGGCAATATCTGTCGCTGTGGCACTTATCACCGCATCCGCGCCGCTATCAAGCAAGCCGCGAAGGAGGCGTGACATGTCCCAAGGATTGATTGAAGCGGGACGTCATGCGGCTCGTGCGGGCTTCTCGCGTCGCGCGTTTCTCAGGTTCGGCATAACGGCGGGCGTCGCTGCAAGCGGCGGATTGCTGATCGGTTTTAGCTTGCCCGCCGCAAGTCAGGATCAAAACAAGGGCAAGTCGGTGATTGGCGGCGATGCAGTGGAGTCTCCGCAAGACGGTGTCTTTGCGCCGAATGCTTTCGTGCAGATCGATAAGAGCGGCAAGGTTGTACTCATCATGCCGAAAGTTGAGATGGGCCAAGGCGTCTACACCGCATTGCCCATGTTGATCGCAGAGGAACTCGATGTTCCGCTCGACAGCGTCACGATCGATCATGCTCCGCCCAACGAAAAGCTTTTCACGGATCCGCTGCTGGGTGGCCAATTGACGGGCGGCTCAACTTCCATACGCTATGCATGGGAACCGTTGCGCAAAGCGGGCGCGGCCGCGCGGATGATGCTCGTTGCAGCGGCGGCGCAGCAATGGCAATGTGATCCTTCGTCTTGTCAGGCCCAAGACGGCAAGGTGATGCATGCCTCGGGCGATCGCAGTGCAAGTTATGGCGAGCTCGCCGAAACGGCGGCGAAGATGCCTGTGCCGCAAGATATCAAGCTCAAGGATCCGCATCACTTCAAGATCGTCGGCACGCCGGTGAAACGGCTCGACTCGCCGGAGAAAGTAGACGGCACCGCTATCTTCGGTCTCGACGTTCGTTTGCCCGATATGGTGTACGCGGCAATTGTGAATTGCCCGGTATTCGGTGGCACGCTCGCATCCGTCGACGATAGCAATGCGAAGAAGATTCCCGGCGTGCGTCAGATCGTGAAGTTCGACAACGGCGTCGCAGTGATCGGCGATCATACATGGGCCGCCAAGCGCGGCGCTGCGGCCTTGCAGATTCGGTGGAACGAAGGCGCGAGCGCCAAGGTATCGACGCAACAGATCGTCGATGATATGGCGAACGCATCGCAACGCGCGGGCGCGGTCGCACGGAAGGACGGCGATGTCGGCAACGCATTCTCCAGCGCAAAGACGCGGGTCGATGCGGTCTACGTCCAGCCGTTTCTCGCTCATGCGACGATGGAACCGATCAACTGCACCGTGCATGTGCGCCCCGATGGCTGCGATATATGGCTTGGCACGCAAGTGCCCACGCGTATTCGCGATGCCGGCATGAAAGCGACCGGCTTGCCTGCCGATAAGATTTTCGTGCATAACCATCTTCTGGGTGGCGGCTTCGGCAGGCGGCTCGAATTCGACATGGCCACGCAAGCGCTCAAGATTGGAAAAGCGCTCGGCGTGCCCGTAAAGGTGACCTGGTCGCGCGAGGAAGATATCCAGCACGACATGTATCGACCGTGCTATTACGACAAGTTATCCGCCGGGCTTGATGCGAATGGAAAGCCTGTTGCATGGACGCATCGCATCGTCGGATCGTCGGTGCTTGCGCGTTTTGCACCGCCTGCGGTGAAGAATGGAATCGATCCGGACGCCGTCGAAGTCGCATCCGATCTTCCCTACGATCTCCCCAATCAACTCGTCGATTATGTACGGCTCGAGCCGCATGATGTGCCTACAGCGTTCTGGCGCGGCGTGGGACCGACACGCGGCACGTTTGTCGTGGAAAGCTTCATCGATGAACTGGCTGTTCAGGCGAAAGCCGATCCCGTCAAATACCGGCGCGATCTGCTCGGCAAGACGCCGCGTGCGCGCAACGTACTCGACGTAGCGACGCAGGCCGCCGCCTGGGGACAGCAATCCGTGCCGCAGGGACAGGGACGCGGTGTGTCGGTGATGCATGCGTTCGGCAGTTTCTTCGCTATCGTCGCGGATGTCACCGTCGACAAGGGTGGCGAAGTGAAGGTGAATCGCATCGTGTGTGCGGTCGATTGCGGTATGGTCGTGAATCCCAATACGGTCGAAGCCCAAGTGCAGGGCGGCATCATCTTCGGCATCACGGCTGCGCTCTATAGCGAAATCACCATTAAGGATGGCCGCGTCGAACAAAGTAATTTCACCGATTACCGCATGCTGCGTATTCACGAAACGCCGCCGGTGGAAGTGCATATCGTCAAGAGCACCGAAGCGCCCGGCGGTATCGGCGAGCCGGGCACGGCGGCGCTTGCGCCGGCTATTACCAATGCAATCTATGCCGCAACCGGCAAGCGATTGAGACGCCTGCCGGTGGGCGATCAGTTGCGTACCGCTTGAGGAGGCCGTCATGAAAAATGCATTGAAGCCTCTCTTCGCAGTGTTGTTTGCGTTGGCGTCCTCGGCTCAGGCGGCTGATGATGCGCTCGTTACGCGTGGAGCGTATCTCGCGAGAGCGGGCGATTGCGTTGCCTGTCACTCGGCGCCGCGCGGCAAACCATTCGCAGGCGGTTTGCAGATGATGACGCCCTTGGGTGCGATCTACACGACGAATATCACGCCGGACCCTGACACGGGCATTGGCCGTTATACCGAAGAAGAGTTTGCGCGCGCGTTGCGTGAAGGCTTGGCGAAGGACGGCCACAATCTCTATCCGGCGATGCCCTATCCCTCTTATGCCAGGATCAACGACGAAGACATGCATGCGCTCTATGCGTATTTCATGCATGGCGTCACGCCTGTCAGTCAAGCCAATCGTGAGCCGGATATCAAATGGCCGCTCAATATGCGCTGGCCGCTCAAACTCTGGAACGTGGTCTTTCTGGATAAGAACGTGTATCAGAACAAGCCCGGTAAGGATGTCGCCTGGAACCGCGGCGCATATCTTATTCAGGGGCTGGGCCATTGCGGATCGTGCCATACGCCGCGAGGCATTGCATTCCAGGAGAAGGGACTCGACGAGAGCAGCAGCGCATATCTGACGGGCGGAGTGCTCGATAACTGGTTCGCTTCGAATCTGACCGCCGAGCATAATACCGGACTGGGGCGCTGGTCCGAGGCGGACATTGCAAGCTTCTTGAAGACGGGCGCGAATGCGCATGCCTCGGCATTCGGTTCGATGACCAGTGTCATCAACAACAGCACGCAGATGTTGAGCGACGCCGATATCGGCGCGATGGCGCATTACCTGAAAACGTTGCCGGCATCGGGCGGCAACGGCGGCGCGCCGTATTCATATGATCCGAAAGCGACCAAGGTGTCATTGACACGTCCGGCTGCCACGGATTCCGGCGCGCGTGTCTACACCGCGTATTGCATGCATTGCCACGGTATCGACGGTCGCGGGTTTGTGCCGATGCTTGCGCCGCTCGCAGGCAATCCAAATGTCCTGGAAAAAGATGCGTCGTCGTTAATCAACGTGACACTGAACGGAACCGATGATCTGGTTATTGACGGCGTGCCCGCGCCTTACCCTATGCCGCGTTATGCGCCCGTGTTGAACGATCAGCAGGTCGCCGATGTACTGACTTTCATTCGAGGCGCCTGGAACAACAACACGGCGGCGGTGCAGGCCGAGGATGTGACCAAGATGCGTAAGGCGACGCAGGCAGCGCGTTGATTTGTGAAGCGATTGCGAAAGCTTTTGTCTTCAGGAAGAAAAATCAACGACGTCCAGATGAATTGAACTGGACGGATGCGCCAGAAACTTTCGATGCACGCGCGCGCTGATGCGCTCATAGCCATCGCTCAGTGCTTTGAGCAGACGCTCGTCGCTCGCCCCTGCCGGCGCCCAAAAGCACTGCTCCAATGCCTTGCGCGTGATGTTGCATTGAATCGCCTGCTCGCGCGAGAAGGCGACAAAGCTCACGGAACCGCGGTCCGCAGCAATAGTGGCATGGATCGAAAGCTTGGTTGTCATGATTCGACAGGAGAAATCCGGTTCGTTCGATTTTATTGTGTCAGAAATCGGTGAGTTCGCGCATCTCCGATTAGGCGAGAAACGTGCGGCAACGGCCAGAGCCGGGCCGTGTGCGAGCGCTCCCACACATAAGCCGCTCGCAAATATCATATGAAATACGCGAACGTTCGTTCCTATGATATTTTCATTAAATGTCCGCTGATAAGGTTGGGCCACGAACCATCGGCCTTGCCTTGTCCGCGAATAGCAAGCACCTGCGCTGGCGCGCTTATCCTGATCTGTCCACGAAAAATCGAAAGAAAAGCATGCTCAGGTGTACTACTCTAGGAACGATCATCCGAAGCGGCGCGGCAGACCGGCACAGGAAGCGGGTCATGCGGCGCATTCCCCGGAACTCCACCGGCAACGTCCCCGGTTTCTGTTGTGGCGGGCGTTGTCGCCAGCAGGAGCGGAACATGAAGCATCCATCTTTGATGGATCCCTGGAGCCGTACCCTGGCAATGCTCGAAAGCCGTCCGAGCCGCCCGACTGAAGCGAACGAGAGACTTGCATTGATGACACGATCGCTCGTGCGCAACGTGCAGGGCAGAAATGCATGCATCGGACCAACTGATGGGAACTGCGTCAATATTCGCGTGCTAGAGCGCCTGAGCGAATCGACGCTCTCTTTGTCATGGCATGATCCGACATCGTTCAATTACTCAGAGCAGGTGTGGGCGCTATGCACCGCTCGCAAACGCGGAACATGCGCATTGAGCGGACAGGCGATCAGGCGCGGACAACCCGTTTATAGGCCACGGCGCGTCGGCAGTTCCGTTCCGCTCAATAGCGGCGCGATGATCCTGGCACTTGCATTGACCCCGGCTGAACAGGAAGCGACCCTGGTTTCCGATTAATCCGGATTGCGCTTGCATAACGTGTGCGCAATGCACGCGTTTCGGCATAGTCATACACAGAACGCCGACGTGGTCGCGCACGTCCTATGGCGATCCTTAGGCGCACGCGGCTGTTCTAATCGTATGAGCAGTGCGCAAGTGGGAACAGATACATAGCGTGTTGATATCGAAGGATTGGACTGCAATCTCCGTGGCAAGCGATGCTTTACGTCGGCATTGTGTACAAAGCGCGGTCGTCCGGCGGGCGAAAAGCAATCAGCCGGTTCAAAGAAGGCGGCAAACAAGTCCAAACTACCGCCTAAATATCGGGATCCGGTATCGGGTGCAACCTGGAGTGGCCATGCGCGACCGCCGGCATGGATCAAGGACGCGCCTGATCGCAGCGTATATCTGATCGATGGCGCATCACGCAGGAATGGTGCCGCGACGAAAAACACGTCAAAGCGGAATGGTCGCAGTGTTGCGAAGAAGTTCTCCCGCGCGAGCGCACAGAGCGCCGCAGCGTGAAACCGGCTAGCTTAGGCGATCTTTAAAGTTCTATCCGAGCAAGGGACTGCGCGCGCTGGAATATCCGCTTGCGCGATCATAGGCCAGTCCGATCTGCAATACGCCCAGATCGTCCTGTGTCCGGCCGATGATCTGCAACCCCGCGGGCAAGCCGTCAGGACCGAAGCCGGCCGGCGCGCTTAGTGCGGGCAGGGACGCCATCGTCGCAGGCACGACGGTTTCCATCCAGCGATGATAGCTATCCATCTTCCGGCCGCCAACAGCGTGAGGCCAGTCCAGGTCTGCGTCGAAAGGAAACACCTGAGCCGAAGGCATGACCAGGTAGTCGACGTGATCAAACAACGCGTTGATTGCTTGATACGCGGCCGAGCGGGCGCGAATTGCACGCGAAACATCTTCTCCCGATAACTTGAGGCCCCGCTCGATTTCCCAAACGGCCTCGGGTTTAAGCAGCTTGCGCTTCGCGGCATCGCGATAGAGCGGCGCATTGGTGCCGGAGAACGTGAGGCTGCGCAAATCGATCCACGCGCTCCAAAGACGGTCGAGATCGAAATCGATATTGACGGCCTCCACGATGCAACCCGCTGATTCGAAGTGACGCAGCGCTGCTGCATACGCGTCCATCAAACCCGCTTCCGTCGGCAGATGTCCGCCCAAATCGCCCAGCCAACCGATGCGAGTGCCGCGCACGTCATGTTCGAGCGCATTCACGAAGTCAGCAGGCTTGTCGTGTCTGCGCGAAAGAGGCGCGCGTGCGTCGAAGCCCGCTTGCACGGACAATAAAAAGCCAAGATCTGGAATGGTTCGGGCAATCGGGCCGGCGACGCTGAATTGCTGGAAGAACACATCATCGCTGGGCGCGTAGGGCACACAGCCTGGCGTCGAGCGAAAGCCGAAGACGTTGTTGAATGCGGCGGGCGTGCGCAGAGAACCCATCATGTCGGTGCCGTCCGCGCACGGCAGCATGCGCAGTGCAACGGAGACAGCGGCGCCGCCGCTGCTGCCGCCTGCCGAACGCGATTGGTCGAACGCGTTGCGCGTCGTGCCGTACACAGGGTTATAGGTATGCCCGCCCAGGCCGAATTCCGGCGAGTTGGTGCGGCCGATGAAAATCGCGCCCGCTTTGCGCATACGCTCGAAAATGATCGCATCGACTTTCGAAACTTCGCCTGCATAAATGGGCGAGCCTTTCGTCGTGACCATGCCGGCGACGGGAAGGATATCCTTGGGCGCTTGCGGGAAGCCATGCAGCGCTCCGAGACTGTCTCCTTTCGATAGCTGCGTGTCGCGCTTGACCGCAAGCGAACGCAGCGCGTTGCGATCCTGCATGGCGACGATTGCATTGACCTTCAGATTGAGCCGATCGATTTGCGCGAGATAGGCATCCATCACTTCGACGCATGAGATATCGCGCGCATGAATCGCTCGGGAAAGAGCGACAGCTTCGAGCGATACGATTTCGTCATCGGGCCTGGAAGCAGAGTTTTCGTCGATTGCGATCATGGTTTTGTCGAGAATAAGCGAGCGGATTCAGCGATGAAACTCGGGAAGCACATGTGCCGCGACATCTTCGATGATATCGCGCGCAGGTCTTCGTTCCGATGTGATGTTGAGTGTCACGTGGTGTGTGCCGCTGTCGCGCATCTCATGCAGAAGCGCAACGAGCGCGCGATGCCCCGTGCGATAGCCTAGCGGGATATCACTTGCGGGCTCACTGGCCTCGTTGCTGAGATCGAGGCGCATTGCGACGCCGAATGCGCGAAACGCGCCTGACGCCGAGCGATCGACTGCAGCGCGCCACATGCTGTATCGGCCGCGCTGTGTTTGTGGTTCCCGGTGGTATGTCATCCAGCCGAGCGAATGACGTGCAATCCAGTCGACGCTCTGTCCGCCCGAACCGACGGCAAGCATCGGAATCGACGTGTTCTGGTGCGGCAACAGATAGAACTCGGGCGCGCCTTCGGGGACATGATCCGGTATAACGTGCGAGGGCACGGAAACGGCCGCGGCGAGCGTTTCCCAATGCTGTCTGTAAAGATCTCTTCGCGCATCGGGATCGCGGCCGAAGGCAGCGTATTCCGGCGGACGATCGCCCGAGCCGACGCCCAGAATAAAGCGTCCGTGAGACAGCGTGTCGACGGAGATCGCGGCCTTGGCGACGTGAAGCGGATGTCTCAGCGTCAACACGATTGCCCCGCTGATCAGCGCGATACGTTGCGTATTCGATGCCAGTGCGCCCAGCAGCACCCACGGGTCGAGATGCCCGACCGGATCGGGATAACCGACGCT
Source organism: Caballeronia temeraria (assembly GCF_001544795.2). Lineage (GTDB taxonomy): Bacteria > Pseudomonadota > Gammaproteobacteria > Burkholderiales > Burkholderiaceae > Caballeronia > Caballeronia temeraria. The sequence continues at coordinate 2,257 of NZ_FCOI02000004.1, read as the reverse complement.
ATTGAGCGGTACGTCCCGAACCCAGAGCGCGCGAAAGCCGAGATCATCCGCGAGCCGCGCAAGGGCGAGCTGTTCCTTGAAGTCGACGACGCTTTGCGCATCGCGCGTAATCGGCAATGTGATACCGATTGAGAGCTTGTCTTCGGCAAACACAACGTTCGCGATAGAAGACGAAGCTGAAGTGTTTTCGCTGGCGATCATGACACGCGTTGCGCCGAGAAAAGGATTTGACGCCGATGGTATCACTGCCTTTGCGAACGATGCCCGGCGCGAAGATGCGCTGGGCATCGCCTTTTATGCAACAGGCACCAAGCTGCGGCGCGTGACGAGCGAAACGACATACGTCACGACGATATTCACGACGAGCGCAATCAAGCCGATATAAACCGGCCACGAAGCATCGCCGAGATGGACGACATAAACCGGCTTGAGTCCTTGCGAAATCGCGAGACCCGTGCCCAATACGATGCCGAAGAGCCAGCCGAGGAAGAGACCGGGCGTCGTCAGCCGGCGTGTATAGAGTGAGAACACGATTGCCGGGAAGATCTGCAGGATCCATACGCCGCCGAGCAATTGCAAATCGATCGCATACTGAGTCGGCAGGAACACGATGAACAGCAACGCGCCGAACTTCACGACGAGCGACACGAGTTTCGCGGTCGATGCTTCAGCAGCCGACGACATATCGGGTGAAACGAGCGGACGCCACAAGTTGCGCGTGAACAGGTTCGCCGCGCCGATCGACATGATTGCCGCCGGCACGAGTGCGCTGATCGCAATGGCCGCTGCCGCAAAGCCCACGAACCACGACGGAAAAAGCGTGCCGAACAACGTCGGCACGACATCCGATGCCGATTTCACGTGCACGCCGGCCGCGATCGCCATATAGCCGAGCAGCGCGATCAAACCGAGCAGCAATGTATAGGCGGGCAGGAAAATTGCATTCTTGCGCACGGTTGTCGCGGACGACGAGGAGAGCACCGCGGTCATCGTATGCGGATACATGAATGCGGCAAGCGCGGAGCCGAGCGCAAGCGATGCATAGGCCGTGAATTGGCCCGGCTTGAGGATGATGCCCGTCGGGCCGCCTTTGGCCTTGAAGTATTGATCGGCCGAATCGAACACGTGCGCGTAGCCGCCTAGCTTTTGAGGAATGAGCCATATCGCCGCGATCACGACGATATAGATCATGATGTCTTTGACGAACGCGATCATCGCGGGCGCGCGCAAACCGCTCGTATAGGTATAAAGCGCAAGAATCACGAATGCGACGATGAGCGGCAACTCGCCCGTGACACCAAGGCCCTTGATGACCACTTGCATGCCGACGAGCTGCAGCGCGATATAAGGCATGGTCGCAACGATGCCCGTGATCGCCACTGCCGCTGGAAACCATTTACCGCCATATTCGCCCTGTACATAGTCGGCACCGGTAATGTGATTCTTTGCGTGCGCGATCTTCCACAGCTTGGGCATCACCGCGAACACGAACGGATAGACGATGATCGTATAAGGCAACGCAAAAAAGCCGTAGGCTCCGACCGAATAAACGAGCGCCGGGACTGCAATCACGGTATAGGCCGTATAGAAGTCGCCGCCGACAAGAAACCATGAAATCAACACGCCGAACTGGCGGCCGCCCAGGCCCCATTCGTGAAGCTGCGTGAGGTCGCCTCGTTTCCAGCGCGCGGCAAAGAAGCCGACGACGGTAACAAGCACGAAGAACGCGATGAAGATGGTCATCGCAACGGGATCGACTGGCGTGAGATCGTTCATTTCAGACCCCTGTACACGATGTAAAGCAGGAGCGAAGTGAGCGGCACCCACAGAAACTGATACCAGTAGAAGAACGGAAAGCCCGCGAATGAAGGACGTGTATCGTTATAGAAAGGCAGCCAGAGCAATGCGACATAGGGTATCAATAGCGCGACCCAGAGCCACGGGCTGCGGAGCGTCTCATCATTGGGTTCCAAAGCTTTTCTCCTCGTGAATCAGCGCTGATAAGAACGTGCGGGCGTTGGAAGTCATGCATGACGATGCGAGCAAGCAAGCGCCGCGCCGTCAACGGTGCGCATTATCCAACCTATTCTGTTTTGTTGCCGGACGCTTAACAGGTTGCTGAAGTACCGAGGGTTCATGTCATCGTGGAAGTGCCCTGATGCGTTGATATTAGACCCCTTACTTGCCCACTGAAGATCATGCGCGGCGCCGACACGTTCACCGAGAGTCTGTTTTCCCTGCGAAAGCTGGACGACTT
>NZ_FCOI02000003.1 GCF_001544795.2 Caballeronia temeraria | reverse complement strand
TGCCACCACCGCCGTTGCCGCCGCCGCCGTGGCCACCGCCGCCATTGCCGCCGCCGTTGCCACCACCGCCGTTGCCGCCGCCACCGTTGCCGCCGCCACCGTTGCCGCCGCCACCGTTGCCACCACCACCGTTGCCACCACCACCGTGGCCACCGCCGCCATTGCCGCCGCCGCCGTTGCCACCACCACCGTTGCCGCCGCCGCCGTGACCGCCGCCGCCGTTGCCGCCACCACCGTTGCCGCCGCCGCCGCCGTTGCCGTTGCCGCCGCCGCCGCCGTTGCCGTTGCCGCCGCCGTTGCCACCACCGCCGTGACCGCCGCCATTGCCGCCATGACCGCTAGACGAACCGCCGCCGTGGCCACCGTCCCCGTGGCCACCATCGCCGTGACCAACACCGCCATGGCCACCATCGCCATGACCATCGCCGTGGCCATCGCCGTGACCCATGCCGTGCCCATCGCCGTGACCGTCGCCATCGCCGTGACCATGCCCGTCGCCATGACCATCGCCGTGACCCATGCCGTGTCCATCGCCGTGGCCGTCGCCATCGCCGTGACCATGCCCGTCGCCGTGACCCATACCGTGGCCATCGCCGTGGCCGTCGCCATCGCTGTGGCCATCGCCATGCCCGTCGCCGTGGCCATCGCCATGCCCGTCGCCGTGGCCTACGCCATGCCCATCGCCGTCACCGTGACCATGTCCGTCGCCATCGCCGTGACCGTGCCCATCGCCATGCCCGTCGCCATCGCCGTGACCGTGTCCATCGCCATGCCCATCGCCATCGCCGTGGCCATGTCCGTCGCCGTCACCGTGGCCATGTCCATCGCCGTCACCATCGCCATGACCGTGCCCATGTCCGTGGCCGTGACCATGCCCGTCTCCATCGCCGTCACCGTCGCCATCGCCGTGACCATGCCCATGGCCATGTCCGTGATGACCATGACCGCCGCCGTCGTCGCCGCCCGAATCTCCGCCCGAATCTCCGCCGGAATCGCCGCCTGAATTCCCGGCACCCTGGCTGCCGTTTCCTGTGCCCGGCGATCCGCTGCCATTGTTTCCGCCGCCCGTGGCACCGCCGCCCGTCGCACCGCCGCCTGCGCCCGCCGTCGCGCCCGGACCGCTGCTGGACGAGCCTTGACCGCTGCTTGCGCCTGCGCCCGTTCCCGTTCCCGATCCGCTCGACGTGCCGCCGCTCACGCCCGCTCCAGGCGATCCCTCTCCACCGCGACCACCCTCGAGCAAGGGCACGACCGCCGACAGCGTTTCGACCGTCGGCTCCGTCGACGGCGACATGCTCGTCGACGAATCCATTGCCGCAACTTTCATTACGATCGGCGCACACCCCTCGGAAGTCTGGGCGCCGCAAGGATTCCCCGTCGTCTGCGCAGATGCAAAGTTCGACATGGCCGCCGCGATCACGACCACGCTTAACTTGATCGCGGTATTCAATTTGAATTTTTTAGGATTACTCATGTGTGCCCCTTGTAGTGTTTCTTCGCCACGCGCCGGATGGAGAGTCCAGCGCGATGTGGGGCAAGAATGACAGGCTGTACGGGGCGTTCTGTGCGGTACTTAACCGGACGCGAGGGCGTCGCCATTCAACGCCGTGCGGGAGCACGCAGAGAACGTTTGCGGACTATCGGCGCGCCTGAAATGCGCACGCTCGTTCCGGTTCCGGGCGCCGGATTCATGGGCGGGAACGGCGGCCGGCTCGGCCGCACGCATTGACGATAGAAGAAGCAACCTGGTCCGGAAGCACGCGTGGATCGCGCTCGGCATCCTGATGCGGCGAAAGCTTCTTATAGCGTGAATGTAATCTATCTGTATGGATGGCGCGAGGTCAAGCGCGCTGTGTGTCGTGCACCTCACATCGGTCTCATCGGCGGAATGCGCGTCTCTATCCGCTGAACAAACACTCGCATCGAGATTGGCCAAAATTTGAACTAGAGTTAGTCATTGTTCGCTTTCCTGATTTATTGCGCGGGCGCGCGTTCGGATTCGTCGAAGTTAAGCGCGTGCCGGAGCCGTTTCCAAGCATCGGATGAATCAGATCACGAACGCGATGTCGATCATTCTGCGCAGTGTTGTTCATAAGACTTACGAATACCAAATAACGGAAGATCGATGTGTCGTCCGGCACATCGTATCTATCAACCGGAGGGTGTCATGAAAAGATCGAAACGAGTCGCGTGCGTGAAGGCGACGGCGGCTGCCGCTCTGTCGATGGTGAGCGCAGGCGTTGCGATTGCGCAGGATGAAGCCATTGTGAACACGAATCCCGCCGACTCGCGCAGCGCGCCGGCGGATCTGTCGAATCTGAAGCCGGTCGTCAATGTGCTGACGCCGCCGGATACATCGACGATCGTTCCCGATACGAACCCCACGCCTTATACGCCGGGCATGAAGACGCAGAGCGGCATCGTGAGCAATGCGCAGACGAGAGCGTACGGCGACTTCGGCATTCCCTATACGGCCGGCCGCGTGCAGGACGGCAATCAGAGCGCATTGGGCACGACGAGCGCGAACTATCTCAGTACGACGTATCCGTACCGGGCGATCGGCAAGCTCACGTTTTCGGCCGGCTACTGCACCGCGAGCCTGATCCGCAGAAGCGTGATCGTCACGGCGGCGCACTGCATCCAGAGCTTCGGCAGCGGCAATTCGCTCTACTCGGGCTGGCAGTTCCGCCCCGGTCATTACGGCGCGTCCGGCGCCACTGCCGCGCAGATCGCGCCTTATGGCACGTGGACGTGGGCCGCGCTCGTGCGGCCATCGACGTGGGCGAACGGCACCGATACCGGATCGGGCGCGGCGCGCAACAACGACATCGCGGTGCTCGCGATAGCGAAGAACGCGTCGAACCAGTTCATCGGCGACCTTACCGGCTATCTGAACTATGGCTGGAACAACTATTCCTTCATATCGTCGCCGAAGACGGGCAATCTTCAGACGGCGGCCGTCACGACCTTCGGTTATCCCGCACTGCTCGATAGCGGCGCGATCATGCAGCGCACCGATGGCCCGACCTATACGACGACCGTCAGCGGCGCTTCGCAGCTCTGGCAGGGCAGCAATCTCACGGGCGGCGCAAGCGGCGGACCGTGGATCGTGAACTTCCGCGCGCGCGATGCCGTGCTGGCGGGCGGTGCGGTCGTCGGCAATTCGCCGAATCTCGCGATCGTCGGCGTGACGTCGTGGGGATCGGCCGATCCGAACGCGCCCAAGGACAACTATGCGTCGCAGTTCCGCCAGAACACGCAGTATCCGAACGCGACTTACGGCAACTACGGATCGGGCAATATCGCGTCGCTGCTGAACACGCTGTGCACGACCGCCGCGCCGGGCGGCGGCACTTACGCGTCGCAGGGATATTGCAACTAGCATCGGCTTCGGCGGCCCGCCGCGTCGAACGGCGGGGCGCCGTCATGAATTCCCCGGAGCGTGCGGGAGACGCCCGAAAAATGCGAACTGAACGGGTTTTCACTTCGTCGGCCGCCCGACGGGCAACATCAATCAACATGAGAACATCCTCGATGCAGCCGAGGTCGATTTCTCGCAGCGCGGTTATGCGGGCGCGTCGTTCAAGGAAGTGGTCGCGTCGTGCGGCGTGACGCAGGCGCTCATCACGTATTACTTCGGCACCAAGCTCCTGACTCATCCATCTCTTTCTGTCGAGCATTCGGCAACGCGAAGACGACCGTCCAGCGCGCTGAAAGGGCCCGAACGAACGTGCCGAAAGGCATACGGTGCTACCGTTCAGAGCTCGTTCGGAAGCCCGCCGCAAGGCGGAGTCGAACCGGGTATGATGCGCAGCGGCTGACACAAAGAACTACAACTTTCGGGATTGCCGCCGTCACCCGGGCTGCTTCGAGACATCGGCGCGGCGGGCGGCATCACGCCATATCGGAGCTGTTTATGCCATTGCGGTCCGGTGTCGACGAGGCCAGCTTTCGTCGCATTCTCTTTCGCAACATCGCGCTGCCGCTCGGAACGGGCCTCGTCACGGCCATCGCGTTCGTCGCGCTCGTGCTGTATCTGCTTTCGGGCATCAACTGGGTCGAGCATTCGGAGCGCGTGATCGGCAACGCGCAGGAACTCGGCCGGCTTGTCAGCGAGAAGGAAAGCGCGATTCGCGGCTATCTGATCACTGGCGACGAATCTTTTCTCGCGCCGTATGAAACCGCGAAGCCCAAGCTCGGCGCCGATTTCGACACGCTCGCCGATCTCGTCTCCGACAACGCGCCGCAAGTGGACCGCCTGATCCGCATTCGCGCGCTGCAGGCGCAATGGGACAAAGTCGCCGACAGCCTGATCGATGCCCGCCGTCACGCGCAGGATTCGGCGGCGCTCGTGCGCGTCGGGCGCGGCTCGGCCGAACGCGCGGAGACCGAGCGCGAGCTGTCGGCGTTTCTCAACATCGAGCAAACTTTGCGTCTGCAGCGCGTGGAGTCCGCGAAGCAGCTGACGAGCATCACCGTCGCCGTCTTTCTGATTTTGAGCTTGCTGCTCTCGGTGATTCTCGCGATCTTCGGCCGACGCGAACTGATGCAGCTTTCCAATGCGTTCAGCGCCGCGATCGGCGAGCAGGAGCGGCAGACGCGCGCGTTGCAGGAGCAGGCGTGGCTGCGCGAAGGGCAGACGCAGCTTGCGCAGAAGGTGATCGGCCAGCAATCGCTCGATCAGCTTTGCCAGACGATCCTCGATTTCCTCGCGGACTATCTGAAAGTATCGATGGGCGCGTTCTACGTGCGCGAGAGCAATGGCGCGCTGAAGCGCACCGCGAGCTTCGGCTTCGATCCGGACAGCGCGCCGGTTCCCGAATCGCTCGCGGGCGTGAAGAGCCTCGTCGGACAGGCGGTCCACGCGCGCAAGCTGACGAGCATGAACGACGTGCCCGCGGGCTACTGGAAGGTGACATCGGCGCTCGGCGCGAGCGCGCCCGCGAGCCTCGCGATCGTGCCGATCGAGAACGAAGGCCAGGCGAACGGCGCGATCGAACTGGGCGCGATGCATACGCTGACCGAACGCGACCAGGAGTTTCTGCAGACGATCGCGGGCAATATCGGCGATTTCGTCGAGGCGGCGCAGTATCGCGAGCGCCTGCAGAGCGTGCTCGAAGAAACGCAGCAATTGAACGAAGAACTGCAAATGCAGCAGGAAGAGCTGCGCACGACCAACGAGGAGCTGGAGCAGCAGACCACGGCGCTTTCGCACGCGCAGGCTTATCTTGCGAACCAGAAGGCGGAACTCGAACAGACGAACGAACAGCTCGCGGAACAGGCGCGCGTGCTCGATGAACGCAACGTCGCGCTCAACGCCGCGCAGGGCGAGCTCGAAACGCGCGCCGAAGCGCTGCAGCGCGCGAGCCGCTACAAGTCGGAGTTTCTCGCGAACATGTCGCACGAGTTGCGCACGCCGCTCAACAGCGCGCTGATCCTCGCGAAGCTGCTGTCGGAAAACAAGACCGGCAATCTGACGCACGATCAGGTCAAGTACGCGCAAACGATCTACTCGGCGGGCAATGATCTGCTCAATCTCATCAACGACATTCTCGATCTCTCGAAGGTCGAGGCGGGCAAGCTCGATCTGCATATCGAGGATGTGCCCTTGCAGCGCATCATGGATTCGCTTTCGCGCACGTTCGATCCGCTCGCGCGGCAGAAGAAGCTCCGGCTGGAACTGCGCAACGAAATCGACGGCTATCCGACGCTCACGACCGACTTCCGCCGTCTCGAACAGATTTTGAAGAACCTGCTGTCGAATGCGGTTAAGTTCACGGATGCGGGCGCGGTATCGCTCGCACTCAAACGCGCGGGCGACGGCGCGGTGCAGTTCGTCGTGACCGATACGGGCATCGGCATTGCGCCGGATCAGCTCGAAGCGATCTTCGAAGCGTTCCAGCAAGCCGATGGCACCACGAGCCGTCATTACGGCGGCACGGGACTCGGGCTGTCGATTTCGCGCAGCCTCGCGCATCTGCTCGGCGGCGATATCGCGGTGCGCAGCGCGCAGGGCACCGGGAGCACGTTCACGCTGACGATGCCGCTCGTCTACGGCGCGGTGGACGCGTTGCCGACCGCCGTTGCAGAAGCGCCCGCGCCGGTGGTCATCGAAGAAGAGAAGCCGGTCGAAGTGGTCCACGTCATCGACGACGACCGCGCCGATGCCACGCAGGGCAAGCGTCTCGTGCTCGTGGTCGAAGACGAGCCGGACTTCGCGCAAGTGCTGCTCGATCTCGCGCACGAGCTGGGTTATCGCTGCATCGTGAGCGGCACGGCGGGCGATGCGCTCAGGCTCGCGCAGGAGCGCGCGCCGAACGCGATCCTGCTCGATATCGGCTTGCCGGACCGCTCCGGGCTCGTGCTGCTTCAGGAGTTGAAGGCGAATCCGAAGACGCGGCACGTTCCGGTGCATGTCGTGTCGGCGTCGGACCGAAGCGACGCCGCGCTGCATCTCGGCGCGATCGGCTACGCGGTGAAGCCGACGACGCGCGAGCAACTGACGGCGATCTTCCAGCGGCTCGAAGAGAAGAGCAGTCAGAAGATCAAGCGCGTGCTGCTCGTCGAGGACGATGCGCGGCAGCGTCAGAGCATCGTCGAGCTGATCAGCGATGCGGACGTCGAAATCACGCCGGTCGAGTTCGGCCGCGACGCGCTCGAACTGCTGAAGACGACGATTTTCGACTGCATGATCATCGACCTGAAGCTGCCCGACATGCAGGGCGGCGACCTGCTGCGCCAGATGGCCGCGATCGATGCGTACTCGTTCCCGCCGGTGATCGTGTACACGGGGCGCAATCTCACGCACGACGAGGAAGCGGAACTGATGCGCTATTCGCAGTCGATCATCATCAAGGGCGCGCGCTCGCCGGAGCGTCTGCTCGATGAAGTCACGCTCTTCCTGCACAAGGTCGAGACGGATCTGTCCGCCGACCGGCAAGCGATGCTGCACGTCTCGCGCTCGCGCGACCGCGTGCTGGATGGCCGCCGCGTGCTGCTCGTCGATGACGACATCCGCAACATTTTCTCGCTATCGAGCGCGCTGGAGCATCAGGGGCTGAAGGTGGATATCGGCCGCAACGGTTTCGAGGCGATCGAGACGCTCGACAGGAATCCGGGTATCGACGTCGTGCTGATGGACGTCATGATGCCCGGCATGGACGGGCTCGAAGCGACGCGGCGCCTGCGCGAGGACGCGCGCTTCAGGAAGCTGCCGATCATCGCGATCACGGCGAAGGCGATGAAGGACGATCAGGAGCAATGCCTCGCGGCGGGCGCGAGCGATTATCTGGCAAAGCCGATCGACATCGACCGGCTTTACTCGCTCTTGCGCGTGTGGATGCCGCGGCGCGTCTAAATATTGAGCGCGCGCTTGTCGACCGCAAGCGCCGCCTCGCGCATCACTTCCGACAGCGACGGATGCGGATGGCAAATCCGTCCGATATCCTCGCTCGCCGCCTTGAACTCCATCGCGACCACGGCTTCGGCGATCAGATCCGACGCGTTCGCCGAAATGATGTGCACGCCGAGAATCTCGTCGGTTTTTGCATCGGCGATGATCTTGATGAAGCCGTCCGTCTCGCCGATGCCCATCGCGCGGCCGTTCGCGAGCATCGGGAACTGGCCGGCCTTGATCTCCCGGCCTTCGGCCTTCAGCGCCTGCTCCGTCTGCCCGACCCACGCAATTTCCGGATGCGTATAGATCACCCACGGAATGCAGTTGTAGTCGATGTGCGGCTTCTGCCCGTCGATGATCTCCGCCACCAGCACGCCTTCGTCTTCCGCCTTGTGGGCGAGCATCGGGCCGCGCACGACGTCGCCGATCGCGTAGACGTTCGGCACTTTCGTCGCGCAATGGCCGTCGACGGGAATGAAGCCGCGTTCATCGGCTGACAGACCGATGGAATCGAGACCGAGATCGTCCGTGTTCGGCACGCGGCCGATCGACACGATCAGCCGGTCCGCATCCAGCGTCTGCGCGTTGCCGTCCTTGTCCTTGTAGGAGAGAGAGACGCTCGAATCCGTCGTCGTCACGCCGTCGATTTTCACGCCGAGATGGATCGTCAGTCCTTGCTTCTTGAAGAGCTTCGCGGCTTCCTTTTGCAGCGCGGCATCGGTCGTGCCGAGGAATTCGGGCAGCGCTTCGAGGATCGTCACTTCCGCGCCGAGCCTGCGCCACACGGAGCCGAGCTCCAGCCCGATCACGCCCGCGCCGATCACCGCAAGCTTCTTCGGCACGGACGTGAAGGCGAGCGCGCCTTCGTTGTCGGAGACGATCTTGTTGTCCACCGGCACGTTCGGCAGATGCCGCGCCTTCGAGCCCGTGGCGATGATCACGTGCTGCGCGGTATGCGTTTCACCGCCGACGTCGATCTTGAAGTTGCCGCCGTCCTTGCCCGCGAGCTTGCCGTGCCCCTTGAGCCAGGTGATCTTGTTCTTGCGGAACAGGAATTCGACGCCGCCCGTGATCTTCTCGACGATCGCTTCCTTGCGGCCGACCATTTTCTCGACATCGACGGACAGGTTGTCCATCTTGATGCCGAGCTCGTCGAAATGCAGTTGCGCCTTCTCGAATTGCTCCGATGACGCCAGCAGCGCCTTCGACGGAATGCAGCCGACGTTCAGGCACGTCCCGCCGAGTTTCGGCTTCCCGGCCGGGTTGATCCATTCCTCGACGCACGCGACCTTGCGGCCGAGCTGCGCGGCGCGGATCGCGGCGATATAGCCGCCAGGCCCGGCGCCGATGACGATGACATCGAAATCGGCTTTCGCGCCGGAAGTCTGAGCGGCGGGCGCGGGCGCGGGCGAGGGCGCGGAAGCTGGTTTTTCCGATGCAGGCGCAGGCGCAGGAGCAGGCGCCGAGGCCGATGCCTTCGCTTCCGTATCGATGACCGCGATCACTTCGTCCGCGTGGACGATGTCGCCGGCCCTCTTCAGCAGTTCCACGATCGCACCGGCCGATGGCGCGGGCACTTCGAGCACGACCTTGTCCGTTTCCAGTTCGATGAGAATTTCGTCCTGCGCCACGGCGTCGCCCGCATTTTTCTTCCACGGCAACATCGTCGCTTCGGTGACGGATTCGGAAAGCTGCGGAACCTTGACTTCAACCCTGGCCATTCAGATTCTCCTTGTGATCGATGCATCGCGATGGGAAACGTCCGGCGGCGCGCCTTGTGGACGCGGCCTTCTCAGGCCGGCCCGATGCGCCGGAGGACACAAGGATACGCTCTGTGGGCACCGCGCGCGCAGGATGCGGCCCGCGATTCGCGCGTCGAACGGTCTTTTGGCGGTCGTTATATTCGATGGTATATTGCGAGACACGAAAGCACGAGGTGATCATGCAGACCCCTCCGTTTCAACTCGCCCGCACGAGTGCGCCTGGCGCACGCGATGCCTGCTGTCAGCCGGCCGAAACCGGTCTGCGCGCGTCGCGCCGCCGTGCGCGGCTCGCCGAACTGGATTCGCATCTGCATTGCTCGGTGATCGGCACTTGTCTTTCGACGGGCGAGCTGCGCAAGCTCGTGCCGAAATTCACCGACCTCGACCGCTATCACGCAAGCGATCTCGAGATTCATCACGCGGCCGTCGAACTCGCGATCGCGGGAGGCGCGGGCGCGAAGGCGCTGAACAAGGCGCTCGACGAGCGCTACGCTGGCGCGATCCGCCGTTTCGACGCGGCACGCGATCCGCAGACGCTGCTCGACCTCTGGAACGACGCGCTGAAATCCGGCGATATTCCGCCCGCGTACTGGGCGGTGATGTCGCATCCGCACTCGACGATCGAGGTGCGCCAGTCGGCGTTCGGCGAACTGCACATGCTGTCGCATCTGGTCGGCGCGGCGAATCGCGCGGATATCAGGCGGCTCGTCGCGCTCGAAGCCGAGAATCAGGGGCTCAAGGACAAGATTGATCGCCAGCAGGCGCGTCTGCTCGAACTGAGCGCCGAACGCAATGCATCCGTCAGGCAGTCGAACGAGCACGCGCTGCAACTCGCCGCGATCGGGCGGCGCAAGGCCGATGTGCCCGCCGCGCAGCTCGAGGCCGAAGTCGAGCGCCTGCGCGAAAAAGTCGAGGATGGCGAACGGCGTCTCGCGCTGCACACGAGCCGCCGCGAGGCCGCCGAACAGCGCGCGATGCAGGAAGAAGACGAAACGCGCGCGTTGCGCAACAAGCTGGGCGAAACGCAAGCGCTCTTAAAAGTCGTGCAGGCGGAATGCGCGGCGCTGGAACGCGCGACACTCGACGCTGATGATCGGCTCAATGCGCGGCCCGATGCGCGGCGGCGCGCCGTCGAATGGCTGAGCGGCAAGCGCATCGTCTACGTCGGCGGAAGGCCGAATTCGAATGCGGTGCTGAAGTCGCTGGTGGAGCGCGCGGGGGGCGAGCTGATCGTGCACGACGGCGGCATCGAGGATCGCAAGGGACTGCTCGCGGCGGCGTTGCCGAACGCGGATGTCGTGCTGTTTCCCGTCGACTGCATCGATCACGATTCGATGAGCATGCTCAAGCGCGTCTGCGAGCGGCATGGCGTCGAGTATTCGCCGCTGCGCACGGCGAGCGTCGCGAGTTTCGTGGAGTTCGTCGGGCGGCGCACCGCGAGCGCGCAGAACACACACGCGAGCGCGCCGCCGCCCTCGGCGTTCTGCCTGCGTCACGGTTAGGGCTTGAGCAGCTGCGTGAGCGATTCGATCTGATCGGCGCATGCGTTTTGCGCCTGCGCCTCGACATCGCGATACAGCTTCACAATGCTCTCGCCGACCGGCGTCAGCACGCAGCCGCCGCCGCTTTGGCCGCCTTGCTCGGAGATCGTCGCGGGCGATTTGAGCGAACGATTGATCTCGTCGATGAGCAGCCACGCGCGCCGGTACGACATGTCGAGACTGCGCGCCGCCGCCGATATCGAGCCGTGCTTGCGCACCGCCTCGAGCAGCGAAACCTTGCCCGGACCGATGGCGATGGTCTCGCCCTTCATGATGCGCATGCGAAAGCGCACTTCGGCCGGCTGATCCGCCGCGTCCGTCTCCGCTGAGTTTTCCGGTGTTTTCAGGGTCGTCGCCATGCCCGAGAGGATACACGAAGGAAATCGGACGGGCGTGCCACGAACGGGCTGGCGGGCGTTATCGGTTGTCCGGATAGCAGAAAGCGAAATCCTCGCATCCCGGGCAGCCCGGCGCGCAGATCGGCTCGACGCCGCGCGCGCGCGACTTCCTGCGCGAGAAACTTCTTCCAGCGCATGTTCGTGACGTTGCGAGCGATGAGATCGGGATAGTGGCGCGCGAGCATGCCGGTGACGTCGTCGCGGCCGCTCAGGCCCAGGTCGCGCCACAGGTGATCGGGGCGCAGCGATGCGGCAGCGATGATCGTCGCGAGACACAGCGCGTCTTGCCGATGCCGCGCCGCCGTGCGGTCGTGCCACATCAGCAGGCCGCGCAGATCGCGCACGAACTCCCAATGTGGCGTGGCGAGCGTTGCAACCCGCGCATGGCCGATTGCCGCGCCGGGAAAATGCCGGCCGATGAGCGCCGGGAGTTCGCGGGCGTCGAGCCCGAGCAGAAGCAGATCGTCCGATTCGAGGCGCGCGCCGATGAGCCGCGCGAACAGCACGGTATCGGGCGAATCGGGATGCGTGGCGTACGCGAGCAGCGCACGCGCCGGCGCGTTCATCGATGCGACGCACCCAGCACGTGCGCATCGACGCGCACGAGGCGCTTCATGTGACGCGGGGCGCGCACCGTGTCCGCGCCGGAAACGAGCACCGGCAAGCCATCCTCGATGCCGAGTTCGCGGTCCTCGCATTCATACGCGATGATCACCTGCGCGCCGATCGGCGTATTGAACAGCTCGTGCCAGGAGAACGTGACGGCGTAGCCATCGTGAGCATGCGCGAGGAACACGGTGCGCTTGAAATCCGTGTTGTCCGGGCGTCGCACGCCGGCGGCGTCGAGCAGCACGCGCAACTGCACGCCGCGATAGCTTCCCATCGGACGAATATAGCGGCCCGTCGAAAAACACACCAGGTCGAAAGGTTCGATGCTCGCGCGGTCGAATTCGCGCAGCGCGGCGAGATCGAGCGTGAGCGGCCGCTGCACCGCGCCGCCGATCTCGACGGACGGGCTGCTGCAAACGGCCTCGCTCGATGACGACAAGGTTTCACGGCTGAGTTGCATGGTTTGAACGTCCGCGTCGCGTTATATCCGTCACTATATTACGACGACCGGCCGACGACATCGCCATTCGCGCATGATGAACATGCAGCCGGTGCCGATATCATCGTCAGTCTCGAAAATCGACATTCTGGCGATACATATGGAAAAGCCCTTTAGCGACGCGGATCGCGAAGCCGTCTACCGCGCCATTCATGAACGTCGCGACATGCGCCATTTTCTGAGCGATCCGGTCGCGCCGGACGTGATGCGGCGCCTCATCGATGCCGCGCTGCACGCGCCGAGCGTCGGATTCATGCAGCCGTGGCGGATTCTGCGCATCACGTGCGCGCAACTTCGCACGCAATTGCGCGACGCGGTCGAGCGCGAGCGCCTGCTGACCGCCGATGCGCTCGGCGAGCGGCGCGATTCCTTCATGCGGCTCAAGGTCGAGGGCTTGGGCGAGTGCGCTGAAGTGCTGGTGATGGCCTTGATGGACGGCCGCGAGCGCCACGTCTTCGGACGACGCACGCTTCCCGAGATGGATCTCGCCTCCGTGGCCTGCGCGATCCAGAACATGTGGCTCGCCGCGCGGGCGGAAGGGCTCGGAATGGGCTGGGTTTCCCTGTTCGATCCCCTGGAGGTCGCCGCGCTTCTGAAAATGCCCGCTGGCGCACGGCCCGTCGCGATTCTGTGCGTCGGCCATGTGGAACGCTTCTACGACGCCCCGATGCTCGAAACCGAACGCTGGGCCGCGCGCCGTTCCGTAGAAGAATGTGTCTTTGAAAACACGTGGTTACCGTCATCGCCAGATCAAGTCTTGTATAAGACATAAGACATAAGATATTTGACGGGACGTGGGCCCACTATTAAAATGCCGTTCGAAGCAGTGGCCGGCAGCCCTTGGCATGCTCGAAAAGCCTTCCCTGAAACGCAATACGAACGGTCCCCCCATGCTCGAAAACTTCCGCGCTCACGTAGCCGCACGCGCCGCGCTCGGCATTCCCCCTCTGCCCCTGACTGCCCAGCAGACCGCCGAACTGGTCGAACTGCTGACGAATCCGCCGGCTGGCGAAGAGCAGACCCTGCTCGACCTGATCACCAACCGCGTGCCCGCCGGCGTCGATGAAGCCGCCCGCGTGAAGGCCGGTTTCCTGGCCGCTGTAGCCAAGGGCCAGACCACCTGCGCGCTGATCTCGCGCGCACGCGCCACCGAGCTGCTCGGCACGATGCTGGGCGGCTACAACATCGCCCCGCTGATCGAACTGCTGCCGGACGCCGAAGTGGGCGCCGTGGCCGCTGAAGCGCTCAAGAAAACCCTCCTGATGTTCGACCAGTTCCACGACGTCAAGGAACTGGCCGATCAGGGCAACGCCAACGCGCGCGCCGTGCTGCAAAGCTGGGCCGACGCCGAATGGTTCACGAGCCGTCCGGAAGTGCCGCAAAGCCTGACCATCACCGTGTTCAAGGTGACGGGCGAAACCAATACCGACGACCTCTCGCCGGCTCCGGACGCCACCACGCGCCCGGACATCCCGCTGCACGCGCTGGCGATGCTGAAGAACGCCCGTCCCGGCATCACGCCGGAAGAAGACGGCAAGCGTGGCCCGGTCAAGTTCATCGAATCGCTGAAGGAAAAGGGTCACCTGGTCGCCTATGTGGGCGACGTGGTCGGCACCGGCTCCTCGCGCAAATCGGCCACCAACTCGGTGCTGTGGTTCACGGGCGAAGACATTCCCTTCATCCCGAACAAGCGTTTTGGCGGCGTATGCCTCGGCGGCAAGATCGCCCCGATCTTCTACAACACGATGGAAGACGCCGGCGCGCTGCCGATCGAACTCGACGTCTCGCAGATGGAAATGGGCGATGTCGTCGAACTGCGCCCGTACGAAGGCCGTGCCCTGAAGAACGGCGCAGTGATCGCCGAGTTCCAGGTCAAGTCCGACGTGCTCTTCGATGAAGTGCGCGCAGGCGGCCGCATTCCGCTGATCATCGGCCGTGGCCTGACTGCCAAGGCGCGCGAAGCGCTGGGTCTGGCTCCGTCGACGCTGTTCCGCCTGCCGCAGCAACCCGCCGACAGCGGCAAGGGTTTCTCGCTCGCGCAGAAGATGGTCGGCCGCGCGTGCGGTCTGCCGGAAGGGCAGGGCGTGCGTCCGGGCACGTACTGCGAACCGAAGATGACCTCGGTCGGCTCGCAGGACACCACCGGCCCGATGACCCGCGACGAACTGAAAGACCTCGCGTGCCTCGGCTTCTCGGCTGACCTCGTGATGCAGTCGTTCTGCCACACGGCCGCATATCCGAAGCCGGTCGATGTGAAGACGCATCAGACGCTGCCGAACTTCATCAGCAACCGCGGCGGCATCGCGCTGCGTCCGGGCGACGGCGTGATCCACTCGTGGCTCAACCGCATGCTGCTGCCGGACACCGTCGGCACCGGCGGCGACTCGCACACGCGGTTCCCGATCGGCATCAGCTTCCCGGCGGGTTCGGGCCTCGTCGCTTTCGCGGCCGCCACCGGCACGATGCCGCTCGACATGCCGGAATCGGTGCTCGTGCGCTTCAAGGGCAAGATGCAGCCGGGCGTCACGCTGCGTGACCTCGTCAACGCCATTCCGCTGTACGCGATCAAGGCCGGCACGCTGACCGTCGCGAAGCAGGGCAAGAAGAACATCTTCTCGGGCCGCATTCTCGAAATCGAAGGCCTGCCCGATCTGAAGGTGGAACAAGCGTTCGAACTGTCGGATGCGTCCGCCGAGCGTTCGGCCGCCGGTTGCACGGTGCACCTGAACAAGGAACCGATCATCGAATATCTCAACAGCAACATCACGCTGCTGAAGTGGATGATCGCGCAAGGCTATCAGGACCCGCGCAGCCTGCAGCGCCGCATCAAGGCGATGGAAGCATGGCTCGCCGACCCGCAACTGCTGCAACCGGACGCGGACGCCGAGTACGCGGCCGTCATTGAGATCGATCTCGCCGACATCCACGAGCCGATCGTTGCGTGCCCGAACGATCCGGACGACGTGAAGACGCTGTCGGACGTGGCGGGCGCCAAGATCGACGAAGTGTTCATCGGTTCGTGCATGACCAACATCGGTCACTTCCGTGCGGCGTCGAAGCTGCTGGAAGGCAAGCGCGACATTCCGGTCAAGCTGTGGGTCGCGCCGCCGACCAAGATGGATCAGAAGCAGTTGACCGAAGAAGGCCACTACGGTGTGTTCGGCACAGCCGGTGCGCGTACCGAAATGCCGGGCTGCTCGCTGTGCATGGGCAATCAGGCGCAGGTGCGCGAAGGCGCGACGGTCATGTCGACGTCGACACGTAACTTCCCGAACCGTCTGGGCAAGAATACGAACGTGTACCTCGGCTCGGCGGAACTGGCGGCAATCTGCTCGCGTCTGGGCAAGATTCCGAGCAAGGAAGAGTACATGGCCGACATGGGCGTGCTGAACGCCAACGGCGACACGATCTATCAGTACATGAACTTCGATAAGATCGAAGACTTCAAGGAAGTGGCCGATACCGTGCAGATGTAAGCACGTTGCCGGGCTATGACGGCGGGACGCGTCGTAGCGGCAGGCGAAGGCGCCGCAGGCATTTCTGCCTGCGGCGCCTTTTTTGTTTGGCGAGGACTGCGCGGCACCGGAATCGCCAGTACGTCTCAACACGTCCGGTTCATGCGATCGACGACGAGTTCGCCGCAAGCCGCCAGCGCGCCCGCGACGACAGGCACGAGATGATCCGGGACGCTCCATTCCGCAGCGGTCGTATCCGCCATCAACTGTTCGGAGAACAGGTGAAATACTTCGGAGCACGTCAATTCGGGTTTGGGGTCTTTCAAACCGCGTTCCCGGTGCAAGCACGCGAAGTGCAGCACGCATCGGCTGAGCGAGGCACTGGTCAATTGCGCCCAGGTGCAGCCTTCCCGCCCCGACAGGCTCGATTGCATATCGTGAACGGTCAGCCATAGCACGCCGGCCAGCCGTTCGGGGATGCCGAGGTAGGTGTAACCGACGCTTCCGCTTTCCATAGTCCGCTCCTCAGTCGAACGACACGATTCCGGAGGGGAAGAGTACGCAAGCGTCATGCCGAGTCGCGACTGCCTCGTGAAACGTGCGTCAACGGAAGCCGAATACCATCACCTTTTTTCCCTCGAAACTTTCCTGCACGCCTTGTTCGCAGTCCGGCGGACACGTCGCCTTGCCGTCCGCGCTCGATCCGCCCACGGTGACAGCCCGGTACACGACGGATTCGATCAGCGTCCCGTCCGCGGCGACGACGATGTTCAAGTCGGTCTCGACGCCCGCCGGCACGGCGCCGCCCGCGGTGTAGATGATCTTCATGGTGCCTGTGCAGTCGGCGTTCACCGTATAGGCGCCCATCTGGCTCGGGTTGAAGGTCACCTGCCCGCCTTTCGGAAGGCCGCCGATCATCCCGAAATCGGTTCGCGAGAAATGGCCGACGCCGTCGAATGTCACGAGCGCGACATCATCGAGGATCGACGGGGCCGCATACGGATGCAGCTTTCCGTCGCTGCCTATCAGACCGAGAATCTCCCCGTGGCCGATGAACCCGAACGGTCCTCTGAGCGTTTCGTTCGAGCAATGGCCGCCGCCGCCGCCGGCGTACGCGGCGCCGCTGAACGCAAAAAGCGCAACGGCAGTTGCCGATGCAATGCCTGAATGGTTGAAGTTCACGTTAATCTCCTTGCAGGCGAATCGGGCGCGCAACATCGCCGCGCATTGAAACCGTTGCCGCGATAGATCGGGCCATCGACTCGAAATGTGGGGACGAGATATCAGGAGAACGAGTGGTCGTGAGCGCTCCGGTGCCCGAACGAACGAAGCGCGCGCGCCCGGTGTCGAAGCGCTGGTATGTTGCAACGTCGGCGGCCGGCGAGCAATGGAGACGTCCTGAAGAAATCGTGAAGGTTCGGTTAGCGACGCGTGTAAAACTGCCCTAGTCTTTAAGCCGTACGTTGAGTACGCGTCGTTAGTGGAGCAGTCAAATACATCGATGGCTTTATCGGCTGCATCGTTCAGGAGGCCACGTCATGACGGCTCGCCAGCGATGGACGATTCTGGTCGCGAGCGCGGGCGGCGCACTCGAAGTCTTCGATTTCGTCATCTACGGTTTCTTCGCCCGAAGCATAGGAGCCGCGTTCTTTCCCTCCGGGACCGGCGCGTCCGGCGACATGCTGTCGTTCGCGGTGCTTGCGATCGGTTATCTGTCGAGGCCCATCGGCGGATTCGTGTTCGGCCGCATCGGCGATATCTATGGCCGCCGGATCGCCTTTCTCTCCTCCGCGATGATCGCGGCGGGCGTCACGTTTCTCATCGGCGTGCTGCCGTCTTACCGCGACTGGGGAATCGCCGCATCCGTGCTGCTCGTTCTTCTGCGGCTGATTCAGGGACTTTGCCTGGGAGGCGAACTTCCCGGCGCCGTCGTCTATGCAGTCGAAACGGCGCGCACGAGACCGGGATTTCTGTGCGGCGTCGTTTTTGCCGCGGTGAATCTCGCGCTGTTTTTATCGACGAGCGTGAATCTCGCCTTGCAGCGATCGCTGACCGCGCTTCAACTGGACGAGTACGGCTGGCGGCTCGGCTTTCTCATTGGCGGTGCAGTAGGTTTCCTAAGTTTCGCGATACGCAGGCGGCTTGCGGAATCCGACGAATACGCACGGATGATCGGCGCGCGGCAGCACGTATCGCTCACCGGGCTGTTCCGCTGTCATGGCGTGCAGCTTTTATCGGGCGTCGGGGTGTGCCTTCTGGTGGGCGCGTCGAGCGGAGTGTTCATCGCCTATCTGCCGGGTTATCTGCAAGCGGTTCATTACGACCATGAGCAGATCACGCATGCGCAAATGCAATATTTCCTTGTCGTTGCGCTGTGCATTCTCGTGACGTCGCATATCGGCGACCGGGTGCCGCGCCGCTATGTCTTCAGGGCAGGAGCAGCCTTGTCCGCGTTGTTCACGCCCTGGTTCTTCTTCGCGGTCACGCGACATGCCGTCAGCCTCGCCGCGCTCTATGTGATGGCGGGCGTCGTTGCCTCGCTCGCCAACGGCACGTTCGCCTGCGCGATCGCAGAAGCGTTTCCGCTCGATGTCCGCTTCAGTTGCGTCGCCACCGCGATGAATCTCGGGCTCGTCGTCGCGCTCGGGCTGACGCCGCTCGCGGCACACGTCCTCGAACACGGTTTGCGCGCATCGCCGGCGCTCGTCACCGAAGCGTGCGCGGTGCTTGCGTTCGCAGCGTCGTTCGGCATGACACATCGACGGCGATCCGCCAGCACGATCGACGAAAACCTGCCTTCGCCATTGAGCGAACGTTCATGAACATATCGACGATTGCGGCTGCTGCCGACATCGAACTGGACGCGCGACGCTACGAACTTCGTCGCGGCGGCGAACGGATCAAGCTCGAACGCCTGCCGATGGAACTGCTGATCCTGATGGCATCGAGCAGCGGCCAGCTCGTGACGCGCGCGGATATCGCGCGCGGGCTGTGGGGCGCGAGTGCGTTCCGCGAAACCGACACGAGCATCAACACGGCGGTCCGTAAGATCCGCATCGCGCTGGGCGAAGATCCGGATCATCCGCGCTACCTCGTGACGGTCAAAGGCAAGGGGTATCGGCTCGAAGGCATTCGCACGGTGACGGAAGCGGCGCCGGTCGACGCACGTCCTCCCGCGCCGATCCGCGTGCTAGTGCTGCCCTTCGAAAACAATAGCGACGACCGCAGTCTCGACAGCTTCTGCGCGGCGCTCGCCGATGAAACGTCGGCCAATGTCGGCATGCTCGATCCGAAGCGAATCCTGGTCATCGCGAGAACCACGGCGGCGCGTTATCAGCGAGCCGGCAAGAGCATCTCGCAAATCGCGCATGAGCTCGATGTCGATTACGTGATGGAAGGATCGCTGCTGCGCGAGGGCGGAAGAGTGCGCATTCTGGCGCAATTGATTCGCTCGTTCGATCAGGTGCAGTTGCTGAGTTGCGCGCACGAACCGATGGCTAAAGGCGCGCTGGACATTCAGAAGGAAGTCGGCGCCGCGCTCGCGCTGGAGGTGTCGCCGGCGCTGGCCGAACAGCAGCAACATCGATTGTCGCGCCGCCTGCCCGTCGATCCGGCCGCGCACGACGCCTATCTGCGCGGCCGCTTCTATTGGACGCGCCGCGTGCATTTCGATGCCGGCTTCGCGGCTCACCATTCGCTGAACGACGAAGACTTCGTGCGTGCGCACAGCTACTTCGACACCGCGCTGGAACTGGACCCGGGCTACGCGCTGGGTTACGTGGGCCTGTCGAACATCTTCGGTTCCACGGCGACGCACGGCTTCTACGCGCCTTCGCAGGGCTTTCCCAAGGCGCGCGTCGCTGCGATGCGGGCACTGGAGCTCGATCCCGCTCTTCCCGAGGCGCATCAGGCGCTGGCGGGCGTGCATTACTTCTACGACTGGGACTGGCGCCGCGCCGAAGACGAGTTTCTCGCGGCCTTGCGGCTGAATCCGAGCCACGCGGAGACCAGCCGCCTTTACGCAAGGCTGTTGCTCGTGCAGGGAAGGGAAGCCGAAGGGCGCGCGCAGTTCGAACTTGCGGAAAAGGTCGATCCTCTGGGCTTCGAAGGATCGCGTGTCTTCGGGCTGGTGCAATCGGGTCGATACGATGACGTCATTCGCGAGTATCTGACGTCCGGACATGGGCCGCGCTCGCCGCTGATCTACCAGTTGCTTGCGACGGCTTTCGAGGTTCAGGGCCATTACGAGGAAGCCATCGACGCAACCGTCGACGCGCTCACGCGATGCAACGAATTCGCGCGTGCCGAAAGGGTCCGGACGATCTGGAATTCGGGAGGGTATGAAAAAGTGCTCGAATGGTACTTGCAGGATCTCCTGGCGCGACGGCGTAGCCATTACACGTCGCCATTCCTGCTTGCCGAAATTTACGCGCGGCTCGGCAGACCCGACGAGATGTTCCATTGGCTCGAAGTGGCGCTCGCGGAGCGCTCGCCGCGCATGTGCGAGCTACGCACGAACGCATGGTTTCATCGTTTCCGGTCGATGGGCCGCTTTCGCAACATCGAAAGGCATATCGGTTACTGAACGTTCGTGACCGAGGCGCACGCAGCGAAGGACAGCGAAACGGGTTATCGTTGCCCGCATCTTCCGCTCCCTGAATCGACCTCATGAACGATAGTCTCGTTGTCCGGGCAGGCCGAATTGCGATCGCCGCCACGTTCCTCGCGCTGACGATGACAGCGTGCACGTCACCTTCGATGCAGCCGCGCGAGGCATCGGCGGGGGCTGTGTCGCTGGACGCGGCCATCGGCGGATCGCAGCGCAGCGACAAGGCGCGTGCGCGCGATGTGTATCGCCATCCAAAGGAAACGCTCGAATTTTTCGGCCTCGATTCGACGCAGGCCGTGCTGGAGATAGCGCCCGGCGGCGGTTGGTACACGGACATCCTCGCGCCGTACCTGCGCGCTTCGGGGCAGTTGAGCGAAGCGCAGTATCTGAGCACATCCGCCGATCTGGCCGCCGAAGACAGCGACGTCGATGCCGCGTACCGGCGCAAGCTCGCCGATGCGCCCGCGATCTACGGGAAGGTCGTCGTCGGTACATTGCACGCGGGCCGGTTCTACGGCGTCGACGCCAATCAGACATTCGACCGCGTCTTCACGTTTCGAAACATCCACAACTGGATCAAGGACGGACAGCTCGACGCGAACCTGCGCGCGTTCTACGGCGCGCTCAGACATGGCGGCGAACTCGGTGTCGAGGAACACCGCGCGCGGCCGGGAACGACGGTCCAGCAAATGATCGACTCGGGTTATGTGACCGAGTCGTACGTCATCGAGCATGCGCAGGCGGCGGGCTTCGTGCTGGTCGCGCGCAGCGAAATCAACGCGAATCCGAAGGATACGAAGGACTATCCGCACGGCGTATGGTCATTGCCGCCGACTTATCGTGGCGGCGACGTGGACCGCGCCCGCTTTGCCGCGATCGGCGAATCGGATCGCATGACGCTTCGTTTCGCCAAGCCTTGATGACGACGCGGATCGGCGCGGTTTCGAGCAAGAAACCGCCCGCGACGTTTCATCGGAGGAATTCGCTGCGTCGACCCTATCCCGGCAGCAATTCCCGCAACCGTGTAATGTTCTAGTCGGGCGGCGCGCCGCCGTCGCCCGGCGCTCGAACCGAGCCTGATGCGTTCGAGCGCCTGCCGTTCCCTCTGTTCCACCGCAAACGTCGAAGCCAGTGCTGGGCCGCGCGCCCAACCTGGCGTCCTGCTCCATACCCTTAACGCGAGAGGATAGTCATGCCGTTCGTCACGACCAAGGATAACGTCGAGATTTTCTATAAGGATTGGGGACCGAAGGACGCGCAACCCATCGTCTTCCATCATGGCTGGCCGCTTTCCGCCGACGACTGGGACGCGCAGATGCTGTTTTTCGTCCAGAAGGGTTATCGGGTCGTCGCGCATGACCGGCGCGGGCACGGGCGCTCGTCGCAAGTGTCGGATGGTCACGACATGGACCACTACGCCGCCGATGCCTTCGCCGTCGTCGAGGCGCTCGATCTCCGGAACGCGGTCCATATCGGGCATTCGACGGGTGGCGGGGAAGTCGCGCGCTACGTGGCCAAGCACGGCGAGCCGTCGGGGCGCGTCGCGAAGGCGGTGCTCGTCAGCGCGGTGCCGCCGCTGATGCTCAAGACCGAAGCGAACCCGGAAGGTCTGCCCATCGACGTGTTCGATGGTTTCCGCAAGGCGCTCGCCGATAACCGCGCGCAATTTTTCGTCGATGTCCCCGCCGGCCCGTTCTATGGCTTCAACCGCTCGGGCGCGACCGTGCATCAGGGCGTGATCCAGAACTGGTGGCGTCAGGGCATGATGGGCAGCGCCAAAGCGCATTACGAAGGCATCAAGGCGTTCTCGGAGACGGACCAGACCGAAGACCTGCAGTCGATCTCCGTGCCCACGCTCGTTCTGCACGGCGAAGACGACCAGATCGTGCCGATCGCCGATGCCGCGCTGAAGTCCATCAAGCTGCTGAAGAACGGCACGCTGAAGACCTATCCGGGCTTCTCGCACGGCATGCTGACGGTGAACGCCGACGTCCTCAACGCAGACCTGCTGGCGTTCGTGCAGGGCTGATTCCCGGCACGGCGCGGTCATTGTTCGGCCGCGCCGGCATCTCTGTTCAAGGCACACGGCTTTTTCCGGAGCGGATGCGCGCTTACAGTGGCGAACTCCAATCTAGCCTCAGTGCCATCATGCAAAACGATACCCCTGTCATCGCGGCATCATCGGAAGGACATGCAACGTCGATGCGGCAATGGCTCGCAGTCATCGCCGTGGCCGTCAGCGCGTTCGCGTTCGTGACGGCGGAGTTTCTGCCTGTCGGGCTGCTGCCGCAGATCGCGCACGATCTCGGCGTGTCGCCCGGCGTCGCGGGTCTCATGGTCACGACGCCCGGCGTGATGGCCGCGATCTTCGCGCCGACGCTCATCGTCAGCGCGGGCCGCACGGACCGCCGCTACGTTTTCCTGCTGCTCACCGCGGTGCTCCTGATCGCAAACCTCGTGAGCGCGCTCGCGAACAACCTGCCGGTCATGCTCGCGGGACGGGCCTTGCTCGGCGCCGCACTGGGCGGTTTCTGGACGCTGGCGACCGCCGCCGCGCCGCGGCTCGTGCAGCCCAAAGATGCGGCGAAAGCCACGGCGACGATTCTGACCGGCGTGACGCTGGCGACGGTCGTCGGTGTGCCGCTCGGGACGTTCATCGCGTCGTTCGCGTCGTGGCGTCTTTCGTTCGCCGCCACCGCGGGACTCGTGGCGGTGGCGCTCGTAGCCCAAGCGCTGCTCGTGCCGTCGTTGCCGTCGGCATCGGCATTGCGTGTCGCCGATTTCAAAAAGCTGCTCGCACGCCCGCACACGCGTCTGAGCATGCTGATGGTCGCGCTCGTCTTCGGCGCGCATTTTTCGACCTACACGTATATCGCGCCGCTGCTCGAACAGGATTTCTCGCTGAGCACCATCACGCTGCTGCTGTTCGGATTCGGACTGGTCGGTTTCTTCTCGAATGCGCTGATGTCGATGGCCGTTTCCGGTCATCTGAAGAAGTCCGTCGCGATGATGATCCTGCTGCTGCTCGGCGCGATGTCGTCCATGTTGCTGCTGGAGCATTCGCTCATCGGCGAGACGGCGGGGATGCTGCTCTGGGGCATCGCGTTCGGCGCGCTGCCGCTGTGCTTCAGCGTGTGGATTCAGCGCGGCACGGCAGATTTGCCCGAGGCGGGCTCGGCCATGTTCGTGAGCATCATTCAGGTCGCGATCGCGGTCGGCTCGGCGGTGGGCGGCACGATCGTCGACCGTGCGGGCGTGCACGCCGACTTCACGCTCGGACTGGGACTTGCGCTTCTCGGACTCGTGACGCTGCAACGGCTCGCGGCATCGGAAAAGCCTGCGCGGGCGGCCGCCTTCAAACGCGGATACGACGCTTCGCCCGATTGACCGATCGCCGTGCGCGATGTCGTGTCTGCGCTGTATGATCGACGCACACTCGACGGAGAAGCGCATGATTCGGCGTCTGATCGCGACACTCGCAACGACCCTGTTCATCGCGGCGTGCGGCTCGGTCGCGCCGGGCACGACTGCGCAGACCGCGCAGAAAGTGCCGCTGGCGGGCACGCCCAACGGCGTCGCGGTGCGCGATTCGGACGGCGCCGTGTTCGTCACCGACGACAGAACCAACGGCATCGTGATGACGACGCATATCGGCGAAGAAGATGCCCCCGCGTTCTCGTCTTACGCACGCATTCCCGCAGTCGAGGGCGAGCGCAACGGCCTGAGCCAGATCGCATTCGCGCCGAACGGCCATCTGCTCGTCGAGCAATTCGGCTTCGGCACGGCGGGCGCGGTCTACGATGTCGCGCCGAGCGGCCAGGTCGCACTCGCATCGGACACGAATTCCGCGCGCCGCAGGCTCGGCCTGCTCGTGCTCGATGGCGGCACGTTTCTGTCGAGCTGGTTCGTGAAGGAAGGCAGCGCGCCGGCCGAAGGCGGCGTCAGCCTGATTACGCGCGGCACGGCGCCGCGGCAGGTGATCGAGCGCGATATCGTGACCCGACTGGGCAAGCCGGTCGGACTCGCGATAGCCGGCGACGCGCTCTATATCAGCGATCAATCCGCGAACCGCATCTACAAGGTGGATTTGCAGGCGGCCCGGGCGGCGAATGCGCCGGTGCCCGCGAGCGATGTCTTCGCGACCGTCGACGCGCCCGACCTGATGGCCTCGACGCCCGACGGCACGCTTTTCACGAAGTGCGGCTCGCACGCCGTATGCAGCATTTCGAAGCGCGGCCGGACGACGGTCATCGCCGATGGTTTCGAAGCGCCGCGCGGCGTCGCGGTGGACGTCGCGCGCAAACGCCTCATTGCGGTGGACCGGTCGCGCGCGCCCGACAAGCCGAGCGCGCTGCGCGTGGTGCCGATCAGATGACGCCGTTCAACGCGGCGACGACCATCCCTTATAGCTGCCGACGTTCTCGCGCGTGACGAGCGTCGACGGCAGCAGAATCGTCGTGCTGCTCGGCTTCTTGCCGTTCATCAGGTCGTAGCCGACGCTCACCGCCTGCTGCGCCATCGCCCACGGGTCCTGGCTCGCCGACGCCTGCACCATCGTGTCGGACTTGAGCGCCGTCTCGATATCGGGCGCGCCGTCCACCGACGTAATCACGATGTTGTTCCGATGCAGTTGCTTCGCCGCGAGATCGGTGCCGATCGCTTGCGGATCGTTGATCGCGAACACGCCGTCGAGCTTCGGGAAACGCGTCAGATAACCCTGCATCGCGTTCATGCCGCCTTCGCGCGAGCCTTTCGCGTCCTGATCGTCGGAAAGAATCTTGATGCCCGGATTCTTCGCGAGCACGCTCTTGCAGCCTTTCACGCGGTCGATCACCGCCGATACCTGCGGCCCGTTCTCGATCACCACGTTGCCCTTGCCGTTCAGCTTCTTCGCGAGGAAATCGCAGGAGATTTCGCCGGCCTGCACGTTGTTGGTCTGCACGGTCGCGTCCGCGCCCGCCGCCGCGACATCGACCGCGACCACGACGATGCCCGCCTTCTGCGCCTTCTTCACCGCCGGCTCGATCGCCTTCGGATCGACGGCGTTCAGCAGAATCATGTCGACGTGCGCCGAGATAAAGTTGTCGATCTGCGTGAACTGCTTGTTCATGTCGTAATCCGACGATACCGCCGTCACCTTGGCGTTCGGATTGATCGCCTTGGCCTTGGCTTCCGCGCCCTTCGCGATCGTGACGAAGTACGGATTGCCGAGCGAGCCGACGGTAATGCCGATGGACTTCAATTGCTTGTCGGCGGCGTGCGCGGATAGCGACAGGGTGAATCCGAGAGCGATTGCGACGCTGGCGAAAAGCTTAT
Source organism: Caballeronia temeraria (assembly GCF_001544795.2). GTDB lineage: Bacteria > Pseudomonadota > Gammaproteobacteria > Burkholderiales > Burkholderiaceae > Caballeronia > Caballeronia temeraria. The sequence continues at coordinate 469,075 of NZ_FCOI02000003.1, read as the reverse complement.
TGTGCTTGCGCATTTTGTTGTCTCCAGTTGGTCCGTTGGTATCGGGGCGGGCGCAAGCGGACCCGAATGCGCCCGGATAAGTCAATCAGGTGCGAGCCGAGCCGCGTTGACGATAACGATCGAGCGCCACCGCGCCGATGATCACGAGGCCCTTGATGATGTACTGCCAGATATCCGACACGCCGAGCAGCACGAGGCCGTTGCTCAAGACCGCGATGATGAGCGCGCCGACCAGCGTGCCGACGATCGAGCCGACGCCGCCGACGAAGCTCGTGCCGCCGAGAATCACCGCCGCGATGGCGTCGAGTTCATACGACTGTCCGAGCTGCAAACCGTTCGCGGCATAGAGACGCGCGGCGGACATCACGGCGCCGAGACCGGCCAGCAGACCCGACATCGCATAGACGAAGAGCTGGATGCCCCACACCTTGATGCCGGACAGACGCGCCGCTTCCGGATTGCCGCCGACCGAATAGATGCGCAGGCCGAGCACGGTGCGTCGCAGGATGAACCACGACACGATCACGACGAGCAGCGCGATGATCACGAGCCAGGGCACGCCGAGCAGCGTGTCGTTGCCGATGAACGCGAACGACAGTTGCGGGTTGAAGATCGTCGTATCGTGACCGATGAGCCGCGCGATGCCGCGCACCGCGGTCAGCGAACCGAGCGTCACGATGAACGGCGGCAGCTTGAGCAGCGCGATCAACAGACCGTTGATGACGCCGAAGCCCAAGCCTACCGCGAGCGCCGCCGGAATGCCGAGCCATCCCCAGCCCGGAATGTTCGATGCGAGCAGCGCGGCGACCGCGCCCGCCGACAGAATCGAGCCGACCGACAAGTCGATGCCGCCCGTCAGAATCACGAAGGTCATGCCCGCCGCGAGCACGATGTTGATCGATGCCTGCTGCGTGACAATCGACAGATTCTGGAAGCTGAAGAAGCCGTCGGTCACGATGCCGAAGCCGATGCACAGCAGGATCAGCACCGGCAGCATGCCGGCGGTTCGCATCAGCACCTGCATGCGTTCGCGATGCTCGATGCGGTTCTGCCGCTGCGATACGCTCTCCGCCTTCGCAGCCGGCGCGCTGCTCGTTTCGTGGTGTTTCGTCGTGTTAGCCATGTCTCTCTCCAGATATCCTTTTAAGCCGCCTGATCGAGCGCGACCTTCGAGCCCGTCGCCAGTTCGATGATCCCTTCCTGCGAAATCGGCTTGCCCGAATGGCCGCCGAGTTCGCCCGCGATTTCGCCTTCACGCATCACGAGCACGCGGTCCGCCACGCCGATCACTTCCGGCAGCTCGCTCGAGATGACGATCACGCCGACGCCCGTGCGCGCCAGATCGTTGATGATTCGATAAATCTCCGACTTCGCGCCGATATCGACGCCGCGTGTCGGCTCGTCGAGAATCAGCACTTCGGGCTTGGTTTCGAGCAGACGCGAGAGCAGCACCTTCTGCTGATTGCCGCCCGACAGCGCGCCCACGTTCACGCGCATGTTCGGCACGCGGATGGTGAGCGCGGCGATCGCGTCCTTCGCGCGCGTGTTGCCGCGCGGCAGGTCCATCACGCCGGCTTTCGCATCGCGTCCGGCGATCGTGATGTTGATGTTGTCGCGCACGCTCATGTCGAGGAAAAGGCCCTGGCCCTTGCGGTCTTCCGTCAGATAGACGAGACCGGCATCGATCGCGTCGCGCGGCGTGCGCAGCTTCAGGCGCTTGCCGTGCATCGACACTTCGCCGCGCACCGCCGGCTCCGCGCCGAAGATCAAACGCGCGAACTCCGTGCGGCCCGCGCCGACGAGTCCCGCGATGCCGAGCACTTCGCCCTTGTGCAGATCGAGGCTGCATCCTTTCACGCGATTGCCGTCGGCCATGTCGCGCACGGAAAGCACGACGTTGCCCGGATCGTAGGGCGCGTGCTGCTTCTTGTAGAAGCCCGAGATGTCGCGGCCGACCATCATCTTCACGAGGCTGTCGGCGGAGAGTTCGTCGCGCATCAGCGTGCCGACGTATGCGCCGTCGCGCAGCACCGACACGCGGTCGCTCAGTTCGTAGATCTCCGCCATCCGGTGACTGATGTAGATGATCGCGATGCCTTCCTCGCGCAGTTGCCGCACGAGCTCGAAGAGACGATCGGTTTCGCGCGAGGAGAGCGGCGTCGTCGGCTCGTCCATCACGAGGATGCGCGCATGGGCATGCACGGCGCGCGCGATTTCGACGAGTTGCCGCTCCGCGATCGACAGATCGCCGACGAGCGTATGCGGCTTGAACGCCGCGCCCAGGCGTTTCAACACGTCTTCGCAGCCGCGCTCCATGCCTGTGCGATCGACGAGCCTGCCGCGCCGCAATTCGCGCCCGGCGTAGATGTTCTCCGCGACCGACAGATTCGGCGCGAGGCTGAGTTCCTGATAGATCACGGCGACGCCGAGCGCGCGCGCGGCGAGCGGCCCGTCGATGCTGACCGGCTTGCCGTCGATCAGGATTTGTCCGCCCGCATCGGCCTGATAGGCGCCCGAGAGGATTTTCATCAGCGTGGATTTGCCCGCGCCGTTTTCGCCCATCAGCGAATGGACTTCGCCGGGATAGACCGACAATCGCACGTCGTTCAACGCGCGCACGCCGGGAAAAGTCTTGCTGATGCCGCGCATTTCGAGCAGCGGCGGTCGGCTGGAAGCATCATGCGGCATGGTTCATCTCCTGCGGTTTGATGCCCGCGTGGCGGATGGCCGCGCGCGGTGAGAAGTTGAAGAACATCGGCAACGTGGCCGCGCCGATCGCGCCCGCATCCGGGCCGAAGGAACCGCGCACGAGCGTCGGGGTGCCGCGCGCTTCGGGCGCGTTCGCGGCGAGCGTCGTCGAAAGACGGTCGACGAGCTTGTCGAGCAGCCCGCCGTCGATGTCGGAATCGATCACGACCATCGGCACGTCGAGCACGCAGAGCGTCGCGCGCAGGGCAGGCGCGAGCGCTTCGATGCAGTCGTCGATCCATTCGTCGACGGCCGGAAGACTTCGCTCGATGCACGCCTGCAGATCGACGCGGTTATCCGCCGCCGCGCCGCAGTAGTTGAGATGCCGCACGAGCGCGTTCAGCGACGCGCGCGAGAGCAGGATGTCCCACTGGCCGCTCGGCTGCGGCGCGGACGGCAGGCGGCTCGGCGGCACCGGAATCACGCCGATGTCGCCCGCATTGCCCGACGCGCCGCGCAGGCAGTCGCCGTGGATCGCGATGCCGCCGCCGATCGCGGAGCCGAGAAAGAGATAGACGAAGTCGTCGCAGCTGCGGCCGTGGCCGTAGAAGAGTTCGGCGGTCGCGGCGGCGTTGCCGTCGTTTTCGCTGAAGACCGGCAGCGAGAGCGTGCGGCCGAGTTCATCGGCGAAATCCGTTTCGTCCCAGGCGCGAAAGCGTTCGGCGGGCAGGCCAAGTTCACGCAGCCAGCTGCCGAGATTGAAGGGCTGCGCAATGCCGACGCCCGTCAGACGCTCGCGCTCGGACTCGGATAGCAGCCGAAGCATGCTTTTTACATCGCGTTGCACGATTTTCACGGCTTCCGACGGATGCGGGAGCACAGAGTCGAGTGCGCTGCGGGCGAGCACGTCGCCGGCGAAATTCACGAGCACCGTCTCGATACCCGTGCGATCCAGCCGCACGCCGATGCCGAACGCGCCGCGCGGATCGAGCCGGATCAGCGACGCGGGCTGGCCGCGCTGACCTTCGAGACGGCGTCCGGTGTATTCGATCAGACCCGCATTTTCCAGCGATTCGACGATGCTGCCGACCGCCGTGCTCGTCAGATTCGCGTGACGGGCGAGATCGGCCTTCGATGCCGGCTCGGCGCGCCGCAGCGCCTGCAGAAGCAGACGCTCGTTGTACCGGCGCACGTTCGCGGAGTTGCTGCCTCTGCCGCTTGGGGATTTCACGCGCTGTCTCCGAAATCGGCCATCGACTCGCGGCCATTAATTAAATCAAGTTGATTTATTTAAGAACGAAGACGCGTCGAAGTAAAGCAGGGAAATCCCGAAGCGGCTTTTAAGCGTTTCTTGAGGAGACGCCGCCTGAAACGCGTTGTCCGGGAGTTGCAAAACACGGACCCGGTGACCTTCCACACTAGGCGATGCAACCGGCAGTGCCAAGCTGCGCGCCGCTGCTTTGCGACGAGCTTACGAGCGCCGATAACCCAGCTTTCGACGGGCGGCGCGGGCGAAGCGGCGGGTGGATCGATGTGCTATCGTCGGCGACACTTTTCGACATTTCGCCCGCCGTTTCATGTTCTCGATCTCCCAAGGCACGCACGCCAGCAAGGCCGCCCAATACGACGACCTGTTGCAGCAGGCCCGCGCGCTCATCGCCGATGAAAGCGACTTCATCGCCAATGCCGCGAATTTCTCGTCGCTCGTGTTTCATACGCTGCCCGATCTGAACTGGGCTGGCTTCTATCTCTTCGATGGCACGGAGCTCGTCGTCGGGCCGTTTCAGGGGAAGCCCGCGTGTGTGCGCATCGCGATCGGACGCGGCGTGTGCGGCACGGCGGCGCGCGAGCGGCGCACGCAGGTCGTGCCGGATGTGCACGCGTTTCCCGGCCATATCGCGTGCGATTCGGCGTCGCGTTCGGAGATCGTCGCGCCGCTCATCGCGAGCGATGGCACGCTGATCGGCGTATGGGACGTGGACAGTCCCGTGGCGAATCGTTTCGACGATGAAGACGCGCTTGGCATGGAAGCGCTGTGCACGGCGTTCATCGCGCTCGCGTGGAAAAAATGAACATCGATCCGGCGGATAACGGCGTCGTCACGATCGCGAGCGCGCACGGCGCCGTCGCGACCGCGGACAAGCTCGAGGCGCTGATCCGCGCGCGCGGGCTGATGCTGTTCGCGCGCATCGATTTCAGCGGCGACGCCGCCCGCGCCGGCCTCGCGATGCCGCCGAGCCAGTTGCTGGTGTTCGGCAATCCGCAGGCGGGCACGTCGCTGATGCAGGCCGTGCCGACCGCCGCGCTCGACTTGCCGCTCAAGGTGCTGTCGTGGGAAGACGCCGACGGACGCGCGTGGCTGTCCTACAACGCGCCCGATTATCTGCGCGCGCGTCACGGCCTCGACGCCGGCCTGATGAAGCCCGTCAGCGGCGTCGCCGCGCTCGTGGAAGCCGCCGCGCACTAAGCACTTGTCCTCACCGGGCGGCCGGGCGCATCCGTCTACAATGAGACGTTTTCCATCCGTCTCGACATTCCATGACGAGCCTTGTTCGCCGCCGCCTGCTTGCCGCGTGCGCGCTGAGCGCGTGCGCATTCACGCGCGTGCGTGACGTGCGCGCGGCATCGGACAAGGCGACCGTCGCGCTCGTGATGAAATCGCTCGACGATCCGTTCGTCGTGTCGATGATCGAAGGCGCGCGCAACTATCAACGCCATTACGCCTCGCAGCTCGATCTCTCGACGAACGGCACGCTCACCGACAACGACGTCGCGGGGCAGATTCATATCGTCGAGACGCTGATCGAGGCGAAGGTCAACGCGATCGTCATCGCGCCCGCGGATTCGAAGGCGCTGCTGCCGGTGGCCGGCAAGGCGATCGCGGCGGGCATCATCGTGATCGCGATCGACAATCCGTTCGACGACGCCGCGCAGGACGCGGCGCGCATCACGATTCCGTTCGTCGGACCGGACAGCCGGCGGGGCGCGAAGCTCGCCGGCGCGTACCTCGGCTCGAAGCTGAAGGCGGGCGATGGGGTCGGCGTCATCGGCGGGCCGTCGAACGACGCCAACGCGCAGCAGCGCACGCTCGGCTTTACGGAAGCGATGAACGCAGCGGGCATGCGCATCGCCGATGTCGACAGCGGCGACTGGACCGCGGCGAGCGGCAAGGCGTCGGCGCTGGAAATGCTGTACGCGCATCCCGACTTGCGCGGCTTGCTCTGCGCGAACGACAACATCGCGATGGGCGCGATCGATGCGATTCGCATCGCCGGAAAAAAAGGCCGCGTGCTGGTGACGGGCTACAACAATATCGACGCCGTGCAGCCGATGCTCGACGACGGGCGCCTGCTCGCGACGGTCGAGCAATTCGGCGCGCGGCAGGCGGTGTTCGGTGTGGATGTCGCGGTGAAGGCGCTGCTCGAAAAGCGTCGGCAGCGGGATTTGTCGCCGTATATGGAGACGCCGGTGCAACTCGTGACGAAAGGGCAGGCGAAGGGGTTTCGATTCGGGGCGTCGTGAGACCGCTTTAGGAATGATCGTGTGGGGCGCTTCGTTGGATTCGCCTATCTTGTGCGGCTGAGTTGCGAGTTTCGACGAAAGCCACATGACGACCCTGCACACCCATCAACACCGGCAAATCAGGCAACCAAGAGCGGCGTGGGAAGCGATTCCCACAGACGTCGTGCCGCTTTACGTCCGGTCCGCGCTCAGAGACGCGATGCGTCTCGAAAGAGTCTCCGACGCCGACTACGATGATCTGCTCTGGATTCTGGCTCAGGAGTCCAGCGGCATCGTCGATAACCGCAATCACAGCTCAACGGCGCGCGGTTTGTTCCAGCTCTTGTTTGCGCAATACGAGCTGAATCCCAAAGGCGAAAAGTCGTTTGGAAATGCCGTCGAGGAATGCCAGGGCGGGATTCGCTATATCTATGGTCGCTACCATTCGGCAAGAACGGCAAGGCGCTTTTGGGAAAAGCATCATTGGTACTGAGCCATGCGGAAGTCTCTGATCTTGTTCTTGGCGTTCATCGCCGCACCCGTTTTCAGTGCGATTCGCGGTGCAGAACCGCGCTTTGCGGAGTATCCGTCAGCGGTTGAAATGGCACGCAAACCAGTGAAGCCGCGGTTGACCACAAACGAAACTCGTCGCTACGCGACGCAGCTATCAGATGCCGCGCGCCACGGCGTCAACTTTGCCGGCCACTTCATTCTGGCCGAATGGGGCTGCGGCGCAGGTTGCGTGATGGCCGCCGCCATCGATGCCCGGACGGGAAAGGTGGTCATGCTTCCCTTTACCGTCTCGGACTGGCCGCTCGATATCGCCGAACCGCTGGCCTATCGCAAAGACAGTCGTCTCCTGATCGTGCGCGGCAGCAGAGACGAACGAGGACGCGGCACCTATTACTATCGATTTGATGGCGCCGCGTTCCAGCTAATCGAAGCGCCGCCCGCGACTCCGCGCCCGCGACCTTAATCCGCCGCTTTCCCCAGTAACCCCCGCGCCGCCAGACTCCGATACAACGCGCGCACGCCAAACGTCCACGGCTCGATCTCCGTCGACAACCTCACCGTATTGACGAGCGCGCCGAGATTCGGCGTCGAGATCGTCACGACATCGCCGAGATGATGCGTGAAGCCGCCGCCCTGCGTGTCGCGGTCCTTGATCGGCGAGAACATCGTGCCGAGAAACAGCATGAAGCCGTCCGGATACTGATGATGCGCGCCGTGCGTCTGCGTGACGAGATCGGCCGGATCGCGGCTGATTTCGCTCATGTGGCTCACGCCTTCGAGCACGAAGCCATCGTCCGCGCCTTCGATGCGCAGCGACACGCTCGTCGCGCGCACCGAATCGAGCGTGAAGCGTTCATCGAAAAGACGCACGAACGGGCCGATCGCGCACGACGCGTTGTTGTCCTTCGCCTTGCCCAGCAGCAGCGCGCTGCGGCCTTCGATATCGCGCAGATTCACGTCGTTGCCGAGCGTCGCGCCGACGATGCCGCCGCGCGCATTCACCGCGAGCACGATCTCCGGCTCCGGATTGTTCCATTTCGATGTCGGATACAGACCGACGTCCGCGCCGAATCCGACCGACGACATCGGTTGCGACTTCGAGAACACTTCCGCATCCGGCCCGATGCCCACTTCCATGTATTGCGACCACGCGCCGCGACGCTCCAGCTCGGCCTTCAGCTTCGCCGCGCTTTCGGAACCCGGCTTGATCTTCGAGAGATCCGCGCCGATCAGCTTGTTGATCGTGTCGCGCACTTCCTGCGCCTTGCTCGCGTCGCCGCCCGCCTGCTCCTCGATCACGCGCTCCAGCAGACTCACCGCGAAGGTGACGCCGCACGCCTTCACCGCCTGCACGTCGCAGGGCGCGAGCAGGCGCGGGCGATCGGCGCTGGCGTCGAGCGTCGCTTGCAGCAAGTCCTGAACGTTGCCGAGATGCTCGCCTTCCGCGTTCCGGGCGATGTCGAGGGCCTCGGCGTTATCGAAGAGATCGGCGGTGGTCGGCGCGGCGCGCGTGATGTCGAACACTTCACCTTTGCGCACCGCGACGACGGCGGGGCCGTTCACCGGCGCGGGGCGCCAGACGCGGCCGATCAGCACGGCATCGGCGAAATCTTCGGGCAGACAGGAGGACACGTTGACGTTTTGCATGAATGCGATATCGGGCAGGAAAGGAAAGCCGATCGTAGCCCCCGTGTCCGAAAGTGTCCATTGGGTTGATAAATCGTCCAACCTGTTGGAATATGTCACGCATGGAAAAAACCTACGACGTCCCCGCGCTGCGCCGCGCGAGCGATATTCTCGAAGCCCTCGCCGCCGCCGCGAAACCGGTGCGCGCCGCGACGCTCGCCGAACGCACCGGCCTGTCGCGCAGCACGCTCTATCTGACGCTGGAAACGCTTGCGCGCATGCAATGGATCGAAAAGCGCGACGACGGCTACATGATCGGCGTCGGCCTGTTCGAGCTCGGCAACGCCTACGTGCGCCACGACAAGCTGCAGGCCGCGTTTCGCGAAGGCGCGGGCGCGTTCATCAACCAGCACAACGAGGTCGTGCAGCTCGCCGTGCTCGATGGCGTGCAGGTGGTGTACATCGCACGCGAGGATGCCCATCGCCCGGTGCGGCTCGTCTCCGATCTCGGCTCGCGTCTGCCCGCGCATTGCTGCGCGCTCGGCAAGGCGCTGTTCGCCGGCATGTCCGATGAAGCCGTCGTCGAGCGCCTGCCCGAGCGTCTCGAAGCGGTGACGCCGCGCACCATCACGCGGCGCGCGGCGTTATTGCGCGAGCTTGCGTCGATCCGCGCGAGCGGGCTCGCGGTCGAGCGCGAGGAAGTCGCGGAAGGTCTCGCGTGCTTCGCGGCCTATGTCGGGATGACGCCGGCGGGCAAGCGCGTCGCGGTATCGACGAGCGTGCCGGTCGGCCGGCTCGATCCGAAACGTGAAAAGCAGATTTCGATCGGCATCGTCCAGCTTGCGGCTCACTTGCGCGGCGCGCTCTGACGATGCGACGGCCGCGCGTCCTTCCGGCCCGATGACGCGGCAAAACGCGCCTCGATCGATTCCACGTCCTTCTCCGCCGAAAGCGGCGCCGCCGCGTGCGCCGCGATCAGTACATCGCAGCGCGCATGCGAGCAGACCACGTCGCGCAGACGGGCTTCGCCGTGCCGCCAGCCGGTGTCCGCCTCGCCGCCGAGCACGATGAGATCCGCGCCCGCCGCCTTCGCCTCGCGCGCGATCAGCTCGCCGACGCTCGTGCCGTCGAGCGGCTGCGTGACGCTGCGCGCGATGCCGTCGATGCCCGCGCTGTCGATCAGCCGCGAGGCATAGCGCGTGACGGCGCGCGCGTGGTCCTCGATGACATCGAGCGTGTCGCCCGGATTGCTGTCGGCGGTGACGATGGCCCACCACGGCATCTGATCGACGATATGCAGCGCCGTCAGCCGCGCGTTGCAGTCGCGCGCACGCGTGATGGCGGTGGTCAGGGCGCTTTCGCTGAGGCTCGTGCCGACCGCGACGAGAATGTGCTTGTACATGACGGGTCTCCGGTTCGTTTCGTTCAGACCGGATGATCGGCGCGCAAAGTTAGCGCCGAATGAGCGCGCGCTTGCATCTCTTACAAGAAAACTTAAAACGCGCTCGAAGCGCGCGCAATCGACGGTCAATGTGACGACTGATCTCATCGCCGTGTACAAGTCGCTCGGCGGCGGATGGCAGGGCGGCGGAACCGCGAGCGCGCAAAACTAACGTCTGCGCTTTTTCCAGTCGTAATCGGCGGGCGGATCGGCGACGCCGGGCTTGCCGACCGAATGCGGGTTTTCACTGCATAGCGTGACGAAGCCGATGTCTTCGCCCTCGGATTGACGGCGGCGCAGGTCTTCGGCGAAGCGCAGCGCGTCGGCGAGCGCGTCCGCTTCGAAGCGCTTGTAGCCGGCCGCGCCCTCGACGTAAGGGTTGCCGCCAAGCCAATAGACGACGAACATCGTTTAGCCTCTCGTTTGGAGATACGTGCACCATCGTCGACGCTCATGCGACAGCGATGCAAATCCTGCACGGCGCATGTGCATCGGCGCGCCGCGACAGCCACCGGGTATTCCCGAAGTGTAACGTCGGCCTGCCGTACGCGGCCTGGCGAAGCGCTCTGGAACCCCCGCGAGGGAATGATCGTTGCTCATATCTCCGCTCATTCCGAGGCCTGAACGATGCAACGACACGACCGTGTTTCTTCGCAAGCGCTATGGCAGATCCCGCCGCGCACGATGTGCCACGACGAGCCGCGCGTGCTCATCGCCGATGACGATCTCGATGCGACCCGCGCGATATGCCTTGCGCTCGAGGACGCCGAGTTCACCGTGCGCGCCGTGCACACGGGGCTCGACGCCGTCTCGCTCGCGCGCAAGTGGCGGCCCGGCGTGGTGCTGCTCGATCTGATGATGCCCCTCGGCGATGGCTGGGAAGCGGCCGAGGCGATTCGCGCCATCGATATCTCGATGCTGCTGATCGCGCATACGAGCCGCACGGACCCGGAGGATCTGACGCGCGCGCAGCGCACCGGTTTCAACGGCTATTTCGTGAAGCCGACGGAGATCGACGGCATGATCGCCGTGCTGCGCGATTATTTCTCCGCGCGGAAAAGCGAGGGCGATTACGCGTCGGTGCGTCTGCCCTGAATGACTTCGAGCTTCGGCGCGCGCGGTTCGATATCGTGCTGGACGTGCGCCTTCAGCATGTCTTCCCAGTACTGGCAATAACCGGCCCAGAAAGGCATCTGCGAATGCGCGGATGCCGCCGTCGGCAGAGGATCGGGCAGCATTCTGCGCAGGCGTCCGATTTCCTTGTGCTTCCATTGCAGCAGCGCGCGCCGATGGCCGCGTCGCGGCGGACACATGTCGTTCATTCTCTCGACGGCGATCGAGAAGCCCTCGGCGGGCCGCGACGCCATCTTCGTCAGCACTTCGGTTTGCGGGCTCGGTCCGCGTTCGTGACAGATAATCGCGCCGATCTGCCCAAGGATGTACATCGCTTTCGCCATCGGCGGCTCGGAAGGGTGTTGCATGGCGCCTCTCGTTTTGTCGTTATGAGTCTTCTTGCATGGCGCTCGAAGTTGGCTCGGTCCTGAATGCGGTTACGTCTTCAAATGACGTATTTATAAGATACCGCATTCAGATTAATCCGAAGTACGCATCGACAAAAAGATACAGACGTGTCAACACCGTGGGCTCAGAGGCGGTCGAGCACGTGCTCGACGAATAGTTCGCGCAGGCCTTTGGGCGTGTCGTCCTGATCGCAGGTCGCGGCCGCGACGACCCGCTCGCGCGGCGCGACGAAGATGAACTGCTCGCCGTATCCGGCCGCGAAGACGTAGCGCGGATCGATCCAGCAGAGATAGCCGTATTGCGCGTCGTCCATCGGCGGGCCGCCGTCGCTGTGCACGGACATCGCGTCATCGATGAACCTTTCGTCGATGAGCTGCGCGCCGTTCCATGCGCCGCGGTTCATCATCAGAACGCCGAGCGAGATCATGTCGCGTGTGCGCAGCATGAGTCCGCGGCCGCCGAACGTGTGACCTTCCTCGTCGCTGATCCATTCGCTCGCCGCGATGCCGAGCGGCGCGAACAGCGCGTCGCGCGCATAGCAATCGAGCGTGTGTCCCGTCATCGCTTCGACGACGAGCGACAGCAACTGGAGCGCGTGCGAGTCGTATTCGAAGCGCATGCCGGGCGGCGCCAGCGGCCGCGACAGCACGAAGCGCAGACGGCTTTCCTCGCTGCGAAACCGGTCGCAGGGACCGAGCACGCATTCGTCGACGACGCTCTGATCCCACTCGAAGCCCGCTGTCATCGTCAGCAGATGACGCAGCGTGATGCGCCGCACGCGGCGGTCGAAACCGCGTTCGCACAGTTGCGGCAGGATGCGGCTGACGGGCGTGTCGAGCGGCAGCATCACGCCTTCGTGCAGCGCCGCGCCGATCGCGAGCCCGACGACCGTTTTCGTGACCGAATTGATGTCTTGCAGACTGTCGGGCGCAATGTCGTGCCGATAATGCTCGAACACGATGCGCCCTTCATGCGCGACGACGAAGCTGCGCACGCCGCTTCGCTCGACGAGTGCTCGATGCAATGCCTTTTCGAACGTCATGGATGAATCCCATGAAAATGAACCTGCCTAGGATAGCGAAGTGAATACTGCTGTTCGTCAGACAGCGGGCCTGAACTGGTCCGCGTGCAGGGGCGGCTGAATCGTGTTAAACATTGAGCAATCCGGATGCCATGCTGAACGGCATTGCAGTCTTTCCGCGGTTTCAATTCACTTTCAGCGAGCCTGAATTTGCTTGTCCGACGACTCGCGACGCTCTGGCGGCTGGGCCGGGCGTTCGTGCACGAAAGCCATCAGACGCATCAAGCCGATGACGGCGCGGCAATGACGCGCGTGGCGCGCTTTTTCGCGTCGCATGGTGCGCGCGCCGCACCGCTCGGCGCCGGCGTGCCCGCGCTTTCGCAACTGTCGCGCGTGCTGGAAAACGCGTCCGGCGCGCTCGCGCGTCATCCCGCGCTCGCGGAAACGGCGGTGCGCGTCGCGCTCTCCGAACTCGACGGCCTCTTCACGCCCCACGATGCGGCGCGCTTTCGCACGGCGTGCGCAGCGGCGTTTCCCGCGACGCTTGCGTTCGAACTCACCGATCTGTGCGACGTGCCGTTGCGCTCGGGCGTCGCGGAGCAGACGCATGTCGCGCGCATCGGCACGATGCCCGTGCGCGTCACGCTGCTACGCGCGGATGCGCACGCCGAACTCGAAGACGATCTCGACCTCGCGCTCGCGGCGGCGCGTTTCGCGGAACGGCGCTCGGCGAAGGCGCGCGAGTTGCATCCGGTCGAATGGGTGCGCCGCGCGCGCGAAAGCGTCGACGCGATGATCGACCTGCGCCAGCGCGCGGCGGATCAGAGCTATCTGCGCTTTCGCCTGCGCGACGACGATCGCCTCGCCGTGCCCGAAGTCCTCTGGGACTATTGCAACGATGCTGTGCTGACCACGCGTGCAATCGAAACGGCCGCGCTGTCCGATGCGGACACGCTCGCGGCGTGCGGACTCGATCGCGCCGATGTGCTCGCGACGCTCATCGAAGCGTTCTTCGAAATGGCGCTCGGCGTCGGCCTGTATCACGCGGGACTGGACGCGGCGGGCGCGCGCGTGAGCATCGAGCCGCAGACGCGCGGCCAGATCGTCCTCGAATCCGATAACCCGATGATGATCTTCGCGGCGCACGAGCGCGATTTCATCGTCGGCGTGTCGCAGGCGCTGATGGAGGGCGATCACAAGGCGGCGGCGCGCGCGCATCTCGAACACGGCCGGCCCGAGTCGAACGTCACGCATCATGAGGTGCGCGTCGAAGCGACGTATCGGCGCGAGGCCGAGCGTTTCGCGTCGCCGGCTTCGCGGCGAAGCGCAGGCATCGCGCATCTGTTCGGCGCGATCGGCAAGGCGCCCGCCGAGCACATGTTCAGCGCGTCGCATGGGCGAATCGCATCGCGGGCCGTGTTGCTGTCGCGGGCGGCGGAGCGGATCGAGCGCGTCGCGCAGGATATCGCGCCGGATGTCGATGTCTGGAAGATCGCGCGCAGGGTCATCGTGCGGCTCGCAGCGGATCAATTCAGTTTGCGAAGCGTGGCGGCGCGTTTCGCACACGAAGCGACACACTGGCCGCATACGCTGCCGCGCCTGCCTTCGCTCATCGCGAAGCGCGCCGACGCTTCCACGCTGAAGCGCTGAGTCTTTCGCATATCGAATCAATCCGGCTTCGTTCGGCGAAGGCCGTCGACGTCGATCTGCAACAAATCTCCCCTTGTTTTCGTCTTTGAAAGCGCTCGCATGAATTTCATCGCTATATGCATGAAACATGCGCCTGCAGCGTGATTTTTCAAAATGCGCTTTCTAGAATGACTCTGTCCGCTTCGCTCAATCAGACAAGGGTGGAAACAGCCGAATGAACGAACCTCGCAATCGTACGGATCGGCGTGCGTCGTTCAATACGACGCTCAGGCCTTTGGCTGCGGTCATGCTGATGGTCTTCGCCTCGGCGGCTCGCTCGGTGGTGGTTCTGAATTCAAGCACGACGGGGCAAACCGTTTCGACGGACACCGCCTATCAGGTCAACGCCGGCACGACGATCACGACGACGCTCCAGAATGCCGTCGATGTCACGGGCATCGCGCCCGTCGTGTTCACGAACGCGGGCACCATAATCAGTTCAACCGATAATCAGGCAGCGGCGATTCGCTTTGCCGTCAACGGACAGCTGATCAACAACGTCGGCGGGGCCTTGCTCGGTCACACCTATGGCGTGGAGCTCGGCACGGGTGCGAACAGCAACGTGACCAATTACGGCGATATCAGCGCGCGTATCAGTCACGGCATCGGATATGACGGCGACGCGAGCGGGACCGTCGATAATTTCGGCACGGTCAATAATGCGGTCGCGGGTCCGATCTCCACGACGCCGGACGGCGTGTATCTCGCGACGACCGGCGCGGTCACCGTCAACAACCATGTGGGCGCATCGATCAAGTCGGGCACGGGCGACGGCACATACGGAACCGCGGTCAAAGCCGAGGACGGCACGGGAGCCGTGACCGTCAACAACGACGGCCTGATCAGCGGCTATCACGGCGGCGTGCTCGGCATTTCGACAACCCCGATGATCGTCAACAACAGCAATTCCGGCGTCATCGTGAGCGGCACGACCGATCCTGGCGTGCAGCTTCAGCAGGGCAGCACGCTCGTGAATGGCGGCGCGATTTCGAGCACGGGCGGACCGGCGGTTCTGCTCGCCGGCGCGAACAACACGGTGACGCTCGGCACGGGTTCGCAGTTGAACGGAGGGGGCAGCACGCCGGCCATCACGAGTCACGGAACGGGCAACACCATCACGCTGACCGGGCTGGGGACGGAAGACGGCGCCTTCGATGCGACATCGGGAAACGGATACGCGTCGTTGACGTCGGCGGCCGGAAGCTCGTGGACGCTCGACGGCGACGTGACGCTCGGCGGCGCGTCGCCGGCGGCGCTCAACGTTGCGGGCACGCTTGAACTGGGCGGCACGGTCACGCAAAACGGCGGCGGCACGACCGTGGCGACGGGCGGCATCCTGAAGCTCGGCGCGGGCGGCAGATCGGGCGCGCTGACCGGCAATGTCGTCAATAACGGCGTGTTTCAGTTCAATCGCAGCGATGCGTCGACGTTCGCGGGCGTCATCGTCGGGACGGGAAATCTCGTGCATGCGGGCGGCATTACCGCGCTGACGGGCGTCGGCTCGATTCAAAACGACGTCGCGGTGAATGCGGGCACGCTCGCGCTGAATCAGGCGGGCGCGTTTCGGGCCGCGAGCTTCGAGACCAACGCGGGCGGGACGACGGCGATCGGCGCGGGATCGTCGCTGACCGTGTCCGGCGCCTACACGCAGGCGTCGGGCGGCACGCTGAACGTCGTGCTCGGCGGCGTGCAGCCGATCATCACCGCGAACACGGCGGCGTTGAACGGCACGCTGAACGTGGGCGGCTTCAGCGCGGCCCCGCCCGCGACGGCGAGCGCGCTGCCCGGCACGCAGTTCAACGTGATTCACACGACGGGCGGCATCACCGGCGATTTCACGAGCGTGGGCTTTGGCAGCACGTCGAGTGCCGTCGATTATCTGACGCTCGCCGGCGCGAAGAGCAGCGACAACCTGAACTACAACGTGGGACTCGGTTTGACGTGGCTCGCGGGTCCGTCGAAGGGCAACGGCGTGTTCACGCTCGCCAATGCGACGGATACGTTCAACGTCGACGTTGCGCTCGCGAATCAGACCGGACCGTTCACGACCGGCTGGGACGGCAAGACGCTTACGAAGAACGGCGCGGGCACGCTGATTTTTTCGAGTGCGGACAGCTACACGGGCGCGACGCTGGTGAACGCCGGCACGTTGCGAACCGGCATCGCCAACGCGATCGCCGCGAGCGGCAATGTGAGCGTGGCGAGCGGCGCGACGCTCGACCTGAACGGCTTCACGCAACAACTCAACAATCTGAGCGGCGCGGGCAAGGTGACGCTGGGCAGCGCAGCACTCACCGTGAACGAGTCGGCCGCCACGACGTTCAGCGGCGCGATCAGCGGCAGCGGCGGCTTCACCAAAACCGGCAGCGCCGCGTTGACGTTGAGCGGCGCGAATACGTATACCGGCGGCACGACGATCAGCGCGGGCAATCTGATCGCGACGAGCGGAAACGCGCTGGGCACGGGCGCGGTCGTCGACAACGCCGCGCTGCAACTCGATTTCGCGAGTCAATCGACGCTTGCGAACGTGTTGAGCGGCACCGGCGCGCTGCTCAAGACCGGAAGCGGCGCGGCTACATTGACGGGCGTGGGCTCGACGCAAGCCACGGTAACCGTCAACGCGGGCGCACTGACGTTCGGGCAGAGCGGTGCGTTCAGCACGACGGGCAACTACACGACGGCGGCGGGCGCGGCGACGACGCTCTCGGCGCAGAGCACGCTCAACGTGGGAGGCGCGTTCGCGACGAACGGCATGCTGAACATGAGCGCAGCGAACGCGGGACCGGCCGTCACGGCGAACACGGCGACGATCGGCGCGGGCGCGACCGCCAACATCGCGGGCTACTCGGCGGCGGCGACGGCGAGCGCGTCGCAACTCGCGAACAGCGCATTCACCGCGATCCACACGACCGCGGCGGCGGGTTTGAGCGGCACGTTCTCGACGGTGCGAATCGGCGGGACGTCGCCTACGGTCGATTATCTGACGCTCACATCGACGTATACGCCGCAGGACTTCGTCGTCGGGCTGGGTTTGACGTGGTACGCGGCGCACGGCACGACGCCGCAGACCGCCAACGGTCTTTTCACGCTGGTCAATTCCACCGATTCCTTCGACATGGACGCCGTTCTCGCCGACGACTCCGCCAACGCCGCGACGAGCTGGGACGGCAAGACGCTGACAAAAGCGGGCGCGGGCACGCTGCAATTGTCGAAGGCGAACACGTATTCGGGCGCGACGCTCGTCAATGCGGGCACGTTGCGCGCGGGCGCGGCAAATGTGATCGCCGATAGTTCGCAACTGTTGGTGGCGTCGGGCGCGACCTTCGACCTGAACGGCTTCGCGCAACAGGCCAACGATCTGAGCGGCGCGGGCAAGGTCACGCTGGGCAGCGCGGCGCTCACCGCGAACAATTCCGCCGCGTCGACGTTCAGCGGCGTGATCAGCGGCAGCGGCAGCCTTGACCAAAACCGGCAGCGCCGCGTTGACGTTGAGCGGCGCGAACACCTATACCGGCGGCACGACGATCAGCGCGGGCAATCTCACCGCGACGAACGGAAACGCACTCGGCACCGGCGCGGTCGTCAATAACGCGACGCTGCAACTTGATTTCGCGAATCCATCGACGTTCGCGAATGTGTTGAGCGGCACGGGCGCGTTGCTCAAGACCGGCAGCGGCGCGGCCACGTTGACGGGCGCGGGCTCGGCGCAAGGCGCGGTCGGCGTGGCGGCGGGCACGCTGTCGCTGAACCAGGCGGGTGCGTTCGACGCGGCCAGCTACGTGACGAATGCCGGCGCGACGACGGCCGTCGCCGCCGATTCATCGCTCGCCGTTGCATCGGATTTCACGCAGGCGCCGGGTGCGGCGTTGACCGTCGCGCTCGGCAGCGTGCAGCCGGTCATCACCGCCGGTACGGCCACGCTGAACGGCGCGCTCAACGTGAGCGGCTTCGGCGCGGGCGCGCCCAACACGGCGAGCGCACTCACGAGCTCGCAGTTCAACGTGATTCACACGACGGGCGGCATTACCGGCGATTTCGCGAGCGTGGGCTTCGGCGGCGCGTCGAGTCCCGTCGACTATCTGACGCTTGCCGGCGCGAAAAGCAGCGACAACCTGAACTACAACGTGGGCTTCGGTCTCACGTGGCTCGCGGGTCCGTCGAAGGGCAACGGCGTCTTCACGCTTGCCAATGCGGCCGATACCTTCAACGCCGACGTCGTGCTCGCGAATCAGGCCGGGCCGTTCACCAGCGGCTGGGACGGCACGACGCTCACGAAAAACGGCGCGGGTACGCTGATTCTGTCGAGCGCGAACACGTACACCGGCGCGACACTGGTGAACGCCGGCACGGTGCGAGCGGGCATCGCGAACGCGATCGCCGCGAGCGGCAATGTGAGCGTGGCGAGCGGCGCGACGTTCGATCTGAACAGCTTCGCGCAACAGGTCAACAACCTGAACGGCGCGGGCAACATCGCGCTGGGCAGCGCGGCGCTGACGGTGAACGACAACATCGACACGCACTTCGACGGCGTGATCCGCGGGGCCGGCAGCCTGACCAAGACGGGCAGCGGCACGTTCACGCTGAACGGCGCGAACGCGTATGCAGGCGGCACGTCGATCGATGCGGGCGCGCTCGTTGCGTCGAACGGCGCGTCGCTCGGGAGCGGGCCGGTGGCGAACGGCGCGCTGCTGCGGCTCGACTTCGCGAACGACAGCAGCTTCGCGAACGTGCTCAGCGGCGCGGGCGCGCTCGTCAAGACCGGCGGCGGCGTGGCGATCCTGAGCGGAGCGGGTTCGTCGCAAGGTTCCGTTTCCGTCGATGCCGGCACGGTGCGCTTCCTCCAGAACGGCGCTTTCACGACGACCGGCAACTACGCGACGGCGGCGGGTGCGACCACGGCGCTCTCGCGTCAGAGCACGCTCGCGGTCGGCAACGCGTTCGTCATGAACGGCACGCTGAACAATGTCATCGGCACGGCACAACCGGTCATCGACGCGAACACGGCGACGATCCGCCCCGGCGCGACGTTCAACATGGCGGGCTACAGCGCATCGGCGACGGCGAGCGCATCGCAACTGGCGTCGAGCGTGTTCACCGAGATCCACACCGCTGCACCCGGCAACCTGAGCGGAACCTTCGCGAACACGCGCATCGGCGGCACGACGACCCCCGTCGACTATCTGACGCTGACTTCGGCCTACACGCCGCAGAATTACGTCGTCGGGATCGGCCTGACGTGGTACGGCGCGCACACCACGACACCGCAGAACGCAAACGGCGTCTTCACGCTGACCGGCGCGGACGATTCCTTCGACATGGACGCCGTGCTCGCCGACGAATCGCCCAACGCCGCGACCCAATGGGACGGCAAGACGCTCACGAAAGCGGGCGCGGGAACGTTGCAGTTGTCGAAGGCGAACACCTACACCGGCGCGACGCTCGTCAACGCCGGGACATTGCGCGCGGGCGCGGCGAACGTGATCGCCGGCAGTTCGCAACTGGCGGTGGCGCCGGGCGCGACGTTCGACCTGAACGCGTTCGATCAGCAAGCCAACAACCTCACGGGCGCCGGCAGCGTCACGCTGAACGGCGCGGCGCTGACCGCGAACAACACGGCGGATTCGACCTTCGACGGCATCATCAGCGGCAGCGGCCAGTTGACGAAGACGGGCGCGAACACGCTGACGCTGTCCGCCAACAACACCTACACCGGCCCGACGACGATCAGCGCAGGCACGCTGCAACTCGGCGCGGGCGGCGCGAGCGGCCTTGTCGCGGGCGATATCGTCGATAACGGCGCGCTCGTCTTCAATCGCAGCGACGCGCTCAGCTATCCGAATGTCATCAGCGGGACGGGAAGCGTGGCGCAGTCCGGCAGCGGAACGCTCACGCTGACGAACACGCAGACCTACAGCGGCACGACGGCGGTGAATGCGGGCGCGCTCGTGCTCGCCGACGGCGCGCGGCTCGCGAACACGCCGCAAGTGACGGTTGCGCAGGGCGCGACGTTCGGCGGCTATGGCGGCGTCGGCGGCGCGGTCGTCAACAATGGCGTGCTGGCCGTCGCGGATGCCGCGCCGGGCTTCGCCAATGGGCCGGCCGGCCAGTTCACGATCGGCGGCGCGCTCGTCAACAACGGCGCCATCCGGATGAGCAGTCCGACGCCCGCGAGCACGCTCGTCGTCGCGGGCGACTACACCGGAAACAACGGCCAGATGACGATGAGCACCGTGCTCGGCGGCGACAACTCGGCGACCGACCGGCTCGTCGTGCATGGCAGCACGGTGGGGCAGACGGCGGTCACCATCGCCAATGCGGGCGGCGCGGGCGCGGCCACGACGAACGGCATTCAGCTCGTCCAGGTGGACGGCGCGTCGAACGGCGTCTTCACGCTGAACGGCCGCGCGGTCGCCGGTCCCTACGAGTACAGCCTGTTCAAGGGCGGCGTCTCCACACCCGGCGATGGCGACTGGTATCTGCGATCGGCAACGAATGCGCCGTCGCCGTCGCCGTCACCATCGCCGTCACCGGTTCTGCGCCCCGAGCCCGGCGGCTATCTCGGCAATCAGGCGGCCGCGCGCGCCATGTTCGTGATGACGCTGCACGATCGCGCCGGATTCGCCGATCCCTACGCGATGCCCGGCATGACCGGCAACGAATCGACGGCATGGGTGCGCACGCGAGCCGACCACACCGATGCGGATGCGGCGAGCGGGCGCATCGGCGAATCGGCGGATACGGCGATCGTGCAGGCGGGCATCGACTTGCTGCATCGCGCGGGCAACGGCCAGCACTGGCAGGCGGGCGTGATGGCGGGCTATGGCTCCACGACGACCGACGCCACCGCGCAGAACAACGCCGCCACCGCGCGCGGCAACGTGAACGGCGCGAGCGTGGGCGCGTACGCGACGTGGCGGCGCAATGTCTTCGCGCCGGACGGACCTTACGTCGATACATGGTTCCAGTACGCGCATTTCGACAACACGGTCAAAGGCTCGATGCTGAACGGCGAAAGCTACGGAAGCCGCTATGTGGCGGGATCGGTGGAAGCCGGATGGGCGTTTCCGGTCGCGCGGACGTCGACGGGACCGGTGCTGATCGAGCCTCAGGCGCAACTGATCTACTCGAACTATGGCGCCGACGACCACACCGAAGCGAACGGCACCACCGTGCACAGCGATACCGTCAACAACCTCACGACACGTCTGGGCGTGCGCCTCTTTCACGCGCCGGGATCGGATGCGGCGCCGGGCTGGCTGCCGTTCGTCGAACTGAACTGGTGGCACGACACGAACGGCAACTCGGTTGCGTTCAACAATGTCGTCGTGTCGCAGGACGGTCCGAACAACCGCATGGAAGTGAAGGTCGGCGCGCAGGGGCAGTTCTCGAAGCAATGGCGCGTCTGGGGCAACCTCGGCTATCAGCAAGGCAACGGCGGATATCGCAGCTATCAGGGGCAGTTCGGCGCGCGCTATATCTGGTGATGCGTTTGCGTCAGCGCGTGCCGGGGCTCATGCGCTCCGCGATCGCGCGGCACGCGTCCGTGAGCGGCGTGATGTAGGTTTCGAGCGGCGTCGCGCTTTTCCGGAACAGCGGAATGCTGACGCTGACGCAACCGAGCGTCGCGCCGTTCGCGCAGACGATCGCGCAGCCGTAGCAGAAGATCTGCGCTTCGTTCTCTTCGCGATCTTCCGCGTAACCGCGTTCGCGCGTTGCGTCGAGTTCGGCGTCGAGTGCCGGACGCTCGATGATCGTATTCGGCGTGAAGCGCTCGAACGCGATGCCCTGCAAGAGCGCGTCGCGCTCGGCGGGCGATTGCGTCGACAGATACGCCTTGCCGACGGAACTCGAATACAACGTCACGCGCGTGCCGATGCGCGATGCCATGCGCACCGCATGCGGGCTTTCGAGCTTCTCGATGTACACCATCTCCGAGCCGCTGCGCACGGCGAGGTGCACGGTTTCCTGCGTCGCGTCGCGCAGCGTCTGCAATGCATCGGTTGCGGCGATGCGCAGATCGGAGCGTTCCCAGCTTCGGCTCGCGAGCGACATCAGACGCGGACCGAGCGCATAACATGCGCCGCGCGCGCTTTCGACGACCAGACCTTCCGCGATCAACGCCCCGACGATGCGATACACCGTCGGACGCGGATAACCGCTTGCAGCGGCGAGACGCGCGATGGTCGGCGGCTCGCCGGCATCGGCGATGAGTTGCAGCACCGCCATGAACTTCGAGAAGGCGGCGGTGCCGGTGGCTTTGGCGGCGTCGAGGGAAGCGATGTCTGAAGGCATGATGCGGGCATCATGCCACGAGATAGCCGCCGTCGACCGGCACGATCGCGCCCGTCATGAACGACGCCGCCGGCGACGCGAGAAACGCCGTCACGCGCGCGACGTCTTCCGGCAAGCCCCAGCGCTTCATCGGCGTGCGTTCGAGGATCGCTTGCGAGCGGCCGCCGTCGTCCTGAAGCGCCTGCGTCAGCGGCGTCGCAATCCAGCCGGGCGCGACCGCATTCACGCGGATGCCGTCGGCGGCGTAGGCGATCGCGAGCGACTTCGTCAGTTGCGCGACGCCACCCTTGCTCGCGCTATACGCGGGCACGAGCCCGCCGCCGAAGAACGTCAGCATCGACGCCGTGTTGACGATCGACCCTTTGCTGCTCGCGAGCAACGGCCGCGCGGCCGAGCACATGCGCATCGTGCCGTTGAGGTTCACGGCGATCACGCGCTCGAACGTTTCGATGTCGTGCTCGTCGCCGCGGCGGATCACGCCCGCGCAGTTGACGAGCACATCGAGCGAATCGAGCTTGGCGAAGAGCGCGGCGGTGCTGCGGGCATCGGCGACATCGAGTTCGATGGTTTCGATGCCTTGCATATCGCCCGGCGACAGGCCCGCCGCGATCACGCTCGCGCCGAGCGCCGCGAACTGCTGCGCGATGCCCGCGCCGATGCCTTGCGTGCCGCCGGTCACGACGACGGTCTTGCCCTTGAAGAGGTCAGCTTGAAAAGTCATATCGGTGGAATTCATACGGCGGGAACGGGTTCGGCCTGATGCCCGGCATCTTCGATCGGCGAGCGCACGACGAACATGTACACGAGCGCCGCCGCGAACGCGACGCCTGCGCTGATCAGAAAGGCGTTCACGAACGAATGCGTCTTGTCGACGACGAGGCCGGTGATGAACGGCGCGAACGAGCCGCCGAAGTAGCCGCCGAAGTTCTGGATACTGCCGAGCGACGCGACCATGTGGCGCGGCGCGGCGACGGAAACGAGCGCCCAGGCCGCGCCGCTCGCCATGTTGACGAAGAACATCGCGGCCGACAGAAACGCGATCGCGAGCGTCAGATTCGGCGTGAACGCGGCCGGCACGGTGAACAGCGCAGCGCCGATGAGCCCCGAGCAGATCGGCCACTTGCGGCTGCGGATCGGTGCGACGCCGCGCGCCATGAGGCCATCGGCGATAAAGCCCGACGACAGCATGCCGAGCGTGCCCGCGAGATACGGAATGGTCACGACCCAGCCGGTCTTCGCGATCGTCAGATGGCGTTCGTGTTCGAGATACGCGGGCAGCCACGTGAGATACAGCCACACCATGTAGATCACGCCCATGAAGCCGAAAATCATGCCCCACGTTGTCGCCTTGCCGAACAGGCCGCGCCATTCCGCGAACGTCATGTTGCGTTCCGCGCGCTGCGCCGGTTCGCCTTCGGTCAGATGCGCGAGTTCCTGCGACTCGAGCTTCACGTCCTTCCGGTTGCGATAGACGATGTACCAGCCGATCGACACCGCAATGCCGAGCACACCCATGATGACGAACATGTTGCGCCAGCCGAAGGAGAGCAGCAGGACGGTGAGAATCGGCGGTGCGAGCGCGGGTCCGATCGTCGACGAGGTGACGAAGATGCCTGTCGGCTTGCCGCGTTCGCGTTGCGCGAACCATTCCGATACGACTTTCGCGCCCGCCGGAAACTGCGGCGCCTCGCCGATGCCGAGCGCGATGCGCGCCGCGAGGAACTGATGCAGGTTCGTGACGAGCCCGCCGAAGAGCTGCGCGACCGACCACACGAACATGCCGAGGCCAAGCATGATGCGCGCGCCGAAGCGATCGAGCATTACGCCGATGGGCAACTGCGAGAACGCATACGCGAACGAGAACGCGGAGAGCAACAGGCCCATCTGCGAGGCGGAGAGGCCGAGTTCCTGCGTGACGGAGTGATTGGCGATCGAGAGCGTGCTTCGATCGAGATAGTTCACGATGCCCGCGAGGGTCAGGAACGTGAGCGCGATCCACTGAATGCGCTTCAGGCGCGGTGATTTTTCCAGCATGGTGTCTCCTCCGAATGCTCTTTTGAGTCTGTTAGAGGTTGGGTTTGGGCTGATGCTAGCGAATGAACTGATCGACGAAATCCACGCCGAGACCGACGGATTCGTAATGCTTGCGGCACATGTCGACTTTGGTGAAGACGTCTTCGTAACCGGTGTAGTTGCCGTACGGATCGCAATAGAACATCACGCCGTTCACCTGGAAATACGTGATCATCTCTTCGACGTCTTCCGGCACATAGAGCGTGTGGGTTTCGCCTGGCGGCTCGAAAACGTAGCTGCCTTCGGTCGCTTCCCAGTCATGTTCGAGATAGCGCCAGCGGCCTTTGAGCACCATGCCGTGCACCGCCTGCGGATGACGGTGGCGCGACAGCACGCCGGATTTGCGCACGCGCAGGAGATTCATCCAATAACCGGTCGATACGTTCAGGCACAGCGGGCGGAACCAGACGTTTTCGGCTTGCGGCACCCATTCGCGTTCGTCGGCGGGAATGGCACTCGGCACGACGATCTCTTTCTGGGCTTCTTTGGGGAAGGGCAGTTGATACGGCGTCATGGCGTCCGCCGCGGGCTTTGGCGCGCTCATCGTGTCTCCTTGTCCATATTGTGGATTATAAAATCAGATTATGGACAGATGGTGTGCCTCGTTGTGCGAATTGTCAAGATTCTTCACCGGCTGATGAATTCGTGCAGGATTCGCGGTTTCGACGGACGAAAAAAAGCGGGCCCGCAGGCCCGCCTTGGATCACTCGATGAAGTGGAGCGTGTTACCGCGCCATCATCAGCATGTGGACGTTATGCATGACCCACACCGTGCCGACGATGATCACCAGCGACATGAGAATGGTGTAAGCAAACGACATGGCATGCCAGCGCTGTCCCTTCGACGCGTTAACGTGCAGGAAGAACACCACATGCACGATTACCTGCACGGCGGCCAGCACGGCCAGCGCGACGATCGCGCTTTCGCCCGTGAACGCGCCCGAGGTCGCGGCCCAGAACGACGCCACGGTCAGCACGACAGCCAGCGCGAAGCCGATGAGATAACCGCCCACGGTGACGTGCGGGAAGTCGCTTGATTCGGAATGCGTATGTGCCATCAGACCATGCTCCCAAGATAGACGAAAGAAAACACGCAAATCCAGACGATATCGAGGAAGTGCCAGAAGAGGCTCAGGCAGGCGAGGCGGCGCAGATCGCGCTCGCTCATCTGCGGATTGCGCAGGATCTGCACCGCGAGCACGACCAGCCAGATCATGCCGATGGTCACGTGCAAGCCGTGCGTGCCGACCAGCGTGAAGAACGCCGACCAGAACGCGCTGCGCTGCGGACCCGCGCCTTCGGCGATCAGATGCGAGAACTCGCGCATTTCCAGGCACAGGAAGCCCGCGCCGAGCAGGAACGTGACGAAGAGCCACGCGAGCACGGCGCCCGACTTGCGGCGCGTCGCCGAGATCATCGCGAGACCGAAGGTCAGGCTGCTCGTAAGGAGCAGCGCCGTTTCGTATCCGACGTCGGCCAGCTTGAACAGATCCTTGCCCGTCGGGCCGCCTACGGTCTGCATCGCGAACATCGCGAAGGTCGCGAACAAGGACGCGAACAGCACGCAGTCGGTCATCAGGTAGGCCCAGAAGCCGAACACCGAATGCGACTGGTGCTCGTGCTCATGGCCGTGCGCAGGTTGCGCGGAGAGTGTCGATTGCGACATTACATTGCCTCCAGTTCGAGTTCGCGAGCCGTCTCGGTCTTCGCAGGCGCCTTCGGCGGACGATTGCGCTCTTCGGTCGACTTCACGGTCGCGGCCGGGATGATGAAGCCCGCGTTCTCGCGGAAGCTGTAGCCGATCGCCGTCGCGAGGACACCGGCCAGGCCCAGGACTGCCAGCCACACGATGTGCCAGACGGCGGCAAAACCGAAGGCCAGCGCGAACACGCCGATCACCAGACCCGCGCTCGTATTCGACGGCATGTGGATGTCGCGGTACGGACGCGTATCGATGCGGCCGTGTTCCTTGGCATCGGCGAAATCGTCGAGTTCGCGCACAGCCGGAGTATTCGCGAAGTTATAGACCGGCGGCGGCGAGCTGATCGTCCACTCGAGCGTGCGGGCATCCCACGGATCGCCGGTGACGTCGCGATAGGCAGGCTGATTGCGGCGAATGACACTGACGACGATCTGCAGGACCTGGAACACCACGCCCAGCGCGATGATGCCCACGCCGACAGCGGCCACGATGAAGAACGGCTGCCATGCCGGATTGTCGTAGTGATTCAGGCGGCGCGTCGCGCCCATGAAGCCGAGGATGTAGATCGGCACGAAGGCTACGAAGAAGCCTACGAACCAGCAGATGAACGCGTTGCGGCCGAGCTTTTCGTCGAGCTTGAAGCCGAACACCTTCGGCCACCAGTACTGCACGCCCGCGAAGTAGCCGAACACCACGCCGCCGATGATCGCGTTATGGAAGTGCGCGATCAGGAACAGGCTGTTGTGCAGCACGAAGTCCGCGCCCGGAATCGCCATCATGACGCCGGTCATGCCGCCGAGCGTGAAGGTGATGATGAAGCCGACCGTCCACAGCACCGGCGTGGTGAAGGTCACGCGGCCACGGTACATCGTGAAGAGCCAGTTGAAGATCTTCACGCCGGTCGGGATGGAAATGATCATCGTCATAATGCCGAAGAAGGCATTGACGTTCGCGCCCGAACCCATCGTGAAGAAGTGGTGCAGCCACACGAGGAACGACAGCACCATGATGCAGCACGTCGCCCAGACCATCGTCTTGTAGCCGAAGAGCGGCTTCTTCGAGAACGTCGAAACGACTTCCGAATAGATGCCGAACGCGGGCAGAACCAGGATGTAGACCTCGGGGTGACCCCAGGCCCAGATCAGGTTCAGGTAGACCATCGGGTTGCCGCCGCCGTCGTTCGTGAAGAAGTGCATGCCGAAGTAGCGGTCCAGCGCCAGCAGCGCGAGCGCCACGGTCAGGATCGGGAACGTCGCCATGATCAGCACGTTCGAGCAGAACGCCGTCCACGTGAAGACCGGCATCTTCATCCAGGTCATGCCGGGTGCGCGCATCTTCACGATCGTCACGAAGAAGTTCACGCCGGTCAGCAGCGTGCCGACGCCGGACAACTGCAACGCCCAGATGTAGTAATCGACGCCGACGCCCGGATTGAACTGCGTCTCGGAGAGCGGCGGATACGCGAGCCAGCCCGTCGACGAGAACTCGCCGATGAAGAGCGACAGGTTGATCAGGATGGCGGCCACGGCCGTCATCCAGAACGACAGCGAGTTGATGAACGGGAACGCCACGTCACGCGCGCCGATCTGCAGGGGCACGACGAGGTTGAAGAACGCGACCAGCAGCGCCATGGCCATGAAGAAAATCATGATGGTGCCGTGTGCCGAGAAAATCTGGTCGAAGTGATGCGGCGGCAGATAGCCGGGCGAATCGAGCGCGATGGCCTGCTGCGCCCGCATCATGACCGCGTCGGCGAAGCCGCGCACGAGCATCAGCCCGGCGACGATGAGATACATGACGCCGATGCGCTTGTGATCGACCGAAGTCAGATACTCGCGCCAGAGCCAGCCCCACTTGCCGAGTTTGGTGATAAGGCCGACCGTACCGAGCGCGAGGATCGCCATGAAGACGGTCGCCCCCATGATGATTGGCTCGTGATACGGGATCGCCTCAAGCGTTAGTTTGCCGAACATGGCTTACCCCTTGGTTACACAATTTGCGCCTACGACCGAGTTGCCGTAGTTGTACTTCGCGACGATGTTGTTGAAGAGCTTCGGATCGACGGTCGAGAAGTAGCGCACCGCGACCTTCTCGCTCGGCTGCGCGACGCCGGCATAGACGTCCATGCTCAGGTTCTCGGGCGCGGTTTTGACCTTCTTCAGCCACGCGTCGAAGTCGGCATTGGACATGGCCAGTGCGCGGAACTTCATGTCGGAAAAGCCTTTGCCGCTGTAGTTGGCCGAGATGCCCGCGAAGTCGCCCGCGTGATCCGCCATCAGATGCAGCTTCGTCTGCATGCCGGCCATCGCGTAGATCTGGCTGCCGAGTTGCGGGATGAAGAACGAGTTCATCACCGAATCCGACGTGATGCGGAAGTTCACCGGCGTGCCGACCGGGAACGCGAGCTGGTTCACCGACGCGACGCCCAGGTCCGGATAGATGAACAGCCACTTCCAGTCGAGCGCCACGACTTCGACGTTGATCGGCTTGACGTCGGATTGCAGCGGCTTGTACGGATCGAGCTCGTGCGACGTTTTCCACGTCAGGATGCCGAGGTACAGGATGATGACTGCGGGAATCGCCCAGACAACGACTTCGATGGCCGTGGAATGCGCCCACTTCGGTGCATACGTGGCCTTCGTGTTGGACGCGCGATAGCGCCATGCGATAAACAGGGTGAGCAGGATCACCGGGACGACGACGAGAAGCATGGCGAAAGTCGCGGTGGCGATCAGCGACGATTCCGCCGCGCCGACCACGCCTTTCGAGTCCAAAACCTCCAGCTTGCATCCCGAAAGACAAAGACTGGCTATCAACCCCGATAACAATGGCACTGCTAAACGTTGGCTATTTTCATTCATTGCATTCGCTGGTTTCTATGATCGAAGCGTCCCGGGGAGAACGCCGTTGCACGGCTTTGCGCCGCGTCGTGATCATGCCATGCGCGATTTTTCGCGATGGCGCGAATGGTTGAAATTTTGTTTCAGATCAAGCTGATGCGACGGACTGTCGCGCTGGATCGGACCCTTTCGGCTTGGGTCCTAAGGGGTAAAGGAGTCTACAACGAAGGAAGGTCGTCGCGGGTGTCATAAAGTGTGATCAGAGCGCGCGTTCGAGCCGCGCGGCGACCTGTTGCAAGACCCGCAGGAAGTCGCGCTTCATCGCCTCCACGCTCACGCTCACCGCCGCCTCGACGCTGCCCATGCGGTTCTTCACCGGCACGGCCATCGCGCGCATGCTGAGTTCGAGTTTCTCGTCGCTGATCGCGTAACCGTCGATCAGCACCCGATGGATCGCCGCGACCACGTCGCCAGGCGCGCTGATGGTGCGCGACGTCAGCTTCTTCAGCGGTTGAGGCGCGGCGCGTGCCGGGTCGAGCGCTTCGGGTTAAAGCACAGGCGACGGCCGGGAATATCGGATGAGATTGAATCGCTCGATTTCGTCGCGGCGATGCTGGTTCGCATCGGCGATGGCGTCGCGGCTCGACGCCCTCAAGATGGACAACGTCGCATCGATCACATAGACCGGACTTTCTTTGAGCTCGTTCGCCGCCAAAAAGCAACCGAGAAGGTAGGTCGACACGAATAGCAGGATGCAGAAACGGCGGGTCATGATGTCCGATGCTTGAGGTGGCGCTGTCGAGAGGGCTATGACTGAATATGCGATCTGGCGGCGGGCGACAGTTCGACTCTGGCGGAGCCGCGTCGCGCAATGCCGAGCGCGGCGGCGGCGCCGTATGACAGGTCGATGATCCTGTTGCTTGCAAAGGGGCCGCGGTCGTTGATGCGAACGAGAACCGACCGCTTTCCGCCCAAAACCGTGACGCGCACCCACGATCCGAGCGGCAACGTGCGATGCGCGGCCGTCATCGCGTGCATATCGAAGCGTTCGCCGCTGGCGGTGCGATGACCCTGGAATCCGCGACCGTACCAGGATGCAACCCCGGTCTGATGAAAGCCGCGAGCCGTCCGTGTCGCGGGCGGCTCGTCGGGCGAATCCGCATCGTCATTGAAGAACTGATCCTGACCGTGCGATGCGCTCTTCAATCCATTGGTCGAGGTGCGTGCGCTGCTTTGCTGCGAGAAAGGGGCGGCACATCCGGCGATCAGAAGGGCACAGACGAGGGCGCTTTGAGTGCGCAGTTGACGCATGTTCTACCTGCAGTGTGGCGTTTTATTCGAGAGCGATGAACCTGACTGAGCGCGTGCGGGTTCAGGAGGCGCAGTCGGACAGATAGGGCAGCGGATCAACAGGCTGACGATCCCGTCTCACTTCGAAAAGCAGCGCGGGCCGGCCACCCGGCTGTTCGCCCAGCGTAGCGATGGCCTGCCCCTTCGCGACGTCACTGCCTTCCTTGACGAGAATGCTTCGGTTATAGCCATACGCAGTCAGGTACTGATTGCCGTGCTTGAGAATCACGAGGCTGCCGTAGCCTGCGATCTTGTCGCCGGTGTAGACGACGCGTCCGCTTTGCGCCGCGCGGATCGTGTCTCCCGCTTCGCCGCCGATCAGGACGGCCTTTAGCCCATCGGCGCCAAAACGCTTCAGGACTGGACCTTTGACCGGCCACGAGAATGCATCGGGGCGGCAGGACGCTGCGTTCGTGCTCTGTTGCGCGGAACGTTCGGAACCGGCAAGGGATGTCGACGGCGGACCGACATGCAGCAGTTGGCCGTTCGTCAGGGACGCGTTGGCTGACAGACCGTTCCAGGCTGCGATGGCTGTCGCGTCGCGGCCATAGGCGGCTGCGATCGAAGCGAGCGTGTCTCCGGATTTGACGCGGTAGAACCCGGCGGGCGGCGTGGAGATATCGAGAGGACTCGTTTGCAAAACCGGCCGCGCCGCGCTGTGCTCGTACGTCTCGCTGGCGCATCCGCCAAGCACGAAGCTGAATGCAACGGCGAGATACGCTGCGCACGCCAGGCGGCGCGAGTGGAAGGAAGTAGTCATCTGAACGTCTTGAAAGTCGCGTGAACGACGCGATGGAAAGCGGGGCGTTGCGATGGCACGATCAGCGCGCCATGTCAGGAGAGAATCGGATCAGCGATTCCCGTTGTTTCCGGCGAACGCATCATGCTTCGCGGACACATCTTGACGAATAGGGGCGCCTCGATAGCCGTGATGCTTCGCCCAATGTTGCTGCGATTGATGATGCGACTTTCTGCTGTGGCGGCCGGCATCCTTGGCGGATGCGACGCCACTAAGTGCCAGCGCAAAAGCAGCAAGAGCAGCGAGTTTGAATGTGTTGAGCATCGTTTTATCTCAAATTAATCGGGCGACGCGAGGCTTGGTCATCGCGGATAACGGCGTGCTGTTTTCCGGCGTTGACCCGTCGGCCATAACTTGACAATCTTTGACGACGCTAGCGCCTGCGAGATAAACAGACGGTTGATCGAAGCCGCTCGCACGGATCAACAAAAGCTTCGTTGCACAGAGCGCTCGCCGTGCTAGCTGCGGCAAGACAACGACATTGCGCTCCATCGCCGGACTGGAGCGGCCTGTTGGCGGTTCGCGCATGCAGCGCGACTTGCGCATCACGACCATTTAGGTGACGCACGATCAGGAAGAGGCGCTGGCGCTGTCGCACGAGATCGCGGTGATGAAGGACGGCCAGATCGTGCAGAAGGCTGCGCCGCGCGCAATCTACGATTTGCCGAACTGCAAGTTCGTCGCGGACTTCGTGGGCACGACCAATTTCATCGATGGCTGCGTGCGCGATTGCGAAGGCGACGACGGCAACGTGCTGATCGAATCGTCGACCGGTCCGATCGCGGTGGCCAATGCGGTGTCGTGCCGCCCCGGCGACGAAGTCGTGATCTCCGTGCGCCCGGAAAACGTGATGGTGCACGAATCGCTCGATGACGTCGGCGCGCGCAACGTGTACACCGGCACGGTCGCGGCGAAAGCGTTTCTCGGGGAAACACTCGATTTCCAGATCAGAATCGGCGAACAGATCGTGCTGGCGCGCGTGCGTCCGTCGCACAAGACGCCGGTCGGGGAGACCATTCATTTTTCGATCGGCCCGGCGAGTTGCATCGCGCTGGCGTCTCAGAATGCGTGAAGTCGAACGCGCTAGTCCGACCGGACTACACCGCATGAACTCGCGACACAGCGCCGCTGCATCCGCGCGGTGGATAGGCGGATTGCGCGGCGCTTCTTAGACCTGGCACGACACGTTCTTGTGACGATCGTCAATGATGGCGACTTTAGCCTCCTTGTCGAGGATGGTGGTCAGGGCTACGATCCAGAGGAGATGGCCGTCCTTGGCGAGACGCATGTCGGCTTTCACATCATGCGCGAGCGCGCACACAGGCTCGGCGCCACGCTTCGGCTGACCGGAGCGCCAGGACGAGGCGCGCGCGTCGAACTCGTCTTGCCGGCCCAGGCGCGTCAGGCTGTCTGAACATGGTCCCGCGCGCTCGTTTCGAGAGCTGCTTCGAGTTGTGTCATGAGCATCCGAATTCTGTTGATCGACGATCACGCGCTGTTTCGCTCGGGCGTTCACGCGCTTTTGCAGCGGCAATCCGATTTCGAAGTCGTCGGTGAAGCAGCCGATGGACTCGAAGGGCTCAAGCGCGCGAAGCAGTTTCGTCCGGATGTGATTCTGCTCGATCTCAACATGCCTGGGCTGTCCGGTATCGAAACGGAAACGCTGGCAAGCGCGATCCGCAGGGCGGCGGCGGGCCAACCCGTCATTGCCGACGACATGACGAGGAAGCTCGTCGCCAGCATGCGCGCTCCGAAGCCCGCGCCGCTTCGGGCTCAAACGGCGGCGGATCCGCTCACCACGCGCGAGCGCGACATCATGCGCGAACTGTCTCATGGCGCGAGCAACAAGGAAATCGCGCGTTCGCTCATGCTTGCGGAAAGCACGGTGAAGATCCACGTGCGCAACATTCTGCGCAAGCTCAACCTCACGAGCCGCGTGCAGGTTGCGATATACGCGGTCGGGCACGATTCGGCACACGCAACGGAAGCCGTTTGAGCGTTCGTGGCGCTGCATCGAAGCTCGCATCACATCACGCAGTACATCATGAATTCACATCAAACTGAGTTGCTCATGGCCCTTCACGCTCATTCTTTCGCGCCGCTCAACATTCGCGGCCGCAATCTGCTGCCGATCGTGCAGGGCGGCATGGGCGTCGGCATTTCGGCGCATCGGCTCGCGGGCAGCGTTGCGCGCGAAGGCGCAGTCGGCACCATCGCGAGCATCGACTTGCGTCATCATCATGAAGACTTGCTCGCGATGTGCCGCGAAGATCAATCGCGGCCCACGCTCGAGCGCGCGAACCTGATCGCGCTCGGGCGCGAGATCAAGGCGGCGCGCGAATTGTCCGAAGGGCGCGGCATGATCGCGGTCAACGTGATGAAGGCCGTGAGCGCGCATGCCGATTACGTACGCGTGGCGTGCGAAGAGGGCGCCGATGCCATCGTGATGGGCGCGGGCCTGCCGCTCGACTTGCCCGATCTCACGCAAGGCTGCGATATCGCGCTGATTCCGATTCTCTCCGACAGCCGCGGCGTCACGCTCGTCCTCAAGAAATGGATGAAGAAGGGTCGCTTGCCCGATGCCATCGTGATCGAACATCCGGCGCACGCGGGAGGCCATCTCGGCGTTGCCGCCATCGCGGACATGACCGACGAGCGCTTCGGCTTCGATCGCGTGCTGACGGAACTCGACGCATCGTTTGCAACGCTGGGGCTGAAACGCGAAGACGTGCCGGTGATCGTCGCGGGCGGCATCAACAGTCATGAAGCCGTGCGCACGTGGCTCGCGGCCGGCGCAAACGGCGTTCAGGTCGGCACGCCGTTCGCCGTCACCGAGGAAGGCGACGCGCATCCCGAGTTCAAACGCGTGCTGGCCGAGGCGACACCGGACGATATCGTCGAATTCATCAGCGTGACGGGTCTGCCTGCGCGTGCCGTGAAGACGCCTTGGCTCATGCGCTATCTGCGCAACGAGGAACGCATCCGTACGAAGATCGGCGCGCGCAAGCAGACGTGTCCGTCGGCGCTCGAATGTCTGAGCGCGTGTGGTCTGCGCGATGGCATCGAGAAATTCGGCCACTTCTGCATCGATACACGTCTTGCTGCGGCGTTGCGCGGCGATGTCGGCAATGGGCTGTTCTTCCGCGGACGCGAGAAGCTGCCGTTCGGCGCGGCGATCCGCAGCGTGCGCGATCTCATCGAACTGCTGCTGACGGGCGCAACGAAAGCATCGCGGTCGGCGTGTTGAAAAGCTGAAACGTCGTATTTCGCTGCGAGCCGGAGTCGATGCGTTGCGGCAACGGTTCGAGCCGGACGCAGCATCCAGCGGAGTTGCTCGGCGAAGACTGGTACGAGCAAGGCGACTGGGATCTCGATATTGCTGAGAACGCCAGGTCGATCGAGCCCCACGTCGCGAAATCGCGTTAAGCTGCGCGCTCAACGCACGAATTCGCCGATCGTCACCTCGATCACGCCCGCGTCTTTCGTCGATACCGGTCCGCTCGATCCCGTCAGATCGCCGGGTGCGGGCCGCGCCTGTCCCGTCGCCGACACGCGCGCATCGATGCTGACGTGCGCGAAATCGGAGAGACGGCGGCTCGGCGTCATCGACATGGAATCGTCGAGATAGACGGTGGCCGGAAACTGATTCGCGCTCAGGCGTTGCACCGCGAGCGGCATGCGCGATCCATCGTCGGCGAGCGCGTAGACGAAAACCGTGTCGGTCGGCCGCACGCGTTGTGTCAGCGCCGGACTCAGACGCACGCGCACTTCGAGCGAAGCCGCACTTCCTGTCGCGAAAATCGACCGCGTCTTGTCGATATTCTTCTGTGCCTGCTGCGCGATGTACGGCGCGAGATCCGGCACCTGGCTAGTTGAGCCCGCGATTGACTTCGGCTTGCGGGTCCGCCTGCGTCACGACCACCTGATTGCCTTTTACGCCGACGAGCACGCCGCATCCCGTGCCGCAGAAGCGGCAGGGCGCTTTCGAGCAGGTGATGTCGTCGCTCTGGGCGAGCGCCTGCATGCCGGGCAGCGTGATGCCCGCGGACGCGGCCGCCGTGGTGGCGGCCGTCTGCTTAATGAACGCGCGATGAGTCAGCGTCATCGTCGATGTCCTCGGTGAGCGGATCGTCGGCTTCGTGATGCTGATAGACGAGCGCGGTACTGACGACGCCGCTCGAGACGTGAACCTGAGCGCCGGGCAGTGCCGCGAGTGCGTGGGTGATTTGTTGCAACGCTTCTATTCAGGCGTATACAACGATCCCTGCTACGTGGTATTCGGAAGAAAGCTCAGGGATGTCTGCGTAACGATCGTTTCTATTTATTGGCTTGAGGTCCATTTTATTGAGTTAATCGCGACACTCGTTAATGATGTGGCGGGCCGCCAATCAGCATTTGATAGGACCAGACCGCGAATCTTTCTCGCCCATGGGCGCGTCAGATCTCGGTTGGCAATGTGGGATGGCCAGCACGAAAGATGCTTCTAATGTTGGTATAAAGATTTTGCCTTTTCGAGTCGAAAACCATGATGTGCGGGGCGTGAGTTGTGCAATGATTGATTAAGATGCATTTACACAGAGCGTGACGAAATTCGAATCAATCGCGCTGCTGTTTCAAAGGATTAAATTCATGGCAACCGTGTGGATTACGAAAATATCGTGAGCAGGCAAAGCTGAGTTTCACGCGTGTGATATTGCTTTCGTCATGATCCGAGTTTCGCGTCCCGGCTGGCTTTTTAGAATCTGGTCACTTCTTCGATTACGGAATTCAGCATCATGCCGACCAAACTCGAATTCGCAACGCCCGAAGGGCGCATTTCACTTTCTATCGCGGACGCCCAGTTCATGGCTTATGACGCGGGCGAACTCGCCATGCATTCGACACGCGATTTTGTCGAACGCATGAGATCGATCGGACTCGGCGAGCTGGCGGAAAACTATGCGCGGCTGCTCGCGGAGAACAGGGTTTCGGTGATGGAGTTGCGTGAAGCGCGAGAAGACGCGGAAGCGCTGCTCGGCAGCGAGGAAGAAGGCGGCGCGATCGTGGAGCGCATCATGCCGCGGCTGGAAGCGTTGCGCGAGTCGATCACGCGCACGCAGGCCGAAATGCGCAAGAGCGTAGAGCGGCTCGCGGGCGTGTCGGCGGCGTGTGACCGCGCGCTGCATCAGATTCCGGGTTATCGGCCGCCGATGCGTAGCGCGCGATGAATCCAAAAAACTAGGGATTGCTTATCGGATAGACGGCCGGGCACATCGTCGAAAGACGGCGCGTACACTCGAAGCATGACGAACGAGGAACGCGATGGCGAAGCGCACACCCGAGCCGTGGTTTCACCCGCCGCAAGAAGAGGTCTGCGCGTTGTGCGGGCGCGCCGTGCCCTCGTCCGAACGCGATCTGCACCATCTCGTGCCGAAATCGCAGGGAGGAAAGCAGACGGCGGTGCTGCATCGAATCTGTCATCGGCAACTGCATGCGCTCTTCACCGAGAAGGAACTGGCGCAACGCTATTCGACCGTCGATGCGCTGCTCGCGCACGAAGCGGTGCGAAGCTTCGTCGAATGGGTGAAGAGCAAACCGGACAGCTTTTATCAGCGCACGCGGCGCGCGCGTTCGCGCTAGCGCGCCTCATTGCGCGCAGGACGGCTCGCGCTCATACGCCTTCATGCCGAAGCGCTGCAGAATGAAGCTCTCGACGACGAGATGAATGTCCGCCTCACGCGGCCGCGTGCCCCAGCGGCTGTTGCCTGCCACCGACGCCACCGTGAACCACGATTGCGGCGGAAACAATTCGACGCGCAGCAGGTCGCGTTCGAAGATCCTGAGTCTCCCCGTATCGATTTGGAACTCAGCGCTGACCGCGCCGCCCGGCATGCCGATGCTCGCCGTGATTGCTTTCGGTTTCATCTTTCCGCTCTCTCGAATTGCTGTCGCCGGGCATGGGTCCGCACGGCGTCGATTGTCAAATTCTCCGACGACCCGCGCGGCGCGCTGTCGATTCGGCAGATAATCTTTTATAGGCATACAGTACCGACGTTGCGCATCGCCGCCTAAATACTGGCGCGATCGGCAAGTCGCTCGCAACGGGTGGCAGCGCGTGATGTCGAACGTTCGCTGCCGCACACAGAAGAACATCTCGCCAACCTGTTCGATCACCGCGCTGCTCCCGCCAGGAGCAAGCACCGGTCCTGTTCACACGATACAAACCAAAGAGGGAAGCACACCATGCTGAAGGCATATTCCTATGCAGCATCCGCCGCCGACAAGCCGCTCGGCCCGCTCGAAATCCAGCGCCGCGATGTCGGCCCGAACGACGTGCGCATCGACATTCTGTTCTGCGGCGTGTGTCACTCCGATCTGCATATGGCACGCAACGAATGGGGCGGCACCAACTATCCGGTCGTGCCGGGTCATGAGATCGTCGGGCGCGTCGCCGCAGTCGGTTCGGACGTGTCGAAGTTCAAGGTCGGCGAGCTTGCGGGCGTCGGCTGCATGGTCGATTCATGCCGCGTGTGCGAGGCCTGCAAGGAAGGCCTCGAACAATATTGCGAGAGCCCGGAAAGCTTCACGCAGACCTACAACTCGCCGGACAAGAAGTCGGGCGGCGTGACCTTCGGCGGCTATTCGACGAGCATCGTCGTCGACGAGGCGTTCGTGCTGAGCATCCCCGGGAATCTCGAACTCGCGGCTGTCGCACCGTTGTTGTGCGCGGGCATCACCACGTATTCGCCGCTGCGCCACTGGAACGTGCAGAAGGGGCACAAGGTCGGCATCGTGGGTCTCGGCGGACTGGGTCACATGGGCGTCAAGATCGCCGCCGCGATGGGCGCGCACGTCGTGCTCTTCACGACATCGCCGGGCAAGATCGAGGACGCGAAGCGTCTGGGCGCGCATGAAGTCGTGATCTCGAAAGATCCGGAGCAGATGGCGGCGCACGCGAACAGTTTCGATTTCATCCTGAACACGGTGGCCGCGTCGCACGATCTCGATCAGTTCATGGCGCTGCTCAAGCGTGACGGCACGATGACGCTCGTCGGCGCGCCGGAGCATCCGCATCCGTCGCCTTCGGTGATGAACATGATCTTCAAGCGCCGTTCGCTCGCGGGATCGCTCATCGGCGGCATTGCAGAGACGCAGGAGATGCTCGATTTCTGCGGCAAGCACGGCATCACGTCGGATATCGAGATGATCCGCATGGACGAGGTCAACCAGGCTTACGAGCGCATGTTGAAGAGCGACGTGAAGTATCGCTTCGTGATCGACATGGCGTCGATGACGAAGTAAGTCTGAGGTTTAGCGAGGCGCTTTCATCGCCTCGCGCATGCTTTCGACGAAGCGCTCCGTCACCGCAGGCAAGGTCCGGCCGCGTTTCTTCACGATGGCGATTGGCCGCACGAACGCCGGATGGTCGATCGGCTTCGCCACGAGTCCCGGCTCCGCGCGCACCTCGCGCGCGGTCTCGGGCAGGATCGTCACGCCGAGGCCGCCGCGCACCATCGCGACAGCGGTCATCATGTAAGTCGGCTCGCACGCAATGTCCAGCGTTTCGCGCGTTTCGCTGAGCGCGGCATCGACGACAGCGCGCACGCTCGTGCCCGGCGCGGTGAGCACGAGCGGCGTGCGCGCGAGATCGTCGAGCGCGATACGGCGCTTCTTCGCGAGCGCATGCGTTTTCGGGCACACGGCGACGAGCCGGTCGACGCCCGCATGCAGCACTTCGATGAGCGGATCGGCCACTTCGCCGCCGGTCAGCCCGATATCCACGTCCTCGCTGCGCACGAGCGCATTCACGGTGCTCGCCACGACGTCGCGAATGTGAAACGCCACGCGCGGCACCTCGCGCTTCATGCCGATGATCAACTCGGGCAGCACGCTCGCCGCGAACGTCGGCAGACAGGCGATGCGGATCGTGCCGCTTTCGCCGATGCCCATCGCGCGTGCATCGCGCAGCACGTTCTCCATGTCGCGCAACGATTTGCGCAGCAGCGGCAGCAACTCGCGTCCGGTCGGTGTCAGCGCGACATTGCGGCTGTTGCGGTCGAAGAGCCGCGCGCCGACCGCTTCCTCCAGTCTGCGTATCTGCACGGTCAGCGCCGGCTGCGACAGATGCAGCCGTTCGGCCGCCCGCGTGAAACTGCCCGCCTCGGCCACGGCGACGAGCGCCCGGATATCGCGAAGATTCAGATCCATTATGGTTCGTGATAGCTGCAATCAAATCATTTTAATTGCGTAATCGCCGCTCCGAACTTACTCTGGGTCACATCAAAAAACAAGATTCGGAGACACGTTCATGCTGCCGCTGCTCGGCCTGGCCACCATCGTCGTCCTGCTCGGGGCGATTCTTTCCAAACGCATGTCGCCGCTCGTTGCGCTGATCATCGTGCCGATCGCGGCGTCGTTGATCGGCGGCTTCGGCCTTTCGACGAGCAAGTTCGTCATCGACGGACTGAAGAGCCTCGCGCCGGTCGTCGGCATGTTCGTGTTCGCGATTCTCTATTTCGGCACGATCACGGACGCGGGCACGCTCGATCCGATCATCGATCGCATCCTGCGCGCGGTCGGCACGAAACCGACGCGCATCGTGATGGGCACGACGCTGCTCGCGTTGCTGATCCATCTCGACGGCTCCGGCGCGGTCTGTTTTCTCGTCACGATTCCGGCGATGCTGCCGCTCTACGATCGCCTGAACATGGATCGCCGCGTGCTGGCCGCGGCCGTGTCGATGGCGGCGGGCATCAACTTCCTGCCGTGGACCGGGCCGATGATCCGCGCATCGGCGTCGCTGCATCTGCCGATTTCCGCGCTCTTCAATCCGCTGATTCCGGTGCAGATCATCGGTCTCGTGTTCGTCTTCGGCATGGCGTGGTGGCTCGGCCGGCGCGAGGAAAAGCGCCTCGGCTATTCGAGCGCGAACGGCGCGATTCCCGTACCGAAGCGCGAGCTGACGCCCGAAGAACAGGCGCTGCGCCGGCCGAAGAATTTCTGGTTCAACATCGTGCTGACCGTCGTCGTGCTCGGCACGATGGTCGTGATGGGCGAGAAGATTCCGCCCGCGATCATGTTCATGGTCGGGCTGTGCATCGCGCTGATGGTGAACTACCCGAACGTCGACATGCAGAGAAAGCGCATCGATGCGCACGCGCGCGCGGCACTGATGATGGCCGGCATTCTGCTCGCGGCGGGCGTGTTCACCGGCGTCATGCAGGGCAGCGGCATGTTGAAGGCGATGGCGCAGGCGGCGGTCGGCTTCGTGCCGCCGGCGTTTGCGGGCCACATTCCGGTCGTGCTCGGCCTCCTGTCGATGCCGCTCTCGATGCTCTTCGATCCCGATTCGTTCTATTTCGGCGTGCTGCCGGTGATCGCCGAAGTGGCGTCGCAGCTCGGCGTGCCGGCGGTGCATGTCGGCCAGGCCGCGCTGCTCGGCCAGATGACGACCGGCTTCCCCGTGAGTCCGCTCACGCCCGCCACGTTTCTCGTCGTCGGCTTGTGCGGCATCGATCTCGCGGATCATCAGAAGTTCACGTTCCCGCTGCTGTTCGGCGCGTCGGTCGTCATGACGATCGCGTGCGTCGTGCTGGGCGTGTTTCCGCTGTAAAGGAAAAGCATCATGAAAGACACCATCAGAATCGGCGCGGGCGCGGGTTACTCGGGCGATCGCATCGAGCCTGCCGTCGAGCTTGCGGAGCACGGCGCGCTCGACTATCTCGTGTTCGAGTGCCTGGCCGAACGCACCATCGCAATCGCGCAGCAAGCGCGCCGGAACGATCCCGGACTCGGCTATGACCCGTTGCTCGAAGCGCGCATGCGCGCGGTGCTGCCGGTCGCGGCGAAGAACGGCGTGCGCATCGTGTCGAACATGGGCGCGGCGAATCCGCGCGCGGCGGCGCGCAAGACGGCGCAGATCGCGCGCGAACTCGGCCTCGCCGGACTGAAGATCGCGGCCGTCACCGGCGACGACGTGCTCGATGTCGTCCTGCGCTCAGCTCTGCGTTTCGAGGAATCCGGCGACGATGTTAGCGCGTACGCGGCGCGCATCGTGTCGGCGAATGCGTATCTCGGCGCGGCCCCGATCGTCGCTGCGCTCGCGGCGGGCGCGGATATCGTGCTGACGGGGCGCGTCGCGGACCCGTCGCTGTTCACGGCGCCGCTCGTCCACGAATTCGGCTGGAAGATGGACGACTGGAACACGCTCGGCCAGGCGACCGTCGTCGGACATCTGCTCGAATGCGCGGGTCAGGTGACGGGCGGCTATTTCGCCGATCCGGGCTACAAGGACGTAGGCAATCTCGCGCGCCTCGGCTTTCCGATCGGCGAGGTGAGCGCGGACGGTTCCATCGTCGTGACGAAAGTGCCGCACGCGGGCGGCTGCGTGACCGAAGCGACGTGCAAGGAGCAACTGCTCTACGAGATTCACGATCCGGCGCGCTACTTTCAGCCGGATGTGGTCGCGGATTTCACGCAGGTGCGCGTCGCGCAGGAAGCGCAGGACCGCGTGCGTGTGAGCGGCGGACGCGGCCACGCGCGTACCGGCACGCTGAAGACGTCGGTTGCGTATGTGGATGGCTACATCGGCGAAGGGCAGATTTCCTACGGCGGTCCGGGCGCGGTCGCACGCGCGCGGCTCGCGCTCGATATCGCGCGCGAACGGCTCGCGATCACCGGCGTCGACACGAGCGAGCTGCGCCTCGATCTGATCGGCGTGAACGCGCTTTATGGCGACGCGCTCGCATCGAATCACAGCGAACCGTACGAAGTCCGCGTGCGCGTGGCGGGCCGGGCGTCGAGCGCGAAGGAAGCGGCGCGCATCGGCAACGAGATCGAAACGCTCTATACCAACGGCCCGGCGGGCGGCGGCGGCGTGACGAAAGCGACGCGCGAGGTCATCGCGGTGCAGTCCGTATTGCTGCCGCGCGAGCATGTGAAGCCCGTATTCGAATTCGTGGAGGCAAGCGATGAAACTGCGTGAACTGGCGCACGGCCGCACCGGCGACAAGGGCAACACGCTGAACGTGTCCGTCATCTGCTTCGATGCGAAGCATTACGCGCATGTGCGTGAACAATTGACGCCCCAGCGCGTGAAGGCGCATCTTGCCGATGTCGTGAAAGGCGATGTCGTGCGTTACGAGTTGCCGCTTCTGCATGCGTTCAACTTCGTGATGGGCCATGCGCTCGGCGGCGGCGTCACGCGCTCGCTGGCCCTCGACGCGCACGGCAAGTCGATGAGCTCGGCGCTGCTCGATATCGAAATCGATAAGGTTTCCTAAGACGAATTGAACGGTGCTCGAGACGCCTCACATCTTGGGAAAGCTAACTTTCCAGGTAAAAATCACCGCATAAAACTCGACAAAAGCTGGCCAAAACCGCGCCCGACGCTCTCGTTAGACTTTTTTACATTTTAGCTGGCGGGTGTTCCTAAACGTCTGAATACAATCGCATTGTTAAAGATTGTGCGGTCGTCGGGACTAATGAACACGAAGCCAAAAACAATACTTTCCATATTCGGGACGCGGCCCGAAGCCATCAAGATGGCGCCGCTCGTGAAGGCCTTGGAGGCGGAGCCGGACGTTCGTTCGATCGTGTGTGTCACCGGCCAGCATCGCTCGATGCTGCAGCAGGTGCTG
Organism: Caballeronia temeraria; assembly: GCF_001544795.2. GTDB lineage: Bacteria > Pseudomonadota > Gammaproteobacteria > Burkholderiales > Burkholderiaceae > Caballeronia > Caballeronia temeraria. The sequence goes on along the minus strand of NZ_FCOI02000003.1, from coordinate 426,401 downwards.
GATCTGTTCGACATCACGCCGCATCACGATCTCGCGATCATGTCGGAGAACCAGAGCCTGAACGGGCTGGCTTCGCGGATCATCGCGTCGGTCGACGACGTCATTACGGCCGAACAGCCGGACCGCGTGCTCGTGCACGGCGATACGACCACCGCGACGGCGGCTGCGCTTGCCGCGTTTCATCGGCAGGTGCCGGTCGCGCACGTCGAAGCGGGTTTGCGCACGGGCGACATGAGCAAGCCCTGGCCTGAAGAGATGAACCGGCGCGTGGTCGATGTCGTGAGTGATCTGATGTTCGCCCCGACGCCGCGCTCGCACGCGAACCTCGCGGTGGAAACGCTGCAAGGGCGCGCGTTCATCACCGGCAATACGGTGATCGACGCGCTGCAGTCCGTGACGAAGCGCATCGACGCGAACGACGCGCTGCGCAGAACGCTCGATGCGCGCTTCCCGTTTCTCGACCACTCGAAGCATCTGGTTCTCGTCACCGGTCATCGGCGCGAGAGCTTCGGACGCGGCCTGCGCGATATCTGCGCCGCGTTGGCGCGGCTGGCGCGACGTACCGACGTGCAGATCGTCTATCCGGTCCATCTGAACCCGAACGTGCGTGCGACCGTCATCAGCGCGCTCGGCGGGGCGCAGAACGTGTTTCTCATCGAGCCGCAGGACTATCTCGGATTCGTGCGGCTGTTGCAGCGCGCAACCGTCGTGCTGACCGACTCCGGCGGCGTGCAGGAAGAAGCGCCTGCGCTCGGCAAGCCGGTGCTCGTGATGCGCGATGTCACCGAACGTCCCGAAGCGATCGACGCCGGCACTGCGGTGCTCGTCGGCACGGACAGCGAGGCGATCGCGGCTTCGGTCCATCTGCTTCTCGACGATGCGAACGCCCGCGCGGCGTTCTCTCGCAGGGTCAATCCGTACGGCGATGGACGTGCCTCGGCGCGCATCGTCGCGGCGCTCGCGGGCCGTCCCTTCGAGGAATTCAGACCCGTCGTGGCACGCGGAACAAAAGATGTGGTCGGCGTCATGCGCGAGGCTTTCGCATAGTCCTTCGGTTGTAAGCGCAAGACCTGTCGCGCCAACGGCCGGATCGCGACCTTGGGGCTGAAGCGTTCATGCCGCATAAGCCTGACTATTCCGGCCAGGAAGCTTCACGCAATCGAGGCGATCGCGCGCGACGTGCACGTGCCTTCGCGGCCAATCCGCCACGTTGCGTCAACGTCGAGTCACTCAACTTGGTCAACGACATCATCAAGCGGCGCGGACTGCGCGCCGTCCTGGCATCAATCGCGCTGTTCGCCGCGTGCTTCGCGGGCTTCCAGTATGCCGCCCTCGGCGCTGCCACGAGCGATACCGACATCGCGGGCGCGATCGGACGGCTCGGCCTCGATGTGCAGGAGACGCGCACCGTCACCCTGCGGCAACTCGGCCTGCTCGAAAGCGTCACGCTGAACGCGCCCGACACGCGCCGCGAGTTCTTCCTGCCGGTGCCCGCCGGCGTCCCGATCTCCGATGCCACGCTGCAAGTCGACGGCGGCTACGTGCGCGGCGACGGCGGCCGCGTGACCATGCTCCTTTCGCTCGACGGCTCGCCGGTGCTCGCACGCGCCTTCACGCAGGACGCGGGCGGCGTGTCGCTCAATCTCGGCGTCGATGGCGCGCCGCGCAGCGCGGGCTTCGTGCGACTGGGCCTCGGCTTCGCGTCGGTGATCAGCGAGACCGGGTGCGCCGATCAGACGGCCATCGGCAATGTGCTGCGCGTCGATCCGGCCACGCGCCTCACGTTCCGCTTCAATCCCGCCGACGTGCAGGATCTGCGCACCGCATGGAGCGCGCTGCCGTTCGCGCCGGTGCTCGCGGTGTCGGGCCGCAAGCTGTCGACGAACGCGTTCGATACCGCCTGGCGCACCGACGCACTCCTGCAACGCGACGGCAAACGCCCCGTGATGCAGACGCTGCCCGCCGTGGGCGATACGGTCGATCTCGCGGGCGTCGAGGTGCCCGCGTCTTTGCGCGGAATTCCCGCGTTCGCGGCGCTGGCGGCGGGCGCCAAGCACACGATCAAGGACGATGCCGAACGCGGCGCGCTCGTCGCGCTGGGCGCACGCGCGGCGTTCGGCCCCGACGTGGTCATCGCCGACGAAGCGATGCGCACGTCGATAAATAGCGCGCTCGACGCGTTGCGCGCAGAAGTCGCAAGCACATCCGCCGATGCGCTCGCCGCCTTCGACGCCTGGCGCAAGCGCACGGCCTCGCAACTGACGGCGCCGCTCGCGCCGGGCGAAGTGCGCGTCGCGCACGTGGGCGGACGCGCGATGATCGTCGTCGGCGATACGCGCGGCATCGGCGCGCTGGCGCACGGCTGGCGGCCCATCGACGTGTCGAATCGCGTGGTCGTGCATCGCATCGACGTGGCGCAGCAGACGCGCGGCGACACCATCGCGCTGTCCGATCTCGGCGGCGATCCGCGCAGCGTCGACGTGCAGACGGCCGCGTCGTGGGATGCGCGCTTCGATCTCGCGGCGGCGTCGGGCAACGGCCGCCTGCCGGAGCAAGTGGTGCTCGATCTCGCGGCATCGCCGACGCTCTCCAACGGCGGCGCGACCGCCACCGTCTACTTCAACGACGTGATGATCGGCGCGAAGCTCATCAATGTCGACGGCGCGCGCCAGCGTCTCGTCGCGCCCATTCCGCGCTACGCGCTCGCGCGCACCAACGACCTGCGCGTGACCTTCCGCCGTCAGCCCGACGCGGGTTGCCAGGCGCGTCAGACGTATCCGGTCGCGGTGTTGCCGTCGAGCCATCTGCGGCTCGCGAAGGCCACGCCCGACCATACTTTCGCGGGCATGGCGGCGCGCTATGCGTCGTCGGCGACGGTCTACGTGCCGCGCGCTTATCTCGACGATGCCCTGAACAGCGTGCCGCGCCTCGCCGTGCTGACGGGCGCGGCGGGCATCGCGCCGGTATCGGCGAAATTCGCAGTGAGCGGCGCGGACGATGCCGCCCGGCCCGACGGCCCGTTCCTCGCCGCCGATGTCAAACTCGCCGACGAGAAGAATCCCGCCGTGTATTCAAGCGACCGTCTCGCGCTGACATCGCCCGTGGGCGACACGTTGCTCGACATGTCGGGGCTTTCGCGCGTCGCGGTGGTGAGTGTCGCGAGCGCGGGCGGCGAGAGCGGCGTCGTGTATCGATCGGCGGGCGCGGCGCCGGTGCTCACCGACAAGCTTCAGCTTTCGCGCGGCAATATCGCCGTGGTGAATGAAACCGGCGTGCTCAAGCAGTTCGATACGGTCGACCCCGAAGAGATGACCGACGAGTCCGCGTCGAGCACCGACTGGGTCACGCGGCACTGGGCGCGCTGGGGCATTCCGGCGGTGCTCGTCGTACTGCTGCTCGCGTTGATCGCGCTCGCGGGCCACGCGCGGCGAAGACATCGCAACGGCAACGGTCGCGGCAACGGTCGCGGCAACGGCGGCGAGGATGACGCGTGATGCCCGAGATGCTCCGGTGGTACGGCGAGATCCTGCTCGCCGAGTACTACCAGGGACTCGAGTACGTGGCCGCGACGGTCGCGGCGATCATCCTGCTTTCGAGCCTGGATGATCTGTTCATCGACATCTGGTACTGGACGCGCAAGTTCTGGCGCCGCGTGACGGTGGAGCGCCGTTACGCGCCGCTCACCATCGAGCAACTGTATGCGCGCGACGAGCAGCCCATCGCGATCATGGTGCCCGCGTGGCACGAGGACGACGTGATCGCCGCGATGATCGAAAGTCTCGTGCGCGTGCTCGACTATCGCGCGTACACGGTGTTCGTCGGCACTTATCAGAACGATGCCGCGACGATTCGCGAAGTGGAGCGCATGCGGCATCGCTACAAGCATCTGCATCGCGTGGAAGTGCCGCACGACGGCCCGACCTGCAAGGCCGACTGCCTCAACTGGCTCGTGCAGGCGATCCTGCATTACGAGTTCGAAGCCGGGGTCGAATTCGCGGGCATCGTGATGCACGACAGCGAGGACGTGCTGCATCCCGTCGAGCTGAAGTTCTTCAACTATCTGCTGCCGCGCAAGGACATGATCCAGTTGCCGGTGGCGTCGCTGGAGCGTCACTGGTTCGAGCTCGTCGCGGGCACGTACATGGACGAGTTCGCGGAATGGCACGCGAAGGATCTCGTCGTGCGCGAAAGTCTCGCGGGCGCGGTGCCGTCGGCGGGCGTGGGCACGTGCTTTTCGCGCCGCGCGATTCTGGCGCTCGTCGAAGAAACGGCGCAGCAGCCGTTCAACACCGAAAGCCTCACCGAGGATTACGACATCGGCACGCGCATCACGCGGCTCGGCATGCAGTCGATCTTCCCGCTCTTTCCCGTCGAATTCACGACGCGCCGCAAGGGCTGGTTCGGCCTCGGCCGCGAGCGCGAGATCAAGATGACGATGCCGCTGTGCGTGCGCGAGTTTTTCCCCGACACGTTCCGCACCGCGTACCGGCAACGCGCGCGGTGGACGCTCGGCATCGGCTTGCAAGGCTGGGCGCTGACCGGCTGGAGCGGCTCGCTCGCCAACCGCTATCTGCTGATGCGCGACCGCAAGGGCGTGGTGACGGCGTTCGTCGGCATGCTCGCGTATCTGCTCGCCGTGCAGTTCATGCTCTTCGCGACGGCTTCGTATTTCGGGCTCGCGACCGAATTCTTTCCGTCGCCGTTCATCGATTCGCACTGGCTGCAGTTTCTGCTCGCCGCGAATTCGGTCGCGCTCGTGCTGCGCGTCACGCAGCGCATCATCTTCACGACGCGGCTTTACGGCTGGGAGCACGGCGTGCTGTCGGTGCCGCGCATGGTGATCAGCAACGTCATCAACTTCATGGCGGTGGCGCGCGCGTGGCGGCTTTTCATCGTGCATGTGGTGACGGGGCGGCGGCTCGCGTGGGACAAGACGATGCACGATTTCCCCAGCGACGAAGGCCTGCGCGACACGCGCCAGGAACTCGGCGAGCTGCTGGTGTCGTGGCAGGCGATCGATCCCGAGCGGCTCGAGGAAGCGCGGCGCACCGAGCACGCGCGCGAAGCGCCGATCGGCCGCGTGCTCGTCACGCGCGGCTGGCTCGACGAGGAAACGCTCGCCGAAGCCATCGCGTTTCAGGCGGACTTGCCGCGCGGTCATTTCGACGCGGCGCGCATCGAGCTGACAACCATCGCGACGCCCGAGACGCTCGTGCGGCTGCGCGCGCTGCCGCAGGGCATCGACGCGAACGGGCACGCCGTGTTCGTCTGCGCGAGCCTGCTCGACGATGCCTCGCTCGCCGAATTGCGCGCGGCGGCGGGCCGCGGCGTCGCGTTGCAGATCGTGCGCGAAAGCGAGATCACGGCGGGCCTGCGGATGCTGCGCGCGGCCGGCATGCCGGTTCATCCGGGCGACGCCGATGACGACGCGCCGCCATCGCTCGCCGATGCCGCCGCCGCGCAAGGCGTGCCCTTGCTCGGCGACATCATGATCGAAATGGGCCTCGTCACGCGCAGCGCGTTCGAGACCGCGATGAGCGACTATCGGCCGGAGCGGCATGGACGCATCGGCGATTACATGGTCGCGGAAGAAGTCATCCTGCCCGATGCGCTGACGGTCGCGATCGCGGAGCAGCGCCGCCGCTATCTCGCGCGGGCCGGCATTCGATGAACGCGCGTCATGCGTCGATCGCCGCGCTGTGCCTGTGCGCGTCGCTGGCCGTGTGCGCGGACGAAACGCTGCCGCTGCCGTTGAGCGGCGCGGCGTATCGCGTCGCGCGCCAGGCGTTCGCGGCTTACGACGAACATCGTTATGCCGATGCCATCGCCGGCGCGCGCGAAGCGATCCGCCAGCGGCCCGACGTCGCCGATCTGCGTCTTCTGCTCGCGAATGCGCTCGCGGCGCGCGGGCGTCTGAAGGACGCGAGCCGCGCGCTTTCCGACGCCATCGCGCAACTCGGGCCGCTGCCTGCGCTGACCGCGCGGCGCAGGCAGATCGACGTGCTGATCGCGTCGGGCGGCGCGGGCGGTGTGCCGGGCGATCTGCCGGAGCCGGCGTCGAAGGCGGCGCGCGCCGCGTATCGCGCATATGCGAAGAAGGATTTCGCGACGGCGGTGGCCGAAAGCGGCGAAGCCGTGCGTCTCGCGCCGCAGGCCGAGCGCTTGCGCTATCTGTTGATCGACTCGCTCGCCGCATCCGGCGACGATGCCGCCGCATACGACGCCGCCGTCGATGCCGCGACACGCTTCGGCGACAGCGCTGCCTTGCGCGAGCGGCGGCGCTTCATCGGCGACAGGCTCGCGCCGGCCGAATCGAAGTCGGCGTATGCGGCGCGCGAGCGCGGCGATCTGGACGCGGCGCAAGGCTTCGCGCGCAAGGCAGTCATGTACGCGCCGGCGCGCATGGACTTCCGCGTGCAGCTCATCGAGATACTGTTCGCGCGCGGCGATCTCGCGGGCGTGGAAATGGCGACGAGCGATGCCATCGCGATCGATCCCGACGATGCGCTGGTGCGGGCGTTGCACGGCTATGCGCGCGCGGCGCAGGGGAAGGACGCGGATTTCGCGCTCGCATCGATCGACACGCGCGACGAACACAACGCACGCGCCAGCCGCGATGCCCGCGTGGCGCGCGCGATCGTCGCGGACGTGCGGCTCGCGCAAGGCAACCCGCAAGCGGCGCTCGACGCGCTGCCGCCCGTCACGACGCAAACGCCCGACGACGCCGATGCCGCGATCATCCTGCGCCGCCTTCGCGCGCAAACGATGCTGCGCGTGGGCGCGACGCAAACCGCGCAGATCGACCCGCGCGCGCGTCCCACATTCGAGTGCCGCGAAGACCGGTTCGGCGCATCGTGCGATGTCTATGCGCACGATCCCGCGCTCGCCGCGACCCGCGAAGCGCGCCTGGCCGAACATCGCGGCGATCGCGGCGCGGCCATCGGCTACTGGCGCACGGCGATCGCCGAAGTGCCCGACGATCCGCAGCCGCGCCTTGCGCTGATCGATGCGCTCGCGGCGACGAATCGCACGCGCGAGGCGTCGGACGAAGCGCGCGCGCTCATCGACGCAAATCTGCTGAATTCGATGACCGATACGCAAGCCGCGTTCATCGCGCGGCGCGCGGGCGACAACGCGCTTGCGCTCGACTATTTCGCGCGCGCCGAACGCGCCGGCACGCTGCCCGCATCCGCCGAAGCCGATGCCGGTTACGCGGCGCTCCAGTTGTATCGCAACGAGGAAGGCGCGAAGTATCTCGAACGGGCGATCGATCACGACGACGCAACCCTGACGCCGCAAGCCCTCACCGACGCGCGCGCCGCCCACGCCGAAGCGACGCGCAACTGGGGTTTCAGCGCGACCGTGAACTATCGCGGCAACGGCGCGCAGCAAGGCTTCGCGTTCGCGCCGACGCCGGGTCTCTCGAACAACTGGCAGGCGGGCGCGGAAGCGTACTGGCGGCCGTTCGGCAGCCTCGGCGAGCGCATGTTCGAGGTGTACGCGCGCGGCTACGAGAACTTCGGCGTGAAGGGCGGCGGGCCGTCGGGGGCATCGACGTTGCAGGCGGCGATCGGCGCGCGCGTGAAGCCGTTTGCATCGGCGAATGCGATATTCGCGATCGAAAAGATTTTCCCGATCGGTTCCGACGTGCACGCCGACTGGCTCGCGCGCGCCGCCTATTCCAACGGTTTCGGCGACACGCGCCGCCTCGACGTGCCGAGCTGGTGGACGGGCACGGTGTACGGCGAGGCGGGCCATTACATCGACAATCACTCGACGTACGCGACCGCGAACGCGCGTCTGGGCCGCACGTATCGCGTCGATTCGGTGAGTCCGCGGCTGACGGTGTTTCCGCATGCGGTCGTCGGCATGGACTACGATTCGGCGGTGGATCACAGCGTGCCGGTGGGCATCGGCGCGGGCGTGGCGGCGCGTTACGGGTTTCGTGGCGGTCCGTACGACGCGCCGCGCTCGTTCGTCGATCTGACGGTGCAGTACCGTTTTCGCGTCGCGGGCGACGATCGCGCAAAAGGCGTGTTCTTCGGCGCGGTATTCTCATACTGATGATGCGCTCGCTTCTTGCTTCGTTCGCCGTGTTCATCGCGCTCGCGTGCGCGCCGTGCGCCGCGCATGCGCAGGCGTCGCGCGTGCGGCTCATCGACGGCATCGTCTGGCAGCCCGACAACGCGCACGCCGATCCGCGCGGCGACTGGGACCGGCTCGGCGCGCGCGAACTCATCGTGCAATGGACGGCGGTGGACGGCGTGTCGTTCGTGCCGGGCAGCGGCATGCCCGCGGCCGCGCGCATGCCGGACTGGGAGCGCATCGCGCAGGAGCCGTGGGCGCGCAATGTGATCGTCGGGCTCGCGGGACGCTTCGACGAGGCGGCGGCGCGCGCGAATGTGGTGCAACTGGCCATCGAATCGATGCAGCTCGCGCAGGTGCATCCGCCCGTGCATGTGACGGGCTACTACTTTCCCGTCGAGATCGATCCGACATGGCAGAACGCGAGCGCGTTGCGCACGCTGCTGGATGCGTTGCCGCGGCCGCTGTGGATCAGCGTGTACGACCGGGCGAACGTGGGCGGCGCGGCGATCGCGGAGTGGCTCGATCAGTGGCTGCCGCGGGATGTCGGCGTGCTGCTGCAGGACGGATGCGGCGTGTATGCGCGCGAGCCGAAGATCGCGCGCGAGTATGCGGATCAGCTAGCGGCGAAGCTCGGGCGGCATCGTGTGCGGATCATCGCGGAGGCGTTCCGGCCGCAGGTGGGCGGCGGCTTTCGCCCGGCAACCGTCGATGAACTGAAGCCGCAGATCGACGCCTATCGCGGCTACAAGACGTATCTCTTCGATGGGCCGCATTACGTGTCGCCGGACCTCGTGAAAGGCTTGCTCGATGCGTATGGCATCGTTCGCCGCTGAAGTAACAAGTTGTCAAATTTTCGTCGCCTTCAGTCACAGGTCGCGCTGCTGAAGCCGGGTCGCGGTTAATCTGCCCGGTCTCCAAAGCATTCGGCATTCGGCATCCAGATGAACACCCCACATCGCCCGAGCGGCGCGTCCGGCGCGCGCGCGCTCGTCCTATCGGCTTGTCTTTCGAGTTACCTGCTTGCAGCGTGCGTGAGCGCGAAGCCCGCACCGGACCCGAACGCCGATGCGCGCGTGGTGGCGGGCTACTACCGCGTCAACGAAGGCGATACGCTCGCGGGCATCGCGTCGGCATTCGGGCGCGACACGGCGTCGCTGAAGCGCTGGAACGGGCTGGAGCAGCCGGACAAACTCGCGCCCGGCAAAGTGCTGCGTGTGGCGCCTCCGCCCGACGACGGCAAGCCACCGCAGATCCCGCCGCAGCGCGCCGCGGCGAACAGCGCCGCGTGCGGGCCGGGCAAACTGGCGTGGCCGGTGAGCGGCGCCGTGCAGCGAGCGTTCGGCGGCAGGAACGCGCCGGACATCCGGATCGACGGCACGCCCGGCGACATCGTGAAGGCCTCGAAGAACGGACGAGTGGTCTATACCGGGAACCGCATCAAGGGATATGGACTGGTCATCATCGTCAGGCATGACGAACATCTGTTGACGGCCTACGGCTTTACCCAGCGCGTGCTGGCGAAGGAGGGCGACAACGTCAAGCGCGGACAGACCATCGCCGAAATGGGCAAGGCGCCGTTGCTGTTCGAGGTGAGAAAGGACGGCAAGCCGGTGGACCCGGCGCCGTATCTGAAGGGATGCGAGTCGTAGGACGGCGCCTGCACCACGCGCAATCGCCGCCGCGCGCGACGCGGCTTATTTTACCGACGCCGTTTTCATCGGCCGAGCGGGTTCAGCGGGCAACACAGACTTCAGCACGCCGGCGGGCACATGCTGCGCCTCTTCCTGCGATACCGCGCCGACGAACTTCCATCCCGACGGCAGCTTCACGAACGTGAAGCCGGTCGGCTGATCGACGAACACGGAATACGGCGCGGGCGATGCCGCCGTCGCCGGGGATTGCGCGAACGACGCCAGCGGGCTCAACAACAACAGCGCTGCGGCCAGCGCGGACAAAGTCGATCTCATGATGACACTCCTAAGAAGATTCTGAGATTTATGTGGCGATCGATACAGATATTTAAGCATCGGATCGCGACAAGGTCCAGCCATTTTGTTACGATCGACACATAATTCAGAATTGCGATGCGTGCGGCAATCGATCGCTGACACGCGCAGGGAGCGAGACATGTCGACGGAAATGCAGGAAACGCAGCACAAGACGCGCGGCCGGCCGCGCACGTTCGATCGCGAAGCCGCATTGCGAAGCGCGATGGAAGTATTCTGGACGAAAGGCTTCGACACGTGCTCGATGGCCGATCTCGTCGACGCAATGGGCATCAATTCGCCGAGTCTGTACGCCGCGTTCGGCAGCAAGGAAGCGCTGTACCGCGAGGCCGTCGAGCTTTATACGGACGAGGAAGGCGGCGCGGCGCTCAGGCAGTTGCAGGCGCATGAATCCGTGCGCGACGGGCTGCGCGCGATGTTCCGCGCGAGCATCGAACTCTTCACCTGCAAGCCGAATCCGCGCGGCTGCATGATCTTTCTGGGCGCGATGTCCGTCGGCGGCGAGCACGCGCAATTGCGCGCCGAGATGCAGAAGCGCAGGCGCAAGGTCGCGTCGATCGTCGCGGCGCGGCTCGCACAAGGCGTCGAAAACGGCGAGCTCGACGCCCGCACCGATGTTCAGGCGCTCGCCGCGCTGTGCATGACGCTGTTCGCGGGCTTGTCGATTCAGGCGCAGGACGGCGTGCGCCGCCAGGCGCTGTTCGCGGCCATCGATCAATTTATCGCGACGTTGCCGCTGCGCGCGAAGCGTTGAAATCCGTCGTTGCGCGAAACAATCGCGGCGGCTGCCCGGCGGGATGAAACAAACTGTGCTTGTGCTTGCTTGCGTGCCGATGTGGGGAACAAAATCCCCGAGACCCGGCACCACGGAGCATTGCCATGACGACCCACGTCATCAGTTTTTTCGCCGACGACAACGCTCGCGCATCGTTCGAAAATCATCGCCGCTATTGCGCGCGTCATGCCTACTCGCACGAGTATGTCGATACCAGCACGATCGGCTGGCCGCATCTGCGTTTGCTGCTGAAATACCAGTTGCTGTTGAAGACATTGCGCGCGTGCGCCGAGGGCGATCTCGTTTTGCTGCTGACGCAGGATTGCCTGTTGTTGCGCGATATTCCCTGTGAAACGTTCATGCGGGACGAAAGCCGCGACTGGATCGTCACGTATCGCGATAGCGCCCGCGACGAAGTGATGGCGTCGTTTCAGCTCTGGCGCAACACGGCCGCGGCGCGCGAACACGTGGAGCGCATCTGCAGCGGCGCGAGGTTCGGCGGAGCGCTCGCGAGCGAAACGACGTTGCTGGAGGCGCTCGGACCGCTGCCTTTCAGCGGGGTGATCGAAGGATACGTGCCGGTCGTACTGGCCGCGTTGCACGTGCATCCGGTGTGGGCCGAGTGGTTCGCGTTCGCGCTGGCGCTGGCCGATGTCCCCGACGCGCCGAAGAATCAGCCGGTGTTCGCCGATCTGCGCGACCTGCTCGCCGAGCACGTCAACGATTGTCTGACGCGCGGTCAGCCGTTTCTCGCGTTGCCGCAGCCGGAGGTCGATGACGCGCGCTACGAAGTATCGAACCCTCATGCGCCCATCGCGCTCGCGATGCTCTACACGCCGAATATCCGAGAATACGGCGCAATCGCCGAGCGCAACTTGCGCCGCTATTGCGAGCGGCACGGCTATGCGCTGCATCTCTATCGCGATGTGCCGCCCGAAGCGGGCCCCGGCGCGAGCGGCAACTGGGTGAAGCCGTGGGTGTTGCTGCGCCATCTCCCGGAACACGAATGGATCTTCTGGATCGATGCGGACGTGCTGGTCGTCGATCAGGCGCAGCCGCTCGAACCGATACTGAAAGACCGCGACCGCGTCATCGCGATGGATGTGAGCTGGAAGTTCAACTCGGGCATCATGGGCTTTCGCAACACGCAGCAGAATCTCGACGTGCTGAAGGACATCGAACAGACGATCGGGGCAATCGCGGATAAATCGTCGACGTACGCGAGCGGCGGCGATCAGGACGCGTTCATCAAGGTGCTGGAGCGGCACGGGCTGGCGCACCACCGCGATCTTCTCGACTGCGCGACCATCAACACGCCGTATCAGCTTCAGTCCCGCGACACCTTCATGGTGCACTACATGCATATGTGGCCATCGCTGCGCGCACTCGCGATGCATCACGGCGACCTGCGAAGCCAGATGCGCGGGGCGCGCCGGCCTTGACTTTCTAAAGCATTACGCGCGAGCATGGTCGAACGCGCGGGGCCGCCGCGCGTGCATCGGTTTTGTACGTAGTCCCTACATACACATCATTGCGATGATGCCGCGCCCGTCCATGCCACGGCAGCAGATCCGTCTTTGCACGGCGAGCGACGGCGTGCGCATCGCCTATGCGACCTGCGGTTCCGGGCCGCCGCTCATCAAGGCGGCGAACTGGCTCAGTCATCTCGAACTCGACTTCACGAGCCCGGTCTGGAGCCATCTGATGCTCGAGCTGTGCAGCCGGCACACGCTGATCCGCTACGATCAGCGCGGCTGCGGCCTGTCCGATCACGACGTCGGCGATATTTCATTCGATGCCTGGCTGCGCGATCTCGAAACCGTCGTCGATGCGAGCGGCCTCGAGCGCTTTCCGCTGCTGGGGATTTCGCAGGGCGCGTCGATTGCGATTGCGTATGCGGTCGCGCATCCCGAGCGCGTCACGCATCTCGTGCTGCACGGCGGCTATGCGCGCGGCCGCCTGAAACGCACGTGCGATCCGGCGATGCGCGAGGAAGCCGAAATGCTCGTGAAGCTCGCCGAACTCGGCTGGGGCAAGCAGAATCCGGCGTTTCGCCAGTTCTTCACGACGCAGTTCATTCCCGGCGGCACGCCCGAGCAGCATCGATGGTTCAACGAACTCGAACGCATGACGACCACGCCGCACAACGCGGCGCGCATCATGCGCGTGTTCAATGACATCGATGTGGTCGCGCTGCTGCCGCGCGTGCAATGTCCGACGCTCGTGCTGCACGCGAGCGGCGATGCGCGCGTGCCCTTCGACGAAAGCCGCCTGCTCGCGGGGCAGATTCCCGGCGCGCGCTTCGTGCCGCTCGAAAGCGAGAACCATCTGACGCTCGAAGTCGACGCCGCGTGGCAGCGCTGGCGCGAGGAAGTGCGGGCGTTCCTGCCATCGGCGGCGGCGGTCGATCCGGCGTTTTCGACGCTGACGCCGCGCGAACGCGATATCGTCGAATTGCTCGCGGGCGGGCGCGACAACGCCCAGATCGCCGCGCGCCTCGCGCTGAGCGAGAAGACCGTGCGCAATCACATCACCAGCATCTTCGCGAAGCTCGAAGTCGAAAATCGCGCGCAGGCCATCGTGCTCGCGCGGCGCGCGGGCTTCGACGCACCCGCCGCCTGAGCCGTTCCGGGACACATGTCCCCCGTTCCTGCCGCCAGATTGCAGCGTCCCGGCCCTCGACCGGGACATGCGCCTCATGTGCGAAGCCGCGCCGTTCCCGAGAATCATTCTCAGAACGGTGACGCGACGCATGACTTCTTACGCCGACCTGTTCGACGCAGGGCGTGGCCAATCCGCGCCCGTTCATCACAGTCATCGACGCAGAGTCGTTCCGGAGTTTGCACATGGAAGCTGTTCAGCAAGAAGTCCAGTCCAGAAAGATCGCCTCGCAACAGCGTTATGCGAAGTGCATCGAAGTATCGCGCCGCATCCGCTGGGATATCGATCGCGATGTCCTGCGCGGCCGTCACTTCGATCCCGCACACAAGTTCATGCCCGACGGGCTTTCCGAAGTGAATCGTCTGCCGTTTCTCGACGCGCGCGAACGCCGCCTGATGTCGCAGATTCAGGGTCGCACGTACGCCAATATGTTCGGCATGATCGAGCGTTTCGTCGGCGCGAAGATGCTGGAAGTCGGCCGCGATCACGCGCTCGGCGATCAGACCGCGCTCGAAGCGATCGTCCGTTTCACCGATGAAGAGTTGAAGCATCAGGAGCTGTTTCGCCGCGTCGAAGCGCTCGCGGCGCAGGCGCTGCCGCCGGGTTATCGCTTCATCCCGCAAGCCGACGAAGTCGCCGCGTTCGTGCTCGGCAAGTCGACGTGGTCGATTCTCGCGCTGACGTGCTGCGTCGAGATCGTCACGCAGGTGCATTACCGGCAGAGCATGGAGAGCGACGCGAGCCTGTCGCCGCTTTTCAAGGACATCTTCCTGTTTCACTGGAAGGAGGAATCGCAGCACGCGATCATCGACGAACTGGAGTGGATACGCGAGGACGCGCGACTCGACGACGACGCGCGCGATACGGCGATCGGCGATCTGATCGATCTCGTCGCGACCATCGACGGCATGATGCAGGCGCAAGCCGCCGCCGATGCGCACTACTTCGTTTCGCAACTCGATCGCGCGCTCTCCGGCGATGAAGAAGCGCGCGTGCATGCGGGGCTGGTCGATGCGTATCGGTGGCAGTACATCGTTTCGGGCGTCGACGAGCCGCGCTTCGGCGAGATTCTGACGAGCCTGATCAGCGAGGCACAGGGCGAACGGCTCGGCGCAGCGCTCGCGCCGATCAGACAACGCGCGCTCGCATGATGCACTCGGCATGATGGACGAGAAGGCCGGGCTGCCGACGTCCGGCCTTCTCATTTTCGAAGGCGATATGTAAGACAAATGCGTTTGCTGCTTTGCAAAACGCTGAATTGCCGTGGAAATCTACTTGTTACTGACGTACTGAACCGATTCTTTTCGGGCAAGATATGAGGAAATCAGGTAGTCGTCGCTCGCTGTCCCAAACTGAAATTAGATTGGACCATCATGCTCGCCGAACCGTTGCCGCACACGACCGACATCGAAAAATTCGCGGAAGACCACGAACGCTTCGCGCGTCACACGCCATCTGAAATTTCCGTCGTTCTGCGCACGCTCGTGCAGCGCCGCGACATGCTGACGGTGACGAGCGGGCACGGTCAGATCGTCACGCAATTGCTGGAAGTCGACGTGCGCGAAGGGCGCATCGTGTTCGACTGGGGCGGCGTCGAGTCGGACAACCGCGCGCTGCTCGAAGCGCGGCAGTTGTATTTCAAGGGCGCGCCGGAGGGCGTTCGCGTCGAATTCACGACGCTCGCCGCACATGCCGTGACGTACCAAGGACGCCAGGCGTTCGAAGTCTCCTTCCCCGAGAAGCTTTATCAGTTCCAACGCCGCGAATACTTCCGCGTGCCGGCGCCGATTCTCGAACCCTTCTACGCCAAAGGCGCATTCGCCGACGGCGAATCGTTCCGCTACGAAGTGCACGATCTGTCGCTCGGCGGCATCGCGCTGCGCATGGACATGCCGCGTCTCGCGGAAACGGAGCGCGGCACCGTCTTCAACGACGTCGTGCTGCATCTTGGTCCGGGCGCGGCGTTGCCCGTCGATCTCGAACTCGTTTCGCCGCGCACGGTGGCCACGCCGCGCGGCGATGTGCGTTATGTCGTCGGCTTTCGCTTCGTGCGGCTCTCGGGCGCGGCGGAGAACGTGCTGCAGCGGCTCATCACGCGCATGGAGGCGAAGCGCTGCAGTCTGTCGGCGTGAACGGGCGGAATGAGCGGGGCACGCGCGGAGTAAAATGCGTGCCTCTTTCCCTTTCACGACGACGCATGTTGCGCAAGGCCTGGCGCGGAGAAGAACGCTTCTGGAAAGTCTGGTGGCTGTTGGGCGTGCCGATTCACCTTGCATGGTGGTTCGTCTACCTCGACCTCTGGGCGAGCGGCGTCACGCCCGAAACATTCCTGCTGCTCACCGTCTGGTTCTGGCCCGGCATGCTGGGCGTATTCGCGCTGTGCTCGGCCTTGTATCTGCTGTGGTGCATGCTCGCCTGGCGCTGCTCGGCCAATGTCGATCGCCGCGTGTGGACGGTGATCGCGCGCGTGCTGATCGGCGTCGGGCTCGGTTCGTTTCTCACTGAATGCGCGCTGATCGTCACCGCGCCGTTTGCCTGACACATCGAGCGATTCCGCGCACGCGTGCCGGCTTAGCGTGCACAATGTCCGGGCTTGCAGCAGGCCAACGAACGACGAACGACGGACAACGACGCGCATGCTCAACGAATTCGCCAAGACGGTCCTCGTGATCGTCGCCGCATTGTTCCCGATCATCAATCCGCCCGCGACGGCGCTCGTCGTGTTGAGCATGCTGCCGCATATCGGCGATGCCGACCGCACGGAGCTCGCGCGGCGCATCTGCATCAACAGTTTCGTGATTCTGCTGGCGTCGCTTTCGATCGGCGCTTACGTGCTTTCGTTCTTCGGCATCTCGATTCCGGTGCTGCGCGTGGCGGGCGGTCTCGTCGTCGCGATGGCGGGCTGGGGTCTGCTCCAGGCGCCCGATGACGACGATGGCGCCGAAGCCGCGCCCAAACCGCGCAGCGGCGCGACGCTGCGCGCGAAGGCGTTCTATCCGCTGACGCTGCCGATCACGGTCGGACCGGGCGCGATCGCGGTGGCCATCGCGCTCGGCACGGGTTCGCCGCGGCACGGGTTGCAGCCGGTGCATCTCGCGGGCGTGGGTGTCGGACTTCTCATCCTGTGCGCGAGCATCTACGTGTGCGTGCGCTTCGCGGGGCATCTCGAACGTCTGCTCGGCGCCGTCGGCACGCGGGTCGCGATGCGTCTCTTCGCGTTCATCATCTTCTGCATCGGCGTGCAGATTCTGTGGCTCGGTCTGTCCGAGCTGATCGCATCGATTCAACTCAGCATCAAGTAGCGGATATCACGGCGGCACCGTTCAGGAGACACCGCTTGACCTCGAATCGTGAAGTGTGTTCCTGCCTCTTTTCGCCGGATCCCGTATTCGTGTTGGTCTATTGGCACTGCCCCTGTGCGGGGCGGCAGTCACTTTCTTTGCTGCTGCAAAGAAAGTAACCAAAGAAAGCAGCTTTTCAGGCCCGCGGTCACACGCAATTTGGGTAGTTCTCTCGTCCCCCGTGGCACTCGCCTAAAGAGTGCCCTCATAGGCCTCATACGGCTTGGATCGCGCACGGTCTGACAAGCTAGTCGTTTTAAGGCGCTGGTTCAGCACGAAATAGCATCGGCACAGCGCTACGCGCTGCCGTGGGGTGTGCGACGGAAACCAACGTGCAGCACAGGCAGTGAGATGGAAGTGTTAGCAAGGAAGCACGCGCGGACCAGATTGACCGGTCGGCCGCGAAGCGGGCTGGAGCCATTTCGTGCTGAACCGATTTGTTATGTGGTGCGAAGCGACAGACCGTGCGCGAACCAAGCCCGATGGGGCCTACGAGGGCACTCTTTAGGCGAGTGCCGCCTCGAACGAGAGAACTACCCAAACTACGTGTGACCGCGGGCCTTAACGAGCTACTTTCTTTGGTTACTTTCTTTGCAGCAGCAAAGAAAGTGACTGCCGCCCCGCACAGGGGCAGTGCTAATAAACCAAAAACAAAACGGAATCCAGCGACAAGAAACCCGCGCTAAAAGCCAAAAGCAAAACCCACCCTCAAGGCAAGAGATTCCACTTGATAATGGCGCGCACATCGCGCTCAAACCCGAGCACACTCATCGCAGCGGTATCCATCACAAGATGCGCGCCGAGCGAAGGCGACCCCATCGCCCACTGCGCACCAAACACACGCGAAAAATGCGCATGAGAAAAAAGCGCGATATTCGTCGCCTGAGTCGCAAGCAACTTGTCGATGAGCGCCTGCGCCCGCCCGCCGACATCGGCGAGATTTTCGCCCTGCGGAATCGGCGATGTCCACACCGACCAGTCCGGCACTTCCGCCCGAATATCCGGCGTCGTCCGGCCTTCGTAAATGCCGTAGTTCCACTCGTGCAACTCAGGCTCAACCGTTGCGCGATCGCCCAGCCCCGCGAGCCGGCACGTCTCGATCGCGCGACCCATCGGGCTCGTCAGCACGAGATCGAAAGACCGTGACGCAAGGACCGGCGCGAGCGCCTGCGCCTGCTTGCGTCCTTCATCGGTGAGCGGGATGTCCGTCGTTCCCGTGTGTTGCCCCGACTTGCTCCATTCGGTTTCGCCATGCCGGATCAGCCAGATCTGCACGCCGCTTTTCATGTTCATGTCGTTCACCGTGTCTGAAGAAAATCTGCACCGAGTGCCAAGGTTCAATCCCGCTCGCCCGTGGCGAACGCCTTCAACAGATGATGCGCGATCGCAAACGGCTTCGGCGCCGAGAGTTCCTGCTCGTGCGTGCCATCCAGCATCGCGCCGATTTCAGCGCGCGTGAACCAGCGCGCGTCTTCGAGCTCGTTCTTGTCGATGACGATCTCCGTCGTGGCCGCGCGCGCGAAGCATCCGATCATCAGCGACGATGGAAACGGCCACGGCTGCGACGCGTAATACCGCACGTCCGTGCAGCGAATGCCCGCTTCCTCCAGCACCTCGCGATACACCGCGTGCTCGAAAGTCTCGCCCGGCTCGATGAAGCCCGCCAGCGCCGAATACATGCCCGGCACGAACTGCGGCTGACGGCCGAGCAGGCAGCGCTCGCCATCGGTGACGAGCATGATGACGACCGGGTCCACACGCGGAAAATGCTGCGCCTTGCAGTTCGGACAAATGCGTCGCCAGCCCGCGCCCGCCGAATCGGTCGGCTGGCCGCAGTTCGCGCAGAAGCGATGCCGTCGATGCCAGTCGAGCATCGACCGCGCTTCGCCGAGCGCGCTGACGAGCGGCGGCGGCACGAGTCCCTGCATCGCGATGGGGCGCAGTTCGACGGCTTCGACATCGGCGAGGCTTTGCGGCTCTCCATCGAACGAATGGGCGAAAAGCGCGTGCCCATCGGCGTCGCGGCCGAGAAAAACCGTCTGCAAGGGCGTACCGAGCGATGCGGCTTCCTGCGCGCCGAAAAGCGGATCGTGGCCGTTCGCGCGCTTGAAAAGCGGCACGTTGTTCACGAAGAGCAGCGCGCGCGTGGCGGGATCGTCGCGCAGGCCGGCGATGAAGGCGTCGTCGTCGCGCTTCTCCGAAACCCGGTCGAGCGGATCGAGTGTAAAACCGATGGCATGAGGCGGCGTGGGCATAGTATTTTTCGTGTGTGACGGCGCGAGGAACCGCAGCGCCGCGTGACGGGAAGAGGCAAGCCAATCGGGAATCGTAGCGAAGTTGGCGCGTCCTTGCAGGGCGACGCCCGGAGACGTCGATGATCACGCTCTACTCGTATCCTCAGTTGTTCGGCCTCGAAGACAACAATCCGTTCGGATTGAAGGTGTTCGCGTTTCTGAAGCTCGCGGGCCTGCCGTTCGAGCATCGCCACGTTCTCGACACGAGCGCCGCGCCGCGCGGCCAGTTGCCGTATCTCGTCGACGACGGCGAGACCATCGGCGACAGCGATGCGATCATCGCGCATCTGAAGCGCCAACACGCCGTCAAGCTCGACGACGCGCTCAGCCCCGCGCAGCGCGATCTCGATCTGCTGATCCGCCGCACGCTCGACGATCTCTACTGGGTGATGTCGTACTCGCGCTGGCGCGACGACCGCTATTGGCCGCAGTTCCGCGATGCGCTCCTCGCGCAGCATCCGGATATCGGCGCACAGGCGCTGGAAGGCGCGCGCAAGTACAACTTCGAGCGTTATCGCTATCAGGGAATCGGCCGATACGAGCCCGACGCCGCCTACGCGCGCGGGATCGCGAGTCTTCAGGCGATCGCGAACGTGCTCGGCGACGGCCCGTTCATGTTCGGCGCGTCGCCGGCGGGCATCGATGCCGCGTTGTACGGGTTCGTCGCGAACATCTGGTTCTATGACATCGATACGCCGCTCAAGGGTTTCGTCGCCACGCAGGGCAATCTGGCGAGACATTGCGGCGCGATACGCGAGCGGATGGGGCAGAGTTCCGCGCCGTCATGAACTGACGTGTTCATCGGCCGGCGCCGGCTCGCCCGGCGGCTCGATCCGCCGCACGCTCACGCCGACATCCATGCCGATGAAATCCTGCGCGCCGCCGAACCACGAGCCCGACACGGGCGCGGCCTGTTCGGGCTTGCGCGTATAGGCCACCCGGATCAGATCGGTGCCGCCGACGAGCGAATTGGTCGGATCGTAGGGCACCCAGCCGGCGCCCGGCAAAAAAACGTGCAGCCACGCGTGGGTCGCGCCGGCGCCGAGCACGAGCGGCTCGTCGCGGCTTTCGACCTGCCGCGCGCCCTGCTGCAGTCCCGTGCTGCGCAGCGTCGGCGCGTTCGGCGTGTCCAGCGCCTGATCGTACAGATAACCCGACACGAAACGCGCGGCCAGTCCCAGCCCCCTCACCACTTCCATCATCAGCAACGCGAAGTCGCGGCAGGTGCCGCCGCGCCGGTTCAGCGTGTCGGACGGACGCTGTGTGCCCATCGCGTCGCGCGACTGGTACTGGAAGTCGCTGCGGATCGCGGCGTTGATGTTCGCCAGAATGTCGCGGGTGTGCGTGGTGCCGCGCCGCGGAAGAAACTGCGCCACCCAGTCGCGCAACATCGGCTGATCCTCCGGATATTGCGGCGGCAGGAACGACGCCAGATCGAGCCGGTCTTCATCGGCATACTGAAACGGATAGTTTTCCGCTTCCGCCGCCACCGGCAATTCGAGATTCCTGACGCCGAAATGCTCGATCACGAAGCGGGCGCGAAATTCCAGTACATCGGCGGGCACGCGCGGCTCGACGACCGCGACGGAATTGGAAAACACGTCGTGCATCCAGTACTGCGTGCTGTGCGGCGACGCCTCCAGCGTGGCTGACAGCACGCGGATGTCGTGCGCCGCGCGCGGACGGAACATCACGCGATGCGGGGAGAACTCGACAGGCTTGTCGTAGCGATAGGTTGTGACGTGTTCGACTTCGAGAAAGACGGACATGTGCGACCTCCGGGCGAGTGCTGCGCGGTTTCGTCGGTCAATGATGCCACTGCCATGTCCGCCTTGAAACACCGATCGAGGAAACTTCAGTGCGTCACGAAAACGAACGGTGCGACGCCGTTATACACCGAGCCGCTCGCGTATGACCGCAGCCCGAGATCGGTGTCCCGGTACGTGCCGTTCGTCCGCTGCGTCAGCTGATGGACGGACCACGCGCTGTTCTCCTCGAGAAAAATCGACTTGTTGAGCGGGTCGTATTGAAGGAGCGCGATCGACATCGACGAAGTCATCAAGGTCGTCTTCGCGCGGCTCGTCGTGTCGTAAAGGATGGCCGGACTCGGGGCGTTGAAGTTGTCGTCGGCGAAAAGGATTTGCTGGTTGCTGATCGCCGCGAGGAAATGCACGTTCTTCTCCGGCAGATCGGTCAGCACGCGCGTAAAGCCGCTTTCGAGATCCATTTCCGTCAGCCTGCCCACGGCAGCCGGCGACGCGAAGCCCACGAAATAGGCCTTTTTCGCATCGGGCGTCACGGCGAACTGATCGCGCGTCGCGTTCGGCGCCGAGCCCGCCGGATAGCCGCCCACGATATATCCGCTCGCCGTCTCGATGCGCAGAACTTCCAGCCGCGACCCCGGCTCGTTGGCCAGCGCGTAGAGGTGTTCGGCGTCGTTGCCGGCGGTGGCCAGCCTGATGAGGCTGAAATCCTTCGGCAGTTTCAACTGCCTCACGAGCGCCCCGGTGTCCGGATCGACGACGTTGATGACGTTCCGGCTCGACACATACACCTGACTGCCGGACGACGCAGGCTGGAGGCTGTACCAGGCGGAAGTCGTCAACAAGGGACCGATGGGCGTCACATGCACGACCGAATTCGTCGTGGTGTCGATGGTGGCGAGATCGATCGATGTCGGACTTCTTTCCAGGAGCACGTGGAGCCGCTTTCCATCGGCGCTGGCGAACATCTGATCGACTCGCTTGTAGTCGCCGGTCAGCGACAGATCGATCGTCGCCTTCGCGGCGCGCGAAACGAGATCATACGCAGTGACCTTCGCCGGAGCCTCGGCGCGCGTCAGCGTGTACACGGTCTGCGTGAGCGGCGGCGGTCCATAGAATTGCTGCGCCATCACGTTATCGGTGGCGCTCAGCTTGCCGTCGCCGTTCCATTCTGGATTGCAGTAATTCATGATCGATGCCAGATCCCACGCGCCGATCATCGTGTCGCCGTTCGTTCCTTGCGCGGGCTCTTTGCATGTCGAAGGCGTATCGGGCCGGTTCTGCTCGTGCGCGAAACCCAGCGCGTGACCGAATTCATGCGCGACGACCCGGCGAATGCAGTATTCCTCGCGCCCCTGGCAACTCTGGCTCCAATTCCTGAAGGTGAAATTGAGCGTCATGCCGCCCGGCGCGTTGTTCAGCATCGCGCCCAGGCCGATGGTATGCGGCCCGCTTTGCGGGCTGTCCTCGACGGAAATCCGTATGCCGTAGTAATTCGGATCGTTCGTGCATTGCTGCCAGCCCGTGAAGCGCGCGCCGGAATGCGCCTCCCAGGTTTCCTCGACCGCGAGCCGGCTCCAGTTGCGCTCGGCCGAGTAGCGCGCGTAATCGGCGTTGTTCAGATCCCAGCATGCGCCGATGGGTACGCGACGCCAGATGACCGTCGACAGCGCGTATCCCTTGACCGTGGCTTCCGTTTGCGTCGATGGCTGTCCGGCGACGCTCTTCGCGCTCGTCGTGGAGACATCGGAGCCGGCATCGCCGCCGCACGAACTGATTAATACTCCTGAAGAAAGTGTCAGGAGTAGTCCTCGTATCCTTCTCATGTCGTTCTCCGTTTATCGCGACCATGCAACTGGCGCATGGCGGAAGGAACCGCTCTTTTCCGTGCGTAATGAAACTGGAAGCTTGATTACGGAGTATTTCCGAAGCTTCAGCCTTTCGGCACGAAGGCGTCAATCATTAATTCTCCCGATTGCCGACGGAGAAGCGCGATCGCGCTTGCACTCGGCGAGCACGGCGCGCAGTATCGAAAGGCGGACGATGCTGTCCGCGACCTCGAAGACGCATGAGGTGACTGCAATGGCCACATTCGGCTCACGCGCGAGAATCGCGCCGCTCGCGCTGCTGATGCTCGGTGCAAGTGCTGCAAGTGCGAATGGTTTCGGTCAGCACGTGAAGTCCGATTCGGCGTCGGGGTCGTCGCAATCGAACGCACCACTCGATTTCTCCCGCGCGCAGCCGATGCCGCTGCCTCAGCCGGACACGGCTCCGCCATCGGAGGCCGACTCTCGCGAACAGGCGCGCGGCCTCGATCTCGGCGTGCCGGGCGGCGCGCCGGGCAGCGCCGGCAGCGGCGAGCAAACACCTGTGCGGCTCGCGCCCGAACGATAGCGGCGCGATGCCGTTCCATCGGTGCACGGAACGGCATCGCGCGTCGACCGCGCCGGCATCATGCCGATGCGTGGCGGTCGTATCGACGGATCAGCACGCGCTTCCGGCCCCCGAACAGGCGGCGTTCACGAGCGGCACGATATTGCTCGATGTGAATGGCGAGGCGCCCGCCTGCTTGATCGCCGGATTGCCGTTGTAGCCCCAGCTCGTGACGCCGACCACCATCTGGCGGTCCGGGAACGAGCCGAAGCTCATGCCGTTATGGACTGCGCCGATTCCCAGATTGACGAGCCACGGCCCGCCGCTCGATCCCTGATTCATCGCCGTGCCGATGATCGTATTGTTGGAGAAGGTCGAGGCAACGTAGCTCTGGGATTCGTTGCGTTCCATGATCACGCCGTAGTCGAGTCCCTGCGGATAGCCGAGCTGGGAGATGATCGTCTGCTTCGAGGCGTTGAGGCCCCAGCCGTTCCAGCCGTAGCCGTACCATCCCGTCCGCGCGCCGGGATAGACGCCGTTCTGAGGCGCGATTCTCAGAACGGCGATGTCGTTCTGACAGACGACACCGCGCTGTGCGCATGAATCGGTTCCGTTGTAGTACGACGTCATCAGCCAGACGCCGGCGACGTTCCAGGTGCCAAAAGGCGCCACGCCGTTGTTATAGGCCGGCGCGAACCTGAAGTTGCTGTAGAGCCGGGAACTGCCGAAAAGCGCGACGCAATGCGCCGCCGTCACCACGACGCCCGGCTTGATGAGCGAGGCCGAGCAGCGCATTCCTCCGCTGGGAGTGCTGTAGGTCAGCCAGCCGGTCGGGCTGAACGGATAGTACGACTGCGTGCTGTTGTTTTGCGCGGCGACGCGAGCCGTGTTGAACGGCTGTCCCGATGTCCCGAACTCACGGGTTTGCGCGTCCGGCATGCTGGGTCCGGCCTTCAGTTCCGGCGCGACGCGCACGGCCGACTGAGCGCCGCTTCCCGCTCCGCCACGCGACGAACCCGCGGCACCGAAATCGATGGAAGGCGCCTGAGGCAATGCCTCCGACGCCGTGGGCGGCGTGAATCCCGGCGTGGGCAGCAGCATCGGCGTGGCGGTGGCGAAGCTGGAGTCGGGCGCGGCTCGCGCAGCCTGCTCCGGCACGAGCAGCTCCGTCACCGCGCCGCGAACCTGCGCCTGTTGAGCGAACGCGGTCGTTGCCATGCCGAACGCCATCGCGGCGGCGAACGCGGGTGTTTTCAGAGAAAAGGTCGTCATCGTGATCACCTGCTGGTTGATCGAGGATATGAATTCGCCGCAACGGGCAGCGCCATGCCGCTTCGATACGGCGTCCTGCGCATCCCGGTAGCCTCCGACGCGGATGACGAACGAGAGCGAGCCGCGAGCCCGCCATAGCGACGCTGAACCCTCGTTGACGCTACGCCGGACGACTTAGCATCGAGAACGACCTGTGCGTGGAAAAATTGAAGTTCGCGCGCTGCGTTTCGAAACCGCGCCCGTGACATCGTCTTCGATGCTATGGGCGCCGCTCAACGAACCGCAGGAGGGATGTCATGACGAACCAGGCCGACGATATGCGCGGGAACATGCCGGCGCATCGGCGTATGCGGATGCTCGCCGTATCGGCGATGACGATGATCGCGCTGAGTCTCGCGATGTCGGCATGCGGCGGAAGTTCCGACTCGACCGTCGCGCCGCCGCCGGCGATCAGCGACACGGCGCTGCCATCGCAAGCCGAGAGCGTGACGGCGGACGGCTCCGCTTTGGCGACGGGGCTGGAAAATCTGCCGCCGCCGGACACGCAGGCGCCCGCCGTGCCGCAATCCGAGGATGCCTTGCCGTCTTCCGGCGGTGCCGATATCCCGCTGTGGGCCGATGCCGCGAAAGCGAAGCGCTGAAGGCAGGCTCACTCTGGCGCGGTTTCGACCTCCGCCGCCGACCAGCTTATGCTCGATACGCCGCGCTCCATGCTCATGCGGCTCGCCATGCGTTCGAGTTTCGCCTGATCCTTCGGATGCATGCGCACGGTGGCCATCACCTTGATGCGCGGCGGATCGCCGTCTGTGTCCTCGCTCGTCAGACTCAGGAACGAGAGCGGCTGCGATTCCATCGCGTTCGAGAGCAGCGTGCGAATGTGGATTTCGTCTTCCTCGCGCCCGACGACCGTCAGAACGTATTCGCGCACGAGATCCGCGCTGGAGACGGGCGTCGCGTTGATGACGCGGCTCAGTTCGCGCAACAGCGTGTTGGTGACGAGCACCACGCCCGTTCCCGCGATGGCCGGACCATAGTGCCCCGTGCCGCACAGCACGCCAACGGCCGCCGAGCACCATAACGTCGCCGCCGTGTTGATGCCCTGAATCGAACCTTTGTCGCGCATGATCACGCCGCCGCCGAGAAAGCCGACACCCGACACGACATACGCGGCGATTTGCGTGACGCCCGCGACGCCGTTGCCCGTCAGCATGCCGAGCGTGACGAAGAGACACGCGCCGCTCGCGACGAGTGTGATGGTGCGCAGTCCCGCCGTGCGCTGGCGCAACTGCCGTTCGAGACCAATGGCGACGCCGCACGCGAAGGCGGCGAAAAGACGTAAGGCGAAATCGACGCTCATCGGCTGATCGGGTTGCCCGTTCCGGAGATAAACCCGAAAGCATCGCACCGGTACATGTCGACAGCGTGAAAGAGGGCAATCAGCCCCGCGCGACGAACTCCCTCACGCTGACGCGCACGCCGTGATAATTGGGTGCGGTATCGAACGAGACGGTGGCGCCGGCCGGGTCGCAGTACGCCGCGATGCGCGGCGAGACGATCTGCGTCGCGCCCGACAGCGCCCGCTCGTACACGCGTTCGAATTCGCGCACGTTTTCGCGCATGCTCACGAGACCCGCGGCGCCCGCGCGTTGAATGTCGGCGAGCGCGTGGGCGTCGATTTCATCGGTGAGCGCGACGACAGGCGTATCCGGAAACGTCCGGCGCAGTTCGCGCAGCAGCGACAGGCAGCCGGCATGCGAACCCGCGATCGCGCAGCTCAACACGATGACGTCGTAGTTCGCGGCGTTCAGCGTCGGCAGGAGTTGATCGACGGCGGTGACGCACGCCGCCACGCGAAGCCGCTCGTGGGACTCGAACCAGCTTTGCAGCCCGCTCAAAACGACGGGGCGGTTGTCCGCAACGACAATGCTGATTTTGCATTCGGGCTTCATTTTCTTCGCTTGACCTTGACTGGCGATTTGATCAGGCGCGCACGTTAACGCATCGACGCCTCTACGTTGCGGTGCACAACAAAATTTCGCGATTCGCTGTCGATCATCACAACGACCGTTCGTCGTATGGGTGAGCGGCGTTGAAAAATCCGGATGATTGTGCGTCGCGTTTCAGACCGCTCGACGACCAGGAGACAGTCAGATGAGCTTGCAACTTTACGCACACCCGTTTTCTTCTTATTGCCAGAAAGTTCTGGTAGCGCTCTACGAGAACGGCACGCCTTTCGAATGGCGCGCGCTCACGCCCGAAACGCCGCAATCGATGGCCGAACTCACCGAAATCTGGCCGATGAGACGCTTTCCCGTGCTCGTCGACGACGGCAGGCCGGTGATCGAATCGACGGTGATCATCGAACATCTGGGGCTCTATCATCCCGGCCCAGTGCGTCTCGTCCCCGACAATCCGCGCGCCGCGCTCGAAACGCGCTGGATGGACCGCTTCTTCGACAATTATGTGTCCACTCCACAGCAGAAAATCGTCTTCGACGCAATGCGCGATCCGAACGAACGCGATCCGCGCGGCGTCGCCGATGCCCGCGCCATGCTCGACACGTCCTACGCCTTTCTCGACCGCAAGATGGCCGCGCGCGAATGGGCGGCGGGCGACGCGTTCAGCCTCGCCGATTGCGGCGCGGCGCCGTTCCTGTTCTATGCCGACTGGTGTCATCGCATTGGCGACGCGTATCCGAACGTGATGGCGTATCGCAGGCGCCTGCTCGCGCGGCCGTCGTTCGCGCGCGCCGTGGATGAAGCGCGGCCGTATCGGTCGCTGTTTCCGCTCGGCGCGCCGGATCGCGATTGAGCCGCTTACCGTCATCCAAGGAGATCGGAAATGAGCACGACCACGACCTATGTTCCCGCCGCTGAACTTGCCCAGCGCGCCACGATGCGATTCCCCAACGAAAGCGCCGCATACCGCGAAGCACGCACCGCGTTGCTGGCCGAGGAAATCGACCTGCGCCGGCATATCGAGCGCGTCGCGCAGATGCGTCGCGCGTTGCCGCCGGGCGGCGAAGTGACGGGCGATTATCGATTCGACGGCGAGCGCGGCGCGGTGGATTTCGCCGGACTCTTCGGCGACAAGGACACGCTCGTCACGTACAGCTACATGTTCGGGCCGCAGCGCGAGCGGCCGTGTCCGATGTGCACGTCGCTGCTGTCGGCGTGGGAGGGCGAGGCGCGCGATATCGAGCAGCGCGTGGCGCTCGCGGTCATCGCGCGTTCGCCGCTCGCCAGACTCGTCGCGTTCAAAAAGGAGCGCGGCTGGCGCGATCTGCGGCTTTTCTCCGATACGAACGGCAATTTCAGCCGCGACTATCACGCGATATCGAAGGAAGGCGGCGACGATCCCGCGCTCAACGTCTTCACGCGGCGCGACGGCGTGATCCGCCATTTCTGGAGCGGCGAAATGGATTTCGGGACCGCCGATCCGGGCGAGGACCCGCGCGGCGCGCCCGACCTGATGCCGCTCTGGACCGTGCTCGACATGACGCCGGAGGGACGCGGAACGAACTGGTACCCGAAGCTGGATTACGGGCCGCGCGACTGAACGGCGTGACGCGGACGGATACAATGCCGCGGCGCGCGATCATCGCGCTTCCGGCCGACGTCATCCGATCCAAGTCATGAACAATTCGCCCCGGGCCTTCCTGCTGGGCCCGCTTCTCAAGAGCGTGTCGCGGTCGTTTTATCTCACGCTGCGCATTTTGCCGACGGGCATGCGCGATCCCGTCGGGCTCGCGTACCTGCTCGCGCGCGCCGCCGATACGATCGCGGATACGTCGCTGATCTCGCCGCAGCGCCGGCTGGAACTGCTGCTTTCGTTGCGCGCGCAAGTCAACGGCGCACCCGACGACGGCGCGCTCGCGCGCATCGCGGGCGAAGTCGCGGGCCAGCAGGCGCAGCCCGATGAACGCGCGCTGCTCGAATCGCTCGGTGCGGCGCTCGCGATCCTGCCGCAGCTCGGCGCGGAAGATCGGGCCGCCGTGCGCGATATCGTCACGACGCTCTCGACCGGCATGGAGTTCGATCTGCGCACGTTTCCCGACGAGACATCCGGCGAGATCGTCGCGCTGCGGGAATTCGACGAGCTGGACCGGTACACGTATCTCGTCGCGGGCTGCGTCGGCGAATTCTGGACGAAGATGACGTACGCGCACATGCCCGGCACGCTGAAGGCCGCGCCCGAGACGATGCTCGCGCTCGGCGTGCGCTTCGGCAAGGCGCTGCAGATGACCAACGTGTTGCGCGACTGCGCGAAGGATTTGCGCATCGGCCGATGCTATCTGCCCGAATCGATGCTCGCGCGTCACGGCCTGACGCCGAAAGACTTGCTGCGGCCGGAAACGTCGGCGCGCGCGCGGCCCGTGCTCTTCGACTTGCTGCGCACGTCGATCGCGCTGTTTCAGGACGCGGTG
This sequence comes from Caballeronia temeraria, assembly GCF_001544795.2. GTDB lineage: Bacteria > Pseudomonadota > Gammaproteobacteria > Burkholderiales > Burkholderiaceae > Caballeronia > Caballeronia temeraria. The sequence goes on along the minus strand of NZ_FCOI02000003.1, from coordinate 397,402 downwards.
GATTACACGCTCGCGATTCCATCGAGCGCGATCCGTCTGCGTCTCGCCTGTCTCTGGCCGATCATGATCGGCCTCGATACGCTCGTGCTGCTCGCGCGCAACGACGCGTGGCTCGATCCGCAGAACGTCTCGAAGGTGCGCCGCAACGACGTGTACCGGATCATGGCGGCGTCCTTGCCGATGGTGGCATCGAACGGCATGCTGCGCGCGTGGACCTCGCGCCGCGTGCGGGCGATAGAAGCCGCAATCAGCGCCGCAGCTCGGCCATGATGCGTTCGGCGAGAAAGTCGCACGGCGGCCGTTTCGAGGCCGCGCTGCGCGCCAGCACCACTTCCAGCGTGCCGATATCGGGCAGACCTTGCGCCGGCCCGAGCAGCGTGAAATGTGACGGCACCGCGCACTTCGCGAGCGGCGTCACGGCGAGACCGGCTTCCGCCATCGTCAGCAAACCGAGCAGGCTCGGACTCTCGTACGACGTTCGATAGCCGATGCGCGCACGCTCCAGGCTGCGGATCGCGTTCTCGCGCGCGACGCTGCCCGGCAGGAACACGGCGATCGGCAAGGGCCGCTCTTTCCAGATTTCGGTGCCGGGCGCGGCGGCCCAGACCATCGGCTCGTGACGCAGGAATTCGCCCGAGAGGCCTTTTACGCGCGTCGCGCAGACGAGATCGACCGTGCCGTCTTTCACCATCGGCGCGAGCGCGAGGCTCGGCAGGCCGACGACCTGAATCTCGACCTTCGGATACGTCGCCGAGAATTTCTTCAGAATCGGCGGAAAAAGCGACGACGCGTAATCGTCCGGCACGCCGATCACCACGCGCCCGGTCACATCCGGCCGCACGACCGCCGCCCACGCCTCGTCGCGCAGCGCGATCATGCGGCGCGCGTAGGTGAGGAGCACTTCGCCGTCCTGCGTCGGCACCACGCTGCGCGGCTTGCGGACGAACAGCGCCTTGCCCAGCGCGGTTTCCAGCGTCTTGATCTGCATGCTGACCGCCGATTGCGAGCGATGCACGAGCTCCGCCGCGCGGCTGATGTTGCCGGTGTCCGCGACGGCGATGATCATCGAGAGAACGTCCAGATCGAGCGCTTTCATGGTGAACGACCGTTTGCTATCAGAAAATCTGAACGATTCTATCAAAATTATGCGTTTTTCTTTTGCTTTGGCGCGGCGCATAGTCGCATCCAAGGAGCTTACTCATGAACGCGCGAACCGATCTCTCCGTTCTCACCGCTGTGCAAGGCCTGCCTGAACCGTCGTTCGCCACGACGAAATCGGGCATTTCCGTGCCGTATGTCGAGTGCGGCGAGGGCGAACCGCTCGTCCTCGTGCACGGTTCGCTGTGCGATTACCGCTACTGGAGCGCGCAAATCCTGCCGCTCGCGAAGCATTTTCGCGTGATCGTGCCGAGCCTGTCGCATTACTGGCCCGCCGTCGATGCCTTCGTGCAGGGCGAATTCGGCTGGGAAGCGCATGTCGCGGAAATGGCGGAGTTCATCGAATCGCTCGATCTCGCGCCGGTGCATCTCGTCGGGCATTCGCGCGGCGGCTGCGTCGCGTTTCATCTGGCGCGCGAGTATCCGCGTCACGTGAAGACGCTGACGCTCGCCGATCCGGGCGGTCCGCTGCAAACCGCGCCGCAAGCGGCGCCCGCCGCGCTGCCGCCCGCGACCAATGCGCTGCGCACGCGCGTCGCCGAATTGATCGAACAGGGCGAATTCGATCGCGGCCTCGAAATGTTCGTCGATTCGGTCAGCATGCCGGGCTTCTGGAAGAAGAGCACGGACGATTTCCGTCGCATGGCGCTCGACAACGCGCTCACGCTGCCCAAGCAATTCCGCGACCCGTTGCCCGCGTACACGCGCGAAGCGGCGCGCGACATCAAGTGCCGCACGTTGCTGATCGACGGCGAGAAAAGCCCGCGCATGTTCCGCAACAACGTCGAGAAGCTCGAGGAGTGGATCGAGTTCGCGCAGCGTCAGACCATCGAGCGTGCGTCGCACGGGATGAACGTCGCCAGCCCCGGCGCGTTCAATCGCGCGGTGCTGGCGTTCGCCGGCGCCTGGTAAGCCGAAAGCGGCTTACTGCAGCTTCCAGATATTCGCCGCGATCGTGCCCTGGTCGTTGAAGACGTTGATGATGTCGGGCACGTCGGTGATCGGCACATTGTTCACGACCAGCGCGAACGCGAGCCGCCGGCCGCTCTTCGCGTCGATGTAACCCGCCAGCGCCTGTCCCTTCAGCGTGGTCGTCGCGGTGCCGTCGGGGTTCTCGGTGCCCGTCACATACGTCCCCGTCTTCGCGTAGACCTTGCCTTTCGCGCCCGCGAGCGTCGCGTCGCTTTCGAAGTCGGTCGTGCTCGCGAGCGAGCCGTCGACGCCGAGGAACGGCAGCGAATCCAGATACGCCGGGAAAGCCGGACGGCCGTTCATCGCGCGCAACATCGCGATGACCGCGACAGGCGTCGCCGTCGTTTCGCCGCCGCCGCTGCCGTCGATGAAATGCGTCTGGGTCATCGGCACATTGAACGGCGCGCTCGAAAGCTTTGCGTTCTCCGCCGCGAGCGCGGACTGGAGCGTGGTCGAACCGTTGTTCGCGACGGCGAAGAGCATGAGGCTCGTGTCCGCGCCGATGTTGTAGCTCACCTTCAGAATCCACTTCGAATATTCGCTGTACGGCTGCGACGTGAGCTGCGCGACGCGGGTATCGGCGGAATACGCGTTCTTCGCGGGCAGCAACTGCTGCGGATTGTTCGCGACCGCGGACGCCGTGACCGTCACGCCCGCGCGCGCGAGCGCCTCGATGAGCACCGTGCGCGCGTAGTTCTGCGGCGCGGTGATGCGGAACGTGCGGATGACCGGGAAGCTCGGCACGATCGGCGGCACGTAATCAGCCGGAATCGAGCCGCTCAGTGTGCCGGTGCAGGCGAGCGAGCCGAAGCAGGTCGGGTCGGTCGGCGTGACCGTGATCTTCGCGGCGGTGCCGGCGGCCGCCGTCATCAGCGTGGACTGCACCGTGAACGCCGATGACTTCGGCCGGTAATCCACCGGCGTCGCCGAGCCTGCGCTGCCTTGCGAGATGATCGTGTCGACCACATCGTCATTCACGAAGATCGAGCGCAACTGGAATTCGCCGCGAAAGTCGAAGGGATCGAAAAGACGGTCGTCGATCACGACTTCGCCGTTGATCTTCCTGATGCCCGACGCCGCGACCTGCGCCGCGAGCGAGTTGTAGCCCGCGAGCGGATCGGGCGCGGTGATCTGCGCATTGCCGAGATTGTTCGCTTCGTTGTGGTCGAAGTTGGTCCAGGCGAGCGTGCCGTCGGCATTGGTGCGCCCGCCCATCGAGAGATCGCCGCTCGCGACGAGCACGAGATTGCCGTTGAGCGTGCCGGTTGCATCGACGGTACCCATGCGATACACCGGCGTCTGAAACTGATGCTGCGCGCCGTACTGATCGAGCGCCGCGCCGAGCGAGAACACTTTGCGCACCGACGCGACATACACCTGCGCGTTCGAATTCATGTCGTAGATGAGATCGCCCGAATTCACGTCGACGACGCGCAGCGCCCACGTCGCGCCCTGATACATGGGCTTTTTCATGACCTGCGTGATGGAATCGGGGACGGACGTATCGCTGGAATCCGAACCGCCGCAACCGGCGATGAACGCGGCGAGCGCGCAAGGGACGACGAGCGCGGCAACGCGTGCCGGACTTCCTGAAAGCGGGTTCATGACGCGGCTCCGATAAAGGCACATCGCGCTCCACATGGAGCGAACATCCAATACGTCGAAACTGCTTCACTGCGCAGACAGGAGATGTCGGCGGCCGCGCACCACTTTCGATGGAGGCGGGTGAGTGAATTAAATACCTTGCGCGCGCCTTGTCAAGCGTGAGCTATCGCGATTCGAATGCTTTAGGCAAGCGCTTTTTGTGTGATTTCACGAACGCTTTTCGTCTGCTTGTTGTGACGCGACAACGGAAAAACGTTTGGCGCGGGCTAACATCTTCAGCACCTCATCGCGAAGAAGAGGACATCTTGAGCACGGCCCACGACGATCTCGATGCATGGAAACGCCAGCGCACGCTCGAACTGGCGCACGAGCTGGCCGACAGCGGCCGCTACGAAGATTTCACCGATATCGCCTATGCGCTGCAATTCGAGCGCGGCATGGCGACCGCGCAAGCGCTGATCGACGGCCCTGACATGCGCCGCGTGCTCAATCAACGTTGCGCCGACGCGCGCGAGAAACTCGCGCCACCCGCGCCCATTCCAGCGCCCGAAGTGCTCGAAGTGCTCGAAGCTGCGCCGGACACATCGAACGATCATGCGCAATTGCCGAAGGCCGCGGACTTCGAACGCGCGCCGTCGCTTCTGCGTCGCGCGCTCGGCATCGTCTGGCGATCCGGCAACGCGGGCGACCTCAACTCCGCCCCTTCCTGAAGTTTTCTTGTCGCGGGTAGTGCGTCAGCGCACGGCATCGCCCCATTTGCGCGCAAATGGCGGATTTGCACGACTTGAGCGCCCGTCAAAACCTTTACACTTGCAGAAGCTGAACCATAAGCCCGGACTGTGCGCGCACAAGTCTGGTGTTTGAACTTCGAGGAGGAAATGTTCGTGGCTAACGAAAAAATGCTCGCGCAAATGGCTGAGAAGGATGGTTTCATCGCTGCTCTGGATCAGAGCGGCGGCTCGACGCCCGGCGCGCTGCGGCAATACGGCATTGCGGACGACGCCTATAACGGCGACGCCGAAATGTTCAAGCTGATGCATGAAATGCGCGTGCGCATCATCACGGCGCCGTCGTTCACGGGCAAGAAGGTGATCGGCGCGATCCTGTTCGAGCGCACGATGGACGGTGAAGCCGAAGGCAAGCCCGTTCCCACGTTCCTGTGGGAAGACCGTGGCGTGGTGCCGTTCCTGAAGGTCGACAAAGGCCTCGAAGCCGAAGCCGACGGCGTGCAGATCATGAAGCCGATTCCCGGTCTCGACGATCTTCTGGCGCGTGCCGCGAAGCTCGGCATCTTCGGCACGAAGATGCGCTCGGTGATTCATCAGGCCGACGAGAAGGGCATTGCCGCTGTTGCGAAGCAACAGTTCGAAGTGGGCGCGCAGATCATCAAGCACGGTCTCGTGCCGATTCTCGAACCCGAAGTCTCGATCAAGAGCCCGGACAAGAAGGGCGCGGAAAAGCTTCTGCGCGACGAACTGCTGAAGGGCCTCGACGCGCTGCCGGAATCGAGCAACGTGATGATCAAGCTGACCATCCCCGACGAAGCGGATTTCTATCGTCCGCTGATCGAGCATCCGCGTGTCGTGCGGGTCGTCGCGCTGTCGGGCGGCTATACGCGTAGCGACGCGTGCAAGAAGCTCGCGCTCAACCACGGCATGATCGCAAGCTTCTCGCGCGCGCTCATCAACGAGCTGAAGAAGGACATGAGCGACAGCGAGTTCGACAAGACGCTCGAACAGTCGATCGACGAGATCTACGAAGCCTCCGTGAAGAAGGCCTAAGCCTTCGTCACTTGTCCGCGCGTTCGGTAGGCGGCGGCGTTTGCACGACGGGCGCCGCCGCCCGGAAGATGTCCTCGCGCGTGCCGCTTCTTGGCGGATAGATGCGCTCGCCGTTGATGGTGCGCTTCGTCGCCTTCGCCGTCTCGCCTTCCGAGACGAGCTTCCTGTCCCATCCTTCGGTGTACACCGCGCCCCACGGCCCGAGATCGCAGATGGTCGTGTACCAGTCGATCGATAGCGGCAGCATCTCCAGCCCGAAGAGATCGCAGACGGCGTTGTTGCCCGCGTAACGTCCCATCGGCCGGCCATGCTGGCACGACATCACCGACGGCCGCGTGCCGTCGATCAATATCCGCGCGCAATCGCCCGCCGCGAACACGCCCGGCACGCCTTCCGCGCGCAGGAACGTATCGACGGGCACGCGTCCGAGCGGATCGAGCGTGACCGGCAATTGCGCCGCGAGCGCGTTCGCGTGCATGCCGCCGCACCAGACGACCGTCGCTGCTTCGATACGCTCGCTGCGGTGGCCGTCGTGGAGCGTGACGCTCTGGCTATCGAGCGATTCGAGCGTGACGTTCGGGCGCATCTCGACATTGAGCGTTTTTAACGCGCCTTCGATGACGTGCTGCGCGCCGCCCATCGATTGCGCGATCGTCGGCGAGCGATCCGCGATCACGACGCGCACCTTGTCGCGATCACCCTCCGCGACGATCTCGCGCAAGCGCGCGGGCAACTCCGCCGCCAGCTCGATCCCCGTCAGCCCCGCGCCGACCACGACCACCGTATAGCGGGCAGGCGTGTCGGGGAGCGCGGGCAGCGTCAGCAGATGCGCCTGCAGCTTGCACGCGCCCGCGTAGGTATCGACATCGAATGAAAAGTGTTCGAGGCCGGGAATCGGCGGACGCACGAGCACGCTGCCCGCCGCGAGAATCATCCGTTCGTAGTCGAGCGTTTCGGATGCGCCGTCCTGCTCGATCGTCACGCGGCGATTCGCGCTGTCGAGCGCGGTCGCCTTCGCCTGAATGAGCCGCACGCCCGCCGGGCCGAGCACGGTGTCGAGCTGCACGAGCGTCGGATCGAGCGGTTGCTCGTAATTGCGCACCCGCACGCTATGAAAGGGCACCGGATTGACGATGGCGACTTCGGCTTCATCGGCGCGACCGAGTTCGTTCAGCTTGCGCGCTGCCGACAGCGCGCTCCACAGACCGGCGAAACCTGCGCCGATCACCAGGATTCGTGTCAAGGTCATTCCCCTTAATAAACGATCGTTCGTGCTATGAGCCGCACGCGGCAGCCGCCTGTCATTGGTTATAGGCGATTCGAAGGGCATTGGTTCCCGTTGCGCGCGGCCGAATTAGTCGGCTTTTCGCCAAAAGTGATTTCGCCGTTTAAGTATTTACCCTAGGGCCTGCGATACCTAAACTATGTTCAACGGTCGCGAACGAGCAAATACCGCAGCGTGAGCGGCCACTCGAAAACTTCTGTACGGAGGAAAGCATCATGAACAAGTTCATCGGTATCGCAGCGGTTGCCTTGGCCTTTGCCGCTCCTGTCGCATCGTTCGCGCAATCGAATCAGCCTTTGACGCGCGCCGAAGTCCGCGAACAAATCGTGCAACTGGAAAAGGCCGGCTATAACCCGGGCGTCGTCAGCGACTCGAAGTATCCCGCCGACATTCAAGCCGCTGAAGCACGCGTCTCCGCGCAAAACGGATACGGCGGCGTGGCGGACGGTTCGGCGCAATCGGGCGCTCGCGTGAATGCGACTCAAGCCGACGTGTTCCCGACATTCGCGCATCACTAAGCAGGAAGTAGTCGTGCACAACGCGCCCGCGTGTTTCACCGGGCGCGTTTTGCCGTTCTAAAGCGGAAAGCCGCCCGCGAACGTCTCGCGTAAATATCCGATGAATAGCGCGACCGCGCGCGGCACATGCGGCGCGTAAGGCCGCACGACGAAAAGCTGATCGGCGAAAGCGCCGACCGGACGCCACTCCGGCAACAAGACGACGAGCTTTCCGGCCTGCACCGCAGCCTGCGCGGTGAAATCCGGCAGCAGCGCGATGCCGAGATCGTCGAGCGCTGCATCGCGCAGCACTTCGCTGTTGTTCGCGGCAAAAGGCCCGTTGACGGCGAGCGTATAAGGGCCGGTCGAGCTGCTTTTGCGCCCGCCTTTTCGTTGAAACGACCAGATGCTCGATGCCTGCGGACGCGGATAGACGAGGCAATCGTGCGTAACGAGATCGTTGGGCGTCAGGGGCGTGCCGCGCCGCTTCAGATAGGCGCGCGTCGCGACGATCACCGAATGCGTGTCGCACAGCTTCCACGCGACGTGCGTATCCGGCACTTGCGCGCTGTGTCGCACCGCAAGATCGAAGCCTTCGGTCGCGATCGAGCTTAATCGGTCCGATGCCTCCAGTTGCACGCGCACGTCAGGATGCGCATGCAGAAATCCCGACATGCGCGGCACGAGCTGCTGCCGCGAAAACGCCATCGGCGCGGTCACGCGGATCAATCCGCGCGCGACGCCCGCCGATTCCTTCACGGAAAGAAAACTCGATGCGATGCGTTCGTACTGTCCGCGCGTGTCGTCGACGAGCCTGCGGCCCGCTTCGGTGAAACGCACGCTGCGCGTCGTGCGCGTGACGAGCGGCACGCCCGCCGCGCGCTCCAGTTCGGCGATGCGCTGGCTCATCGCCGCTTTCGACACGTTCAGGCGCGCGGCCGCCGCCGTGTAGCTGCCTTGCTCCGCGAGCACGGTGAGCCAGTGCAAATGGGTCCAGAGACCTTCGATCTTTTGCTCGTCCATCAGCCGATTGTTTGCCGATATAAACAATGAGTTCAATCATAACGTCTTTGCACGGGACGCATCCCTTCCTACACTGTGTCAATCGCCAAACCAGTCCGTGAGAGGAGACAGCATGCAAGCGTTCAACGATACCGCCGACGTGGTCCATTACATTCACGGCGAGCGCACGCATGGCTCGGCCACGCGCACGCAGCCGGTGTTCAATCCCGCGACGGGCGAGCGCCCGCGCAAGCTCGTGCTGGGCGAAGCCGCCGATGTCGATGCCGCCGTCGCGAGCGCGAAAGCCGCGTTCCCGGCCTGGCGCGACACGCCGCCGATCCGCCGCGCGCGCGTCATGCTGAAATTCCTCGAACTGATGAACAAGCATCGCGACGAACTCGCCGCGATCATCACTGCCGAGCACGGCAAGGTGTTCTCGGATGCGCAGGGCGAAGTGTCGCGCGGCATCGACGTGATCGAATTTGCATGCGGCATTCCGCAACTGCTGAAGGGCGATTACACCGAGCAGGTTTCGACCGGCATGGACAACTGGACGACGCGCCAGCCGCTCGGCGTCGTCGCGGGCATTACGCCGTTCAACTTTCCGTGCATGGTGCCGTGCTGGATGTTCCCGGTCGCGATCGCGGCGGGCAACGCGTTCATCCTGAAGCCGAGCGAGCGCGATCCGTCGGCGTCGCTGTTCATGGCCGATCTGCTCAAGCAAGCCGGTCTGCCCGATGGCATCTTCAACGTCGTGCAGGGCGACAAGGTCGTCGTCGATGCGCTGCTCACGCATCCGCAAGTGAAGGCGATCAGCTTCGTCGGCTCGACGCCGATCGCGAACTACATCTACGAAACCGGCGCGAAGCACGGCAAGCGCGTGCAGGCGCTGGGCGGCGCGAAAAATCACATGGTCGTGATGCCCGACGCGGATATCGATCAGGCTGTCGATGCGCTGATCGGCGCGGGCTACGGCTCCGCGGGCGAGCGCTGCATGGCGATCTCGGTGGCCGTGCTCGTGGGCGATGTCGCCGACAAGATCGTGCCGCGTCTCGCGCAGCGCGCGCAGGAACTCAAGATCAGGAACGGCATGGAAGCCGATGCCGAAATGGGCCCGATCGTCACGCGTCAGGCGCTGGAGCGCATCGAAGGCTATATCGCGCTGGGCGTGGAAGAAGGCGCGAAACTCGTCGTCGATGGCCGCGGCCTCAAGGTGCCGGGCCACGAAGACGGCTTCTTCACGGGCGGCACGCTGTTCGATCACGTCACGCCGGAGATGCGCATCTACAAGGAAGAAATCTTCGGTCCGGTGCTCGCCTGCGTGCGCGTGAAGGACTTCAGCGAAGCGGTCGATCTCGTCAACGAACATGAGTTCGGCAACGGCGTCGCATGCTATACGAGCGATGGCCATATTGCGCGCGAATTTGGCCGGCGCATCGAAGTGGGCATGGTCGGCATCAACGTGCCGATTCCGGTGCCGATGGCATGGCACGGTTTCGGCGGCTGGAAACGCAGCCTCTTCGGCGACATGCACGCGTATGGCGAAGAAGGCGTGCGCTTCTACACGAAGCAGAAGTCGATCATGCAGCGCTGGCCCGAAAGCACGGAGAAGGGCGCCGAGTTTGCGATGCCGACCGCGAAGTAAGGCATCGATCGTCATCTGTGCATCGAGCGCATGAATATCGCCCGCTTTTTCCTGCACGGAAGAAGCGGGCGATTGTTTTGCGGGCTTGCATCGCCGATCTGTTCCCGCGCGTCACAACTCAATTGAAGCGGTGTCGGTTGACCCTGCGGCGGCAAGCGGCGAAGATGCACCGACAACGACGCGAAGTCCATCGACAATGCAGCGGCAATTCGACGACCTTCTTCTCGGCAGCATCGAACTCTTCTGTCTTGCGGCCGAACTCGGCAGCTTCACGCTCGCGGCCACCGCTGCGAGCGTCACGCCCGCCGCCGTGAGCCGTTCCGTCGCGCGGCTCGAAAAACGCCTGGACGTGCGGCTTTTCGTGCGCACCACGCGCCAGATTCGACTGACCGATGCAGGCCGTCGCTACTTCGAGCAATGTCGCGATGCACTCAATCGTCTTGCCGAAGCGGAACGCGAAGCCACCGGTCAGCAGACGACGCCCAAAGGCGTGCTGCGCATCAGCATGCCGACGCCTTACGGTCACTATCGCATGCTGCCGTTGCTCGCCGAATTCAGAAAGCGTTATCCCGATGTCACCGTCGAAGCGCATCTGAGCAACCGCAACATCGACTTCGCGGATGAAGGCTTCGATCTCGCGATACGCGGCCGCGCACCGCGCGATTCCGGTCTGATCGCGCGCAAGCTCGAAGACGCGGAACTCGTCGTGGTGGCGTCGCCCGCTTATCTGAAGCGCGCGGGCGTGCCGAAAACCATCGAGGATCTGCTCGCGCACGAATGCATCCAGTTCGAGATGCCGAGCACCGGACGGCCTGTGCCGTGGCTCTTCATGCAGAACGGCGAACCGCTGGAAATCACGACGCAAGGCGGCTATGGCACGTCGGGCGATGCGCTCGCCGGCATTCCGCTCGCGTGTCACGGCGCGGGCCTTTTCCAGATCTACCGCTTCACCGTCGAGGAAGAATTGCGCGCGGGCACGCTGACCGAAGTGCTGCGCGATTACGGCGGATGCAGCAGGCCGTTCATCCTGCTGTATCCGCATGGCAGACACTTGTCGTCGCGCGTGCGGGCTTTCGTGGACTTCGTCGTCGAGAAGCTCGGCACGCGCTGAATCATGCAACGTTTAGAGGATGCACATTCATGAGCAAGAACGCATTGACTTCGCGACTCGGCATCGACACGCCGATCATTCAGGCGCCGATGGCAGGCGTGAGCACGCCCGCGCTCGCGGCGGCGGTATCGAACGCGGGCGGACTCGGCTCGCTCGGCGTCGGCGCAATGAACGCGGAAGGCGCGCGCAAGGTGATTCGCGAGACGCGTGAACTCACGAGCAAGCCGTTCAACATCAATGTGTTCTGTCATGCGCCCGCGCGCGCCGATGCCGCCGTCGAGCAAGCATGGACCGACTGGCTCGCGCCCGTGTTCGCGCAATACGGCGCGACGCCGCCCGCGAAGTTGAGCGAGATCTATACGAGCTTTGTCGTCGATGAAGCGATGCTCGCGGTGTTCGTCGAAGAGAAGCCGGCGATCGTGAGTTTTCACTTCGGCTTGCCGTCGAAGGACTATATCGATGCGTTGCGCAAGGCCGGCATCACGCTGATCGCGTCCGCAACCAATCTGCGCGAAGCGGACCAAGTGGCGGCGGCGGGCATGGATGCGATCGTCGCGCAGGGCATCGAGGCGGGCGGGCATCGCGGCATCTTCGATCCTCAATCCGACGACGATAACCTCGGCACGTTTGCACTCACGCGTCTTATCGCGAGCAAGTTCGATGTGCCCGTGATCGCGGCGGGCGGCATCATGGACGGCGCGGGCATTGCGGCGGCGCTCGCGCTCGGCGCGCAGGCGGCGCAGCTCGGCACCGCGTTCGTGCCGTGCACGGAGACATCGATCGATGCGGGATATCGGCGCGCAATTCTGAGCGATGCAGCCGAACATACGACGTTCACATCGGCGATCTCGGGACGCCAGGCGCGCAGCCTCGTGAACAAGTTCACCGAACTGGGGCGAGACGACGAAGCGCCTGCGATTCCGGCCTATCCCGTCACCTACGATGCAGGCAAGGCATTGCACGCGGCGGCAAAAGCAAAGAACGAATTCGGTTATGGCGCGCAATGGGCGGGACAGGCCGCCGCGCTCGCGCGTGAATTGCCCGCTGCCGAACTGATGGCGCGATTGCAGGCGGAACTGCGGGAAAGCATCGCGGCCCTGCAGCGATATGCATAGTCGAAACGCTTCGTTGGTTAAGCGTCCTGTCGATGCTTCAATGTTTCCGTCGCATTCAATGCGGCCAGCATCCGACAGACGCATAACCCACGGAGATTTTCGATGTCCGCACTCCCCACGCTCGCCGCCGAATCCACGCTCGAACCCGCCACGTCGAATGAACCGTTTCAGGTGCGCCCCATCGGCGGGCGCATCGGTGCGGAAGTGCGCGGCGTGACGCTTTCCGCCGATCTCGACGACAAGTCCATCGGCGCGATCAATCAGGCATTGCTGCAACACAAGGTGCTGTTCTTCCGCGGACAGTCGCATCTCGACGACGCCGCGCAGGAAGCCTTCGCCGCGCGCTTCGGCGAGACCGTCGCGCATCCGACGGTGCCTTCGCTTTCGACCGGCAGCCGCCTGCTCGAACTCGATTCGAAGCACGGCACGCGCGCGAACTCATGGCATACGGACGTGACCTTCGTCGATGCCTATCCGAAGATTTCGATTCTGCGCGGCGTGGTGATTCCGCCCGCCGGCGGCGACACGGTGTGGGCCAATACGGCCGCCGCGTATGCGAATCTGCCGGAAGCGCTGCGCGATCTCGCCGACAAGCTCTGGGCGCTGCATTCGAACACCTACGACTATGCCGCGACACGCAACGTGCCCGATACGGAATCCGAGCGCGAGTATCGCAAGCAGTTCACGTCGACGCTCTATGAGACGGAGCATCCGGTCGTGCGCGTGCATCCCGAAACGGGCGAGCGGACGCTTGTTTTAGGGCACTTCGTGCAACGCTTCATCGGTCTGTCGCAGCGCGATTCGGATCGGCTCATCGAACTCTTCCACGATCACGTCACGCGGCTGGAAAACACCGTGCGCTGGCGCTGGACACAAGGCGATGTCGCGATCTGGGATAACCGCGCGACCCAGCACTATGCAGTGGCCGATTACAGCGATGCGCATCGCGTCGTGCGCCGCGCGACCGTGCATGGCGATGTCCCCGTGGGCATCGACGGGCGCAGGAGCCGCATCGTCAAACAGGAAACGCGCACCGTCTGACGCGCTTTCCAATGCTGCATGCACCGGCGATGACATCGCCGGCGATCCACTCTCTCTCATTGCACGATGACACTACGACTCAAGCTCTTCGCCGGCGCGGCGACGCTGCTCGCCGCGCTTATCGGTCCCGCGCATGCCGCCGATCCGGCCGTGGTGCGTATCGGCGTCGCGCAGCAGGGCACCGGCGATCCGCCGGTATTCGGCGGTTCTCCTGCGGCCACCGCGTTATTGCAGCATCGTGTCGAGGATGCGTTGCAGCCCGACCACATCAAGGTCGACTGGATATTCTTCAAGGGCGCGGGCCCGGCTGTCAACGAAGCACTCGCGAACAAGCAGCTCGACTTTGCGTATCAGGGCGATCTGCCGTCCGTGCTCGGCCGCGCGAATGGATTGAAGACGCATCTGCTGTTGGCGTCGAACGTGCGTACGGGCGTCTATCTCGCCGTGCCGCCCGATTCCGATATCAAGAGCGTCAAGGATCTGAAGGGCAAGCGCGTCGGCCTATTTCGCGGCACGAATCTGCAGCTCGTCGCCGATAACGTGCTGAAGCAAAACGGCCTCACCGAACGCGATCTGCGCGTGATCAATCTCGATACGGCCGCCTCGCAAGCCGCGCTGGCCTCGAAGGGCGTCGATGCCGTGTTCCTCGACTACTCGCTCTTCAAGCTGCAACGTCAGGGGCTCGCGAAGATCGTCTATGCATCGCGCGACGACGGCGTGCAGCTCACGCGTCAGGCGCATCTGCTCGTGCTCGAAGACTTCGAGCGCGCGCATCCCGACACGGTGCAGAAGGTCGTGACGGCAGTGGTTCAGGCGGCGCAATGGTCGTCCGATGAAGCCAATCGCAATGCGCTCTTTGCGCTGTGGGCGAAGAGCGGCGTGCCGGTCGAATCGTGGTCTTCCGAGTATGCCAATCAGCCGATGAAGGACCGCATGTCTCCGCTCATCGATCCGTTTCTGGTTGCGCGCTATCAGGCCGTCGCCGACGACGCGCTGCGTCTGAACCTGATTCGCCAGCCCGTCAGCGTGAACGGATGGTTCGAACCGAAGTATCTCGACCAGGCGTTGAAGTCGCTGAAGCTCGAAGCGTACTGGCCGCGGCTCGATGCGTCCGGCAAGCCGACCGGTGAACGTCTTGCGGAGAATCGATAAATGGCCAATGCGCTGACTCGCGTATTTCTGCCTGCGAATCGTGCGCGCGGGCCTTCGTCGAAGGACACGTTGCGCACGATCGGCTGGACCGCGTTGCCGTGGATCGTGCCCATCGTGTGCACGTTGCTGTGGTTGCTTGGTTCGCACTATGGATGGATTTCTGCGCAAGTATTGCCGCCGCCATCGCTTGTGTTCGAAACGCTCGCCGCGCTCGTGAAGAGCGGCGAATTGTGGACGCATCTGTCGGCGAGCGTGACGCGCGCGGCGGTCGGGTTCGGCGGCGGCGTGGTGCTCGGCATCGCGCTCGGCGGGTTGCTCGGGTTGTCCCGTACGTTGGAAGCCTACGTGCTGCCGAGCTTCAACGCGATCGTGCAAGTGCCCGTGCTCGGCTGGCTGCCGTTTCTGATGATCGTCGTCGGTATCGGCGAGCCTTTAAAGTATCTGTTGATTGGGCATGCGGCGCTCGTTCCCGTCACGCTCTCCACGTTGCAAGGCTTTCGCAACACGCCGCGCGCGTTGCAGGAAGTCGCGTCGGTGTATCGCTATTCGCGCTGGCAAGTCATTACGCGTGTGACGTTGCCAGCCGCGATTCCCGTCATCGGCACGGGCGTGCGGCTCGCGTTCACGAAGGCGTGGCTGACGCTTGTCGTCGTGGAGCTGGTCGCATCGTCGGAAGGGCTGGGCTATCTGATCGTCTACGGACGTCAGCTCTTTCAGCTCGATCTCGTGCTCGCGGCGGTGCTGATCGTTGGCGCAATCGGGTATGCGGCGGATCGCTTGCTCAACGCGTTCGAGCGCAAGCTGCAACGCGGCCGGGCCAACTGAGGATCAACGTATGTCGACTGTGGATTGGGAAGCGGGAACGGTCAAAGGATCGTGGCGCGGCATCGTGCTGCCGATAGGCGCGCTCGCGCTCTGGTGGTTCGCGTCGCGCGATGCGCAAGTGGGGCACGGCGTGATGGTTTCGCCCGCGCAGGTATGGGATACGGCCATCGAGCAGGTTAGAAGCGGGGCGCTCGCGCGGGCGTTGTCGGCATCGCTTGCGCGCGAATTGACGGGCTTCGCGATCGGCACGAGTCTCGGTCTCGCGCTCGGCGCGTTGCTCGGCGTATCGAAGCTCGCGAATCGTGCGATTGCACCGAGCTTCAACACGTTCAAGCAAGTATCGCTATTCGCGTGGATACCGTTGATATCCGTATGGTTCGGTCTTGGCGATGTCGCCAAGGTCGTGTTCCTGTCGCTTGCCGCGCTCGTGCCCGTGGTCATGCATACGAGCGACGGCATTCGCGCCGTGCCCGCGAACTGGCTCGACGTGGCGCGTGCGTATCGCTATGGCAGGTTGCAGACGCTGGCGTATGTCGTGTTGCCTGCGGCATTGCCGTCGATTTTCACGGGCGTCTATCTCGCGCTCATCTATTCGTGGCTCGCGACGCTCGGCGCGGAGTATCTGCTCGTCGCGGGCAGCGGCATCGGCAATACGCTCGTCGATGGCAGCGAGCAGTTTCGCATGGATCTCGTCGTGTTCGGCGTGATCGTGGTTGGTTTGACGGGGTGGGCGCTGAATGCGTTTGCGCGCGGCGTGCAGCGGCGCTGGTTCGGTGCGTCGCGCACGGCTTGAGGAGAAACCAGAAAATGACGACATACGTAGAACAGGACAGCGGTCTGACGCTGCGGCATGTGACGAAGCGCTTCAATGGCGATGCAGCGCCGCCGGTGCTCGATCGCATCGATCTGTCGATTGCGAGCGGCGAGTTCGTTAGCATTGTCGGGGCGAGCGGATGCGGCAAGTCGACATTGCTGCGGCTCATCGCGGGTCTCGATGGCGATTACGACGGCGAGATCGACTTCGGCGGCGAGCGTGTCGTGACGACCGATCTGTCGCGCGGCATCGTGTTTCAGGATCATCGGCTCTTTCCGTGGCTCGATGTCGAACAGAACGTCGCGGTGGCGTTGCGTAATGCGCCGCTATCGAAGGCGGAGAAGGCGCGGGCGGTGTCGGAGCATGTCGAGCTTGTGGGATTGAAGGGATACGAGGGGCATTATCCGCATCAGTTATCGGGCGGCATGGCGCAGCGTGTGGCGATTGCGCGCGGGCTCGTGAACCGTCCGCGTCTCCTGCTGCTCGACGAGCCGTTCGGCGCGCTCGATGCGCTGACGCGCAGCCGATTGCAACTCGAATTGCAGCGGATTTGGGAGCATGAACGGATCACGATGGTGCTCGTCACGCACGACGTTGAAGAAGCGGTCCTTTTATCGGACCGGATCGTCGTGATGCAGGCGCGGCCGGGGCGTATCGGCGAAGTGGTGGACGTCGCGCTGCCGAGGCCGCGCAAGGTCGGTGATCGCAAAGTGGCCAGACTGCGCGACGATATCGTCGAAGGGTTCTTTACAGAAGCGGCCTGAGGCTGGGCTTCGATGACGGCCGCTCTCGAATGGCACGAGCGTCAACTACATATCTCGTCGCCTTCAAACTTCAGCGTGGGTGAATAGTCGATCGCTCCACGGTTCTTCAGCAAGCGGGACACTTCCTCGAAGTGCGCATAAGAAGGCGATAAAGCGAAGATATCGAAGCGCTGACAACCGGGACGCCTCGTCGATGCATCGGACGAAAACGCGCATAAGCGAGAGTTCGAACAGGCGATTCCGTTCGTCAGAAGAGGGACCAGAAAGACTTTGTATTGCTTGTCCGTCACATAGTCGATCATCGCATGGCAAAGATTATCCCAGGAGCGCGGCGGATTGGCCGCTAACGGAATGGGATTGGTGAGGAATGAAAATTTGCAGTGCGCGTCGATTAGATCATAGGAACCGGCGTCGATTTGCGCATAGTCGATAAGCTTGTGGGCATACTGCGGCGTGTTGAGTCCCCACGCATCGTGCGTGATCCAGTTGGTGTGATAAGCAAGGCGCCCCGCTTCGGTCACGAGCATCTTGCCATTGAGCCGGGCGAGGTCCTGCGAGACGTAGTAGTACGCTTCCGACCGCGATTCCGCGACGGTCTCCGCCGTCTGCACGGTGATCTTGATTCCGCACAGCACCGACAGGATCGTGAATACGACCATTGGACGGAGCTTCGTTTCGCGGCTCAGCATGAACAGCGTGCCGAAGAACATCGGAGCGAGGAAGCGGTTGCCGGCGTTCTGCTCGAGTCTCATCCAGCTATAAAACACGCAGGGCAAGAAGAAGTACCACGCGAGACGCCGCAGCAGACGCACTCGGTCCTCGCTCATCAGGCAGGCCGGGATAATCGGTGCGAATGCCGACAGAACATACAACCCTGAATAGCCATAGAAGAGAATCAGATTGCGGTCGCCTGCTGATTTGACGAGAAAGGGCAGAGGCAGCAACTCTGAGAAATACCACGCGCGCCAGGCGAAGTAGATCAACCCGGGCAAACACAAATAGAGCAGGAAGTTGCGAAGCTCCTTGCCGAGTTCATGGCGGCCGCGTCCTTCCACGAAACGCAGGAGCACAAGTCCGGCACCCCATACCACGCCATCGGGGCGAATCAGACACAGCAGCAAAACCAGCGCGTAAAAGGATGCATAGGGGCGCAGGCTCGTCACGATGCAAAGAACATAGACTGCGCAGAAGAGCAGCGGGCTGAATCCCTGAAGGGCCGCATATAAATATGGCGTGAATAGCAGGCCGATCAATGCAATGATCCGCCGCGCACTGTCTTTCAATTGCGACAAGATGATCAATGCGCCCGCGAAGTTCAGCGCGAGAGCAGAAAGGAATTCTGGAACCCCGGCTTTTTTCAGGCCGGCGATGACCAGCATCCAAAGAAAGTCGGTGGCCCCTTCTACGGGAATTCCCGAGTGGCCATAGCTGATCACTCCGGTTTGCGCAAGATTCCTTGCATATTCGAAGAGGATGACGGCATCCTCAGTCGGGACCGCATATAGATACGCCAGCCAGAAAAGCGGCAGCATCACCGCGATGCACAGCGCTAGCGTGAGCGTAGCCGGAGCAGTTTGCCGGTAAGTGATATCCATGATGGTCCCTGTGCGATGCCAGCTCGCAGGATCATGGTATGAGGCAAGGTCCGGATGGCCGCGAAGCCACGTCGAACACGAAATTGGCGCAAGCTGGCGAACCGATCATAGACCGCGTCACTTTGCGACGCTGGACAACATATTGGTCATTTTCGCCCATCCGCGAATGCGGCCCGCATGCTTTCCGGAGTATGCGTCCTCGCACACACGCCGTCGAAAAATTTGCTACACGAAGATAAAGTGCACTGTTAATCTGCACTCCGCGGCGCGACCGCCTGCATGTTGTCCATAGCGAAGCATGCTAACAATCAGATGAAATTCTTCGACGTCAAACCCCGAAACCGGCCAGAGCGGGAAGTGCGCTGGAACGCGGGGGCTCTTCAGATTTCGGTGCCTCGTTACGCGACACAGGACAGAAAAAAGCTTATGGTCGCGCTGCCCGGATCGGCTTCGAATGATCCGAAATAAGCGTTACGAAGTATTGGGTCGGGACTTTCGACTTCAGGGATCATCGGAGAACGAACATGAACCGAGACAGCACGTCGTTCGAAAAAAGCTATCCCGACGAAGACCCGCCAGCGAGATTCGCAAGTTATCTCGACACCATCTACGACAACCGGAAGCTGATCGGAGTGATTACCGCGATCGTGCTCGCCTTCGGTGTTGCGTATGCGTTTCTGGCCCAGCCTGTCTATAGCACGGACATGCTCGTGCAGGTCGAACAAAGCGCCGATACGGCGACATCAAGGAATGCATTGGGCGATGTGTCGTCGATGTTCGACGTCAAGACCGCCGCCTTGAGCGAGACTCAGGTGATCGGCTCGCGCTCGGTGGTGAGCCAGGTCGTAGACAAGATGCATCTGTATATCGAAGCATCGCCGCGCTATGTCCCCGTGATCGGACGCTGGATCGCGGAGCATTCGGATGCAATGTCGACACCGGGTCCGTTCGGCTATGCGTGGAGCAAGGAACGAATCGAAGTCTCGCAGTTCGATGTACCGCGAGAGTTATACGGGCGAACATTCGTGCTGACGAAATGTCCGGGTCGAGCCTTCGACTTAAGTTATCGCGACATCAAACTAAGCGGCGCGATTGGCGACGTATTGCAGGCAACGACTATCCACGGTCCGGTCAAACTGCTTGTCGACAGTATCGACGCGGAGACTGGCGCGACGTTCGTGTTGAGGCGCTTGTCGCCTGTCATCACCACGGAGAAGCTGCGCAAGGAATTGACGATCGAGGAGACGGACAAAGGTTCGAACGTCATCAGCGTGTCGTTGACGGGCACCGATCCACAAAAGATCAGCGCGATCCTCGGGGCTATCGGGGCGGAGTACGTCAGCCAGAATATGCGGCGTAAATCGGCGGAAGCCGAACGTTCGCTCCAATTTCTTCAACTGCAATTGCCGGATCTGAAGGAGCGTCTGGACGCTTCGGAAACGCGCTTGAACACTTATCGTGCGGCGCACGGCACGGTGAATCTCGGTGAGGAGGCGACGAGCTTGCTTCAGCGCTCGATCTCGGCTCAGACCAAGCTCACGGACCTCGAAAAGAAGCGCCAGGAATTGCTTTCCCGCTTCACCGAAGACCATCCGGCGGTACGTTCGGTCGATGCGCAGATACAGGTCGCGCAGCGCGAGGCGGACGACGTCGGCCGCGCGACACGCCTGCTGCCCCCGCTGGAGCAAGATGTCCTTCGACTTCAGCGCGACGTGACCGTGGGCGCCGGGCTCTACGCCACGTTGTCGAGTACGCTCGAAGAACTCAAGCTCGTCAAGGCAGGAAAGGCGGGCAATGTCCGTCTCATCGATAGCCCCGCCGTGCCCGAGGACCGCGTTCGCCCCAGACCGTTGCGTATCATCGCGGCATCGTTAGTGCTTGGCCTGTTTGTCGGCATCATGACGTCGCTGGCGCGCCTGCTCATGTTCGACGCGATCGACGACCCCCACGAGGTCGAGCTACGCACCGGGCTTCCGGTCTACGCGAGCGTCCCATACAGTCGACTCGAGGAGAAGCTCGCGCGCCGCCGCCGCGCTGGAACGGAAAGTGTGATTCTCGCGCAGGAATCGAAAGCGGACCACGCGATAGAAAGCCTGCGCGGCCTGCGAGCGACTCTGGAGTTCGCGATGCTCAACGCGCGTAACCGCATGGTGCTCATCAGCGGTCCGACGCCGGGTGTCGGCATGTCGTTCATCGCGCTGAACCTTGCCGCAATCATGGGTGCCGCGGGAAAGCGCGTGCTGCTCGTCGACGCTGATATGCGACGGGGTCTTTTGCATCGTCATGTGGGCGGTGAACGAGGACCGGGCCTCTCCGATCTCATACAAGGCGCGTCATGCGCCGACGATTTGATTCGATCGACTGCGCTGGCGGGCGTCGATTTTCTCCCCGTTGGAAGCGTCGTGTCGAATCCGAGCGATGTGCTCTCGACTCACAACCTGCAAGCGCTGGCGAGCCAACTGTCTGCGGCGTATGACGTTGTACTTCTGGATGCGCCGCCAGTGCTTTCCGTGCCGGACGCTTCGCAATTGGCGTCGCTGTCGGGCACCACATTGCTCGTCGCGCGGCAAGGCATGACCGGACTCGGCGAACTGCGCGAATCAATACGGCGATTTGCGAAGCTCGGAGTGACGGTTCGTGGCGTCATCGTCAATGGACAGCGCCTGCGGCCTGGCCGATACAGCTACGACTACGGACGTTACCGCTATTCGAACTACACCTATAAAGGGCACGAGACAGAAGTAGTGCGATAAGAAATTCTATCCGATCACTTGCGCGAAAATCTCAAAGTAATGAATTCAGCCATGGCCAGATCGAAAATAGTGAACTCCATTTTCTGGGCAACCGTGTTGATTGCCCTCCTGTATTCGTCGTATCGCTATCCGTTGCAGATCAACTCCGCTCAGACGAGCCCGACCTACTCCGACACGCCGCCGTTCCTGCAGGCGGCGAAATATCTGCTTCTGGCAGCCGCCTGCGCCGTCATCGCGGTCGCGGCCGGCGGGCTGTACATTCCGCGAAGGAAATTGGGTTTCATAGCCCTGTATCTTGCGTTGCTGGTGTGCCCCTTCATTCACCTTACCTTTGATGGAGAACCAAAGCATCTCGCGTTCGCCTTCGTTGCAGCCGTCGCTTTTTTTGTTTCTTTATCGGTGCGCGCCGTGACCATGAGTTCGATCGACGCTTTCATGAAGTTCACGCTGTATCTCTCTCTGCTAGTCAACCTCATTCAGATTATCCTGTTCTACTCGATTGGCCGGCTTCCGGCTCTTGCGTACGAAGATACCTTGTCTGTCCGTTTCGGCAGTTTCCTCGATGATCCGAACGGTTTCGGAGCCTTGTTGTTTCTCCTTCTGGGCTACGCGTTCTGCTCGCCGAGAACATTGGTAAATCGGTTGTGCATCCTGGGTGTAATCTTATCGATCGTCTTCTCGCAGTCCTTGACTGCAATTGCCTTTCTTGTATTTCTGATCCTGCTATGGGGATTGATGAATCATTTCAAGGCAACTGTGCTTATTCTCATGATCGCTTGTCTCCCGTTGCTAATGCCCGTTCTGTTCGGCGACTTCAGACCCGACGGAAGTGAGTTGCTGGATGTGGTCCTCACGTCGAAAGAGGCGAGCTCTGACGCCCATTTCGCTTCGTTCAAAGTGGCCAATCTCGCCGACTTCTCCGTCTGGATTCTGGGCGCGGATGGCTACTCGATTTCAGAATCCTGGTGGGTTACCTCATTGAATAACTACGGATTGATCTGGACGGCGGCGCTGCTGGCCATGTTTTCAGCCTTCATGTGGCGTCTCTACAATGCGCTTCGCGAGACGAATAGTCAGAGGTCGAAACGCGTGCTCTTCGCTGCACTATTGTTTTCGATCTACTTCGTGGTCGCCTCGGCAAATCTGCCGTTTCCGACCGTGTTCCCGATAAATTTCATCTTCATGTTGCTCCTTTGTCTCTTCATGCTCAAAAAGGTGCAGGAAGACGAGGCGTCCCGCTGACGGTCGGGGTCGACGCGGCCATGAAACGACTATGGCACTGGTTCCCGATTGCGGCCCTCATGTGCAGCAATCTCACCGTTGCGCAGGAAGGTGCCGTTCGAAAATCGACTGTCGACGGCACGGCCGCTTATCTATCGGCTTCGGCACATGCGATCGCAAGGAAGGTCGCGAAGAAATTCGATTCGAGCGTCGATTGCCATGCACGATTCGCGGCGGATAATACCGGCGCGACCGATGCGACGAAAGCTCTCAACCGATGCTTTGCCGCAGGCGGCAACGTCCGCCTGAAGGCCGGAATTTATAGGGTTTCGTCTTATCTTCTCGTGCCGGCCAATACGTTCGTCACCGGCGACGGACCGGAAAGCACGATCATTCAATTGACCGCCAATGTTCCACTCTATGAACCTTGGGGCAGCGCCGATCAACGTCAGATTGTGCTGATCAATGGAGACAACGCCGGGGTATTCAATCTGCAAATCGATGCGGGCGGCTTCAACGGCTGCGGCATCGGCGTCTGGCACTCTGCGAATAACTTTATCGGCGGCAATGACATCTGGAATTGCGGAAGCAGTGCGCAAGGGATCTTGCAGACGGGATCGAGCCATCAGTATGTCTATAACAATCGCATTGTTGACACGATGCATGGCATGGAAATATGGCAGGTCACTCACGGCCAGTATTCGGACAACGTGATCGATACGGCTTCAGACGGCGGCTTCTTCGAGGCCGATAGCGAAGATCTGATCGTCAACGGAAATACGATATCGAATTGCGGTGATGTGGGACTCGACGCGGAAGGCGGAGTGGATGTGATCCTTATCGGAAACACCGTACGTAACGCGAACTTCGGAGAGCTAAGTTACTTCCGGAACGGAACCGGATCGGGGCGTATTCCGCGCAACGTGGTCTTCGTCAACAATACGGCCTATCGCACGCCTGCTTACCTATCGGGTGCTGCAAAGGCAGTTTCACCAACAAGCACGGAGGCGGGCGCAATCATGCTGTCCAGCTCGACCGACGGACAAAAAGGAATCGTGTTCAGCAACAACACGATTCATGCAACGGGACGTGCGGCGTTGTGGGCGAACGATCAGGGCGCAGGAGTGCGGACAGGATTCGAGATCGTTCACAACGACTTCACCAGCGACGAGACGATGTTTACATTCAATCGTGCGCAGGGTGCAGTCATCAAAGAGAATCACCTGCACGGACTGCCGGGAGCGGAGATTCACGAAGGCGAGTGGAAGAATCCCGATGGCGGCGCATTCGTGAACAACTCGTTTGAATACGACGTGACAAAAACCAAGGGCTATGCGTTGCGCTACTACACGGATTCGCCGATCGCCACGAGTCCGATCATTGCAGGCAATGCCTGCCACAATTGCGGCGCATATGCATTCGAGCACGACCCCTACAATTCCGGCGTACCAGCGATCGTCCATGACAATGCGTTCTCTGACGCATGGCAGCCGAACGGGGGCGTTCATGTGACTGCAAATGGCTATCCGCTATATCGCGGTCAGCGCTTGCGGGTCTCGTTTTCTGGCGTCCACACTGCGAGCCTGGACCTGTCGACATTGACGGCCTTGGGTGGCTCGTCGACTCACGCGAACATTACGTTGCAGGTCTGGTCGGCCGGCGCGCAAGGAAGCACCTACAAGCTGGCCCGTCCCGCGGGCGCGGCAATCACCTCGAACGATGGCTCGGGTATGGGCTCTGGCGTCGGCGCGAACGCGAGCTGCCACGCCACGTTTTCGGGCACGACAATCAGGCTCACTGGCATCGCCGCGCAGTCGGTGACAGGTTATCTGACGCTCGATCTGACTTCGTCCCGATGAGGGATGCGGTCGCCGGTCACTGCACGAATCCAATCCTAAAAGTTATCGACTTTCGACCACCCCCGAGGGATCAACAAGTCAGGAGAATAAAATAGATCGGGAGTTTTTTCATATGGATGACTATTTGATCAGCTGTCGACGAAATTTTTTCTTGCCTGTATTCTGAAAGTGAGATCAACTCGACGCATGCGTTCATAAGCTTGATGGCCAATACACGCGTTCCATACGAAGATTCAAGAATCAAACTGGAGGACACGTGATGTCGACCTCACGTCCCGTCCGCGAAAGTGCAGCGCTATCTGGCGACGACGTTCGTTCGCAGCCTTCCAGGGCGATCAAGCGTATCGGAATCGTTTTGTACGATGGTTTTTCATTGCTGGCGGCCGGCATTCTGGCTGAGGCACTTCACACCGCGAACGAATTGCAATCAGAAGATTCGAAGCATGCGTTCACGTATCGGGTGAATCTCATATCGGCGAGCGGCGGTACGGTTTCCTGTTCGTCAGCGATGTCCGTCTGGACGCAGCCGTGGGACGGAGACGACGTCGATAGCCTCGATACGCTTTTCGTCGCGGGCGGAAGCGGCGTTGCGCGTGCATTGGCCGATGACGCCTTCGTCGAATTGCTTCGCAGGCTCAGCGCGAAGAGTGACAGCATCATTGCAATCGGGAATGGCCACATTCTGTTATCTGCCGCTGGCGTGCAACAACGCGACTCGCAATCTCTGAAGCATGATAGCGATCAAGCTTTGATGAGTTCTCTCACCCTTCTGAAGAAGGACCTCGGATCGGAAATCGCAGCGCGTGTTGCGCATCGTCTGGGTTCGAGCGCAGATATCTCGCTGGAGAGCGATCTCGAAGAAATGCATACCGCGACGTTGAGAGAGAAGGTATGTGCTTCGGCCCGCTGGATCACGCAGAACTGTGCGAAGCCGATATCTATCGTCGATGCCGCGCGAATGTCTTCGATGAGCGAGCGTAACTTTCTGCGTCTCTTCAAGCGGGAAATTGGCATCACCCCTTTGCAGTATCTTCTGCGCGCGCGGCTAGACCTCACGTGCAAGCTGTTGAAAAGCACTGATCTTCCGGTCGACAAGATTGCTCGCCGCGCGGGTCTCAGCAACGGAGAGCGGCTGTCGAAGCTGTTTCGCAAAGAACTTTCGATGTCGCCATCTGAGTTTCGCGCACAGAGTCGCAACAGGGAATGACGTCTCAAGACAACCCGTACGCGCATGCGATTCTTTGAGCCTAAATGAAAGAGGTTATCGTTTCGGAGATAACCTTTCTGGAAGTCTTCTCCAAATAGCATGAATGTGCGGTAGAAAGAACCGTGCGCTACGCCACATTCTCTCCTCTTGATCTGGCAAATGTCGTGGTTTCGACCTAGGCTTTCCTACGTGAAAGCCCCTAACTTTCATCTTTATTTCAAGTTATTAGCGTGCCGAATTAAATGTCACGGCGTGTCTACTGTTCTTGATGATCAAATCGTGTACGGCATCCGATGCAGTAACGATCGCCGGTAGACGACCCGCTTCATTGCCCTGGTGGTTCAGAACCACAAATCCGCTCGATGGGATGATCGGTTCCGCGCGCTGAGGCCGTGAACGTACGTTCATACGTCATACAGAATAGTCACATCTGCGAGTCCGATGCAACGTTGCTCGTCTGCGGAATTCACGCCCGCTGGAATGTGCGTTTGCCCACGGTCTCCCGCAATTTGAGCAGGCAGTATCAGACAAACCCTCGGACGAGTTTTCGCTCTTCAATGTGCGAAAAGAAAAAAAGGCCACAGAATGCGATGGACGCAGCTGGTACCACAACGAACTTGAGAGGAACCAATGGCTATGTCACGCACGATGCCCCATTCCGACGAAAACGGGAGCAGCAGATCCCGAACCTTCGATCAGCCAGTCATCAAACAAATCGGCATTGTCTTATATGACGGATTCTCTCTCGTAGGAGCGGGCACACTGATAGAAACGCTGCACATCGCGAACGAATTGCAGGCGTCGATCGAAGGATTGCCCTTGACCTATAGCATTGTTCTTCTGTCGGCTCGTGGAGGGATAGTCGCTTGCTCGTCGTCCATCTGTGTATGTACCGAGCGCCTAGACGGGCGGCGATCCCGCGCGTGCGACGCGCTATACGTCGCTGGCGGAGCCGGGGTAGCAGACGCGCTGGCGGACGACGGACTCATCGAGTTGTTGAGGACCGCGCCATCCATGAGTGCTGTCATCAGCGCGCTGGGTAGCGGACATGCGCTTTTGACAGCGGCCGGCCTGTCATGCAATACATGCGCGTCGCAAGGGCGCGATCTGTTCACGCATGACTATCCCGTCCGGCCTCGCGAAGAGCGCAGCCATGCATTGATGTATGCGCTGGGCCTGCTGAAACGGGATCTCGGTTACGACGTTGCATCGTTGGCCGCAGAACGCCTACTCGACAACCAGCACATGTCGATCATGTTGAGCGAGATTGCGACGCCGAGCGCCGCCGAGAAGGCACAGGAATCTGCGCGCTGGCTGGAAAGGAATTGCGAAAGGCCCGTCTCTGTCATTGACGCGGCCCAGACCGCCGCAATGAGCGGAAGAAACTTCTCTCGTCATTTCAAGCGTCAAATGGGGCTCACGCCGTCACAATATTTATTGAACGCGCGCATTAAACTTAGCTGCGAATTGCTGACGAACAGCGAACTACCCATTGACAAGATAGCCCGCCGAACCGGCCTGAGCAGTGGAGAGAGGTTATCGAAGTTATTCAGGAAGCAGTTCTCCATGTCACCTGCCGAATACCGTGCCCGCAAACGAGAAGAAAGCATAGGCTAGCGACATTTTTCGAGGGATGAGAGGACGGACATGAATTCCAGAATAGTCCTGCAAGAAGTATTGGCGCGCGGCATCAAGACTTTTGGGTTCGACGTTGCATCGCGTCGCCTTCTATGGCGCGATCGCGTTGCCGTTCTCCTCTATCACGATCCGAAACCGGAGACACTGGATAAGCATCTGACGTACGTGAAGACGCTGTGCGATGTTATCCCGCTGAGTCAGGTCGCCTCGCAGGGAAATGGACGCCCTCGGGCCGCCATTACATTCGATGACGGCGCTGCGGGGAACGCGGATCTCCTGCCTGTCTTCATCAAACACAACGTACGTCCGACCATCTTTCTCTGCAGCCAATTGGTCGGTCGGCCTGCTGTGCACTGGTGGCTGCTGCCCGCTGCGAAACAGGCCGGCATCGAGCGACTCAAGCGCTTGAGCAATCGCGAGCGCCTGGCCGAGCTCGAAAAATATGGCTCAGCCGAGTGCATTGCGGAGGACGCGACGGGCCTGACAGCAGTACAACTCGAACAAATGCGACCGTTCGTGGATTTCCAGGCGCATACCCGCTTTCATCCGATCCTGACGCGTTGTGACGATAGCGAGTGCGAGCAGGAAATTTCCGTCTGCAAGTCGGAAATCGAAAGCATGCTCGGCATAAGCTGCGAGCATTTTGCCTATCCGAATGGCAATTACACCGATCGTGAGGTCCGATTCGTCAAAGACGCGGGCTATAAGACAGCCCGTACGTGCGATCTTGGATGGAACGATGGCCGCAGCGATCCGTATCGCCTCAAAACCATCGTAATAGACGATGACGCTTCGCTTTCATGGTTCGCCGCACAATTGACGGGCATTCCGGTTTTCCTGCGATACTTGCGGCACGCTCGAAATCTTTCCGGATACTCGCCGCAGTTTTAAATGAATGCCCTGTAGCCACAATGCGCGCCCGACGACGCGCGCGCATTCGTTCCAACGATGTTGTGAGGAACGCCAACTTCGCGTGTCTCTGCCGAACCGTGAACCCCTGTCGCGGCGCGGTTCATGTCCTTCGCCCTGCCGGTCAGCCCTCGAGCCGTAAGACTCAAGCCTTATAATCTACGGCGCGCCAAATTAAGCGTCGACTCCAAACGGCAACGCACTGGCGGGTACCTCCTTCGTTGGGGTAACGGCGGCGCAGCATTCGCGCTAACGTACAGCACCCGGAGAATCGCTCAACTGTTGCTTCGCCGGATCAGGCGAGCGGAGTCTTGCGCTTTCAGCAGCGCCTCCCTGAAGCGCCACGGCCGCTGCGTCCTGACAATTGACCGGTGAGGGCGATGGTGCCGCCCTAGAATTACGATGAAATATTCTGACATTTCATCGAGCAGAGAGATCATTAATGATGAGCATCTTTACCCATGTCTTATGCTTTATTTTCGGCGTGTTGCTAGGCGTATTTGTTTGTGCATTATGCGTCGCGCGATCAAGGACGCCCAGAGACCAAGACGATAAATAGAACATACGCCAACGAGGTGCAATTGCTACCAGAGAACAAATAGAAAACGGTGCGATGACACGCGATATAGGTACGAAGATCGATATGCGAAAATTCGACCCCGCCGCTGCTTTGCTGAAGCCCTTCCGCGCCATCCTTCCATACGATCGGAGTCGAGATGGTTGGCAGGATTGAACAAGGAGTTGGCAGGAAAATTTTCGTCCATAAAGTATGCTAGGGCAACGGTGCACTGAAGAAACTGCCGGTGCTGGGCGCATGAGCGCGAATAGTCTGATTCCCACGCGTACACATTAGTGCGATCGATCGCATTTCAAAGTTGCCTCCTTCACTTGGCCGGTATCGGCCGTGCACTGGCGGCGAATCGCGCATTCACCGTCTGACGTCGGGTTCCGTTCAAGTCATGCCGGGACGTCGAGCGATACCGGGATAACAGTTGGCAATTCTATTTGCATCTGAACGTTAGGAATACATATAGCCTGTATTGATCGGACCGTAGTCCGTGCGCGCATCATGGGCTAGGGAAATGCGCGGCGAAGGCACGCTCTGCTGACATCAAAAGCGCGCAACATGCGCTTCATTCATGAACTTGAGCACGGAACGCTGATGTAATCGTCATGTGACTTCGAACCGGGGACAGCGATGGCCTTAGTCGACAAGGTATGGCAATCAGTGTCAAAGCAACCGAATCCGCTCGAAGCGTCCCACGAGAGTCGTACCGGCGTGAACGCTTCGGATTCGTCGGTTCGGCGCTCGTCGGGTTCTGGCGTGAGCGATCTGGCCGGGTACGCAGGCGATAACGATTACCTTGCTCCGGATGTCTCCCGCCAGGCTGCGGGATCTCACGTCATAGCCTTCGACGACAGCGATGTCGATTCCATGAACCGGAGCTCCATGTTCGGCGACTTCACAAAGCGAGCCATCGACATCAGCGCATCGTTGACCTTGCTGGTCGTTCTGCTTCCGGTCCTGATCGCGCTCGCCGGGATCGTATCGAAGGACGGCGGTGTCGCTATCTTTTCGCACGAGCGTATTGGGCGCGGCGGCCGAACGTTCAAGTGCCTCAAGTTTCGTTCGATGGTCAAGGATGCGGACGCGGTGCTTTCAGAACTCCTCGCCAAGGATCCTCGGGCCAGAGAGGAATGGAACCGCGACTTCAAGCTTAAGGACGATATCCGTATCACGCCTGTTGGCCGGATTCTGCGTCGAACCAGTCTCGATGAACTTCCGCAACTTTGGAATGTACTTCGCGGTGACATGAGTCTGGTCGGGCCGCGGCCCATCGTTCAAAAGGAGTTGCTTCGGTATGGTGCCGACGCGCGCTTCTATTTGATGGTCAAGCCAGGGATGACAGGACTATGGCAGGTCAGCGGACGAAATAACATCGACTACGCGACGAGGGTCTCGCTCGATGTTTCCTATGTAAAGGATCGTTCGCTTTTGCTCGACGTCACCATTCTCCTGCGAACTTTCAAAGTGGTCTTCGAGAAGGATGGGGCGTACTGAACGTTGGTCGAAAATTGTTCCTGAACCGGGTCGATTCTATGAACAACAGAAAGATAGCGATCGTTCACGAGTGGTTCTCCACTGTGGCCGGCTCGGAGCAAGTCGTCGAACAGATGCTCGAGGTCTTTCCGCATGCCGACGTGTTCTTCGTCGTCGCGAATCCGGAAACGGTCGAACGTGCGGCGTTTCTTCGCGGCAAGAAGATCACCACATCGTTCATTCAGAAATTGCCGGGAGCGCTGCGTTCCTATCAGCGCTATCTGCCCTTGATGCCAATGGCAGTCGAGCAATGGGACTTCTCCGGCTATGACATCGTCATTTCGAGTGCGCACGCCGTGAGCAAGGGCGTGCTGACCGGCCCCGATCAACTGCATATCAGCTATGTGCACTCGCCTATGCGTTATGCATGGGATCTTCAACACCAATACCTTCGGGAGTCAGGTCTCACGAAGGGACTGAAAAGCCTGATCGCAAGATGGATGCTGCATAAGTTGCGCATCTGGGACTATCGCACGGCGGCGGGCGTGGATCATTTCGTCGCGAACTCGGGCTTTATCGGCAGACGTATCAAGAAAGTCTATGGCCGGGAGTCCGTTGTTATCTATCCACCGGTCGATGTTCACACATTCGAACTGTGCGCGGAAAAGAAAGATTTCTATCTCATTGCGTCGCGATTGGTTCCGTATAAACGGGTCGATCTTGTCGTCGAAGCGTTCTCGTCCATGCCGGACAAACAACTGATCGTGATCGGCGACGGCCCGGAGATGAACAAAGTAAAAAGGTTGGCCGGGCCGAACGTCAAGATTCTCGGATATCAACCGCTGCCGGAACTTAAGCGCTACATGCAGTCCGCGCGCGCATTCGTTTTCGCAGCCGAAGAGGACTTCGGAATCACGCCGGTCGAAGCGCAGGCGTGTGGAACGCCGGTGATTGCGTATGGCAAGGGCGGATCTCGTGAGACCGTCGTGCATAGCGGCGATGAGCGGCGGCGGACGGGTATCTGGTTCGACCATCAGACGGTGGAATCGGTCGTCGATGCTGTCAATCGTTTCGAGCAGTTGCCGAATGGCATATCGCCGGCCGTGTGCCGTGCCCATGCCGAAAAGTTCTCCACGACAAGGTTCAAAGACGAGTTTCGCTCGTACGTCGATGCGTGTTGGGCGCAGTTCAACGCGTCGAGAAATGCTGGAGGTGTCGCGGGCACGCGAGCCGCAGGGATCATTCATGGTCGATCGGACGAGTGCGTGGTCGAGATGACGTTGGAAGATGCTGCCGACGGCATGCGCGGCTTTCGCGGTTGAACGATCGAAATTGCACGTCATAAGAATTCGATACTGCCTGGATGGATCAGAAGCCTGACATTCCAGGTTTTCGCCGCCGGTTACCAGACAAATGTTGCGCGCGATGGGGAAAGCATGAAAAAGGCAATCGACGTTATCGGTCTGGCCGGCGGAGGCGGAAAACAGTCTTCGCATATCGGGCTGCATCTCGATGGGTTATATGACAGCAAGAAGCTGATCGCCGCCGCGACGGGATCGGCGCTGCTGATAGCTTCCGCATATCTGCTGCTGGCTACGCCGGTTTATCGTGCCGATATCCTCATTCAATTTCAGAAGACGGATAGCGCGAACGGCCCGAAGAACATACTCAGCGACGTTTCATCGATGTTCGACAGCAAGCCGGATTCTCCGGGCGAGATGGAAGTGCTCGGCTCGCGCCTCGTCGTTGCACAGGCCGTGGACAAGCTCAATCTGGGTGTCGTGGCGACGCCCCGTTATTTCCCGGTCATCGGGCGGCAGATCGCGAGCTGGAGCGATACGCTGTCGACGCCTGGTCCGCGCGGCTATGTATGGGGCACGGAGCGCATCGATATCGGCGCATTCGAGACGCCGCCGCAGTTCTATGGCCGCAAGTTCAGGCTGAAAAAACTCGATGCCAGGCGATACGAGGCGTCCTATCGCGATTTCCGCTTTCAGGGCGTGATAGGGCAAACCACGGAAGCCACGACGCCGCTCGGACCGATCGTATTGCGCGTCGATGCGATGGACGGAAATCCCGGAGCGACATTCGATCTCACGCGAGATTCGCCCGTGGCGGCGATCGAGGCATTGCGCAAGAAGCTATCCATCAGCGACAAAGGAAAGGATTCGAACATCATCAAGGCGTCGCTCGACGATGTCGATCCTATCCGGGCCGCAGCTATCCTCAATGCCGTTGCGAATGCGTATGTCGAGCAGGAAATCGAACGCAAGTCGGGTGAGGCGGCACGCTCGATCCGTTTCCTCGAAACGCAGCTTCCGGATCTTAAGCAGAGAGTCGAAGTGGCCGAGGCGCGCTTCAATGAATTCCGCGCGGCACACGGAACGGTGAATCTCGGCGACGAAGCGGCGAGCCTGCTGAAGCGCACCGTCGAACTTCAAAAAACGCGCGTCGAACTCGAACAAAAACGCAACGACCTGCTCGCGCTGTACCGAAGCGATCATCCGGCCGTGCGTGGGGTCGATTCGCAGTTGCGGGTAGCGCAGAAGGAACTGGACTCGCTGAGCACTCAATCGCGCATGCTGCCGCCCATGGAGCAGGACATGTTGCGGTTGCAGCGCGATGTTCAGGTCAATAGCACGCTCTATACCTCGCTGCTGAATACCTATGAACAGCTTCGCGTGGTCAAGGCCGGAAAGCTGGGTAATGCAAGGCTCGTGGATTCCGCGGTGGTCCCGGATCAACCCTTCTGGCCGAAGCCGATGCTTTTGATGGGCATCGCGTTGTTCTTCGGGCTGATCTCCGGCGTCATCATTGCATTGACGCGCAAGCAGCTTTTCGATGCAGTCAACGAGCCGTCCGAGATTGAAGAGAATGTCGGGCTGCCCGTTTATGCAACGGTGCCCTATAGCCCCTACGAAGCTCGTCTGACGAAGGCGATTCGCGCGCCGAAGTCGAAAGGCGGCCTGCTGGCGACGTCTTCAGTGATCGATCCCGCTATCGAAAGCATTCGCGGATTCCGGACAGCGCTCGATCACACCTTGACCGACGCGCGGAATCACGTGGTGCTCATCACCGGGCCTACGCCGGGCATTGGAAAATCGTTCATCACGGTGAATCTCGCCGCGATCCTGGGCGCCGCAGGAAAGCGCGTTCTGCTGGTCGACGCCGATCTGCACCGAGGCGACCTGCACCGTCATTTCGCGCTGCCCGCTGGCCTGGGTTTGTCCGATTTGCTGTACGGCGCTTGCACGCCGGAAAACGTGATTCACCGTGACGCGTGCGCCGGTGTCGACTTCGTTTCCTCCGGCACGCAGTTCCCTAGTCCGAGCGACTTGTTTGCGCGCCCGCAAGCGCATTCGATCATCGAGCGCCTGGGCGCCGGATACGACGTCGTGCTGCTCGATGCCGCCCCTATTCTCCCGACCGACGCCGCGTTGCAACTGGCTAGTCTCGCGGCCACGACCTTCCTCGTGGCACAACAGGGCGTGACGGGTGTCGGTGAATTGCGAGAGTCGATTCGCAGGCTCGAACGGATTGGCCTGTCCGTGCACGGTGTCGTCGTGAACGGTATGAAGCTCAGATCGGGACGCCGCAGCTACGGCTATGGAAGATATCGTTACTCCGCGGAGAGTTACGAACTGAATATCACCAGAAAGGCCTGAGCGCCGGCGCCGTCTCTCGAGATCAACACGATACATCCATAGGCGGCCAACATGAAGATAGCGTTCGTTAGCGGGCTTTATCCGCCGGCAATCGTCGGTGGTGCGGAGATCGTCTTGCAAGAGTTGGCCGAAGGCGTCCGAGACCGGGGCCATGACGTGCTGGTGCTGACCACGAAAGAGGGCGGATGTATCGAGCGCGATGTGTTGAACGGCGTCTCCGTCATTCGTGTCCCGATCAGGAACATCTATTGGCACGGGAGCAAAAGCCCCCGGAAATTATGGAAGAAGATGATCTGGCATGCCATGGATTCCGTGAACCTGCGCATGTTGGCGATTGCAAGAGGAATATTGAAAGAGGAACGTCCCGATGCAATGAACGTTCACGTAACCGAGGGGTGGTCGGCGGGCGTGCTCGCGGTCGGGAAGTCGCTCGGCATTCCGACGGTGCAGGTGCTGCACAGCGCGAATTTCATCTGCCCGAACTCGAACATGTGCCGCAACGAACGCAACTGCGTGACGCAGTGCATCAGCTGCAGAGTGCTTCGTGTCGCGCACAGGTCGATATCAAACAATGCGGATGCCGTGGTGGGCGTCAGCCAGTTCGTACTGGATCGACATCTATCGGCGGGCTACTTCACTCAGGCGAAGCGCCGCCTGGCGATTCACAACGCGCGAAACCTGAACGTGGCGGATATCGAGCCTTTCCCAAGAGGGACAGGCGAGCAGCGGAAGTTCGTGTTCGGTTACATAGGAAGTGTCAACCGTGTGAAGGGTGTGGCGATCTTGATCGAAGAGTTTCTGTCATTGAGCGACACGAACGCGGAGCTATGGATTGCCGGACGAGGCCAGGCGGAATATGAGGAAGAACTCAAGCGTCGCTTCGCGAATCCGCGCGTTCGATTTCTCGGCTATCAAAAGCAAGCAGATTTCTTTCCCGGCATCGATGCTCTGGTCGTGCCGAGCGTATGTCAGGACACGCTCCCGACTGTCGTGCCGGAGGCGTTTGCCTTCGGTTTGCCCGTGATTGGCGCGAGACGAGGCGGTATCCCGGAGATGATCACGGATGGGCGCAATGGTCGTCTCTTCGAACCGGGTAATCGGGGTGAACTCAGCGCGATCATGACGCGCTTCCTGCAAGGCGAGGAAGATCTCGATGGCATGCGGCGCGCGGTGAAGGAGTCCGCGAACGACTATCTGAACGTCGGAGGATGGGTCGACAAATACATCCGTCTGAATTCGGAGCTCATCGCCTCACGAGGCGATTGACGCCTGCAAGCGAACGGTACGGGCCGATGCGATGAAAGCGAGGAGCAGCCATGGAAGGTGTGATCTTTGACGGCCGATGGAAGGGCATGCACGGAATCGGCCGGTTTGCTACGGAGGTGTCGAACTGTCTGCGGCTCACGCAAGCCGAGCTGCGCGGCAATCCCGCTTCTCCGTTCGACTGGCTATATCTCAGCATGAAGCTCTCCCCGCGAACGAAGACCATCTTTTTTTCGCCGGGGTATAGCTATCCTTTGTTTTACCGGGGACGAGGCGTTCTGGTCGTGCATGACCTGATTCACGTGGATGTGCCGTGTTCCTTCTGGTTTTTGAAGAAGCTCTATTGCGAGGTGATTCTGAAGACGGTTTGCCGTCGCGCCAGCGCGGTACTGACCGTCTCCGAATTCTCGAAGAAGCGGCTCGCGGAATTCACGGGAATCAACGCGACGAAGATCAGAGTCGTGGGCAATGGCGTGTCGGACGCTTTCCAAAAGGACGGTCCGCGTTTCGAGGCTGAAGGCGGCGACGCATACTTCCTCGGCATTTCCAACGGAAAGGGGCACAAGAACAACAGAAAAACGATTCAAGGCTTTGTCGAAGCGAACCTTGGAGAGCGCGTCAAACTGCTTTTCGTGGGCTCTCCCTCCGCCGATATCCTTGCGTATATCGACGAGCTCAAGGCGAAGGATCGAGTCAGATTCATGGGACGCCTGTCGGAGGAAGAACTCGCGGCGCTGTATCGGGGCGCACAGGCTCTGATATTTCCCTCGCTTTATGAGGGATTTGGATTACCCATCGTAGAGAGCATGGCGTGTGGAACGCCTGTCATCACATCGAATTGCACGGCTATGCCGGAGATCGCGCGAGATGTCGCGATCATGGTCGATCCGTTGTCGTCGCCGCAAATTGCGCAGGCTATCCGGCGCATTTCGGGCGACGACGAATTGCGCCGGGTGATGGGCGAAAAGGGCATCGATCGCGCGCGAGACTTCAAATGGGAAGATGTCGCGCGGAAGATCGAGGCCGTGCTCACGGAATTGAATGATCGTGCAGAGGCCGGAAGATAGCCGTGCCATCCTTCGCGAGACTCATGAACATGGCGAATGCGCGCGGCATGCATTCGAAAGCGGCGGAGTAACGACAAGCGATAACCGATAGCCGAACTCACGCCAATGGACAAAGTCTTCGTCAAGAACATCGTCATCAATTTCGCCGGTCTCATCATACCGGCGTTCGTCTCTCTCGCTACGGTGCCCGCTTATATCCATGCGCTCGGGCTCGAACGTTATGGCGTCGTGGCGCTCGTATGGATTCTTATCGACTACTTCGGCATTCTCGGTTTCACGATGAGCGTGGCGGCGCAGAACCGCATCAGCAAGGCGCATTCGGCAGGCGATTCGCGTGCCTCCGTGGAGGTGCTCTGGAGCGTGGTCTGGGCGAACCTGATGATCGGCGTATTGGTGGGCGCCGCAGTCTATGCGAGCGGGCTGTTCTACGTATCCTGCTGCATGAGCATCGAAAGCGGCTTGCGACACGAAGTGACGATGGGATTGCCCTGGCTCGCGCTCGCGGTCCCGGTCGCGAATGTCACGTGCGCCTTCGGTGCAGCGCTAACCGGCGTCGAGCGATTCGGCGTATTCAACACGACGCAGACGCTCGGCACGGTCCTGTTTCAGCTCGTTCCCCTCGGTGTCGCATTCGTCATCGGCCCGACGTTCCAGAACGTGCTGGCCGCCGCTATTCTCATGCGGCTGCTGACGGCTGCCCGACTCGCGTGGCAGTCGTCGCGTATGCTGGGCGTCTCGCGCGTGATGGGTCCGCGGCGCGAGGTCGTGAAGAGCCTGTTCGACTTCGGAGGATGGATGTTCGTCGGCACGGTCACATCGATGGTCTCGGAATCGATCGATCGTGTGCTGATCGCATCCACGCTCGGCGCGCGGCTCGTTGCGCTGTATTCGGTGCCGAAGAATCTCGTCACGCGCCTCAACATCCTGGCCTTTGCGGTCGAGCGGGTGCTGTTTCCGCGGTTGTCGGCGGTCGACTCCGCATCGGCCGCCACGCTCATGCAGGAGTCGAGTCAGTTTCTCGCCTCAGTGCTCACGCCGATCGTGCTCGCCGCCATGCTCGCCGTCGGGCCGTTTCTGCATGTCTGGGTAGGAAACGAAGTCGCGTCGGTGGCGACGCCTTTCGCGCGCATACTCATCATCACGATGTGGATCGCCGGACAGGCAGACGTCGTGCGCATTCTGGTCCAGTCGCATGTCAGCGTGGGAAAGGCGGCTCGGACCAGCATGCTGCAACTCCCTGTCTATGTGGCCGTGCTCTGGATCGCCATTCAACAGTTCGGGTTGATGGGCGCGGCCGTTGCGAACGTCTTCAGAGTCTCGCTCGATTACGTGATTCTCTTGAAGTTATCGCGCACATCATTCCGGCTGGCGCTGCGGAGCATGTTCGCACACGTCGTCTTGTTGCTTGTTTGCCTGTGGCTGATCAGCGCTTTCGACATCACGCTGATGACCTACGTCGCTGGCGCAGTCTTGATCCTCGCGGACATGGCATGGTCGTTGGCCATGTCCCCCGCGTTGCGGAACATGGGACGATCCTTGTTGTTACGACTATATTTCTGATGTTCCAATCGAGTTCGATGCGGGAGCAGCATGGACAGGCGCAAGCGCGAAACGTTGTTCACCCTGGCCAAGTCCGGTGCCGCAGCCGTCATGGCTGCCGTGCCGGCTTCGCAGCGCGCGGGCGCACAGGTGAGCACCGCGGACGGCTGGGTCGATCCCACACAACTCGGCGCGATCGCGGACGGGGCATCGCATCCGCTCTCCACGCGCTACACGACGCTCGATCAGGCGCGCTCGGTCTATCCGTTCGTGACGGCGCTCGATCAGGAGATCGACGGTTGCGCGATCCAGGCCGCGCTTAACGCGAGTACGAAAGTCCGTCTGCCGGTGGGCCGTTTCCGGATCTCGGATGCACTGACCGTGCGAAGCAACACTGAACTGCAAGGCGCCGGAGCGGGCACGATCCTGACCTGGACACGGCAGAATTCCGCGGAGCGCTTCGCCATGTTTGCCGCTCAGTATTCCAGCGCCATTCGTTTGCAAGGGTTTTCTGTCGTCGACGCCAGCGGTTCGATGGGCGGTTACGTCTTTGCCGGCACGCGCGTGGTCAATGTCAATCTCGAGCAGATCAGCGCGGATCGAATGGCTATCGCCATGTTCTTCGCGTCGGACGGCCAGACCTACGAAAGCGTGTCGGGCGACTTGTCGAATGCGGCTTTCAACGTCAGTTCCGACGTTCACGTCACGGGCTGCACCGCGACGAATATCGCCAATAGCGCTGATCCGCGAGCGGCGGTGCTGTTTCAGTATTGCGTCGGATGGTCAGTGACGGACTGCAAATTCTCGAATGCGCCATACGGCGTGCAGTGGTGGGGCGGCGATTCGAGTCCCAATGCGGATGGCGCGCTGGTCAACGCTCGCAAGTGCGCGGATGGAACGGTCACCAATGTCCAGGTTTCGAACTGCGTTGCGGGCGTGTGGGGATCGATGGGGACCAACGTGAAGATCGTCGGCTGTCATGTCGACACGGCTTCGGACGTCGGCATCGATTTCGAAGGCTGCACCAACAGCAGCGCGAGTCAGAACAGTGTGCGCAATTGCACCAACGGAAATTTCGCGTGCTTTTGGTGGAACGATAACGTGTCTTTCGTCGGGAATACATCGCATCAGAATCGTGCGGACTATCCGCACGTGCGCGTGTACAACGATTCGCAAGGAACGAGCAATCGCTCCATGACGATAAACGGGAATACGTTCGTCACGGACCAGGCGATCGGTGTCATCGACACGGCTTACGGCGGCGTGCAAACACTCGAATTCCTGAATAACCAGCTCACGGATACCCGAGTCGAGTTCAGCGATAACACGCTTCGATATGTGACCGTCACGGACAATCAACTGACCTTCACGCGTGCCGCAACCGACACCATGAACGCGCTCGAGATCGGATCAATCTATGACAATGGACTCGGACTTGCGGCGAGGAACGTCATCGAATCGAAAGTCACTCAACCGCCGGATTCGGCCGCCCTCTATCTCTGGTCGGACGATCCGAATTCGGACTCGCAGTTTCAGGCTGTCGAGAATCGGACGGCCGGTTTTCCGGTCGATCTCGTGACGGACAACTGGAGCGCGAATCCGGAAAGGACGAGCTATTTCACGATTCAGGGAAATACGTTCGGAAGCGGCGTCTACAAGAAAGAAGATCACGGCGCCAAGATCAGCGTCACTGTCCTGCAGAGCAATCAAGGCATTTCGAACTAGACGTGAAGTGCGGTGCCGCGTCGACGCGGCGTGCGGCGGTTGCCGACATTCTGCCGGTTGACGTCCGGCCCGGCAGCCTTTTCCGGTGCAGCAATGCAATAAGGTTAACTAATAAAATGGGATTCGCCGTGGAAACCGTGCCGTCAGATCAATTCGAATGTTTTCATTGCCGCAGGGTTTTCTACGGGGGCGTGTACGAGATCGTCCATGAGCGATGTCGCTTGCACTTCGAAGAACGGGTGCCTTACGTGGAAAGCCTCAACCTGCGCGGCCTCGAATGTTATTGCTCGCGCGCATGCCTCGAATCCCGCGTCGACTGGGTCATGGCCCGCGAAAAGATACCGGTCACTCGTCCCGGACCGAACCGGATCGCGAAATGTTCCGTCTGCCAGACGCCTGTGGACAGGACCGCTTTTCATCATGCTTATCTGGCGACGCTTTCCGAACCGCTCGATGACGTCACCTGGGACACGCTCCAGACGGAGTATCTGGCGATCATTTGCGAGGATTGCGGCGGTTCAGCCGAGGAAAGCATCAACTGAAACGATTCTCCGCTTGCATGAAACAAATGCGAGAACCAAGGAGCACAGTCATGGAATACGCAGCGAGTTCTGAAGACGCAATTGCTATCTCGTCTTGCCGTCGGATCGTCCCGGTGATTCTCGCGGGCGGATCGGGCACGCGGCTATGGCCGATGTCGCGCGAGCAGTTTCCGAAGCAGTTGATCGGCGTGATCGGACATGATTCGTTGCTCCAGGCGACGGTTGCTCGAATGAGCGGATTCAAGGGCGATTTCGATATCGACGCCCAGCCGATCATCGTGTGCGGCGAGGAGCATCGTTTCACGACGGAGCAGCAGGTGCGGCTGTGTGGCGTCGGGGCAACGATCATCGTCGAGCCTGCGCGCCGGGACACGGCGCCCGCGCTCACGCTTGCCGCGCTGGCCATCATCGCCGATGACGACGACGCGATCATGGTGGCGATGCCCTCCGATCATTCCATTGCGGATGTGCACGCGCTGCACGACGCGATCGCCATCGCTGCCGGCTATGCGCAACGCGGCATGATTGTCACGCTCGGTGTTGCACCGACGCGGCCGGATACGGGCTTCGGTTATATCCGCATCGGCGAGGCGCTCGATCACGGTGCGCATATGATCGAGCGCTTCGTCGAGAAGCCCGCAGCCGAACTCGCCGCGCAATACGTCGCCGCGCAACGATATTGGTGGAACAGCGGAATCTTCATCGTGCGTGCGAGCGTGTGGCTCGACGCGCTGCGCCAGTTGAACGGCGAGATGCACGCCGCCTGCACTGCGGCACTCAAAGAGGGCAAGTCGGACGGGCACCTCATTCGTCCATGCCCGAATCAGTTTGCGCGGGTGCCGTCGGACTCCATCGACTACACGGTGATGGAGCACATCGGCGGCGCTGACGCTCCGTGCAAGGGCGTTGTCGTGCAGCTTGCGGCCGGATGGTCGGACCTCGGTTCATGGGATGCCGTGTGGGAAGCGATGGAAAAGGACACGCTCGGCAACGTGGCGAGCGGACGCGTCGTGTTCGAAGGCGCAACGTCGAGCTACGCGCGGTCCGAAGGAGGGCGGCTCGTTGCCTGTGTCGGCACGGCCAATATCGTCGTCATCGATACGGATGATGCCGTTCTCGTCGCCGACCGTTCGCACGCGCAGGACATCAAGCGGCTGGTCGCACGCATCCGCGAGGAGCATGCGCCGGAAGCCGAGACGCATCGGAAGGTGCGGCGGCCGTGGGGTTACTTCGATTCGATCGAGCACGGCGCGCGCTATCAGGTGAAGCGTATCGTCGTCGAGCCGGGCGGACGGTTGTCGTTGCAGTTGCATCATCATCGCGCGGAGCATTGGGTCGTCGTGCGCGGCACGGCGCTCGTGACGCGAGGCGACGATCAGTTCCTGCTCTCCGAGAACGAATCCACGTTTATTCCGCTCGGCGTGCGGCATCGGCTGGAAAATCCGGGCAAGGTGCAGCTCGAGATCATCGAGGTTCAATCAGGCGCGTATCTCGGCGAGGACGATATCGTGCGCCTCGACGATTGCTACGGCCGCAGTTGACGCCATTCAAGGCAGGGTCACGACATGCGCGATGGAGAAGGACTGCCGGCGCGGCTTTTCGATGTCGCCGTGGTGGTATCGGGCGCGGCCGCCGCATCGCGGATCACGCTCGGACACATCGCTGAAGCAGGCTCCTGTCTGCCGTTCGCCGCGTTCGCTGCCGTGTTCTCGCTCCTGCTCTTTCCGGGCTTCGGCGTGTACGCGTCACGGCACGGGCGCGGCAGGTTCTTGCTGGCGAGCCGCGTGACG
The DNA here is from genome assembly GCF_001544795.2 of Caballeronia temeraria. Classification (GTDB taxonomy): domain Bacteria; phylum Pseudomonadota; class Gammaproteobacteria; order Burkholderiales; family Burkholderiaceae; genus Caballeronia; species Caballeronia temeraria. The sequence goes on along the minus strand of NZ_FCOI02000003.1, from coordinate 355,821 downwards.
CTCGCATGGCTCGCCGTGCAGGCCTGCGTGCTCGTGCTGATGTTCCTGCTTTATCGGCTCGATGACGTGTCGCGCCTGTGGATCACGCACTGGACGATGATCTCTGGCGCGGCGCTCATTGCGGGACGTCTCTTCCGTATGCGCGGCCCCGGCATGAACGTTCATCGCGTGGCGATCGTCGGTTGCGGCCGGCACTGCGAAGCCGTCATGATGCGAATCGAGCGCGCGAGTCATTCGGGCATTCGCGCGATCGCGCTGTTCAATGCAGTGCCCGACTCGCCGATTGCATCGCACGTACCGGTCTTCGACGACGTCGATGCGTTCGTGAACGAAGTCCGCGAGCAGTATGCCAATGAAGTGTGGCTCGCATTGCCGATGTCGCAGGATCACGTCATCCTGCGCTTCGTGAACGCGTTTCGCGATGATCTCGTCAACGTGCGCTTCATTCCCGACATGCGCAACCTCGCGCTTTTCGAAAGCGGCGTGAGTGAAGTCCTCGGCGTGCCCGCGATCGATCTCGTGGCGTCGCCGTTTTCGCATGGCGCGCTGCTGCGGAAAGATATTTTCGATCGCGTCTTCGCGCTATTCGCGCTCATCGCCATCGCACCGCTGCTGGTTGGCATCGCAATCGTGCTGAAACTCGGTTCGCGCGGCCCCGTTCTTTTCAAGCAGAGACGCAAAGGCGCGGACGGGCGCGTCTTCACCCTCTACAAGTTTCGTTCGATGCACCTCGATCAGCCGACGCGCGTGGGCGCGCTGCTGCGCCGCACGGGCCTCGACGAGTTGCCGCAATTCTTCAACGTACTGCGCGGCGACATGTCGTTGGTCGGCCCGCGACCGCACGCGCCCGAGCACGACGAGCTTTATCAGCAAGCTGCGTCAGGCCATGTTCATCATTACCGCATCAAACCGGGCATCACGGGCTGGGCTCAGGTCAACGGATTGCGCGAGGAAGCGGACCGGATCGAGAAGATGGAAGCGCGCGTGGCGCACGATCTGTACTATCTGGCGAACTGGTCGTTCGGACTCGACATGCGAATCATCGCCGTGACCTTTCTCAACGGCTTGCGCAGCGCGAACAATTGCTGAACGGCGGCCAATCTTGCGTCCTGCTTCACGAGCCATCAGTTTTGTTTATCGGTATATCGACGGAGCAACCTCTGTGCGGTGTCTCGCACGCCGCGCCACAGCAGCCTTCCGGCTCGCGGAAACCCTATTCAGAAAGGGAAAATACTGGTTAACACGTAATACCCGTCACGTGCGCTTCCTCGCTACCCTGCGGCTTCGGTTTCCCTAAAGCAAGCCCGCTCGGCCACGCATTCTGAAGGAGTAGCGCACATGGCACGGATCATCGGAGGCATCGCCGCCTCGCACACACCGACCATCGGTTTCGCGTTCGACAAGAACAAGCGCGACGATCCCGTCTGGGCGCCGATCTTCGAGAACTTCGCGCCGCTCGCGAACTGGCTCGCGGAAAAGCAGCCCGATGTCGTCGTCACCATCTACAACGATCACGTCACGTCGTTCTTTTTTGACCACTATTCGGCCTTCGCGCTGGGCGTCGGACCGGAATGGCGCGTCGCGGACGAAGGCGGCGGCGCGCGCGATCTTCCGCCGATCAAAGGTCATCCGGCGCTCGCCGCGCATATCGGCACATCGCTGATGAGCGATGAATTCGACATGTCGTTCTTCCAGAACAAGGCGCTCGATCACGGCTGCTTCTCGCCGCTTTCGATGCTCTGCCCGCACAAGCCCGAATGGCCGGTCAAGCTCGTGCCGCTGCAAATGGGCGTGCTGCAATTGCCGGTGCCGAGCGCGCGGCGCTTCTACAAGCTCGGGCAAGCGCTGCGCCGCGCGATCGAAAGTTATCCGGAAGACATCAAGGTCGCGATTCTCGCGACGGGCGGTCTTTCGCATCAGGTGCATGGCGAGCGTTCGGGCTTCAACAACACGGAATGGGATGCGCGCTTTCTCGATCTCTTCGAGCGCGATCCCGAGCAACTCGCGGACATGACCATCGCCGAATATGCGGCGCTCGGCGGCTACGAAGGCGCCGAAGTGATCATGTGGCTGACGATGCGCGGCGCGTTGTCGTCGAACGTCGTGTGCAAGCATCGCAGCTATTACCTGCCGTCGATGGCGGGCATCGCCACGGCAATCTACGAAGGCGAGGGCAGCGAGACGAGGCCCGCGATCGTCGAGCGTCATCGTCAGAAGATGGCCGTTCAACTCACCGATGTCGAGAAGCTCGAAGGCACGTACCCGTTCTCCATCGAGACGGCGGTGCGTGCTTATCGCATCAACGATTACCTGCATCGCATGGTCGAGCCCGCGCATCGCGAGGCATTCAAGGCGAATGAAGAAGCGAGTTTCGAAGCAGCGGGACTCAGCGAACAGGAGCGCGATCTCATTCGCCGGCGCGACTGGCGCGGATTGCTTCACTACGGCGTGATCTTCTTCATGCTCGAAAAGCTCGGCGCGGTGACGGGTGTGTCGAATCTGCATATCTATGCCGCGATGCGCGGCGAAACGCTCGAAGCGTTTCAAAAGACCCGCAATGCGCCCGGCGCGTTGTATTCCGTCGCGGGCAAAGGCGCGGGCAAGCTCGACTGGGATAAAGCGGAAAAGGCGAAAAACTAAATACGAAGGGGACAGGAGACGACCATGACAAGCGGCAAAACGATCGACATCAAGGGCTTCATCGACGAACGTCCGATTTCCGCCTACCAGTGGCTGCTGGTCGTGCTGTGCTTTCTTATCGTGATGGCGGACGGCATGGACGTGGCGATCATGGGATTCGTTGCGCCTTCGATCATCGCGGACTGGCATATCTCGCGGCCCGCGTTCGGTCTCGTGATGAGCGCGGCGCCGATCGGTCTCGTGATCGGCGCATTGGCGGCGGGACCGGCATCGGATCGTCTCGGGCGCAAGTGGGTGCTGATCACCTCGGTGTTTCTCTTCGGCGTGTTCACTATCGCGACCGCATTCACGAATTCGCCTTCCGGCATGGCGTTTTTGCGCGTGCTGACGGGCATCGGCCTCGGCGCCGCGATGCCCAACACGACGACGCTGCTCTCCGAGTACGCGCCGCAGCGCAAGCGCGCGCTGCTCATCACGATCATGTTCACGGGCTTCAATCTCGGCTCCGCGCTGATCGGCTTCGTCGCGGGCGGGCTCATTCCGGCGCACGGCTGGCGCTCGGTGCTGATCTTCGGCGGCGCGTTGCCGCTCGTGCTGATTCCGCTGCAAATCTGGCTGCTGCCTGAATCCGCGCGTCTGCTCGCGGTGCGTGGCGCGACGTCGCAACGCATCGGCAAGGTGCTCGGCCGCGTATGCGGCGCACGGTTCGACGGTAGCGAGACGTTCGTATCGAACGAGCCGCCGCTGCCGACGAAGCGGCCCATCGGCGTATTGTTCTCGCATGGCTATGGCCTGATGACGGCGGCGCTGTGGGTCACGTATTTCATGGGCCTGCTCGTGATCTATCTGCTGACCGGCTGGCTGCCGACGCTCATGAAGGACGCGGGCCTCACTGTCTCGGCGGCCGCGAACGTCACAGCGATGTTCCAGATCGGCGGCACGATCGGCGCGATCATCGTCGGATGGATCATGGACCGTGCGCGTCCGGCGCCTGTCATCAGCGCGGCGTATCTCGGCGGCGCGGTGTGCGTGCTCGGACTGGCGTGGATCGGCGCACTGTCGTCGTCGCTCGCGGTGCTCGTGTTCGCAGCGGGCTTTTGCATGAGCGGCGCGCAGACGGGTCTGAACGCGTTCTCACCGGGACGTTACCCGACCGTTGCGCGTGCAACCGGTGTGAGCTGGATGCTCGGCATGGGGCGCTTCGGCAGCATCTTCGGTTCGGCATTCGGCGGCGCGCTGCTCGGCCTCGGCTGGGAGTTCGGCGCGATCCTCGCGATGCTCGCCGTGCCCGCGACGCTCGCGGCCATTTCGATTCTCGTCGCGCAGCGCACGCGCGCCGACGAAGCACACGCACAAACGACCGCAGCACACTAGTACCTGGAGTAACGGATGATCATCGACATTCACGGCCACTACACGACCGCGCCAAAAGCGCTCGAAGCGTGGCGCAACCGGCAGATTGCCGGCATCAAGAATCCTTCGGAGATTCCGGCTGTATCGGAGTTGCATATCAGCGACGACGAACTGCGCGAATCGATCGAAAGCAATCAACTGCGTCTGATGCGCGAACGCGGCCTCGATCTCACCGTGTTCAGCCCGCGCGCGAGTTTCATGGCGCATCATATCGGCGACTTCGAAGTGTCCAGCACGTGGGCCGCGATCTGCAACGAGCTGTGCTATCGCGTGAGCGAACTGTTTCCGGATAGCTTCGTTCCGGCGGCGATGTTGCCGCAAAGCCCGGGCGTCGATATCTCGACATGCATTCCCGAGCTCGTGAAGTGCGTCGAGCAATACGGCAATGTCGCGATCAACCTGAATCCCGATCCATCGGGCGGACACTGGACGGGCCCGCCGCTCTCGGATCGCTCGTGGTATCCGATCTACGAGAAGATGGTCGAGTACGACATCCCCGCGATGATTCACGTGAGCACGAGCTGCAACGCGTGCTTTCACACGACGGGCGCGCATTACCTGAACGCCGACACGACCGCGTTCATGCAGTGCCTCACGTCCGACCTGTTCCGCGATTTCCCGGCGCTCAAGTTCGTGATTCCGCATGGCGGCGGCGCTGTGCCGTATCACTGGGGACGTTTCCGCGGACTCGCGCATGAGCTGAAAAAGCCTTTGCTGAAGGAGCATTTGCTCGACAACGTCTTCTTCGATACCTGCGTCTATCATCAGCCGGGCATCGATCTTTTGACCCGCGTGATTCCGGTCGACAATATTTTGTTTGCCAGTGAAATGATCGGCGCGGTGCGCGGCATCGATCCTGAAACGGGAAATTATTTCGACGATACGAAGCGCTATGTCGAAGCCGCGCAGATCGAGCCGGAAGCGCGCTACAAGATTTACGAAGGCAACGCACGCCGCGTGTATCCGCGCCTCGATGCGGCGCTCAAAGCAAAGGGACGTTGATATGTACGAACTGGGTGTGGTGTATCGCAACATCGATCGCGCGAATACGGATGCAGCGGACAAGCTCGGCGCGCTCGGCTCCGCGACCGTGCACGAAGCAATGGGCCGTGTCGGCCTGATGAAGACCTACATGCGGCCGATCTTCGCCGGCGCACAGGTGAGCGGCACCGCTGTGACCGTACTGCTGCAACCGGGCGACAACTGGATGATGCACGTCGCCGCCGAGCAGATCAGGCCGGGCGATATCGTCGTGGCCGCGTGCACGACGGACAATACCGACGGCTTCTTCGGCGATCTTCTCGCGACGAGCTTCAAGGCGCGCGGCGCGCGTGCGCTCATCATCGACGGCGGCGTGCGCGACGTGCGCGTGCTGACGGCGATGAACTTCCCCGTATGGAGCCGCGCGATCTCTTCGAAAGGCACGGTGAAGGCGACGCTCGGTTCGGTGAACATTCCGGTCGTGTGCGCGGGCGCCTCGGTGACGCCGGGCGATGTGATCGTCGCGGACGACGATGGCGTCGTGGTCGTGCCGTCCGCATCGGCGCAACAGGTGTTCGATAACGCCACGGCGCGCGAGGCGCTCGAAGAAGAGAAGCGCGCGAAGCTCGCAAGCGGCGTGCTCGGCCTCGACATGTACAAAATGCGCGAACCGCTGGAAAAAGCGGGTCTGCGCTATATCGACTGATGCGCATGAGCATCACCGGTATTTCTTCGATGGCGACGCGCAACGTGCTCGATGCGCTCGCTGCGATATTCGAAGCGCAGTCGGGCCAGCGTGTCGCGATCGAATCGGTGGGCGGCGTCGCGGCGTTCAAGCGTGTCGAGGATGGAGAGGCATTCGACATCATCGTGCTCGCATCGGAGGCGATCGATCGTCTTGCGGCGTCGGGATATGTCGATGCAACGAGCCGCGTGCGCATCGCGCGTTCGGGCATCGCGATCGCGGTGAAGTCGGGCGCGCCGCATCCTTTCATCGCCGATGAAGCCGCCGTGCGTGAAGCCGTGCTCGCGGCGCGCAGTATCGGGTATTCAACGGGGCCGAGCGGTGTTTATCTGACGCGTCTGTTCGAGCGCTGGGGCGTCGCAGAGCGCATCGCAGCGCGCATCGTGCAGGCGCCGCCGGGTGTCGCGGTGGGCACGCTTATCGCGCGGGGTGAAGTGGAGTTGGGCTTTCAGCAACTGAGCGAGATGATCGGTCTCGAAGGCATCGACGTGCTTGGCATGTTACCGTCGGATATTCAAACGCTGACGGTTTTCGAAGGTGCGATCGGCGTCAACGCCGCCGCACCGCAAGAGGCTCGCGCATTCCTTGAATTTCTCGATTCAAGCGATACGGACGCCACGAAAATCAAACACGGCATGCAGCCGGTCAAATAAAAAAAGCGCGCAACCGTCGCGCGCTTTTTTATTTTTCACGACGTCATTCCGCAACGGCGTAGCGTTCGAGCCAATGCGCATACGGCGCAGGCAAGGCCCACGACGGCTTCTCGACCTTCAACTGCTTCGCCGCCTGATAGGGCCAATGCGGATTCGAAAGGTGCGCGCGGCCGATCATCACGAGATCGAGTTGACCCGACTCGACAGCGTGTTCTGCGTTCGGCGGCGAATCGAAACCCCACGCCGATGCAACCGGAATCTCCGCTTCACGACGCACACGTTCCGCGATCGGACCGAGGAACGCCGGACCCCAGGGAATGCGCGCATCGGGCGTGGAAAAGCCGACGCTCACGCTCATCAGATCGAGTCCCTTGCGACGCAGCGTCTTCGTCAGTTCAATGGACTCCTTCAGCGTGGCTTCATCGCGGCCATCGTATTCGATGACGCCGAAACGCGCCGTCAACGGCAAGTTCTGCGGCCACACTTCACGCACAGCATCGAATGTCTCGACGAGGAAACGGCTGCGTCCGGCGAGATCGCCGCCGTATTGATCGTCGCGCTGGTTCGCATCGACGGAGAAGAAGCTTTGCGCGAGATAACCGTGCGCGAAGTGCAGTTCGAGATATTCAAAGCCCGCCTCGCGCGCACGACGCGCCGCTGCCGCGAAGTCCGCCTTCACGCGCGCGATGTCGTCGAGCGTCATGGCCTTGGGCACCTTCGGCAGCCCGCCGCCGAACGCAACCGCCGATGGCGCAAGCGTGTCCCAGCCGCGTGCATCGTCGGAGGAAATGTGATCGTCGCCTTCCCACGGACGATTCGCGCTCGCCTTGCGGCCCGCATGCGCGATCTGGATGCCGGGCACCGCGCCCGCCGCCTTGATCGCTTCCGCGATCTTCTTCATGCCTTCGATATGCGCGTCGTCCCAGAGGCCCGTGCAGCCCGGCGTGATGCGGCCTTCCGGCGAGACACCGGTCGCCTCGACGATCACGAGGCCCGCGCCGCCGCGCGCGAGACTTGCGTAATGGCTCAAGTGCCAGTCATTGACGAAGCCGTCGATGGCGCTGTACTGGCACATCGGCGGAATGGCGATGCGGTTGCGCAGCGTGACGTCTTTCAGTTTGAACGGAGTAAAGAGTGCTGACATCTGGGGTTCTCTGAATCGATGAAGGCGTTCAGATTACCCGTTCAGTGTCATAATGAAAACTATCTGCAGATTATCGATTCGATAAAATTTTGTGATGCTCAATCCGCAATGGCTACGCACCTTTCTCGCGCTCGTCGATCTCGGCAACTTTACGCGCGCCGCCGAGCGGCTCGATCTGACACAGGCGGCCGTGAGCCAGCACCTCCGTCATCTCGAAGACGAACTCGGGCTGCTCGTGATTCGCCGTCCGCGCGGCATCGAACTCACGCCGGCGGGCAGGGCGCTGATCGACTACTGCGAAGAGATGGAGCTGGCCCGCAAGCGTCTCGCGTCGCGCCTGTCGGATAGCGAGGACGAAGCCGGCGAGATCGGTCTCATCACGCCGGGCAGTATCGGGCTCGTGCTGTTTCCGCTGCTGCTGGATTTGCAGCAGCAGCGTCCTGAATGGAAGATGCGTCATCGCTTCGCGCCGGATTCCGAAGTGCTCGAAGCCGTGCTGGAGAGCCGCTACGATCTCGGCATCGTCGCGTTGAAGCCCGACGATCCGCGTCTTGCGGCAAGCAAGTTCATCGAGGAGCCGCTTGAACTCATCGTGCCTGCGAACGAAGACGTGCACGAGTGGAGCGATCTCGAACGCTTGGGCTTCATCGACTATCCGGAAGCGCATATGACGGCGAGCCGCCTGTTGAGCCGGCGTTTTCCGGGCAATCCGGGCGTCGGCAGTCTGCGCCGGCAAGGCTTCAGCAATCAGATCAGCCTCATACTGGAATTCGTCGCGCGCGGTCTCGGCTTCACGGTGATACCGCGTTATGCGCGCATCGCGTTCGGGCAGCCGGAAGCGATCGGCGTCGTGGAATGCGGCGCGCCCGTGGTCGATACGCTGTGGCTCATCCGGCGCGCGGAATGGCCGCTGCCCGCACGTTGCGCGCGGACTGTGGAGTATTTGCGGGAACGTGTCGGCGTTCCCGCAATCAAGGCCGAATCGAAGAAGAAGCGCCGGCGCTGATCAATGTCCCCAGCGCAGCACGAGCGGATCGAGCTTGCGCGCGACTTTCATGAGACCTTCGCGCACGGCGGGATGCATCGGCGCGAGCGGATGACGCACTGCGTCCGAGCGAATCACGCCGCCTTCCTTCATCAAGGTCTTGCATGCCGCGAGACCGCATTGGCGGTTCTCATAGTTGATGAGCGGAAGCCATTGCTGATACAACTCGGCAGCTTTGTCGGTATCGCCCGCAAAGTACGCGTCGACAATCTTGCGAATGCCGTCGGGATAACCGCCGCCCGTCATCGCGCCGGTCGCGCCCGCATCGAAGTCGGGCATCAGCGTGATCGCTTCTTCGCCATCCCACGGACCGACGATCGCATCGCCGCCGAGTTCGATCAGCTCGCGCAGCTTCGACGCAGCCTGCGCCGTTTCGATCTTGAAGTACGACACATGCTCGACATCGCGCGCGAGCTTCGCGAGAAACGATGCGGACAGCGGCGTGCCCGCGACGGGCGCGTCCTGAATCATGATCGGAATGTCGATCGCATCCGATACCTCGCGATAGAACTCGTGAATGCCGCGCTCGCCCACGCGAATCGTCGCGCCGTGATACGGCGGCATGATCATGACCATCGCGGCGCCCGCATCCTGCGCGGCGCGGCTGCGCTCGGCGCAAATGCGCGAGCTGAAATGCGTGGTCGTGACGATCACCGGCACGCGGTCCGCTACATGTTCGAGCACCGTGCGCTGAACGGTGTCGCGCTCCGCATCGGAGAGCGCGAACTGCTCGGAAAAGTTAGCGAGTATGCAAACGCCGTGCGAACCGGCATCGATCATGAAGTCGATTGCACGTTTCTGGCCGTCGAGATCGAGTCGGCCCTGATCGTCGAAGATGGTCGGAGCGACGGGAAATACGCCGCGATAAACAGGTGAAGCCATTTGAATGTGTCTCCTGTAATGGGTCTAAATCCGGTACAGCGCGCTCGCATTGTCGAAGAAGAGCGCGAGGCGTTCTTCGCGCGTGCGTTCCGCGACGATCGTCTTGAAGCCCGTGAAAAGCTCGTCGAGCGTGACGACGAGGCTATCGACCGGAAAGTTGCTCGCGAACAGACATCGTTCGACGCCGAAGCTTGCGATCGCATCGCGCACGACGCGGCCGTTGCGCGCCACGCTCCAGCTTACGCCCGCTTCGCCGATACCCGATATCTTGAGCCATACGTTTGGCCATTGCGCGAGCGCATCGAGCGCGGCGCGCCATGCGGCGAGCGCTTCGTCGCTGCGATCCGAAGGCAAACCCGCATGATTCACGATGATCTGCATCTGCGGAAAATCGCGCGCGAGTTCGGCGGCTTCGTCGAAGTGCCACCACGGTGCCTGCAATTCGAACATCAGTCCGCTTTGCGCGAGCAATGCATAGGCGCGCCGCCAGCGCTCGCAACGCATCGAACCGGGTGCAGCGAAGTCCGCGCGATGCTCCGCGCGCGGCACGCTCTTCGGTTTGTGGCGCACGCTGCGCACGAGCGGCATCTCGCGATATGCGTCGATGACATCGGCGATATCGTCGCGATCGAGCCAGATTTGCGCGGCCATCGCATTCGGCAAGCCGGTGCGTTCGTGCAGCGCCGTGGCCCAGCGCGCTTCGCCGAGCACGTCGCGCGGGTCCCATTCGCCTTCCATCATCACCGTCTTCACGATGCGATGATTGCCCGCCTGCGCGAAGTAATCGTCGGGCAGGAAGTTCTTGCAGATTGACGCGTAATCGCCATACCGGAAGGCGATGCGCGGCAGATCGCGCAGCCACGGATGATAGTTGCGCGACACGTCCCAGAAGTGATGATGTGCGTCGACGATGGGCAGATCGGCGTCGTCGCCGCTTTCCAGAAAGCGTTCGCGCAAGGCTTCGATGCGTTCTTGCATCATGGCGTCAGCTCACGCGATCTTGCGCCATGCGCACGGCGATATCGAACGCTTTCTGCGTGGCGCCGACATCCGCCCGGCCCTGGCCGTGGATATCGAATGCGGTGCCGTGTGCGGGCGTCGTGATCGGCACGGGCAGGCCGCCGTGCACTGTGACGCCGCGCCAGAAACCCATGAGTTTCATCGCGATCTGTCCTTGATCGTGATACATCGTGACAACGCCGTCGAAGACTTTCTGATCGCGTGCGCGCACGAAGATCGTGTCGGCGGGGAAGGGGCCTTGCGCGTCGTAACCTTGTTCCTGCGCCGCAACGACCGCTGGTGCAATCACATCGATTTCCTCGCGTCCGAATGCGCCGTTATCGCCGTTGTGCGGATTGAAGCCGCACACCGCGATGCGCGGCTTCTCCACACCCGCGCGTTTCAGACCATCATGAATCAATTGCACCGCGCCGACGATGCGCTCCGGCGTGAGCCTCGCGCTCACGTCCTTCAACGCGATATGCGAGGTCACGCGCGAGGTCCATAGTTCATCGAGCACGTTGAACTCGCAGAAAGCGCCGCTGTAGTCGAGCTGGCGCGCGAACCATTCCATCTCGTCATTCGTCTCCATGCCGGCCATGTGCAGCGACGTCTTGTTGACGGGCGCGAAGAGCATGGCTTGCGTGCGGTTCGCGCGGGTCATCGCGAGTGCCTGTCTGAAGGCTTCGAGACTGTAGCGGCCACCGCGTTCCGTCGATACGGCGCGATCGTATGCAGCGTCGTCGGAGAGACGGAAATCGATGAGCGAGGGCACGTCGGTATCGCGCGCGGCATCGGCTTCGTTCTCGATCACACGATACTCGAAGCGTTGCTGCGCGATCTTCATGCCTTCATCGAGTTCGCGCTTGTCGCCGATAATGAGCAGATCGGCGCGCGCGCGATTCTCCGGCTTCGCGATGAGACGCGCGATGAGTTCGGGACCGATGCCGGCGGGATCGCCGAGAAGCACTGCGATGCGAGGTTTCATGTTCGTAGGGTCCGTTGGTCGGTTATTAGCGCGTGCGGCGCAGGTCGATGGCGATCGAACCGAAGATATACACGAGCGCGCACGCGCCGTAAAAGTGCAGCACCGCATCGAAGGAGCCGGTGCGCTGAAGAATGAAGCCCGTGATGAGCGGAATCGAAATGCCGCCGATGCTGCCCGCGCAATTCATGCACGCACCGAGCAGTCCGACGCGGCCGGGACTCGCGAGCAACGAAGGCAGGCTCCAGTAGAGGCTGCCCCACATCAGCAGGAACGACGCGCCGCACAGCACCGCAACAGCGACGACAGGCGATGTGATCGTCGGCAGCGTGGCGAACACGGCGAGCGTTGCGATGCCGGAGACCGCGATCATCGTCTTCACGACTTTACCGCGCGACAGGTTCATCGCGCACAAGGCATCGCACAGGAAGCCGCCTGAAAGCGAACCGAGCGCGCCCGCAAGGAAGATGAAGAAGGTCGCCGCGCCGATCTGCGAGAGGCTCAAACCGCGTGCCTGCGTCAGATAACTCGGGCCCCACGTAAGCAGGCCGAAGAAGATCATCGCCCAGCTCATGCGCCCGACGCACATGGCGATGGTCGAACGCAGCGGCAGCGGTGCATCGTCGTGGCTCATGCTCGCTGTGCCCGCTACGGGCGGCGCGCCGTCGTGGATATGCGCGAGTTCCGCGCCATTCACGCCGGGATGCTTCGCGGGATCGTCGCGCAGATAGCGCCATGCGAGCCATCCACATGCGATGGTCGCAAGCCCCGCGACGACGAACGCGGTGCGCCACGAGCCGAACATGAGAATGAGGTTCGAGATCGCGAGACCGCCGATCGCGGCGCCGAGCGGCGAGCCTGCATCCATCAGCACCGCGCCGCGCGCGCGTTCCTTGCGAGACAGCCACAGCGCGTTGAGCTTGCTGCCCGCGGGAAAGAGCGGCGCTTCCGCACCGCCGAGACCCACGCGCAGAAATAGCATCGACACGCCGCCGGTGGCCGCGCCCATCAAGGTCTGAAAGAGACCCCATAAGACGGTTGCGCCCGCAACGACCTTGCGCGGCCCGAGTTTGTCGATGAGCCAGCCGCCCGGAATCTGCAGCAGCGCATACGACCAGAAGAAGCTCGACAGCACGAGCCCTTGCATCGTAGGCGAGAGGGCGAACTCTTTCGCGATGGCGGGCATCGCGATGGAAAGCGAGATGCGGTCCACGAGGTTGATCAGCGTGATGAGAAACACGACGCCGAAGATGCGCCAGCGCACGCTCGTTGCGTGTGTGGACGAGGCGGCGTCGTGCGCCGTGTGAGCTTCGATTCTGCTTTCCATGTTCGTCTCCGTTCGCCTGGGGCTGCATCGGCCCGCGGTCGCATCGTCATTCGATGATATTGAAGTCGCTCAGATGCTTGTCGGACAGCGTGATGCCGAGGCCCGGGGTTTCATCGGAGAGTTGCAGATAGCCGTTTTCCGGCTGCGGTTCGCCCTCGAAGATGTAATAGAACAGCTCGTTGCCCACTTCGACATCGAACACCGGGAAGAACTCGGACATCGGGCTCGCGGTGCTCGACATCGTCAGGTGATAGTTGTGCATCTGACCCGCGTGCGGAATCACGGGAACCGACCACGCTTCGGCCATTGCATTGATCTTGCGCGCGGCCGTGATGCCGCCCACGCGATTCGTGTCGTACTGAATGACGTCGACGGCGCGGCGTTCCAGCAGATCCTTGAAGCCATAACTCGTGAACTCGTGCTCGCCGCCGGAGATGGGCACGATGTTCATCTTCTTCAGTTCCTGATAGCCCTCGACGTCGTCGCCGATCACGGGTTCTTCGAGCCAGCGCGGATTGAATTCGGCGAGACGCGGCAGCATGCGGCGCGCATATTCGAGCGTCCAGCCCATATAGCATTCGAGCATGATGTCGACTTCATCGCCGACGAGCTCGCGCAACAGCCGTACCTGTTCGAGATTCTTTGCCATGCCTTTTGGACCGTCTTTCGGGCCATAGCCGAAGCGCATCTTCATCGCGGTGAAGCCCTGGTCGAGATAACCTTGCGCTTCGGCGAGGAAGGCGTCGCGATCGTCGTTGTTATAGAGCTTCGATGCATAGCACCAGATCTCTTCTTTCGTGCGGCCGCCCAGCAGTTTGAACACGGGCTTCTTCACGGCCTTGCCCATGATGTCCCACAGCGCGATGTCCATCGCCGAGATCGCCGCCATGCCGATGCCCTTGCGGCCCCATGCGTGCGTGCGCCGATACATTTTCTGCCAGATGTATTCGTGATCGAATGGATCTTCGCCGATGGCGATGGGCGCGAGATATTCATCGACGATCTGCTTCGCGACGCGCGGTGCGAGCGCGCAATTACCGATGCCGACGGTGCCGTCGTCGCATTCGATCTCGACGACGAGCCAGCCGTGGAAGCGGAACGAGCCCATTGCATCGCCGCGTTCGTAGAGGATATCGACGGCGTTCGTGCAGAAATGCGCTTGCGGCGGGACGACCTTGCCTTTCCATTCGAAAACGCGTGCGCGGACATGCTTGATCTTCATCGTCGGTGTCTCCGTGTGATTCGACTGATGCCGCGCGTATTGCCCGATGCGAGGGTTTGCGCGGCTGTTTCGGGTAGCGCTAGTGTGCGAAACTCCGCGATAACTGACTATTGAATTATTTGCATCAGGCTATTTCCTGGAGTTATCGCTCGCATGATCGCGCCCGCAACGACCATCCGCAAACGCCTGCGCCTGCGTCATCTGCAACTGATGATGGCGCTCTCCGAAACCGAATCGCTGAGAAGCGCCGCCGACGAGCTCGCGATGACGCAGCCCGCTGCGACGAAGGCGCTGAAGGAACTGGAGGACACGATCGGCGCGTCGTTGTTCGTGCGCCATGCGCGCGGCATGGAGCCGACGATCTACGGCGAGGCGGTGATGCGCTATGCGCGCGTCGTGTTCGAGGACCTCGATGAGTTGCGCGAGGAACTGGCGGCGATCGAAGCGGGGGATATCGGCAAGGTGCGGATTGGCGCGGTGATGGCGCCGGCGCCGGATTTGCTGACGAAGGTGATCGTCGGGTTGAAGGAAGCGCATCCGCGCTTGCAGATCAGCGTGCAGATCGATACCAGCGATGTGCTCGTGCAGGCTTTGCAGCAGGATCAGCTTGATATCGTGGTGGGGCGCATTCCTTATGGTTTTTCGGCGCTGGATCTGACGTTTGAGACTTTGTCGGAGGAGGCGCTGGCGATCGTTGCGCGGCCGGATCATCCGGCTGTGGGGATGGTGGGAAAGCCGAAGCTTGCCGATCTGGCGAAGTATCCGTGGATTGTGCAGCCGCATCCGAGTCCTATGCGGCAGATCATCGATCAGACATTTCGGGAGTCACGGGTGGCGCCGCCGGTGAGTACCGTTGAGACTTCTTCGATTCTTACTACGTTGTCGTTGTTGCGGGATTCGGACATGCTCGCGGTTTTACCTAGCTCTGTTGCCGACTACTATGCTGCGCTCGATACCATCGCTTCGTTGGCCACGCCGTTGCGCGGGCGGCTCGCGCCCTATGGGTTGATTCTCAGGAAGAATCGACGGATTAGTCCTGCTACGCAATTGGTCATCGACGCAATTCGACGGGCTTGATTCTTTTTTGCCGGATCCCGTATTCGTGTTGGTCTATTAGCGCTGCCCCTGTGCGGGGCGGCAGTCACTTTCTTTGCTGCTGCAAAGAAAGTAACCAAAGAAAGCAGCTCGTTCAGGCCCGCGGTCACACGTAGTTTGGGTAGTTCTCTCGTCCTCGGTGGCACTCGCCTAAAGAGTGCCCTCATCACAATTACCCGGCTTGGCTCGCGCACGGTCTGCCATCACTCGCCACACAACAAACTGGTTCAGCACCAAATAGCTCCAGCCCGCTTCGCGGCCGACCGGTCAATCAGGACTGCGTGAGCTTCTCTACTAACGTTTCCATCTCGCCGCGGCTGCCGCACGTTGGTTTCCCTTGCAGACCCGGCGGCAGCGCGTAGCGCTGTGCCGGAACTCTTTCGAGCTGAACCAGCGCCCTAAAACGGCTAGCGTGTCAGACCGTGTGCGATCCAAGCCCGGTCAGTCCTTCGAGGGCACTCTTTAGGCGAGTGCCACTTTCAACGAGAGAACTACCCAAACTACGTGTGACCGTGGGCCTGAGAAGCTGCTTTCTTTGGTTACTTTCTTTGCAGCAGCAAAGAAAGTGACTGCCGCCCCGCACAGGGGCAGTGCAAATAGACCAACAACAAAACGGGATCCGGCGAAGGCAAAGAACAAAAAAAAGAAAAATCACCGCGAGACCCTTTGCTCGGCAAGCTCCAACTCCCCTTCAGAAACCGAAGCGAAATCATCGCTCTGATCCAAAGCAATATCCGGCCGCATGAAAAACGTCATCACGATCCCAACAGCAAGCAACCCAAGCGACCCAGCAAACGGCAAAGTCCAACTCCCAGTCCGATCGACGATAAACCCAAACACGATCGGCGAAAAAATCCCCGCAATAGCCGATCCGGCGTTAACAAGCCCGCTAGCAATCCCGACATGCTTCGGCGTAATGTCCATCGGCACGGCCCAGATCGGCCCGATAGTCATTTCCAGAAAGAAGAACGAGAGACTCATAGAAGCCGCCATAACCGGCAGCGATTTAACAAACATCACAGGCGCGAGAAACACGAGCGCACCCAGAAACGCGACGATGATCATATTGCGCCGCGCCGCGACCACATTGCCGGTGCGTTTCAGAATGCGATCGGAGATGACACCGCCCGCCGTATTCCCGACCACGCCAGAAAGAAAAACGCCCGCCGAAAAAAGCGCCGAACTCTTGAGATCCAGCCCACGACCGTGCATGAAAAACGTCGGCAGCCACGTGAAAAAGAGCCAGCCGGTCCAGCCATAACAGAAGTAGACGAGCATCGTCGGCGAGATGCGTTTGAGAAGACGTGCCCACGGCGTCGGCTCGCGCGTTTTGTCGACAGCGACCTTGTTCTCCGGCGGCAATTCCGCTTCTTCCTCGGCCGTCATATGCCGATGCTTGCGCGGATTATCCGCGAAGTACCACGCATACACGATGACCCAGACGGCCGTCAGCGCGCCGACCAGCACGAACGAAGCACGCCACGAAGCAAACGCGACCAGCAACGCAATCAAAGGCGGCGTAAGCGCATTGCCCAGACGCGAGAACGAATGCGTAAGACCTTGCACGAAGCCGCGCTTGCTCGCCGGATACCAGTTGACGAGCGCGCGCGCCTGCGCCGGCAGCGCCGCGCCTTCGCCGACGCCGAGCAACATGCGCGCGCAGAAGAGCGACACGACGCCGCCCGCGAAACCCGTCGCAATGGTCGCGACGATCCAGATCGATGCGCACAGCACAAGCGTCGTCTTCGCGCCGAAACGGTCGCTGAACCATCCGCCGATCACCTGGCAGATCGCATACGTATAAGCAAACGCGCCGAACACGAGGCCGATATCGGTATTGGTGAGATGCAGATCATCGCGTATCAGGCCCGCCGCTGCGGACAGGTTCACGCGATCGAGATACATGATGAACGACATCGCGCACATCAGCGCGAGTACGGAACGGGTGACTCTGGGTCGACGCAGCATCTTCTATGTCTCCTCCGAGGCTTGTTGCGCGCTGTCTGACTCATTGCGCGTGCTCTTTTTCGAGGACGGACCATATATCGGTCCGACGCCCCGCAGTCTCGCGAAAAGAGCGATAGCCGTCTATTGAATTCGCCTCATGAGGTGATTACCGGCGGTTATGGCTCGGCAAAAAGAAACGGCTCGCGTCCCGAAGGATCGCGAGCCGCGCATCATCGAACGACAAAAGCCTTCAGGCCGTCGCGCGCATGCCTTCATCGTGAAGACGGAACGTCTCCACCGCCGTGCGCAACGCGCCCGCCTGATCTTCCAGCGATTGCGCCGCCGCCGCCGCTTCCTCGACGAGCGCCGCGTTCTGCTGCGTCACTTCATCCATCTGCGTAACGGCGCGCGCCACTTGCTCGATGCCGCTGCTCTGCTCTTCAGATGCCGCCGCGATCTCGCCCATGATGTCGGTCACGCGCTGCACCGCCGTGCTGATTTCCGTCATCGTGCGGCCCGCTTCGTCGACGAGCGCCGTGCCCGATTGCACGCGCTCCACCGAGTTGTCGATCAGTTCCTTGATCTCCTTCGCCGCCGCCGATGAACGCTGCGCGAGCGAGCGCACTTCGCCGGCCACGACCGCGAAGCCGCGACCTTCTTCGCCCGCACGCGCCGCTTCGACGGCCGCGTTCAACGCGAGAATGTTCGTCTGGAACGCGATGCCTTCGATGATCGTGATGATGTCCGCGATCTTCGACGAGCTGTGGTTGATCTCGCCCATCGTCGTCACGACCTGCGACACGACATGGCTGCCCTTGCCCGCGATCTCCGATGCATTCGCCGCCAGCAGACTCGCCTGACGCGCGTTGTCGGCGTTCTGCTTCACCGTGCCGGTCAGCTCGTCCATGCTCGACGCCGTTTCCTGCAACGCCGACGCTTGTTCCTCGGTGCGCGAAGAAAGATCGACGTTGCCCGCCGCGATCTGCTTGGTCGCCGATGCAATCGATTCGCTGCCGCCGCGCACCGTGCGCACCGTATCGACGAGGCTCGATTGCATGGTCGCGAGACCGCGCAGCAACTGGCCCATTTCGTCGTTCGAGGTCACCTTCACATGACTGCGCAAGTCGCCGGCCGCGATGGCATCGAACTGTGCGAGCGCCGCGTCGAGCGGACGCGAAATGCGACGGCGCAACGACGTCCACGTATAGAACGCGGCGGCGACGCCAACCAGAATTGCGATGATCGAGGCCATGCGGAACATGCCGAAGATCTGCTGGCCTTCGTCATACGAGCCCTTCGCCTGATCGAACTGCAGTTTGCGCAGCGCGACGCCCGTCTTCGCGAAGTCGTTGAACGATGCCTGCATCGCGCTCGCGTCGTCGATGACCTTCGCCTGATCCTTGGCGCGGACATCGGCATAACCTTGGTCGATCAGTTTCTGCAGCGCGAGACGCTGCGTGTTGAACTTGTCGGCGAGCGCTTTTTCTTCGGCGCCTTGGGGCAGGCCGGAGTAAGTCGTCCAGGCGTCGTCGGAAATCTTGCGCATCAGCGCGCCGCGACCGATTGCATCTTCGGCGGCGGGCGTGCCGACGTTCAATGCGGCGCGGTCGAACGAGAGACGCTCGCGCGCCATGAACATTTCCGCGTTGCCGACCGACACCGCGCTCGGCATTTCATTCGTGAAGAGGTCATGCGTTTCTGCGTTGGACCGGCTCATCCCGGTCAGTCCGACCATGCCGACTGCGATCAGCAGCACGCTCAGAAGCGTCATGGCCAAGGCCAGTCGGCCTTTGATTGTCGAAAACATAGCTCTCTCAAGGTGGCTGCATCGCTTGGGCGCGTACGCGGGCGGACGGCGATGCATCGCCTGCCGCGCAGCCGATGAAACCCATCGGCTGGTCTATATAACGACATCGAGCCTAGGTCCTTTAGGAAACTTTTAAAAAGGCATTTCAAGTCGCTGATGCGGGAAAAGCCCCGTATGCAGGGCTTTTCCGTTGTGGGTCAGGGTTTGCCGTTGACTCGGTCGATGGTTGTCAGCAGATCGGCGAGCGATTGCTTACAAACAGCTTGAACGGGAGATTTCGCGCGTAATGCTTCGAGCGCACGATCGATCGCTTTGTCGACGACATGCCAGTCGCTCGCGGCGCGCGGCTTTAGCGAAGGCTCGGCTTCGTCCCACGACACTTCGAGATCCTTGATGCGCGCTTTCGCACCGGCGAGGTCGTTCTTGTCGACGAGCGCGGCGGTATCCGTCGCGATCGCGCGAAACGGCGCAAGGTCGCCGATCTTCGATGCGGCATGCGCCGCGCCGATCGCTTCGAACCCGGCCGGCGTAATCGAGCCCGTGAAGGCAGTGACGGCAGCGGCCGCGCAAAGCGCCATGCCGGCGATATGACGAGGTTTCATGGTTTTCTCCGTGATGAGGTCAGGCAGGACGCGAGCCGCCGCGTCGACGTTGTGTCCTGCTCGTATGATCGAGATAGGTCACGTAAGCGACGAGCGCGACGATGATCGCGAGAAAGATGACGCTGGTGTAGATGGTGCCGAGGCCCATGCCGCCATAGACGCGCGGCTGCGACATGAGGTCGCCCAGCGACGCACCGAGCGGGCGTGTCAGGATGTACGCGATCCAGAATGCGGCGACGCGGTTCATCCCGAGGAACGCGGCCGCGCCCGTGACCGCGATGAGCGCCGCGAAGATCAGCACGCCGAGCGGAAAGCCGAGACCGAGTGCTTCGGTGGCGAGATCGCCTGCCGCGGTGCCGAGCGCGAACGTGCAGAGAATCGCGCACCAGTAGAAGAGTTCGCGTCGATGCGTGTCGATCGAACGTATGGAAAGCGAATGCTCCGTGCGGTGCCAGATCGCGAAGATGATCGCGAGCAGCACTGCAAAGCACGATGTGCTCGCGTAGAGACTCACACCCGCGTTGTCGGTCAGCGCATCGGTGATCTGCGTGCCCGCGATGCTGACGAGCACCACGGTGAGCCAGTAGAGCCACGGAACGAGGCGGCGCGTGCGCATCTGCATGACGAGTGCCGTGGCGAGCAGGGCGGCAGTGATCGCATCGGTGACGGCGACGCCGAGTCCCGCGTTGACCGCGAGAAAATCCGCGCCGGTTTCGCCGACCGTCGTCGACATGATCTTGATGATCCAGAATGCAAGCGTGACTTCGGGAACCTTGTTGCGCATCGCGGCCATGTGAGGCCTCCTCGTATCGGCGGGAGCGCGCGAAGATCGCGCGCCGTCATCGCGAACTCTGTGCGTGGATACTTAGTGGGCGCTTAGGTAACGTCGCCGCGAAAACCCGACTACACTTCATCCGAACTCACGAAGCGACTGACGCGCATGTCCGCCGACGCACCGCATCTTCGTATCGCCAGCGAGATCAAGTTCTGGCCGCTCCTGCGCGCAACGACCGCGCTGCTGCCCTTCGTCGCGCTCGCACTCGTCACCGGCAACGCGCTGTGGATGAAGGCTTCATTGCTCGCGATCGCCACCGTGATCGCGCAAGACAGACTCGATCTAAGGCCAGCCGGCGTCGCCGCGCACGGGCTTGCGATCATCGGCGGGACTTATCTGCTGCTGCTGGCCGAATTGGTGCCGGCGTTTTTCGTCGTCGCGTGCATGCTGCTCGCCGCGCGCGTGATCCTGCTTGTATCGCGTGGAAAAGAACTGCGTGCGCTCGGCAACTGGACCTTCATTCCCGTGCTCATCCTCGCGAACGAACTGCATGGCGGGCGCACCGTCGATGCGCTATTGCGCGCCGCGCCCGCCGCGCTGCCTTATCTGTTCATCGCGCTTGCGCCCGCCGTTCTGGCGGCGTATATCCGCTCGCGCGGCAAGCCCGCGGCACGCTGGTCGAATCTCGATGACTTCGGCATGCGCGCGCCCTTCGGCGAAGATCTCGCGGCGATGCTCGCGAGCGTCGGCATCGCGGCGCTGATGGTCGTGTACGGCCACATGGAGCGCGCGCAATGGGTGATCTGGGGCGCGGCCAGCATCGTGACGGGATCGGTCGATACGGCGCGCGCGAAGCTGAAGGATCGCGCGCTCGGCGTGATCGCGGGCGTGCCGATCGGCATTCTGCTCGGGCAATTCGTCGTGCCGCATTCGGGTATCGCCGTCACGCTCGCGACGCTCGCCACCTTCCTCACGCTCGTCGCGTTTCAGCGTTACGTCGTCGGGTATTTCTTCCGATGCCTCTTCGTGGCGCTCGCCATCATGCTGGCGAATCAATCCGCCGCCGATGCCCTCGAGCGGCTCACGCACGTGCTCGCGGGCGGCGTGATCGGCATCGTGTGCGTGCTGGGCGCGCATGCGGTGTCGCGTCGGCTTGCGCGTTGAACGTCATCGGACGATGAGCATCGCGCCGAGCAGCAGCAACATCACGCCGGTGATTTGCGATACCCGTTCGAACGATGGCATCAGCCGTTCAGCGCTGATCGCCAGCGTGACGAGTGTCATCGCGCGAAGGTCCATCACGCCGAACACGAAGAGCGTCGCCGTCAGGCCCGCGCAGCACGCGACGCAATGCAGGCCGTGACGCACGCCGCCGCGCCATCCGCGATGCGACGCATGGCGGCAGCACGACAGCATCCGCGCGTGCCATGCCGAACACTGCAACGCGCCCGCCATCAGTACGACCACGCCGCTCGCGAACGGCACGCAACGCGCAATCGACGGCGCACGCATCATGATCGCGGTGAGGATCGCGCCGAACGTGAACGCCGCGAGACCCGTCATCGTCCATACGAAAGCGTAGCCCGCCGCCGTGCTCCACGAAGCACGCACGCTTCCACGATCACGCGAGAGAACCGGCGCGAACGATGGCAGCATCATCGCGGTCATCATCGCGATCCACATGCCGATGAACCCCGCCGCCGCGCGCAGCCATGTGCGTCCGCACATCGGCGTGAAGACGGGCGAGAGCATCCAGCCGCCGGGCATCGGGAGTTCGGTCATCGATGACATCGACACATGCATCGCATAAGTCGCGATCACGCTCGCGATGAACACGAGCGCAACGATCGCGATGAAGCGACGGCGCGAACCATGCGCAATCTCGCTTTCGATGATGACGGCCAGCGCTTCCATGATGTCGTCCTTTAACAGTGCGCGTCCAGGTACGGTGTTAGATTAGTCGCGGGCATGCACGGCAAAGGAGTGACAAGTGTGTCGGGATTCGCATGGATTCGCTGATCACGGCGGCGGCGCGCGCGCTCGCGGCGGGTGATCCGCTCGGCGCGCTGAATCGCATCGCGCTGCGCGACGACGCGAGTGCGCTGGCGTTGCGCGGCATCGCGATGGCGCAACTCGGCGACTTCGCGCGGGCGCGTGCGCTCGTCAAAGGCGCTGCGCGCGCGTTCGGCGCGAAAGAGGCGCTGGCGCGTTCGCGTTGCATCGTCGCGGAGGCGGAAATCGCGCTGGCATCGCGCGATCTCACATGGCCCGCGAAGGCGCTCGATCACGCGCGCGCGACGCTCGACGCGCACGGCGATCACGTGAACGCCGCCCACGCGCGCTATCTCGAAGTGCGCCGCGCGCTGCTCATCGGACGGATCGACGATGCCGAACGCATGCTCGCGGCACTGGATCACGCGACGCTTCCGGCTGCATCGCGGGCCGCGCATGAACTCATCGACGCGGGCATCGCGATGCGTCGTCTCCGTACGAACGCGGCGCGCGCAGCGCTCGAACGCGCGACGCTCGCCGCGCGCGAGGCCGCGATTCCCGCGCTCGCCGCCGAAATCGACAGCGCATGGCGCATCCTCGATGCACCGGCGGCGCGGCTCATCGCGCAAGGAGAAGCGCGTCTGCTGCGGCTCGACGAAGTGGAGGCACTGTTCGCATCGACTGCGTTCGTCGTCGATGCGTGCCGGCTTTGCGTGCGCGAGAACGGCACGTCGATATCGCTCGCGACGCGCCCCGTGCTCTTCACGCTCGGGCGCATGCTCGCGCAGGCGTGGCCCGGCGACGTGCCGCGCGATGCGCTGATCCTGCGCGCGTTTCGCATCCGGGAAGCGGACGAGACGCATCGGGCGCGGTTGCGCGTCGAGATGGGACGGCTGCGCACGATGCTGCGCGCGCACGCGAGCATCGACGCGACACCGCGCGGCTTCGTGCTGAAGCCGCGTCACGCGCGCGATGTCGCGGTGCTCGCGCTGCCCGTGGAAGACGAATACGCACCGCTGCTCGCCTTTCTGGCCGATGGCGAATCGTGGTCCAGCTCCGCGCTCGCGATCGCGCTCGGCGCGAGCCAGCGCACGGTGCAGCGCGCGCTCGATGCGCTCGCCGCGAACGGCAAGGTGCAATCGTTCGGACGCGGGCGCGCGCGCCGCTGGACCACGCCGCCGATGCCCGGATTCACGACGACCTTGTTACTCCCCGTCGAGCTCGCGAGTGATTAGCATAGGGGCATCACATCATGAAGAGGGCGGCGACATGAAACGCGCGAAAGCGGAAATCATCCGCGAATACGGGCCTTTTCCGGATATCGACGGCGTGCACGGCGTCACCTATGACGGCGAGCATGTGTGGTTCGCGGCCGGCGACACGCTCAACGCGTTCGATCCCGAGAGCGGCGAGAAAGCGCGCTCGCTGAACGTCGCGGCGCATGCGGGCACGGCCTTCGACGGCGAGCATCTGTTTCAGATCGCCGAGGACCGCATCCAGAAGATCGATCCGAAGACGGGCCGCGTGCTGTCGACGATTCCCGCGCCCGGCGGCGGCGCCGACTCCGGTCTCGCATGGGCCGAAGGCACGCTGTGGGTCGGGCAATACAACGAGCGCAAGATTCATCAGGTCGATCCGGATAACGGCGCGATTTTGCGCACCATCGAGTCGAATCGCTTCGTGACGGGCGTGACGTGGATCGACGGCGAACTGTGGCACGCCACATGGGAAGGCGACGAAAGCGAGTTGCGGCACATCGATCCGCAATCGGGCGAGGTCATCGAGCGGCTCGACATGCCGGAAGGCGTGGGCGTGTCGGGGCTCGAATCGGACGGGCGCGACCGCTTCTTTTGCGGCGGCGGGCGCACGGGCAAGGTGCGGGCGGTGCGCAAGCCTAAGCGCGGCTAAAGACGCGCGCGCGCAACGCATCCACACGATGCTTTCAGGACAAAACGATTAGCCTTTATGCTGTCGGATTCGCGGAATAAGCGCGACAGGAACGCGTCGGGACGCGATTCTTCAGACAAGAAAGGCAGGTTTTGACTTCGAATATCTCCGATCATCGTCAGCTCGATTCATGGATCGGCGAAACAGCGCGCGCCATTCGCGACTTTGACTGGAGCGCGACGCCGCTGGGTTCCATCGATACATGGCCGCACGTGCTGCGCGCCGTCGTGCAGGTCATGCTGCGCAACGCATTGCCGATGGCCGTGCTGTGGGGCGAAGAAGGCACGCTGCTCTACAACGACGCCTACGCGAAGTTCTCGGGCGGACGCCATCCGCGCATTCTCGGCATGCCGATAGAAGACGCGTGGCCCGAGGCCGCCGAGTTCAATCGCAACGTCGTGGACACGGGCCTGCGCGGCGAGTCGCTTTCGTATCACGATATCTCCTTCACGCTGCCGCGCGACGGACGCGACGCGCAAGTCTGGCTCGATCTGCACTACAGCCCGGTCGCGTCGAACGAAGGCGTGCCGGTCGGCGTGCTCGCGATCGTCGTCGACACGAGCGAACGCGTGTTGCTCGAACGCACGCGCGCCGAAGCGGAAGGCGCGTTTCGCGAAGCCAACGAGCGCCTGCAACTCGCGCTCAATTCAGGCGCGGTGCTCGGCACGTTCGTGTGGGAGATTCAGGTCGATCGCGTGAAAGGCGATGAACGCTTCGCGCGCACATTTCTGTTTTCGTTCGACGAAGTCGCGCGCGGCATGCCGATCCAGGCCGCCTTCGCGAAGATTCATCCCGACGATGTGGAACGCGTGCGCGCGCTCATTACGCGAACGGTACGCGACGGCGAACTGTTTCGCGCCGAATACCGCATTCGCTCGGGCGATTCGGGCTGGACGTGGATTCTCGCCACGGGCCGGTGCGACTTCGACGAGCACGGCACGGCGACGCGCTTTCCGGGCGTCATCATCGACATTCATGATCGCAAGATCGCCGAAGAGAGTCTCCGCGAACTGACGCGCAGTCTCGAAGACAAGATTTCCGAGGCCGTGGCCGCGCGCATCGCGGTGGAAGCGCAATTACGTCAGAGCCTGAAGATGGAAGCGCTCGGCGCGATGACGGGCGGCGTCGCGCACGACTTCAACAACACGCTGCAGGCGATCAGCGGCAACCTGCAATTGCTGCAATATTTGCCGCCCACGGACAGCCGCGTGCCCGAGCGCGTGCACGCCGCGCTGGAAGCCGTGCAGCGCGGCGCGAAGCTCGCTTCGCAATTGCTGTCGTTCGCGCGGCGGCAGCCGCAGTCGCCGGTCGTCATCAATCCGCAGCGCCTGTTCGACGAGATGCGGGAACTGTTGCAGCATGCGGTGGGACCGTCGGTGTCGATCAACACGCTGCTTGCCGAGCATGCATGGAATTTCTGCGTCGACCGCAATCAGCTGGAGAACGCGCTGCTCAATCTCGCGATCAACGCACGCGATGCGATGCGCGGCGACGGCAAGCTCACGCTCGCATGCTCGAACGAAATGCTCGATGCGGCCGCTTGCGAAGGCAAGGATCTGCCTCCGGGCGAATACGTGAAGCTCTCGGCATCGGATACCGGCGCGGGCATGGCGCCCGACGTGCTCGAGCGCGCGTTCGAGCCGTTCTTCACGACGAAGCCCGAAGGCCACGGCACGGGACTCGGCCTCTCGATGGTCTTCGGCTTCGTCAAGCAGTCGGGCGGGCATATCGCGGTGTCGAGTTCCGTCGATGTAGGCACGACCGTCGAAATGTTCTTCCCGCGCAGCTTCGACGATGAAACCACGCTGCCGCGAGCCGGCAGGCTGACGGCGCAAACCGGCGGCGCGACGGTGCTCGTCGTCGACGACGATCCCGCGGTGCTCATGTCGACGGTCGCGATTCTCGAAGCCATGCATTACATCGTGCTGCGCGCCGCGAATGGCGATGCCGCGATGAGCGTGCTCGAAAGTGGCGTGAACGTCGATCTGATCCTCACCGACGTCGTCATGCCGGGCAAAGTGAAGTGCGCGGACCTGGCGGAATGGGCATTTTCGCAGTTGCAGCCGGTGCCGGTGATTTACGTCTCCGGCTACACGCGCGACTTCATTTCGCGCGACGGCGTGCTGCGCCCGAACGTGACTTTGCTCGGCAAACCGTATCGCGCGGAGGCGCTGGCGAAGGAAATCGCCGGGGCGTTGAAGGGCGCGGTGTAGCCGGCCCTGTTCTAAAGACTTCCCCCTATGAGCCGATAAACACCGATCGAACCTATCAATAGAACAGGGCCAGAACGGTGCAGAGAGGCGCCAACGATTTCCTCGGGACTATTGGCGAAAACGTCGCCAGAAACCTGCCGTACATCGAATGCGCACGCCGTTTCGATGGGCTGGGTCTCGCTCCGCTCGGCGTGCTCGTCGCCGCGTGCGGAACCTTCTTCGTGCCGCTTCCGTGGAACGTGCTGCTCGCCGCGCTCGTCTTTGGCGTGGCGGTCGTCGTGCATCGCCTGCAGGAAGCGAATCGGAAGATATTCGTCGCGCGGCAGGTCGCGCACGGCCTGCTTTCCATCGCGGAGGACTGCCTCAAGCTGCTTTCGCTCGAAGGCCGCATCATGTGCATCTCCGAAGTCGGCATGCGTCTCATCGAAGCGGAGTGCGCTGATGATCTCATCGGTATCGACTGGCTCGATCTCTGGGACGGCCCCGACGCGCGGCGTGCCTTCGAGCGCGCGAAAGCGGGCGAATCGACGTCGTTTTCCGGCACCTGCCGCACGATGGCCGGCAAGCTGAAGTGGTGGACATCGACGTTCGCGCCGGTCATCGGCGAGCACGGCGAGATCACGGCGGTGCTGTGCAAGTCGCGCGATATCACGGCGGAAGTGAATCTCATCGAAGAACTGCGCGGCAACGCGCGCGTGCAGAAAGACATGGAAGATCACGTCGACGCCGTGTTCTGGACCGCGACGCACGATTTCCGCGAACTGCTGCACGTGAGTTCCGCGTTCGAGCGCATGTGGGAAATGCCGATGTCCGTGCTCGAAGCCGATCAGACCGCGTGGTCGCAAAGCGTGCACCCCGAGGATCTGCCCGCGCTGCGCGACGAGATGCGCACGGCGGTGAATACGGGCGCCGCGAGGCAAAGCTATTTTCGTCTGTGTCTGCCGCACGATCGCACGCGCTGGGTGCGCGCGGATATCTATCCGGTCACCGAGGACGGCGCGGTGTCGCGCGTCGTGAGCGTGTGCGTCGATGCCACCGACGAGCGCCAGCGTCTTCAGGAACTGCATCGGCTCGCGAACACCGACAGCCTCACCGGTCTCGCCAACCGCAACGCGATGATGGACGTGCTCGTGAAGCGCTGCGAAGCGGGCGCGCCTTTTGCGTATCTGTTCATCGACATCGACCGCTTCAAGTCCATCAACGACACGGCGGGCCATATTGCCGGCGATGCCGTCCTGCGCACGATCGCGAAGCGCATTCAGGAAACGCTGCCCGAAGGCGCCGTGGCCGCGCGTCCGGGCGGCGACGAGTTCACCGTGATTCTGCCCGGCACCTTCGAGCAGGAGAGCATCGCGCGCGCATGCCGCAAGCTCTCGCTCGCGTGTCATCGTCCGATCAAGATCGAATGCAAGAGCATGACGATGACCTGCTCGATCGGCGTCGCGCTCTATCCCGAGCACGGACGCACGCCCGAAGCGCTCTTCATCAGCGCCGACATGGCGATGTACGCCGCGAAACGCGCGGGCCGCAACACGTTCCGCGTGTTCGGCGATCGCGAGAAGGACGATCTCGCGCGCGCGCATCTTGAAGCGGAACTACACGGCGCGATCCAGGAGAATCAGTTCGTGCTGCATTACCAGCCGCAGTATCGCGTCGATTCGGGCGCGCTCGTCGGCGTCGAGGCGCTGCTGCGCTGGAATCATCCGCAGCTCGGGCTGCTCGCGCCCGGCGCGTTCGTGCCGGTGCTGGAAGAGAGCGCGCTGATCGTCGAAGCGGGGCACTGGGTCATTCGCGAGGCTGTGCAGGCGGCGTCGCAACTGGCGCTCGCGTTGCCGGAGGGATGCTCGGTGGCGCTCAACGTGTCGCCGAAACAGTTCCGCGATCCGCGCCTCGTGTCCGTGCTGCGGCACGCGATCAAGCGCGGCTGCATCGATTCGGACCGCATCACACTCGAGATCACCGAGTCCGCGCTGATCGAAAACGTCGACGATGCGCAGGGCGTGCTGTCGAACGTTCGCGCGATGGGCGTGCGTATCGCCATCGACGATTTCGGCACGGGCTATTCGAGTCTCAGCTATCTCGCGCGTTTCCGGCCGGACGTGCTGAAGCTCGACAAGTCCTTCGTCGATAACATCGCGACCGACGCGATGGTGCGCACGGTCGTCGAAGGCGTGATCGATCTGGCGCACAAGCTCGGCGTGACGGTGGTCGCGGAAGGCGTCGAGACGCAGGAGCAGCTCGATACGCTGCGCGACATGCAGTGCGACAAGGTGCAGGGCTATCTTCTCAGCCGCCCCGTTCCGCTCGCGAATCTGCTCGTGCTCACCGTCGCGGAGCCGGTCGCGCTGCCCTGAAAGCGCGTTTTCTCGCGCGCGGGCCGGCGTTATCATCTCTGCATCGTGTGACGGCGATGCTTCCCGACGGAGAGAACCGATGAAGACTTCATGCTTGCGCGGTTCGCTGGCCGCGCTCGGCTTTGCGCTGGGTTGCGCGCTCGGCATGCCTGCATTCGCGCAGTCTGCGTCGACGTGTCCGCCCACGACCGCGAGCGATGCGAACGCGAGCAAGCTCGTTCAGGTTCGCGACTTTACGCCGGTGAGCCATGAAGCCGGCTCTTCGCGTCTGCTCGGCTCGCGGCTGCGTTCGGCGCGCAATTCGATGAAGGTCGATGTGAACGCATCGGTGCTGGCGGACGATATCGTCGGGGCGCTGAACGCGAAGGGCATCGCCGCGTGTCACGTGACGGCGGATTCGCCGCCGCCGGCATCGGGCTGGCTCGTGAGCGGCGAATTCGATGAAACGCTGTCGAGCGGATTCGGCGCGGCGTTGCCGTCGACGGGTTCGTCGGACAAGAAACCCAACACGCACGTCACCGTGCAGCTCGCCAATCTCGCCGCAAGCCCGGATGCCGCGCTCACGCAGATCGACACGAGCAGCGAGCTGAAAGGGCAGAAATCGGCGGCCGCGCCGAAGCCCTACGGCGCGGCGGCGCGCTTCGTCATCAATACGGCGGAATCGATGTCCTCGCTCGACGATCTCGCCGCGAAGATCGCGGATCAGATCGCCGCCGAAAAGTCCAAGCTCGAGGGCGGCGGGCCGTAACTCAGCGGCGCGTTTTGGGGCGCGCTCGTTTGACGTGCGCGGCGGGCACGCGCGCGAACATCGGCATACGGCTCAGTATCCAGTCGAGCAATTCCTGCGGCCCCGCCGCGAGCGGACGACCGGCTTTCACGAGCAGCTTCGCCTGCGCGCTTTCGAAGAGCGGATGCGCGACCGGGATCGTCGTCAGCTCGCCGCTCGCGAGTTCGCGATACGCGGCGAACTCGCCGATCAGCGTCATGAAATTTTCCGCAGCCACGAAGCGCTTCAGCGCACTCAGCGAATTCGTCGTGAGCGTCGGGCGGATGGCGAAATCGTCGGTGGTTTCGAGCATCTTCACGACATGGCCGATGCCGAACGTCGGTGGCATCAGCGCGAGCGGATAGTCGAGCAGATCGCGAATCTTCGCGGCGCCGCCGCGCAGGGCCAGCGGATGATCGCGCCGCGCGAGCAGCACGACCGGCTGCGGCGAACTCGCGCGAATCGCGATGCGCTCGTGCGGCGGCGGGTTATACGCGAGCCCGATATGCGCGCGACTCTGCGCGACTTCTTCCAGCAAATCGTCGACGGCGAGCATCTGCACGTCGATTTCGAGTCGCGGATAGCGCGCGCAGAACGGCGCGAGCACATCGTCGACGAGCGTATCGACATAGCCCTCGCTCACCGCGAGGCGAATCTGTCCTTGCTGCAAGCCCTTCAGCGCATGCAGTTGATCTTCGAGCTTTTCCTGCTGCGAACGATAGCCGCGCCAGAATTCGAGCAGATGAAACGCTGCTTCGGTCGGCTTCACGCCGCGCGCCTCGCGCTCGAATAAGGTCGTGTCGAGCTCGTTTTCCAGCAGCTTGATCTGCCGCGTAATCACAGACGGCGACGTGTTCAGATGATCCGCCGCGCCGCGAATCGTGCCGTGCGCGAGGACTTCGTGGAAATAGCGCAGACGCTGCTGATTGATTTCACGCATGGCCGCCGTCCGTGTCGAATGAATGGTGTTGCTACCAGGGCAACGATACGTGAACTTAGTTGCTCTTGCCAGCACGGTCGCACGCGCTCAACATCGGCTTACCCGATCAGGGAAGACGAGACAAGGAGACGCGGATGTCGACGATTCAGACCTGGCGCAGCGGCGATGCCGTTTCGGCGCTCTACAGCAGAATCAACTGGCGGCTGCTGCCGCTGCTCATCGCCTGCTACATGTTCGCGTATCTGGATCGCGTGAACGTGGGTTTCGCGAAACTTCAGATGCAAAGCGATCTCGGCTTCTCCGATGCGGCCTACGGCGTCGGCGCCGGGATCTTTTTCATCGGTTATGTGCTGTTTGAAATCCCGAGCAATCTGATGCTGCCGAAAATCGGCGCGCGTCTTACGTTCAGCCGCATTCTCGTGCTGTGGGGCATTACGTCGGCATGCATGCTCTTCGTGCGCAACGTGCCCGCGTTCTACGCGATGCGCTTCCTGCTCGGCGTTTTCGAAGCGGGTTTCGCGCCGGGCATGATCTATTACCTCTCGTGCTGGTACGGGCCGAAGCGCATGGCGCGCGCGATCGCGCTCGTGTTCGTCGCGGGGCCGCTCGGCGGTGTCGTGGGCGGTCCGTTGTCGGCGTGGCTGATTGCGTCGCTGGCGGGCGTCGGCGGATTGGCCGGCTGGCAGTGGATGTTCCTCGTCGAAGGCTTGCCGTGCATTGCGCTCGGTGCGCTTGTGTGGCGTGTGCTTGCCAATCGCCCTGCCGATGCACGCTGGCTCACGCACGATGAACGGCGTCTCGTCGAGGCGGAAGTCGGCAGTCACAGCGGCGCGTCGCATCGCATCGACTCATTCAGGGAAGTCGCGAAGAATCCGCGCATCTATCTGCTGGCGCTCGCGTATTTCTGCATCATCTTCCCGATCTACGCCATCAGCTTCTGGCTCCCGACGCTCATCAAGGAGCAAGGCGTGAACGACACGATCCGCC
This sequence comes from Caballeronia temeraria, assembly GCF_001544795.2. Taxonomy (GTDB): domain Bacteria; phylum Pseudomonadota; class Gammaproteobacteria; order Burkholderiales; family Burkholderiaceae; genus Caballeronia; species Caballeronia temeraria. The sequence continues at coordinate 324,360 of NZ_FCOI02000003.1, read as the reverse complement.
TCGGCTGGTATGTCGCGATTCCCTACGTCGCTGCCGCTGTCGCGATGTACGTTGCGGCGCGCCGCTCCGATGCGCTCGGCGAGCGCCGCTATCACAGCGCGCTGCCCGCGCTCGCCGCCGCCGCGCTGCTCGTGATGACGCCGTATGCGAACGGCAATCTCATCGCGACGATCACGCTGCTCACGCTCGCCACGGCCTGCATGTGGATGGCCTACACGGTCTTCTGGGCGATTCCCGCCGAAACGATTTCCGGCCCGGCGGCTGCGGGCGGCATCGCGCTCATCAACACGATCGGCTTGTCGGGCGGATTCTGGGGCCCGGCGACGATCGGCTGGGTCAAGTCCGCCACCGGCAGCACGAACGGCGGCCTCGTCGTGATGGCGTGCATGGCGGCGCTCTCGTGCGTGCTGGTTCTCGCGAACAAACGCAAGGCTGCGGCGGCGAGCACGCGCACGGCCTGAACATCGATCGACACCGAAAAGGACGACAGTCATGAAGATTCTGATCGCAGGATTCCAGCACGAAACGAACACCTTTGCGCCGACGAAGGCGAGCTATCAAAGCTTCATCCAGGGCGAAGGCTTCCCGCCGCTGGCGCATGCCGACGATGTGCTCAAGCTGCGCGATGTGAACGTGCCGATCGGCGGCTTTATTCAATGGGCCAAAGATAAGGATCACGAACTGATTCCGGTGATCTGGGCGGGTGCGAGTGCATCGGCGCATGTGACGGAAGATGCGTACGAGTGGATCGCGGGCGCGATCGTCGATCGTGTGAAGGCGGGCGGCTTCGACGCGATCTATCTCGACCTGCACGGCGCGATGGTCGCCGAACATCTCGACGATGGCGAGGGCGAACTGCTGGCGCGTGTGCGAAAGATCGTCGGCAATGAGATGCCGCTCGTCGTGTCGCTCGATCTGCATGCGAACGTCACGGCGCGCATGGTCGAACTCGCGGATGCGCTCGTCGCGTATCGCACGTATCCGCATGTCGATATGGCCGAGACGGGCTTGCGCGCGGCGCATCTGCTGGCGCAGCGAATCGAACACGGAAAGCCGTTCGAACGCGCGATGCGCCGCATTCCGTTTCTGATTCCGGTGAATGGTATGTGCACGCTCGTGGAACCGGCGCGCGGCACGTACGGCATGCTCGAAAGGCTGGAGAAGGATGTCGTGTCGCTGTCGTTCGCGCCGGGATTTCCGGCATCGGATTTCGATGAATGCGGTCCGGCGGTCTGGGGCTACGCGCTCGATCAGGACGCAGCGGACAAGGCCGTCGATGCACTCTGGAGCACGCTCGTGAACGACGAAGCGCGCTGGGACGTGCCCTTCCTCACGCCCGATGAAGCCGCCCGCGAAGCGATCGACGCGAGCGGCGATGCGACGAAGCCCGTGATCATCGCGGATACGCAGGATAACCCGGGCGTCGGTGGCGATTCGAACACGATGGGCATGGTCCGCGCGCTCCTGCGCCACGACGCGCGCGATGCGGCCGTGGGCGTCATCTGGGACGAGAAGGCGGCGCACGCGGCGCATCGTGCGGGTGTGGGCGCGCGTATCAGGCTCGCGCTTGGCGGCGGCTCGAATGTGCCCGGCGATTCGCCGCTTGAAGGCGAGTACGAAGTCGAGTATCTGTCGGATGGCCGCTTTCGTTTCGACGGCCCGATGCTCAACGGCATGTCGGGCGAGCTGGGGCTGACCGCGTGCCTGCGCATCGGCGGTGTGCGCATCGCGGTGAGCAGCATCAAGATGCAGGTGTTCGACCGCAATCTCTTTCGTGTCGCGGGCATCGAGCCGGAGCGCATGAAGATTCTGGTCAACAAAAGCTCGGTGCATTTTCGCGCCGATTTCGAGCCGATCGCGCACCGCATACTCGTCGCGAAAGCGCCCGGCCCGATGGCCGCCGATCCCGCCGATCTGCCGTGGCGCAATCTCGATGCGCGCATGCGCGTGCGTCCGCTCGGACCGACGCTTGCCGAACTGCGCGCATCGGCTGCGTGAGTGTGGTTCGTCGAGTACATCGAATTTATCAAAAGGAGAATCACGACATGCCGGATGAACAAGTCAACGCATGGCGCCGACGTTTTCTCGGCACAGCGATCGCGAGTGTCGGCGCGATGCAACTCGGCCTGAGCGACTTCGTGCAGGCGCAGACCGCGCCGCGTGCGTCATCGTCGAATGCGGGCTTTGCTCAGATTCGCCAGGTCGATGCGGGCGTCCTCAGCATCGGCTATGCGGAAGCCGGTCCGGCGAATGGTCCGGTGGTGATCCTGCTGCATGGCTGGCCGTACGACATCTACGCGTTCGCCGATGTCACGCCGATGCTCGTTGCGCAGGGTTATCGCGTGATCGTGCCGTATTTGCGCGGCTACGGCTCCACGCGGTTTCTCTCCGCCGATACGCCGCGCAACGGACAGCAGGCGGTGGTCGCGGTGGACATCATCGCGCTGATGGATGCGTTGAAGATTGAGAAGGCCACGCTCGGCGCGTTCGACTGGGGCGCGCGCACGGCGAACATCATCGCGGCGCTGTGGCCCGAGCGCGTGAAGGCGATGGTCTCGGTGAGCGGCTATCTGATCGGCAGTCAGCAGGCGAATCGTGCGCCGCTGCCGCCGAAAGCCGAGTTCGCGTGGTGGTATCAGTTCTATTTCGCGACCGAGCGCGGCCAGGCGGGTTACGAAGCGAATCGTCACGATTTCAATAAGCTGATCTGGCAACTCGCATCGCCGAAATGGAACTTCGATGACGCGACGTATGACCGCTCCGCGAAGTCGTTCGAGAATCCGGATCATGTTGCCGTGGTGATTCACAACTATCGCTGGCGGCTCGGGTTGACGCAGGGCGAGGCGCAATACGATTCGCTTGAGCAGAGGCTTGCAAGTGCACCGGCGATCGGCGTGCCCACCATCACGATGGAAGGCGACGCCAACGGCGCGCCGCATCCAGACCCCGCGGCGTATGCGAAGAAGTTCACGGGGAAGTATCAGCATCGGAATGTGGAGGGGGGCATCGGACATAACTTGCCGCAGGAAGCGCCGAAAGCGTTTGCGGAAGCGGTGGTTGACGCGGGGCGGATGTAATCGCCATTTTGCTGTCGGCGTGCTTCGGCGCGCCGCCGCCGTTCTCACTATTCCCCTTTCAGCCCAAACACGAAACAATTACACGCGCCTGTCAAACGCATTTCACATTCATTTCCTAAAGTAGCGCGTCAACCGGCCCTTCAGGCTGCAACGGCCTGAAAAGAGGGATTCGTCTCGCCGGTACACAACCCACAATCAAGGACTTGAAACCACACATGGCGCTGCCCCTCGACCTCTCCCGCCGCAAAGCCCTCAAGATTCTCGCCGGCGCCCCGATGCTGCCGCTCGGCGGCGCGGCCGCCGCTTCGCTGCTCGCCACCGCATGCGGCGGCAGCGACAGCAACGCGGCACCGTCCGCGTCCGCGCCTGCGTCGACGGCCGCTTTCACCACCGCCACGTTCAGCAGCATGGCCGCGCCGACGCTCGCCGATCCCGCCGCGATGGCCAAAACGTCCGTCGCCTCGACGATGACCGTGAACTTCAGCGACGGCAGCAACCGCGCGTACAAGCTCGCGTATCAGCCGTTCTTCGTGACGGGCGATGTCGTGCCGAACACGACCGGCGGCACCATCGTCGCGGGCGGGTACTTCGATATCGACAACAAGCCGATCATCGACCGTTCGGTGGCGGGCAAGGAGCGCCAGTTCTTCTCGGACTGCCCGGACGGCACGTCGCTCATCAAGCTCGACAAGACGACCGTCAAGGGCGTGAAAGGCAACGCCGTGTTCGCCGTCGTGCAGTTCGAGTACACGACGCGCGACCAGAACGCCGCGAGCATGTACGGCCGCCTGCCGTCGCCGATCGCCGTGCTCACGCTCGACCAGGACCCGGCCACCGGCAAGCTCTCGCTCGTGAGCTACGCGAACGTCGATACATCGAAGGCCAACGGTCTGTGGATCACCTGCGGCGCGAGCCTGTCTCCGTGGAACACGCATCTGTCGAGCGAAGAGTACGAGCCGGATGCGGCGCTCGGCTCGAAGGACGCGCAATTCCTCGCCTACAGCAAGAACCTCTACGGCGACCAGACCAAAGCGCGTCCGTACCACTACGGCCACGTGCCCGAAGTCACCGTGAATCAGGACGGCACCGGCACCATCAAGAAGCATTACTGCCTCGGCCGCATCTCGCACGAGCTGATCCAGGTGATGCCCGACAAGCGCACCGTGATGATGGGCGACGACGCCACCAACGGCGGCGTCTTCATGTTCGTCGCCGACAAGGAAGCGGATTTGTCGGCGGGCACACTCTACGTCGCGAAGTCCGCGATGACGTCATCGGCGGGTGCGGGCGCCGCCAATCTCACGTGGATGAACCTGGGCCACGCGACGAGCGATGAAATCGAGGACCTCGCCAACACGCTGACGCTCGCGGACATCATGGATGTCGTCAGCGACACGGCCGTCGGCCCGACGCTCGATGCGAGCTACACGCGCATCAACTACAACGGCGCCTTCAACTGGGTTCGCATCAAGCCGGGCATGGAGAAGGCCGCCGCGTTCCTGGAGACGCATCGCTACGCCGCGTTGCGCGGCGCGAGCATGTGCTTTACGAAGCTCGAAGGCACGACGGTCAACGCAAAGGACAAGACCGTCTACTCGGCGATGTCGCAGATCGTCAAGTCGATGGTCAAGGGCGACGCGCACGCAGCCGAATTCGCGGTCGACAAGACCATCAATTCGGGCGCCGTGTACGCGTTCAACCTGAAGGGCGGCCAGCGCGATCTGACCGGCGCGGCGATCGACAGCGAATGGGTGCCGGTCGACATGGGCGCGCCCGCCGCGCTCGTCGGCGAGGATATTTCCGCCGATGCGCTCGGCAACATCGGGAACCCGGAGCGCATCGCGAATCCGGATAACCTCAAGTTCTCGGAGAAGCTGCGCACGCTGTTCATCGGCGAGGACAGCGGCCGGCACGTCAACAACTTCCTATGGGCCTACAACGTCGACACGAAGACGCTGTCGCGCGTTCTGTCGGCGCCGTCGGGCGCGGAATCGACGGGCCTGCACGCGGTCGACGAGATCAACGGCTGGACCTACATCATGAGCAACTTCCAGCACGCAGGCGACTGGGAAACGCCGCTGCACTCGAAGGTGCAGGCCACGCTCGATCCGCTCATCCGCGCGAATTACAAGGATCGATACGGCGCGGCGGTGGGCTATCTGACCGCCGATCCGACTTCGATCAAGCTGAGCTGACGAGGCAGGGGGAAGCCTGCCGCTTCCCTCAACGCGCAGGTTCGAAGTGCGACGTGCCATAGGCCCGCGAACCCCTGTCGGTCAGATGGAAAGTGACTAAGGAGCGTCGCGGAGCGTTACACAGGTGTCTTGACGGACCCTGAAAAAAAGAAACGCCGCGAACGAAGGTCGCGGCGTCGGCGTTTTACCCGATCGAAGCGCGGCGGCGCGCGCCGGGCCGGAGTTCAGCAGCGTCCTTCGCAATCGATATATTCGAAGCCCGCCGCAATCGCGTAGCGGATCGCTTCTTCCACATTCGGAAATTCGCCCGGCAGGCGCACGGAACGCTCCTTGCCGTTCAGATCCTGGATGCGCGCCGTCGCGGCGAACGCGTTGCCCTGACGGACGGCTGCGGGCGTAACCATCATGTCCCTGTAGCTGAAGACCATTTCTTTCTCTGTCGGATGTTGTCGGCCCGCGCGACTTAGGCGCGGGACTCTCGTCTTGGATGTTGAAAAGGCCCGAACGATCGATAGTCCGGCTCCTTCTGATTCAGGTTATCGGCATCGGTAAACGTTTCTTTACGGGGCGCGTTCAAACGGGCTTCGAAGAGGCATTCGAAGCCCTTGCGCCGGTTTATTGCGCCGGAAACGGCGTGAATGCCTTGCTGCAATCGACCGGCGCGGCGCTGGCAGCATTCGCGGCGGCGCGCGTAACGTTCACGGTGCCGCCCGTCGCGAACGGCAGCGTCGTGCCGCCTTCGCCGATGCTGACGAGCGCATTCGCGACCGTGAAGCTCGAAGGCGCGATATCCGCAACGACGTTGTTCAGCGAAATCGTCAGAGGATTGACGATCGGTGAACTCGGGCCGCCCGACCAGCCCGAGCCTTGCAGAATCGGACTCGCCGAATTGAAGCCCAGGAACGTATAGCTCGACGCATTCACGATGCGCACGCCATCGAGCGCGATGTTCTGGAAGTTCGGATAGAGGCCGTTGTTCTTCGTCGGGCTGTAGTACGGCGAGAAGATCAGCGCTTGCGGCTTGCCGTCCGGCGACGCATCCGGCGTGCGGATGCACACGTTCGAATAGCTGATACCGGCGATGAGACCGCTGCGGCTCCAGTCGGATTTGATGCGCAGGCCGTTGTCGGCGCCGTCGATGACGAGGTCGTAGACCTTGACGTTGCTCACGCTCGGCAGCACGCCGTTTACCGGCGTGACGTCCGGGTTCGCCGCGCCGTTGTCCGTGCCCGCCGACTCGCTGCCGATCGACATGCCGTGACCCGTGTAGAAGTGGCTATGCGCGACGGTGATGTTGTACGTGCGCCCGTTGACCGTGCCGGTTCCGCCTTTGATCGCCATGTTGTCGTCGCCGGTGCGGATGTGCGTGTATGCGATCAGCATGTTGCTTGCGTCGCCCAGCAGCTTCCCCGGATTGCCGGCATTGCTCGTGATCGGGCCGGAGCTGCCGGGATCGATGCCGTCGGTGTTCTTCGCGGTGTCCGGGCTGTAGGGCATGCCGAGATAGTTCTTCATCGCTTCATAGGCGGCCGTCGGCGTATAGATCTTCACGCCCCACGCGGTGAAGCCGTCGATACCGCTCGGCACGACGTGAAACTTGGGCGCATTCTGCAGCGTCACGCGATACAGCGTGAAATTGCGGCCATTGCTGATCTGGATGAGGCGCGGATTGTTCTGCGCCTGATTCAGCACCTTGTTCGCCATCCAGCCGATATCCCACCAGCTCATCGTGCCGCTGCCGTCCGGGCGCTTCATCAGGTTCGGATCGTTCGGCACGCTGCTGATGAGCGGGCTGCCGCCGCGTCCGTCGATGACGCCATCGCCCACGACCGCGCCGTTCGCAATCTTGCTCGCGTTGATGAGCGCGAGACAGCCGTTGTCGCTCGCGGTGATCATGCCGCAGCTCGCGGTGCCCTTGGTCTTGTCGTACTGACGCGGATCGCGCGATGCATACAGCGTGACGCCCTTGTCGATCCAGAGCGTGACGCCGCTCGACAGCGTCAGCGCGCCGGCGATGAACGCGTTCGCGCCGTTCGCGCCCGGCACGAGGCGCACGGCCTTGTTCGTCGCGAGACCCGTGCTCGATGGGTTCTTGCACGCGTCGAGCGCTGCCTGAATGCGCGCGGAATCGGGCGCGGTATCGGTGGCGTCGGCGCTATCGGGGAGAAGGCCGTTTGCTTGCGCGGTCAGCGTGGCGGGCAGCGTCGCGCAAATCTGCGGCGCGAGCGGGAGCGTCGGCTCGGGCGGCAGCGCGGGGTCGTACGTTGTCGTGCCGACCTGGAAGCCCGTGGGCGTCGCGTCCGATGCGGGTTGGTCGGGCGTTGCCGGCGTTGTGGGTGCGTCAGGCGTCGTCGGCGCTGCCGGTGTTGCTGGCGTATCAGGCGTCGTCGGCGTGTCCGATGTTGCCGGCGCGGCCGGCGTATCCGGCGTGACGGCTGTCGTGTTCTCGACAGGCGCGGATGCGTCTGACTTCTGCGCCGCGGACGGCGATGCATCCGAGCCGCCGCAAGCGCTGAGCGTCAACGCGAGCGATACAGCCGCAAACCAGGCGACGCCGGTGCGCGCCAGCGCAAAATGGGCAGAGTTCTTATTCATTCTTACAGCCTCTTATAGATATGTCCGATCAAGGACGTCGTACGACATCGTTCATATATTAGGCATCCGAATGAATGAAGCGATACTTGGTGTTCGCCCTTAAGCCATATCGACGATCGATCCGTGCCGAGTTCGCAAGATGATGCTAATGTGCAGCCAAACGTTTCTCCTCAACCGGATACAGCATGGAGTTCAGTCGACCATGAAATCTCGTCTCTGGAAAGCGGCAGCGTGTCTCGCGCTCGTTTCATCGGGCGCGGCGGCGCAAACGAGCGTCACGATGTATGGGCGTCTCGATGGCGGCATCGAATATCTGAATCACATCGCGAACGGCACGGGCGGCAGTTCCTCGCGATGGAGCGCCGAAGGCGGCGACTGGGGCACCAGCATGTGGGGCCTCAAAGGCAACGAAGATCTCGGCGGCGGCCTGAGCGCGGTCTTCGACCTGGAAACCGCGATTCAGATCATGAACGGCACCACCGGCGGCGGACGCCTTTGGTCGCGTCGCGCGTATGTCGGCGTGAACTCGAAGACGTGGGGCCAGTTGCAGGCGGGCCGTAATCTTTTTATCGACAGCGACGGCGTCTGGGAATTCGATCCCTTCGTGCAGCAGGCGGTGTCGTCGGCGTCGCTCGTGCGCGGACGCAACTGGCAGCAGACGAGCAATAACGTCGAATATCACAGCCCCGTGTTTCATGGCTTCGACGTGCAAGGGCAATATGCGTTCGGCAATCAGCCGGGCGCGTTCAATTCGGGTGCGCAAGGCGAATTCGGCCGCTCCGACGGCATCATGCTGACGTATCACTCGCCCATGCTCGACGTGCGCGGCATCTACGACGAACTGCGCAGTCAGGACGGCAAGCTGGACAACATCTTTCAGGCGTCGCGCGAGTATTTTGTCGGCGCGAATCTGAAGATCGACAAATGGAAAGTGCAGGCCGCGTACACGCACTACGCCGCGCCGGATTCACCCGTGGGCGTCGCCGATACGGCCGATCACTACTGGCTCGGCGCGACCTATCAGATGACGCCTGCGTGGGCCCTCACCGCGGCGGGCTTCTATATCCGCGTAGGCGAAGGTTCGGGCGATGCAGCCCACGATCCCGCGAGCCACGCGATGCTCTACGCACTCGGCACGACGTACAACTTCAGCAAGCGCACCTTCCTGTATGGCACCGTCGCCTATGTGCGCAACAGTGCGAACGGCACGTTTTCGGTCTTCGCGACGCCGCGCGATGCCGAACCCAGCACGAGCCCGATGGCGGGCGAATCGCAGACGGGCGCATACATCGGGATGATGCACGTATTCTGATCGTGCATCGCGCTCAGGCCAATAGCCGCGCGATGAGATCCTGTGTCGCCCTCGCGCCGTATTTGCGCAGCAGGCTAGCGCGATGAATATCGACCGTGCGCGGGCTGATGTTCAGTTCCTTGCCGATCTCCTTGCTCGTCATGCCATGCACGAGCAGAGCGGCGACGTCGCGCTCGCGTTCGGTCAGCATGCTCGCGTTGTCTGATTGCTTCGTACTCTGCGACAAATCCGTGAACGTCCAGATCGCGAGTTCGAAAGGCCGCTTCGGGTTATAGCCGAAACCGCAGACCGTGACCCAGAAATAGCTGCCGTCGATGCGCCGCATGATGCGGTCATCGCTGAATACGGCGTGTTTGGCGAGCAGCGGAGCGAGACGGTGACCGGTGGTGGTGAAGTCCTTCTGCTCCGGATAGAGCTTGGAAAACGATTGATCGATGATATCGCTGCGCCTCGCCCGGAAGAGTTCCAGCGCTCGCGTATTGCAGTCCATCATGATCCGCTCGCGCGCAACGATGACCGCGACGGGCAAATGCCTGAACAGATCTTCGTAGTCGAGATTGGACGTCGAATCGGTCATGTTGGCTGGATTGTCGCGTCTGGCGAAAATTGCGGTAGCACCGGGGATTCGCAACTTTCGCACAGACAGCGCAATTCGCTCAAGACTTTGAATCGGACACGTTCCAGACTTCGTCGAAGAAACGCATCCAGTTTTCGCCCATCACTTTCCTGATGCGCGATTCGCTCCAGCCGGCCTTTTCCATCGCGCCGGTGAGATTCGGGAATTCGCCGATCGTGCGAATGCCTTCCGGATTCACGACCTTGCCGAAGTCGGTGAGACGGCGATAACGTCCCTTGTCATGCGTGATCCAATCGAAGAACTCGGTGCTGTAGCCTTGCGTGAAGTCCGTGCCGATACCGACGTTGTCTTCGCCGATCACATCGATCGTGTATTCGATTGCTTCGAGGTAATCGTCGACGGTCGCATCCGGACCCTTCTTGAGGAACGGCGAGAACATCGTGACGCCCACGAAGCCGCCCGCATCGACGATCTCGCGCAGTTGATCGTCGCTCTTGTTGCGCGGATGATCCTTGAGACCCGACGGGCAGCAGTGCGAATACGTCACCGGCTTCTTCGAGCAGGCGATGGCATCGGAAGACGTCTTCGCGCCGACGTGCGACAGATCGACCATGATGCCGACGCGGTTCATCTCGTGAATCACTTCCTTGCCATAACCCGACAGACCGCCGTCCGGTTCATAGCAACCCGTCCCGACCAGGTTCTGCGTGTTGTAGCAAAGCTGGACCACGTTCACGCCCAGTTCCTTGAACACTTCGATATACCCGAGGTTGTCCTCGAACGCGTACGAGTTCTGAAAGCCGAAGATGATGCCGGTCTTGTTTTCCTTCTTCGCGCGCAGGATGTCGTCGGTCGTACGCACGAGCGTGAGGATCTCGCTGTATTCGCGGATCTGCTGCTTCATTTCCGCGATGTTATCGATGGTTTTCTGAAAGTCTTCCCACACCGAGACGGTGCAATTCACGGCGGTGACGCCGCCTTTGCGCATGTCCTCGAATACGGAGCGCTCGAACTTCGAAATGTTCAATCCATCGATGATGATGCTCGAATCGTGAAGGCTGCTCATCGCTTATTTCCGTTCAGATGGTTCGTTTGATGGCGCGCTCGACGGCCGCGCCATTGCCTGCATTCGCGTGTGCCGAGCCTGCTTCCTCCAGCGCGGTCTTCGACGTTTCGCGCAGCGAGAGCCCGCCGATCATCGCGAAGATCGATACTGCGATCAGGTAATACGCCGGCGACAGATTCGAGCCCGTCTCCGAGATCAGCCAGGTCGCGACGAGCGGCGCCGTGCCGCCGAAGATCGTGTACGCGAGGTTGTAGGTGATAGCGGATGCGGTGTATCGCGTCTTCGTCGCGAAGACTTCCGACAGCAGCGGCGCCGTCACGACGCCCGACAGCACGGCGCCCACGGCGAGAAGCGCAACGCCGATCAACGAGTGAGACAGATCGCCCGATCCGCCGAGCGCGAAAGCCGGATACACCGACGCGATGATGAAGATGCAGGTCGTCGCGATGGTCGTGCGGCGGCCCACGAGGTCGGAGAAGAAGCCGGCGAGCGGGCACAGCGCAGCGGCGAAGAAGAGCGCGAGCACGGTCACGAGCAGCGAAGTGCCGCGAGACAAGTGTCCGGCGACCTGCATGTAAGTCGCGAAGTACGTCGTGAACGTGTAGAAGGATAGCGCCGTGACGGAGACGAATGCGCCGAGCTTCAGGATGTTGCCGGACTGCGAATGCAAGGTTTCCATCAGCGGCGCATGCGCGACTTCCTTCTTTCCTTCGAGCGCCTTGAACGCCGGCGTCTCATGCAGATTCACGCGCAGATAGACGCCGATGAGACCGACCGGCGCCGCGATCAGGAACGGCACGCGCCAGCCCCAGTCGACCATCGCCATGGAAGACAACGACGATTCGAGCGCATAGGCGACGACTGCCGCGCACGCGAACGATGAGAACGTGGACACCGGAACGAAGCTGCCGAAGAACGCGCGACGGCGGCGCGGCGCATGCTCCATCACATAGGCGCATGCGCCCGCATACTCGCCGCCAGCGGAAAAGCCCTGCACGCAGCGGATGATCGTGAGAAGCAGCGGCGCCCAATAACCGATGCTCGCATAAGTCGGCAGCAGCCCGATCAGCGTCGTGGCGCCGGCCATCATCAGGATGGTGAAAGCGAGCGTGCGTTTGCGGCCGATGCGATCTCCGCTGACACCGAAGAAGAGGCCGCCGAGCGGGCGAAATGCGAAAGCCACCGCGAAAACCGCGAACGTCTTCAGGAGCCCGACGGTCGGATCGCCGCTCGGGAAGAACTCGCGAGTCAGAATGGTCGCGAGAAAGCCATAGGCCGCGAAATCAAACCATTCGACGAAATTTCCGATGGATGCCGCGGCGATGACACGTCTGAGCGTCCTGGTATCGACTTCCTGCGCTGCTTGGTTTGGCATGGTCCTTTACCCCTTTCGCGTGTCGGTTTGCGTCCGAATTGAAAGGAGCGTAAGTGCTCAAATTACTTAGGTCCATACGTGTCAATTACCTAGGTAATTGGCGGCCGGCGCGGCCGCCAAGCGCCCAGCATTTATTGCTGAAGCCAGGCCTGCACCTTCTCCGGATGGCTGTCGACGAATTTCTTCGCTGCCGCGCTCCAGTCGTTCGACGCGTTGCCGTCGAGTTCGATCGATTCGACATCGGCGAGCGTCAGCTTGAAGTGGCGGATGAAGACGTTCGCGCGCGGAAATTTCCCCGCGAACTGCTTGGAGGCGAAGCCATGAATCTGCTCGTCGCCGCCCAGCACGCCTTTCGGGTCCTTCAGATAGCGCATCTTGTACTTCTGCCAGAGCCAGTGCGGGCTCCAGACGGTCGCGACGATCCAGCTCTTCGACTGATACGCGCGCGACACGGCGGTCAGCATGCCGGCCTCGCTCGCGCGAATCAGGTTATAGCCGGCGAGGTCGTATTCCTTCATCGCCTTTTCCGACGCGACCATCTCTCCCGCACCCGGTTCGATGCCCTGAATCGTGCTGTTCATCTTGGTCTTGACATCGGGCTTGTTCAGATCGCCGATCGCCGCCACTTCGCTTTCCGGCACGTAATCCGGCACCGCCCAGCCGATCTTCGCGCCCGAATAGATGACGCCGAGATCTTCCATATCGTTCTTGAAGCGCGCGTAATAGGCCGCGTGCGTGACTGGAAGCCAGGCGCCGAGCATCAGATCCACGTCGCCGCGCGCGATGCCCTGAAACTGAATGCCGAGGTCCGCGGTCGTCAGCGTGACGGGCTGTTGCAGCTTCGTTTCCAGCACGTATTTCGCGGTGTAGACGACCGCTTGCGTATCGGCCCAGTTGGCTAGCGTGATCTTGATCGGCTCGACGGCGTTGGCGCTCAGCGCGATCGAGACAGCGGAGACTGCGACGGCAGTCTTCATGACAAAGCTTACGGACAAGGCATTCTTCATTCGAGGTTCCTTGTATCGGTTGTTCCGATGACGACCGGGCGCGATCGATTCTCCTGATCTATGAGCGCAGTTATCGGCGAACGCGAATGCAGCGGCGCCAGCCGATGTCTGCAAGCGCAGTATTCGGGCGTATTGAAGTGCCGTCAACGTTCGTTACCTTTTTGTTCATGGCTGCTGCCGCTTGATGTACAGGCGTCGATAGAGCATGGTCCAGAGCGTGAGTCCGCCATAAACCGCGTATCGGAGCCACGTCGAGAACCGGCCGGCGTCCGGTTCGATCAGCGCAAGCGCGATCCAGAGACGCGCGAGATTTTCGCCGACGAGACCGATGCCCCAGACGACGGTCATCAGCCGGATGGATCTCGCGAGCGCCGGATTCGATTGCCATCGTGCGTCGAATTCCGTTTCGCGGCCTTGCGCTTCGCGCGACATCGTCGAGCGCGCAAGGTAGTACACCAGCGGCCGCTCGAGAAAGAGCGAGAGCAGAAACAGCACGCCGATGATGCCGCTCACCGCAGGCTCGCGCGCTTCGCCCATCCAGCGCGCCGCGCCCGACAGCAGGACCATCAGCGACATGGCGATGCCCGCCAGCACGATCGCGCTCAACGCGTCGAAGTGCCTGAAGCGCACCACGTCGAAGACCATCCACGCGACGAGCGGAACAGCCGAAGCGATGAGCGCGTCCACCACGCCGAACTGGCCGAGCGTGATTCGATACGCGAGCGCGGGCAGCGCCACGTTGACGACGAACGCGAGTCCATAACGTGCGGAGGGGATCTTCATCGCAATCTCCGGGCGGCGTCGCGGGAAAAGGAGCGATTCGCGTGCATGCGGCATGCCATTGAAGGATAATGCGTCAGTCAATCGTGACGCACCGAAACTGCGCCGCGCTTTCGATTCCCCGCCCGATTCCGGCGCGCGATCACGTCATCCAGATGCCATGCGAGCACTCGACGAGCAAAGTCATGCCCCTTCCGGCATCCCTGCGCTGCCTTCCATCACGTGGGGAAGTCACATCGGCCAGCTCTTCGGCTCGGGCGCGGACCTGCACGATACGCTCGTGCCTTACTTTCGCGCGGGGCTGGAGAACAACGAGCGCTGCCTGTGGGTGACGGACGCGCCCTTTAGCGCCGACGAAGCGCGCGCGGCCTTGCGCGCGGTCGTTCCCGATCTCGAATCGCGCGAGGCGTGCGGCCAGATCGAGATCCAGGATAGCGCGGCGTTCTACAAAAACGGTGAGCCGTTTCGCCCGGCGGCGCTCGTCGCGGGACTCGTGCAGCGCGAGCGCGACGCGGTGTCGGCGGGCTATCGCGGCCTGCGCACCAACGGCAACTGCGCGTGGGTGGGCCAGACGCACTGGAACGCGTTTCTCGACTATGAATCGCAAGTGCAGGACGCGGTGCGCGGCCGGCGTCTGATCTGCATGTGCAGTTATCGTCATGATGCGATCGACGGCGATGAAACGCGGGACGTCCTCGACCGCCATCATCTCGTGCTGCGCAACACACGAAGCTCACAGCCGCGCACGGCCCTATGCGATGCGAACGCGCCGGGCATCGCACGCCTGCCTCAGGAAACGCGCATCGGCGAGCCGATTGGCGACTTCCAGGAAGACGTGGATGCCATTCAGGCGATCGCCGCCGTGCCCACGATTTTGCAGGTCATCTGCCGCACGACGGGCATGGGCTTCGCTGCAATCGCGCGTGTGACGCCGCAGCGCTGGGTGTGCCTTGCCGTGCACGACGAAATCGGTTTCGGCCTCAAGCCCGGCGGCGAACTGAGCGTGGCGACCACGCTGTGCCACGAAGTGCGCCAGGCGCGCGATGTCGTGGCGATAGACCATGTCGCCGAGGATGCGCGATACCGCCATCACCACACGCCCGCGCGCTACGGCTTCCAGAGCTATATCTCGATGCCGGTCTTTCTGCGCGACGGCAGCTTCTACGGCACGCTCTGCGCAATCGATCCGAAACCCGCGAAGGTGACCGATCCCGCGGTGATCGGCATGTTCCGCATGTTTTCGGATCTCATCGCGTATCACATCGAAGCAGAAAAGCATCTGGCCAAGGCGCAGGCCGATCTCTCCGACGCGCGCCTCGTGAATGGCCTGCGCGAGCAGTTCATCGCGGTGCTGGGCCACGATCTGCGCAATCCAATGGCCGCCATTTCCGCCGGCGCGACGCTCCTGCGCATGAGCGGACTGGGCGAGCGCGAGCGCGCCATCTCCGATGCGATCTCGCGCAGCGCGACGCATATGACCGCGCTCATCGACGATATCTCTGATCTGACCCGTGTGCGGCTCGGCAGCGGCATCACGCTGCGGCGGACGCGCGAGGGACTGGAGCCCGCGCTGCAACATGCCGTCGAGGAAATGCGGCTTGCTTATCCGCGTCGCCGGATCGAGACCGCGATTTCGCTCGCGCATCCGGTCGAGGCCGACCCGGTGTATGTCGCGCGGCTGCTGTCGAATCTTCTCAAGAACGCCCTGATTTACGGCTCGCAAACGGAACCGGTCAGCGTGACGATATCGGCGGACGACGATTTCGTTTTGTCGGTCAGCAATGCGGGCCCGCCCATCGCCGACAGTCTGAAGGCCGGCGTGTTCTCGCCGTTCACGCGCGGCGCGGGGCCCGACGACCATCCGGGACTCGGGCTCGGGCTTTTCATCGTCGCGGAGATCGCGCGGGCGCACGGCGGCTCGATCGATCTGACGTCCACCGACCACGCGACGACCTTCACCTTCCGCATGCCGCTCGCGATCGATCGATAGCCGCGAGCCTCAACGCGGCAGCGCCGATCTTGCGATTTCGCTGGCGCTGTCCATTTGCTCCACGTGCCAGCACTTGTCGATCAGCGCGTGCGTTTGTTCGGGCGTGAGGATGCGTTTCGCGAGATCCGAGAACGTCTCGGATTCCTTGAAATGGCACAAGTTCGAATCGGCGAGCAAGTATCATTGCGCGGAATAAAGGAGACCGAGGGTTTTCCCGATCCCTTTGCATGTCGATTCAAGCTTCGATGCATCGTCGTAGAGATGTGTCCAATTTCTCTAAGCGAAAGGAGAGCACAGTATGGCTACCGGAACCATCCGACTTCACCGCGTATTGCGCACGACGCCCGAGCGTCTCTATCGTGCGTTCCTCGAACCGGATGCGATAGCGAAATGGCTTCCGCCCTACGGCTTCACGTGTCAGGTCCACCACATGGATGCGCGTCCGGGCGGAACGCACAAGATGTCGTTTCGCAACTTCGGCACGGGCAATGGCCACTCGTTCGGCGGCGAGTACGTCGAACTCGTGCCTCACGAGAAGATCCGCTACACGGACCGCTTCGACGATCCGAATCTGCCCGGCGAAATGCAGGTCACCGTGACGCTGAAACAGGTCGTCTGCGGCACCGAGTTGAGCATCGTTCAGGAAGGCGTGCCGGAAGTCATTCCGGTGGAGATGTGCTATCTCGGCTGGCAGGAATCGCTCGAGCAACTGGCGCGGCTCGTGGAACCGCAGATTCCCGACTGACGACTGATCGGCCAAGTGATCGGATAAGATTGGCGCCCCGCATATCAATTCATAACGTGGAGTGCTTTTCGTGATCCAGCCGAGCAGCGTATTCAAGGATAACCTCGCCCAATTGCCCGCCATCGACGGCATCGAGCGTATCGATCTCGTCGACGGCAAAGGCGGCGTGGTCGCGAGCATCGAGAACAAGCCGGGCAAGCAGGGCTCGCTCGCCGTGTACAACTATCTGAAGCAGGCCTTCGGCGCGCTCGACGCGAACGCTGCCGAGCATGGTCTTGCCGTGTTCGCCGAACATACCGCCGATGCGCGCAATCGCCCGGGCGCGCATCCGAATGTGGATCGCCTGCTCGCGATCGTCGATGGCGGCGAAGCGCTGCGCATCGACGTGATTCAGGCGCAATAAAGTAAAAAGCCCGTTTCGCTCATGGCGGAACGGGCTTTTTCGATTGATCGATTGCAGCGAATCAGAGCTTCAAATCGACGCGCTTGATGTCCTTGACGATCACGAGATAGCTGAAGACCGTGATCAGTGCGTTGATCCCCACGAACGCCAGCGCGCCGTTGAACGAGCCCGACTGCGCGACGAGATAGCCGATCACGATCGGCGTCACGATGCCGGCGATATTGCCGAACATGTTGAAGATCGAGCCGGACAGCCCGATGGCTTCCTTCGGCGACGTATCCGCGACCACGGCCCAGCCCAGTGCGCCGATGCCCTTGCCGAAGAACGCGAGCGACATCAGCGCGACGACGATCCAGTCGGTATCGACATAGTTGCACCCGATGATACACGACGACAGCAGCATGCCGCCGACGATCGGCACCTTGCGAGCCACGGTCAGCGATTTGCCGCGACGGATGAGGCCATCGGAGATCACGCCGCCGAGCACGCCGCCCGTGAAGCCGCAGATCGCCGGCAGCGACGCGACGAAGCCCGCCTGCAGAATCGTCATGTGACGCGCCTGCACGAGATAGATCGGGAACCACGTCAGGAAGAAGTATGTGAGCACGTTGATGCAGTATTGCGCGAGATAGACGCCTAGCAGCATCCGGTTCGTCAGCAACTGCTTCACGACCGGCCAGCCCACGCCGTTCGACTTCGCGCCCACCGCGCCGCCCGCGCGCTGATGACCATGCACGAGCCCGCCGCCTTCCTCGATGTACTCCAGTTCCTGCCGGTTCACGCGCGAATGGTCCGCCGGATTCTTCATCACGGAGAGCCACGTGAGCGCGAGCAGCAGACCCGCGATGCCCATCACGATATACACGTGATGCCAGCCGAACGCATGCGTGAGCCACGCCATCAGCGGCGTGAACACCACAGCCGCGAAATACTGCGCCGAGTTGAAGATCGCCGATGCCGTGCCGCGCTCCTTCGTCGGGAACCAGCTCGCGACGACTTTCGCATTGGCCGGGAACGCGGGCGCTTCCGCCGCGCCCATCGCGAAGCGCAGCACGAAGAGGGCGGTCACCGCCGTTGCCGCGCTGCCGAGCAGACCGATCGAGCTTTGCAGCAGCGTGAAGAGCGACCACAGGAAAATGCTCGCCGCGTACACGCGACGCGCGCCGAAGCGGTCGAGCAGCCAGCCCGCGGGCAGTTGCGAGAGCACGTACGCCCAGCTGAATGCCGAAAAGATGTAGCCCATGCGGATGGCGTCGAAACCGAATTCGGCGCGCATCGCGGAACCCGTCACCGACAAGGTCGCGCGGTCCGCATAGTTGAACGTCGTGATCACGAAGATCAGCAACAGAATGAGATAGCGCACCTTGGTGCGCTTCATGACGTCCGCGGGATTCGCGGTGCGGCTCATCGACATGGACTTCCCCTTTCGTATCGAACGTGCGAGATGCACGGAGGGCCGCTCGCGCGGCCCTCATCGGCGCAGCGACGCACGGCGGCGTTCCCTCGACGCCGTGCGCTTCCCCGCTTCGCCTGTCTCCTGCCTCCTGCCTGTGTCCTTACTGCGCGCCGAGCTTCTTGATCAGCACGTCGAGCTGCTCCAGCTCTTCCTCGGTCAGATCGGTCAGCGGCGCGCGCACCGGACCCGCGTCGTGGCCGACGAGCTTCGCGCCCGCCTTGACGATCGACACCGCGTAACCCGCACGGCGGTTGCGGATCTTCAGGTACGGCAGGAAGAATTCGTCGATCAGCTTGCCGACCGTCGCGTGGTCGTCGGCGGCGATGGCGCGGTAGAAGTCCATCGCCGTCTTCGGGATGAAGTTGAACACCGCCGACGAGTACACCGGCACGCCCAGCGCCTTGTAGGCCGCTGCGTAGACTTCAGCCGTCGGCAGGCCGCCGAGGTACGAGAAGCGCTCGCCCAGGCGGCGGCGGATCGTCACCATGTTCTCGATTTCGCCGACGCCGTCCTTGAAGCCGATCAGGTTCGGGCAGCTGTCCGCGAGTTGCTCCAGCATGTCGGCGTTGAGCTTCGAGTTCGCGCGGTTGTAGATGATGACGCCCATGTTCGGCACGGCGCGGCAGACTTCCTCGGCGTGCGCGCGGATGCCTTCCTGCGACGCTTCCGTCAGATAGTGCGGCATCAGCAGAATGCCTTGCGCGCCTTGCTTCTCGGCTTCCTGCGCGAACGCGATGGCCGTGCGGGTCGGGCCGCCCGCGCCGGCGAGGATGGGCACCTTGCCGCGGCACACTTCGGTGGCCGTCTTCACGATCTGCGAATATTCGGGTTGCGTCAGCGAGAAGAACTCGCCCGTGCCGCCCGCGACGAACAGAGCCGAAGCACCGTACGGAGCCAGCCATTCGAGGCGTTCCGCGTACGTGTCCGCGCGGAAATTGCCTTGTTGGTCGAAGTCCGTTACGGGGAAGGAGAGCAGGCCTTCGGAAACGATTTGCTTCAGTTCTTGCGGTGTCGTCATGATGTGGGTCTCGTTGGTCAGCGACCGGCGGTTGCCGAGCTTATAGGTCATCGTACAACATGGTTTGATGTCGGACAACCGATTTAGGTCATTAAATCAATGGATACGGGTAAATACTCAGCAATTGTGACGGTCTATGTTGTAGGATGACATAACTCCAAGCCGCAGCCGCGCGGCGCGTTCGCTCAAGGATTCGTCAGAATGAATCAATCCCCTCTCTATATTCGCGTCCACCCGGACGACAACGTCGCGATCGTCGTGAACGACGGCGGCCTCGGCGAAGGCGCCACGTTCGCCGACGGCCTCGTGCTGCGCGAGCGCGTGCCGCAAGGCCACAAGGTCGCGCTGAAGGATCTCGCGGAAGGCGATGCGGTCATCCGTTACAACGTGGTGATCGGCTATGCGACGAAGGCGCTGCCGAAGGGAAGCTGGATCAACGAGCACGTCACACGCATGCCGACGCCGCCCGAGCTGCACGATCTGCCCATCGCGACGATCAAGGCGCCGGACGAATCGCCGCTCGAAGGCTTCACGTTCGAGGGTTATCGCAACGCGGACGGTTCGGTCGGCACGCGCAACATCCTTGCGATCACGACCACGGTGCAATGCGTCGCGGACGTCGTGCAGCACGCGGTCACGCGCATCAAGGCCGAATTGCTGCCGCAGTATCCGAATGTCGACGATGTCGTGAGTCTCGGCCACACCTACGGCTGCGGCGTGGCGATCGACGCCCCCGACGCGATGGTGCCGATCCGCACGGTGCGCAACATCGCGCTGAATCCGAACTTCGGCGGGGAAGTGATGATGGTGTCGCTCGGCTGCGAGAAGCTGCAGCCGGAACGCCTGATGCCGCCGGGCACGATTCCGATCGCGTCGGCGTCGGCGGAAACGGAAGACGTGGCCGATATCGGCGACAACACACACGACGACAACGGCGGCACGGTCGTCTTGCAGGACGAGGCGCACGTCGGTTTCGGCTCGATGATCGAGTCGATCATGCGCATGGCCGAGACGCATCTGAAGCGCCTCAATAATCGCCGTCGCGAGACGTGTTCGGCGGCGGATCTCGTCGTCGGCGTGCAGTGCGGCGGCAGCGACGCGTTTTCCGGTCTGACGGCGAATCCGGCGGTCGGCTTCGCGACCGATCTGCTGGTGCGCGCGGGCGCGACCGTGATGTTCTCGGAAGTGACGGAAGTGCGTGACGGCGTCGCGCAGCTGACGGCGCGCGCGGCGAACGGCGAAGTGGCGCAGGCGATCATCCGCGAAATGCAGTGGTACGACGATTACCTGAAGCGCGGCGGCGCGGACCGCAGCGCGAACACGACGCCGGGCAACAAGAAGGGCGGGCTGTCGAACATCGTCGAGAAGGCGATGGGTTCCATCGTCAAGTCGGGCAGCTCGACGATTTCCGGCGTGCTGTCGCCGGGCGAGAAGGTGAAGCAGAAGGGTTTGATCTACGCGGCGACGCCCGCGAGCGATTTCATCTGCGGCACGCTGCAGCTCGCGGCAGGCATCAACCTGCACGTGTTCACGACGGGGCGCGGCACGCCGTACAGCCTCGCCGAAGTGCCGGTGCTGAAGGTCGCGACGCGTTCCGATCTCGCGCGCCGCTGGCACGATCTGATGGACGTGAACGCGGGCACCATCGCGACGGGCGAGGCGACGATCGCCGATGTGGGCTGGGAACTGTTCCGCCTGATGCTCGATGTCGCAAGCGGGAAGAAGCAGACGAAGGCGGAGGCGTTGAAGCTGCATAACGCGCTCGTGCTGTTCAATCCGGCGCCGGTGACCTGAGTCGAACGACGGCATTTGAAAGACATCACGCCCCGCTTCGAGCGGGGCGTTGTTTTTGGCGCGTCACATGCTTTATGCGACGTACCGCGCAGCCGGCGTGTTCGTCGACAACTCGGGCGCCATCGCCTGCCTTGCGGCTTCATACGCATCCCATTTCGCGCCGTCGTGCAGCGAAGGAATCGTCACGAGCTCATCGCGATCGAAGCCGACGAGCGCTGCATCGACCATATCGCCGGCCGACATCACGATCGCCTGATCGAGATTCTCGATAGGCAAACCGCCTGTCTCCCAGAAGTCGGTGGCCGTCGCGCCGGGCAGCACGGCCTGCACGCGCACGCCCTTGCCGGCCAGTTCGCGATGCAACGACTGACTGAACGCGAGCACGAACGCCTTGGTGCCGCCATACACGCCGTTGAGGATCTCCGGCGCGATGCTCACGATCGACGCGATATTGATGACCGCACCCTTGCCGCGCGCGACGAACCCCGGCACTGCCGCGTAAGTCAGACGCGTGAGCGCGGTCACGTTGAGATCGATCATGCGCGTCATCGCATCGACGTCGCTGTCCAGCAGAGGCGTATGCGTGCCGATGCCCGCGTTGTTCACGAGCAGCGTGATGCTCGCGTCCTGCTTCAGCTTCGCTTCGATGGCGGCGAGCGCGTGTCGGTCGTTCAGATCGGCATCGAGAATTTCGACGCTGCGATGCGTCTCGTTCGTGATGCGCTCGGCCAGCGCCGTGAGCCGGTCGCGATTGCGCGCGACGAGAATGAGGTCGTAGCCGCGCCGCGCGAGGCGCTCCGCATAAACCGCGCCGATGCCCGAAGATGCGCCCGTGACGAGCGCGGTGCCAAGGTAAGTCTGCGTCATGATTTCACTCCGTCCGAAAACAAGGGATTGATTGCGTGAGTGAAATTCTCGGCGAATTTGACCGTGGCGCAAATGACGTATATGGTTGTGATTCGTGACATCGCACGACAGGAAAACGGCATGCACCGCATCGGCTATTTATTGAGCGACGGCTTTCAGATCATGGCGCTCGCCTCGCAGACGGTTTTCGAAATGGCGAACGACGTCTCCGGCGAGCCGTTCTACAGCGTCGAGAACTTCTCGACGAGCGGCGGCGAAGTGCGCTCGTCGCTCGGCATGAGCGTCGGCACGCGCAAGCTCACCGCGCGCACCGCGATGGACACATGGATCGCCGCGGGCGTCACCACGCCGCTCACGATTGCGCCGCCCGCCGACGTGCTCGCGTTCCTGCGCCGCGCGGCATCGCGCACGCGGCGCATCGCGGGCATCTGCACGGGTGGCTTCGTGCTGGCCGAGGCGGGCCTGCTCGCGAATCGCCGCGCGACCACACACTGGGCCTACGCGCGCGACATGCAGCAGCGTTTTCCTGATGTGCGCGTCGAGGAGGACCGCATTTATATCGTCGATGGTCCGATCTGGACATCGGCGGGCATGACGGCCGGCCTCGATCTCGCGCTCGCAATGGTCGAGAAGGATCTGGGCGCGGATATCGCGCGTTCGGTCGCGCACAAGCTCGTGATGCATCAGCGTCGCGCGGGCGGGCAGTCGCAGCATTCGGAGATGCTCGATCTCGCGCCGAAGTCCGATCGCATTCAGAACGCGCTGAACTATGCGCGCAAGCATCTGAACCGGCCGTTGACAGTCGAGGAACTCGCGGGCGAGGCGCATCTGAGCCCGCGGCAATTCAGCCGCGTGTTCGCGCTCGAAACAGGCCAGTCGCCGGCGAAAGCCATCGAAGGATTGCGGCTCGAAGCGGCGCGTCTGATGATCGAGAAGAGCCGCCATTCGCTCGAAACCATCGCGCAGGAGACCGGTTTCCGTGACCGGCGGCATATGCGCGAGGCCTTCATGCGCGGCTTCGGCGTGCCGCCGCAGGAAGTGCGGCGCGAGGCGCGGACATCGGTGTGAACTCAGACATGAACCACTACGACAAGGACAAGCCGTGCTGAAAATCAATCCCGCCCGCCTGCTCGACGACCTCCGTCATCTGCGCACGTTCGGCGCAACGGGGCCGGGCGTCGTGCGCCTGTCGCTTTCATCGGTCGATATGGACGCGCGCCGCTGGCTCGCCGCACGCATGAACGAAGCGGGACTGGATGCGGCGATCGATGGCGTCGGCACCGTGTTCGGCCGCTCGCGCAACGCGGGTCCGGCGCTGCTGATCGGCTCGCACACCGACACGCAACCGACCGGCGGCTGGCTCGACGGCGCGCTCGGCGTCATTTTCGGCCTGGAAATCGCGCGCGCACTGGCCGAATGCGAAAAAACGCGTCACTACGCGGTGGACGTTGCATCGTGGATCGACGAGGAAGGCACGTTCTCAGGATTTCTCGGCAGCCGCAGTTTCGTCGGAGAAAACGTCGACGAAGCCGTGCGCGGCGCGCGCAATCGCGAAGGCGTGCTGCTCGGCGATGCGCTGAAGCACGCGGGACTCATCGGCACGCCGCGCGTGCGCATCGACAAGACGCGGCACAAGGCGTATCTGGAGCCGCATATCGAGCAGGGCGGGCGGCTGGAGGCGCACGGCAAGTCGATCGGCGTGGTGACGACGATCGTCGGCATCCGCGAGCTGAAGCTGCGCTTCACCGGGCAGCGCAATCACGCAGGCACGACGCCGATGTCGATCCGGCGCGACGCGGGCGCGGCGCTCGTCGCGTTCATCGCGCGCATGGACGAAGCGTTTCGCCGGATCGCCGATGCCGACACCGTATGGACGGTCGGGCGCATCGAGCTGGACCCGGGTTCGTTCAGCGTGGTGCCGGGCGCTGCCGACATGTATCTGCAATTCCGCGACGCCAGCGCCGGGCGTTTGCGCGCGATGGAAGCCGCGCTCGCCGCGCTCATCCGCGACGTCAACGCCGAAGGCAAGACCCGCGTCGCGATGACGGACAGCGAGCCGCCTGAAGAGCCCGTCGTGATGGATGCGGCGTTGCAGGCGCATATCGCGGATGCCGCCGAAGCGCTCGCGCCCGGTCAGTGGGAACGCATGCCGAGCGGCGCGTCGCACGATGCGCAGGTCATCGCGCATCATGTGCCGGCGTGCATGCTGTTCGTGCCGAGCATCGGCGGCGTCAGTCACGATTTCATCGAGGATACCGCCGAGGCGCATATCGTCCTGGGCTGCGAAGTCGCGGCGCAGGCGTCGGTGAACATACTCGAAGGCATGTCGGCTTAACGCTCGACGATCTCCGCGATGTAATGCTCCGCGTCGCGCCATACGCCGAAGCCCGACGCCGGATTCATGTGGCCCACTTTACCGAGATCGACGAGACGCGCACCCCAGTCGTTCGCCATGCCGACCACGCGTTCGAACCGCGCGAGCGGATCGTCATGGCTCGCCGCGACCGTGCACGGAAACGGCAGACGCTCGCGCGGCGTAGGCAGCCATCCGTGCAGCCTGAGTTCTTCGAGCGTCGGGTAACCCTCGGGCAAGGGTGAATCGAAATCCGGCGGCGTGACGAGCAGCGCACCCTGAATCTCGCGACGCCGACGCTGTGCCCAATGCACGGTGATCATCACGCCGGCGCTGTGCGCGACGAGCACGACCGGCCCCGAGATCTGCGACAACGCCGCATCGAGCGCGGCGACACGCGCGCTGCGATCGAGCTTGTCGCGTTGCAGCGGCGGCACGGTGCGCACATTCGGATGCGCGTTGGCGAAGTGCGTCTGCCAGTGATCCTCGACGTGATCGCGCAGACCCGGAACCATGAGAATCGTCGGGGCATTCGGTGATGCGTTCATGCTATGTATTCCTAATCGATCATTGAGCGGCCGCGTGTGGGCGCAGCGAATCGAGACGGCGCAGATCGCGCGTGTAGCGCAGCCGTCCGAGCGTGAAGGCGAGCATCGCGCCGAGGCTCACGAGCGGAATCGTCTGCAACGCGCCCAGCAGGCCGATGCGGTCCGCGAGAAAGCCCGTCACGAGCGGCCCCGGCGCCATGCCGAGCAGATTGTTCGCGAGCGTGAGCGTGGCGAATGCCGACGCGTGAATCGCGGATGGCGTGAGATTCGCGACCATCGCACCGGCCGGCCCCGATGTCCCCGCGACGACAAGCAAACCCGCGCCGAGCAGCACGAGCTGAAGCGGTCCCGCAGGCAGACGGAACGCCAGCCCGATCAACACGAAGGAGACGGCGCAATACGCGATCGCGGTGAGCCATTTGCGCGCGGGCACGCCGCGGCTCAGGCGATCCGTCGCGATGCCGCACACCACCATGCCGATGCCGCCGATCAGCACGAACACCGCCGCGCCAGCGCCGGCCTTGTCGGGCGCGAGGCCGTAGTAGCGGTTCAGATAGCTCGGCATCCACGCGAGCACGGCCGCCATGATGAAAAGCTGCAAGCCGCTGCCGATATACGCGCAAATCACCGATACCGATGAAAAGAGCGCACTGACGAGCCCGCGAAGCCCGATGCGCGTGCCGTCCGTGCGCACTTCGCGCGCCTGATTCGAGGCGATGCGCTTTTCCGTGACCGTCATCCAGTACACGGCGACGAGCACCATGCCGAAGAGCGCCATCACGCCGAACGACCAGCGCCAGCCGAAGCGCACGGCGACATAGCCGCCGAGCGCCATGCCCAGCACCGAGCCGAACGCGCCGCCGGCCATGAACGCGCCGGTGAGCGTCGAGCGCAGATGCGCCGGAAAGATGCTGAGAATGAGCGCGATGCCCACGCTTCCATACGCCGCTTCGCCGAGACCGACGATCGCGCGCGCCGCCAGCATTTCGCCGTAGTGCGTCGCGAGCGCACAGCCCAGCGTCGCGAAGCTCCAGAGCAACGCCATCAGCACGAGGCTTTTGACGCGTCCCCAGCGATCCGCGAGCACCGAAAGCGGCAAGGTGAGCAGTCCCACCATCAACGCGACGACGCTGCTCAGCGAGCCGAGCTGCGTGTCGGACAGGCCCCATGCGGCCTTCAGCAGCGGAAAGACTGCGTTGAGCACCTGACGCGACATGTAGTCGGACAGCAGCAAGCCGAAGGTCAGCGCGAACACGACCCACGCATAGCGGCGCGGGATCGTGGACGCGGCGGCATCGGATACAGCGGGGTTTGCGCAATGCAGTTCCAAAATCGTCTCCTCCGTGTTCCTTCGGCTGTGCGCCGATATGTTCTATTGCACGGATTCTTATGCTGCGCGCAGCGGCACGTTCAACTGGCCGGCGCGGCGGTTCGGGCTCATGCCGAGGCTCGCGAGCGTTTCGTCGATGCTGTCGTACTGCACGCCGATCTTGTAGATCTCGCGCGCTTCCTTGCCGCTCGCGATATCGCGGCCGAGCTCACGCGCGATACGCACGCATTGCTCGATCTGCTGCACGGAGGTCATGCGGTTGCCGCGCTGATCGATGATCGTGTCCTCGATGCCGCAGCGCGGGTGCAGGCCCATCGCCATCGCCATCGTGTTGATCGGCAGCACGTTCTTCATCAGCGATTCGAGCGTGATGCACGAGCCGTCCGGGCAGCGTCGCACGAACTCCATGAAGTTGTACGGATTGGGACCGTCGAAGCCGCCGCCGATGCCGACCCACGTCACGTTCAGCGGCCCGCGATACGCGCCGCGCCGGATGATGCGTTCGAGCGTCTCCAGCGAGTGCATGCCGGTGAGCTGGAAGTGCGGCTGGATGCCCGCGTTCTGAAGACGGCGCAGATGCTCGTCGACCCAGCCCGGACCGGCGGGCACCGTCATCTCGCGATACGCTTCCCAGTAAGCGGGCTCGGCAAGCGACGTCCCGGCGATGTCGTCGCGGTTCATGAGTTCGGTGATGTTCATCTGCACCGTGTTGATCGCGACGGTCACCTGATCCGGCGCCGGCGTGAGATCGGCGAGCATGTGACGCGTGTCGTCGGACAGCCATTTCGCGGCGGCGCCGTCGTCTTCGGGTGCGAAGGAGATCGAGCCGCCCACTTGCAGGATCATGTCGGGCACGGCTTCGCGCAGACGGCCGAGCAGTTCGTTGAACTTCGAGAGGCGCTTGCTGCCTTTGCCATCTTCTTCGCGCACATGCAGATGCAGCACCGTTGCGCCCGCGTTGTAGCAATCGACGGCCTTTTGCACGTGCTCGTCCATCGTCACGGGGATGTCTTCGGGGAAGTCGGCGGGCATCCACTCCGGCCCGTACGGCGCGACGGTGATGACGACCTTGTCCTGATTCTCGGGATGCAGCGAATCATCGAAGAATTGCATGGTGAACTCCGTTTAGGTATCCGAATTAAAGGTAATGGTCATGCCGGAAAGGAACCGGCATCGAAAGTCAGAAAGGCACGTCGCCGATGATCCCCGCGCGCTCCATCTTGCGATGGCACGGCGGGTAATCCATCACCGCGTAATGCTGCGTGCTGCGGTTGTCCCAGATCGCCATGCTGTTTTTCGACCAGCGCCAGCGCACCTGGTATTCGGGGATATAGGCCTGGCTCAGCAAATACGCGAGCAACTGTCCCGCGCCGGGATTCGCGTCCTGGCCGAAGCGCACGCGCTCGGGCGTGTGATAGTTCGTGAAGTGCGTCGTGAACGCGTTGACGAACAGCACCTTCTCGCCGGTTTCCGGATGCGTGCGCACGACCGGATGTTCGGCATCGGGAAACTGCGCCTTGAGCGCGAGGCGCTTTTCGATCGGCATGGCCGCGCCGAAGCTCGCCTCGATGCTGTGCCGCGCGCGCAGATCCGCGATCTGCTCCTTCACGTGCGCGGGCAGGTTCTCATACGCGAGGACCATGTTCGCCCACATCGTGTCGCCACCGACGGGCGGCGTTTCGACGCAGCGCAGCACGCAACCGAAGGGCGGCGCGACGCGCCATGTCGCATCCGTGTGCCACGCGTTTTCGTAGCGATCATTGGGCTGATCCGGCGACTTGTAGATACGCACGAGTCCCGGATGTTCCGGATCGCTTCCCGCGACCGGATGATCTTCCAGTTCGCCGAAGCGCCGCGCGAACGCGACATGCTCGGCGCGCGTGATCTCCTGATCGCGCAGAAAGAGCACGCGATGCGCGAGCAGCGCGGCGCGGATCTCGGCGAAGAGGGCGTCGTCGTGAATGGCATCGGCGAGATTCACGTTCGTGAGTTCGGCGCCGATCGCGCAAGTGAGTGGCTGAATACGCATGATGTCTCCTCAGACGACGAACACGGACGAACCCGTGGTCTTGCGCGCTTCCAGATCGCGATGAGCGTCCTGGGCATCTTGCAGTGCGTAGCGCTGATTGATCTCGATGCGAATGCGCCCGTTCGCGACATGATCGAACAGTTCCGCGGCGAGCGCGTTCTTCTCGGCGGGATCGGCGATGTAATCCGCGAGCGCCGGGCGCGTCAGATAGAGCGAGCCTTTCATCGCGAGCAATTGCGGATCGAACGGCGGAATCGGGCCGGATGCCGTGCCGACGCACACCATCAGACCGCGCCGCGCGAGCGAATCGAGCGAGGCGTTGAAGGTCGTCTTGCCGACGCTGTCGAATACCGCGTTCACGCCTTTGCCATCGGTCAGTTCGCGCACGCGCGCGGCCACGTCTTCGCGGCTGTAGTCGATCGTGTGCGTCGTGCCATGCTCGCGCGCCACATGCGCCTTTTCCTCGCTCGATACCGTGCCGATCACCGTGACGCCGAGCAGCTTCGCCCATTGCGACACGATCAGCCCGACGCCGCCCGCCGCCGCATGCAGCAGCAGCGTGTCGCCGCGCTGAAACGGGCGGATGCGCGTCATCAGATACGCGGCGGTGAGGCCGCGCATCGTCATCGCGGCGGCGCGCGTGCAATCGATCGCATCGGGCAGCTTGATGAGCGGCGCGGCGGCGATGATGCGCTCCGTGCTGTACGCGCCGAGCGTGTTGATGAAACCAGTGTAGGTGACGCGATCGCCTTCCTTCAGATGCGTAACGTTCGCGCCGGCTTTTTCGACGACGCCCGCCGCCTCGACGCCCATGCCCGAAGGCAGCGGCACCGGATAGAGGCCGGAGCGGAAATACGTGTCCGCGAAATTGAGGCCGACGGCTTCGTGACGCAGCCGGACTTCGAACGGGCCGGGTTCGCCGACTTCGACTTCTTCCCAGCGCAACACTTCGGGGCCGCCTGTTTCATGAAAGCGGATTGCATGTGCCATTGATTTCATCTCCTGTTTCGTTCGTTGCGTTCAGCGGACGTTGCCGGCGAGCGTGTTCCAGTCGGTATCGCGCAGATAGCGGCGCGCGGCCGGCAGCACGACGCCTTCGATGCGTCCCATGCGCTCGCACGCGAAACGTGCGCACGCAAGCAAGGTGTCGTCGATGACCGCGCCGCTCGCGAGCGCTTGCGCCACCCGCTCAAGCGACGCCGCTTCGCGTTCGGCGAGGCGCGCGAGTTCGTCGAGTTCGGCGTCGAGCGTCGATGTGCGCTCGCGCAGTGCCATCGTCAGTGCGGTTTCTTCACGGTGTGCTTCGCGAAGACGTTCGATCGTTCGCGCGTCGGGCCGATCCGTGCGCAGCGCGTCGTCGTAAGCGTCCGAGCGCATGCGATGCACGGCGAGCAGCGCGGCGACCGCCTTCGTGACCATCGGACGGGCGTCGCGCGGGGCGACGAGCACCGCGACGCCGGGCACGGGCGGCACCGCGCCGCCTTGCGCGATGCACACGAGGTCGTAATCACGCGCGGCCTGCGGGTTGATGCTGTCGAACGACGCGTCGCCGTTGCCCGCGACCACGGTCGCCGGCACGCCCTGCGCGCGCGCCGCGGCCTCGGCGCGGGCCAGCAGCGCGTGCGCTTGCCGATGCTGCGCTGCATCGTCGCCTTTGCCCGCATGACGGCAGACGAAGGTGATGCGCGCGCCGAGCGATCGCGCGAGCTCGGCCGCATGGCCAATCGCCTCGACGCTGGCGTCGCTGCGCTCGACGGGCACGAGCAGATGTCGGTACATGATGATCCTTCGGTTTGCGATTGCACGGTTGATTGCATCGTAGTGCGCGAGAGGGGCGCGCGCCCCTCTCGCGTCGGGAGGGGCTTGACGCGCGCGCGCAATCCGAACCATCCTAGAAAAACTAAAAAATTCCCGATGCCCAGCGATTCCCCCTCCACCGAACTCGTTTTGAAGACGATGGCGCCCCGCGCGCCGTCCGGCCTGCTCGCGCGCGCGCGCCTGAACGCCGACACCGCCCGCAGCCAGATCGTGCTCGTGCAGGCGGGCGCGGGCTACGGCAAGACGTCGCTGCTCGCGCAATGGCGGCGCGAGTTTCTGGCGCGCGGCGCGGCGGTCGCGTGGCTGCTCGCCGACGATCGCGACGACGCCGAGCGCTTTCCCCGCGCGCTCGTCTACGCGATCCGCACGGCCTGCGCGCGCCCGGCGTTCGGGCGTCTGATCGCGGACACGCCGGGCGCACCCGCCGGGGCATTCGATCTCGCCACCGCCTGGCTCGCGGAACTCGCGCAGCTTTCGCTCGATGTCGTGCTGATCGTCGATGAAGCCGATCGTCTGCCGGAAGCCGGCGCGCAACTGCTCGACTACGTGATGCACAACGCGCCGCAGAATCTGCGCATCGTCGCGGCGGGGCGGCAGGGGCTGGACAAGCCGGCGGCGGAGCTGCTCGCCTACGGGCAGGCGGAACTGGTCGCGCCGGAGGCGCTGCGTTTTCGCGTCGACGAGACCATCGCGCTCGTCACGCAGCGTTTCGGCGCGCGCGTGGATGCCGACGCCTGCGCGCGACTCTTCGAAATCACCGGCGGCTGGCCGCTCGGCCTGCAACTCGCGCTCACCGCAATGGCGCGTGCGCAGGACCCGCGCGCGGCGCTCGACAATCTCGCGGCGGGCCCGCGCGGCCTGCGCGAGCCGCTCGTCGCGGCGCTGCTGAGCGAGCTTTCGTCCGATGATGAGCGCTTTCTCGTCGATATCAGCGTGGCGGACGTGCTGCATCCGGACCTGTGCGCCGCGCTCACCGGCAACGCCGACGCGCCGCAGCGCCTGGCCCGCCTCACCCGCGATACGCCCGTCTTCGTCACGGCCGAGGAAAGCGACTGGTGCCGTCTGCATCCGCTCGTGCGCGACGTGCTGCAGACGCGCTTCGGCGCACTCGCCGACGATGAACGCGCGGCGCTGCATCGGAGCGCGGCGCACTGGCTCGGCGCGCGCGGCATGCTCGAACAGGCGGCACGTCACGCGCATGCGGCGGGCGATCGCGAACATGCGTACGAACTGGCGGAACAATCGCTGCACGATGCCGTGAAACAGGGCCAGCTCGGCACGGTGCTGGACTGGCTGGAACGTCTGCCGGAAGCCGAACTCGAACAGCGCCCGCGCCTGTGCCTCGCCGTCGCGTGGGCGCTGGCGCTCGGCGAACGTCATCGCGAGGCGCAGCGTCAGGTGGAGCGCGTGCTGGCATCGCCCGGCGCCGACGACGCCCTGCGCTATGAATGCGCGCTGATCCTGAGCGCGGCCGCGTGGTACGCCGACGATCCGGACCGCTTCCTGGCGCTCTTCGAGCCGTGGGCGCAGACGCCGCCGCCCAGGGAATCGTGGCTCGCGCAAGCGCACGCGAACCGCCTCGCCGCCCGCGCGATGCTGCTCGGCGAGCCGGCGCAGGCCCGGCGTCTGCAGCAGGCGCTGACCCGGGCGCAGACCGGCAAGGGACTCGGCTATGTGGTGCGCTGGGGCGATCACATGGTCGGCCTCACGTGGCTGCAGGAAGGGCAGGTGAAGCTCGCCGAAAGCGTGCTGCTGCCCGCGCTCGCGAGCGCCGAAGAGGACCTCGGGCGGCGTCATCCGCTGACGTGCATGTTCGCGGCGACGTGCGCATCGATCGCGTACGAGGACGATCGCATTGACGAGGCGGGTGCGCTGCTCGCGAATCGGCTCGACGTGCTCGAACGCGCCGCGATGCCGGAGACGGTCGTGCTCGCGTATCGCACGGCGGCGCGCATCGCGGCCTTGCGCGGCGACGAGCATCGCGCGCTCGATCTGCTCGAAATGCTCTACGCGATGGGCGTCGCGCGCAATCTGCCGCGTCTTTGCGTGACGAGCCTCGCGGAACAGGTGAGCGCGCACGCGGGGCGCTATCGCGCGCAAACCTGCGATGCGCTCATCGCGCGCATCGACGAAATCGTCGATGAACATATCGCCACGCGCGGACCGATCTGGCGGCAATCCGTACAGCTGCTCCAGTCGATGGCGCACGGCAGCGCGGCGCTCGCGCGGCAGGACTGGCAGGCCGCGATCGACCCGCTCGCGCGCGCGGAGCAGATCGCCGCGACGATGAAGCGCGGACGCCAGCGCATCGAACTGATGGCCTTGCGGGCGTTCGCGCAGGAACGCGCAACGGGCGACGGCCATGCGCCGTTTCTCGAAGCGCTGAACCTCGCGCGCGCGTATCACCTCGGGCGCGTGCTGATCGACGCGCATCCCGCGCTCGCCGACTGGGCGCGGCGCGTGAGCGAAGCCGGCGAGGTGGACCCGGGCGAGCGTCCCGTCGTGCCGCCGCATGTGGTGCGCGTGCCGCCGCGCTCCGGCGAAGGCGGGCCGCGCGCGCTGCCGAGCGTGATCCTCACGCCGAAGGAATGCGAGATTCTCGAACTGCTCGCGCGCAATCTGAGCAACAAGGAAATCGCGCTTGCGGCGGCGGTCGGCGAGGGCACCGTCAAGTGGCATCTCAAGAATCTCTTCGGCAAGCTCGACGCCAGTTCGCGCAAGCACGCGGTGCGCCGCGCCATCGCGCTCGGCCTTCTCGAAGGCGTGCAATAGCGCCTTTTTCAAGGGCTTTCAGCAGGGTTTTCCCGCCTCTCTCGCAATCCCTACCCCTCTCCACGCGAGAGGGGTTTCGTGCATTCCCGATGCGTATTCTTGCCTCGACGTCGCGGCAATACGGTACGCGGCGCGCTCAAAAACAAGCTCGGGAGACTCGATGAAGCTCAGATTTGCCACTGCCGCAGGGCTCGTGCTGGCCGCCGGCGGCGCCCATGCCCAATCCAGCGTGACGCTCTACGGCGTGCTCGACGCCGGCCTGCTGTATCAGAGCACGTCCGCCGCGACTTTCGCGCACAACGCGCCGGACACGGGGAAGGTGTATCGCTTCAAGGACGGCGGCATCTATTCGAGCATCTGGGGCCTGAAGGCAACCGAGGATCTCGGCGGCGGTTATTTCGTCAACGTGAAGCTGCAAGGCTCGTTCGATTCGGGCACCGGCAAGTCCGGCCTGAGCGATACGCCGGGCGCCACCGCGATGTTCAATCAATACGCGACGGTCGGCGTGTCCGGCCCGTTCGGCACCTTCAACGCGGGCCGTCAGATCGTGCCGATGATCTGGGCCATGTACGACACCGACGTGCGCCGCGCGCAATACTTCGGCAGCGTGCTGACCGCCTGGCTCGGCATGAACACGGCGGCGGGATGGCCCGGCACGAGCACCAACGGCTCGATCGGCGCGCTCTATGACAGCAACGCGCTCGTCTATGTGTCGCCCACGTGGGCGGGTTTGTCGGCGTCGCTCGAATATGCGCCGGGCGGCGTCGCGGGACAGTTTCAGGGCGGCACGCGTGAATCGGCGGTGCTGAAGTATTCGAACTTCGGCCTGACGCTCACGGCTGTCTACTACAACGGCCACGACGCGAATCCCGCGCCCGGCTCGGTGCCGACGGGTCTCAACAACAACCGCATGATGTACTTCGGCGGCCTGTACACGACGCACGGCTTCTCGTTCTCGCTGTCGTACGCGAACGGCAAAAATCCGGCGAATTCGGATCACGCCAACTACGACATGTACTCGGGCGGCCTCGGCTATCGCTTCGCGCCCGATCTGAACGTGACGACCGGCGTCTACTACATCAAGGACAAGAACGACTCGTCGAATCATTCGCTGGAAGTCGCGATCGGCGCGGAATACAACCTGTCCAAGCGCACGCTCGCGTATGCGGAAGTCGGCCACGTGAACAACAACGGCACGATGAACCAGATGATCGTCTACGGCCAGCCGACCGCGCCGGGCAAGTCGACGACCGCGGCCATGCTTGGCCTGCGCCACAACTTCTGAGCTGGAGAGAAGGATGCACCACCCGCACTTTGACGCGCACGCCGCACCCGACGCGTATGCGTACCCGCTGCTCATCAAGCAGTTGCTGCACACGCCGCTCGCGAACACGCCGGATCAGGAGATCGTGTACCGCGGCGAAGTGCGGCTCTCGTATCGCACGCTCGCGGAGCGCGTCGCGCGTCTCGCGAACGGGCTCGATGCGCTCGGCGCGAAACACGGCAGCACCGTCGCGATGATGGACTGGGACAGCCATCGCTACCTCGAATGCTATTTCGCGGTGCCGATGATGGGCGCGGTGCTGCAATCGGTGAACGTGCGGCTATCGCAGGACGAGATTCTCTACACGCTCAATCATGCGGGCGCGGAGATTCTCATCGTGCATACGGACTTTCTGCCGGTCATCGATGCGATCAGAACGCGCCTCGAAACCGTGCGCACCTTCATCTGGATCGACGATCAGGGCGCGACGATTCCGGATCACGGCATCACGTTCGCGCAAGAATACGAAGCGATGCTCGCGGCGGCCGAACCCGTGCGCGAGTTCCACGACTTCGACGAAAACACCCGCGCCACGACCTTCTATACGACCGGCACGACCGGCAAGCCGAAGGGCGTGTACTTCTCGCATCGCCAGCTCGTGCTGCATACGATCGCAGGCATGGCCGCGCTCGCGAGTCCCGCGAGCGGCCAGCGCTTTCATCGTGGCGATGTCTATATGCCGCTCACGCCGATGTTCCACGTGCACGCATGGGGCATGCCCTATATCGCGACGATGCTCGGTGTGAAGCAGGTCTATCCTGGCCGCTATCTGCCGCAGAACATCATGCGTCTGATCGAGGAAGAGGGCGTGACGTTCTCGCATTGCGTCGGCACGATTTTGCATATGCTGCTGTCGTGTCCGGATGCCGAAGCCGTCGATCTGCGTCGATGGAAAGTCGTGATCGGCGGCGGCGCGCTGACCGAAGGGCTCGCGCGCGCGGCGCTCGCACGCGGCATCGATGTGTTCTCGGGGTATGGCATGTCGGAGAGCGGGCCTCTGCTGAGTCTCGCGCAACTGCCGCCGCACGCGGACACGCTCGACGCCGACGAGCAAGTGCGCCTGCGCTGCACGACCGGCCGCGCGATTCCGCTGGTGGATCTGCGCATCGTCGACGATACGATGCACGAAGCGCCGCGCGATGGCCGCACGTGCGGCGAGATCGTCGCGCGCGCGCCGTGGCTCACGCAAGGCTATCTGAAGAATCGCGAGGCCTCCGCGCAGTTGTGGCACGGCGGCGCGCTGCATACGCAGGACATCGGCCATGTCGATGCGGCGGGCTATCTGCGCATCACCGATCGCATGAAGGACGTCATCAAGTCGGGCGGCGAATGGGTGTCGTCGCTCGAAGTCGAAAGCCTCATCTCGCAGTTGCCGGGCGTGGCCGAGGTCGCGGTGATCGGCGTGCCCGATGCGAAGTGGGGCGAGCGGCCGCTTGCGCTCGTCGTACGGCGAGCCGACGGCACGACGCTCGTCACCGAAGAATCGATCTCGCGCTATCTGCGCGACATCGCGGAAACGGGACGCATCTCGCGCTATGCGGTGCCGCGCGACGTGCGCTTCGTCGATGCGATCAGCAAGACGAGCGTCGGCAAGATCGACAAGAAGACGCTCAGGGCGCGCTTCGCCGATGTTCAGTCAGCGGGCGTCTGAGCGGCGAGATAGTCATCGACGGCGCTGCCTATCGTCGGATGAAAGCAGGTGTCGGGGAAGATCGGCGTCAGTTCGAAGCGCCTGAGCTTGTCGCGCACCGGGTCTTTCATCTCGGCAAAATGCAGCGCGATGCCGCGTTCGCTCAACACGCGATGCAGTTCGCGCAGCATGTCGGCGGACGTGACATCGACGCTCGTAACCGGCTCGGACGTCATGACGACGCGCTTCACGGGCGTCGGCGCCTGCGCCACCGCTTCGAGCACGCGCTGCTGAAACAGCTCCGCGTTCGCGAAGAAGAGCGGCGCGTCCCAGCGAAATAGCAGCAAGCCCGGAATCTGTTCGGCGTGCGGATAACGCTTCATGTCGTGATATCCGCGCAAGCCTTCCACGCGGCCGAGCACGGCGTAATGCGGCCGCCATCCGTCCCACAGAAATTCGATGACCGCGATCACCACGGCGATGCAGATGCCGGGAATCGCGCCGAATACCGCGACGCCGACGAAGCAGGATATCGACAGCCAGAATTCCCATTGCTGAATGCGATAAATGCGCTTCAGATCCCTGAATTCGAACAAGCCGATGGCCGCCGCGATTACGACCGCCGCGAGCGCGCTGCTCGGCAGATGACGCAGCAGATTCGGCCCCGCGAGCAGCACCGCTGCGACCGCGAGCGCGCCGACGATGCCCGTCACTTGCGTTCGCGCGCCCGCCGCTTCGGCGACCGGCGTGCGCGATGAACTGCTGCTGATCGGAAAGCCCTGAAAGAGCCCGGCTGCGAGATTGGCGACGCCAAGCCCGATCATTTCCTGATTCGGATCGACACGCATGTTCGCGCGCGCCGCGAAAGTGCGTGACAGCACGCTCGTGTCGGCGAACGAGATGAGCGCGACCGCGCATCCGCCGAGCACGATGCGCATGAAGTCGGCATCGCTCGACCACGGCAAGGCGAATGCGGGCAGTCCTTGCGGAATCGTCCCGAGCACTTTCACGCCCAACCGGTCGAGCTGAAACACGCTCACGCATAGCGTCGCAAGCACGACGGCGATGAGAATGCCCGGCACTTTCTCGAAGCGCTTGAGCAGAAGAATGAGCGCGAGGCTCGCCGCGCCGACGGCGAAGCTATACCAGTTGGCTTGTCCATCGGCGATGCCTTTCGCGAGATTCACGATATCGCGCAACGGTCCGTGATCGTCGATCGATATCGCGAAGAGCTTCGGCAACTGGCTGATCAGCACCGTGAACGCGATGCCGTTCATATAGCCGTAGCGGATCGGCTTGGACAGCAACTCGGTGACGAAGCCGAGCTTCAGCAAGCCGAAGACGATACATACGATGCCGGAGACGATCGCCATCATGCCCGCGACGGCGATGGCGCGCGCCGGATCGCCCGATGCGCTCAACGCGACGACCGCAAGCACGGGCGCGGCGAGCGCCGAATCGGGGCCGAGCACGAGAATGCGGCTCGGGCCGAAGATCGCATACGCGATGAGCGGAACGATCGTCGCGTACAGCCCGCATACGCCGGGAACGCCGGACGCCTGCGCATAGGCGACGCCGACCGGCACGAGCATCGTCGTCAAAACGAGTCCCGCGATGATGTCGTTCCTCAGCCAGCCCGCGCGATAGCTTTTGAGCATCGCGATGCCCGGCACATGGCGCGTCCAGCCTTGCGTGACGCGGCCAGCGCGCTCGTGTTGAACAGGTGAATGACCGGATGACATGAACAGACGTTCAGCGCAGAAGGTTGGCAAGAACGATCACGTAAATGGCCGTGACCGCGAGCTGGCATAGCGTAAGCGGCAGACCATAGCGCAGGAACCGGCCGAAGCTGACCGGCGCGCCTTCCTGGGCGCAGATGCCGGCGGCCACGATGTTCGCCGCCGATCCGACGAGCGTCGCGTTGCCGCCGAGCGTCGCCCCGTACATCATGCCGACGAAGACGGGAATGACCGCGGCGGGCCATTGCGTGAACTGGTCGGACAGCGCGGCCTCCGGAACGAGCTCGGCCGTGACCAGATACCCTTTCACCATCACGATGGACGCGGCCGCGACCGGCACGTTCGCGAGCACGGACGAAAGCAGGCCGATTCCGCAGATCATCGCCAGCGCGACGAGCGTGAGCCGCGTGCCGAACACTTCATAGAGCTTGAGCGACATGACCTGCAGCAGTCCCGTCTTGGCCATGCCCTGCACGAGACAGAAGATGCAGGCGAGGAACAGGAGCGTTTTCCAGTCGACGTCGCGCAGCACTCTGTCGGTCGGTTCGATCCTGAATGCATAGGCGACGAGCAGCGCGAGCGCGCTGGCGATCACCGCGACCACGGGCGGCACGATGCGCGTCGGCAGTTCCTCGCCGAGCACGAACAGCACCATCATGAGGGCGAGCACGGCGAGCGCCAGCGCGGCGTAGACCGGACGTTGCAGTTTTGCCTGCGTAGCGCGCGGCGGCAGGGGCCGCGTGCTCCGCCAGATGTCGCGCATCAGCACAGGAAGCAGCGGAATCACCACGGCGATCGCGAGCAGGCCGCCGAGACTCGCGCGGCGCAGATATTCCCCGAAACTCATGCCGACCGAACTGCCCACGAGGAACGTCGCCGGATCGCCCACGAGCGTCAGAAGCCCGGCGGCGTTGCTCAGGATCGCGGTGAGGATCATCGGCGGCACGATATCGAAGTCGAGCGCGCGCGCCACGCGAATGATGATCGGCGCGAGCAGGACCACGGTCGTCGCGTTGGGAAGGAGCGCGCACAACGGCGCGACGATCACGATCAGCAGAAGCAGGAAGCGCTTGCCGCTGCCCGCCGTGGCCCGCAGATAGTGCTCGCCGACGAGATCGAACAGGCCGGTCGTCGACAGAATGCGCGCGACGATCATGCCGCCGAACAGAAGGCTGATCGGTCCCGCCGAGGTCCGTGCGGTGGCGATCAGATCCTGCTCGTCGATGATGCGAAGCGCGATCAGCACGCTCGCGCCGACGAGCGCGGCAACGGCCATGTCGATCAGATCGAACGCGATCACGAGGATCACTGCCGCGAACACGCCGACGACGAGATAGATCTGCCATTCGCTCATGATGTTTCGGCGCGCGCTATTGCATCGGCGGGGCATACATCAGGCCGCCGTGCGTGTAGAGGTTGTTGAGTCCGCGTTCGATCCCGAGCGGGCTTGCGGCGCCGAGATTGCGATCGAACAGTTCTCCGTAGTTGCCGGCGCTCGTCAATGCGCGCATGGTCCAGCCGGGCTCGATGCCGAGCGCCGCGGTGACGCTCGCGTCCGGAATCAGCGCGCGGGCGATGAGCGGATCGCGCAGGCGTCCGCTTGCGTTCTGACGGGTCACGTCCAGTTCCTCCGCGGCGATCAGCGTGAAGAGCACCCATCGCACGATGACGAGCCAGGTGTCATCGCCCGCGCGCACGGCCGGCGCGTGCGGCTGCTTCGAGATGCGTTCCGGCAGGATCGTCATGGCGCCGGGGCCGTCGGGCGCGCGGTTGCGCAGCGCGGCGAGCAGCGAAGCGTCCGCTGTCAGGGCGCTGCATCGGCCGGACAGGAACGTCTGCTCCAGTTCCGCGACGGAACCCACGGCCAGCGGTTTCAGATCGAGCGAGTTCGCGTGCGAATAACCGGCGAGATTGGCTTCGCTGGACGTCTCCCGCTGCACGCAGACGGTCGCGCCCTTGAGCGCCGACGCCGCGCGCGCGCCGTTCTTCGTCCAAACCATGAAGGACTGCGCGTCGTAAAAGAGCACGCCTGCGAACTGGATCCCGAGCGTGCCTTCACGCAGGAGCGTCCACGTGGTGCTGCGCGCGAGCAGGTCGATCCGGCCGGTCCTGAGCGCCGGAAAGCGCGCGGATGTCCTGAGCGCAATGAAATCGACCTTCTCCGGATCGCCCAGCGTGGCCGCGGCCACGGCGCGGCAGAAATCCGCGTCGATGCCCGACCAGCGGCCGCTCGCGTCCTGCCGCGAGAAGCCGGCGATGCCGTCGCTGACGCCGCATCGCAGAACGCCTCGTGCCTTGACCTGCGCGAGCGTCGTCGATTCGGCGCGGGACACGCTAGCCGATATCATCAGCAGCGCCGACATCGCGGCGCCTGCGAGCACGATGCAGCTTCGTTTTGGCCTCTTCATTGTTCTCTGCCCGGCGATTCGGTTGCGCCGCATCCCGTTATGCGGCGCGCTTGTCGCATGCGCTCACGTGCTCCATCGGTAAGTTAGTTGTAGCTGAAACTGGGTCCAGTTCAAGCCGTCTTTGCAGGACCGCGGCCACCGGGCGCGATGTCCGCGACGAAAATGCCGATCGCGACGCTTGCAATCGCCGGTGCCTCACATATCCTTGGAAACGGATACGACCATGAGCGATGTTCCTGCAATCGATCCGGCCGCGAACGCGAGAAGCCGCCGCGTGCGCCATCGGACGACGCGCGACGCAAGGATCGATCTTGCCCGACCCTGAAGCGAACGTTCAGCGAAGCTATCGCACGCGGCCCGGCTCGCGCTTTCCGCTCGGCGCGGCGGTCGTGCCGGGCGGCGTCAACTTCTGCACGTTCTGCCGGCGCGCGACACGCGTCGAACTGCTGCTGTATGCATCGGAAGAAAGCGTCGAGCCGTTTCAGATCATCGCGCTGACGAGCGAAGCGAACCGCACGTATCGCTTCTGGCATGTGTTTGTCGAAGGTCTTCCGCTGGGCTGCTGCTATACGTGGTGCGCATTTGGTCCGCTCGGCGTGCCGCAGATGGACGACGAAGCCGCGAGCCGCAAGGAACTGCTCGATCCGCAGGCCCGCGCGGTGAGCGACCGCTTCTACGATCGCCGGCAGTCCGCGGATGCGCGCGTCACGGAATATGCGTCGCTTCGGGGCATCGTCACGGAGCCGCTCGAACGGCCCGTCGACGACATCGCCGTGCGCACGCTCGACGACGCCATCATCTACGAACTGCACGTGGGCGGATTCACGCGGCATGCGTCGAGCGGCGTGCGTCATCCGGGCACGTTCGCGGGTCTCATCGAGAAAATCCCTTATTTGAAGGCACTTGGCATCACGCACGTCGAACTCTTGCCCGTGATGGCCTTCGACGAACAGGACATTCCCGCCAGCGCCGCCGAGCGCGGGCTGCGCAACTACTGGGGCTACAGCACGCATAGCTTTTACAGCCCGCATCCGCGCTATTGCGTGGAGCCCGCGCGTGCGCCTCAGGAGTTCCGCGATTTCGTCGACGCATTGCACGATGCGGGCATTCGCGTGCTGCTCGACGTCGTGTTCAATCACACATCGGAGGCGGGCAAGGACGGACCCGTCATCCACTTCAAGATCTTCGCCAACGACGCCTTCTATCAGATCGATGTGAACGATGCCCGGCATTACCGCGACTACACGGGCTGCGGCAACACGGTCAATTGCAATCATCCGCTGGTGTCGGCGTTCATCCTGCGGTGTCTCGAGTACTGGGTGCGCGATCTCGGCGTCGACGGCTTTCGCTTCGATCTCGCGAGCGTCTTCGCGCGTGGCGAAAACGGCGAGCTGCTGCGCACGCCGCCCTTGCCCTGGGCGATGGAGGCATCGCCGATACTTGCGCGCGTGCCGTTGATCGCCGAGGCCTGGGATGCGGGCGGCCTCTATCATGTTGGCGCGTTTCCGGGCATGGCGTGGGCCGAGTGGAACGGACGTTACCGCGATGCGATCCGCCGCTTCGTGCGCGGCGATCCGGGACTCATCGGCGAAGTGGCCACGTGCATCGCGGGCAGCGCGGATATCTATCAGGACGACGGCCGGCTGCCCGCGAACAGCATCAACTTCGTGACGTGTCACGACGGCTTCACGCTGAACGATCTCGTCAGCTATCACGCAAAGCACAACGAGGCGAACGGCGAGGACAATCGCGACGGCAGCAACGACAACCTCTCGTGGAACTGCGGCGCGGAAGGCGAGACGGATGATCCCGCGATCATCGGAATGCGTCTTCGGCAGGCGCGCAACTGCATCGCCATTCTGCTGCTGAGCCAGGGCGTGCCGATGCTGCTCGCCGGCGATGAAATCCTGCGCAGCCAGCGCGGCAACAATAACGCGTTCTGCCAGGACGACGCGCTTTCGTGGATGGACTGGCGTCCTTCCGGCGACGCGCTCGCCATGCTGCGCTTCGTGCGCGAGATGATCGCGCTGCGCAAGCGCCATGCGAGCCTGCGCCGGCGGCGCTTTCTGACGGGGCGGCCCGGGAACGGGCAAACGCATCCGGATGTCGCATGGCACGGCGAACGACTCCATGCGCCCGCGTGGCACGATCCCGGCGCGCGCCTCGTCGCGTTCACGCTCGCGGGACACGCGGCGGACGCGCCGTTCCTGCACATCGTCCTCAATATGAGCGACAACGCGCGTGACGTCGAGCTTCCCTTTTTCGAGCATCGAAACTGGCGGCGCATCGTCGATACATCCGATGAATCGCCGAACGACATTGTTCCCGATATCGAAACAGCAGCGATCGAGCGCGGTGCGTGCCATGTCGAGGCGCGCAGCGTCGTCGTGCTCGAATCGCGGTGAATGCGCACGGTGGTTCTGGACGGCGCGGCGCAAACCGCCTTTAATGTTCGTGTACTGCGGAGTTGCTCTGTCCACCCAAAGGAGGCGGCATGGATGCAGTCAGGACCTTCCTCGAGAATCAGTCGCTGTTCGCGCTCTTTCTGACCATCGCGCTGGGATATCTGATCGGCGAGATCAACATCAAGGGCGTGGCGCTCGGCTCCGGCGCGGTGCTGTTCGTCGGGCTCGCGATCGGTGCGTTCGCGCCGAAGTCCGCACCGCCGCCGTTGCTCGGCACGCTCGGGCTGCTGCTGTTTCTGTATGGCATCGGCATTCAATACGGCGCGCAGTTCTTTCACGGACTGACGAGCCGCGAGGGCGTGAAGGCGAACATCGCGGCGTGCGTCGGCGTGATCGTCTCGGGTCTCGTGTCGTGCGGCTTCATTCACTTCGGCATCAAGCTCGCCGATGCGCTCGGCATGTTCGCGGGCAGCGGCACGAGCACGGCGAGCCTTCAGGTCGCGATTGCATCGATGAAAAACAACGATGCCGCCGTGGCCTACAGCATTTCGTATCCGTTCGGCGTGGCCGGTCCGATCCTGTTCATCTACATGCTGAACGTTGCGCTGAAGGTAAAGATTCAAAAGCCGCCCGCGAAGCTGCTCCAGACGGCGGAAATCGCGCTGAGAAACGCGAGCTTCTTCGGGCTGAAACTATCCGAGCTGTCGAGCCGCATTCCTTCGGGCGTCGTGATCGCGGCGGTGCGGCGCGCGCATCACAATCAGTTGCCGACGGCCGACTTCACGCTGCGCGCCGATGACGTGCTGCTCGCCACCGCCACCGAGCGGCGTCTGCTCGACGAAACCACTGCGCTATGCGGCGAGCTGCAGCCGGGACGCATCGCGAGCCATCGCGAAGACCTCGACTACATACGCGTGTTCGCGTCGAATCGTTCGGTCGTCGGCATGGCGCTCGGCGACCTGCGTTTTCCCGATGGCGTGAACTGCGCGATCGCCCACGTGCGGCGCGGCGACGCGGACATGGTCTCGACGCCCGATCTCATCCTCGAAGCGGGCGATCGCGTCGGTCTGCTCGTGAATCGCGCGCATCAGACGACCATGCGCGCGTTCTTCGGCGACTCGATCAAGGGCACGGCGGATTTGAGCTTCATCTGCCTCGGCATCGGTGCGGCGGTCGGCTTGCTCGTCGGCGCGATTCCATTGCCGATGCCGGGCCTCGGCGCGTTCAGTCTCGGCCTCGCGGCGCTGCTGCTGGTCGCGCTGTGTCTGGGCAAGGCGCGGCGCAACGGGCCATTCGTCTGGGTGATGCCGCTCTCGGCGAATCTCGTGCTGCGCAATCTCGGCCTGACGATTTTCCTCGCGCAAGTGGGCATTTCATGCGGGCCGAAGTTCGTCGCGACGGTGGGCAGCGCCGGGCCGATTCTGCTCATCTACGGCGTGATCACGCTGCTCGTGCTCGTGGCCGTCACGGCGGTGTTCTGCCTGTGGATTTTCAAGCTGCCCTTCGATACGTCGATCGGCGTGATCTGCGGCGCGACCGGCAACCCGGCGATTCTCGCGTTCGCCAATCGCATCGCGCCGACGGATCAGCCCGACATCATGTACGCGATGATTTTTCCGTCGATGACCATCGTCAAGGTGTTATTCGTGCAGATCG
The DNA here is from genome assembly GCF_001544795.2 of Caballeronia temeraria. GTDB lineage: Bacteria > Pseudomonadota > Gammaproteobacteria > Burkholderiales > Burkholderiaceae > Caballeronia > Caballeronia temeraria. The sequence goes on along the minus strand of NZ_FCOI02000003.1, from coordinate 280,091 downwards.
CCATATCGCTTGCTGCGGGTTAGGCTTTGCCCCACGATGCCATCACAGTTACAAGGAGCTCATCATGGAAGTGGCGATCTACAGCTCGACGCCTTACGAGCGCCAGTATCTCGACGAGGCCAACAAGGCGGAAAATCACAAGCTCAGGTATCACGACATGTCGCTCGACATGGACACGGTCGAACTCGCCGCGGGCTACGGCGCGGTCTGCATCTTTGTCAATGACAAGGCGGACGCCGAAGTGCTCGAAGCGCTGCACAAGGGCGGCACGCGGCTCGTCGCGCTGCGCTGCACGGGCTTCAACAATGTCGATCTCGCCGCCGCCGCGAAGCTCGGCATCAAGGTCGTGCGCGTCGTCAATTATTCGCCGAACTCGGTGGCGGAGCACGCGGTGGCGCTGCTGCTCGCGATCAATCGCAAGGTGCATCGCGCCTACAACCGCACGCGCGATTCGAACTTCTCGCTCGACGGACTCATCGGTTTCGATCTGTATGGCAAGACGGTCGCGGTCGTGGGAACGGGCAAGATCGGCTGCGTGTTCGCGAAGATCATGCAGGGCTTCGGCTGTCATGTATTCGGCTACGATCCGTATCCGTCGAAGCAGTTCGAAGCGCTGGGACTGAAGTATGCGACCGCCGCGGGCGAGATCGGCGAACGCGCGGATATCGTCGCGCTGTTCTGTCCGCTGACGCCGCAGACGTATCACATCATCAACTCCGAGACGCTCAAGCGCGCAAAGCCCGGCGCGTTGCTCGTCAATACGAGCCGCGGCGGCCTGATCGACACGGAAGCCGTGATTGAAGCGCTGAAGACCGGCCAGCTCGGCGGCCTTGCCATCGACGTCTATGAGCAGGAGGCCGATCTCTTCTTCCGCGATCTCTCCAGCGAAATCATCACCGACGATATCTTCCAGCGGCTCGTCTCGTTTCCCAATGTGATCGTGACAGGGCATCAGGCGTATCTGACGCGCGAAGCATTGACGACGATCTGCGAGACCACGCTTCAGAGCATCACGGCGTTCGAGAAGAATCAGCCGTTGGAAAACGAGGTGAAGGTCGCCTAAGCGCGCGCTCATGCACGACGAGACTGCGTCAGGAAAGCGCGCGCGCGAGCCGGTGCTCGATACCGTCGATCGCGTGTCGGAGATGTGCTTTGGCCTCTTCATGGCGCTGACCTTCGTCGGCACGGTATCGGCGGCGACGGGCGGCGACGCGGCGGGGCACAAGATGCTCTATACGGCGCTCGGCTGCAATCTCGCCTGGGGCCTCGCGGATGCCGTCATGTATCTCGTGCGCACCATCGCGGATCGTGGCCGCAGACATGCGCTCGCGCTCGCCATTCAACGCGAGCGCGACGCGGCGGCGGGCGTGCGCGCATTGCGCGAACGAGTCTCCTCGACGCTCGATCCCTTCATCTCCGACGCCGATCTCGAATCCATACGCAAGCGCGTCGCCGCGAGCGACAGGCTGCCCGAGCACGCGCGCTTCGTGCGCGACGACTTTCTCGCGGCGCTGGGCATTTTCATCATCATCGTGTTGTCGACGTTTCCTGTCGCCGCGCCTTTTGTCCTCGTCAAACATGTGCCGACAGCATTGCTCATCTCGCGCGTACTGACGCTCGCGATGCTCTTCTGCTGCGGCTTCGCATTGGGCGGTTATGCGGGCTGGAGCGGCTGGAAAGCAGGTCTTTCGATGACGGCGCTAGGCGTCATCCTGACGATGGCGATCATCGCTTTGGGCGGGTAAGTAAGAGCCTAAATCGCTCGATAAATCAGCGAATAAACACCTATGCCGGGATTCTTGAAATCGCTAAAGGGTTCGCATATCTTCGAATGACAATCTCTATCGCGCGGCTTCGAGTCCTGCGCGCATCGGGCTAAAGCCGGCATTCGATTCCTGATTCTGAAGTGGTCTGTCTAGCCGGCTATCGCGGCGCGGTATCGGCCGCCTCGCGGCCCGATGCAGGTACGAGACGATGCGTAAATTCATAAGCCTGCTCCTTGTCGTGTCCGCGCTCGCTTGCGGTGCGAATGCTTTCGCTCAGGCGCCGGCGGCAAGCGGCGTTGCGAACGTGTCGATGAATCCGGCCGATCTCGACAAACTCGTCGGCCCGATAGCGTTATATCCCGACGACCTCATCGCCATTATTCTGCCGGCATCGACCTATCCGATCGAGATCGTGCAGGCCGACCGATTTCTCGAACGCAGAAAGGCGGATAAGAATCTGCCCGTGAACGAAGCGTGGCAAGACCCCGTGAAAGCGCTTCTCAATTACCCGGAAGTCGTCAAGAAGATGAGCGCCGATCTCGACTGGACCGTCGCGCTCGGTGAAGCGGTCGTCGCGGATCAGAGCGCGGTGTTGCAGGCGGTGCAGCGCTTTCGCCGGCAGACGCAATCAGTGGGCAATCTCAAGACCGACGACAAGCAGACGGTCGTCGTGGAGAAGGAAGTCATCAAGATCGTGCCGTCGAATCCGGAAGTCATCTACGTGCCGCAATACAACCCGTCGACGGTCGTGGTGAGCAGTCCGGTGCCTGTCTATACCTATGCGCCCGCGCCTTATCCCGTTTACTACTATCCGTATGCGCCCGGCGCGGCGTTCGCGACAGGGCTCATCTGGGGCGCGGCGATCACCGCCGCGTGGCACGGCGGGCACTACGAGACGAACTACAACGGCGGCAACAACACGATCAACATCAATCGCGAGGGCAACGTCAATCGCGCCGAGGTGAAGAACGAGTTGAGCAATCGCGCGGCGAATCGCGGCACGACAGGCTCGCAATCGAGCACGTGGCGATCGGAGAAAAAGCCGGGGCAAGTGTCGGGCACGGGCGCGCGGGCGTCGACGCAACGCGTCGGCGATGCGCCATCGCGGGCGGGCGCGGGCGGTGCCGGCGCAGGCGCGCGCACGCGGTCGGCCGGGCAGAATACGCCGCGCGCGCAGAACACCGGCAATTTCCAGGGACGCGGCGGCGATGCCTTCAGCGGCTACGGCTCCGCGCAGGGCGCGCGGGCGGACAGCGCGCGCGGAGCGGCGAGCCGTCAGTCGATGTCGGGCGGACACGGCGGCCGCAACTTCCAGGGCGGCGGAGGCTTCTCCGGCGGAGGCGGCCGCGGATTCGGCGGCGGCGGCGGCCGTGGCGGTGGACGTCGATAGGAGCCGCGACATGAACATCCCGACTCGCTTGTTGATAGCGCTTGCAACCATCGCGATGCTGCTCGCACCGTTAGGTGTCGCATCGGCGGAACAGCAGCAGACGTTCGCGACGCCCGACGAAGCCGTGAGCGCGCTGGAGCAGGCGCTGAAATCGAACGACGACGCCGCGCTGATCGCGATCTTCGGCAGCGCGCACAAGCGGCTCGTCGTCACGCCCGACGAAGCCGAGAATCGCGAACTGCGCGCCAATGCGCTCGCGGAATTCGAAGCATTTCACATGCTGGAAGAGACGTCGGCGGATCGCCGCATTCTGCGCATCGGCGATGAAGCGTGGCCGATGCCGATTCCCCTCGTGCGCGAACACGGCGTATGGCGCTTCGCAACCGAAGAGGGCGAGCGGGAAGTGCTGGACCGGCGCATCGGCGCGAACGAGCGCGAGGCGATCAAGGTGCTGCGCGCCTATCTCGATGCGCAGCGCGAGTACGCGACGCAGGACCGCATGGGCGACGGCGTGCTGCAATACGCGCGCAAGCTCGGCAGCTCGCCGGGAATGCGCGACGGACTCTACTGGCCCGCCGACGAATCCAAAGGCGAAGAGCTGAGTCCCTTCGGCCCGCTGATCGCCGCGAGCGCGAATTATTTCAAGGATCGAAACCCAGGCGACGCTTATCACGGATATTACTTTCGCATCCTCACGAAGCAGGGAAAGCATGCGGCGGGTGGTGCTTTCAGCTATATCATCCACGGGCGCATGCTGGCAGGCTTCGCGATGGCAGCGTATCCCGCGCAATACGGCGCGAGCGGTGTGATGACTTTCATTGTCAATAACAACGGTGTCGTGTATCAAAAGAACCGTGGTGCGTCCGCACCGCCGCTGACGGAATTCGATCCCGACGCATCCTGGACCCGTGTGCAGGAGCCGTGAAGCAGAACGCGCGCGGATCTCATCGAATCGCCTGAACTCAGGCAAGGAGTCGCCATGAATGCAAAGAGATTGCGTGCGGGCTGCGCCATCGCGATCGCCGTGATCGCGCTCGATGCCATCGCGCAGAGCAAACCCATCGCTTATCCGGCCAAAGGACAAAGCGCGCAGAAACAGCAAAGCGACGACGGCGCGTGCTATAGCTGGGCGAAGAGCAATACGGGCATCGACCCGGCCACCGCGTCGGCGGCGCCGCCACCGCAAGGCGGACCGGCCGTCGGCGGCGGCGAGCGCGTGGGCGGCGCGGCGCGCGGTGCGGCGGGCGGCGCGGTGATCGGCGCGATTGCGGGCGATGCGGGCAAGGGCGCGGCCATCGGCGCGGCGACGGGCACGATGGCGGGCGGCATGCGCGCGCGGCAGAACAAGCGCACGCAGGAAGCCAACGCGCAGGCGCAGAGCCAGGGCGCAATGCAGACGTACTATCGCGCGTGGTCGGCCTGCATGCAGGGACGCGGTTACACGATCCAGTAACGCGGTTGCGATATCGATAAAAAAGGAGCGCGAACATGAAACGCGTCAGCCTCGTTGTCTTGTCGTGCCTTGCGATATCCGCGAGCGCCTATTCAGCCGATCCCGAAACCGACGTGAGCATCGTGCGCAATCCGGACGGCGCCACGGTGCAGGGCGTCGCGAAGGTGACGGCGACGATCGTCGGCATCGATCCGGCGACCCGCACCGTGACGCTGAAAACGCGCGCGGGTAAGGTGATGGAACTGGAAGTCACGAACGAAGCACGCAACTTCGATCAGCTCGCCATCGGCGATGTCGTCAACGCGCAGTATCGAGAATCGCTGACGCTGAGTCTGCTCGACAAGAAGACGCAGCCGTCACGCTCCGAGAGCGACACGTCGGAGCGCGCGCCGGCCGGTGCGAAGCCGGGTGGCGAGATGGGCCGCGAAGTGACGATCATCGCCGATGTGATCGCGGTCGATCCTCACAAAAAAATCGTCACCTTGCGCGGGCCGCGTGGCGAGACGGTCGACCTTCATGTGCAGGACCCCGAACGCCTGAAGCGCGTGAAAAAGGGCGATCAGGTGAAAGCGGTCTATACGGAAGCGTTCGCCATATCCGTGGAACCCGCCATGACGAAATAAGCGCCACGCGAAGCGTGGAGAAACGCGGGAGAGACCAATGAAAAAACGCATCGCATTCGCGTTGACGCACGGCGCGTGCGTCGCCGCGTTCGTGCTCGCCGGTTGCGCGCAGCCGGAACAGCGCGTGCAGCCGGGCATGGATCAGCAGGCGATCGTCGCGAAGCTCGGGCCGCCGAAGGAGACCTACGACTTGCCCAACGGCGGCAAGCGCCTGATGTGGCCCACGCAGCCGATGGGTTCGACGACGACCGCCGTCGATCTCGATGCGTCGGGCAACACGGTCAGTGTTCGGCAAGTGCTTCAGGAAAACGAGTTCTATAAAGCCGAGGTCAACAAGTGGACGCGCAACGACGTGATGGTCGCATTCGGCCGTCCGTTCGAGACCGCGTACTTCAAGCGCATGGATCGCGAGGTGTGGACGTATCGATACATGGAGAACAACATCGATCACATGCTGTTCCATTTCTATTTCGATGCGCAGGGCGTGCTCAGGCAGACGCAAAAGCAGCCGGACCCGAGATACGATCCGAGCCAGCGCAACGTGCTTTGAACGGAGACGATCATGCGCGCAAAAGCGGGCGCAATCGCATGGGGGGTGCTCGGCGCGCTCGCGCTGTCGGGCGCGTGCGTGCATGCCGCGAACCTGAACTTTCTCAACGACACGCCCATCAGCTACATGAAGCCGCCTGATCGGCAGGCGCTCAATCGCGCCGCGCAAAACGCGCTCGACACGAAGCAGGATGGCGAATCCGTGCGATGGAGCAACGAAGGCACCGGAAATCCGGTGCACATCGAAGGCACCGTGACGCCGCGCGACACCGAAAAGAGCGGTAGCGGCACGTGCCGCAAGGTCACGCTCACGGCGATCGCGAAGGGACAGACGCAGACCTGGACGCCGACCGCCTGCAAGAAAGGCGACGGCCCGTGGCAAATTAAAAAGCAGTGACGTCGAGCGCTAGAAGCTGACCGCGAAGCCGAACGAGACACCGTGCACGTTGTGGCCGAACACGTAGCGCACCATCGCGCGCGTGCGTGTGATCACGACGGGATACCGGCTGCTGTCCAGTTCGAGCCCCACGCCCAGCGATGTCAGATCGTTGAAGCCGAGCACGCCCGCGCTGTCGCCGAAGTAATGCGAGTACGCGGTTTCCAGCACGTAGCGAACGGGCCTGTCGAGCGCGGAGAGGCCTGTGGGCGCACGCCAGCGCGCCCACAGGCTGAACTGCTGCGCGGCGGCCGAACCCTGCACGGCATCGGACGAACTGCCGAAGCTGCGTAAATAGATATCGGTTGCACGGAGTTCGACATCGACTTCGTAGTGCTCGCGATAATGTTCCAGATCGAGCATCAGCGAGCCGCCGACACCGTATGCATTGAGCGCGCCGTCCTGGAGGAACTCGAGGTTCGTGTTCGCGACGTGATTGAACACCGTCTGCGCGACGCGCAAATCGCTCGCCACGCGGCCGATCATGCCGTTGAGTATCGGCCGCAAACGCAATTCGTCCGTGATCGGAAAGTCCCAGCCGATGCCGATCGTCGTGCTGGCCGTGTTCCATTTCGCGGGCACGGGACGCTCCTGGTTGCCGTCGGTCGCGATGAACGTGGGATCGTAGCGGCTGTATGCAATCGTGCCTTCCAGATAGAGCGGAAACGATCTGCTGATGGTGAAACCGCCGCCGAGCTGCGTCTGGCCGAAGCCCGGATTGCCGCTCGTGCCGCTGTTGATGGAAAGCGAGCTCGTCGTGACGTCGGGAACGGCGGTGTAGGACATGATCGCGAGCACGGCGTTCGCGTAGTTCTTCACGTTCGCGCCGACGACCGCGCGATCGGGCGACGCCTGCGCCAGCGCGGCAGCGGGCGCGGCGGCCAGCGTGACGAGCATCGCAAGAACCCGCAAACGGACCCGCAGACGGCTCGAAGAAAGGATCGGCTTTCGCATGTGCGCAGCGCCAGAACGTTGAACGGCTGAATGGTCGTACGTTGCATTCGGCTGCTCCGCTGCTGGTTATCGCATTGCGGAGCCGTTGTCCGATCCCACGGTCATACGCAGAAAATGTAGCTTAACGTTGGACGCTCGCCAAGCGCGTTGCGTGCGAGTGTGTTCACAAGGCGCTTCGGGATTTCCTAAACTGAAGCTATCTCGCGCAATGCATCCGGAGACTTCGATGAGACTGAACGAGCCGCGCATGGTGGTTGCCTCGATTGGCGTGTTCATCTGGCTCGCCGGGCTTTACTTCACGATCCACGGTCTCCTGTACGACTTCAAGCCCGAATTCCGCTACGGCATGTGGGCGCTCGGCATTGGCATCGTGATTTTCGTCGTCGCATTGAATCCGCTCGCGCAACGCAAATCGGGAAAACGCGACGGGTCGACCTGAGCCTTCCATTGGTGTATTAGTCGAAGAAACGTCGCAGAACTCATCGGAGAAAATTGCAATGGGCGATCTCTGGATAGGCAATGTGGAAGAGTCCACCACCGACGACGAAATCAGGGATTTTCTCTGCCGCTACGGCTTTCCACCCTACGATTCGATCCAGCGCGTGACAGGCACCGGCGAGCATCCGGCCGCGGTCGTCACCTTCGATTCGATCGAGCCGCACGTGCTGCGCACGTTTCAGCCGCGCATCCACAACATGTTCTGGAAGGACCGCACGCTCGTCGTGCAGGTCATGCCCGAGCGCAGCGAAGAATGACGGCGCCGTTCGGCGCTTTCGACGTGTCGGCGCGGGTTGCATCGAACAACATGGGGAGACCGCGATGAAAGAAGAGAAGGCTGTCAGCGAACCGAGAAGCGCGCGCGAAGGCGCGAGCGTCAATGAGCGCCTGAGCCGCAAGCAGTACGAGAAGGAGCTGGCGCGCCTGCATGTCGAACTCGTGAAACTGCAGGAATGGGCCGTCTACACGGGCGCCAAAGTCTGCATCCTGTTCGAGGGACGCGACGGCGCCGGCAAGGGCGGCACGATCAAGGCAATCACCGAGCGGGTGAGTCCGCGCATCTTTCGCGTGGTCGCGCTGCCCGCGCCGACCGAGCGCGAGAAAACGCAGATGTACGTGCAGCGCTATTTGCCGCATCTTCCCGCCGCCGGCGAGATCATGCTCTTCGACCGAAGCTGGTACAACCGCGCGGGCGTCGAGCGCGTGATGGGCTTCTGCACCGAGGAACAGGCGAAAACCTTCCTGAAAGGCGTGCCGCTCGTGGAGCGTGCGATCATCGATTCGGGCGTGATCCTGCTCAAATACTGGCTCGAAGTCGGTCAGCAGGAGCAGACGCGGCGTCTCGAAGAGCGCATCCACGACGAACGCAAGATATGGAAGCTTTCGCCGATGGATCTGCGTTCGTACAGCCGCTGGTACGACTACTCGCGCGCCCGCGACGACATGTTCGAGGCGACCGACACGGACAACGCGCCGTGGTATGTCGTGCGTTCCGACGACAAGCGCCGCGCGCGCCTGAATCTCATCAGCCATCTGCTCGCGAATATCCCGTACAAGGCCGTGCCGAGAGAGAAGGTGAAGCTGCCCAAGCGCCAGAAGCCGGAAGGGTATCGCGAGAGCGAGCGGCCGCTGCGCTACGTGCCCGAGCGCTTCTGAGCGCAACTGTCCGCGCACGGCATCGCCATGTCGAATCGCGCGTCCATCGCTCCCGAATGGCTGCTGCATTACGAGAAGCAGTGGGCGCGCGCCGATGTCGTCGCGGGACTGACGGCCGCCGCCGTCGTCATACCGAAGGCGCTCGCGTACGCGACCATCGCGGGTCTGCCGGTCCAGGTCGGCCTCTATACGGCGTGCCTGCCGATGATCGTCTACGCGTTCATCGGCTCGTCACGCGCGCTCTCCGTCAGCACGACGACCACGCTCGCGATTCTCGCCGCGAACGCGCTCGGCGTGACCGTCGCGAACGGCGATCCGCAGGCGCTCGCCGTCGCCAACGCGACGCTCACGATGCTCGTCGGCATCATGCTGGTCGCGGCGGCGATCCTGCGCCTCGGCTTCGTCGCGAACTTCATTTCCGAGCCGGTGCTCGTCGGTTTCAAGGCGGGCGTGGCGATCGTCATTGTCGTGGACCAGTTGCCGAAGCTGTTCGGCCTGCACTATCCGAAAGGATCGTTCTTTCACAATGTCGGTGCGTTTGTCGCGGGTTTGCCGCATCTGTCGTCCAGCACGCTCGCGCTCGCCGTGTTGACGCTCGCCGCGCTCGTCGCGTTCGAACGCTTCACGCCGCGCGCGCCGGCGCCGTTGCTCGTCGTGGCTGCGGCGATCGCCGCGGTGGCAGCGTTCAATCTGCGCGCGCACGGCGTGGAAACGGTCGGCGCGGTGCCGGCGGGATTGCCGTCGTGGACAAAGCCGGATTTCGCGCTCGCGTTGAAACTCTGGCCTGACGCGATGGGCATCGCGTTGATGAGCTTCACCGAAAGCATCGCGGCCGCGCGTGCATTCGCGCGCAACGACGAGCCCGCGCCCGATGCGAATCGCGAACTGCTCGCGACCGGCCTCGCGAACGCGGGCGGCGCGTTGTTCGGCGCGATGGTATCGGGGGGCGGAACGAGCCAGACGGCCGTCAACCGGCAGGCGGGCGCGCGCACGCAGCTTGCGGGACTCGTGACGGCCCTCGTCGCGCTGGCGGTCATGCTGCTGTTCGCGCCCCTCATGGCGATGATGCCGCACGCGACGCTCGCCGCCGTCGTCGTGTTCTATTCCATCGGGCTGTTCAGTCCCGCCGAATTCCGCGCGATCCTGAAGATTCGCCGCACCGAGTTTTTCTGGGCGCTGACCGCGTGCGCGGGCGTCGTGCTGCTGGGCACGCTGGAGGGCATCGTCGTCGCGATCGTCGTGTCGCTCTTTGCGCTCGCGCATCAGGTGTCGAATCCGCCCGTGTACGCTTTGAAGCGGATACCGGGCACGAACGTCTTCCGGCGTGCTTCGTCGCGTCATCCCGACGATGAAGCGTTTCCCGGCTTGTTATTGCTGCGTCCCGAAGGCCGGATCTTCTTCGCGAATGCGCAACGTGTCGCCGAAAAAATCCGGCCGCTCGTGCGCGATTCCGATGCGAAGATCGTCGTGCTCGATCTGAGCCGCGTTTTCGATCTCGAATACACCGCGCTCAAGATGATGATCGAAGCCGAAGCGCGCCTCGCCGCGGGCGGAACCACGTTGTGGCTCGCGGGTCTGAATCCGGGCGTGCTCGCGGCGGTGCGGCGTTCGCCGCTCGGGGACGTGCTCGGCGAAACACGCATGTTCTATAACCTCGAACATGTCCTGATGAAGTATGAAGAGATCGTTTCGCGCAATGGCGACGATGCCGCGCATCGTTGATTGGGGCGTCCTGCCACTTGCTTGTCGCACATTGCGCTTAAATTCTGAAGATGGTATTCAATTCATCGGCGCATGCGATCGTCTCACCGGCCGATACATCTGCTTCTGGCGGTATTCCTTGCACGTTCCCATCGCGGAGGTCATGCCATGACGTATGCGGATCAACTGGCGCGCAGCCAGAAAATCGCGGACAAGGTCACACGCGTGTTTCAGAAGCGCGCGGAGCTCGCGCAGCGGGAATTCAGCGAGCGCGCACGCGATGCGGGCACGCGTCTTTTCAGCAACGGCGACACGGATCATTCCGGCGATGCGGCCGCGCATGCAACGGGCCAGTTCGACGGCTACGCGTACGCGGTCGATCTCATGCAGCGCTCGATTCTCTTCTGGGACACGCTGCGCCAGCGCGGCAACAATTTCATCGAGCAGACGAAGCGTGGTCTCGAACCGGTGCTGCATTTCGCGCATGAAATGCTGGTCGATGGACGCACCTTTGCGCGCCCGGTGAACTATGCGCTGTTGCGTATCGTCCCGCCCGAAGGCGTGATGATCGATCCGTTGAAGCGGCCCTATCTCATCATCGATCCGCGTGCGGGACATGGTCCCGGCATCGGCGGATTCAAGGACGATTCGCAAGTGGGCGTCGCGTTGCGCGCGGGGCATCCGGTGTACTTCGTCACGTTCTTCCGCGACCCGCAGCCCGGCCAGACGCTGCTCGATGTCTGCGCGGCCGAGCAGCAGTTCGTGAAGCACGTGCGCGAGCTGCATCCCGAGAGCCCGAAGCCCGCGATCGTCGGCAATTGTCAGGGCGGCTGGGCCGCGATGATGCTCGCCAGCTCGCAGCCCGACGACACCGGTCCGCTCGTCATCAACGGCGCGCCGATGTCGTACTGGAGCGGCGCGTGGAGCGAAGGCGAGGGCGACAACCCGATGCGCTATTCGGGCGGCATGCTGGGCGGCACGTGGCTCGCGTCGCTGACGGCGGATCTCGGCAACGGCAAGTTCGACGGCGCGTATCTCGTCGAGAACTTCGAGAACCTCAATCCCGCGAACAGCTTCTGGGACAAGTACTACACGCTGTTCGACAAGATCGACACCGAACCGCCGCGCTTTCTCGATTTCGAACGCTGGTGGGGCGGCTATTACCTGATGAACCGCGAAGAGATCGAATGGATCACGCGCAATCTTTTCGTCGGCAACACGCTGTGGTCGGGCGAAACGCGCGGCGTGTCGGGCGCGTCGTTCGATCTGCGCGCGATCAAGTCGCCGATCATTCTCTTCGCGTCGATGGGCGACAACATCACGCCGCCGCAACAGGCCTTCAACTGGGTCGCGGATATCTACGGCAGCACCGACGAAATCAAGGCGCGCGGCCAGGTGATCGTCGGTCTGATGCACAAGAGCATCGGGCATCTCGGCATCTTCGTGAGCGGCAAAGTCGCGAAGAAGGAATACACGCAGATCGCATCGGTGCTGGAAGCGATCGAATCGTTTCCGCCGGGGCTTTACGGAATGGAGATCACCGAGCGCACGGGCGAGAACGGCAAGACCGAATACGACGTGAACTTCCACGAGCGCCGTCTCGAAGACGTGACCGCGCGCTTCAACCGCTTCGAGCGTCTGGACGAGCGGCCATTCGAAGCGGTGAAACAGGTATCGGATTTCAATCAGCGCGCGTATGAACTGTTCGCGCAGCCGTTCGTGCAGGCGATGGCCAACGACGAGACCGCGAAGATGCTGCGCGCGTTTCATCCCTTGCGCGCGCAACGCTGGATGTTCTCCGATCTCAATCCGTGGCTCGCATGGCTCGGCCCGGCGGCGGATGCAGTGAAAGCCGCGCGCAAACCCGGCACCGAACGCGACGTGTTGCGCCGAGCGGAGCATTGCGGCTCCGACATGATCAGCGCGAGCCTCGACTTCTATCGCGCGATGCGCGATGCAGCCACGGAAGCGATGTTCTTCTCCGTCTACGGCAACATGCTGCCGGCGCGTCGCGCACAAGAACATGAGGCGCACGACCATCCGACCGATCCGCGCGATCTGCCTTTCGTTCAGGAAGCGCTCGCGTCCGTCACTCATGGCGGTTATGCGGAAGCCGTTGCGCGCGTCGCGTGTCTGTTGATGCGTCACGACGAGCCGTTGCCGCTCGCGCGCATGATGCTGCGTCAGGAACTCGCGGCGGATTACGCGGAGTATTTTCCGCAAATGCCGCGCGACGAATGGCGGCGCATTCGCGGCGAGCAGGAGATCATCGTGCGCTACGAGCCGGAGGAAGCGCTGGCGGCGTTGCCCGATCTGCTCGAAAACAGCGACGATCGCAAGAAGCTGCTCACGCTCATCGACAAGCTGCACGCCGATAGCCGCATGCAAGGCTTCGAGCCGACGCCCGTGCAGCAGGAGATGCTCGCGCGCATCCGCGCAGCGTTGCCTGTGAAGGCGGCGCGCACGGCAAGACGTTCCGCGCCCGCGCATTGAGGCGCCGGCGGCTCAGTTCAGGTTCACACCGGAGGCGATATGGATAACCGGAACGAAAAGTACGAACGGCTCATCGCGGTTTGCCGCGAGTTGCCGCCGCTCGCGGTGGCCGTCGTGCATCCTTGCGACCAGACATCGCTCGAAGGCGCGGTGAAGGCGCACGAGATGGGCCTGATCTCGCCGCTGCTTGTCGGACCGCGCGAGCGCATTCGCGAAGTCGCGGAGGAGTGCGAGCTCAACATCGCGGGCTTTCCGGTGATCGATGTGCCGCATAGCCACGCGGCCGCGGAAGCGGCGGTGGAACTCGTGCGCGAAGCGAAAGCCGAGGCGCTGATGAAAGGCAGCCTGCATACCGACGAAGTGATGGCCGCGGTCGTGAAGCGTGAAGGCGGCCTGCGCACGCAACGGCGCGTATCGCATTGCTTCATCATGAACGTGCCGAATCACGAGAACGTGCTCATCATCAGCGACGCCGCGATCAACATCGCGCCGACGCTCGCCGATAAAGTCGACATCCTGCAAAACGCGATCGACCTCGGTCACGCGCTGCGTTTCGAACAGGTGCGCGTCGCGATTCTCTCGGCGATGGAAACGGTGAACCCGAAAGTACCGTCCACGCTGGAAGCGGCCGCGCTCTGCAAGATGGTGGACCGTCATCAGATCACGGGTGCGCTCGTCGATGGTCCGCTTGCGCTCGACAACGCGATCGATCTCCAGGCGGCGAAGACGAAGAAGATCGATTCGCCCGTCGCGGGACGCGCGAACGTGCTGATCGTGCCGGATCTCGAAGCGGGCAACATGCTCGCGAAGAGTCTGTCCTTTCTCGCGAATGCGGATGCGGCGGGCATCGTGCTCGGCGCGCGCGTGCCGATCATTCTGACGAGCCGCGCCGATTCGCTGCATTCGCGGCTCGCTTCTTGCGCGATTGCAGTGCTCGTGGCGTCGAAGCGCCGCGAAGAAGCGCAAGTGATAGGGTGAACACATGGCCGATGTCATTCTGGTTCTGAACGCGGGTTCGTCGAGCATCAAGTACAGCGCGTTCGATATCGAAGACGAACAGCTCGAGCTCGTCACGCACGGGCAAGTCGAAGGCTTGTTCAGTTCGCCGCATTTCGTCGCGCTCAATGCGAAGGGCGAGAAGATCGGCGAGCATTCGTGGGGCGAAGGCGTGAAGCTCGAGCATTCCGATGCGATCGCGCATCTCGGCGCGTTTCTGCGCGGACATGGCGCGGGGCATCATCTGATCGGCGTGGGGCATCGTGTCGTGCATGGCGGAGCGCGCTTCACGAAGCCCGTGCTGACCACTCCTGAAGTCGTCGACGAACTCGACAAGCTCACGCCGCTTGCACCGTTGCATCAGCCGCACAATCTCAAGCCGATACGCATCATCGCCGAGCGCAATCCGGACCTGCCGCAAGTCGCGTGCTTCGACACGGCTTTTCACGCGACGCAAGACCCGCTCGCGCAGGCGTTCGCGCTGCCCGAATCGATCACGAAGAACGGCGTGCGTCGTTATGGCTTTCATGGCCTCTCGTATGAATACATCGCGAGTGCGCTGCCGGGTATCGCGCCCGATGCCGCGCGCGGACGCACGGTCGTCGCGCATCTGGGCAACGGCGCGAGCCTGTGCGCGATGCACGCGGGCAAGAGCGTCGCGAGCACGATGGGCTTCACCGCCGTCGACGGTCTCATGATGGGCACGCGCTGCGGCAACCTCGATCCGGGCGTGATCCTCTATCTGCTCGACGAACTCGGCATGAACGCGCGCGATATCGAAGACCTGCTGTATCGCAAGTCGGGGTTGCTCGGCGTATCCGGCGTATCGGGCGACATGCGCGCGTTGCTCGCGAGCAGCGACGAACGCGCGCGCTTCGCCATCGATCTCTATGTGTATCGCATCGCGCGCGAACTCGGGTCGATGAGCGCCGCGCTGCAAGGGCTCGATGCCATCGTGTTCACGGCGGGCATCGGCGAGCATTCGAAAGAGATACGTCAGCGTGTGTGCGAGCAGGTCGCGTGGTGGGGCATCGAGCTGGATGCCAAAGCCAACGGAAGCGGCGGCCCGCGCATCAGCACGGCGTCGAGCAAGGTGAGCGCGTGGGTGATTCCGACCAACGAGGAACTGATGATCGCGCGCCATGCGCTGGCGCTGATCGGTGACAAACGCGAAGGAGCATCCGCATGACGCTCAACGTACCGCAACCGGTTCTGAAGGGCGCGAAGGCGCTCGTCACGGGCATCGCCAACGAGCATTCGATCGCCTATGGTTGTGCGAAGGCGTTCCGCGAACTGGGCGCCGATCTCGCCATCACGTACGCCGACGAGAAAGCGCGCCCGTATGTCGAGCCGCTCGCCAAAGACCTCGACGCGCCGATCTTCATGCCGCTCAACGCGTCGAGCCAGGATGAGCTCGATGCGGTGTTCGAGCGCATCGCGAGCGAGTGGGGCACGCTCGACATTCTCGTGCATTCGATCGCATGGGCGCCGAAGGACGATCTGCAAGGCGGCCTGTTGAACTGCTCGGCCGATGGCTTCGCGAAGGCGATGGACATCTCCTGCCACTCGTTCGTGCGCATGGCGCGGCTCGCGGCGCCGCTGATGAAGGACGGCGGCACGATGTTCACGATGAGCTATCACGGCGCGAACAAGGTGGTGCCCAACTACAACGTGATGGGCCCGGTCAAGGCCGCGCTCGAAGCGTGCGCGCGCTATCTCGCGTATGAACTCGGTCCGCAGGGCGTGCGTGTGCATGCGATATCGCCGGGGCCGCTCAAGACGCGCGCGGCATCGGGGCTCAAGGACTTCGACCTTCTGCTCACGGAAGCCGCGCAACGTGCGCCGCTCGGCGAGCTGGTCGACATCATGGACGTCGGTTTCACGTGCGCGTTTCTCGCGACGCCTTTCGCGCGGCGCTTGTCGGGCGAGACGCTTTACGTCGATGGCGGCGTGCACATCATGGGATAGGCAGCATGTTCAACTGGCTTTTCGGGCGCGACAAGGAAAGCTCGCGCGAGGACGTGAAGGAGGCGCTCGGCCGTATCGTCGGGATCGCGCCTCAGGTGCGTCTCGCGAACCGCTATGAAACGCGGCTCGCGCCCGTCGTCGGGAAAACGCTCGATCATGCGCGGGAACTGGTCGGCGCGCTGCCCGCGCCGCGCGACGCGACGCCATCGGCATGGGCCGACGATCCGTATCTGCGCGCGAAGTTCGCGACGCCCGACGACGTCACGCGCGTGATCGGCGAATCGAACGAGGTACGCGGCTGGTTCGACGACAACATCGCCGCCGATCACGCGTTCGCCGTGCTGGGCGCGACGCTTGTCGAGCGACGCGTGCTCGTGTCGGCGGTCGAAGGCGGCGCGATGCGCTCGGATGTCGCGCGCACGTCGGTCGGCTTCGACGACAAGCGCATGCGTTTTTGCTGCGGCACGGACGAAGCGCTCAGGCAGGAACTGGAGCAGCGGATCGTCGAGCAGTTCGTGCTCGAAGCGATGTCGCGCGTCGCGCAGAACGAAGCGCGGCGGGATGCGTTGCAGGAACATCGCGCGTTGCTGACGGCGCGCATGCAGATACTCGGCCGGCGCGGGGCGGGCATGAGCAGCCTGATCGCATCGACGGATCTCGCGGGAGATTCCACGCGGCTTCAGCGCGACTTCGAGGAGAACGAAGCCGCGCTTGCCGCGCTCGGCTCGCTCGCCGATTCCATCGAGACGCAGTTGCAGACGATCGTCGATTTGCTCGCGGAGCCGGCGGCGCTTATCTCCGTCACGCGTCGCGAGCTGTGCCTGAATCAGATGAACCTGCTGATGGACGAGCGGTGCGATGAACCGCATGCGGACATCGCGATTCAGCTCGCGCATCTGCCGACACAGCCGCCGCAGACGCGCGCGGTCGAGATCGTGCGCATCGCGCGGCGGGATGTACCGCCTGGGGGTGTCGCGTTTGAGGAGGCGGCGCGGCTGGTGTTGTGACAACCGACGCTAGTTGAGCCCGCTCCCAACGATCGCCGCCGCAATATCCCGGCTCACGCTCGCGAGCGCGCGGCTGTGCGCGGCCACTAACGCATCCCAATCGCCGCCATTCACCGGCTCGCGCACGAGCGACCTGCCGGTGAGCGCATGGTCGTCGCCGAAACGTCGCACGGTCCAGCGTGCATCGATCGCGACGGCATCGCCAGGAACGGATTCGAACTGTTGAATATCGAGGCGCACGCGCCACGCGTTCGTCTCGGCGATCGCGCGCGACGCGGGCGCAACCTTGTCCGACGCAAGCAGCAACGCGAGATCGCCCGCGACCGCATCCGCGATGCTGCTCCTGAGCGGCTCGCCCCAGCGCGCATATTCATTGAGCGAGACTTCGTTGTTCGTGTCGCGCGTGACGATCTGCGGCCGGTCGACGAGATCGGGCACCGTCACCGGCCCGACGATCACCGGCCGCGTGCTCGCGCGCGTGCTCGTCGCGGCGAGCGTCGGATCGGCGCTCAAGCGGTAGAAGCTCGCGCTGGGCGAGCTGCATCCGGCGAGCATCGCGATCGAGAGAACGAAAGAGACGAGTACGGGACGCATCACTTCTTGTCCTCCGGCTTGCCGCGCAGCAACGCTTCCGGATGCTGCTGCAAATAATCCGCGAGACTGCGGAACGACGCGGCGGTGCGCGTCAGCTCGCGGATGGCTTCGGCCGTGTCCTGCTGCAAGCCGGAATCCGGCATGAGCGTGGAATGCGCGGCATCGAGCGCGGCGCGCGCGGCGGCCAGCGTTGTCGCGGCCTGCGGCACGACTTCCGTGTTGAGGCCCTGCATCAGCCGGGTCGTGCTGTCGAGCGTCTGCCGCGCGCTCGCCGTCAGCTCCTCGATCGGCAGCTTGTCGATGCGCGTCATGATCCGGTTGATCGAGTCCTGCAGCGAGTCGAGACCGCTCGGCGTCGTCGGCATCTCGGGCGGCGTGCGGCTCCAGTCGATGGTCGCCTTCTTCGCGTTGGGGAAGAAGTCGATCGACACATACAGCTGGCCCGTCAGCAGACTGCCCGTGCGCAACTGCGCGCGCATCCCGTGCGCGACGAGCTGGTCCGCGAGTTCGCGGCGGTCGGTCGTGAGCCGTCCGCCCTTCGGCAGGCTCTCGAAGCGCGACGTGAAGCGCTCGGGATAAAGATTGACCTCAACCGGTATGCTGATGCGCTTCGTGACCGGATCGAAGCGCGTATAGATGGCCGTGACCTCGCCGATCTGAATGCCGCGGAATTCCACCGGCGCGCCCACGGCGAGGCCGCGCACGGAGCCATCGAAGGGAAAGACGTATTTGTCGACGATGCTTTCCCGCTGGCGCAGCGCCTCGGCGCGTGTCGCGTGCAGCGTGAACGTAGTATCGCGCGGCGCCTCCGCCCAACTGAGCGACACGGCGGGCGTCTCGAACGCGAGCCCGCCGATCAGAATCGAGACGAGCGATTGCGTGTTCACCTTGAGACCGTCGGTGCCGAGCGCCACGTCGATGCCGCCCGCCTGCCAGAAACGCGAATCGGCATTCACGTACCGGTCGTAGGGCGCGTTGACGAACACGTGCAGCGTGACGCCGCTGCCGTCCTTGTCCAGCTCGAACGCGGTCACCTGACCCACTTGCAGACGGCGGAAATAGACCGGCGTGCCGACATCGACCGAGCCGAGATCCGCCGCCTTCAGCACGAACTGCCGCCCCGGCACGTCGCTCGCGAAGACCGGCGGCGTTTCGAGGCCGGTGTAGTCGCGCCGGCTGTCCTTTGAACGGCCGATATCCATGCCGATATACGCGCCCGACAGCAGCGTGCTGATGCCCGACACCGAGCCGCCCGCCACGCGCGGACGCACGACCCAGAAACGCGTGTCGGTGACGAGCATGTTGCTCGCGTCGCGCGTCAGTTCGGCGGTGGCGATCACGCTCGTGTAGTCCTTCGACAGCGCGACCGTCTTCACGAGGCCGATGTCCACGTCCTTGAACTTGATCTTCGTCTTGCCCGCTTCGAGCCCTTCGCCGGTCTTGAAGCTGATCGTGACGGTCGGCCCTTTCTCCAGCACGGCCTGCGCCGCGAGCCAGATGCCGACGATCACCGCGATCGCGGGCACGACCCACACCCACGGAATGCGCCAGCGCTTTTTCGGCACGACTTCGGCGTCGGGCGTGTTGTCGGGCGTGCTCATCGCGATCCCTGCCGAGGCGGCGCAAAGTCCCAGATGAGGCGCGGATCGAAGGACATCGCCGCGAACATCGTCAGCACGACGACCGCGCCGAACGCGATCGCCGCCGGGCCGGCCTCGATCGTCGCCATCGCGCTGAACTGCACGAGCGCGACGAGCACGGCGATCACGTAGATATCGAGCATCGACCAGCGGCCCACCAGTTCGACGACGCGATAGATGCGCGCGCGTTGCGCATTCTGCTGCGTCATGCGCAGATTCGCGCTCGTGGCGAGATAGCCGATCGCGAGGATCTTGAGCATCGGCACGGCGATGCTCGCAATGAACACGATGATCGCGAGCGGCCACGAACCGGACTGCCACAGATACGCGACGCCGCTCATGATCGTGTCCTTCTGCGCGCCGAAGAGCGAGCTCGTGTTCATCACCGGCAACAGATTGGCTGGAACGTAGAGAATCGCCGCCGAAATCAGATACGCCCACGTGCGCGAGAGGCTCGCCGGTTTGCGCAGATGCAGATGCGCGCCGCAGCGTGGGCAGCACAGATGATCGCCATGCAGGATGCCGCGCGTGGAAAGGCCGCAATCGTGACACACGCAGATGCCGCTTTCCGCCGCCGTGCGTCCCAGAAGGTGCGTGTCGGCTGGCATGCCGGGCGGCGCGCCTTCGATGCGTTGCCACATCGCGCGTTCATCGAACGACGATGCCGCCGCGACGAGCAGCAGCATCAGCGCCGCGAGCGACCACAGCGCCGGTCCCGTCACCACCGACGCGATATGCGCGAGCTTCACGACCGCGACAAGAAGGCCGAGCATCAGCACTTCGGTCATGCCCCAGTTGCGCGCGACGCGCAGCAGGCGAAACACGGTGTCGGCGTGCCACGGACTGCGGTCCAGATAGAGCGGCAGCAGCAGCCACACCATGCCGAGCGCCTGCAGCGCGGGCATCAGGACGGTCGTGATGAAGATGAGCGCGGCGAGCGGCCACATGCCGTCGCGATACAGCACGCGCACCGCGCCGATCAGCGTCGTCTCGACGAGATCGCCGTTCACCGCGAGCCCGACGATCGGAAATGCGTTCGAAATCAGCCACAGCACGCAGGCGGCGAGCGCATACGCGAGCGCGCGATCGAAGCCGCGCGCCCGGCGCCGGTACAGCACGGCGCGGCAGCGGCAGCAGCGCAGCATGCCGCCGGGCGGCACGTCGCGCTCGCGCTGTATCAGATCGCACTCGTGGCAGGCGATCAGCGGGCGCGTGTCGCGATCATCGGACGTGGCCGTGTTCATTGCACTGTCTGCGAAGCGGGCTGGCCCGGTTTGGCCGAATCGGCGGATGGCGTCGCCGACTGTTGCTGCGTCGTCATCTTGTCGGCTGCGATGACCCAGCCGCCGCCCATCACCTTGTAGAGCGTGACGAAGGACACGAGCGCCGCGGCCTGTGTCTGCGTCTCCGAAAGCTGCGCGTTGAACAGGCTGCGCTCGGCGTCGAGCACTTCGATATAACTCGTATAGCCGCCTTCATAGCGCGCCCGCGCGAGACGCGAATAGGTGGCGAGCGCCGTGACCTGGCGAACCTGCACTTCGAGCTGCTCATGCAGTTTCTGCGAGGCGATGAGCGCGTCGTCGACTTCCTGGAACGCGACCTGGATCGCCTTCTGGTAGGTGAGCAGCGCCGCCTGCTGCTGCGCTTCGGCCGACTGCACCTGACCCGAGATATTGCCCGCCGTGAAGATGGGCTGCGTGACCTGTCCCGCGAACGACCAGATGCGCGATGGTCCCGTGAAAAGCGACGAGAACTGGCCGCTCGCGGTGCCGAGCAGACCCGTCAGCGAAATCTGCGGGAAGTAGAGCGCCCGCGCCGCGCCGATGAGCGCGTTCGCCGCGACCAGATCCTGTTCCGCCTGGAGCAGATCGGGACGACGCTCCAGCAGGTCGGAAGGCAGGCCGGCAGGGATGACGGGCGTCGACAGCTCGCCGAGCGTCCGTCCGCGCACGATCGGCCCGGGATTCGCGCCGAGCAGGACCGAGAGCGCGTCTTCCTGCTGCGCGATCTGCGTTTCGAGCTGCGGAATCGTCGAGAGCGAGGCTTCGTATTCGGACTGGCTTTGCGCGAGTTCCATCTGCGAGACTTCGCCGCCTTCGAAGCGCAAGGTGAACACGTGCACCGATTCGGCGCGGCTTTGCGTCGTCGCCTTGGCGATTTCGAGCTGCTTGTCGAGGCTGCGCAGATTCAGATACGACGACGCCACCGACGCCACCAGCGAGAGAATCGTCGCGCGCCGTCCTTCCTCGCTCGACAGCAGTTGCGCGCGCGCGGCTTCGGTCAGCCGCCGGTTGCGGCCGAAGAGATCGAGTTCCCACGACGCGGCAACCGACAACTGGAAGTCGTTGTAAGTCGGCCCGAAGCCGTTGAGCGGCTGCGGGCCCGCCGCCGACGCGCGTTGCCGCGATGCCGTCGCGCCCGCCGATATCTGCGGGAACAGCGCCGCGCGCGTCGTGACGAACTGGCCCAGGAACTGATCGACGCGCGCCGCCGCGATCTTCACGTCCTTGTTGTTCGCGAGCGCCGTCGTGATCAGCTCGTTGAGCACCGGGTCCTGAAACTGCTGCCACCATTCGGTGTTCGCGGTGTCGGACACTTCGCTCGCGGCGAAGCGATACGTCGCCGGGGTATCGACCGGCTGGCGCGAATAGTTCGGGCCGAGCAGGCAGCCGGAGAGGGACAGCGCCGCGGCGATGCCCGACAGGGAAAGAATGAGCCTGGCGCGCCTCATGTCATTCCCCCTTGTCCGGAGCGGACGGCGAAGCGTTCGGGCCACTGCCGCCTTGCGTCTGCTTCGCATCGGCCGCGTTTGCTTCGGCGCCTTTCTGTTTCTTCGAGCGCGAGGACATCGTTTCCAGTCCCCAGAAGAACATCGGGATGAAGAACACGGCGATGACCGTCGCGCCGAGCATCCCGCCGATCACGCCCGTGCCGATCGAATGGCGGCTGTTCGCCGACGCGCCCGTCGCGATCGCGAGCGGCACGCAGCCGAGAATGAACGCGAGCGAGGTCATCACGATCGGCCGCAACCGTTCTTCGGCGGCGGTCATGGCGGCGTCGTAGATGGACTCGCCCGACTCGCGATTCAGCACGGCGAACTCGAAGATGAGAATCGCGTTCTTCGCCGCGAGCGCGACGAGCATCGTGAGACCGATCTGGAAGTACACGTCGTTGTTCAGGCCGCGCAACAGGATGGCGAGCAGCGCGCCGAAAATCGCGAACGGCACCGCCATCAGCACGCCGAACGGCAGGCTCCACTTCTCGTACTGCGCGGCGAGGATCAGGAAGACCATCACGAGACCGAATATGAACACGAGCGCCGACGAGCTGCCCGACTGTTTCGCCTCGTAAGCCTCGCCGCTCCACCCGATGCCGTAATCGGTCGGCAAATCCTTAGCGATGTCTTCCAGCGCCGCGATCACTTGCCCCGACGCATAACCCGGCGCGGCGTTCGCCGTGATCTTCACCGCCGGGAAATTGTTGAAGCGCGTGATGAGATCGGGACCGGTGACGTACTTCGTATTGACCACGGCCTTGAGCGGCACCATCTCGCCGGTCTTGCTCTTCACGAAGATCTGCGTGAGGTCGTCCGGCTTCAGCCGATACTGCGGCTCCGCTTGCAGGATCACCTGCCACAGGCGGCTCGAACGATTGAACTGCGAGACATAGAGCGAGCCGAACATCGTCTGCATGGCGCTGTAGACGTCCTCGACAGGCACGCCGAGCGTTTCGGCCTTGTCGCGGTCGACGTTGGCGAGCAGTTGCTGCGACGACGCGTTGAACGTGTTCGTCACGCCCGTCAGCTCGGGCCGCGCTTTCGCCTTCGCGACGAAATCGTCGACGACCGCGGCGAACTGCGCGATGGTCGCATCGCCCTTGCTCTGAATCCACATTTCGGTGCCGCCCGTGGTGCCGAGACCCGGAATCGATGGCGGATTCAGCGGCACGACGATGCCCTGCCTGATCTGCGACAGATTCTTGTAAGCATCGACGAGCACGGCGCGCGCGTTCTGCGTGCGGATATTCGCCGATGTATAGCGATCCTCGAAACTCTTGAAGCCGACGAAGAACGTGGACGAATTGTTCTTGTTCTGGCTGTCGAGAATGGAGAAGCCATCGACCGTCGTGATGCTGCCGACCGCCGGCTGCTTCATGAAGTATTCGGTGACGCGATCGGACACGGCGCCGGTGCGGTCGAGCGACGCGGCATCGGGCATGATCACCGCGCCGAGCAGATAGCCCTGATCCTCGGGTGGCAGGAACGCGGTCGGAATGTCCTTCATCATCACGACCGCGAGCGCGATCATGCCGGCGAAAAGCAGCAGCGCGATCGCGAAGCGCTTGATGACGAGCCGCACGAGGCTCGTGTAGCCCCGCGTCATGCGCGCGAATTGGTTGTCGAACCAGCGGAAAAAGCCCTTTTTCTCGTGATGTCCGGGTTTCAGCAGCAAGGAGGCGAGGGCCGGCGACAAGGTCAGCGCGACGATACCCGAGATCACCACCGATATCGCGATGGTGATGGCGAACTGCTTGTACATCTGCCCCGTGATGCCGGAGAGGAACGCGACCGGCACGAACACCGCGCACAGCACGAGCACGATCGCGACGACCGGCCCGGCCACTTCGTCCATCGCTTTCTTGGCGGCGGTTTTCGGATCGAGCTTGTGCACGGTCATGTTGCGCTCGACGTTCTCGATCACGACGATCGCGTCGTCCACGACAATCCCGATTGCGAGCACCATGCCGAACAGCGTCAGCATGTTGATGGAGAAGCCGAGCGCCTCCATGCCCATGAACGTGCCGACGATCGACACCGGCACCGCGAGCACCGGAATCAGCGTGGCGCGCAGGCTCTGCAGGAACACGAACACGACGATCACCACCAGCACGACCGCTTCGAAGAACGTATGCACGACGTCGGAGATGGACGCGCGCGTGAACTCTGTCGTGTCCATCGCGATCTGGTAGTCGATGCCCTGCGGGAAGGTCTTTTTCATCTCCGCGAGCGTCGCGCGCACCTGCTTCGACACGTCGAGCGCGTTTGCGCCCGGCTGCTGATAGACAGCGATCACCGTCGCCGATTTGCCCTGGAACCGGCTGCGGATCGAATAGTCCTTTTGCCCGAGTTCGGCGCGCCCGACGTCCTTCAGGCGCACGATCGCCGCGCCGCCCGATTGCGCGCGAATGATGATGTTCTCGAACTCGGCCGGCTCGGTGAGACGGCCTGTCGTCGTCACCGCGAACGATTGTTCGACCGGCGCGCCCGTCGGCGATTGCCCGAGGCGGCCGACCGCGAACTGCTGGTTCTGATTGGCGACGGCGCGCTGCACGTCGGCGGCGGTGATGCCGAGCTGCGCCATGCGGTCGGGTTTGAGCCAGATGCGCATCGCGTAGTCGGGCGTGCCGAAGATCGCGGACTGGTTCGCGCCGGGAATGCGCTTCAACGCGTCGAGGACATAGACGTTCGCGTAGTTCGCAATATACGTCGCGTCATAGCGCTCGTCGGGCGAATAGATGGCGATCACCATCATGAACGCCTGCGACTTCTTCTGCACCTGCACGCCCTGATTCGTCACCGATTGCGGCAGTTGCGGCAGCGCGAGGTTCACGCGGTTCTGCACGTCGACCTGAGCGAGCTCCGGGTTCGTGCCGATCTGGAAGTAGGCGTTGATCGTCAGGTTGCCCGTCGATGAGCTGGACGAGCTCATGTAGATCATGTTGTCCGCGCCGTTGACCTGCTGCTCGATCGGCGCGGCGACGTTGTTCGCGACGACATCGGCGCTCGCGCCCGGATAGGTCGCGGAGACGGTGATCTGCGGCGGCGTGATGTCGGGATATTGCGCGGTGGGCAGCGCGAGCATCGTCAGCGCGCCGCCCAGCGTGATGACGATCGATATGACCGACGCGAAAATCGGGCGGTCAATGCAAAAGTGTGAAATGTTCATTGGCCTTTTCCGCGCGACATGCTGGCGATAGTCGTCAGATCAAATCACTTCACTTTTCAGTCCCGCCGCTTGCGTTCTTCGCTTCCCCGAGCGACGCTTCCTGCGCGCCCGAGGCCGGCGCGCCGCCCGCGGCGGGCGCGGAGACGACGCGAATCTGCGAATCGGCGCTGACGCGTATCGCGCCGTCGACGATCACGCGCTCGCCCGCTTTCAGGCCGCTCGTGATGAACCAGTCGTCGCCGTGCCATTCGCCGACTTCGACGACACGCTGATGCGGCTTCGACTGCTCGTCGAGCACCCACACGTAGTGGCTTTTCGCGCCCTGCAACACGGCGCGCTGCGGCACGAGAATCGCGTTGGGCCGCACTGCGCCCGCGACGCGCGCCTTCACGAACTGGCCGGGGCGCAGCGTGCCCTGCGGATTCGAGAACACCGCGCGCACGAGGAACGTGCCCGTCTCCGTGCTGAACGCCGGATTCGTGAAATCGATACGGCCGGTCTGCGGAAAGACGGAGCCATCGGCCTGGATGACGGTTACATCGAACTTGTTGTCGGGCGGAAACACCAACTGGCCTTTCTTGATCTGCTCGCGATACGTCAGCAATTCGTTTTCCGAGATGCTGAAGTTCACCCACATCGGATCGAGCTGGTAGACGTAGGTGAGCAGGCCGCCCTGCGTCGGCGTCACGTAGCTGCCTTCCTGCACGCGCGCGAAGCTGGAGAGGCCCTTGAGCGGCGAGCGGATCGTCGTGTAGCTCAGGTTCAGCTCGGCGGTCTGCACTTCGCCTTTCGCGGCGATGACGGCCGCTTCGGCGCTCTTCTCGTTGCCGATGGCGTCGTCGAGATCCTTCTTGCTCAACGCGTTCATCGCGGCGAGCGGCTTCACGCGCGCGAGATTCTGTTGCGTGACGAGCAGACGCGCCTGCTGTTGCGCGAGCGAACCCTTGGCGGTCTGCAGCGCGGCCTCGAAGGGGCGCTTGTCCATGATGAACATGACCTGATTGGCCGAGACGAGCGAGCCTTCGGTGTACATCCGCTTTTCGAGGAAGCCGTCGACGCGCGCGCGTATTTCGACTTCGCGCGAGCTTTGCGTCTGCGCGGTGAATTCGAATTGGACGGGCGTCGATTGCGCGGCGACGGTCACAGCGGTGACTTCGACGGCGGGCTTTTGTGCTTGCGGAGCCGGCTTCTTGCAAGCGACCAGCGAGAGCGACGCGATCGTGGCGGCTGCGACGAGCCGCAGCGCGCGCATGGAGCGCGACGGTTGAGCGAACGAGCAGCGATCCAGCATCTGTTCCGACACGAACGCCATAAGCGCCTCCCCGTTGGGATGGCCGATCGTTGATGAGCGAGCGCGCCTGAGAGGGCGCCTCGCCGCGACAATGCTCGCGGTGTGCGTCTCGACGAATGCGTACCTGGAGAGCGTGCGCTTCCCCGGGAGTGCCTCCGCCATGCGATGAAATCGCGCGGGACAGGACTTGATGGCGACGTCAGCGAGCGCGAGCCTGGTGCTTTTGATGTGTCGTAGCTGCCTCCGGTTTTGCGGTCGAGTTATAGCCAGAGATGCTCATGGTTCGCCACCGTGTAGCGTGTGACGTGCGTGACGAGTCTACTAATAGCTGAATACGGATGAAAACGCCATAGCGTTTAATGCCATTTCGACTGAACGCAGTCGATCGGAATACGTAGCGATTACTGAAATTTTGGCGGGTGCGGCTTGCCGCCCGCGAATGGCCGTCAGCGCAACGGCGCGCGCGATGGTTTGACCATCCGCCGGTTGATCGTGCCGGATTTTGAAATGATCAAGACAACTGTCGATGTCTTGCGTTGGACGATTTCGCGCCGCGTAAAGGCGCCCGGACTGCCGGGCGCCCGCGGGTCACAAATGTCCGAACAACGCCCGCGGCCGGTCCCTCAGCGTCCCGGCGAGCATCCGCAATCCGCTGACGAGCTGATCCCGGCTTTCCGCGCAGGCGAGATTGATGCGCACGCCGTGTTCGATCTCCGAGCGGTCCACCGCGAACGCCGACGACGGCATCACCACCACGCCGCGCGCCTTCGCATTCGCGGCGAAATCGTCCGCGCGCCACGGCAGCGGCAGCTTGAGCCACACAAACATGCACGCCGGATCGGATTGCAGAAACTCCTGCGGCAGCAGCTCCCGCGCGAGATCGTGCCGCGCGCGAATCTCCGCGAGCTGCGCGTTCATGATGTGCTGCGCGGTGCCGTCTTCCATCCAGACGGTCGCGATCAGCATCGACATCGGCGCGGGCATCCACGCTGTCGTCCGCACGGCCTCCGCACAAAGCGCCGCATTGTCCTGCGGACTCAGCAGATAGCCGAGCCGCAAGCCGGGCGCGAGGATCTTCGACGTCGCCGAAATGTGATACGTCAGCTCCGGGCACAGACTCGCGATGGTCGGCAGGCGTTGCGCGACGAGCGGGCCGTAGACATCGTCCTCGATGATCGCGACGCCATGCCGCCGCGCCACATCGACGAGCGCCATGCGCCGTTCCAGGCTCATCGTCGTGACGGTGGGATTCTGCAGATTCGGCACCGTGAAAATGGCCTTCACGGGCACGCGCTTGCACACGCGCTCGACCTCGTCGATAAGCAAGCCGTCGCGGTCGCTCGGAATGCCCACGATCTCGAACTGGAACACCGGCGCGAGCGCCTTCAGCCCGTAATACGTGAGCTGATCCGCGAGGATCACGCCATCCGTGCCGATGAGACTGTTGAGCACCGCATACAGGCCGTGCTGCGCGCCGCTCGTGACGACGACCTGATCCGCGCCCGGCGTGAATCCCGGCGCGCTCATCCAGCGCGCGCCGGCCGCGCGCGCCCATGACGGACCCTGCGGCGGCTGATATTCCTGCAACTGCACGAAGCGCGGATCGCGCGGCAGCTCGCCCATCGTGCGCGCGAGGCACGCGAGGAATTCGCCGGTCGCGGGCCGGTTGACCGTCAGATCGATGACCGAGCTGCCCGCGCTCGCAGGCGGCATCTCGACGCTCGGCATCGCGCCGCCGGTCACGAGCGAGCCGCGCCGCTTGCTGCCGATCACGAGGCCGCGCAACTGCAATTCCTTGTACGCGCGCGATACCGTCGACACATTGATGCCCAGTTCGCTCGCCAGTTGCCGCTGCGGCGGCAGACGGCTGCCCGGCGGATAGATGCCGCTGCGGATTTCCTTTTCGATGGAGCTGGACACCTCGATATAGGTCGAGCGCTTAGTCGTGCCGTCGGCTTCGCCGTTTGCGGTCAGCGTCTGATCCTTGTCGGAAGCCATGACTCTCTGTCTCCATACAAACTTTGCTTTGTCCGCGATTTGTGCGGAAGTCTGCCGATTCTAACCCAGACTACGCCCGACGCAACGCCTGGATAAGGCTTTCAGCGGCTTCGGGCCGCACTGCAAGACACGCTCCAATCTCCACTTAGGGAAAATCCCGGCACCACACAATAGCGTTTTTAATTGCACACAAAAAAATCTTGTGTGATTCTAAGATCAGAGTTTGTCTGGTGCGCGGTACGGTTTTGCGTCATCCGCGCTTCCGAATCATCCGATCTTTGTCCGCGGGAGATTTATCGATGTCCTTGCCTCAAACCTCTCAACCCACGCTAGGCTCGGCGCTGCGTCAGCGGCACGTCACGATGATCGCGCTCGGCGGCATCATCGGCGCGGGGCTGTTCGTCGGCAGCAGCGCGACGCTCGCGACCGTCGGTCCGGCGGCGTGCGTGTCGTACCTCGTCGCCGGCATCGTCGTGCTGATGGTGATGCGCATGCTCGGCGAAATGGCGCTCGCCGTGCCGGGCGTCGGCTCGTTCACCGAATACGCGCGCATCGGCCTCGGCAACTGGGCGGGCTTCACGAGCGGCTGGCTCTACTGGTATTTCTGGGTGATCGTCGTCGCCGTCGAAGCGGTCGCCGGCGCCGCGATATTGCAGCGCTGGATACCCGCGCCGGTGTGGGTCATCGGCCTCGTGCTGCTGTCCGTGATGACCGTTATCAACCTCCTCTCGGTAAAGTCGTACGGCGAATTCGAGTTCTGGTTCGCGTCGATCAAGGTCGCGGCAATCATCGCGTTCATCGCGATTGGCGCGGGCTATCTGCTCGGCTTCGGGCACACGGGCAGCGCCGTAACGCATCTCACCGGCAATCGCGGCTTCCTGCCGTTCGGCGCGATGTCCGTGTTCGCCGCCGTGCCGACCGTCATCTTCGCGGTGGGCGGCGCGGAAATCGCGACCATCGCCGCGGCGGAATCCGATGATCCCGCGAAAAGCGTGGCCGCGATGACGCGCTCGGTCATCCTGCGCGTCATCACGTTCTACGTGGGCTCGCTGTTCCTGATCGCGTGCATCGTGCCGTGGGGCAGCATCGTGACGGGACACTCGCCGTTCGTCGCCGCACTGGAGACGATGCGCATTCCCTACGCCGCCGACATCATGAACGCGATCGTGCTCGTCGCCGTGCTGTCCGCGCTGAACTCGGGCTTGTATGTGTCGTCGCGCATTCTGTTCCGTCTCGCCGAACGCGGCGATGCGCCGAAGTCGCTGCTCAAGCTCACGCCGAACAAGGTGCCGCGTCTCGCGGTGGTGCTGTCGAGCATCGTGGGCTATGTGGCGATCATCGCGGCGATCGTGTCGCCGCAGGGCGTGTTCCTGTTCCTCGTGAACGCATCGGGCGCGGTGATGCTGTTCGTCTATCTCGCGACGGCGCTCGCGCAAATCCGCATCCGCCGCCGCATTCAGCGCGAAGCGCCCGAGCGTCTCACGCTGAAGATGTGGCTTTTCCCGTGGCTGTCGTATGCGGTCGTGTTCGCGATCGTCGGCGTGCTCGCGGCGATGGGCGCGGACCACGAACTGCGTCCGCAGTTGATGGCGAGTCTCGCGAGCCTCGCGGTGGCGTCGGCGGCGTACTTCGTCGCGGCGAAGCGTCATCATCGTCATGAAGCAAGCGAAGCGGCGACGGGCTTCCTGTCGCAAGACAATCAGCTCGCATGGAAGGGGCAGGACTGATGTCGAATGTAGCGATCATCGGCGCGGGGTTCATCGGCATGGCGAGCGCGGCCTGGCTCACGCGCGACGGTCACAGCGTCACGCTGTTCGATCCGTCGGGCGTGGCGCAGGGCGCGTCGTTCGGCAACGCGGGCACGTTCGCGCCGTACGGATGCGTGCCGGTGAACAATCCGTCCGTGTTCCGCGATATCCCGCGCTTTCTGCTGTCGAACGACAGCCCGTTCAGATTGCGCTGGAGTTATCTGCCGCAACTCGCGCCGTGGCTCGCGCGCTTTCTGATGAGCTCGCGTCGCGCGAATTTCGAAACGAGTGCGACGGCGTT
The DNA here is from genome assembly GCF_001544795.2 of Caballeronia temeraria. Lineage (GTDB taxonomy): Bacteria > Pseudomonadota > Gammaproteobacteria > Burkholderiales > Burkholderiaceae > Caballeronia > Caballeronia temeraria. The sequence goes on along the minus strand of NZ_FCOI02000003.1, from coordinate 249,585 downwards.
GGCCGCGTTGTTATCGCGTGCGCAGGAAGGTTATGCGCCCTTGCTCGACGATGACGACCTGAAGCGCTTCGTCAAGCCGCGCGAGTGCCTGTATCTCTATTCGAGCGCGGCTTCATTCGATGCGTCGCGCGATTCGCTCGCACTGCGCGAAAGACTCGGCGTCGGCTTCGACGTGCTCGACAGCGGCGCGATCCGCGAGCTCGAACCACAGCTCGCGCCGATCTTCGCGCGCGGCGTGCTGTTTCGCGATAGCTGGCATTTCAGCGATCCCGCCGGTTTTCTGCAGGCTTTTTATGAGCGGCTCGCGGCACGCGGCGCGCGGCTCGAACGCATGAAAGTCGATGCGATCGAGCCGGGCGCGCAAGGCGTCGCGCTGCGCATGAACGGCGGCGCGCACCGCTTCGATCATGTCGTCATCGCGACGGGCGCGCGTTCGCGCGAGTTCGCGCATCAATGCGGCGATCGCGTGCCGCTCGATACCGAACGCGGTTATCACGTGCGGTATGCATCGGCATCGGCCCTGATATCGCGGCCGTGCGGCTGGGCCGAACGCGGCTTCTACATGACGCCGATGAGCGATGGCATTCGCGTCGCGGGCACGGTCGAGCTCGCGGGCTTCACCGAGGAACGCAATCGCGCGCTGCTCGATCTCGTCACCGTGTCGTCGAAGCGCGCGTTGCCCGCGCTCGGCGCGCCCGATCGCGAATGGCTCGGCTTTCGCCCGACGCTGCCCGATGGCGTGCCGGTCATCGGCGCATCGAAGGCGAGCGAGCGCGTCGTGTATGCGTTCGGGCATCAGCATCTGGGTTTGACGCTCGCGGGTGTGAGCGGACGCATCGTCGCCGATCTGATCGCGCGGCGCGCGCCACCGCTCGATCTCGCGAGCTATCGCGCGTCGCGTTTTCACTGAGCACGACGCGCATTCGGATCAGGCCCGCCGGCGGTGTCGCGCCGCGAGCGGGCCGTACATGACTGGCGCGACATCAACCATGTGGAGCACGAACATGACCCGCCGCTTTATGCTTTCGAGCCTTGCCGCCGGCGTGCTTGCCGCGTATATGCCGATGTCGTGGGCCGCCGATCCCGAGGTCGTCAAGATCGGATTCGCCGGGCCTTTGACGGGACCGGTCGCACGCGTCGGCAAGGACTTGCAGTACGGCGCGCAACTCGCGATCGATGAAGAGAACGCCAAGCATCCGACCGTGGGCGGCAAGCCCGTGAAGTTCGAACTGGAAGTGTATGACGATCAGGCCGATCCGCGCGTCGCGATTCAGGTCGCGCAGAAAGCGGTGGATAGCGGCATCGTCGGCATGATCGGGCATTACAACTCGGGATGCAGCATTCCGGCTTCGGCTGTCTATCATCAGGCGAATGTCGCGATGATCACGCCCGGATCGACGAATCCGCAACTCACGAAACAAGGCTTCAAGAACGTATTCCGCACGATGGGCCACGACGGCGTGGGCGGCGTGGTGGCGGGGCGCTTCGTCGTGGAACAGATGAAGCCGAAGCGCATCGGCATCATCGACGATCGCACCGCGTTCGGGCAAGGTCTCGCCGATGCCTTCGAGAAAGGCGTGAAGGATGCCAACGGCAAGGTCGTCGCGCGTGAATACACGAACGACAAGGCCGTGGACTTCCGCGCGATTCTCACGACGATGAAGAGCCAGAACGTCGATCTGCTTTTCTTCGGCGGTCTCGACGAACAAGGCGCGATGCTCGTCAAACAGATGCGCTCGCTCGGCATGACGACGCAGCTTTTCGGCGCGGGCGCGTTGAAGAGCAACGCGTTCCTGCAGATCGCGGGCACGTCGGGCAACGGCACGCAGGATCTCGAACCCGGCCCCGCGCTCGACAAATTGCCCTCCGCGCAGGCATTCGGCAAACGCTACAAAGCGCGATTCAATCAGGATGTCGAACTATATGCGCCGTTCGCTTACGACGCCGCGCTCGCGATGATCAAGGCCGTCCACGACGCGAACTCGCTGGATCGCGCCAAGGTCGTCGATGCGCTCGCCAAGGTCAATGTGGAAGGCGTGACGGGCAAGATTTCGTTCGATCCGTACGGCGATCTGATCAAGCCGCCCTATACGCTCTTCGAAGTGGAGCAGGGGCAATGGAAGAGCCTTAAGACGGTCGGCGGGAACGGCGTATGAGTTTCAGCGAAACCGTAGGCGTTCGCACGTATCGTTTCGACGATCTGAGGACGCTTCTGGCGAAAGCGAGTCCGCGACGTTCCGGCGACGAACTCGCGGGCATCGCCGCCGCGACGGAAGAAGAGCGCGCGGCGGCGAAGCTGGCGTTGTCGGCGGTGCCGTTGCGCGCGTTCATCGAAGATGCACTGATTCCGTATGAAGACGATGAAGTCACGCGCCTCATCATCGACGAGCATTCGCAAGAGGCGTTCGCCGCCGTGTCGCATCTCACGGTCGGCGAGTTCCGAGAATGGCTGCTCGCCGATTCCACCGATACGGCTGCGCTCGTCGCGGTGTCGCAAGGACTGACGCCGGAGATGGTCGCTGCCGTATCGAAGCTGATGCGCAATCAGGATCTCATTCTCGCGGCGAAGAAGCGGCCGGTCGTCACGCGCTTTCGGAACACCGTGGGATTGCCGGGACACATGTCGGTGCGGCTGCAACCGAATCATCCGACGGACGATGTGCAGGGCATCGCCGCTTCGATGATCGACGGCCTCATGTACGGCTGCGGCGACGCGATGATCGGCATCAATCCCGCGTCCGATTCGCCGCAAGCTATCGGCAAGCTGCTCGCGATGATGGACGCATTCCGCGAACGCTACGACGTGCCGACGCAAACCTGCGTGCTCACGCACGTGACCAACACGCTCGCGGCGATCGAAAATGGCGCGCCTGTCGATCTGGTGTTTCAGTCGATCGCGGGCACGCAGAAGGCGAATCAATCGTTCGGCATCTCGCTCGCGTTGTTGCAGGAAGCGTATGAAGCGGGCTTGTCGCTGCAACGCGGGACAGTCGGCGAAAACCTGATGTACTTCGAGACGGGCCAAGGCAGCGCGTTGTCGGCGAATGCGCATCATGGCGTCGATCAGCAGACGTGCGAAGCGCGCGCCTATGCCGTTGCGCGCAAGTTCGAGCCGTTTCTCGTGAATACCGTGGTGGGCTTCATCGGTCCGGAATATCTCTATGACGGCAAGCAGATCATTCGCGCGGGACTCGAAGATCATTTCTGCGCGAAGCTGCTCGGCGTGCCGATGGGTTGCGACGTGTGCTACACGAATCACGCGGAAGCCGATCAGGACGACATGGACACGCTGCTCACGCTGCTCGGCGCGGCCAACGTGAACTTCATCATGGGCGTGCCCGGCGCCGACGATGTCATGCTGAATTATCAGAGCACGTCGTTTCATGACGCGCTCTATGTGCGCGACGTGCTCGGCCTGAAGCGCGCACCGGAATTCGAAGAGTGGCTGCGCGCGATCCAGATCACGAATGCGCGTGGCATGCTTCAGACGCGCACGGAGTGGCCCGCATTGAACGACTGGATGAGGGCGTGATGAGCGTCAGCGCGAACCCCTGGGAAGCATTGCGCCGTTTCACCGATGCGCGCATCGCGTTGGGACGCGCGGGCAGCAGCGTGCCGACCGCGCCCCTGCTCGCGTTCAATCTCGCGCATGCGCAGGCGCGCGACGCCGTGCATCGGCCGCTCGATGTCGCGTCGTTGCTGCACGAGTTGGACTCGAAGCGATTCGCGTGTGCGTCGGTGTGCAGCGCGGCCGCGTCGCGCGACGTCTATCTCCGTCGGCCCGATCTCGGCCGCATGTTGAGCGACGAGAGCGCCGCACGCCTCGACACGCATGAGAAAGATGCGGACCTCGTCTTCGTCATCGCCGATGGATTGTCGTCGAACGCGGCGTCGATGCATGCGATACCGCTCATCGAAAAGACGATGGCGCGGCTCGACGGATGGCGCATCGGCCCGGTCGTCGTCGCGACGCAGGCGCGCGTGGCGCTGGGTGACGGCATCGGGTCGATATTGAAGGCGCGCATCGTCGCCGTGTTGATCGGCGAAAGGCCCGGGCTGAGTTCGCCCGCGAGTCTCGGTGTTTACGTGACCTACGATCCCGTTCAGGGCCGCAGCGATGCCGAGCGCAACTGCATATCGAACGTGCGTCCTGAAGGACTTGCTTACGACGCGGCCGCGTTCAAGCTCGCCTATCTCCTGAACGAAGCGCGCGCCCGCAAGCTGACGGGCGTCGGCCTGAAGGACGACAGCGCAACGGCGCTGCCCGAGCGAACGATCGATCGCCTATCGCGCTGATAGACGCGCTCGATGCTTCGCGTAAACCCCGCCGAAAGAAAACGTCTCGCGTAAGAAACGGGTAAGCGGATGCTTTTACCTTAGTCTCCAGCGCATCGGAATCTCAATTCGACTCGAAAGCGGTGCGCGGAAATATCGCATGACGTCCCCGTCCGGGGATTCCCCATTTATACGCATCGCTGATCGTTCGCGCGCAGGCCCGAACGCGGGCGCCCTCGCACGCGGAGAAGAGACACTCATGCAGGAGACGGAAATGGATCTCAGGATCGTGGAAAAAATCAAGTCGAGCGCCGCCTACGGCGAACTCGTGAGCAAGCGCTCGAAGCTCGGCTGGACGTTGACGGCGCTCGTGCTGATCGTCTACTACGGCTATGTGCTGCTCATCGCGTTCAACAAGGATCTGCTCGCCGCGAAGATGGGCGCGGGCGTGATGACGTGGGGCATGCCGATCGGCCTGTTCGTGATCGTCTTCACGGTCGTCATCACGGGACTCTACGTGCGCCACGCCAACAGCACGTACGACGAACTCACCGACAAGATCAAGCGGGAGGCCGCATGAACTCGCAACGAATTTTCGCCGCGGGGGCGCTCTTCGCCGCATCCGCCAGCGCTTTTGCAGCGGGCGGCGATCTCGGTCAGGCCGTCAAGCAGCCGACCAACTGGACCGCGATCTGCATGTTCATCGCGTTCGTGATCGCGACGCTCTTCATCACCAAATGGGCCGCGAAGAAAACGCGCTCGGCTGCGGAGTTCTACACGGCGGGCGGCGGCATCACCGGCTTTCAGAACGGTCTCGCGATCGCGGGCGATTTCATGTCGGCGGCCTCGTTTCTCGGCATATCGGCGGCGGTGTACAGCAACGGCTACGACGGTCTGATCTATTCGATCGGCTTTCTCGTCGGCTGGCCGATCATCACGTTCCTGATGGCGGAGCGTCTGCGCAATCTCGGCCGCTTCACGTTCGCCGATGTCGCCGCGTATCGCTTCAAGCAGACGCCGATTCGCGCGTTCGCGGCGTCGGGCACGCTCGTTGTCGTCGCGTTCTATCTGATCGCGCAGATGGTCGGCGCGGGACAGCTCATCAAGCTGCTGTTCGGCCTCGAATACTGGATCGCAGTCGTGATCGTCGGCGCGCTGATGATGGTGTACGTGCTCTTCGGCGGCATGACGGCGACGACCTGGGTGCAGATTATCAAGGCCTGTCTGCTGCTTGCGGGCGCTTCGTTCATGGCGTTCATGGTGCTGTGGCAATTCCACTTCAGCCCCGAGGCGCTGTTCGCGAAGGCCGTCGACGTGCACGAGAAGAAGGCATCGATCATGGGTCCGGGCAACTTCATCAAAGACCCGATTTCGGCGATCTCGTTCGGCATCGCGCTGATGTTCGGCACGGCGGGCCTGCCGCATATCCTGATGCGCTTCTTCACCGTGCCGAACGCGAAGGAAGCGCGCAAGTCGGTGTTCTGGGCGACGACGTGGATCGGTTACTTCTACATTCTCACGTTCATCATCGGCTTCGGCGCGATCGTGCTGGTGAGCACCAATCCGATGTTCAAGGATGCCGGCGGCAAGCTGCTCGGCGGCACGAACATGGCGGCGGTGCATCTGGCGAGTGCGGTCGGCGGCAATGTGTTCCTCGGCTTCATCTCGGCGGTTGCCTTCGCGACGATTCTCGCGGTGGTCGCGGGTTTGACGCTCGCGGGCGCATCGGCGGTGTCGCATGATCTCTATGCGACCGTGTTCAAGAAGGGCAAAGCATCGAGCGCGAGCGAACTGCGTGTGTCGCGTATGACCACGATCGTGCTCGGCATCGTCGCGGTCGTGCTCGGCATCGTGTTCGAGAAGCAGAACATCGCGTTCATGGTGTCGCTCGCGTTCGCGGTGGCGGCATCGGCCAACTTTCCGGTGCTCTTCATGTCGGTCTTGTGGCGCGGCTGCACGACGCGCGGCGCGGCGGTCGGCGGCTTTCTCGGCCTGCTTTCCGCGGTCGTGATGACGATCCTCTCGAAAGCCGTGTGGGTCGATGTGTTCCACTACGCGAGTGCGCCGTTCCCGTATGCGTCGCCCGCGTTGTTCTCGATGGCGATCGGCTTCATCGGCATCTGGCTCTTCTCGGTGACGGACAAGTCGGCGCGGGCGCGTGTGGACAAGGCCGGCTTCGAAGCGCAGGCCGTGCGCTCCGAGACGGGCATCGGCGCGGTGGAGGGCGCGAGCCATTGATGTGATGTTCGTGCTGTAACGCGCGCGGTATTCATATACCGGAGATGCCGCGCGCGTCCGAATGGCGAGTAAAAAATGCGTTAAGCTCGAAGCGCCAAACGCATTGGAGCGAGCCATGGAACTGCAGTGCCCCAGTCTTTTCGAGCAATCGGCGTATATCGGCGGCGCGTGGGTCGACAATACTTCGCTGCCGCGTGTGCCCGTCACCAATCCTTCGTCAGGCGAAATCATCGGCTCGGTGCCGCAGGTCACGGCGGAACAGGTGGCCGAGGCCATCGAGTGCGCGAATGCGGCATTGCAGGACTGGCGTGGCTGGAGCAGTCGCGAACGGGCATCGGTGCTGCGCGAGTGGGGGCGGCTCGTCGAACATCATCGCGACGATCTCGCCATCATTCTGTGCAGCGAGCAAGGCAAGCCGCTGCACGAAGCGCGCTCCGAGATCACGCAGGCCGCGAACTATCTCGACTGGTTCGCGGAGGAAGCGCGCCGCATCTACGGCGACAACATTCCCGCACCCCGGCGCAATCAGCGTATTCGCGTGCTGCATCAGCCGATCGGCGTGTGCGGCGCGATCACGTCGTGGACCTTTCCCTCTTCGATGGTCGCGCGACGCGTCGGCGCTGCGCTCGCGGCGGGCTGCACGGTCATTCATCATCCCGATCCGCAGACGCCTTTCTCCGCGCTCGCATTGTGCGTGCTCGGCGAGAATGCGGGCTTGCCGCGCGGTGTGCTGTCCGTGTTGACGGGCGAGGGCGAGCCGATCAGAAGCACGCTGCTGGCGAGCGCCGATGTGCGCAAGGTTTCGTTCACCGGTTCCATCGAGGAAGGCAAGCGATTGATGACCTTGTGCGCGCCCACGGTGAAAAAAATGTCGCTGGAACTGGGCGCGAACTGTCCGTTCATCGTGTTCGAAGATGCCGATATCGACCTCGCCGTGAAAGGCGCGCTCGATGCGCGTTTCCGTCATTCGGGCCAGGCCGCGATGTGCGCGAATCGCTTCTTCGTGCATGAGGACGTGTACGAGACTTTCGTCTCGAAGCTCGTGTCGAAGGTCGCGTTGCTCAAGGTGAGCGACGGGCTGGACGAGGGCGCGCAGATCGGTCCGCTCATCGGCGAGGCGGCGGTGACGCGCGTCGAAAGTCTCGTCGATGAAGCGGTGAAGCTCGGCGCGACGGTCGCGGCGGGCGGCTCGCGTGTGGCGCCGGGATCGAATTTTTTCCGGCCGACGGTGCTGACGGGCGTCGATCCGTCGATGGGCGTGTGCGGCGACGAAGTGCTCGGGCCGATTGCGAGCGTGCTGCCATTCAGGGACGAGGACGACGTCATCACGCTCGCGAACGACACGCGCACGGGCCTCGCGGCTTACTTCTACACGGCGGATATCAGCCGCGCGTTCCGCGTGATGGAGGCGCTGGAATGCGGCGTCGTGGGCGTGAACGATAGCCTTGTGTTCAACGAAGTCGCGCCGTTCGGCGGCATCAAGGAATCGGGGATGGGGCGCGAAGGGGCGTCGTCGGGCGTGGAGGAGTATCTGGAGGCGAAGTATGTTTGTTTTGGGAATCTGGAGCGGTGATTCTCCGCTCACCGGGATTTTCCTGTCGCCTGCCGGTGAGCGTCGCATTCTTGCGTTGACGCGTCATCGTCCCAACTCGGCGCTGGCCTCCTCATGCAGACGCACGGTCATCACAGGCGCTTCCGGCCCCGTATGCGATAACTTCATCAGACGCGGTTGCAGCAGCAATGCGACGAGCCCGCTCCATCCCGTCTGATGCGAAGCGCCGACACCGCGCCCATTGTCGCCATGAAAGTACTCGTGAAAGAGAATGAGATCCTGCGAGCGCGGATCGGCTTGCAGCTTCGGATAGGCGGCCATCACCGGGCGCTTGCCCTCGGCGTCTTTCATAAAGAGCATGCTGATGCGTCGTGACAGATCATCGGCGATTTCGCTCAACGAATGCATCTTGCCCGAGCCCGTCGGATGCTCGACGCGAAACTCATCGCCGTAATAGCGATGAAACTCGTAAAGCGATTCGATCAGCAAATAGTTGACCGGCATCCAGATCGGTCCGCGCCAGTTCGAATTGCCGCCGAAGACGCGCGAGTCCGATTCCGCGGGCAGATATCGGATGCAGACATTCACGCCATCGTGATCGAAGATATAGGGCTTGTCGCAATGCACCCGGGACAGCGCGCGCACGCCATACGCGGACAGGAATTCGGCTTCATCCAGTGTGCGGCGCAAGAGCGCTTTCATGCGATGCCCGCGCAACAGCGATAGCAACGTGGTGTTGCCTTTGCCCGGTTCGGTCCAGCGCGATACGAGCTTCGCGAGATTCGGCCTGTGATCGAGAAACCAGACGAGGCGTTCACGAAGGCCCGGCAGGTCGCCGTACACGCTTTCTTCGAGCACATGCACGGCGAAGAGCGGAATCAATCCGACGATCGATCGAATGCGCATCGGCACGCGCGCGCCGTTCGGCAAATGCAATACATCGTAGAAGAATTCGTCGCTGCCATCCCATAGGCCGGTGTTGCAGACTTCGCCGCAACTCACGGCTTCAGCGATATACAGAAAGTGCTCGAAGAACTTCACCGCGATCTCGACATACGAGTCGTTCGTCATCGCGAGTTCGAGGCCGATCTGCATGAGATCGAGCGCATACGATGCCATCCATGCGGTGCCATCCGCCTGATCGATGCGCCCGCCCGTCGGCAGCGGCTGCGAGCGGTCGAATATGCCGATGTTGTCGAGCCCGAGAAAGCCGCCCTGAAAGATGTTGCGGTCGTCGGCGTCCTTGCGGTTCACCCACCATGCGAAGTTGAGCAGGAGCTTGTGGAACATCACTTCGAGAAACGCGTGATCGCCGATGCCCGTCATCTCGCGATCGAGCTCGTACACGCGCCACGTCGCCCATGCGTGAACGGGCGGATTCGCATCGCCGAATGCCCATTCATACGCGGGCAGTTGCCCGTTCGGATGCATGTAGCGCTCTTTCACGAGCAGCAATAACTGCTTCTTCGCGAAGTCGGGATCGATGGTCGCGAACGCGACCGCATGAAACGCGAGATCCCACGACGCGTACCACGGATACTCCCATTTGTCCGGCATCGACACGATGTCGCCATTGCACATATGCCGCCAGTCCGCATTGCGGCCATGCCGGCGTTCTCTTGGCGGCGTCGGCTGGCCCGGATCGCCGTCGTGCCAGCGCGTGACATCGAACTGGTAATACTGCTTCGTCCAGAGCATGCCGGCGAGCGCCTGACGTTGCACGAGACGCGCGTCGGCATCGTCGATATCGTGCTGCAGCGTCGCATAGAACTCGTCGGCTTCCGCTTCGCGGCGCGCGAAGAGTTGCGCCAGATCGAGCGGCGGATCGTTCGAAACCGATGCAGGGCGCCAGCGCAGATAAATCACGGACTGTTCGTGCGGTCCGAGTTGCAGACACACATGCGCGGCGCTGCGCGTGCCATGATCGCGCCGGATCGCCTGTTCGTCGCCTTCGACGAGATAGTCGTTGAAGCCATCCTTGAATGGTCCTGCGCCTTCCATGCCAAAGATGCGACGAACGTTCGTTTCGTTTTCACAGAAGAGCCATTCGACGGGCGCTTGCGCCGAGGCCGTGACGAACATCGTCCCATGCGAAGGATTGTGCGCGACGACGCGCGCGCCTTCTCGCGCATCGTGTTCGAGCTTCAACGATGGCTTGCCCCATTTGCTCGACCACGTCCATCGGTTGCGGGCCCAGAACTGCGGCAGCACGTGAAGCGTTGCAGCTTCGTTCGCGCGATTCTCGATCGACACGCGCATCACGATGTCATCCGGCGCGTGCTTCGCATATTCGATGCAGACGTCGAAGTAGCGGTCATCATCGAAGACGCCGGTGTCGAGCACTTCGTATTCCGGCTGATCGGGACCGCGCCGCCTGTTCTCGTCGACGAGTTGCTGATACGGATACGCATCGTGCGGATACTTGTACAACATCTTCATGTACGAGTGCGTCGGCGTGCCGTCAATGTAGAAGTACAGCTCCTTCACATCCTCGCCGTGATTGCCTTGCTCGTTCGTGAGGCCGAAGAGCCGCTCCTTGATGATCGGATCGCGCCCGTTCCACAGCGCGAGCGATACGCACCAGTCGAGCGGGTCGTCGCCGAATCCGCCGATGCCGTCTTCTCCCCAACGATACATACGGCTGCGCGCATGGTCGTGCGGAAAGTAGTCCCATGCGGTGCCGTATTCGCTGTAGTCTTCGCGGACCGTGCCCCATTGGCGTTCGCTCAGATAGGGTCCCCACCGGCGCCACTCGCTCAGATCGGCGCCGTGCAGACGCGAGCCTTCCTTCGTTTGCAGCAGATGGATTGCGCGTAACGGTGGCATGCGACCTCCGATCCGGTTGCTTATTCAGATACGTTCGATGCGCGGTTTTCCGATGATAAGCGTCATCGCGCAGCGGCGTATTCGAATTCGATGGTGCAGGATGCGATGGGATCGTCGCGCGCGTAGTATCGAGGATAGCCGGTGAAGGAGGGCGCCATGAACGATCGGCGTGCGGTGATGCTTGCGTCGATAGCGGGAATGCTCATGCTGGCGGGCATGTCGAACGTCGACGCAAGAACGATCAAGGTCATTTCTGGAACATACGGCGCGAACTGTGGCGCCGCGAGCGGCAACGCGACGCGCGATCTTACGCGTCAGTGCGACGGCCGCGACACCTGCGAATACGTGCCGAACCGGCAGCACATCAGCGACGCAACGCAATCCTGCAAGAAGGATCTCCAGGCCGACTGGCGTTGCACCGACACCGAAATGCACACCGCGATGCTGAGTCCGGAAGCGGGCGCGAACAGCACGCTCGTGCTGAGTTGCATCGAGCAGAGCGGGCCGGGGCATTGAGCATCAGTGCAATCTATCCGATGACGTGGCGTCATCAATCCCATAACCGTCGAGTCATTTTTTTCCGCAGGTTCGAGCCATAACATGCGATCCGTCGAAGTCAAACGAATCGCAAAGGAGTCGGACCATGTATGTCGTCACTGGAATTACCGGGCAAGTCGGCAGCGCGCTCGCCGAGGCGCTGTTGAAAGCGGGAAAGCCCGTGCGCGCCGTCGTGCGAAATGAGAACAAAGGTGCGGTTTGGTCGGCGCGGGGCTGTGAAGTCGCACTCGCCACCATGAGCGATGCCGATGCGCTCGCCCGCGCCTTCGAAGACGCGCAAGCCGTGTTCATTCTTCCGCCGCCGGAATTCGATCCTGCGCCGGGCTTTCCCGAAGCGCGTGAAGTCATCGATGCGATCATCGCGGGCATCGCGCGTGCGAAGCCTCGCAGAATCGTGTGCCTGTCGACGATCGGCGCGCAGTCCATACACACCAATCTTCTGACCCAACGCACGCTGCTCGAAGACGCGCTGCGCAAGCAAGCGGTCCCCGTCACGTTTCTGCGTCCGGGCTGGTTCATGGAGAACTGCGCGTGGGACGTCGATTCGGCGCGCAATACGGGCGTCGTGCAATCGTTTCTGCATCCGCTCGATCGCGCGATTCCGATGATCGCCACCGATGACATCGGCGAACTCGCGGCGAAGCTCATGCAACAAGAATGGACGGGCGTACGTATCGTCGAGCTGGAAGGGCCGCAGCGCACGAGTCCAAACGATATCGCCGCAGCATTCGCCGTCGTGCTCGGCAAGCCGGTGCGCGCGCAGGCCGTGCCGCGCGACACATGGGAAGCGCTGTTCGTGAGTCAGGGCATGCAGCATCCGATGCCGCGCATTCAGATGCTCGACGGCTTCAACGAAGGCTGGATCGACTTCGAAGGGCGTCACGACGATATCGTCAAGGGCAAGACGCCGCTCGTCGATGTGATTCGCAAACTCGTCGCGCGTCAGTCGTGATCAGGCGCCGCTCTCTTCGCGATGAGCGGCGATTACTCCGCTTCGCCGGCCCGCGAAGCGCACATGCGCCACGATGACACCGGCTTCGGCGAATCGGCCGCTTCGCGCCACCAGCGCTCGCCACGATGCGGCGCTTCGAGATCGAGCCGCTCGCCCATGCGCGGCGTCGCCACCGCGACGCCGCGCGCGAGGGCGACACCCGTCACGCGCTCGAAAGGCTCCTGCCACGCGTGCATCGCGAGATCGAACGTGCCGTTGTGAATCGGCACGAGCCAGCGTCCGCGCACATCAATATGCGCCTGCACTGTTTCCTCGGGCTGCATATGAACGTACGGCCATTGCGCATCGTATGCGCCCGTTTCGATCAGCGTCACGTCGAACGGGCCGAGGCGCTCGCCGATCGTCCTGAAACCGTCGAAATAGCCCGTGTCCCCGCTGAAAAACACGCGCATGTCATCGTCGACGATGACCCACGACGCCCACAGCGTGCTGTTGTTATCGAAGAGGCTGCGGCCGGAGAAATGCTGCGCGGGTGTCGCAGTGAAAGCGAGATCGCCGATCTGCGCGCTCTGCCACCAGTCGAGCTGGCGAACTTTCGATGCATCGATGCCCCATTCGATCAGACGGTCGCCGACACCCAACGGCGTGAGGAAAACCTCCGTCGACGCGGCGAGCGCGAGCACGGTGTCGCGATCGAGATGATCGTAGTGATCGTGCGACAGGATCACCCCGCGCAACGGCGGCAGATCGTCCAGCGCAACGGGCGGCGCATGAAAGCGCTTCGGCCCCACGCGCTTGAACGGCGACGCGCGTTCGCCGAACACGGGATCGGTCAGCCAGTATTCGCCGCACAGTTTGAAGAGGAGGGTCGAGTGACCGAGGCGAAACAGACTTCGATCCGGCGCGGCGGCGAGTTGCGCGCGCGTGAGCGTATCGACGATGGGCGTCTGCGTCGGCACCGTATTACGCGGCTTGTTGAGCAAGATGTTCCACATGATGCGCAAGGTCTTGCCGAGACCTTCGGCAGGACGCGGCTTCACATTGCGAAAACGCTCGCCGTCATGTTGCGGCGACGCGCTCGACAATGCGCGGCCGCGTTTGGCTGCGGCAAGACCCAGGGCACGGCTGATGCGATCGGCGAACGAAGTCATGAGGCATGAGCGAGCGTGAGCCCGAAGCGGAAAGTAGACTGCACAGTGTAGTTTAAATCCGAGAAAAAAGTAAACCGCGCGGTGTAAAATATGGGGATGGATTCAACCGGCATTCGACTGACATGAACGACATTCCCCAACGCCTGACCGACCGCAAGCGCGCCGCTATCGTGAACGCGGCCGTGGAGGAGTTCATCGCGGCGGGCTACGAGGCGACCAGCATGGACCGCATCGCCGCGCGCGCGGGCGTTTCCAAGCGCACGGTCTATAACCACTTCGAGAGCAAGGAGGCGCTTTTCGCGGCAATCCTGCATCGGCTGTGGGATGCAAGCGAAACGGGCGATGCACCCGTCTATCGCGCCGATGAACCGCTGCGCGCGCAATTGCTCGCCTTGCTCGCGCGCAAGCTGCGGCTCATGAACGACGAGGCGTTTCTATCGCTCGCACGCGTGGCGATCGCCGCCGGAATACATTCGCCGGAGCGTGCGCGCGACATGGTGGCGCGCATCGGCGAGCGCGAGGAAGACGTGACGGCGTGGATCAGACAGGCCGCCGCCGATCACCGGCTCGCAGTCAAGGACCCGGTCTTCGCCGGGCAGCAACTGCATGGAATCGTGAAGGGTTTCGCGTTCTGGCCGCAAGTGACGATGGGCCAGCCGCCGCTTTCGAAGAAGGAGCAAAAGAAGGTGGCGGAAGCGGCCGCCGATATGTTCCTCGCGCGCTATGAACGTGCATAGAAAGGCTGTCTGAACAGCCGAACGTTCATGCCAAATTCAAGTGTTCGTAAGCGCGCGGGTATATGTTGTAGGAGTGCGCGTATTGTTGCGCACCTGATTCACCTGACGGCTCTATCGTCAGGCAGTGGTAAGCCTTCGTTGAAGGAGAAAGTCATGAAGACCGTCCTCGTTACGACCACGCTCGTGGCCGCGTTTTCACTCGTGAACCTCACTCAGGCTCAAGAGCCGTCCGATACCTTGCAGTCCATTCCCGCTTCCAGCCAACAGAACGCGCAGAGTGCCGAACCATCCGCCGATGCAGCCTACGGCGGCGCCGCGATGGGGCAGAGCGCGAGCGGCGGAGCATCGAAGCGGACCGCAGGCACGCCCAACAATTGCAGTCCGCAACCCTTCTGCAACGTCTATTCAGGCGGACAATAAGTGCAACCCGAGAGCCGGTCTTTTCGGATCCCATGCTCATTCGAAACGGCCGACTGCACCGCGCGCAATGAGGCCGTCACCGGAGGCTGTTAAAATCCCGGTACGTTTTCTACGGGCACGATGTGATGGGTTTCGAACAACTCGCCGGACTGAAAGAGCAACTCGCAAAACAGGCTGCCAGCAACGCAGCGAAAAAGAAGGCGCCGCGCGTGCGGCGTCCCGCGCCGGCGGGCGCGTCGAAGGCGGCGGCTCCGTCCAGACCCGCCGCGGCGCCATCGAAGCCGGTGGACCCCGTTGTGCATACCATCGGAAAGCTGCAAAAGCGTTTTCCCTTGGCGTTTCCGAAGAATCCCGCGCCTAAGGTTCCGCTGAAGGTCGGCATTTTCGAGGATCTGATGAAGCACGCGGAAGAGCTCGGCCTCAACGAGAAAGAACTGCGCGGCGCGATCAAGGTCTGGTGCCGTGGCAACCGCTACTGGACCAGCCTCGTGCAGGGCGCGCCGCGCATCGACCTCGCGGGTGCCGCAGCGGGCGAAGTATCGCCGGCGGACGCGGAACGCGCCGTGTATCTGGAAACGAATCGTCTGGCGCGGTCGGCATCCGCGCCGAAGCCTGCCGAATCCACGAAGTAACGCGACACGTCGCGCGCAGTCTGATCCGCGCGCGACATTTTTTTCGAGCGGAAATAATTAGCTATCCAAAGTAATAACGCAAAAAAAACGCGATGCCAGATTGCTCCGGCATCGCGCTTCGTCTGAATCAAACGTCGGTCAGAACTTGTGACGCAGACCGATGCGCGTCACGAACTGCGTGTTCGCGCCCGCATTGCCGATGAACGACGACGATGAGCCGATCTCCGCCTGCACCGGCGTGCCGTTGTTGCTGCCCGAGGCCTTCTGGTACGCGCCGCTTGCGTAGACATCGGTGCGCTTCGACAGCGCGTAATCGACCACGGCGTTGACCTGATGCCACTTGCCATCGAAGTTGCCGCCGAGGTCCGAGAACGTGTAGCCGAGGCCGGCGCTCAGAGCCGGCGTGAAAGCGTACTTGCCGCCGATTTCATAGTTGTTCAGGTTCGACGATGCAGCCGTGATCGGCTCGAACTTTGTATGCGTCCAGTTCGCCCAGATCGTCGCGGCGGCGATCATGTAGCGCGCGCCGATGCCGTACGTCTCGAGATCACGCAAACCGCCGGTGTTCACGTTCGCGATGCTCACGCTGAAGGGCGGCGTTGCGCCATTCGGGAAGCGGATGTTGGTGTATGCCGCGCCGATGCCGAACGGACCTTGCGCATAGTTCAAACCGAAGCTGTACGCGCTCGATGACCCTTGCACTGCCGTCGCGCCGGTGGCCGTCGTGGGCGAGCCGGCGAAGTTCGTCGAGTTCGAGAAGCCGTACATCGCGCCGAACGTCACGCCGTAGAAATTCGCGCTGCTGAACTTGACCGAGTTGTTGATGCGGCTCGAGGTCAGTTGATCCAGATCGTTGATGTGGTACGCGTAGTTGCCGGCGGGCGTCTGGCTGCCCATCGTGTAGCTGCCGCCGAGATAGTCCGTCGAGAACGAGTATTGACGGCCGAAGGTCAGCGAACCGTATTCCTTCTTCGCCAGCCCGACATACGCCTGACGGCCGAACAATGCGCCGCCTTGGCCGAGCGTGCCGTCGCCGCTGTTGAAGCCGCTTTCGAGCACGAAGATCGCCTTGAGGCCGCCGCCCAGATCTTCCGTGCCACGCAGGCCCCAGCGGCTGCCTTGCGCGACGCCGTCGCCATATTTCACGACGCCGTCGTGGCCGGTCGAGGTCGCGACCTTGTTCGCATACGTGATGCCGGCATCGATGATCCCGTACAGCGTGACGCTGCTTTGCGCGTGCGCTGCGATGCCGAACATGCCGATGACGGCGGCCGCTACGATGTGCTTCTTCATTTTTCTTTTCCTTGGTGTCGTCCGCGTGATTGCGGATGCCGCTCGACGCGGCCCGATTGAGGAATGCCGCAGCGCATGCATTGAGCGCGAGCGCGGCCATCCCGGCTTCGCGTGAAAAATCGCGCGAAGGTCGAGTGCTTCGTGATGTGCAGGGCATTTCGTCGAAAGAAGCGGGAGATGTCCCGCTGCCTAGAAAGCAGGCGAGTAGCGTTGCCTCGACGACCCGAGCGGTGACTGACGCTATAGCGACAGGAATATAGCGCTTCGTCAGGCATTGGTAAATTTGCGTAACGCTCGTTGTAGTATTTCTTCCACAGAAGCGTCACATACGGGTCGTTGATCGTTCACCTAGCCGCCGCAACTAACGGTCTATCCCATTTCGTCTCGGCAAGCAGGCGCGCGCATTGCAACGCAGAGCGCGGCAACATGCAAGCAAGCCAGATCGGCCTTTGGGCCGAACTCAAAAAATAACGGGAGACGCCATGAGCGAGCACAAACACCCCGACGCATGCCGAGTGGGCGTCGCGTTCATCGAAGCGCAAGTCACGACGCTTCATGCGTACGCTAGCCTGCTGTCCGACTGGATCGAGCGCGGCGCGCCGCCGCCCGACTTCGCAAAGGCGCGGCTGCTGCTGGCGCGAAGACGTTCGAATCCCGAGGCGCACACGCACAGCGAGGACGGCACGCCAACCAAGCATCCTCCGCCAGAAGACGCGCTCTCGTGGCGATCGCTCGATACGGCCGATAAACGCATCGCGTTTGCGCTGATCGTTCCGTGCACGAATGCGATTCTCGCTGTCGCCGAGTATTTCGATAGTCATCGGCTGTCGGCATCACGTGCGCCCGAAGTGCAATTTCTCATGCGTCTGCGCGATGCGGCGGTGAACGGCAATACGTTCAGTCTCGCCGGCGACGACTACATGCCGCACGCCGCCTATGCGGGACTGATCGTCGATCATTCGCTGGACGGCACGCTGCTCTTCAGCGATGGCGTGAAGCCGGGTTTCATCGAATTCGGCGATACGGTCGGCTTGCTTCGCTATCTCGCGAAGCTTTTGAAGAGCATGCAATCCGTGATCAGTGCGGGCGATGCCGGATGACGCCGGGCGCGAAGTTTGCGCATACATCGGCGACAACTTACCGGCTTACGCAAATGGACGAATCGATGAAACGCCTGAGGGAAAGAATCGCGAAGCAGATCGCACAGCGCGAGGCGGCGCTCATGTCCATGCGTGAAAGCGCGACGCTTGCGCCTACCAAACACGATCGCGAACGTATTCTTCTGACGCTTGCTGTGCTCGACGAAGAACTCGCCGGATGGAAGAAGATCGCGGCGCGCATCGAGCAGGCGGTGCTGCTCGAGCCGCGGAATCATCGCGCGATACGCATGCCGGCGCTGCGATAAATCACGCGCCGTCCTTTCAAAGTGTCGCTCGAGCAGGCGCGTCGAATTTGCTTCAACATGGAGTGAGGTCCCCACTACATGGAAAAACGCAAATGTCCGCTTCCAACGGCAATTACGCTACGCCAGTCTGGTTCATTACCGGATGCTCGACCGGCTTCGGCCGCGAACTGGCGTCCGCCGTCATCGACAAGGGCTGGCGCGCGGTCGTGGCGGCGCGCAATCCGGATAGCGTGAGCGATATCGTCGAACGTAGCCAAGGCCGCGCGATCGCGGTGCGTCTAGACGTCACGCGCGCCGATGAAATCAAATCCGCCATCGACGCTGCCCATGCCGCGTTTGGCCACATCGATGTGCTCGTGAACAACGCCGGCTTCGGTTATCTCTCAGCCGTGGAAGAGGGCGAAGACGGCGAAGTGCGCGCGATGTTCGAAGCGAATTTCTTCGGCGCCGCCGCGATGATCCGGGCCGTGCTGCCCCGCATGCGTGAGCGTCGCTCGGGGCATGTCGTCAATATCACGTCGGTGGGCGGGCTCGTCGGCAATCCGGGAAGCGGCTATTACGCGGCGACCAAGTTTGCGCTCGAAGGGCTGGGCGAAGCGCTCGCGCGCGAAACCGAAGGGCTCGGCATCAAGGTCACGGCGGTCGAACCGGGCCCGTTCCGCACGGACTGGGCGGGGCGGTCGCTGAAGCAGACGCGCAATCCGATCGACGATTACGCGCAGACCTCGGGCACGCGGCGCGCGGCCATCGCGGAGCGCAGCGGCAAGCAGCCGGGCGATCCGGCGCGCGCGGCGCAGGTCATCATCGAAGCGGTCACATCGCCCGAGCCGCCGGGACATCTCGTGCTTGGCGGCCCCGGACTCGAACTGGTGCGCACCAAACTCGCGAAGCTCAACGCGGATATCGAAGCATGGCAGGCGCGCAGCGAGTGGACCGATCACCCCGGACAGTGACCATGAAGCGGCTCGGCGCGCAAGAACAGCGCATCCTCTCGCTCGTCGCCGACGACGCCGCGCAACTGCATGTCGCGCCGCCGCGCGTGCGCTTCGTGACGACGTCGAGCGGGCCGTGCTACGAAGCCTTGTTCAACTGCATCGAACTCGATCGCGCCACGCTGGCGCTGCCGGAGCCGTTGCTGCAAATCGTCGTGGCGCATGAAGTCGGTCACGCGACGCAACGCAAGAGAATGCTCCTCGATTTCGCGTGGACGATGCTATCGGTCATGGCGCTGCTGTCGCTACCCTGCATCGTCTTCGCGACATCGTCCGATGAAGACGTGTGGCGCGTCAGCGTTCCCGGCTTCGGCTTCGTGCTGGCATTCTTCGCGTGCGCGAGACTCCGGCGCGCGCGCGACGCAAAACGCGCGGCCGCATTTGAACTGGATGCCGACGCGAAAGCCGCATTGCTGTGCGGGCCTGCATCGGCGCTGGCGGCGCTCGAAGCAATGGCGACGCGCGGACATATCGACGCCGCGCGTCTCGATGCCATGCGCGCGCGACTCGCACCGACTTCGCAATAATTGCCGCACGCATCGAGCGCTGCGGAAAATACTGCCTGTTTCTGAACGAAAAAGTACGTACAGGCGGTACTCTACGCCGATCACGCGACGCGTCATCCGGTTGATTTTGCCGAGCGGTCTATCGCCCGGTGTTTAAGGCGCACGTAGCGAATTGGGGCGGCGATATTCGCTATAAAATGCCTGCCTTCCTACCGCTTGCGTCGTCGATCAGCATGAAGCCGCCCAATACCGATTCGGCGTCGCTCGCCATCGTGCGTCGCCCGCTGCCAGACGAATCGCAGCAGGACGTCATCGATCTTCTTCAGGCAGATCTGAGCGAGCGCCGTATCCTGCACGAACTCTGTCTGCATCTGCTCGTGAATCGGGACGCCTCCAGTTTTTATCAACGCACCGTCGACGCGGCAAAGGAACTGCTGCGCTCGGACTTCGCGAGCATTCAGTTGCTGAGCCGGCGCGAGGACGGCGGCGAAGTGCTGCAACTGATCGCGCAGCACGGCTTCACGCCGCTCGCCTGCGAGCGCTGGCGCGAAGTGGACGCCGATTCGACAACGAGTTGCGGCGCCGCATGGGCGGCGAGCGATCGCGTCATCATTCCCGATATCGAAGCGTCCGAACTGGTGCGCGGCACGACCGACTATCTGATCTTTCGCGAGACCGGGATTCGCGCGGTGCAGACCACGCCGCTGCATTCGCGCACCGGCGTGCTGCTCGGCATGATCTCCACGCATTGGCGCGACGTGCGCGAGCCGGACGTGAAGCAATTGCGTCTCCTCGATGTGCTCGCGCGGCAGGCGGCGGATCTCGTCGAACGCGCGATACAGGAAGAGGCGCTGCGCATGAGCGAATCGCGCTTCAGGGCGCTGGTGACATCGGCGTCGTATTCCGTGTATCGCATGAGCGCGGACTGGAGCAGCATGCGCGCGCTCGACGGCCGCGGCTTTCTCGCGGACACCTTGTCCGACAGCGAAGAATGGCTCAACACGTACATTCATCCCGACGATCAGCCCGTCATTTTGCGTGCGATAGAAGCGGCGATGGCATCGCGCAACTTGTTCGAGCTCGAGCATCGCGTGTTGCGCGCGGACGGCACGTTCGGCTGGACCTTGTCGCGCGCCGTGCCGATCTTCGATAACAACGGACACGTCACCGAATGGTTCGGCGCCGCGACCGATGTCACCGCGCGCAAGGACGCCGAGCGCGCGCTGCGCGAAAGCGAGGCGCGCCTCATGGAAGCGGATCGCATGAAGGACCGCTTCCTCGCAACGCTTGCGCACGAGCTGCGCAATCCGCTCGCGCCGATCCGCAACGGTTTGCAGATTCTGCGCGTGAGCAAGAACGCCGATCAGGCCGGCAATGTGCTTTCGATGCTCGATCGCCAGGTCGATCACATGGTGCGTCTCGTCGACGATCTGATGGAAGTGGCGCGCGTCACGAGCGGCGCGCTCGAGCTTCAACGCGATCGCATCGATGTCGCCGATGCGCTGAAATCGGCGCTCGAACTGAGCCGTCCCGCGGTCGAAGCGGGCGGGCATACGCTGCAAGTGTGCTTCGCGCCGGAACGCATGATCGTCGATGGCGACGGCGTGCGGCTCGCGCAAGTGTTCTCGAATCTCATCAACAACGCGGCGAAGTATTCACCGACGCCGGATCTCATCCAGGTCTCGCTCGCCCGCGAAGACGATGCGGCGGTCGTGCGCGTCGTCGATCATGGCATCGGCATCGCGCCGGGCGATCAGGCACGGCTTTTCACGCTCTTCGGGCGGCTGCGGCCATCGGCTGCCATAGGCGATGGACTGGGCGTCGGGCTTGCGCTTGCGAGGCATCTCGTCGAATTGCACGGCGGTGCGATTTCCGTGAAGAGCGAAGGCGCCGGATCGGGCAGCGCCTTTGCCGTTTCGCTCCCGCTGCTGGCGAGCGGCGAGGCGATCGCGCAGAACGGCAAGCACGCCGACGCACGCGGCTACGGCGGCCTCAAGGTCATAGTGATCGACGACAATCGCGATGCCGCCGAGAGCCTCGGTTCGGTGCTGAATCTGCTGGGCTGCGAGGCGTCGGTGTTCTACGGCGGCGCGCAGGCGTTGCAGGCCATCGACCGTGTCGCGCCTTCGCTCGTGCTGCTCGATATCGGCATGCCGGAGATGGACGGCTATGCGGTCGCTCGCCAGATTCGCGCGTGTCATCGTCATCGCGATGTCATGCTCGTCGCCGTGACGGGCTGGGGTCAGGCCGAGGACCGGCTGCGCACGAAGGAAGCCGGCTTCGACGATCACCTCGTGAAGCCGGTCGATATCGAAGTGCTCGAAGGCATGTTGAGCCTCGCGGCGCGACGGATCGAAGCCGCCTGATATCGCACGGCGCGCGATGAAAAAGGCACGGACGCCCGTGCCTCTATGGGCAGTGCCGCGTTATTGCGTCTGCGAGGCGGGCGGCGTGCTCGACTTCTTGTGATGATGCTTCTGGCCTTTCTTGTGATAAGCGGGCCGCGGCTTGTTGTCGGGATAATCCGCGGCCGCGAACGACAGCGTCGGCGCCGCGAATGCCGCCAGCACCAGAAGCACGAGAGATTTTTTCAAGGACGTTTTCATCGGAGGCTCGCTTGAAGGAGATGGCTTCAAAAGGGACAACGCAATGCGTGGGCCTCGATCGCGCTCACGCGTTTGAGAGCCGCGCGGCATCGGTTCGGTTCCTGCCGTGTCTGCGCTGCTGAAGCAACAGTATATTGCACAAAAAAATGCAATTCGTCAGTGCGCGTACATAAGGCTTTGACGCAGCGGGTTTTTTGTCGTTTCGCACTGCTTCGATAGAGGCGCGACCGCTGCCTGCCGTCAGCGACAAATGTCATCAACTGCCTCTACTATCGTGCCTGTTTTCAACTCAGGAACGATCCAGTGAAAGAAGACGACATCCGCAGGAATGCGTTCGCCATGCCTGTGCACAATCCCGCCTACCCGCGTCCGCCGTTCCGCTTCCTCAATCGCGAGTACTTCATCATCTCCTACGAAACCGATCTCGACGCGCTGCGCGCCGTGGTTCCGGAGCCGCTCGAAGTCGACAACGGTCTCGTGCATTACGAATTCATCCGCATGCCGGATTCATCCGGTTTCGGCGATTACACCGAAAGCGGCCAGGTGATCTCCGTGATCGATCCGGACGGCAGGAAGGGCAGCTATACGCACGCGATGTATCTCGACGACGAAGGTCCGATCGCGGGCGGCCGCGAGATCTGGGGCTTTCCGAAGAAGCTCGCGTCGCCGCGTCTTTCCGTCGATGGCAAGGACACCTTGCTCGGCACGCTCGATTACGGCACGCAACGCATCGCGACGGGCACCATGGGCTACAAGTATCGTCCGCTCGATCTCGAAGCCGAGCGCAAGAAGCTCGCCGATACCCCGAACTATCTGCTGAAAGTGCTGCCGCATGTCGACGGCACCGCGCGCGTGTGCGAGCTCGTGCGCTTCTTTCTGCGCGACGTGAGCGTGATCGGCGCATGGGAAGGCCCGGCCGCGCTCGAACTGCACGCGCATGCGCTCGCGCCGGTCTCGGCGCTGCCGGTGCGCAAGGTCGTCGGCGCGCGGCATGTCATCGCGAATCTCACGCTCGATATCGGCGAAGTCGCGTATGACTATCTCGCGCCGCACGACGAGCTCAAGCTCGCGGTCAATCAATAACAACGGCAAAGGAGTCATCGAATGGCACTGCAAGGAAAAGTCGCGCTCGTGACGGGCGCAGCGAGCGGCATCGGCGAACAGACGGCGAGAAAGCTCGCATCGGATGGCGCGGCGGTCGTCATCGCCGATCTGAATCTGGCGAACGCGCAGCAGGTCGCGGACAGCATC
Source organism: Caballeronia temeraria (assembly GCF_001544795.2). Classification (GTDB taxonomy): domain Bacteria; phylum Pseudomonadota; class Gammaproteobacteria; order Burkholderiales; family Burkholderiaceae; genus Caballeronia; species Caballeronia temeraria. The sequence goes on along the minus strand of NZ_FCOI02000003.1, from coordinate 226,191 downwards.
GTCGCGGCGGGCGGCAAGGCGATCGCCGTGTCGATGGACGTGACGAGCGAAGACGCCGTGAACGCGGGCATCGAAGAGACGGTGGCGAAACTGGGCGGCATCGACGTGCTGGTGTCGAACGCGGGCATTCAGATCGTCGCGCCCATCGAAGAGTATGCGTACGCCGACTGGAAGAAGATGCTCGCGATCCATCTCGACGGCGCGTTCCTCACGACCAAAGCCGCGATCAAGCACATGTATGCGTCGGGCAAGGGCGGCTCGATCATCTATATGGGATCGGTGCATTCGCACGAGGCATCGAAGCTGAAGTCGGCCTATGTAACGGCGAAGCATGGCTTGCTCGGGCTCGCGCGCGTCGTCGCGAAGGAAGGCGGATCGCGTGGCGTGCGCGCCAACGTCGTGTGCCCCGGTTTCGTGCGCACGCCGCTCGTCGAGAAGCAGATTCCCGAGCAGGCGAAGGCGCTCGGCATCTCCGAAGACGAAGTCGTGAAGAACGTGATGCTGAAGGAAACGGTCGATGGCGAATTCACCACCGTCGCCGATGTCGCGAATACGGTCGCGTTCCTCGCGGGCTTCGAATCGAATGCGCTGACGGGGCAATCGGTCGTCGTGAGTCACGGCTGGTTCATGCAATAACGATAAGGAGAATCCATGCGCCGCAGTCGACGCAACACACTCACGCAGGCGAACCACGTCGCGCTGCCGGACTACGATGACGTTTGCCTCGTGCTGCAAGGCGGCGGCGCGCTGGGTTCGTATCAGGCCGGCGTGTTCGAAGGGCTCGCCGAAGTCGGAATCGATCCGACATGGACGTCGGGCATTTCCATCGGCGCACTGAATACGGCGATCATCGCCGGCAATGCGCCCGAAGACCGCGTGGCCGCGCTGCGCGGCTTCTGGAACACGATCTGCCAGCCCGCGGATCTCGTCGGGCACGTGGGCGCGTTCATGCCCGCGGCGTTCGGCTTTGCGAATATCGGCCGCAAGTTTTCGAGCATGTGGGCGGCGGCGCGCGCGCTCACGGAAGGGCAGAAGGGCTTTTTCTCGCCGCGCGTGCAGTTGCCGCTGACGCATACGAAGAGCAGGCGTCCGAGCGACGTCAGCTTTTACGATACGTCTGCATTGCGCGCGACGCTGCTGCAGTACGCGGATTTCGATCGCATCAACGATGGCGCGATGCGTGTCTCGGTGGGTGCGGTGAATGTGCGCACGGGCAATCTCGTGTACTTCGACAATACGAAGATGCGCCTCGCGCCCGAGCACTTCATGGCGTCCGGCGCGTTGCCGCCGGGCTTTCCGGCTGTCGAGATCGACGGCGAGTTCTACTGGGACGGCGGGCTCGTATCGAATACGCCGTTGACGGAGATTTTCCGCGAAAGCCAGCACAAGGACACGCTCGTGTTCCAGGTGGACCTGTGGAGCGCGCGCGGCACGTTGCCGGGCGATTTTCTCGATATCAGCGAGCGCACGAAGGACATTCAGTATTCGAGCCGGACGCGCGCGATCACCGACTTCGTTTCGCACAACCAGAAGCATGCGCGGCTCATCAAGGAACTGCTGGAGCATGTTCCGGAGAAGGTGCGCCGCTCGCATCCGCTGTTGCGCGAGGCGCAGAAAGTCGCGGATGGCGGCGCGGTGAACGTCGTGCATCTCATCTACAAGAACAAGTTCTTCGAAGGGCACTACAAGGATTACGAGTTCAGCAACGACACGATGGGCGAGCACTGGGCGAGCGGGCTGGAAGATATTCGCCGCTCGTTCGGGCATCCGGAATGGTTCGAGGTGCCGAGTCACGATCTGGGCTTCGTGACGCACGATGTGCATCGGTTTGAGCCCGCACCGCAGGCGACGGCGGAGATGCCGAAGGCGGCGGTGCAGAAGCTGGACGACGTGGTCGAAGGCGTTTGAAGTCCTCGCGGGTTTCATCTACTCTGACTAGCCTTGTCACCACGCCTGCGAGGCATGTCATGCCCGACTGGAAACCCGCGACTTATCCCTCCGTCAGTCCTTATCTCGTCTGCGCGAACGCGGACGAGATCATCGCGTTTCTCGAACGCGTATTTGAAGCCGAACTGCTGCGCCGCTTCGATCGTCCCGATGGCTCGCTGATGCACGCCGAAGTGCGCATCGATGACAGCGTCGTGATGATCGGCGGCGGCGCGACCGATCAGCAATCGCAGGGTCCGCACATCCACGTGTACGTGCGCGACGCGCAAGCCATCTACGACCGCGCGATTCAAAACGGCGCGCAGAGCGTGCAGGCGCCCGAGCGCAAACGTGCCGACGACGACTTCCGCGGCGGCTTTCGCGACAGCGCCGGCACGACGTGGTGGATCGCGACGCAGTGACTCGCTAACGCTTTTTTCTCGTCGCGCGCGCGGCCGGCGCACCCAGACTCTCGCGCAACGCGGCGGTCAGCGTCTTCAGAAACTGATCGACGGCAGGCGGCAGACGCCGCTCGCGCATCACGGTGACTTGCAGCAGACGCTCGTTGAGCAAGGGCTCGTCGATGGGCGTCGCGACGAGCGTCGGCGGACCCGGATCGCCTTCGAGCGCCACCGCGCTGCCGAGCGTGATCGCGCCGGTGAGCGCGGCGAAATGATGCATCGCGCTCGAGTTGTTGCTCGTGAGGACCGGCTCCAGATACACGCCGCGCGCCGAGCAGCACCAGTCGATCAACTGGCGCACCGTGGTCCCGCGATCGAGCACGGCGGTCGGATATTGAAGAACATCGTCGAGCGTGATGCTGGTCTTGCTGGCCAGCGGATGCGTCGGCGGCAGCAGCGCGCAAACCGGCGCCTTCACGCTGTATTCGACGCTCAATGCCGTCGATGTCGACGTCGAAAACGCGAGTCCCACATCGACTTCGCCGCTCGCCACCCAATGCTCGACTTGCCCCGGCGTGCCCGAACGCATCACGAAACGCGTGCGCGGATGCTCGCGATAACGCGACGCCATCACGCTCGGCAAAAAGCAGCGCGTGAAGCCTTCCGTGCAGCCGATGCGCACGATCCCGAGCCCGAGCGCATGCCGCTCCGATATCTCCGCGAGCACCGCGTCGCCATCCATGAGCGCGCGGCGCGCGTGCTGCACGAGCAGTTCGCCCGCTTCGGTCAGGACCATGCCGCGCGGCATGCGCTCGAATAGCGGCGTGCCCGCCTGTTCCTCCAGCTTTGCGATCTGCCGGCTGATCGCCGATACCGCGACGTGCAGCGTCTCCGACGCCGCCGCGAGGGAACCCGAGCGCGCGACTTCCACGAAGTACTTGAGTGCGATGCCATGCAGCACGATGCTTCCCCGAGCGTTGCCTTTTTGGCAATGCTAGTCGCAAATTTTGAAATTGTCGCGAATTTTTGACGTTTCTAGACTTGGCCGGTATGGGTAGACACCACTTCCGGAGACGTCGTGAAAGAACCGCAAAACACTCGCGAAACCGCCATCGCCATTGCGTGCAAGACATTCGATTCCGGCGCGTTTTTCGCCGATCTGACGCGCCGCGTCGCGTTTTGCACCGAGAGCCAGAACGGCGAGAACCCCGCGCTGAACGCCTATCTGACCGATGAAGTCAGCGACACGCTCGCGCGTCTCGGTTTCACGGCGCGCGTCATCGGGAACCCGGTCGCGGGCGGCCCGCCGTTCCTGATCGCCGAGCGCCACGAGTCCGGTGATTTGCCGACCGTGCTGACCTACGGTCACGGCGACGTCGTGCGCGGCTACGACGAGCAATGGCGCGCGGGCCTGAAGCCGTGGGAAATCGTCGTCGATGAAGACCGCTGGTACGGTCGCGGCACCGCGGACAACAAGGGCCAGCACTCGGTCAATTTCGCGGCGCTCGCGGCGGTGCTGGAGGCGCGCGACGGCAAGCTTGGTTACAACGTGAAGGTGATTTTCGAGACGGGCGAGGAAATCGGCTCGCCGGGTCTCGACGAAGTCTGCGCCGCGCACAAGCAGGCGCTCGCGGCGGATGTGTTCATCGCGTCGGACGGGCCGCGCGTATCGGCGGAACGTCCCACGCTCTTTCTCGGCTCGCGCGGCGGCGTGCCGTTCGAACTGACGGTGAATCTGCGCGAAGGCGGTCATCACTCGGGCAACTGGGGCGGCGTGCTGCGCAATCCGGCCGTCGTGCTGTCGCATGCGATCGCGAGCCTCGTCGATCGTAACGGCGCGATCGTCGTCGAAGGATTGCGGCCGCCGCCGATTTCCGATGCGGTGCGCGAAGCCCTCGCCGATATCGAACTGGGCCGCGACGAAAGCTCGCCCGAGATCGATCCGACATGGGGCGAGCCGGGCCTCACGCCGACCGAACGCGTGATCGGCTGGAACGCGCTCGAAGTGCTCGCGATGAAATCCGGCAACGCCGATGCGCCCGTCAACGCCATTCCGCCGTTCGCGAAAGCGGTGTGCCAGTTGCGCTTCGTCGTCGGCACGGATTGGGAGAATCTGCAGACGCATCTGGAACGCCACTTCGCGGCGCACGGCTTCGCCGAAGTGACGGTCAAGGCGACGCGCGGCACGCCGGCCACGCGCCTCGATCTCGACGATCCGTGGGTGCACTGGGCGCTCGATTCGATGCGCGCGACGACCGGCAAGAAGCCCGCGCTGCTGCCGAACCTGGGCGGCACCGTGCCCAACGATGTCTTCGCGAAGACGCTCGGCCTGCCGACGCTCTGGGTGCCGCATTCGTATCCCGCCTGCAACCAGCACGCGCCGAACGAACACGTGCTGGGTTCCGTCATGCGCGAATCGCTCGGCGTGATGGCGGGCCTCTGGTGGGACTTGGGCGAGATGGGCGCGGCGATCGTCGCCACGCGCCGCGCGCATTGATATCGACCGAACGTCATTGACGACACGCTGACATGATGAACAAAAAGCCCCTGAGCCTGACGCAGATCGTGCTTGCCACTTCGGTCGGCAACGCGCTCGAATGGTTCGATATCGCGATCTACGCGTTTTTCGCGGTGTATATCGCGAAGAACTTCTTCCCGGCCGCGAACGAGACGGCGTCGATGCTGCTCACGTTCGGCTCGTTCGGCGCGTCGTATTTCGTGCGGCCGATCGGCGGCATGGTGCTCGGCGCATACGCGGACAAGCGCGGGCGCAAGGCCGCGCTGATGATGTCGGTCGGTCTGATGATGATCGGCACGGCGATCATCGCGGTGATTCCGCCGTATGCGTCGATCGGCCTGATCGCGCCCGCGGGCGTGTTCATCGCGCGGCTGATTCAGGGCTTTTCGGCGGGCGGCGAGTTCGGTCCGTCCACGGCGATGCTGATCGAGCACGCGCCGAACCGCCGCGGCCTGCTCGCGAGCTGGCAATTCGCGACGCAAGGGCTCGCGACGCTGCTCGCGTCGATCTTCGGTTTCGCGCTCGCCAAGCTGATGCCCGCCGCCGAACTCGCCGCGTGGGGCTGGCGCATTCCGTTCTTCTTCGGCTTGCTGATCGGGCCGGCGGGTCTGTTCCTGCGCCGCTATCTGCAGGACGCGGCCGATTTCACCGAGGCGGCGCACACGTCCACGCCCGTGCGCGATGTCTTCACGCAGCAGAAGTCGTTGCTGCTGATCTCGATCGGCGCGCTGACGGTATCGACGGCGGTGAACTATCTATTGCAATACGTGCCGACGTTCGCGATCCGCGAGCTGCATCTGGATGCATCGACGGGATTCGCCGCGAGCACCGTCGCGGGTCTGATGCTGACGCTGGTGACGCCGTTCGCGGGCCATCTTTCGGACAAGATCGGCCGGGTGAAGCAGATGTCGACGGCCGCGCTCCTGCTCTTCGTGACGGGTTATCCGGCGTTTGCGTATGTCGTGTCGCATGTGTCGGTGGCGGCGCTCTTTGCGCTCGTCGCGTGGCTCGCGCTGCTGAAGGCGATCTATTTTGGCGCGCTGCCGGCGCTGATGTCGGAGATCTTTCCGGTGTCGACGCGCGCGACGGGCATGTCGATCGGCTACAACATCGGCGTGACGGTGTTCGGCGGCTTCACGCCCGCGATCATCATCTGGCTGCTGAGTGCGACGGGCAGCAAGGCCGCGCCGAGCTTCTACATGATGTTCACGGCGGTGATCAGCCTCGCGGCGCTCGCGGCGGTGAGCCGCGGCAAGGCGTATCCGCGCGAGGAGCGTTTCGCGGCTTGACGGCCGTCTGGCGCGAGGGGCGTGCCGCCGGGCGCCCCGCGCGCGATTCAGATCGTTTCTTTTTCCGATACCGATAAGCCGGTTTTGTATCGCACTGTATCCGCACCGAATGCCGACACACGACGTTTCATAATCCGCGTCTCGCGAAACAAGCCAGATACGTCCGCGCGTTCAAATACCTCCAAGCCGAACGATTCGCAACACACGGCGAATCGCCAAGACGGCCTTCCATTTACATACTCTGGAGGTAAGTCATGAAACTCGTTCAATCGCTCATCGTCGCCGCTGCTGTCGCGCTTCCCGCTCTTTCGTTCGCTCAATCGAGCCAGCCGCTCACGCGCGCCGAAGTGCGCGCGCAACTCGTCGAACTGGAACAGGCCGGCTACGACCCCGCCAGCGACCAGACGCAATATCCGCAAAACATTCAGGCCGCTCAGGCGCGCGTGGACGCCGCGAAAGGCCTGACGGCATACGGCGCGCCGGCGAGCGGCGGTGCCGCGTCGGGCGCGCGTCCGGCGGATACGGACGTCATCGGCCTCGGCCCGGTTTTCGCGAAGCCGTAATCCCGCCGATTCACCGATTTTCGGCAGCCCGGACCGATTACGCGTTCGGGCTCGATGCATTTTGGGAAATAACCCGTTACGTCTCAATATCAAGGCCATTCAGGCGATACACTCACGCTGAAAAAATCCCAATTTCGACGGCATGTAGCCTGCTGCGGAATGGTGAAGCCCGAAAATGGGTATCATCCATTTCCGCCCCGCGCGGATTCAGCCGAATGTAACAACGTATCGCAGTTTTTTGAGTGCGACGCCATTGATTTTCGAGGCGCTTATGCCCACAGACGTAGACAACATCACCGACGAACAGATTGCGTCGATCGCCGATCGCCTGACCGAAGAAGGCCGTAAGGTTTCCCCCGTCACCGTTTGGACCGAAGCCGGACGCGGCTCCATAGTCGCCATTGCCGCCGGCCTGCAGCGCTGGCGCGAGGCGCGTTCTCCGGACGCGCCGCAGCAGCAGGCGCAGACCGGACTTCCCGACGACCTTGCCGAAACCCTCGTGAACGTCGCGCGGCGGCTTTGGACCGTCTCGCGCGACGAAAGCGAACGCATGTCCGGTCAGCGCCTGTCCGCCGTGAACCAGCGGCTTTCGACCGCGATCACGGAACGCGACGAAGCGCTCGCCGAATTCCAGAAGACCGGCGACGAGGCTGCGAAGAGCCGTCAGCAGATGGCGGAAACGATGAGCGCATTGCGGGCCTCGGAGGAATCCGCCGCGCGTCTGCGCGAAGAGTTCGACGCGGCCACGGCGCGCGCGCAGGCCGCCGAGACGCGCGTCGCGGAAGCGGCGCAGCGCGCATCGGCGGAACACGCTCAGCTGGAAGCCGTGAACGCGTCGCTCGAAGAAGAGCGTCGCGCGAAAGAAGCGCTCAACGCGGCGCTCTCGGCCAGGGACGAGGACATCGCCCGTATTGCGCAGGAGCGCGACGAGGCGCGTCAGCAACACGGAACACTGCACGCATCGCTCGCGGACAAGGACGAGGAACTCGCGCGCATCGCCGGGGAGCGCGACGAGGCGCGTCAGAAGCACGAGCAGTTGACCGCATCGCTCGCGGACAAGGATCAGGAACTGGCGCGCATCGCCGGGGAGCGCGACGAGGCGCATCAGCGGCACGAGCAATTGAACGCATCGCTCGCCGACAAGGACGAGGAACTGGCGCGCGTCGCCGGCGAGCGCGATCAGGCGCGTCAGCAGCACGAAGCGCTGAGCCTCGCATCGCAGGAGAATTCGGAGGAAGCCGAGCGCTGGTCGAAGCTCGCGAGCGCGGCACATGCGCGTTCGCAGGCTGCCGAGGCGCAGGCGGGCGAACATCTCGCGCGGGTGGCCGCACTGGAAGCAGAACTGAACGAGGCTCGCGCCGCGCTCGCAGCGGAGCGTGAAAGCGCGGCTGCGCGCGACGCGGAGCTTGCGACGCAACGCGATCACGCCGGCCGTGTCGGCGGCGAGCTGGAAGAAGCCCGCAAGCAGATCAGCGCGCTGATGGAGCAGAAGGCCGAGCAGGGCGCGGAACTCGCGCGCGCTTCGAACGACATCAACGCGTTGCGCGAGCGCGCCGAGACCGCCGAGAAGAACGCGACCGATCTCGCGAAGCGTCTCGTCGAAAAGGAGCAGGGCGACGAGTCGGAACTCGCATCGCTGCAGCGTCAGGTGGCGGCGCAGGCGAAGGCGCATTCCAAAGCGTACGACGACCTGCGCGCCAACGCCGAGCAATGGGTCACCTACGCGAAGGATTTGCGCCAGCGCCTCGACGTGGCCAACGAGAAGATTCTTTTCATCGATGCCCGCAGCACCGGCGAAGTCGCGCTCATGCGCCGGCTCGCGGTCGAACTGGAGCGTCTGAAGCCCGATCACGAGCTCGTTCTCCGGGAGGCGCAGCAGAAGCTGATCGGCGACAAGATGGCGCAGCAGCTCGCGCAGAAGGGTTATCGCTACGATCCGGCCACGGCGGTGATGTCGAAGATCGAAACGTAATCCTCGCGTGACGATGCAGACGCAGACCCTCACCGTGACGATCGATCGCGACTGGCGCGAGCTCTACGACGCGATCTGGCGTCCGGAAGTCTTTCCGGCGTGGGCGTCGGGGCTCACGCAGTCGACGCTCGAAGACATGGGCGATCACTGGCGCGCACGCGGTCCGGAGGGCGACGTGACGATCCGCTTCACCGGACACAATGCGTTCGGGATCATGGATCATCGCGTGTATCTGCCGGACGGCGCCGAGGTCTACGTTCCGTTGCGCGTCTATCAGAACGGCGCGGGCGCTGAAGTGGCGCTCACGCTGTTCCGTCAACCCGGCATGTCCGACGGCACATTCGCCGCCGATGCCGACTGGGTCCGCCGCGATCTCGCCGCGCTCGCCGCGCGTTACGGCAAGGCCTGATCCGGCGTCGCTCATCCCGTCAGCGTCGACACGCTATCATGTGCGCATTCCAAACATGCCGCACGGGCGGGAGAATCATATGGCTGGACCTCAGGAAAGCGTCAGCATGGCGTTGTTCTGCGACTTCGAGAACGTCGCGCTCGGCGTTCGCGACGCGAAGTACGAGAAATTCGACATCAGACCCGTGCTCGAACGCCTGCTGCTGAAGGGAAGCATCGTCGTCAAGAAAGCTTATTGCGACTGGGATCGCTATAAGGGCTTCAAGTCGGCGATGCACGAAGCCAGCTTCGAGATGATCGAAATTCCGCACGTGCGCCAGTCGGGCAAGAATTCCGCCGATATCCGCCTCGTCGTCGATGCGCTCGATCTCTGCTACACGAAATCGCATGTCGATACGTTCGTCATCATCAGCGGAGATTCCGACTTCTCGCCGCTCGTGTCGAAGCTGCGCGAGAACGCGAAGAAGGTGATCGGCGTGGGCGTGAAGCAATCCACGTCCGATCTGCTCGTCGCGAATTGCGACGAATTCATTTTCTACGACGACCTCGTGCGCGAGCAGCAACGCGCCATCGCCAAGCGCGAGCAGCGCGAAACGAAGCGCGCGCCCGAGGAAGAGCGGCAGCCGAAGCATGAGATGGAGTCGCGCAAGTCGCAGGCGATCGCGATTACCGTCGAGACGTTCGAGGCGCTCGCATCGGAGCGCGGCGAAAGCGGCAAGATCTGGGCATCGGTGCTGAAGAGCGCGATCAAGCGCCGCAAGCCGGGCTTCAGCGAAACGCAATACGGCTTTCGCGCGTTCGGCAATCTGCTCGACGAGGCGCAATCGCGCGGCTTGCTGGAAGTCGGCCGCGACGATAAATCCGGCGCGTTCGTGTTTCGCTCCGCTCAAACCGTGCAGGTCGCGCCGATGGATGTGAGGCCGGTCGAGTCGCAGGCTTCCGCTCCGGCTCCGGCGAAAGAACACGAAGGCGCGGCAAACGGCCGGCGCAAGGAGAAGCGCGGCGGGAGAAAGCCTGCACGCGCCGCTGCGCCCGAACCTGTGATGGCCGTGGAAGAAACGTTCGCGCCCGCGCCGGTCGAAGCGCACGCGCCCGAGCCGTTTGTCGAACCTGTGGCGGAAATCGCGGCGGCACCGACACCCGCACCGAAAAAGCCGGCCACGCCGCGTCGCGCGCGCAAGACTGCGGCGAAGCAGAGCGTTGCCGACGTGCCGCAGGACAGCGCTCCGATCGCAGCCGAACCCGTTGCCGATGCGAAGGCCGGGAAGCCATCGCGCAAGACGTCATCGCGGGGAAGCCGGGCGCGCAAGTCCGCCGAAAAGACAGGCGATCAGTAAGCCGATCGAATCGAGCCCGCTTCAGCCGGTGCGCTGCTCAGCCGTCGCCGAAGCGGCTTCCTCCTGAGCGCGTGCCGCCGCGTGCTCTTCGGCGCGCCAGCGCTGCCGCGAGCGATACATCGTCGCGACCGCGATGCGCGCCATCTTCACCCAGCCCGAGTGACGCGGGTCCGCCAGCATGCTGAGCGCGCGCGCATAGTCGAGCGTGAGGCCCGGCGTCCAGGCCATCGTCGCGGCGCGCTTGCGTACTTGCGCGGCGACCCATAACTCGGGCGTCGTCATGATGCGCACGAGCGGTTTCCATCCGCCACCCTTGCCCCACACGCGCGCCGACGCGCCTTCGATCGCCGCTTCCAGCGCCCGCGCCACCGAGCTCGAACAGTTGCGGTAGGTGAGGTTGTACGTCGTGTCGCGCCGATACTCCTGCCAGAAGCGCGCAAGCCGCACCGGATCGTAGTTGCGGATGCGCACCCGGTGCGTCGACGCGCACCAGGCTTTCGACTCCGTTTCGTAGTCCGGCTGAAAGAGGCCGGGCACGTCGTTTTCGCGCGTCGCGCGCAAGGTGCGTGAAAATTCGTTCGGCGAACGGTCGATCTCGACCGCCGGATACAGGCTGATGTACACGCCCTCGGGCGACTCCAGCGCGGCGTGGCCGGTCGAGATGGTGCCGTTTCTGTCGACGGCGGCGATATAGCGATCGACGATCAACTGTCTTCTCGGCTGCGATTTCGCGCTGCCGACGGGCGTCCACACATGCACCGTCAACGCGGCTTCGTCGGGCGCGGGCGGCCCGTCCCAGACCGCGCCCGCGAACGAAGGCGCGGCCGGAGCCGTGTCGTCCTGCGTGGCCGTATCGTTCGGGCCATCCACGGCGGGATTCGCCGCCATGCGCCGCACGCGCGCCGCGAGCAGGATCATGTTCCAGCCGCCGAAAAAGAGTCCGAACGCAACGCAGTACGCGACGGTGCCCGCATAGTGATCGGGATAAGGCTGATAGAAAAAGATGGCGATGGCGATTTCGAGCACGCCGCCCGCCATCGCGATCCGCCATTTGCGAAAGCGCACCACGCGCGCCGAGATGATCTGCAAGGCGCCATCGACGAGAAAGAGCGTGCCGAAGATCAGCGACAGCACGAAATTGCCGTGCTCGCCGCCGAACAGCACGAGCAGCGCCGACAGGCTGAAAGTCGCGCCTTTCACATAGCGCAGCTTGCGTTGACCGCCCATGCCGGTCCATGCGACGGCCAGCGTGGCGAGGCCTTCGAGCAACATCATCAGCACGAAGGGCACGATGGGAAAGTAGAGCGAGCCGTCGAGCGCGTCGGTGAAGATGACGCCGCCGAGCGCGATACTGAGCAATCCGAGCGTCATCACCGCGCGCCAGCGCGTGCGCAGATAGTCGACGCCGAGAAGGATCATCACGAGCCGAACCATCGCTTCCTCCGTCTGGTCATTCGATGCTTCGTGCGGGACACGCGCGGCCACACACTATTTAAAGCATTGACGGGGACGACGGCAAGTGCCGAAAACGCAGAAGAATGCGCGCGACGTCAGGCTTGCTTGCCCGGCGCCGCGCGTTTTACTCACTGCACCGCATGTTTCGCGGCATCTTCGATTACGGCCGCGACCTGTTGCGGCTTCGATTCGTACACGGAATGGCTCGCGCCCGGAATGACTGTCGTGTGACTGTGGGCACGCGCGTAATACCAGCGTTCGAGATCGGGATTGATGATCTTGTCGCCGCCCGCGACGATGCCCCAGCTCGGTTTCGTCGTCCATGCCGCGGCGGTGAGCGGCGTCGTGAAGACCTGCGCCGCCGTCAGGATCTGCGAGCGCGATTCGAACACCGCCTGCCTGAGCGGCAAATCCGCGGCGAAGTCTTTCGGGAAGACGGCGGGATTCAGATACGTGTAGCCATCCGCTGTCTTTTTCACGGCGTCCGTCTGCTTCGCGAGGAAGCTGGGCGTTTTCTTGCCGAGCGCGCCTTCGTCCTCGCCCACGTTCGGCGCATGCGCCGCGACATAAACCAGCCCGGCGACGTTCGGATGAACGCCCGCTTCCGTGATGACCGAGCCGCCGTAACTATGGCCGACCAGAATCGCCGGCCCGTCCTGCAGATCGAGCACGCGCTTGGTCGCCGCGACGTCCGCTTCGAGCGAGGTCAGGGGTTCCTGCACCATCGTGACGTGGTAGCCGTCGCGGCTCAGGATGTCGTAGACCGGCTTCCAACCCGAGCCGTCGACCCACGCGCCATGAACGAGCACGATGTTTCTGACAGGCGCGTGAGCGTCCTGAGCCATTGCGCCCGCCGATACGAACAGACCGGCCGACAACGCCAGCATCGGCGCTGCTTGCAAGATTCGCTTCATTGAAAGACTCCGCTAGTGCGAATGATGGATCAGCTGCCGAAGAACGGCTGGCAGAAGTCGACCGGTCCGACGCACGCGCTCTTCATCGCGACATGCTTCGATGCACCCGATGCCGACGCGCTGCTGCCAGTCCGCACGCCGCCATAGGATGGCGTTGCGTCGGCATGCGGTGCGGCTATCTTGGCTTCAGCCGCCTGAATGTCCGCCGGATAGTACGGATCGTTCGCGAGCGCGGGGTTATAGCCAGCGTGCTCCACGGCGACGAGATCGGCGCGGACCTGTGCACGCGTCACGGGACCGTTCGATTGCGCGAAGGCGAGAGCGGGCGCTGCGAGCGTGGCGGCAACGAGGGTGAGGCTGACGAGGTGCTTTTTCATGATCGACTCCAGAGTGAACTGAACTAATTAATTAATCTGGTATCCGAAATAAAATCCTTTTTTCGGCTTCCCTTTCCAAGGCCGTTGGTCCGTGTTCGTGTCGCGACCTTGACGACACTGTATCGGCGGGTGCGCGCCCCGGCTACACCTACGAAGGGGCGAGACCGCAGCAACCATCGGTGCATCGGCTAAACGTTCGCATGGCGCGCAGGCCGTCGAACGAACCGTTCGGCTGCGTCACATGCAACACGCGGATGAGCTGGCTCATGCTTGCGTCTTACGTGCTCATACGAAGGTGTTACCGGCTCGCGATGTGCGTATCAAACCTTGTTATAGGTTGACGCAATCCTATGTACGGCTAGGCGCGCGGGTTCCGTTTGATTAACTTCGAGTCAACGCAGTTAAACCCACGGACTCGTCATGACGCTCAATCTGCCAACACGCCCACCGATCGATCTGGAAGACCAATGGCGCAGTCCGGTGTCCGATCTGCACGCGCATCGGATATCGATGTCGCGCTGGCTGCATCCGGGCGAATCGCCGCTGGAGGTGTCGAACGAAGGCAACGGCGCGTTTCATTGCATCGGCCTGAATCTGAAGTGCACGTCGCTGATCTTTCGTCACGCGGGCCGCAGGCTGCTGCATGGACGCGTGCCCGCAGGCGTCGCGCAAATCACAGCGCCCGCAACACGCGTGAGCGCCGTATTCGAATCAGCGATGGACGTGCTGCATCTGTTCGTCCCGCAACGGGCATTGGCGGAGTGTTACGAAGACCGGTTTCATCGTCCGCATGCGGGCGATATCGTTCTCGACGACCCGAGGCTGATCCGCGATCCCGCGCTCGAACGGCTCGGGCAGGCGCTCGCCGTGTGCAGGACCGAAGGCGCGGCGCTCGGCAACATGTTCATCGAGAGCGTGAGTCTCGCGATCGTGTCGCGGCTCGTCGCGCGTCATTTCGCGCTGCCCGCTGCCCGTGAACGCGAACCGTCGGCCTTGCCGCAATGGCGCATCGATCGCGTCGCCGAATTCGTCGATGCACATCTCGCGCAGAACATCAGTCTCGCGGATATCGCGTCGAGCACCGGCCTCACTCGCATGCATTTTGCGGCGCAATTCCGCCGTGCGACCGGCATGCGACCGCATGAATTTCTGCTTCAGAAGCGCATCGAACGCGCGCAGGCGCTGTTGCGCACGTCGACGCACAGCATGCTCGACGTCGCGCTGTGCTGCGGCTTTCGTTCGCAGGCGCATTTCACGACCGTTTTCAAGCGCCTCGTCGGTGCGACGCCGAAGCGCTGGCAGACGATTTCGCTCGACCACGCCACTCTTCGCTAAGGAGCCCAACATGGCACAAGCAGCAATCGCCCTCGATCCGTGGACGCAAACCGTCGTTCAATTGAAGTCGTTGAGCAGAGGCGTGGGCTTCGAACCGCCGTCTCCGATGCGTCCGGTCACGAAGATCGATGATCGCCGCGTCGCCGTGAAGCTGATCGAGCGTCCGTCGACGACGACTGCGACGATCGAATGGCGCGACTCGACGCGCTGTTGCTACGGCGATCAGGTGTGGCGCGCGATGCGTGCGCGCACCGCTGGCGTGTGTGCGATGAGCGGCGGTCAGATCCATCCCGGCGATCGCGTCTATGCGCCGAATCCGCGGCCGGTTCCGGGCAACGCGGGCGCGATGATTCTGGCGTCCGTGCTCGATCAGGCGACGCCGTGTTGAGTCATTCGATCCCGACACCCCAGAAGCGCGTCATGCCGAAGCGATCGATCCGGAAGCCCGTCACATTGCGCGCGACGGGCTGATAAACGGTCGCATGCGCGATCGGCGTAAATGGAACTTGTTCCTTGAAGATCCGCTGCGCTTCTTCATAACGCGCGGTGCGTGCATCGATATCCAGCGTCGCGCGCGCTTCCTTGATGAGATCGTCGAAAGGCTTGTAGCACCACTTCGCGAAGTTGCTGCCTTTCACGGCGTCGCAGCCGAGCAGCACGCCGAGCCAGTCGTCCGGATCGCCGTAATCGCCGCTCCAGCCGATCAGCAGCGCATCGTGCTCGCCGGCGCGCGCGCGGCGCACATACTCGCCCATTTCATAGGTGACGATCTCGGCCTGTACGCCAATCCTGGCCCAGTCCGCCTGAATCATTTCGGCCATGAGGCGCGCGTTGGGGTTGTACGGCCGCTGCACGGGCATCGCCCATAGCCTGAGCTTCAGCCCGTTCGCATGACCCGCTTGCGCGAGCAGCGCTTTCGCGCGCGCCGGGTCGTAGGGCGCGTCCTTGATCGCGAAGTCGTAGCCCCATTGCATCGGCGGCATCGGATTGGTCGCGGCGCGCGCGGTGCCTTGATAGACGGCGTTCAGGATCGCATGTTTGTCGATCGACATATCGAGCGCGCGGCGCACCGTCACGTCGTCGAGCGGCGCTTTAGACGTGTTGTAGGCGAGGTAGCCCAGATTGAAGCCGGGCTGATTCACGGCGTGCAGGCGCGGGTCTTTCGTTATCGACGCGACATCGGCGGGACGCGGATAACTCATCACCTGACATTCGCCCCGCCTGAGTTTTTGCAGGCGCACCATTGGATCGGTGGTGATGTCGAAGGTCAGCGACTTCAGTCTGACGATTCCCGGCTTCCAGTAATCCGCATTGCCCGCGAAGCGGATCGTCGCGTCTTTCATGTACTCGACGAACACGAAAGGACCGGTGCCGACCGGAAGCCAATTGATGTCGCCCGCGCGGCCCGACGCGAGCAGTTTGTCGGCATATTCGCGCGAGAGGATCGACGCGAACGGCATGGCCATTTTCTGCAGGAACGGTGCGTCGATTTTTGCGAGCGAAAAGCGCACCGTGTACGGATCGGGTGCCTCGATGCGTTCGATGTTCGCAGCGAGACCGAGATCGCGGAAATACGGAAAAGACACGGGATACGCGCGACGAAACGGATGCTGAGGATCGCGCATGCGCTCGAAGGTGAACACGACGTCGTCGGCGTTGAAATCGCGCGTCGGCGTGAAGTAGCCTGTCGTGTGGAACTTCACGCCACGGCGCAGATGAAACGTGTACTGCAGGCCATCCGCCGAGCGTTCCCACGATTGCGCGAGGCCGGCTTCGATATCGCCATTTTCCCGATTGAATTCCAGCAGACGGTTGTACACGGTATAGCCCGCCGCGCTCGCTTCGACGGACGACGTGAACTGGGCTTCGTCGAAGCCGGCGGGGCTGGCCTCGGAGCAGTACACGAGACTCTTGTCCAGCACGGCCTGCTGCGCAGCGGCCGTTTGTATGATCAGGCAAGCCGCGCACGCGAGCGCATGGCGTCCGGCATGACAATGCAGCGCGCGTCGTGCGTGCGTGTTCTTGCCTGTCATCTGTGTAGCCTCGTCGCGTTCCGGATGGCGAAAGCAGTATAGGCACCGAAGCAGGCTCTTACAATTCGCGCGTTCAAGTGCCGCGCCGCGCGATGCGAGCGCTTCGCATGACGAACGTTCGACAATTACGCACCGGCGCGCAAGTCGGTATAGCATGCATCGCATGAAGATACTGCTGACCGGGCCGGCGGGACTGTTTCGCGAGGGCGTCGCGGCGCTCTTGCGCGGTTTCGCGCACGGTGCCGAGGTGCAGACGCTCGACCGGATCGCTGATCGCCCGGAGGACGAAAGCAAGCCCGATTGCATCGTGGTGGACGGCGACCGCTTGCGCGACATGCGCGAAGAACTCGATGCCATTCGCGATCATGTCCCGGCCACACCCGTCATCGTTCTGTTGAGCATGGTGAAGCGCGAGCATGTCGATGAACTCATCGCGGCGGGCGTCGCGGGATGCGTCGAGAAATCCGCGTCGGCGGAGCTTCTTTTTGGTGCTGTGGGACTGGTGCTCGCGGGCGGCGTGTCGTTGCCGCGCTCGCTGCTTTCGCCGGAGCGGAGCGCTTCGCCCGCGCGGCTCGAAAGCGTCGAGCCGGAGCCGGATCTGCATCTGACGCCGCGTCAGATCGAAGTGCTCGCATTGCTCGCCCGCGGACGCTCCAACAAGATGATCGCGCGCGAACTCGATGTCGCCGAGGCCACGGTCAAGACGCATCTGACGACGATCTTCAAGGCGCTAAACGTATCGAGCCGCGGCGAAGCGAGCGCGGTGGCGGCGCGCATGGCGAAGATCCGCGACACGCAGGTCGATCATGCGATCAACGGGCAGCTTCCGGTCGCGCGCCTGCTCGCGAGGATGGACAGCCAGCATTTCAGGCCGGGCGAAATCCTCTTTCGCAAAGGCGAGCCGAGCGGCCAGATGTTTTACGTCGAGAAGGGCACGGTGCGGCTGTCGGAACTCGGCATCGAGCTGGGCGCGGGCACGGTGCTCGGTGAAATCGGGCTTTTTTCGCCGGAGCACCGGCGTACATCGACCGTCATATGCAAGACGGACTGCGACATGCGCACGGTCTCCGCCGCCGATGCCATTCGTCTCTACTATCAGGATCCCGAATTCGCGCTCTATCTGGTGCGGCTGATTGCGAGCCGCCTGCAGGCCGATAAAGAACGAAACGCATAGGTTTCGATCGCGCACGCAGCGCCGCAAAGACGCCTTGCTATTCGCCGACGCAATGACTACGTTAATGTGTGCGGCAGACATTTCGTGACCCGAAACATCGGGAAAAAGTAAAAGATGCCGGGCGCCGCGGCCCATTCCAATCATCATCAATCGCCGCGCGAGACCCGCGACTGCCATTTCGTTGCGATTATTTCGATCCCTGTCCGGACATCGAGCGTTTCGTCTTCGATGCGCGCGTGCCCATCGGCCGGGTCTTGAGAATATGGATTCGGAACTCGCCGGTACGGCCAATGTATTGCAACGCGTCGTGCGCACCATTCTGTTCGCCGACCTCGTCGAATCGTGCAGACTGGCCGAAGCCGACGAAGCGGGCACGGCTGCGCGCTGGCGCAATCTGCGCGCGGTCATCGAAAACTGCATCGTGCCCAGGCATAACGGGCGGCTGATTCGCACCGAGGGCGACGGCCTCATGATGCTGTTCGAACACGCATTGCCGGCGGCGCGCTGCGCGCTCGACATTCAGGCGGCGTGCCGGTCGAACGCGGGCGCGCGCGGCGAGGCCGAAGCCGCCGCCGAGCCGCTCATGCTCCGCCAGAGTCTGCACGAAACCGAGCTTTTCGCGGACGAGCGCGATGTCTACGGACGCGGGGTGAATCTCGCCGCGCGTCTCTACAACCTTGCCGGTCCCGGCGAAATCGTGATGTCGGATTGCGTGCATGCGCGGCTCGCGGGCGTGTTCGACGCATGCGAGGAGGATCTTGGCGAGTGTCATCTGCGGCATCTCGCGCAGCCCGTGCATGCGTATCGCCTGGGCGGTCCGGGACCGCGTCCGGTCATCCCGCCGAACGCGCCGGGCGCGATGGTGCTGCGGCCGTCGATCGCGGTGATTCCATTCGCGTCGCGCTGTCTCGAAGCGAATCACGACGTGCTCGGCGACATCCTCGCCGACGACATCATCACCGGTCTTTCGGGCAGCGACGAACTCCGCGTGATTTCGCGGCTGTCGACGGCCATGTTGCGCGAACGCGGCGCGAGCGCGGCGCAGGCGGGCGCGCTGCTCGATGCGCGCTACGTGCTCTCGGGCGCGTATCGCACGCACGGCGGGAAGATCGTGCTCACGGTCGAACTGGCCGACACGAAGCTCGAATGCGTGGTCTGGGGCGAGACGCTCACCGACAGCATCGATGCCGTGGTCGCGGGGGAAAGCACGCTCGTCGCGCACATCCATACGTCGGTCGGCACGCGGATCATCACGCATGAACTCGAACGCACGCGCAGCCATTCGCTGCCGACGCTCGAAAGCTCGACGCTCTTGCTGAGTTCGATCGCGCTGATGCATCGCGGCGTGCGCGACGAATTCGAACGCGCCGGCCAGATGCTCGACGTGCTCGCGGAACGCGCGCGCAGCCAGGCGACGCCCTATGCATGGCTCGCGAAGTGGCACGTGCTGCGCTTCAACCGCGGCTGGACGAGCGACCGCGTGGGCGAAGCGCATTCCGCGCTCGCCTGTGCGCGCCGTGCGCTCGACGCCGATTCGCGTTCGTCGATGGCGCTCGCGGTCGAAGGCTTCGTGCGCACGAATCTGCTCAAGCAGATCGATGCCGGCGAGGACTGCTACGAACGCGCGCTTGAGGCCAATCCGAACGATTCGCTCGCATGGCTGCTCAAGGGAACGCTTCATGCATTCAAGGGCGAGGGCGAGGAGGCGGTCGCATCGACGGGGCACGCGCTCGCGCTCTCGCCGCTCGATCCGCTACGAAGCTTCTACGAATCGCTGTGCGCGACGGCGGCGCTGTCGGCGCGCCAGTACGCGCGGGTCATCGAGCTTGCGGAGCACTCGTTGCGCAATGGACCGAACAATACGTCGACGTTGCGCGCGCTCGCGATCGCACAGGCGGAACTCGGTCTCGTCGACGATGCGCGTCTCACGATCGGCAAGGTGCTCGCGATCGAGCCGCATCTCACCGTACGCAGCTTTCTCGAGCGTTCGCCGAGCGCGGCGTTCGAGACGGGACGCATCTGGTCCGACGCGCTGCGGCGCGCGGGCCTGCCGTTGCAGTAGCGCGCGCCGGCGCATGCGCGGCGCGGCGACATCACGTTGAAGGCAAAGAGGTGAACGAATGACGACTCTCGGCGGCGTAGGTGGCGTAGGTGGCGTAGGTGGTGTGGGTGGCGTCGGCGGCGTGGGCGGCGTGGGCGGCGTGGGCGGCGTGGGCGGAGTCGGCGGTGTTGGCGGTGTTGGCGGCGGCGACACGCTCGGCGATGCCGAATCGCAGACGATGGGCCTCATCAGTCATCGCGATGGCATCTGCGGGCCGTGGCAGGGGCCGCAGTTCGAGATATGGCCCGACGAGGATGCCGGCCATATCGACGACAACGGCCAGTTGTGGCGCTGGGACGACTGGGTGCGCGCGAGCGTGTTCGACTTCGAGCTGGTGTCGAATCTCGCTTTTACCTTATCGCCCAGCAACCCGCCCGTTGGCGTCACGCTATGGGATCGCGGTTTCAGGAACGCGACCAGCAATGGCCTGCCCGCTTTCGATGCGCCGCAGCGCATCGTCGAAATGTATCGGCCGACGAAGAAGATATTCCGGGAGCAGCTCACCTTCATGGATCGCTACTCCGACCTGCGCGCCGAGCGGGCAAACGAAACCCTGCTGCAGATGGGGCCGCAGGTGGCGTTCTGGAGCACGATTCTCTATCTCAGTCCGCAGCGCACGCCGAAAACGCTCGAATTGCTGGGCACGGCGGTGCGCTTCGCAATCGCCGTGGAGATGCGCTTCAAGCACGCGCTCGCATGCAGCCGCGCGATCGACTACTCGCCGCAGGTTCAGCCGATAATCCCGACGCCCGGCCACGGCTCGCTGCCGAGCGGCCATTCGACGCAGGCGTACATCATCGCGGGCGTGATGCTCGATTTCTTCACCGAGCTGCGCAACACCGCGCTGCCCGTCGCGGCTGGCACGGCGCCGTCGGCGGTGCTGCGCACGCAGTTGTACGCGCAGGCGCGGCGCGTGGCGGTCAACCGGACGATCGCGGGGGTGCATTTTCCGGTCGATACGGCCGCCGGGCATCTGCTCGGCACGACGCTCGCGGAGTATTTCGTGCATCGCTGCAAATACCAGAACAACCGGGGCAACTTCGTGCCGCGCACATTCAGAGGCGACGCTTTCATCGGCACGAACGACTTCGACGATCAAGAACCGCTTACGTGGAATGCCGTCCCGGCCGGCACGCCGCAGACGATCGCGCCGAAAAACGTGTCGCCTGCTTATCCGCATATCGAGCTGGCCCAGCCGACAACGACCCATGAAGGCTCGAAGATTCTTGCCTGGCTCTGGAACGAGGCGAAAAGCGAGTGGAACGACAAGAGCCTGATTGCGAATCGCGTTTGAGGAGGCGGCATGGCCCCGGTCTGGTTGAGCGATGAAACCGCGGCGTGGCTGCTGCCCGAGTCGAAGGACAAGGTGCTGGCCGTGCAGCGTCTCGATCCGTACATCGTGTGGGCGGCGGCGACGCATTTCGTCGATCTCGGCGACGGGCCGCAGGGTTTCGTGCCGATCGCCATCGAAACGAAGGTCGGCACCACAGCCCGGGATCTCGCGATCAAGATTTACCGCAAGCCGTGGATGTGGATGTCGGCGCTGTATCGTCAGCCGCCCGCCGCGCTCGCCAATACGCGCTTTTGCACCGCGTTCGTGACGGCCGGCTTCCTCGATGAGTTGAACACGTCGCTCGCCGGCATGATCGAGCGCTTCACGCTGGCGATGCCGGTGCTGGCCGGCGAGCCGCGGCGCACCGATGCCGTGGCGACCACGGACTATGGCGGGCTTGCCAACACGTTGCCGGCCAACGGCACGTTCGGCCCCGCGGTGGTCGGCGTGTGCGACGACGCCATCGCGTTCGCGCACGAGCATTTCTACGCCGACAAGGCAGGCGCCGTATCGCGCGTGCGCTGCTTCTGGAATCAGGACGATCCGTCCAACTCCGCGCCGGGACTCGGTTACGGGCGCGAGTTTCTCCAGACGGACATCGTCAAGCGCATGAGCGCGGCGCGGCGCGGCGGGGTCATCGACGAAGAGGCGCTGTATCGCGATGCGGGCATCACGGCGCTCGCGCGCGGCTGGACGCACGGCACCGCGACGCTGGATCTCGCAGCGGGCGCGGATCAGCAACGGCTCGATCCCCCCTTGCCGGGCGCGGCGCATCCGGCTTTGGTGCCTGCGCTCATCGCCGTGCAATTCCGCCAGCCCGGCCGCACCGTGCGCGACACCTCCGGCCTCTGGCTCGACGCGCAGGCGCTCGATGCGTTCCGCTACATCATCACGCGCACGCAGAATATCGCCGGGGCGAGTTGCCGCGCGTATATCAACATGAGTTACGGTTATTTCGCCGGCCCGCACGACGGCAGTTCGATGCTCGAATGCGCGCTCGACGAGCTGTCGAAGACGGGCACCTGCTCGATCACGCTCCCGGCCGGCAACAGCAATCTCGACCGCTGTCACGGCAAGCTGAAGATCGCGAAAAATACGACGGAAGCACTGCGCTGGCGTGTGCTTCCCGAGTGCCTGACGCCGAGCTTCGTCGAAATCTGGCTACCCGATAGCGATGATCTGAACATTCAAGTGGTGATCGAGCCGCCTTTCGACGACGGAAACACGAACGCAAACCCGAACGCGAGCATGCCGATCGGGCCCGGCAAGGTCGGCACGTGGACGCAGAACAACGAGCGCCTGTGCACGGTCGTGCATCGCGGCCGGGGCGCGCGCGGCCACGCGCCGATGATTCTCGTCGCGATCGCGCCCACGATGACGCGCGATCCGGCCCGCGTTCCCGCGCCCAACGGCAACTGGACGATCAAACTGACGAACGGCGGCAATGCGGATATCGAAGTGCAGGCCTGGGTGCAGCGCAACGAAACGCCCATTGGTTTTCCGCCGCGCGGCCGCCAGTCACGTTTCGACGATGACAACTACGTGCGCTTCGACCGCTACACGGCGTTTCAGGACTACGACGACAACACGTCGCCGCCGAGCTGGATTCGTCGCGAGGGCACGCTCAGTTCGATCGCGACCGGCTTCGAGACGTGCGTCGTCGGCGGTTATCGCCGGGAGGACGAGGCGACCGCGCCGTATTCGTCGACGGGCTTCGACCAGAACGGCACGCCGCCTTATCGCGCGGGGCCGGACGTCGTCGCTGTCGCGGATCGCTCGATCGTGCGCAAGGGCGTGATGGCAGCGGGAACGCGCAGCGGCTCGGCCGTGCCGTTCGAAGGCACCAGCGCGGCGGCGCCGCAAATGCTGCGCATGACCGCGCTCGCGGCCAAGCAGAACACCCTCGGGCCGCCGCAGCCGATTCGCCAGCACGTGCGTCAGAAGGCGGCTGCGCAGACGTTTCCCGGCGGCATCGACACCGCTGGCCGCCCGCTCGACCCCGACGAGCAGAAGCGCCGCAAATCGCAGGGAAACGTCGGCGCGGGCAACGTGCCGCCGCAGCGGAACGCCATCGAAGACGGCTAGCCGTTCATTCGTGCGCTTCGAGCGCCAGCAGATTCAGCACGATCAGGATCGCGTCGCGATTCTCCGGCGCGACCTCGATGCCGAGCGTTTCCTCCATCCAGCGGCCGATCCGCGTCGTGGCGAAACTCGCTGGCGTCGCGTCCTTTTTCATCGTCACGCCGAGCTTGCGCGCGCGATAGTGATACGACGGCACGTCGTGTTCGCTGGCGACGCCTTTCAGCCCGCCTTTGCGCTCGCCGCAGACCCCCAGACCGCCCGCGAGGACGATGCGATCCGGCTCGTCGAGCGCCGCGACGAACGCGCGCGCCAGCACCCGCACGCGTGCCTCGTTCAGCCCGAATTCGCTGAGCGCCGCCTCGATGGGATCGTCGGGGCCGTGCGGACGCGCATCGACTTCGGCCTGCACGCCGTCGATCTCGATCGACAGATTGCGCTGCAGGCTCGCGCTGCGCAGGCAGTCGATCAGAAAGCGTCGAAAGTACGCGCAGAGCGCAT
Organism: Caballeronia temeraria; assembly: GCF_001544795.2. GTDB lineage: Bacteria > Pseudomonadota > Gammaproteobacteria > Burkholderiales > Burkholderiaceae > Caballeronia > Caballeronia temeraria. Next base: position 202,475 of record NZ_FCOI02000003.1, on the reverse strand, counting down.
GCGCGGTGGACGGCGCGCTTTCCGGCGATGCGTGCGACGGACGCTGCTCGAAGTCGAGCCGCAGCACGCGCGAGAAGAAGAACTGCGAGATCAGCTCCTCCTTGTCCTCGGGCAGTCCGCGCAGTTCCGACGGGTAATAGCAGCGCAGTGCCGTGCGCACCATCTTGTAGATCTGGCCGATCTCGATCTCCGAAAGACTCGCGCGGCGATGCCAGAGATCGGCGAGCGTGGCGGCTTCCAGCCCGAAGCCGACGGCGTTGTGGTCGGTCAGCGCGTCCATGACGATGCTCCTTCGCGATTCCCCGGCGCACGGCGCGCCGCATGCATTCCTGTGAATCCGGCTTGCGTGAACATTGGCCCCTCCGACGAATCCGCTGCGCTGCCAGGCGCGTGGCTCCGGATGCTTCGGATGTGCACCGATCGCGAGAGCCGGCGCTTTCAAATTAGTAAGGACGGGGGTCGCGCAAAATCGGCTAGATGGTCTACATCGAAAGTCGTAGACGGGCGGGACCGGTCGCGGGCGGCCATCCAGTTTTTCGGGCGGCAGCGCGTTGCTTGCTGCGGTCGTGATGCTCGCGCGTTGCAGATCGTGGTCGTCGCGGAAGACGTCGAAACGCAGTCGCAGTTCCGCACGCTCGGCGAACTCGACTGCGATCAGATGCAGGGCTTCCCGTTGAGCCGGCCGATGCAGGCGTCGGAGCTTCCGGCGTTTATCGACGGCATGGCGGGGCGGGTCATCGCGGCCGGGCGCGTGCGCGATGCGCCTGTCACATAGCGCGCGGCGATCCCGCCCACACCGCGATCGCGCTGAGAGGCTCGGCGTCGGCGGACACGGCGCGGCGCGCGTGGGCGGCCAGCGCCGCGAGCCAGCTTGCGGCATCGCGGGCTTCGCCGATGGTGTCGATCAACGATGCTTCGTCCAGCCGCGCGCAAAAGCCGTGACAGCACGCGAGAAACACGTCGCCTTCTTCGATCGGAAACGGCGCGCGGGCGGCTTCGACTTCGAGCGCGCCTTCCGTGCCGAGCGCGGCGCGCCGGTTTGCCTCGATGGAATGCGGCGCCGCGCGGTGATCGGACGTCTGCAACGCGATGCGACCTTCGCGGAAACAGTAGATGCGCGTGTCGCCGCAGTGCGCCCAGTTCGCGAGCTTCGTGAGCGGATCGATGGTCAGGATCGCGATCGTCGAGCGCATGCGTGAGCGTGCGCCGCCTGAGCATTGCGCATCGACGATCGCGCGATTCGCGGCGAGCATCGCATCGGCCAGTTGCTCGGTCTCGACGCTCGTGCCGCGCGTGGCGCAATCGCGCAGCACATCGCTCACGGTATCGACGACGAGTTGCGCCGCGATATCGCCGCCGCCGTGTTCGCCCGCGCCATCGGCGACGATTCCCGCAATCAGCGTTCGATGGTCGATCAGCACGACGCGTTCTTCGTTGCTGCCGCGTCCGCCGGGATCGGTGAAGCTGGCGAGATCGAATCGCATGGGGCTACCTTCGAGGCTTGTCATGGTTGGCGAACATCGGCTGATGAGCGATGCGCAGCACGTTCTGCGCGGGCCACGCGATCAAGACGAACGGACGTCCGCGTTTTTGAAACCGGCCGTGCCTATGCGAAAACACCGGTCGCATCGAAAAGAACGAGCTTCGATCGCGATGAATACTCCTTCCATACGCGGCACATTCGCCGCGTTAGATGCCGCGCTGCATGAGCGACGCGGCCTGATCCAGCCTCTCGAAGGAGTCGTATTCATGGCCACATTCACGCTGAAAGACGGAACCGTGCTGTTCTACAAGGACTGGGGCTCGGGCCAGCCCGTCGTTTTCTCTCACGGCTGGCCGCTCAATGCGGACGCGTGGGATGCGCAAATGATGTATCTCGCCGAACGCGGTTATCGCGTGATCGCGCACGACCGGCGCGGCCACGGGCGTTCGGACCAGCCGTGGGACGGCAACGACATGAGCCGCTACGCCGACGATCTCGCGGAACTCGTCGATCATCTCGACGTGAAGGACGCCGTGTTCGTTGGCCATTCGACGGGCGGCGGCGAAGTGGCGCGCTATATCGGCCGTCATGGCACGACGCGCGTGAAGAAGGCCGTGCTGATCTCGGCCGTGCCGCCGCTGATGCTCAAGACCGAAGCGAATCCCGGCGGCCTGCCGCGCTCCGTATTCGACGATATCCGCCGTGGTGTGATCGGCAATCGCTCGCAGTTCTTCCGGGATCTCGCGACGCCGTTCTTCGGCTTCAATCGCGAAGGCGCGAAGGTGTCGCAAGGGACCATCGACGGGTTCTGGCTCGCGGGCATGCAATGCTCGATCAAGAGCGCGTATGACTGCATCGAGGCGTTCTCGGAGACGGACTTCACCGGCGACCTGAAGAAGATGACCGTGCCGACGCTCGTGCTGCAAGGCGATGCCGATCAGATCGTGCCGATCGATGATTCCGGCAAACTCTCCGCGAAGATCGTTCCCGATGGCACGCTCACGATCATCCCAGGCGCGCCGCACGGCATGTGCACGACGCATGCCGGCGAGGTCAACGAGAGCCTGCTCGCGTTCATCCGCAAGTAGAGCAATGCACAGGGACGCTCACGGCGCGAGCCAGCCGCGCCGGATCGGCCACGATGCCAGCCTGCGATAAAGCGCGATCAGAATGTGCATCAACGCGTCGCCTGCATGTTGCCAGAGCGGCGCGATGAGTGCATACGCCACGCAGGCCACGGCGACTGCGCCCGCCATATCGAGCGGAAAGTGCACGCCGATGCGCACGCGCGCCCACGCGATCACGATGCCCGCAAAGGCGACGAGAAGGCCGCATCGCCACATCCGCGCGAGCAGAAACGTCAACGCGACGCTGGCGAACAAGGTCGCGTGATCGCTCGGGAACGACGAATCCGGCGCATGCTCGATGAAGGTATGCCCGAGGCCGATCATGAACGGCCTCGGATGCATCCAGACCATGCCGATCAACTGATTCAAGCCGAGCGCGAGAAACGCGACACAGCACGCGCGCACGGCCGCGCTGCGTCGATGGCGGCCGCCGAAGAGCCACAGCAACGCGAGCAGCGCGGGAATCAGATAGAGCAGCTCATTGGCGATGGCGACCGCGATATCGATTTGCCACGGCGGTGTGGCGGGCGTCGCGTTGATCGAGAGAAACCACGCGCGGTTGAGTGCTTCGAGTGAATTCATGCGGCAGGTTCGCAGGCTACGATGATGCGGCCGATCGTAGCGGGCGAACCTTATGCGAGACTTAGAAGCGGCGAAGATTCTTGCGTTTGAATCACTTGGGGTGGCGCTATCGCAAATCATTGCGGTTGCGGGTCTACCTCACTGCCCCAAATTTCAAGTCTCTCGGTAGTCGGAGGAGGGCTATTCTTCAAATCCGTAAAAGCCTGAAACGCGAAGGCCCCGCGTTACTTGCCCTTCGAATTCTGCGCGATGGCTTCGCCGGTTTCCCAGCCACCGCCGAGCGCACGAAAGAGGTTGACCTGATCGATTGCGACCTGACCTTCGGCAGCCGCAACCTGCGCGGCGACGCCGGTGAGCGTGCGCGTTGCGTCGAGATCGTTGAGGAAGGACTCGCGTCCCGCGCGATACAGTCGATTCGTTTCATCGGCGGATTCGATCGCGGATTTATACGCAGTGCGCAATGCGTCGGCGCGCGTGGTATCGGATGCATAGGTCGCGAGGCTGCTTTGCGTTTCCTGCAACGCCTTCAGCACGACGCCGTCGAAATGCGCGAGCGCGCCGCTCGTCGATGCTTCCGCCTGATGCACGCGCGCGCGTTGCCCGTTGATCGGAAAGCTCCAGCTGATGAGCGGCCCGAACGCCCAGCGGTTCGTATTCGCGCCGAACAGATCTTCCGCGATGCCGACCGATCCCACCGATGCACCGAGACTCACCGACGGATACAGCGCCGCCGTCGCGACACCGATGCGCGCCGTCGATGACGCAAGCTGCCGCTCGGCCTGACGCACATCGGGGCGGCGCTTGAGCAACGCGGCGCCATCGCCGACGGGAATCGGCGCGCGCAGCTTCGGCAGCTTCTTGCAGGCGAGCGCGGATTTGGGCAAGTCGGAAGCCGCACGCGCGAGCAACATCGCGAGCCGATACTGCGCGACACGTCTGCGCGCGACGAAACGCGGAATGTCGGCGGCGAGCGTATCGGCCTGCGTCTGTCCGCGCGTGACTTCCGACTGATTGCCACGGCCCGCATCGCGCAGACGTTGCGTGAGCTTCACGCGCTCCTTTTGCAGATTGAGCGACTTCTGCGCGATGTCCAGTTCTTCGGCCGCCGAGCACGATTCGACATACGCGCGCACGACATCCGCGACCACCGTGATGCGCGCGAGATCCTGCGCGGCTTCGACGGCTTCATCGTCCGCATTCGCCGCTTCGACGCCACGCTTCAGCTTGCCGAAGAGATCGATCTCGTAGGAAATGGAGAGATCGAGCGCGCCTTCGTTGACGACGGGAAGCTTCTCCGTCAACAGATATTGCTCCGCCGATTCCTGCGCGCGCTGAAACGCCGCCGATGTCTTGCCGGAGAATCCGCCTTGCCGATTCGCGAACTCGACTTCCGCGCGCGAACGCGCGAGATTCGCGGCCGCAACGCGCAAATCCGTATTCGATGCCAGCGCCTGCGTGACGAGTTGATCGACAACCGGATCGTCATACAGACGCCACCATTTGGCGGGCACTTCGCCTTGCGTGACGGGCGCGCGATCCGCGCCGTCGATCGCGCCGTTCGCATAGGGCGCGTTGACGGCGGCGTTATCCGGCACGGTGTAGTTCGGTCCGAGCGTCGTGCAGCCGAAGAGCGCGAAGGCTGACGAAGCCGCCATGGCCATCGCTTTCATGATGCGCACGCCGTTCATTGCGATGCGCCCGTTGCAGGCGCCGACACGCTCGACGTCGGCGCGGGCGCCGATGCCGGCGACGTTTCGGATGCGGCGCGCTTGCCGATCTTCGGCCCGATGCCGCGCACGGAAACGGTCGCCGTGCGGCCCGCGATCATGCGGAAATCGGCGGGAATTTCATCGAGCGTCACGCGCACGGGAATGCGCTGTGCGAGACGCACCCAGCTGAACGCGGGATTCACGTTCGGCAAGAGACTCGGGCTTTGCTGACGGTCGCGATCCTCGATTGCCGCGACGATGCTCTGCACGTGGCCGCGCAAAATGTTGGTCTCGCCCATCACCTTGATGTCGACGGGCTGGCCGATATCGATGCCGCCGAGCTTCGTTTCCTCGAAGTAGCCATCGACGCGGAACGAATGCATGTCGACGACCGAAAGCACCGCGCGTCCCGCCGCCACGTATTCGCCGGCACGCGGCGCGCGATCGTTGAGATAGCCATCGACGGGACTCACGATCTCCGTGCGCTGCAGATTCAGACGCGCGGTGTCGATCGCGACTTCGGCGTCGGCGAGCGCGGCCGTCGCCTGTTCGACGCGCGAATGCGTTTCCTCGACCACTTCACGCGCGACGAGATTGCCGAGCGAGCGATTGCGCGCGTCTTCACGGCGCGCCTGATCGAGCGTGGCGCGGCGCTGCTGCGCGGTGGCCTGTGCATTGCGAAGCGCGAGCGCGTAACGCGCCTGATCGATCACGAAGAGCACATCGCCTTTCTTGACTTGCTGGTTGTCGACGACCTTCACATCGGTGATGAGACCGGACACGTCGGGCGCGACCTGGATCACATCGGCGCGTACGTGGCCGTCGCGCGTCCACGGCGCGAACATGTAGTAGTCGACGAGCTTCCACAACACGACGCACGCAATCGCGACGACGATGAGCGTAAGCAGAATCTGCCCGAGAGAGAACCAGGTTTTTTTCACGAGATGAGCCGCTGCGAAACGATGACGACAACTCCCAGCACCAGAACGTAGATGCCGAGATCGAAAATGGAACGGTGCCACACGAAGCGATAAAAGCCGACGCGCGCAAGCACGGTGCGGATCGCCAGATTCACGAGATAGGCGATGAACATCAGCACGAGCACGGCGGGCACGAAGACGCCGAGAATGTCGATTTCGCCGATCATGTGTGGCGTTCCGATGAAAAACGATGGATGAAGATCATGCCGGCTCCTCGCGCGGCGGCACGCCGTTCGCAGGCTTGGGCTGCTCTTGCGTTGCGGGCGGATGCAGCGACAGACGCATGCCGACGAGCGCATGCAGCGTGTCGCGCAACCACTTCTCCGCGACGGCATCCTGAGCTTGCGCAATGGCGCGCGCGCTGACCTGCGTGCTGGTCGCATCGATGCCGCGAAGCAGTTCGGCCGGCACCGGCTGGCGTGCGTTGCGTGCAATGCACAGCTCGAAGTAGCGGCGCAAGGCATCGAGCACGTCGTCGACGGAGCTTTGCAGTTCGGCGGGCAGCTTGCGGCGCGTGCGGCGCAGATCGAGCGCATTGAGCGCGACGCGAAAATCGCGGAAGCTTTCGATCGACGGATGACGATGCGAGTCCGTCGCCGCATGACGCGGCAGGAGCTGCATCAAGCGGTCGAGCATGCGCGCATAGAGATTGCGCTGATCTTCGATCACTTCCGCCTGCGACGCGCTCAACACGATATCGGCCCACGCCGAGCGCGTGAGTCGTGCGGCTGCCAGCTCCGCGCCGAACGGACGCGTGACGAGCGTCCAGAGGAAGGCGAACAACAGGCCCGCGACGCCCGCGAGGTTGCTGTTGAGAAACACGAAGAAGTTCGCTTCGTACGCGCTCTGAATGCTGATGAAAGTGGCCGTGTTCACGGCGACCAGCATGGTGACGAGACTGAAGCGCGGGTTCGGCGTCAGCGTGCCGATGATGAGGAACGGCACCGAAAAGATCACGACGAGCATCGCGAAGTCATGCACGTTCGGCAGCACGACGAACACATAGAGCCCGGCGAGCACCACGCTGATGCAGGTCGCGAGAAAGAACTTGAATAGCTGCGGCGCGGGTTCGTCGAGCGCGGCGAAGAAGCAGCACGACACGGCGGCGAGCGCCACGGCGGACGCGCCGTCGTTCCATCCCGATTCGATCCACAACGCCGACGCGACGATGATCGCGCTCACCGCGACGCCCGTCGAAAAAAGCATCATGCCGCGATCGAAGAAGCGCGCCGTGCCGCCCAGACGCCAATGGCGAAAGTGCGGACGCCATTCGCTCGTCTCGTTGAGAATGGCCGCGCGCAGGGCGCGAATGTCCTGCCATACGTCGATGACTTGCCCAAGACGCCAGAGCGCATTCGACAGAAGCGCGCCATCCGCGCTCGCCAGCGCTTCGACGGAAGGGCGCATCGCGGCGATGCGCTCACGCAGCGCATCGGGCTCGCGTTCGTTTTCGACATCCTTCTCCGAGCGCGGCGTGGGCGAGCCGACCCAGGCGGCGACATCCTTCAGCAACGCGTCGAGTCCTTCCGGATGGCGTCCGTGCTTGGCGACGAGTTCGATCAAAGGATCGGCCATCGACGAGATCAGCGGCAGGAAGATCTGCATGCGCCCCTGCAATGCCCGCGCGCGGCGGATGATGTCGGGCCGCGTGTGATCGTAAGTCAACTGGCTCAACAGCAGTTCGAGGCCGTTCACGGTGGAGGCAAGCCGTTGCCGCGCCGCCGAGATCGATGCGCCCGCGATATGCCCCGAGAGCGTCTCGCTCGCGTAGAAGGCGGCGTCGCGAAACCATGCGTCCGTTCGTGCGATCAGCGTGGGGGCGAGGCGGCTCGGAAACACGACACTGCCGACGACGCTCGCCACGATGATGCCGACCAGAATCTCTTCCGTGCGTGTGATCGCGAGATCGAACACGGTGGCCGGATTCGTCACGGTGGGCAGCGCGATCAGCGGCAGCGTGTAGCCCGCGAGCAGGAAGACGTAGCTGCGCGCGGTGCGATCGAACATCGACAGATAGAGCAGGGTGCCCGTCCACAATGCGACGATCACGCTGAACAGAATCGGCGACTCGACGAAAGGCGGCACGATCAGCACCGCGCCCGCCGCGCCGATCATCGTGCCGAGCGCGCGATACAGCGCTTTCGAGCGGGTCGCGCCGACGAACGGATTCGACACGATGTAGACGGTGGCCATCGCCCAATAAGGACGCGGCAATTCGAGCCTCAGTCCGATATAGAGCGCGATCATCGCGGCGGCGAAGGTCTTGGCGGAGAAGAGCCACTCGCGCGCGGAAGGAAAGGGCATGATGCTAGGCTCCGCGCTTTCCGGATGAGCGCGACGCCTTGCCGGCGGACGCATCGACGGCTTCGAGCGCGGCGAGCAGCTTCGCGTCCGGCGACGCGCTGAACGCATTGAGTACGCGCAGCGTCGTTTCGAGGTCTTCGCGGCTCACGCCTTTCAGCAGGCGCGCGCGCAGCGTGACGAGACGTTCTTCCATGCGCGCGGTGACGGCGCGGCCTTCATCGGTGAGCGTGATGGTTTTGGCGCGCTTGTCTTCCGGGTCTTCGTCACGCCGCACGAGGCCGGCCGCGCAAAGCTGATCGAGCAGACGCACGAGCGATGGCCCTTCGATGCCCACATGCTCCGCAAGCGTCACCTGACGCACCGCCTCGCCGAGCCGGTTGGCCGTGAGAAGCGGCACGGCGCAGGCTTCCGACACGCCATACGAGGCGAGCACGCCGTGGCTCGTGCGGCGCCAGCGTCGCGCGGCAAGCACGAGCGTGCTGCTCACGGAGCGGCGCAGAAAATCGAGTTGAGTCATGCGGCGGGATTATAACGAGAACTTTATTCGTTAGCATGCTATCGACTTATGATTTTTCTTTCAGTTTGCGTACGCAATGCATGGCTGGAAGCGCAAATTGGCGTGCTATCTTTTCGGCTCGATCATCCGGACCGCGCCGCCATGCCGATTGCCTATCTCCGTGGCCTCACTTCGCCCAGCCGCACCGATACCGCCAACCGGCGCCTCGGCTGCGCGCTCGCCTTCGTCGCGGGCGCGGCGAACGCGGGCGGTTTTCTCGCCGTCGGACAATACACGTCGCATATGTCGGGGCTGGTTTCGTCGATCGCCGATAACCTCGTGCTCGGCCAGATCGCGCTCGTGTTCTCCGCGATCGGCGCGGTCGGCGCGTTCGTCGGCGGCGCGGCGACGTCCGCGGTGCTCATCAACTGGGGACGGCAGCGGCGCGCGCATAGCGTGTTCGCCACGCCGCTCCTGCTCGAAGCCGCGCTGCTGCTCGTATTCGGCATGCTCGGCGCGAATCTGGAAACGCATCGCGTGTGGGATGTGCCGTTGACCGTCGCGCTGCTCTGCTTCGTGATGGGTCTGCAAAACGCAATGATCACGAAAATCTCGAAGGCCGAAATCCGCACGACGCACGTGACGGGGCTCGTGACCGATATCGGCATTGAAATCGGCAAGAGTCTGTACTGGAACCGTGGCATCGCGCGCAGCGATGCCGCTTATGTGCGCGCGAATCATGCGCGTCTCGTGCTCTTGAGTTCGCTCTTCGCGATGTTCATGCTCGGCGGTTTTGCGGGCGCGATCGGTTTCGCGCATCTCGGTTTCGCGACGACGGTGCCGCTCGCCGCGTTGCTGCTGCTGTTCTCGTCCGTGCCGCTCGCGGACGATTTCGCGGCGGGCAGACGCCGTCCGCGCCGCTAACCGGCTTCGGCGGCTTTCGCGGCCTGCGCGACGATCCAGTCGCGAAACAGCGTCATGCCGTGCGAAAGCCGTCGCGATTTGAGCCACGTCAGCCAGTAGCTGCCGGTTTTCACTTCGATATCGAACGGGCGTACCAGCAATCCGGCCTGCAATTCGCGCACGAACATGCGCGACGGCGCGAGGGCGACGCCCGCGCCCTGCACGGCGGCTTCCACCATCAGACGCGACGAATCGAAGACGGGGCCGTTCATCGTCCATGCGTCGATGCCGGCGGCGTCGAACCATTCGGTCCAGTCGTCCGCGCGATACGAACGCAGCAGCACTTCGCTGGCGAGATCGGATGGCTTCTCGAGACGCCGGGCGATATCGGGCGCGCACAGCACGGCGAGCGGCGCATCGAGCAGCAGCGCGTTGTGCGTGGCGGGCCAGACGCCCGCGCCGAAGCGGATCGCGAAGTCGAGCCCTTCCGAGGCCGGATCGACGAGATTGTTGTGCGTGAAAAGCCGCAATTCGACGAACGGATGCGTCTCGCGAAATGCCTTGAGCCGCGGCATCAGCCAGCCGACCGCGAACGTGCCGACGACGCCCACCGTCAGCACTTCATGAAAGTGCCCGCCTTCGAACTGCTTGAGTACCGCTTCGATGCGGCCAAATGCATCGCTCAGTACGGGCAGGAGCGCGCGCCCTTCGTCGGTGACGCTCAGGCCGCGCGGCAGGCGCCGGAAGAGCGGCGTGCCGAGCCGCGCTTCGAGCGCGCGCACTTGCTGGCTGACGGCCGCCTGCGTGACGTTCAGTTCCAGCGCGGCGCGCGTGAAACTCAAATGTCGCGCCGACGCTTCGAACGCGCGCAACGCATTCAGGGGAAGATGAGGTCGCATGGCTCGCATAAGATTTTCTATTGCCTGCGGCAAATTATCATCGATTGTCGAAACGCGAAAAAGAGCGGATATTTCGCTTCGTTCCAATCATGCAAACCAGAACGAAGGATCAAGACGATGAAGTTTCGTGCGCTGAGTCTTTTGGCGACTGCCATTTTTTCTTTTGGCGCGATGCCTGGCGTCGCGCGGGCAAGCGATGCAGCGAGCGTCAAGGCGACGGTCGATAAGACCATCAAGCCCCTGATGGCGCTGCACGGCATTCACGGCATGGCAGTCGGCGTGGTCGTGGACGGCAAGCCTTATGTGTTCGACTACGGCGTGGCATCGAAAGCGACGAAGCAGCCCGTCACGCGCGACACGCTTTTCGAACTCGGCTCGATCAGCAAGACGTTCACCGCGACGCTCGCGTCCTATGCGCAGATCGAGGGCGATCTTTCCCTGAGCGACCCCGTCAGCAAATATCTGCCTTCACTCGACGGCACCGACTTCGGCAAGGTGACGCTGTTGAATCTCGGCACGCACACGCCGGGCGGCCTGCCGCTGCAAGTGCCCGATGAAGTTCACGACAACGAGCAACTCATCCAGTACTTCAGCACGTGGCGTCCCGCGGGGCCGCCCGGCACGATCCGCACGTATGCGAATCCGGGCATCGGCACGCTCGGCCTCATCACGGCGAAGAGCATGAAACAGGACTTCGACGCGCTGATGCAAACGCGCCTCTTCCCGGCGCTGGGCCTGAAACATAGTTATATCGACGTGCCCGCTTCGAAGCAGCGCGATTACGCGCAAGGCTATACGAAGGACGACACGCCGATCCGCATGAAAGGCGGCGTGCTTGCATCGGAAGCGTATGGCGTGAGAACGACGGCGGCGGACATGGCGCGCTTTCTGCAGATCAACATGAACATGGTGCGCATCGATCCGGCGTATCAGCGCGCCGTCGACGCCACGCACACGGGCTATTTCCAGGCGGGGCCGATGACGCAGGACCTCATCTGGGAACAGTATCCGTATCCATCCGCAATGCAGCCTTTGCTCGATGGAAACGCGTCGTCGATGATCCTGAACGCGACGCCCGTCACGCGCATCGATCCGCCGCAAGGCCCGCGCGACGACGTGTGGATCAACAAGACCGGCTCGACCAACGGCTTCGGCGCGTATATCGCGTTCGTGCCAAAGGCGCGCGTGGGCATCGTGATGCTGGCGAACAGGAACATCCCGAACGAAGAGCGCGTGAAGGCCGCTTATGCAATCATCACGTCCTTGACCAGCGGACGATAACGACCGAAGCGATGCGCATCGATCCCTACAGTCTCGAACTCTTCATCTCGGTCGTCGAGGAAGGATCGATCGCGCGTGCCGCGAATCGCAACCATATCGCGGCATCGGCGTTGAGCAGACGCATCGCGGATCTCGAAGCGGCTATCGGCGTCGCGCTGCTCATTCGCTCACCTGCGGGCGTGCAACTGACCGAGGCGGGTCAGCACGCCTATTCCAGCGCGCGCTCCATTCATGGCCAGCTGGAAAGCATGGCGCGCGAAGTCCAGTCGATGAGCGGCCAGATCGCGGGCGTCGTGCGTCTCTTTGCGAATGCATCGGCGATCGTGGGCTTTTTGCCGGAACGTCTGACGCTGTACAAGACGCAGTATCCGCTCGTCGAGATCGCGCTGACGGAACAGATCAGCGATGAAGTGATTCGCGCGTGCCTCGACGATCGCGCGGATATCGGCATATCGGCGAGCACGAAGGCGCACGCGGGTCTCGATACATGGCGTTTCGTCGACGATCCGCTGATGGTCGTGCTGCCGCCCGGTCACGAACTCGCGCAAGCGGACGCGCTGAGTTTCGCCGAAGTGGCGCGCTTTCCGCTCGTCGCGTTGCAGGCGGGCGGCTCGCTCGATCAGACCTTGAAGGAACACGCCGATGCCGCGCGTGTGCCGCTCAACGTGACGGTCACCGTCAACAGTTTCGACGCGCAATGCCGCATGGTTGAAGCGGGCTTGGGCATCGGTATCGTGCCGACGAGCGCCGCGTCGGCATTCGCGGGATCGCGCAATTTCGTGCGGGTGCCCTTGCGCGAGACATGGGGCGTCGGCCGTCGCCTGTACGTGCATGCGCCGCGCAAGTCGTCGCGTCTGAAGGCGGTGCAGGCGCTGATCGATACGCTTATCGGCGAGGGTTAACACGGACATCGCATCTCGCGATGCCCCCTGTGCCGAACGAACACTTCATACACGCGCGCGGCTGCGTCTAGATTGACATCGAAGGAGAATGCGATGGCCAATCTGGATGTAAGCGGGCGAATCCTGCTTCTCGCCGCCGACCCCGCGATAGTCGAGCGGCAGCTCGCCGGCGAGAACCTGACGCTCGATGAAGCGGGCGCACTGCGCGACGATGTTTCCACCGACGAAATCACGCCGATCAGCGTGCTCACGCGTTTCGACGAGCGTCTCGGGCAATGTCCGTATGTCGGTTTTCATGCGGGCGGGCGCAGTCCGATCGGTCACGGCGCCGTGCACGCGGGCCGCTTTCAGGTGACGGTCGCGGGCAATCGCTACGGCAAAGGTTCATCGCGGGAACATAGCCCGCTCGCCGAATATCACGCGGGCATCCGGCTCGTGATTGCGCGCAGCTTCGAGCGGATTTATCGGCAGAACGCGGACAATCTCGGGCTTTTCACGTCGACAAACTTCGGCCTGATCGCGCGCATCCGGCGTGGCGAGGCGATCGATATCGACGAACTCGTCGCGGATCGCGATCCGCTCGCGGCGGCGATCCTGAAGAGCGGCGGCCTGCTGCGCTACGGGCAGTTGCATATGCAGCGCGTGAGCATCGGCGAAACATCGCACGATGATGCGCCGCGCACGCTCGTCGAAAAGATTCTCGCGCGCCACGCTTTGACGACCGATGTGACGAACGCATCGCTCGAACCGGGCAACGGCATCCTCGTGCGCGCGGACTGGCGCTTCATCCACGAGTACTACACCGGCATGGCCGCGCACATGCTGCACGCGACGTTCGGCCGTCCGCTGACGCTGCACGATGCGCGCAGCATGCTCGCGTTCGAGGATCATCTGTCGTACTCGCATCGCAGCGAGTTGCATATCAGGAATGGCTTGCTGCCGAACGTGCGCGAGCTGTCGGATGCGCATCGCGCGTTCGCGCATGACTACGACGTGCGCAATCACGGCTATCTGAGCGAAGCGAACAGCGAACGCGACGAAGGCTCCGAAGGCATCTCGCACGCGATGATGGCCGAACGTTACGCGTTGCCGGGTCAGGTCGTCGTCGGGACGGATTCGCATACGCCGCATAGCGGCGCGCTCGGCTGCGTCGCGTTCGGCGTCGGCACGACGGACATGGCGAATGCATTCGTGACCGGCGCGGTGCGCATGACGGTGCCGCAATCGTTGCGCATCGAATTGTCGGGGCCGATTCCGGCGGGCGTCACCGCGAAGGACATCGTGCTTCATCTGCTCGCGGATGCGCGCATCCGCGCGGGCGCGGGCGTCGGCAAGGTGTTCGAGTTCGCGGGCGCGGCCATCGCGAGCCTTTCGACCGACGAGCGCACGACGCTCACCAACATGACCGCCGAGCTGGGCGGCTTCACTGGCATTGTCGCGCCCGACGATGAAACCGTGCGCTTCCTGAAGGAACGGCGCGGCATCGACTTCACGCTCGAACCGTGGATGCGAAGTGATGCAGGCGCGCGTTATGCCGATGTCATCGCGATTGATTGCACGCGCCTCTCGCCGATGCTCGCCGCGCCCGGCGATCCCGGCAACGGCATCGCGCTTCAGACGCTCGATGAAAGGCCGGGCATCGATATCGCATACGGCGGTTCGTGCACGGCCGGCAAGCGCGAGGACTTCGATCACTATCACGACGTGCTTTCGTGGGCGGCCGCGCGCGGCCTGCGCGTGCCGGACAACGTGAAGCTCTATCTGCAATTCGGCACGCAGGACGTGCGCGACTATTGCATCGCGCAAGGTTACGTCGATGCGTTCGAGCGCGTCGGCGCCATCTTGCTGCAGCCATCGTGCGGTGCGTGTGCGAACTGCGGGCCGGGTTCATCGACGCAAGCGCAACAGGTCACCATCAGCGCGATCAACCGCAATTTTCCGGGCCGTTCGGGTCCGGGCAAGGTATGGCTCGCCAGTCCGCCGACGGTTGCCGCGAGCGCGCTCGCCGGACGCATCGCATCGTTCGCGGAGTTGCAGCAGCGCTTCATGAAGTAAGCAGCATTTCAGCCGCCATCGATCCGGCATCAAAATACATACAGGAGACAAGCAATGGCCATCATGCAGGGCACTTCGCGTCTGCACGACGCCGCCGGCCGCGCGTTGACGGACGCGCCCGCCATCGCGGATACGGCGGGCATTTCAGCGCGCCTCGACCGCCTTCCCGCGACGCGCGCGGTGTGGAAGCTGGTCTTTCTTTTGAGCCTCGGCTTCTTCTTCGAGCTCTACGATCTGCTCTTCACCGGCTATATCGCGCCGGGTCTCGTGAAGAGCGGCATGCTCACGTCGACGACGGCGGGCCTCTTCGGCACGACGGGCGTTGCGAGCTTCATCGCCGCGTTGTTCTGCGGGCTGTTCATCGGCACGATCGCGTGCGGCTTTCTCGCCGACCGCTATGGACGTCGCGCGATCTTCACGTATTCGCTGCTCTGGTACGTCGCGGCGAATACCGTGATGGCGTTTCAGGACACGGCGCACTGGCTCAACTTTTGGCGCTTCGTTTCCGGCCTCGGCATCGGGGTGGAGCTTGTGACCATCGGCACATACATGTCCGAACTCGCGCCGAAACATCTGCGCGGCAGGGCGTTCGCCGTGTGCCAGGCGATCGGCTTCTCCGCCGTGCCGGTGGTCGCGTTCCTGTCGTATCTGCTCGTGCCGCGTGCGCCGTTCGGCTTCGATGGCTGGCGCTGGGTCGCATTGGCGGGCGGCGTGAGCGCGCTTTTCGTGTGGTATTTCCGGCGCAATTTGCCGGAAAGCCCGCGCTGGCTCGCGAGCAAAGGCCGCATCGACGAGGCCGATGAAGTGCTGCGCCGTCTCGAAGACCAGGTCGCGCTTCAATACGGCAAGCCGCTGCCCGCGCCTGGTCCGTCCGATCCGATCGCGAGAAAGGCCGGCTTCGGCGACATGTGGAAGCCGCCATATCGCAAGCGCACGCTGATGCTGATCGTCTTTCATATCTTCCAGACGGTCGGCTTCTATGGCTTCGCGAACTGGGTGCCGACTCTGCTCGTCAAACAGGGCGTGACGGTCACGTCGAGCCTGCTGTATACGACCGTCATCGGCCTCGCCGCGCCCATCGGACCGTTGCTCGGCTACTGGATCGCCGATCGTTTCGAGCGCAAGCATGTGATCGTGTTCATGGCGGGCGTGAACATCGTCGCGGGCTTGCTGTTCAGCCAGGCGTCGGCGGCGGTGATGATCGTCGCGCTCGGCGTGTTGCTGACGCTCGCGGGCAACATCATCTCGTTCACGTATCACACGTATCAGCAGGAGCTTTACCCGACGGCGATCCGCGCCCGTGCAGTGGGCTTCGTGTATTCGTGGAGCCGGCTATCGGCGGTATTCAGTTCGTTCGTGATCGCGTTCGTGCTGAAAGAGGCGGGTGTGACCGGCGTGTTCGGCTTCATCGCGGGCGCGATGCTGCTCGTGATGCTGTCCATCGGCCTGATGGGACCGCGCACGCTCGGGCGCTCGCTCGAAAGCATCTCGCACTGAAGGCTCAAGCGCCGCACGCGTGAATCAGGAACTGCTGCACGGCTGTCGACGGGGCGCTCAGCGTAGCGCCCTTGCGCCAGATCATCCCCGCTTCCATATGAGGAATGGTGTCGTCGACGGGCCGTGCTTCGATGCGCTTGCCTTCCAGCGACCACGGCCGAAACACCATATCCGATAGCACCGTGACGCCGAAGCCGTGCGCCACGAGACCGCGCAGCGCCTCCATCGAACTCGTGCGAAACGCGATGTTCGGTTCGAGGCGCTTCTTGTGCCAGTAGCGCATCGTCGATTGTTCGCCTTCATCGACGGTAATCAGAATATACGGATGCGCGGCGATATCCTTCAGCGCGACCGATTGCTGCCGCGCAAGCGGATGCGACGGCGCGACCCACAACTGACGGCGCGAACGCATCAGCACCTGACTGTCGAAGCGATTCGCCCGCTGCAGATTCGATAGCAGCACGACGCCGATATCGACATCGCCGTTCGCGACCGCTTCTTCGATTTGCGGCCGCTCCATGTCGCGCAAATCGAAATCGATGAATGGATACGTCGCACGAAAGCGCGCGAGCAGTTCCGGCAAAAAATACCCGAGCACCGTATACGACGCTGCGATTCGCGCGACGCCGCGCATGTCGTGCGCGCGAAACGGCGGCATGTGCATCGCGTCGCGCGCAGCGTCGAGCACGCGGCGCGCGTGATTATGAAAATCCTGGCCATCGGGCGTGAGCGCGACGCCTTGCGGCAATCGCTCGAACAGCTTCGTGCCGAGCGCGCTTTCGAGCGCCAGCACGGCATTCGTGATCGCCGATTGCGAGACGTGCTCGTTGGCCGCCGCCATCGAGAACTGGCCGGTTTGCGCGGCGGCGACGAAGTAGCGCAACTGCCTGAGCGTGAGATCGAAGGCCATCTGATTTTCAGATACCAGAGTTGTTTATTCGTGATTTTACGATCGCAAATTGGCTTTCTATACTCGGCAAAAAACAAAATTCCCGAATCTGGAGACGCGCCCCACATGAATGCACCCGACCGCGCCGCGCTAGCCGCCGCAACCGTTACCCTCGACGATAAATACACGCTGGAGAAAGGCCGCGTCTATATCAGCGGCACGCAGGCGCTCGTGCGTCTGCCGATGCTGCAAAAGGCCCGCGACCGCAAGGCGGGCCTGAACACGGCAGGCTTTATCTCGGGCTATCGCGGCTCGCCGCTCGGCGCGCTCGATCAGTCGCTGTGGAAGGCGAAGGCGCATCTGAAGGACAACGACATCGTCTTTCAGCCGGGGGTGAACGAGGATCTCGCGGCGACGTCGATCTGGGGCACGCAGCAGATCAATCTGTGGCCGGGCGCGACGCGCGATGGCGTGTTCGGCATGTGGTACGGCAAGGGTCCGGGCGTCGATCGCACGGGCGATGTCTTCAAGCACGCGAATTCCGCCGGCAGCGACAAGCACGGCGGCGTGCTCGTGCTCGCGGGCGACGATCACGCGGCGAAATCGTCGTCGGTCGCGCATCAGTCGGATCATGCGTTCATCGCGGCGGGCATTCCGGTGCTGTATCCGTCGAACGTGCAGGAATATCTCGACTACGGCCTGCACGGATGGGCGATGAGCCGCTATTCCGGTCTATGGGTCGCGATGAAATGCGTGACCGATGTGGTGGAATCCACTGCATCGATCGATCTCGATCCGGACCGCGTGGAGATCGTCACGCCAACCGATTACGCGATGCCCGAAGGCGGCCTCAATATTCGCTGGCCCGATTCGCCGCTCGCGCAGGAAGCGCGTCTGCTCGACGAGAAGTGGTACGCGGCCTTGGCCTATGTGCGCGCGAACAAGCTGAACCGCGTCGTGATCGATTCGGACAAGCCGCGCTTCGGCATCATCACGGCGGGCAAGGCTTATCTCGATGTGCGCCAGGCGCTCGTCGATCTCGGTCTCGACGATGAAACCTGCGCGCAGATCGGCCTGCGCGTGCTGAAAGTGGGCTGCGTTTGGCCGCTCGATGCGCAGGACGCACGCGCGTTTGCGACGGGTCTCGAAGAGATTCTCGTCGTCGAAGAGAAGCGGCAGATTCTCGAATACGCGCTGAAGGAAGAGCTGTACAACTGGCGCGAGGACGTGCGCCCGCGCATCTACGGCAAGTTCGATGAGCGCGACAACGAAGGCGGCGAATGGTCCGTGCCGCGCGGCGACTGGCTGCTGCCCGCGCATTACGAGCTGTCGCCTGCACTGATCGCGAAGGCTATCGCGCGTCGTCTCGCACGCGCCGATCTTCCCGAAGACGTGCGTGCGCGCATGCTGTCGCGCGTCGAAACGATCGAAGCGAAAGAGCGCGAGGCGATCAAGCCGCGCGTCGATGTCGAGCGCAAGCCGTGGTTCTGCTCGGGCTGTCCGCACAACACGTCGACACGCGTGCCCGAAGGTTCGCGCGCGCTCGCGGGTATCGGCTGCCATTACATGTCGATGTGGATGGACCGCAAGACCGAGACCTTCAGCCAGATGGGCGGCGAGGGCGTCGCGTGGATCGGCCAGATGCACTTCTCGGGCGACAAGCATGTGTTCGTCAATCTCGGCGACGGCACGTATTTCCATTCGGGCCTGCTTGCGGTGCGCGCGGCGATCGCGGCGAACGCGAACATCACGTACAAGATCCTCTACAACGATGCCGTCGCGATGACCGGCGGTCAGCCCGTCGACGGCGTGCTGACCGTGCCGCAGATCGCGCATCAGGTGTCCGCGGAAGGGGCGAAGCGCATCGTCATCGTGACGGACGAGCCGCAGAAATACGATGCGAACGTTGCGTTGCCGCAGGGCGTGAACGTGCATCATCGCGATGAGCTCGACCGCATTCAGCGCGAGCTGCGCGATACGCAAGGCACGACCATCCTCATCTACGATCAGACCTGCGCGACGGAAAAGCGCCGCCGCCGCAAGCGCGGCACGTATCCCGATCCGGCGCGTCGCGCGTTCATCAACGATGCGGTTTGCGAAGGTTGCGGCGATTGCTCGGTGCAATCGAACTGCCTGTCCGTCGAGCCGATGGACACGCCGCTCGGCACCAAGCGCAAGATCAATCAGTCGTCGTGCAACAAGGATTTCTCGTGCGTGAAGGGCTTTTGCCCGAGTTTCGTCACGGCCGAAGGCGCGCAGGTTCGCAAGCCCAAAGCGGCCGGCGGCGTGAAGCCCGATTTCGATAAGCTGCCCATGCCTTCGTTGCCCGCGTTGTCGAAGCCTTACGGCATTCTCGTGACGGGCGTCGGCGGCACGGGCGTCGTGACGATCGGCGGATTGATCGGCATGGCGGCGCATATCGAACGCAAGGGCGTGACCGTGCTCGACATGGCCGGTCTCGCGCAGAAGGGCGGCGCGGTGCTGAGCCACGTGCAGATCGCGCCGCAGCCGCAGGCGTTGCACGCGACACGTATCGCGACGGGCGAAGCGCGGCTCGTCATCGGTTGCGATGCGATCGTGTCGGCATCGAACGACGTGCTGTCGCGCACGCGTCACGGCATCACGCAGGCGGCGATCAACAGCGGCGCGACGCCGACCGCCGAGTTCGTCACCCATGCGCAATGGACCTTTCCGGCAACGCAAACGGAGCAGGCGCTCAACGAGAGCATCGGCGCGGGCTGTGAATTCATCGATGCCAACGCACTCGCATTGAAACTGCTCGGCGACACGATCTATTCGAATCCGCTGCTATTGGGCTTCGCATGGCAGAAGGGCTGGTTGCCGCTCGAGCTCGCGAGCCTCACGCGCGCGATCGAACTGAACGGCGTGGCCGTCGAGAAGAACGTGCTCGCGTTCAACTGGGGGCGTTTCGTCGCGCAGAACGGCGCGGGCGATCTGCTCAAGTCCACGCAGCACGCGGTCATCGTGAAGATGCCCGAGTCGCTGGAAAACGTGATCGCGACGCGCGAAGCTTTGCTCACGGCGTATCAGAGCGAAGCGTATGCGCGCTCGTATCGCAGCGTGGTCGAGCGCATGCGCGACAAGGAAAAGCTGCTGAACGCGAAGCTGCCGCTCACGCGCGCCGTCGCGGTGAATCTCGCGAAGCTCATGGCCTACAAGGATGAATACGAGGTCGCGCGTCTTTATGCCGATCCCGCGTATCTCGACAAGCTGCGCGAACAGTTCGAAGGCGAACCGGGCCGCGATTACAAGCTGATGTTCCATCTCGCGCCGCCGCTTTTCGCCAGGCGCGATGAACACGGCCATCTCGTGAAGCAGCGCTTCGGCGCGTGGATGCTGCCGGCGTTTCGGATGCTCGCGAAGATGAAGCGCCTGCGAGGCACATCGCTCGATATCTTCGGCAAGACGGAAGAGCGCCGCACGGAGCGCCGGATGATTGCGGACTACCTCGCGCTCGTCGATGAATTCGTCGCGACGCTCGATGCGGACCGCTTCGACGCCGCGCTGAAGCTCGCGAAGCTGCCCGACGAAATCCGCGGCTTCGGCCACGTGAAGGAGCGCAACATGACGGCTGTCGCGAAGAAGCGCGAGCGTCTGATCGAGGCTTATCGTGCGCCGGTGGAGATGGCTGCGACGGCCTGATCGCCGTACACATCGCGGGCGATCGTGCGCAACGCATCGGCCATGACTTCGGTCGCGGGCGAGAGCAGCCGGTCCGCCCGCGTGACGATGCCGAAGTCGTCCATGCGGCAATCCATCGGCAACGGCAGCATCGCGACGATGCCGTGACGCGCGTAGTAAAGCGCGACATCTTCGGCGAGCACTGCGATCATGTCGCTCTGTTCCAGCAGTTGCGTGACGAAGAGAATCGCCGCGGTCTCGACGACGTTCGCAGGCAGCGCGAGGCTCGCGCGCTGAAACATCAGGTCGAATCGATGCCGCAGCGCGCTGCCC
This sequence comes from Caballeronia temeraria, assembly GCF_001544795.2. Lineage (GTDB taxonomy): Bacteria > Pseudomonadota > Gammaproteobacteria > Burkholderiales > Burkholderiaceae > Caballeronia > Caballeronia temeraria. The sequence goes on along the minus strand of NZ_FCOI02000003.1, from coordinate 181,393 downwards.
GCAGGCGGCACGAGCCACGCGGCATCGCGCACATCGCTCAACGACAGCGCCTTCTCCTTCAACAACGGATGCCCCGCCCGCACGACGGCGCGCACCGGCTCGCCGGCAAGCGCCTCATAACGCAATTGCACCTTGTCGTGCTCGGCTGAAAGACGGCCGATCACGATATCGAGCTTTTCCTGCGCGAGCTTTTCCAGCAGCACGTTGCTCGTATCGATCTCGACGGAAATGCGGATATCCGCATGCGCGCGCTTCACGGCGGCGACGGCGGCAGGCAAGAGCCGCACGCCCGGCGACGTGATCGCGCCGATCGCCACATGCCCGAGCCGCCCCGACGCGAGCGCGACGAGTTCTTCCTGTGCCTGATCGAGACTGCCGAGCACGGCGCGCGCATGACGAATGATGGCGTCGCCGTATAGCGTGGGGCGCACGCCGCGCGGCTCGCGATCAAACAGCGCGACACCGAGCGTTTCTTCCAGTTCGCGCAAAAGTTTCGACGCAGCGGGTTGCGTCATGTTCAGCACAGCCGCCGCGCGATGCACGTTGCCTTCTTCCGCGAGCGCCACGACGAGCATGAGTTGCCGTGTTTTCAGGCGATTGCGCACGTACCAGGGACTTGGATTCAGCATCTAAGGGTTTTTACGAATGCAGATTTGAATATCGATAACGTCCAACTTTTCATTAGTCGATTATCGCGTGGACTTTTAGACTTCGCCAAATATCGATTATTGAAAGGGATGGAACGGATGTCCGCATCGAAGCCCAAGCTGCGCTCCACGCAATGGTTCGGCACCAACGACAAGAACGGCTTCATGTATCGAAGCTGGATGAAGAATCAGGGCATTCCGGATCACGAGTTCGACGGCAGGCCGATCATCGGCATCTGCAATACGTGGTCGGAACTCACGCCGTGCAATGCGCACTTTCGCAAGATCGCGGAGCACGTGAAGCGCGGCGTGTACGAGGCGGGCGGCTTTCCCGTCGAGTTTCCGGTGTTCTCCAACGGCGAATCGAACCTGCGGCCCACCGCGATGCTCACGCGCAATCTTGCCGCGATGGACGTCGAGGAAGCGATTCGCGGCAATCCCATCGACGCGGTCGTGCTGCTGACCGGCTGCGACAAGACCACGCCCGCGCTGCTGATGGGCGCGGCAAGCTGCGATGTTCCCGCGATAGTCGTGACCGGCGGGCCGATGTTGAACGGCAAGCTCGATGGCAAGAACATCGGCTCGGGCACGGCCGTGTGGCAACTGCATGAGTCGCTGAAGGCGGGCGAGATCGATCTGCATCAGTTTCTGTTGGCGGAAGCGGGCATGTCGCGTTCGGCGGGCACCTGCAACACGATGGGCACGGCATCGACGATGGCCTGCATGGCCGAAGCGCTCGGCACGTCGTTGCCGCACAACGCCGCGATTCCCGCCGTCGATTCGCGCCGCTACGTGCTCGCGCATATGTCGGGCATCCGCATCGTGGAGATGGCGCTCGAAGGGCTGACGCTCTCGAAGATTCTCACGCGCGAAGCTTTCGAAAACGCGATCCGCACGAATGCGGCGATCGGCGGCTCGACCAATGCGGTGATTCACCTGAAGGCGATCGCGGGGCGCATCGGCGTGCCGCTCGAACTGGAGGACTGGACGCGCGTCGGCCGCGATACGCCGACCATCGTCGATCTGATGCCGTCGGGCCGCTTCCTGATGGAGGAGTTCTATTACGCGGGCGGCTTGCCTGCCGTGTTGCGGCGTCTGGGCGAAGCGAACCTGATTCCGCATCCCGATGCGTTGACGGTGAATGGCAAATCGCTGTGGGAGAACGTGAAGAGCGCGCCCATCACCGACGACGAAGTGATTCGCAAGCTGAGCAATCCATTGATCGACGATGGCGGCATTCGCATTCTGCGCGGCAATCTCGCGCCGCGCGGCGCGGTTCTCAAGCCATCGGCGGCGAGTCCCGAACTGCTGAAGCATCGCGGCCGCGCGGTCGTATTCGAAAACCTGGAGCATTACAAGGAACGCATCGTCGATGAGTCGCTCGATGTCGACAAAAACTCCGTGCTCGTGTTGAAGAACTGCGGGCCGAAGGGTTATCCGGGCATGGCCGAAGTGGGCAATATGGGCTTGCCGCCCAAACTCCTGCGCGCGGGCGTCAAGGACATGGTGCGCATCTCGGATGCGCGCATGAGTGGCACCGCATACGGCACGGTCGTGCTGCACGTCGCGCCCGAAGCGGCGGCGGGCGGGCCGCTTGCGGCCGTGCGCGATGGCGACTGGATCGAACTCGATTGCGATGCGGGCACGCTGCATCTCGACATCAGCGATGAAGAACTCGCGCGGCGCATGAGCGATCGCGAGCCGTCGAGCAAGCATGGCGAAGGCGGTTATCAACGCCTGTATGTCGATCACGTGCTGCAGGCCGATGAAGGTTGCGACCTCGATTTTCTCGTCGGCAAACGAGGCGCGGCCGTGCCGAGACATTCGCACTGAAATAAAATACACAGGAGACCGTATGAAATACGACACCGCGGCAGCGCTCGATCGCGCCGCGCCCGCGACAGATGGTATGGCGGCACAGGACGGCGGCACGGAGCGGCGCATCGTCGGTATGCTGATCCGCAAGCTGATGCCGTTCCTCGCGCTGATCTATGTGGTCGCCTATATCGACCGTACTGTCGTCGGCTTTGCGAAGCTGCACATGAACGCCGCGGTCGGCCTGAGCGATGCGGCTTATGGACTCGGCGCGGGACTCTTTTTCATCGGCTATTTCCTGTGCGAAGTGCCGAGCAATCTCGCGCTGGAACGCTTTGGCGCGCGCGTATGGTTCGCGCGCATTCTCGCGACGTGGGGCGTCATCACGATGGCGATGGCGCTCACGCGCGGCCCGATGAGCTTCTACGCGCTGCGCTTTCTGCTGGGCGCGGCGGAAGCGGGCCTGTATCCCGGCATTCTGTACTTCCTGACGAAGTGGTTTCCCCTGCGTCAGCGGGCGCGCATCATCGGTTTGCTGGTGCTCGCGCAGCCTGTCTCCGGCATCGTCACAGGACCGCTTGCGGGCTGGATTCTTTCGACACACGGCGTCTTCGGCATGTCGAACTGGCAGACCTTGTTCATCGTGAGCGGCCTGCCTGCCGTACTGCTCGCGCTGCCTACATTGCGAATCCTGCCCGAATCGCCCGCGCAGGCGCGCTGGCTCGCACCGGCCGATCGCGCGTGGATCGAACGCGAGCTTGCGCGGGATCGCGCGACGTTCGCGCTGAAATCGCACGGCAATCCGCTGGCCGCGCTGAAGGACAAGCGCGTGCTGCTGCTCGCGTTGCTGTTCCTGCCGTTTCCGCTTGCGATCTACGGCCTGTCGCTGTGGCTGCCGACGATCATCAAGGGCTTCGGCGTCACCGATTCGATGACGGGCCTGCTGTCCGCCGTCCCGTATCTTTTCGCGGTGCTCGGCCTGTGCATCGTGCCGCGTCATTCGGACAGCAAGCGCGAGCGTTACTGGCATATCGTCGCGGTGACGAGCTTCGGCGCGGTGATGCTGGCCGCGAGCGCCTGGGCGGGCAGCGTTCAGTGGCAGTTCGCGTTCATCTGCCTCGCGGCATTCTCGCTCTATTCGATCCAGCCGGTTGTCTGGGCGTTGCCGGGTCAGTTCCTGACGGGCGCGAGCGCGGCGGTCGGCATCGCGACGATCAATTCCATCGGCAATCTCGGCGGTTATTTCGGGCCGACGGGCGTCGGCGTCATCAAGGATCGCACGGGCAGTCTGGCCGCCGGCCTGTACTTTCTCGCGGCGACGCTGCTGATCGCGGTGCTCACCACCTTCGTCGTGCGCGCCGTGCTCGACAGGCCGCGCGCGCGCTGAACGCATGCGCTCTCATTTCATTTCATATCGGACGACAGCATGACCAGTCTCGCCAATCCACGTTATCGCGGCATCTTCCCGGTTGTGCCGACGACCTTCACCGAATCGGGCGAACTCGATCTCGACAGTCAGAAACGCGCGGTCGATTTCATGATCGACGCGGGCTCCGACGGCCTCGCGATTCTCGCGAATTTCTCCGAGCAGTTCTCGCTCGCCGACGATGAACGCGACACGCTCACGCGCACGATCCTCGAACACGTCGCGGGCCGCGTGCCGGTGATCGTGACGACATCGCATTACGGCACGCGCGTATGCATCGAACGCAGCCGCCGCGCGCAGGACCTCGGTGCCGCGATGATCATGGCGATGCCGCCGTATCACGGCGCGACGTTTCGCGTGCCCGAGGGATCGATCTATGAGTTCTACGCGCGCCTTTCCGATGCGTTGACGATCCCCATCATGATTCAGGACGCGCCCGCCGCGGGCACGCCTTTGTCGGCGGCTTTCCTCGCGCGCATGGCTCGCGAGATCGAGCAGGTGTCGTACTTCAAGATCGAAACGCCGGGCGCGGCGAACAAGCTGCGCGAGCTGATCAGGCTCGGCGGCGAGGCGATCGAAGGTCCGTGGGACGGCGAAGAAGCGATCACGCTGCTCGCCGATCTGAACGCGGGCGCGACCGGCTCGATGACGGGCGGCGGCTTCCCCGATGGCATCCGTCCGATCATCGAGGCGCATCGCAATGGACGCGTGGACGAAGCATTCGAGCTGTATCAGCGCTGGCTGCCGCTCATCAATCACGAGAACCGGCAGGCGGGCTTGCTCGCGGCGAAGGCGTTGATGAAGGAGGGCGGTGTGATCGCGTGCGAGGCGCCGCGCCATCCGTTGCCGGCGATGGGGCAGGAAACGCGCGATGAGTTGATCGCGATTGCGCGGCGACTGGATGCGACGGTGTTGCGCTGGGGGCGATAGGGTATCGTTACGCACTGAGACAGACCCGGACGCATAAGGAGACATCCCATGAAAGCCGCATATAAGCTCGCCGTCGTCGGCATCGGCAAGATCGCGCGGGATCAGCACTTGCCCGCGATCGCGGCGCAGCCCGGATTCGAACTCGTCGCGTGCGCGAGCCGCAACGCAAGCGTCGATGGCGTGCGCAACTATCAGGATATTGGTGCGCTGCTCGCCGCCGAGCCGTCCATCGATGCCGTGTCGCTCTGTGCGCCGCCGCAAGTGCGCTACGCGCAGGCGCTCGCCGCACTCGACGCAGGCAAGCACGTCATGCTGGAAAAGCCGCCGGGCGCGAGCGTCAGCGAAGTCGAAGCGTTGCACGACATCGCGCGTGCACGCGGCTGCACGCTCTTCGCGTCGTGGCATTCGCGCGCGGCGAGCGCGGTCGAACCGGCGCGTGCGTGGCTCGCATCGAAGGATGCCGGCGCGATCCGTTCCGTCGAAGTGCGCTGGAAGGAAGACGTGCGACACTGGCATCCCGGACAGCAATGGATCTGGGAGCCAGGCGGTCTCGGTGTGTTCGATCCGGGCATCAACGCGCTATCCATCGTCACGCGCATACTGCCGCACGAAATCGCGTTGCGCGCGGCCACGCTCACCGTCCCGAGCGATACGTCCACGCCGATCGCCGCCGATCTCGATTGCATCGCGACGAACGGCGCGCCGGTGCGTGCAGCGTTCGACTGGCGTCACGGTCCCGTCGAGGAATGGGATATCGATATCGAAACAGACGCGGGCCGTCTTTCGATGCGCGAAGGCGGCAAGCGCCTGTCGATCGCCGGCAAGGAAGTCGAACTCGGCGCGGAGCGTGAATATCCCGCGCTATACGAGCACTTTCACGCGCTTATCGAAACGAAAGCGAGCGATGTCGACGTGCGTCCCTTGCGTCTCGTCGCCGATGCGTTTCTCACAGGACGGCGCGTCGAAACGGAAGCATTCGGCCGCTGATCTTCGATCGTGTCACGAAGCGCGATACGTCGCGCTTCGAATCGCATTGATCGCGGACACATCGCCCTCGGGCGCGGCGCTTACCTTCGCGTGCCGCGCGACGAGCGGAATACGACGCGCGCTTCCCGGCGCGAGATGAAACCAGTCGATGCGCGCGAAGTAGTTCGGATCGACGATATGCACCCAGCGCGCAAGCTGCGCCGTTTCGATGACGAGACTCCAGCCTTCATCGTCTTTCTCGACGCTGACATTCAAGCCGATATCGCGACGCTCGCCGATCGACGGATCGGGGAAGTGGAACGCTTCCGACAACACTTCGCCCGAGTCCGCATCGCGCAACACGACATGCGTCGCATCATGCGCGCGCGGGCCGAAGCGGTATGCATAAGCGATATCGAAGAACGCGCCGATCAACGCATTCGACGACACACGCTGCACGCTGCGCGGCTGCAATATGACATTGCGTGAGCCGCCTGCGACCTTCACCGAGCCTTCGCGCAGACACGTCAGTTCGACGCGCGCTTGAATCACGCGCGCAGTATCGTTGACGAGATGCACGTCGAGACCGTCGAGACCTTCGTCGAGGATCAGTGCCTGCACCGGCTGCGACACGCGCGCGAGTCCATGCAGCGCGCTCTTCGGCGCACCGAGCACGTCGATGACGCCCCAGCCCGCGCCCGGACGCACATCGAGCAGATTCCACACGATGCCGCCCGCGCAAGTCGATCCTTCGCGACGCCATTCGGAGAACACCGCGCCGATCACGTCCGCGACAACCGCGCGTGAGAGTTCCAGATAACGCTCGGGATTTTCATAACGCAAACGCGGCACGTCCAGGCGATAAAGCGATTGCATGTAGTGCTCGCGCACATCGTCGAAGTCCCATGCGGAGCCGGGATCGCGCGGCACGCCTGTTTTCCAGCGCGGTTCGTGCGCGCGCGGATTCGGTATGGACCGTAACGCCACATCATCAGGGACATTGGCGAACGCGAGGCACTCGGAAGCGAAACGCACTTGCGCGCGACGCACATCATCGAACGAACGTTGATACGCAGGCACGCCGTAGTAATGCGTGATGCCGCCGCGCGTGCCGAAGGGCATCGATTCCGTGTCGCCGGGCGCGGCGCTCGGCGAATTCACGACATACGCGACATCGGGCCGTTGCGCTGCGATCGCATTCGGCAAGAGTTCGGTGAAGAGGCGTTGCTGATACGCATCGAAGGACAGGCCGAGCATCGCCGCTTGCTGATGCACTTCGCTTCCGCCACACAGCACGGCAAGCGATGCGAATCGGCGCGTGCGTGCGAGGAACTGATCGGCTTCGCGTTGCACGCTCGCGCGAAAGGCTTCGTCGTCGGGATAATCGAAGTTGGCGAACGCGAAGTCCTGCCACACGAGCACGCCGTGTTTGTCGGCGAGTTCGTAGAACGTGTCGGATTCGTAGAGCGTGATGCCGCTCACGCGAATGATGTTCAGGCCGGCGTCGCGGATCAACTTGAAGATGTTGTCGAGCTTGTCGCGCGGCGCATCGAGCGCGACGATATCCGCCGATGTCCAGCACGCGCCGCGCGCGAACACGGGCACGCCATTGACGACGAGCCGAAAGCCCTTGTGGTCCGCGCCGCGATCGACCTCGATCGTGCGGAAGCCGACTTCGCCAAGTTCGATATCGCCGAGCTTCACGGCATAACGCGACGGCTCGCCGTGCGTATGCGGATACCACAGACGTACCTTGGGCACACGGACGCGGCCTGTGAGCGTGCGTGCGTCCTGCCATTGCATCGTGGCGTGCGTATCGCCGCACGCGATGCGGATCGGCATCTGCTCCTGTGCATGAAAGTAGCGCACCGTGACATCGATAACGCCATCGCTGCCATCGACGCTCGTGCGCAAATCGATGTCGTCGATGCACGCACGCGTTTCGCCGATCAATTCGATCGCGCGCCAGGGGCCTGCCGGTTGAATCGCCGGACACCATCCGGACATATGGCCGAGCAGCGTCGTGCGCACGTTGCGCAACGTGGCCGGCTGCGCGAGCTTGGGACGCCAGCGCGCGCGTCCGCGTTTTGCGGCGAGCGCGGGCGCGATCGAACGAAAGCACAGATGAAGCGTGTGCTCGCCGTTCAGATCGACATCGAGATCATGTGCGACGAACATCGAATCCGTTTCGAGCAGCTTGCGATCGTCGAGCCATACTTCGGCGATAGTCGCGAGGCCATTGAACCGCAAGCGCCGCTTGCCATCGCCCGCGAGCGTCACGCGATACCAGTGATCCGAATGCGCGAACGGCTGCGCGAGCGCTTCATCACTCACGCCTTGTGCACGCAAGGCGGAAGCGATCGTGCCGGGCACGGGCGCGTCGATCCACTGCGTGAAGGTATCGAGCGATGCGGGCGTCGCGCACGCACCCGCCGGCGTGCTCACGCACTGCCAGCCTTCGGATAGAAGCCGCGCCGCCTGCGCGGACAAGACGTGCATGAACCGACCTCATCGATGGGATTCGAAGAACGACGCCAAAGCCGCGCGCGTGACGCACGGCTTTGGCGTTCAGAGAAAGCGCGCGGCAAGCGGCTCGATGACCTTGTCATACGATGCCTGCATCGAATCGAGGCAGTCTTCGCACAAGTCCGTGCGTGAGCGCATGCGGGCACGCGCGAGACGGAACTGCATGACCATCGCTTCGCTTGCGATCGCCTGCGCGCTCGTCTGGATCTCGCTCGACACGTCCACGCCATGCCGGTTCAGCCAGCCGAGATACTTCGACAACAACTCGAAGTTCGAGCCGAGCTGACGCATCACGTTGAACGTGTAGAGGTGATAGTACGCGGGATCGCGTTCGAGCATCGCGCGCAAATGCTCGGGAAACGCCGCACGCCATTGCGCGACCGGGTTCGCCGCTGGACGATCTTCGAGGCGCAACTTGAGCAACTCGACCGAGCGTTGCACCATCGCTTCGCCTGCGAGCGGCGCGCGCGCACGCTTCACGAATTCGACGTACGGAAAGAGCGCGTGCACGTCGCTTGCGAGACCGGGCATCAGACGGAATACGCCATCGTAGTCCTCGCCCGACAACGCGAAATAGCCCGCGTTATGGAAGTACGTGATGCGCTTCGCGTCCGTGTCGATGGCATCGATCGCGATGGTCGTCTTCGTATGCGTCTGCCGGTACGCGGTTGCACGCGTATCGGGCAGATAGTACGAGTCCATCTCGACCACCACCATCTGCCCGCGACGCGTCTGCTCGCGCACGTGCGCCTCCAGCGTGTCGTAGATCGCGAGCTCTTGTGCCTGCAGGCCGTAGAGCCGCGCGATGTCGTCGAGCGAGAACTTCGGGAACGTGAACTGATCGCCCTCGAATGCCTGCGTCACCGTGAAACCGAGCGCCGCATGCGGATCGCAGCCATAGTGATGCAGCAGCTCGATCCACAAATCGACGTAGCAGTTCGTCTCCAGCCAGACGCGCTCTTCACGATGCAGCGCGTGCTGGCTGTGAGCGGTGTCCGCGGGCAAGGGCGTGTCGGTCACGACGTCTGCCGGCGAGCGTGCGTTCATGCCTGGCTTCCCATGTTCGCGAGGCCTTCTTCGATGAGCGGCGCCTTGTCGCCCCACAGCAACTGACGCACTTTCGCGGGCCACGCGTTGACATCGAGACCGTGATGACGGAAGAGCGCGAGCGTCGTGCGCTCCATGCCGAAACCCACACATGCGGTATGCGCGACCTGATCGTCGGCCTGACGGATATGCCACAGCTCACCGAAGTGATCCTGGTGATAGTTGAACGACAGGCAAGCGGTCGGACGATCCGGCGTTGCGACCGGCACGAGCAGTTCGAACTTCAGTTGCTGCGCGCGCTGGCTGTCCGCGACGATCATGCCGCCGCGACCGAAGAACGGATCGTTGGCGAGATCGATCTCGAAGGGCAGTTCGAGCAGATTCACGAGCAGCGAGCCGCGCTCGATCCACTTCTGACGGAACGCCATGACTTGCTCGGGGCTGCCGACGCGAATGTATTCGCGCATCCGGAACATCTGCATGCGGCCCGGATCGATGGACGGCTCGTGGCGGAAGCAATACGAGAAGGCATCGAAGGTCGCGCCGTCTTCAGCGAGATTGCCGCGCTTCGCGACGAGCGGATAGATCGGATAGCAGGCAGCCGGCGTGAGCACGAGGCGCGTCGGCTTTTGCTGATCCATCCATTCATCGGAGCGCTCTTCCTCTTCGCCGATATGCACGATCTTGTCGAGCGCTTCGAGCAGGCGATGATGCCCGCGGTCGTTCCCCTGGAACGAATGGATCGTGCCGGCGAGATTCGGGAAGCTCTTCAGATACTCGCTGTCCTCGAAATCGCGGCGGCGCATCGCGGGCGGAAAGCGCAGCACTTCCGCGTTCTGATCCGCGCCGAGCATCGTGATGGCCTGATTGAGCCGCTCGACGACATCTTCGAAAACTTCGCTGCGGCCATAGAGACCGTCTTCACCCGTATCGAGCAGAATCCCGGCTTCGATCAGGCGATCGCGCAAGGTCAGGTCCGATTTGTCGTACGGTGCCTTAGTCTCTTGTGATTGTGCTTGTGCTTCGGCCTGCATCATGGCGGCCTGTTCCGTCGGCATGTTCATGTTTCAAAGAGTCCCCGTTGCGGCGCGCTGCGCAAGCAGCAGATTCGCCGTGTTCAATTCGATGCGATCGTTGCTGATCATGAGCGGCGCCGAATGCAGATCACGCAGATGGCGCCCCACGCTGAACGGCGTGTCGTTCTTGTAGCCCGCCATGCCGCAGATCATCAGCGTTTCCTGCACGACATGCACGGCCGACTGCGAAACCGCCAGCTTGAGCATGTTCAGATCGGCGTTGATGCCGATCGAAGCTGCGAGCGGAGCGTCGTCGTCGTTGCTCTGGCTCGCTTTGCGCACCGCGCGTTCGGCTTGCGCCGCTTCGACATTCGCGAGCGATTCGCGCAGACGTGCCTGCATCATTTTGATGAGCGTCAGCACTTGCGAAAGACGCGCAGCCGAAGGCGGCAACGCAGGCTTGCCGCGCGCCTGATTGCGGAAGAACTGATGCGCGCGGTTCGCGGCGTCGCTCGCGATGCCGCACCATACCGACGACCACAAGGTATGCGATACGGGCAGCATGCTTTCGTCGGCGATCTTCGAGAAGGGCGTCGGCAGAATCTGCTCGGCGGTGCCGCTTGCAACCAGGCGATGTCCTTCGCTGCACGTGCCGCGCATGCCGAGCGTGTCCCACGTGCCGCGCTGCTCGAGCGTGAACGTGTCGCGCGGCGCGACGATCAGCACCTGATCCGAGGGCGGCGCATCCGGATGACGGCGTGCGGTCACGAGAATGCAGTCGGAATACTTGCCGTACGAAATGGTCGGCGCGAGCTTCTCGATGCGAAACGCGTTGTCGACAAGATCGACCGCGCATGCGCTCGTGCGCATGTTGCCGCCGATGTTCTCTTCCGACGTCGCCGATGCGAGCAGCAACTGTTCGTTGACCATGCGCGCGAGAAAGTCGCGCTGCCAAGGCACATTGACGCCATGATCGACGATGCACACGACCTGGCTCTGGTGCATCGCATAGATCATCGCGGAGGACGCACAGCCTTGCGCCATTGCTTCGCACAAGCGCGCGACGCCGGTGAGCGTCAGGCCGTCGCCGCCGTAGATCGTCGGGATCATCGCGGAGAAAAGACGCTCTTCGCGCATCGCGGCGATGGCTTCGGCCGGAAAGCGCGCTTCGCGGTCAACCGCATCGGCGTGCTTTGCTGCGACCGCGGCCACGCGTCTGGCGGCTTCGATCAGCTCGCTTTCGCTGCGCGGGCTCGCGCTCTGCGCGAGCTCGGCCATCTCGAGCTCTTGAGCGGGCGCGTTCATGCTGCCGCCTGCGTGCGACGCAGTTCGTCGACGGCCGAGGCGAGCGAATCGACGCTCGAAAAGAGCCGGCGCGTGAGCATGTGATCGGGAATCTCGATGCCGAATTCGTCTTCGATCGCCAGCATCACGTGAACCGTGGCAAGCGAGGAAAGACCGGCGGCGTAGAGATCGTCGCCGTCGGCGAGCGTGTCGATGGGCACGTCGAGACGAGCGGACTCGGCGAGGATGCGGCGCAATTCAGTTTTCATTGTCTGTGTTTTCCCTTGTACCCGGCCATTGGTGCAACTAATCCGGATTGCGACGATGAGTTCTTATCGAATGTCGCTAACCCCGGTGCGAATCGGCAGTGGTGTTGTTGTTGTCCCGTGAAGACGTTCCACGAGAGCCCTCGCACGCACTGTTTCTTATAGCTTTTGTTTGATCGTATTTAACGAATTTGCGGCCCTGTGCGTCCGTGCGATGGCGCACGGAGAGCTTCGATGATGAACCTGCGTTTTGTGCGATATCCAGCACGTCGCTTTTCGATGCCATGATTCACACTCTTATAAGCAAGGCGCGAGCCTTAAAGAGGTAACTCCTGCGTGTTGCTTAATGCACGCCTCGTAAAAACGAATCGGCAATGAAAGCAACCTGAAACAATCATTTTGAGGTGAGGTAATTGGTACTGATATCGCTGTTGCTTTTTTGTGTTGCGCTGTTTTTGTTCTGGAAGAAGCGACGCGGGATGGTCCTGCTCGTCACTGCTGCGGTCTTCTGGGTGCTCGGAAGCTGGCTTCCAGGGCCGCTCGTGCGGCTCGCAAACGATCATTACACGTCGATGAACCATCCTAAGCTCGGATCGCGCACGGCGCTCATCGTGCTTGGCGGCGGGACCAAATACGATCGGGAACGGCGTCTGGTGCCAAAGGGCGACTCGATGACGCGGATCGATCTCGCGGCGTCGCTTTATAAGCGCTGCGTCGAAATGGAGAAGGCGTGCTTCGTCATAGTGAGCGGCGGCAATCCCCAACATCACGAGCAAAGCGAAGCGGATGTCTATGGCGCTCTGCTTCTCGATGCGGGCGTGAAGCGCGCGGACCTCATTCTCGAGAACACGAGTCTCGACACTTATGAGAATGCGCGAAATACGGAGAGGATACTCAGGTCGCGGCAATACGACACGTCGGTGCTGATTACGTCGTCGCTGCATATGCATCGGGCGATGCTCGCGTTCGAGGCCTTCGGTCTGCATCCGCAGCCCACGGTTGCTTATATCCGTCCGCAATTCACATGGTGGCGCCCGCACCCGAAAGGATGGTTCGATTCGAACAGCGCGTTGCATGAACTGGTTGGCGTTGTCCGGTTTTATGTCTGGCGATGGATTGGGTTGTATTAGGGCGTCAGCGTGGAGTGGGTTCGGAAGTTGACGGAGGGGCCGGCCTCCGTCAACTTGGTCTTAGAGTTCGGCGTTTGAGCACGTCAACTTTTCAACAAATAACGGATGCTAAGAGCACGAATCTAGATCAATCGCCTAGAGTCATTCTCAAATAAGACGACGTTCTACTGTCCACGAATCTCGCGACGCTCTCAGGCGCGCCTGTCACGACGATCCGTCCGCCATCCTCGCCCGCGCCGGGACCGATATCGATGACCCAGTCGGAGAGCGAGGCGACGCGCATGTCGTGCTCCACGACGACCACCGTATTGCCCGCATCGACGAGCCCTTGAAGTTGCGCCATCAGGCGATCCACATCGGCGGGATGAAGGCCTGTCGTGGGTTCGTCGAGGATATAGAGCGTGTCGCCGCGATGCGCACGCTGCAGTTCCGTCGCGAGCTTGATGCGCTGCGCTTCACCGCCCGAGAGTTCCGTCGCGGGCTGCCCGAGCCGCAGATAACCGAGGCCGATGTCGCGCAGTACGGCCAGCGCGCGCATCACGTTGGGTTCACCAGCGAAGAACTCGCATGCGGTATCGACGGTCATGCCGAGCACATCGGCGATATTCTTGCCCTGCCATTCGATCTCCAGCGTCTGCGGGTTGTAGCGCGAGCCGTGGCAAGTCGCGCACGAAGTGTAGACGCTCGGCAGGAACAGCAGTTCGACGCTGACGAAGCCTTCGCCCTCGCAGGTCGGGCAGCGTCCCTGCGCGACGTTGAACGAAAAGCGTCCCGCGCCGTAGCGGCGCTTGCGCGCGGCGGGCGTGTCGGCGAAGAGCTTGCGTACGTGATCGAAGAGACCGGTGTAAGTCGCGAGATTTGAGCGCGGCGTGCGGCCGATCGGCTTCTGATCGACGCGCACGAGACGCCGTATCGTCTCCATGCCTTCGACGATGCGCCCGCCGGCCGACGCATCGGCTTGCGCGAAGAGCGGGTCCTGCTCGTCTTCGTCCGTATCGTCGAGCGCGCGTCCGAGCCGCTCCGCGACGAGCTCCGGCAAGGCCTGACTGACGAGACTCGACTTGCCCGAGCCCGAGATACCGGTGACGGTCGTGAACGCGCCGAGCGGAAACGCGGCGTCGATGCCATGCAGGTTGTTGCGCGTGATGCCCTCGATGCGAAGCCAGCCGCGCGGTTCGCGTGCGATGCGTTCGACGGTCTGCTTCGGCGCGAACAGATGCTTGCGCGTCTGCGATTCCTCGACCGATGCGAGACCTTCGGGCGGCCCGCTATAGAGCACATGTCCGCCGCGTTCACCGGCTGCCGGACCGACATCGACGAGCCAGTCCGCGCGCCGCATCGTATTCACATCGTGCTCGATGATGAAGAGCGAATTGCCCGCGGCCTTCAGGCGCTGCAATGCGGCGAAGAGCGCTTCGCTGTCGGCGGGATGCAGGCCCGCGGACGGTTCGTCGAGCACGTACACGACGCCGAAGAGTTGCGATGCGAGCTGCGTCGCGAGCCGCAACCTTTGCAACTCGCCGGACGAGAGCGTTGGCGTCGCGCGATCCAGCGACAGATAGCCCAGGCCGAGATCGATCAGCGTGCCGAGCCGCTCCACCAAATCCGCGGCGATGCGTTCTGCCGCGGCGCGCTTCTCGTCGGAGAGATTGGCCGTGCGGCGCACGTCGGGCGCGGCCTTGTGCGCGGAGCCGCCTGCCGCCACACGCTTCGCCGTCGCAGCGACGCGGTCTTTCTTCGCGAGCGGGGCTGTCGGCGCTTCGTCGGCAGCAGGCCAGTCGCCGCGCGCGATGGGCGCGAGCAGATCGGCGAGGCGGCTCATCGGCAGACGCGCGAACTCGGCGATGTCGAGCCCCGCGAACGTCACCGACAACGCTTCCTTCTTGAGCCGCTTGCCGTGGCACGCATGGCAATCGCTGCCGATCATGAAGCGCGACACGCGCTTTTTCATGAGCGCGCTCTGCGTGTGCGCGAAGGTATGCAGCACGTAGCGGCGCGCGCCGGTGAACGTGCCCTGATAGCTCGGCTCGGCGCGGCGCTTCAACGCGGCTTGCGTCTCTTTGGGTGTGAGGCCGGCGTACACCGGCACCGTTGGCTGCTCGTCGGTGAAGAGGATCCAGTCGCGATCTTTCTTCGGCAGATCGCGCCACGGCTTATCGACGTCGTAGCCGAGCGTCACGAGGATGTCGCGCAGGTTTTGCCCGTGCCAGGCGGGCGGCCACGCTGCAACGGCGCGTTCGCGGATGGTGAGCGAGTCGTCGGGCACCATCGACTTTTCGGTGACTTCGTAGACGCGGCCGAGGCCGTGACACACGGGGCACGCGCCCTGAACCGTGTTCGGCGAAAAATCCTCCGCGTAGAGCATGGGCTGCTTCGGCGGGTAACTGCCGGTGCGCGAATAGAGCATGCGCACGAGGCTCGATAGCGTCGTCACGCTGCCGACCGACGAGCGCGCGTTCGGCGCGCCGCGCTGCTGCTGAAGCGCGACGGCGGGCGGCAAGCCTTCGATCGAATCGACCTGCGGCACGCCGACCTGCTCGATCAGCCGCCGCGCGTAGGGCGCGACCGATTCGAAATAGCGCCGCTGCGCCTCGGCGTAGAGCGTGCCGAATGCCAGCGACGATTTGCCCGAGCCGGACACGCCGGTAAAGACGACGAGGGCGTCGCGCGGCACGTCGACATCGGCATTTTTCAGGTTGTGCTCGCGTGCGCCGCGAACGCGCACGAAACCTGCCCGCGATGCAGACGCGGCATCGTCGTGTTCGGCTCTTTCGCGTTGGGTTTTGCGGACATCCATGAGTAGGCGGGATTTCTGACCGATGCGGCGATGGAATCTTAGAAAGGAGCATGCAGCATGCCATATACCAGATGGCATTTTGCGTTATGCATCTTGCATGCGAAATGCACAGGCCAGTGACGAACCTGATCGACGAGGAAAAATGAGGAAACATGGATTGCGGAGGTTGATCGCGCTGACGGCGGGCGTGACGCTGGGCGTGTCGGGCGTCGCGATGGCGCAGTCAGGCGGGAACGGCAACGGTGGTTCGGGCGGCGGCAATGCGCATGGCGCGGCGACTGCCGGACCGACCGTTGGAGGCGACAACACGTCCGCGCCCGGCAGCGCGCGCCGGGGCGGCTCTCACTTCAAGCACAAGAAGAAGGCGAAGCCCGCGACAACGACGCCCCAGTGATCGGGGCGTTGCGAATCAGGCCACGGCGCTTTCGATGTCGATATCGTCGGTGCCGAGGCGGGAGAAGATATCGCATACCGCGCGCATTTCCGCTTCGTCGCGAATGCTGACGATGACGCGCGTGATCCCGCACGCCAGGTCCGCGTCGCCGCCGTCCGCGCCGAACGAGGGAAGGATGTCGTCGCTCGATATGTCGAGTCCGAAAGGGTAGTCGTGCGTATCGACGACGCCCAAGTGTTCTCCGTGCCCCGCGTATTCCGCCGCGATCCATTGCGTCTGCGCGTTGTTGCTCTGCGTCTGCGCAGTATGGAAGTCGGCAAAGCCGCTCATGGTCGCCACGCGCACCCGGTCGGCCGCGATGCCTTCCGCGCGCAGATCCTCCAATGCTTCATCCAGCTTACGGGAGCCGTGGAACGCTCCGGTCACTTCACGCATCATTTGCTCGTCTCCTTGCCTGCCACCTTCGATGCTGCGCCTCAGTATCGCCGTGAAAACCGCGAATGTGAATACGGATGTCCACCGGGTTTCGCCTGATCGATGAGCGAGGCGCGCGAGCGGCGCAAGGCGTGTGGTGAAGCGCATAGACACGCGCGGCGATAAACCGGTGTACCGCTGTGTTCAGCTCGCGATGGCGCGAGATGATGGCGAATCCAACGGATGCGGCATTGACTCGCGAGCCGGACGATGAAGGCAACCGATTGCCGCCAAGATGAGCGGCGAGCGCCCGCGTGCTGCGAATGCCGTCTGGCCGGTTTGGTTTCACTTCATGCGGTACTTGAACTTTACGCCGCAACAAACGGTTTATCAACGCTTTGTTTTGTCCCTAATCGTATGATTACGATGAGTTTTTCATGAAGGACAAAGCGGCGTCCGACATGATGCGCGGAAGTGCATTAAAGCGAATATTGCGTCTAGAAGTTGCGGCTCACCGCGAGTACGTTTCAATGTGAAATCGACAGACATCGTACAAGCTGTCCCGCGCCCTATAATTGCTCCATCGAGCACACAACGATCGGCCTTTCCATGTCCCAAGCACTCGCGTCCGGCGCGCTTCGCCGCTCCCGCAATCTCACCGAAGAAGTTGTCGCCGAGTTGTCCGAGCGGATCCGCAGCGGCGCACTGCAACCGGGCGACAAGCTGCCGACGGAATCGGAAATCATGGCGCAGCTCGGCGTGAGCCGCACCGTGGTGCGTGAATCCATCTCACGGTTGCAGGCGGCGCGTCTCGTGCACACGCGACATGGCATCGGTACTTTCGTGCTCGAAGCTGGCGATCAGGACCGTTTCCAGATCGAGGCCGTCGGCGATCTCACCGTGCGCGACGTGATGGCGATCCTTGAATTGCGCATCAGCCTGGAAGCGGAGGCAGCCGGTCTCGCCGCAATGCGCCGCACCGATGAAAACCTCGCCCAGATGCGCCGCGCGCTCGATGACTTCGAACGGCTCATCGAAGCGGGCGAGGGCAATGCCGTTGCCGCCGATGTGGCATTTCACCTTGAACTCGCAAAGGCAACCGGTAACCGTTACTTCCACAGCATTCTGAGCCAGCTGGGCAATACGATCATTCCGCGCACGCGCGTGAATTCAGCGGCGCTCGCGCATAACGATCCGGCGGGCTATCTCGATCGCGTGAATCGCGAGCACGAAGACATCTATGATGCGATCGAGCGCCGCGACCCCGAAGCGGCGCGCGCGGCCATGCGCATGCATCTGTCGAACAGTCGCGAGCGGCTGCGGCGCGCGCATGAAGCGTCGTCGAAGACGCAGGACGCGGGTTGAGGGCGCGCGTCGTTCGCTATTCTTCGTCGAGCATGACTGATAACGTGCCCGCTTCGCTTTGAACGCCCGCATCCAGGTCGATCTCGTGCGGCGTCATCTTCGCGATCGCACGTAGAAGACGCGGCGAGAAGCGCGCGCCGAAACGCGCGATCTCGGCGTCGCGTGCGGCATCGTCGGCATGCGAGAGCGCGCGTAACTCGTTCAAGGGCAAACCGACGAACAGATCGAGCGCGTAAGGTGGCGCGTCGGTAGCCGCGCTTGTTTGCGTCGACTCAGGTGCGCGAATGCGCAAGCCGGGTTGCAGATGCGATTCGAGCTCCATCGTCACTTCGTAGTTGGCTTCGAGTTCGAGCGCCGCATGGGCTTCGCTTCGCAGGAATGGCGCGACAGATTGCAGACGAGCCAGTTCTTCATCGGAGAGCAGCATAAGTTTCTCCAGAGATAGCAGTCGAAACTATCACGTTAGCGCGTTGCTTGCCGGTCCGGAAGGATTGACCGATCAGTCGTATCGATCGTTCGAACATGGTTTAAGGACGGCAAAAGCACATGCAGGCCGCGCGAAGCTCTTATTTCAGAGAACGCTGAAATCGGTGGAATGTCCTGTCGAGATAACGTCCAATGACGTTTTGCTTAGGCAAACGAAAAACAAACGTTTGCTGCTTCTATTCAATTCTTATCGCGCGCTTAAGGGCTTGATAGTCATCGGCTTAATGCGAAAGTGCGCCTATTTCGCGGTAAGCTGTCAAAGGCCCAAACTGACGAAATTGCCAGCTTCGCGTCAACGAAACGCGTGCGTCAAGCGTTAGCGCTAAAGGTCCATCGCGTGGCTATATAGAGCGTCTCCGCATCGTGAGGTCATCTCGCGTGCAAGCGCTGTCTCTTTGCCGATAAACCTCGTTCGAGGCTCGACCCATTTCCTTGCATTTAACTTAATCGCCGCTAAATCCGAAAGCCGATCTAAATATTACGAAATATTTCCGACAGTCATGGTGTCGGGAGCCGTGGAGAACCAGAGTTTGAAGATCTTACATAGCGAGTCCTCGAAGGGATGGGGCGGGCAGGAGATACGGACCTTGAAGGAGATGGTCGCATTACGGGAAAGCGGCCATACCGTCGAGCTGATTTGTCCGAGCGACGCGCGCCTCGGGCAACATTGCACTGAACTCGGTTTCGCCGTTCATCATGCGCCGATGCGCAGCGGCGGCGATATGCAATCGATGCTGCGTGTCAAGGCGCTATTGCGCCGCCGCGCATTCGACGTGCTCAATACTCATAGCGGTCACGACAGCCTCGTCGCCGGCACGGCCGGGCGGCTGGCGGGCACGCCGCTTATCGTGCGCACGCGGCATCTGGCGCTGCCGATCTCGTCGCTTGCGACTTATACGTGGCTTCCTCATCGCGTGATCGCCGTGAGCCATTACGTGCGTCGCTATCTGATTTCCGCCGGGGTCGCGGAGAAGCGCGTGCAGACGATCTACGACGGCATCCCGAAGCCGCAGCACGTTGCGCATTCGACCTTGCGCAGCGAACTCGGTCTCGGACCCGACGCGTTCGTTGCGTGCATGGTCGCGATCATGCGCGACAAGAAAGGCCATGAAGATCTGATCGCCGCAGTGCGCCCGCTCATGGACACGCATCCCAATCTGCATGTCGTGATGGCGGGCGATGGTCCTCGCTTCGACAGCATCAAGGGTATCGTTGATAGCCTCGGGCTCGCCAATCGCATTCATCTGCTGGGCTTTCGCACCGATATCCCGAACATCTTTCGTGGCTCCGATCTG
This sequence comes from Caballeronia temeraria, assembly GCF_001544795.2. Lineage (GTDB taxonomy): Bacteria > Pseudomonadota > Gammaproteobacteria > Burkholderiales > Burkholderiaceae > Caballeronia > Caballeronia temeraria. Next base: position 161,589 of record NZ_FCOI02000003.1, on the reverse strand, counting down.
TTTGTTTTGCCGACGCATCAGGAAGCGCTCGGCCAGGCGTTCATCGAGGCGATGGCCGCAGGCTTGCCCGTTATCGGCACCCATGTCGATGGCGTGCCCGAACTCATCGAAGACAATGTGAACGGGTTGCTCGTGCCGCCGCATGATCCGGTCGCGTTGCGTGCTGCGATCACACGCATGATCGACGATCCACTGTTGCGCAATCGTCTTCGCGACGAAAGTCTGCGCATTACCGAACGTGGCTTCACCGTGCGCGACATGGCGCACGAAACGGCGAATTTCTATCAACGCGCATTGCACGAACGAGGTCATCGCGGATGAACGCGAAACGTGCACGCGCCGTTCCCGTGCTGATGTATCACCACGTCAGCACGTCACCCGGCATGATCACGGTGACGCCGGATAACTTCGCCGCGCAAATGGACTATCTCGCGAGCGCGGGTTATCGCACGATCGGCGCGGCGCAACTCGCGGCCTTTCTCGGCGGCGAGGACGTGCCCGCGAAATCGATCGTCATCACGTTCGACGATGGTTATCTCGACAACTGGGTGCATGCGCATCCGGTATTGGAACGCCACCACTTCACGGCCTTGTGCTTTCTCGTGAGCAGTTGGCCCGGCGAGGGCGCTGTGCGTCCGAATGCTGCAGACGCATCATCGAAGCTTCCGCACTTGCTCGATCATCATGCGGGTGAGCGCGCAATCGAAAATGGAAAGGCCGACGACGTGATCCTTCGGTGGTCCGAAATCGAGGCGATGCGCGAAGCGGGTACGTTCGAATTTCATAGCCATACGCATTCGCATGTGCGATGGGATCGGGTCTCGGTATCGACCGATGAAAAGCGCAAGGCTCTGCAGCACGATCTGAGTGCCGCGCGAGCCGTATTGCGCACGCGTCTCGGCGAAGCATCGGATCATTTGTGCTGGCCGCAAGGCTATTACGACGACGACTATCGGGAAGTCGCGTTAAACGCGGGCTTCAGGCACTTCTATACGTGCCACACGGGTACGAACGTCGCGGCGAATCCGCTGGATCGCAATGCATCTGACGATGCCGAGCGCACGATCAAACGACTCGAAGTACGCGACCGCCCGGCGTCGTGGCTGGCATCGCGCCTGTGGGTGCATACGCGGCCGGCAATCAGCCGCGCTTATCTGGCGATCAAGCGCTGATTCAACTCCGATGCGTTTGCACGAAAGCGGCGATCGCATCGTTCACGGCATCCGTTGCATCGCGATGCGGCGAGTGGCGGCACCCGGTCAGCTTCACGAGTTGCGCATGATCGACGGCCGCCTTGATCTTGTCGAGTTGCAACATCGATGCATATTCATCGTCATAGCCCTGAATGGCGAGTAAAGGCCTTTTGATGGACGATATCTCCGCGGTAATATCCCAATGCAGGAATGCGGGGTTGAGCCATGCATCGTTCCATCCGTAAAAGGCTGAATCCACATCGTCGTGATAAGCCTTCAGCGTATCTTTGAAGGCTGTCGTTTCATACGTGACGCGGGCCTTTTCGATGCCTTCCACTGTCATCGGCTCGACGAATACATGCGGCGCCAGAACGGCAAGGCCGGCAAGCGCTTCCGGAAATCCGCTTGCATAGAGCAGGGCGATCGTGCCGCCGTCACTATGCCCGATGATCCACATGCGCGCTCGTTCCTCCGAGCCGATGCGCAGCGCATCGAGCAACGCGGGCAATACTTCGTGCGCTTGCGTATGCAGAAACTCGACCGACCATTTTTCTCCAGATGGGCGCGGCGTCGAGCGACCATAGCCGGGCCTCGAATAAAGGAGACCCCGACAACCCAGGCGATCGCAAAGCGTGCGCGGCCAGTCTTTCCATAGTGCGATCGAACCCAAGCCTTCGTGCAGGAACAATGCAATGGGCGCATCGGCGCGTTCGGGATACAACCACTGATATTCGACGCGCACCGGATAAGCGGCGAAGTTCAATTCGACGGTGAGCGTGGTGTCGATGCTTGCTGCTGAATCGGTCATGTTTGCGAAGTTCGGGCGTGGAGCGCTAAAGATTATCAGATGCTACGCGTCGGCTTTGAACTGCACTGCTTCGACATCGTGCGCGGCATGAATTCGCGCATTGCGTCACACTTGCTGCTGCTGTCCGATTTATTCGTCACAACAATCAAATTCATTATGGCCACATCTAATCCAATCAAAGTCGCCGTTCTCGACGACTATCAAAACGTCGCGCTTTCCATGGCTGACTGGTCGCCACTCGAAGGGCGCGCGGCTATCACCGTGTTCAACGATCACATCGCCGAGCGTGACGCATTGCTCGAGCGTCTGCGTCCGTTCGATGTCGTCTGCGCGATGCGCGAGCGCACACCGTTCCCTCGCGAACTGATCGAAAGCCTGCCGAACCTGAAGCTGATCGCGTCGACGGGCGCGGCCAACGCATCGATCGATCTGAATGCCGCGGGCGAGCGTGGCGTCGAAGTGCGCCATACGGGCTACGTCTCGACGCCGACGATCGAATTTACCTGGGCGCTGATTCTCGCGATGATGCGCAATATACCCGAGGAGAATCGTTCGTTGAAGGAAGGCGGCTGGCAGACGGCATTGGGCAATGAATTGGCGGGCAAGACGCTCGGACTGCTCGGACTCGGGCGCGTGGGTTCGGCGGTCGGTGTGATCGGCCGCGCGTTTCGCATGAATGTGATCGCGTGGAGCCAGAATCTCACGCGCGAGCGTGCCGAGGAAAAGGGCGTGCAACTCGTCGACAAGGACACGCTCTTCAAGACTTCGGACGTGCTCTCCGTTCATGTGCGCCTGAGCGAACGCACGCATCATCTCGTCGGCGCGCAGGAGTTCGCACAGATGAAGCCGACGAGTCGCATCGTGAACACGTCGCGCGGACCGATCATCGATAGCGCGGCGCTCGTCGATGCTTTGAAATCGGGCAGGCTCGCGGGCGCTGCCATCGACGTCTACGATGAAGAGCCGCTCTCCTTGAACGACCCGTTACGCTCGCTGCCGAATGTGCTGGCGACGCCGCATATCGGCTATGTATCGGAGGAACTGTATCGCACGTTTTATGGCGATACGGTGCGTAATATCGTCGAATGGCTCGATACGCGTCAAGCCTGAATCAAGACGCTTTCGATTCGCCAGGCGGCAAGAGCGAAAACAAGTTTTCGATCGCAGTGGTTGCGCGGCGCTTGCCGTCCGCGCGCCCGACTGCGAGGTCGATCACCGCGAGCCCGACGACGAGCGCGTGCACCATCGACACATGTTCTTTCGTGACAGCGAGGCCCATTGCTTCGAGCATGCTCGTGATGCGCACCGCGACGCCTTCCGCGAGTTCGCGAAAAAGGCTGCGTATGGTCGGCTCTTCGTCGGCGGCTTGCGCGAGCGCCATCAAGACACGTGTGTTCTCGTGGCGTATCGCAACATTGGCAATGGATGCAGCGGTGATCTTGAGCGATGTTTCGCCCGCGAAGGAATCGACGGCGGCGAGTTGACCGTCGATTGCGGCACGCGCAACGGCTTCGATCAAGGCGAGACGTGTCGGGAAATAATAAGTCAGATGACTTTGTCGCACGCCCGCGCGCGCAGCAACGCGCGGTTGCGTGAAACCCGAATAGCCCTCTTCACGCAAGGTGGCGAGGGCGGCCTCGAGAATGATTTGTCGACGATCCTGCACGGCGTGCGTTCCGAGTTTGGTTTATTTACCAAACCTTAGCGTGAGCGCTGCGCGGCGTCAACCTCACGAGTTGTCATAAGAGGGCGGTTGAGGATTGTGCGCGGGATTCGTATCGAACTTGCGGATATCGGTAATCGCATCGCTTGCGAGCGCATGAAGATCGGCTTCAAGGGAGTCGGCGAGTGCCTTGTCATAGACTTCATCGCCATTCACATAGAGCGTGAATGCTTCGAGATATCTTTCCTTTTTCGCGGGATTCTCGATGGTTTCGCGCGTCCATCGATAGAGCGGATAGTGCTCGATGCCATCGCGTTCCGCTTGCGCGACGTAGTCGGCAAAGGCGTCGTACTGGCATTTCAATTGAGCGTCGTGCTCGATCAGAAGCGCGTTGATCGGCGCGAGCTTTTCGTGTGCGGGATCGTGACGCGCGATTGCCGCGTAGTCGGGCGCGAGCCGGATTCGAACCTGGTATTGCACAGAGTCAGCCATGATGTCCTTTCGATATTGAAAGCTGTACAAAGACTCGCATGTGAATAATGCAGTTCATGCACTACACTTTCCCTCGCATCGCGAAGCAAGCCGGCCATCGACGTTCATCATTGCACTCGACGAACAAGAGGAGGGTAACAGTGAGTCTTCGACACTCGATGTATTGCCCATGTTGCGACACGGCGCCCGGCGGCGCAAGCCGGCGCCGCTTTCTGGCGCTCGCGGGCCAAGGCGCCGCTGCGCTCGCACTCTTTCCGCATCTGGCCTACGCCGATAACGACGTACCGTCGATTGCCTACGATTCCGTTCCCGATCCTGTACGTTTGCCGCGCGATGTGTACTTCGGCGAATGTTCCGGTGTCGCGCTGAATTCGGCGGGGCATATCTTCGTGCTATCGCGTGGCAATAGCATCGGTCCCGCATACGGCGCAGCGGCGGCGCAATTACTGGAATTCGATCGCAATGGACGCTTCGTGCGTGAGATCGGCCATAACCTTTATGCGTGGTCGTTCGCGCATACGGTGAAAGTGGACCGGCAGGACAATGTCTGGGTGACGGACAAAGGCTCGGACATGATCATCAAGTTCACGCCTGAAGGCCGCGTCGCGATGGTGTTCGGGCGCAAGCAGGAAGCATCGGACGAAGAGACCGCGCCGCTCAAGCATCCGAATCCGCCGTTGCCTTCGGAGCCGGGGCGTTTCCGGCAAGTGACGGACGTCGCTTGGGATGCTGCGGGCAATACCTATATCAGCGACGGCTACATCAACTCGCGTGTCGCGAAAGTGGACAAGGACGGCAACTGGCTCAAGTCGTGGGGCGAGCGCGGAAAGGAGCCGGGGCAATTCCATACGCCGCATAGCATTGCCGTGGACAGGAACGGCATGGTCTATGTCGCCGATCGCAGCAACCGGCGCATTCAGGTATTCGATGGCGAAGGAAACTTCCAGCGCCAATTCACGATCGACGTACCCGTGCCATCCGATGCGCGTCCGGCTATCGGCAATATGCCTGATGAAGCGGCGATAGCAGCGGGCACATTCGCGCCGGGATCGCCGTGGGCGATTTGCATTTCGCCCGGGCCGAATCAGGTGTTGTATTCCGCCGATGCCTTTCCCGGCAGAATCTACAAGTTATCGCTCGATGGAAAATTGCTTGGCGTGCTCGGACGAGCGGGCAAGCAATTGAAGCAGTTCGGCTGGATTCATGAAATGGCCTGTCCGGCGGAAGGTACGTTGTTCGTCGCGGAGTTGCTCAATTGGCGAGTGCAGAAGCTCGTGTTGCATGAATGAACTTGCATCACTTGTTCGAAGGCTTCGTGTGCATTGACATGATGGGTTTCGGCTGCGCATCGCATCCGTTCTCTCGCCATGCGCGCAATGTATCGAGAGCCACTGAGTTGCGTACATAGCGATGCCACACGAACGCGAGATCGAAGATCAGAATCGCGAGCCACCAGGCATAGAGAAAGAACGCACCGCCGAGCACGACGGGCCATAAAGGCTTGCCCGCAAGATCGCCCCATAGTCTCACGCCGACGATCAGCACCATCATCAGCGTACCGAGCGCGACGAGAATACGCCTTGCCCAATGCGGTTTGCGTGGCGCGAGCCAGCCGCTCAACGCGCAGACGAGTCCCGCAAGCACGAATACGGCCTTGCCGACCACGGGATCGGCACTATCCCGATGCAGCATATCCGCAAACGGACTCGCGAGAAAAGCAGCCACGCCGCTCAATAGTACGAACCAGAAGATCAGCGCGCCGGCGACGAATGCGAGAAGCGCGACGATGCGCCAGCGTAGCCATGCGGCCGTCCGTTTCGAGCCGCGCGCCTTGACGAGCCGCGGCAGGCGTGCGGCGACGGTGGTTCCCATCAACAGGCAAGCGAGTGCGAACACCGATCGCGTGAGATAGATGAACTCGGGCGCGCTGCTTGTGCCGCCCGCGCCAGAATCAGACGACGCCGTGACCGCTTTGTAGATGAAGAACACCGCGAGCAGATGCAGCGCGAAACTCAACAGATAAGGAATCGCCGCGCTCACGACGCCGCGAAAACGCCTATTTTGCGGGGCTTTCGCGTTGTTCTTATCGAGCACGACGTTCTCGATGAAGTGGCCGAAGACATCGCCATCGGTCCAGTAGTCGGTATGCGCTTTGCCCGGTAACCAATAACGCGAGAAGCCGATGTCATGCCCGCGCTCGAATTCGAACGCCAGACAACCATGACGGTCGAGATAGGCGCGCGCAGTATCCAATGCGAAACCGACAGGATCACCGAAGTCGTAATAGTTGCGCCATCTGATGCGCGAAGGCAACGTGATCGGGCCACCGGGGCGCTCGATCTGCGTCACAGCATTGCCCTGCAATTCGCTCTTCAGCGCCATGCCTTCCCATAGCTTTGGCCATAAGAGGATGTGCTTGTCGATCGGCGAGCCGATGGTCATGAAGCCGCGCAGGCTTTGCACCCAGTCGGTGCTGATGATCTGCTTGCCGTCCTTCGGATCGCTGACGGTCGGCGTCGATAATGCCTGCAGGATGCCGAGAAAGCTGATTACGGTTCCTTCGCTATGCGCGACGATATACACCTCGGGCGCGCACTGACAACGCGCGGTGGCGAGCGCGACCAACCGCTCCATCACGCGATGGAAACGAAAGACAATGGTCTCGCGATGATGCCTGAAATCCGCGACGAGCTGCACGTCGCCGACGTAATCGCGCAGCATCGGCGCGAGATCGAACTTGAAGATGCCGGCCTTCTCTGTCACCGCGAGCAGGCTTTGCATCACGGCCACCGTTTCGACGACCTCCTCGACGACGCCCGATGCCAGCGAGAAATCGGCGGGCTCGAGCTTGCGCTCATCGACGTTGAGCATATAGGTCGCCTGCGCGCGGCTTACTATCGAGAGTCCCCACGCCTTGCTCTCTTCGAGCGTGTCGTCCTGCTTCACGACTTCGCGCGGAATGTCGGCCCAATACACTTCCGCGAAGCCCAGTGCGGAATAGAAATCGCGCTGCTCGGCCGTATAGGGGCCGCCGGGAGGCAGATCGAGCTGACGCACGTCCACTTCACCGACGCCGGCGATATCGAAGTAGCCGAGCGGCATGACGGGCAGCGGCGGGTCATAGCGCGCGCCGAACTGACTCGCGACGGAGCGTACCGTGTCGCTGTGCAACTGATTGCCGATGCCGTGTATCGCGACGACGATTTTCTGTACGCGCGGGGCGATAGACACATCGGGCGAGGCGGTCGTCTGCGATGTTGCACTCATGAGCGTCTCCCGATGGTGATTCGTCAGCGCTTCTTCGCTTTCTCTCCGTGCGCCGCGCATGCGGATGCGCGGCTCCGGCGGCGCCCGGCCGTTCGAAGCAGATTAGTCCATTTTTTAGACAATAGAACGAAATGATTGGCGCGGTTCTCTGAACGGCCGCCGTGCAGCCGGCATTTTGCATGCGTGATGTTGCATGCAAGATGCGATGACGGATCGCAACAACAATGCGTGCGATCTCAGCCGCCGCGCGCGAGTCCCGTTTCCATCGCCACACCGTTCCACAGATGCATCGCCGCATAGGCGCGCCACGGACGCCAGCGCTCCGTGCGCGCGCGCTGCTGGGCAGGCTTCGCAAGCGATGGGTCGCGACGCGCGATCGCTTGCATCAGGACGAGATCGGCATCGGGCCACGCGTCGGGATCGCGTAGTGCGCGCATCGCGACGTAGCCGACCGTCCACGGTCCAATGCCCGGCATGGCGAGCATGTCGCGTTTCAGGCGTTCGAGGTCGGCGCCCGGTTCGTCGAGGGGAAGCGCACCGGTTGCGACGGCGTGCGCAAAGCGCTGCACGGTCTCGATACGCTTGGTCGGCATGCCGATCTTGTCGAGATCGGCGGCGGCGAGTTCGGCGGGCGTGGGAAAGCGCCACGCGGTGCCTTCGTGCGGATGACCTTCGATCCGCCTGCCCGCGCGCTGCACGATGCGATTCATGATCGTCGACGCGCCCTTGACGCTCACCTGTTGCCCGACGATGGTCCGCACCACGAGCTCGAAGCCGGACCACGCGCCCGGCACACGCAGTCCGGGCGCGGCCTCGACGAGCGGCGCGAGCACCGGATCGCCGCCGAGGCAGCGGGCGATCTTGAGCGGATCGGCATGCAGATCGAACATGCGCGCGAGGGGCGTGGCGAGATCTTCGGCGTGCCGCGCCACCGCGCCCCCGACAGTCACGACGAGCCGATGCCTGCGTTCATGCGGCTTGACTTCAACGGTGCCGTCGGCGCCTTGCCATTCGATCGCCCGCCGATACACGCCGCCCTCGACCGACTCGACGCCCGCCGACGCGCGACCGCCGATGAATTTCAGCATGCGTGTCCAGTCGAAGGGCCGCTTGAAGGGCAGTTCCAGCATGGCGGTCGATGTGTCGATGGTCGAATGCATTTTGAATGCCGTATGCGCGATGGTGGAATGCATGCCGATCTTACTCTGGCAGCCCGCCTCACCGCCGCGCGGCGATGCTCATTCGTCGCTAACTCTCTCCGACGACAATGCTTCACATCGAAGCAACGAATCGACCTCGAAAAGCCCAAGGAGCCGAACATGAACGCCATCTCGATCAGCATCGTCGCCATCGTCATCACCGCTGCGCTCGCGGCTATCGCGCCGGTCAAGCACTACACGCAACATGAAATCGCCGTGTTGAGCGCGCGTCCCGCGAACACGCGCGCCGAAGTTCAACTCGGCGCGGGCAGCGGACTAACGACCTGATCGACGCGCGCCGGATCAGCGGCGCGTCGCCAGTTCCATCGTGTGCATGTTCAGCATCTGCCTGAATTCGGGATCTTGAGACGGGACCTGGCGCGCGCTCGTAACTAGTTGCGGGCGGCGCTCCCATTGATCGGAGCGCACGACGCAGCGCGCGAGGACGTCGCTGTAGATGGGATGAAGCCCTTCGCGGTCGTGCACCGCGGTTAGCTGGGCGATGTGGGCTTTCTCGCCGTGCGTGAGTCCGCGCGTGAGACAGTCGACCGTCTGGCGGTCCATTTCGGCCTGCGCCGTGTCGAAGTCCGGAGAGTGGTAGGAGGAGAAGCCCGCGACGACGAGCACCGCCCCGAGCGCGATGCATGCCCCTTGAGTCTTGGTCAACGTTTCCTCCGATCGAAAGCCCGGACGGCCGTAGGTGCCGAATCCTGCTTCACCATCCGGGAAATCGCGCGGCCGTTCTATTCGCTAGCGCCCATCCGGTGCCGGTTTGTCTGCCGCGCGCTTTCTCGATGGCGTGGGTTTTACCGTCGTCAGGGTACGCTCGGCCAGCACCGCGTCGCGCTTCGATAACAGATGCTTGCGCAGAATCTCGCCCATGCGCCGGCCATCGCGAGTTTCGAGCGCCTCGATCATTTCTTCGTGATCGCGAATCGCACTGTCCCACTTCGGCGTCTGGAAGTTCGAACGAAAGCGCAATGCCATCAGACGCCGGTTGATCGACACATAGGTCTGACGCAACGCCGTGTTGCGCGCTGCTTCGTTGATCTTGTCGTGAATCGCCTGATTGCGGCTGTAGTAGCCGGAGAGATCGTTCTGCGCGCGGCACGCGAGCATCGCGTAATGCAGTGCCTTGATCTCGGCGATCTCCAGCGGTGTGATCCGCTCGCAAGCGAGTTCGCCCGAAAAAGCCTCAAGCCCGCTCATCAATTCGAACATCTCGCGGATCTCGAACTCGCTCATTTGCGAAACGGATGCGCCCCGGTTCGGCGAAATCTCGATCAATCCTTCGGCGGCGAGCACCTTCAACGCCTCGCGCAGCGGCGTGCGCGAAATGCCGAGCGTCTCGCAGAGTTTGCGCTCATTGAGCTTCACGCCGGGCGCGAGCAGTCCCTCGACGATAAAGCCGCGCAAATGATCGACGACCGTGTCGTGCAGGCGCAAGCGTTCGACCCGCGGCAGCGAGGACGAAACGTGCATTTCGGGCAGATCGGGATTTTGCATTCAATACCTCGAATTCCATTTGCGGCAATTTTAACCCAGCGGTAGCGGGAAAAACCGCCAGCGGGTTATCCCTAGGCCGTTTGGCCTAGGTATTCCTTTACGCGTCCGGGGCGCTGCGTTATTGTATTTTGCATGCAAAATTACATTTTCAGAGGACGCCGACCCATGTTGAAGCTCGATTCCCATCCCGCTGGCCGTCACTTCCTGCAGATCCCGGGGCCGAGTCCCGTGCCCGATCGCATCCTGCGGGCAATGAGCTATCCGACCATCGATCATCGTGGGCCGGAGTTCGGCGCGCTGGGTCTCAACGTGCTCGACGGGATCAAGAAAATCTTCAAGACGAGCCAGCCAGTGGTCATTTATCCGGCGTCCGGTACGGGTGCGTGGGAGGCGGCGTTGTGCAACACGCTGAGTCCCGGCGACACGGTGTTGATGTACGAGACGGGCCACTTCGCGACGCTGTGGAAGAAGATGGCGGAGAGCCTCGGGCTGAAGCCGGAGTTTCTCGGGTTGCCCGGCATCGAAGGCTGGCGGCGCGGCGTGCAGGCCGACATGATCGAAAAACGCCTGCGTGAAGACACGCAACACGTGATCAAGGCCGTGTGCGTCGTTCATAACGAGACTTCGACAGGCGTGACCTCGGATATCGCCGCCGTGCGACGCGCGATCGACGCCGCGAAGCATCCCGCGCTGCTGATGGTCGATACGATTTCGGGCCTCGCGTCGGCTGATTATCGCCACGACGAATGGGGCGTGGACGTAACCGTTTCCGGCTCGCAGAAAGGACTGATGCTGCCGCCGGGGATCAGCTTCAACGCGGTATCGGAGAAGGCGCGCGAGGCATCGAAACGCGCTACGCTGCCGCGCGCATTCTGGGACTGGACCGACATCATCGAGATGAACAAGCAGGGTTACTGGCCTTACACGCCGAACACGAACCTGCTCTACGGTCTCTCGGAGGCGCTGGACATGATTCTGGGCGAAGGGCTCGACAACGTGTTCGCGCGTCATCAACGGCTCGCGGCCGCATGTCGCGCGGCGGTCACCGCATGGGGACTCGAGATTCAATGCGCCGATCCCGCCGTGTATTCGGCGGTACTGACGGGCGTGATGACGCCCGAAGGCGTCGATGCCGATGCGGTGCGCAAGCTCATCTACGAACATTTCGACATGTCGCTCGGCACGGGCCTCGGCAAGGTGAAGGGCCGCATGTTCCGCATCGGTCATCTCGGCGATTGCAACGATCTCACGCTGATGGCCGCGCTCACGGGTTGCGAGATGGGACTGAAGCTGTCGGGCATCGCGTTGCGGGGCAGTGGTGTCGCGGCGGCGATGGACTATCTCACGAGCCACGTCGCAAAGCCCGCGCTGAAGGCGGCCGCATGAGCGCCGGTTTCGACGTCGACGCGCTCGCACTGTTGTTCGTCGAGGCGCGCGGGCATCGCGCGAAGCTCGACGTATTGCCCGAAGACACGCGCCCGGCAGATGCCGACGATGCCTACGCCGCGCAGGAAGCGACGCTACGCGCGCTGAACGCGGATATCGGCGGATGGAAGGTGGGCGCCAAGACGCACGTCGGCCCGATCCACGGCGCACCTCTTCCCGCCGATGGCATGCATAAAACCGGCGCGCGTCTTTCGATGCAGTCGTTCGGCAAGGCCGGTCTCGAACTCGAAGTAGCGTTCCGGCTCGGCCGGCGCTTCGACGCGAACAGCGGGCCATACAGCGATGAAGACGTGATCGCCGCAATCGAGTCGGTGCATGCGGCCATCGAAGTGGTGGCGAGCCGCTTCGCCGCGTGGCCCGACGTCGAGAAGCCGTGGCAGCTCGCCGACTTGCAGAATCACGGCGCGTTGATCGTGGGCGAGGGCGTGCCTTACGACACGGCGTTTCCGTTCGTATCGCCCGCGATGACGTTCACCTTCGATGGTGCGCCGCTCTTCGAGGGCGTTCCGGCGAATCCGGCGGGCGATCCACGGAGGCTGCTCGCATGGACGGTGAATCACAGCGTGTCACGCGGGCTCGCGGTCGAACGCGGGACCGTGCTGACGGCGGGTTCATACACCGGCATCGCCTTTCCTGCTGCATTGGGCACGGCGGTGGGCACCATCGAAGGCTTGCCTGCCGTCGAAATGCATTTCGCATAACGCATTCATAAGGTCAGATACCGCACACGGACCTGGCACTCACCGACAGCGACGATGCTCAATTCCCCCACCGACCGGCTCGTCAAGCCGATCCATCTGATGCCCGCTTCAGCGCGTGCTGCGTCCACGCCGACGCCGCTGCAGTCGCGACTGCAACGCGAGTTGAAGGGCGACGTGTTGTTCGATCGCGCATCGCGCGGGCGCTATGCCACCGATGCATCGATCTACCAGATCATGCCGCTCGGCGTCGTCGTGCCGAAGGATCAGGACGACTTGCGCCTCGCGTTGCAGATCGCTCGCGACAGCCATGCGAGCGTGCTTGCACGCGGCGCGGGCACGAGCCAATGCGGGCAGACGGTGGGCGAGGCGCTCGTCATCGACACGACGAAGTGGCTCAACAACATCGTTCATTTCGACAAGGAGGCGCGCACGGTGACGGTCGAGCCGGGCGTCGTGCTCGATCATCTGAATGCGTGGCTCAAGCCGCATGGTCTCTGGTTTCCGGTCGACGTATCGACGAGCGCGCAGTGTACGATCGGCGGGATGGCCGGCAACAACTCGTGCGGCTCGCGATCGATGGAATACGGGATCATGGTGCATAACGTCGACGCAATCGACGCGATCCTCGCCGATGGACACGAAACGCGTTTCGGCAAGCTCTCGTCGATGACGACCGATGTACGCACGCGCGATCTCGTCGACGGCGTGCGCGGCATTGCGATGCGCGAGCAACAGGAAATGCGCGAACGCATCCCGAAGGTGCTGCGGCGCGTGGCGGGCTATAACCTCGATCTCTTCGACTGTCAGAGCCCGCTCGCCTTCAGCAGCGACGGCGAGCCGAATCTTGCGAACCTGCTGGTCGGTTCTGAAGGCACGCTCGCGTTCAGCCGTCAACTGACATTGACGCTCGCGCCGCTGCCTTCGCACAAGACGCTCGGCGTCGTGAACTTCCCGAGCTTCTACGATGCGATGGACATGACGCAGCACATCGTGAAGCTTGGACCGGTGGCGGTGGAGCTGGTCGATCGCACGATGATCGATCTCGCGATGTCGAATCCCGCGTTCCGGTCCGTCATCGAAAAGGCGTTGGTTGGCGAGCCGGAAGCGATCCTGCTCGTCGAATTCGCGGGCACGGATCGCGATGTGCAACTGGCAAAGCTTGCGCAACTCGTCGAGTTGATGAGCGATCTGGGCTTGCCGGGATCGGTCGTGCAGATGCCCGATGCCGGTCCGCAAAAGGCACTGTGGGAAGTACGTAAGGCCGGCCTCAACATCATGATGAGCATGAAGGGCGATGGCAAGCCGGTGTCCTTCATCGAAGATTGCGCGGTGCCGCTCGAACATCTCGCGGAGTACACGAGTCGATTGACGGAGGTCTTCAGGAAGCACGAAACCGAGGGTACGTGGTATGCGCATGCGAGCGTCGGCACGCTGCATGTGAGGCCGATTCTTGATATGCGCCGCGACGGGGCCGTCAAGATGCGCGCGATCGCGGAGGAAGCCGCTGAGATGGTGCGCGAATACAAGGGCGCATTTTCGGGTGAGCACGGCGATGGCTTGTGTCGCGGCGAATGGGTCGCATGGCAATACGGACCGCGCATCAACGAGGCGTTTCGCGAGATCAAGCAGCTCTTCGATCCCGAGAACCGGATGAGCCCCGATCGCATCGTGGCTCCGCCGAAGATGGACGATGCGCGCAACTTTCGCTTTCCGCCTTCCTATCGCGAGCGCGCTTTGACGCCGCATCTCGACTGGTCCGCCTGGAACGTTACGCGTGATCCATTGACGGGCGAGCAGGGCGCGCCGGGATCGGGTGGCGATTCGTCGGGCGGCCTCGCGAAAGCGGTCGAGATGTGCAACAACAACGGCCATTGCCGCAAGTTCGATGCAGGCACGATGTGCCCGAGCTATCGCATCACGAAGGACGAGCAGCATCTCACGCGTGGCCGCGCAAATACATTGCGGCTCGCATTGTCGGGACAGTTGGGCGACGACGGGCTCGCGAGTCAGGATGTGAAGGACGTGCTCGATCTGTGCGTGTCGTGCAAGGGATGCAAGCGCGATTGCCCGACGGGCGTCGACATGGCGCGCATCAAGATCGAGGCGCGTGCCGCATGGACAGAACGTCATGGTGTGCGTTTGCGTGAGCGGCTGATCGCGTTTCTGCCGCGCTACGCGCCATATGCGAGCCGTATGCCCGCGCTGTCGAACGCATTCGAAACCAATATGCCGCGCGTTGCGCGCTGGCTCAAGTCCAAGCTCGGCCTCGCACCGCAACGAGCATTCCCGTGCTTCACGAGATCGTTTCTCGCGGATGCTTCGGTGCAACCAATTGCTTCTGCGACCAAGGAAGTTCTGCTGTTCGTCGACACGTTCAACAACTATATGGAGCCCGAGAATGCGCGCGCTGCAAAACGGGTACTCGAAGCGGCGGGCTACGCGGTCCATCTGAACGTGAAGGCGGGCGAACGACCGCTGTGTTGCGGACGCACGTTTCTATCAGCGGGTCTCGTCGATGAAGCGAAGACCGAAGCGCGCCGTGCACTCGATGCGCTCATGCCGTATGTCGAGCGCGGCGTCGCGATCCTGGGTCTCGAACCTTCGTGCCTGCTTTCGTTACGCGATGAGTTCCTCGGTTATGGCTATGGCGATGCCGCGCGCAAGCTGTCGCAAGCATCGTTCTTGTTCGAAGAATTTCTCGTGCGAGAAGACGCGGCGGGGCGATTGCAATTGAAGCTGAAAACATTGGATCGGCCGAAAGCGCTATTGCATGGCCATTGCCATCAAAAGGCATTCGATGCCGTGCGTCCCATCGAAGAGGTACTCGGCTGGATTCCAGGGCTCGATGTGAAGACGATCGAATCGTCATGCTGCGGCATGGCGGGCAGCTTCGGTTATGAAGCGGAGCATTACGACGCATCGCAGGCGATGGCGGAGATGTCCTTGCTCCCTGAAGTGCGTGCCGCAAGCGATGCGCTGATCGTGGCGGACGGCACGAGTTGCCGTCATCAGATCGCGGATGGCGCGCAAAGAGAGGCGCTGCATGTCGCGCGCGTGCTCGCGATGGCCCTCGACGCAAAGGATTGACGACAGCAAGACGAGAGTTTCATTCACCGAAGCAAAACAGCGGACACGAACGAGCCGCGACCAGGAGACGAACGATGACATCACCGCGCAAACCACGCATACGCAAGCTGCGCCGCAGAACGCAATAGACAGGCTCAAACACGCAGGCTCATATCGAGCCGCAATCCTCATCCGACGTATTCACGTGAAGTTCCGCATGCCGTGATATCGGTCGCCGCCCGACATTCGGGCGCGTCGATGCACGCACGCGGCCAACAAGGAGACGATGATGTTCCGTCGAGCCACCACGCGCGTTCTGCTGCTGCTATGCGCGATGTATTTCATCACCTATATCGACCGGGTCAATGTCAGTACGGCGGCGGCCCAGTTCGGCGCGGAACTGGGCCTCTCGCACACGCAGGTCGGCTTCGTGTTTTCCGCATTCGCGTATCCGTATCTCGTGTTTCAGATCATCGGCGGATGGGTGGGCGACCGCTTCGGGCCGCGCCGCACGCTAGCGCTATGCGCCATCATCTGGGCGGGCGCCACTGTGCTGACCGGTCTCGCAGGCGGCTTCGTGTCGTTGATCGTGGCGCGCGTGCTGCTCGGCCTCGGCGAAGGCGCGACCTTCCCGACCGCGACGCGCGCAATGTCCAACTGGATGCCCGCCGATCAGCGCGGTTTTGCACAAGGCATTACGCATGCAGCATCACGAATCGGCAATGCAGTGGCCCCGCCGCTGATCGTCTGGCTGATGGTCGCGACGAGCTGGCGTGGCGCGTTCATCATTACCGGGATCATCAGCTTTCTGTGGGCGCTGGCGTGGGTCTTCTACTTCCGCGATAACCCGCGCGATCATCCGGGCATCACGGAAAGCGAATGCGCGACGCTCGCGACCTATTCGGGCGTGAAGCAACGCACCCCGGTGCCGTGGCGCACGCTGCTCGGCCGCATGGCGCCCGTGACGGCTGTGTACTTCTGCTATGGCTGGGTGCTGTGGCTCTTTCTCGGCTGGATTCCGCAGTACTTCCTGCATAGCTATCACATGCAGCTCGGCAAGTCGGCACTGTTCGCGTCGGGTGTGTTCTTCGCGGGCGTGCTCGGCGACTGGCTCGGCGGTTCGCTTACTGACCGCATCCTCAGAAAGAGCGGCAACGTTCGCCTTGCACGCAACGTGATGGTCGGCGTGTGCATGTTGCTGACGCTGCTGTCGCTCGCGCCGATCATGCTGGTTTCCGACATCTCCATCACGCTCGCGGCTGTGTGTCTCTCAGGCGGCTTCTTCTTCAACGAGATGACGATCGGTCCGATGTGGTCCGTGCCGATGGATATCGCGCCGAAGCATTCGGGCACCGCGGCCGGCATCATGAATTCCGGTTCGGCGCTGGCGGCGATCATCAGCCCGGTCGTCGGCGGCTGGCTGATCGACCGGACGGGCAACTGGAACCTGCCGTTCACCGTTTCGATGATCCTGATGGCCGTCGGCATCATCCTCTCGTTCACGATGCGCCCGGATCGCGCGCTCGAAGTCGACGAGGAAACGAAAGACCCGGCGGACGCGCGCAAATTCGTGTGATCCGGCGGACGCAGCGGTTCAATGCATTTTGAATGCATTGAACCGAATCGAATAACGCATTCAGCATGCAGCATTCAATTCACGGAGGCGATGTGGCGGAACCATCCATCCTGATCGAGCGCGACGGCGATGTCGCGACGGTCGTGATCGACCGGCCCGAGAAGCTCAACGCGATGACGAAACACTTGTGGCGCTCGCTCGGAGAGACTATCGAGACGCTGTCCGGCGACGACACGCTGCGCTGCATCGTATTGCGCGGCGCGGGCGACAAGGCGTTCTCGCCGGGCAACGACATCGGGGAATTTCGCACGGACCGCTCGAATGTCGAGCAGGCGCGCGCATATGGCGCGATCATGCATCGCACTTTGCATGCATTACGCGAGTGCCGACATCCGATCGTCGCGATGATTCATGGCATCTGCGTCGGCGGCGGCCTCGAAATTGCGGCAATGTGCGATCTGCGCATTTGCGGCGAGTCGAGCCGCTTCGGCGTGCCCATCAAGAATCTCGGCCTCGTGATGGCGCATGCGGAAATGGAAGGGCTCGTGCGTCTGGCGGGGCCCGCCGTTGCGCTCGAGATTCTTCTCGAAGGCCGCATCTTCGACGCGAAGGAAGCGTTGGCGAAAGGGCTGGTCACGCGCGTCGTCGCAGATGGGGAAGTGACGGCGCATGCATACGAAACCGCGCGGCGCATTGCGGATGGCGCGCCGCTCGTCGCACGCTGGCACAAGCAGTTCGTGCGCCGTGTGATGGACCCTGCACCGCTCACAGCCGAAGAGCGGGACGAAGGCTTCGCGTGCTTCGGCACCGACGACTTCCGCGCCGGCTATCAGGCCTTCCTCGACAAGATCAAACCGCAATTCAAGGGACGTTGACATGTCAGACACTAACGCTGCGGCGGCGGCAACGGCTGGTGCGGGACCGCTTGAAGGCATGCGCGTGATCGAGCTCGCGCACATCATGTCGGGACCGATCTGCGGCATGATGCTCGCGGACATGGGCGCCGACGTCATCAAGGTCGAGAAGATCCCCAATGGCGACGATTGCCGCCGTTTCGCGCCTATTCTGCCGAGCGGCGAATCCGCGTCGTTCATGATCGTGAACCGCAACAAGCGCGGCATCGCGCTCAATCTGAAGACGGACGGCGGCAAGGAAGTGCTGCGAAAAATGCTGGCGAGCGCGGATGTCGTGACGGAGAACTATCGGCGCGGCACGATGGAAAAGCTCGGCATGGGCTACGAAGCGCTCAAGACGGTGAACCCGGGTCTCATCTATTGCGCGATATCGGGCTATGGCAGAAGCGGACCGATGGCCGACAAGGGCGGCTTCGATCTCATCGCCCAAGGGTTGAGCGGTCTGATGAGCATGACCGGCGAGCCGGGGCAGGCACCGATCAAGGCGGGCTCGCCCGTCACCGATATCAATGCCGGCATTCTGGCGGCGCTGGGCATCAGCGCGGCCTATGCGAGAAAGCAGGCAACGGGACTCGGGCAGATGGTCGACACGTCGCTCTTCGAAGCCGGCCTGCAGCAAATGTACTGGGCCTTCGCCAATTACTTCGCGGATGGCACCGTGTTGCCGAAAGCCGGCTCGGCCAATCCGACGAGCGCACCGTATCAGGCATTTCGCACGCAAGATGGCTGGGTCAACATCGGCGCGGCGAATCAGAGCAACTACGAGCGTCTCGTCGGCGTGTTGAACATTCCGGGTCTCGCGGATGATGAGCGCTTCCAGACCAATGCGGGTCGCCTGAAGCATCGCGACGCGCTCGTCGAGATACTGACCAGGCGTCTCGTCGAACGCACGACAGACGAATGGCTCGCTTCGTTCGACCGGATCGGCTTGCCGAGCGGCGCGGTGCTGAGCGTGCCGGAAGCGTCCTCGCATGAACAGGCGATCGCGCGCGGGATGATCGTCGAAACGGCGCATCCGCTCGCAGGCCCGATGCGCGGCATCGGCTTGCCGATCCACTTCTCCGAGGGATGCACGAAGGCTTCGCGTCCTGCGCCGCTGCTCGGGCAGCACACCGGCGAAGTGCTGGAGGAATACGGCTTCGACGAGGCCCGCATCCAGGCGCTCAAGGACGAAGGCGCGATTCTGGAAACGGACGTCCCGGCATGAGTGCAAAGCGCGAGCGAATGGTTTTATGCATTCATCATGCAGAATGCAGCGCTATGATCGATGCCTGATCCAACTTTATCGACACGGCCCGCCATGACGCTCGCACCTCCACCCGCCGCCCGCGTGGGCGACTCGCTCGCATCGGTCGCCACGCCATCCCTCACGATCGATCTCGACGCTTTCGACGCCAACCTCGCCGCGATGGCAGCATTTGCGGCACGTCATGGCGTCGCGTTGCGCCCGCATGCGAAGGCGCACAAGTCCAGCGAGATCGCGAAACGTCAGATCGGGGCGGGTGCGGTCGGCGTGTGCTGTCAGAAGCTGTCGGAGGCTTATCCGTTCGCGGCGGCGGGCATCGAGAGCATCCATGTCAGCAACGAATTCGTTGGCGCGGACAAACTCGCGATGGCCGTCGAACTCGCATCGCACGTGCGTCTTTCGGTATGCGTGGATGCGTTGCCGCAAGTGCAGGCACTCGGCGACGCAGCGGCGCGTGCGGGCGTCACCATCGACGTGCTGCCGGAAGTCGATGCCGGGCAACATCGCTGCGGCGTAACGAGCGAAGATGCGCTGCTCGCGCTCGTCGACGGTATTGCGGCCCGGAGCGCACTGCGCTTCGCAGGACTGCAGGCGTATCACGGCGGCATTCAGCACGTCGCGGACTGGACCGCACGCAAGCTCGAAGCACACCGCGCCGCCGATATCGCCGCACACTATGTGCGCGCGCTCGATGTGCGTGGCGTTCGTTGCGGCGTCGTGACGGGCGGCGGCACGGGCACAGTCGAGTTCGATGCCGCGAGCGGCGTGTTCACCGAACTGCAGCCCGGCTCATATCTGTTCATGGATGGAGACTATGGCGGCATCGGCTGGGGCGGCGAAATGCGCTGGCGTCACAGCCTTTTCGTGCTGTCGACGGTCATGAGCGCGACGCGGCCTGGCATGGCCGTATGCGATGTCGGCCTGAAAGGACTTGCCGTGGATTCCGGCTTGCCGCGCTGCGCAAACTGGCTCGATGCGAGCGCCGGGCCCGCGCTGACCTATATCTCCGCGAACGACGAGCACGGCATGTTGCAAGCGCAGCGCGATAGCGAAGGCGACTTTGCAGATCTCGTCGGCAAGCGTTTGCTACTGCCGCCGGGCCATTGCGATCCGACTGTGAATCTCTACGACGAATACGTGTGCTATCGAGGCGATCGCGTGACCGATATATGGCCGATCGATGCACGCGGTCTCTCACGCTAGACCGATTGTTCCTTCGACGGATAGATCGTGCCGATCAACGCATCGAGATCCGCGACGATCAGACCGATCACGAATTGCGCCACTTCCTGCGCGCCGTGCGTCGCTTCCTGTGTTGCGAGCATGCTCTTGAGTTCGTTCATCGCAGAGCGTGCGCGCGCGAGTTTCGCATCGTCCTGACGATTCGATGCGAGCACGCTCGCGAGGGTCTCGAACAATGCCTGTAGTTCGCGACCCGTCGTGCCCAGCCGCGCCGCGCAGGTTTCGCGATCGAGGCGTGACACCGCTTTCGCGAGAAAAAGCGCATCGCTATGCAAGCGCCGCAGAAAAGGCGCGGCCTTGTCGATGGCATCCGAGCGATGATTCTGCACGAGCACGATGATGTGTTCACGTTCGGCTTCCTTCAAAGCGTCGTCGAAGGCTTTTTGCGCATCGGTGCTTTGCGTTTCCAGGCGCGTCGCGAGGGCTTCGTCCTTTTCTCCCGACAGATACAAACCAATCAACTGACCCAGACTCGTCAAGGAATCGGCGACGCAGCGATGTGCCGACGTGAGCGCGCGATTGGGCCAAAGCGCCGACACGACAAACGACGATGCCGCGCCGATCAGGATCTCCAGCACGCGATGCATGGGCCGCTCGAAAGGGGAGCCCGGTCCAGCGGGTATCAGCACGACGATGACGAGCGTCACGCATGCGAGCCTGAACGCGGGCCGCTTTGCGCTCAACGCGGCAAGCGGCACGAGCGCGACCGAGAAGACGGCGAGCGGCGGCGCGCCGCGCTCCATCGCGACGATGCCGAGCACGCCCGCCACTGCGCCGATGAATGCGCCGATGATCTGATCGCGTGCGATATCGACGGCCTGCGTAAGGCTCGGTTGCGTCACGATGACGAGGGTCGTGATGAGCGCCCAATATCCTTCGGGCAGCGCGGCGAGTCGAGCGGCGGCGTAGCTGATCGCGCAGCTCATCAGCGTGCGAAGGAGGCGGCGTGCTTCAGGCGCGCCGAAGAAGGCGCGCACACGGTATGAAGTGCGGGCAATCGCAGTCATGCGGTCTCGGTCGGTGGCGAAACGGAACAGGCGCGAAGAGAGGACGCACGCACGCGCCCCGTGCTGCATTATGCCAATGCGCACGGCGCGCAGCGGAAAGAGGGGAGAAAGGAAACAAGGCGGCAAACATGCCCGATTGCCAAGCATGCTGCCGCCCTTGCGTCGCGACGAACCGAAGTCTCGACGAAACGTCAGGGTGTGTCGTCAGGTCAGTATCGGCACCGCTTCGATCAGCGCAAGCCCGAGTAGCGCCCCGATGGCTGCGCTGATGAGCTTCGGATGCCAGCGATCCAGATGCAGCGCCGTGAGCAGCGCGCCAACCAGGATGACGCCGAGCAAAGCGAAAACCACGACAAGATAGCCGATTTCGAAATCGTTATTGATAAGCACGACGCTGGCCTCCCGCCGGCTCGGAACCGGCTAACTTGCACATTGCGCCGCTCGATCCGCTCGCGCGACAATTCAATTATATGTCACAGTGTGATGTATTGAAAGACGCGCGGCCGGCGTTTGCATGGTGAGCTTATCGGGCAGGCCCGGCGTTGAGCGGAAGTTTCGATGCGCGCGCGCTGTCGGCGGTCATCTTCGCGCCGCCTGGCTTGTAGCCGTTCGACATGAGCAGAAAGGCCATGATGTCCGCATAGTCCTGATCTTTCATCTTGCCGGGACGATCGGCGGGCATGTTCGTCGCCATGTAGGTGAAGATGCCGCCGACCGTGAGATGCGAATTCGACGGCGGCGCGAACGCAGGACCTTGCAACGCGGGTGCCGTCACACCTTGCAACTGCGCGCCGTGGCACTTCGCGCACGAGCTCGAATAAAGCGTCTTGCCATGCGTCGTTTGTGCTTGCTCGAAGGTTGGAGGCTCGACGCCTTCTTCATTCGCGACCTTGATGACGCGGCCCATGCGCGTTGCGTTCATATCCGCGAGCATGATGCCCGAGTGCATCGACGACGATACGCGCTGCGCGGGCAATGCCCATTGCTTCGTCAGTGCTTGCAGACGGCCGTCGTTGTTCATCGACGTGAGCGCGTCGTCGATGCGTGGCCGCAACGCGGCACTTCTTTCGCCGAACGCGATTGCGAGATGCCAGTCCGCGTAGGGGGAATCCGCGGTCGCGATCGAGAATCTGCGTTCCGGATGCGCCATGCGATAAGCGACGACAGCGGGATACCACACGATTGCGCGTTGTGCGCGTCCGTTCGCCACGGCATCGACCGTCGATGCCGATGTGTTCTCCAGATCGAGCGTCACGTCGTGCTGTTGCACGGCGATCAGTTGCGCGGGACTCGCGTATGTTGCGGCGACCGTGCGCTTCGCGGCATCGTTCAGTTCGGCGCCGGGTGCTTCGATGCTGACATAGCCCGCGCGCAGATAACCGCGCGAGAACTGCATCTTGCCGCCGGATGCATCGGCGACGGTGGAGCGCGGAAAGCCCGCGATCACATCGCAATCGCGTGCGAGGGTCTTGTCGAGCTCGTGAAGCGACACGCCGTCGTCATCGCCTTCGCCGATACCGTGCGATACGACTGTCGCCGCGATATTGGCGCGCGTGAACGCGGCTTGTGCGACGCTGCGATCCAGCGCCGCCGACGGGCTGCCGGGAAACGTGCAGATCTTCACGGCCGCATCGGAAGCGGAGGGTGCGAGTGCGATGCATGCGGCCAGCATGCCCGCTGCCCGAATGAAGTTGAAGGAATGATTCATGTCGAAGCGTCCGGTGATGTCGATGAAGACCGCAAGCGCGGCGATGCACGCTTGCGGTTCGGTCAGATGGGTCAGGTGCGATTGAGCGCGAAGACATAGAGCGTGCCGCCGCGCGGCACCTTGTCCGCGGCCTTCGCCATCGGTCCGCCCCAGATCGGATTCGCTCCGCCATAGCCCGCGAGAATGGCAACATATTCCTTGCCGTCGATCTCATACACCGAGGGCTGCGCGATGATGCCGCTCGCGAGTTTCGGGCTCTGCCACAAGACCTTGCCGGTCTTTTCGTCGAACGCGTAGAGATGACCATCGAGCGAGCCGCTGAATGCGAGTCCGCCCGCCGTCGTCGCGACGCCGCCATTCCAGGGCAGCTTGCTCCAGTGGCTCCATACTTTCTTGCCGGTATCGACATCGATGGCCTGCAATTCGCCATAGCCCTTGCTGTTCGGTTCCGGCTTGATCTCGAAGCCTTCGCCGAGATACGGCAGACCTTCCATGTAGTTCACCGACTTGCCCGAGAGAGACATGCACGCATGCAGAGCGGGCACGATCGCGAGATGCGTCTGCGGATCGTATGACACGGACCACCAGTTCTTGCCGCCGAGGAAGCTCGGACATGTTTCGATGGTCGTGCCTGTCTTCGGATACTTGGCTGCGTCCTGGATGGGCTTGCCATCGTCGGAATAGCCCGTGACCGAGGTGGCAGTGACGAAGGGCCGCGCATAGATCAGCTTGCCGTTGCTGCGGTCGATCGCATGGAAAAAGCCATTGCGGTCCGCATGAATGATGGCGTCGTAGTCCTTGCCCTGATACTTGATGTTCGCGAGCACCGGCGTGTTGACGCCGTCGTAGTCCCACGTGTCATGCGTCGTGTATTGATAGTGCCACTTGAGATCGCCGGTCTTCGGATCGAGCGCGAGCAGCGAGTCGGAATAGAGATTGTCGCCCGGGCGAAGATCGGCGAGCCACGGTCCCGGATTGCCGACGCCCCAATAGAGTGTCTTGCTGGCCGCGTCATACGTGCCCGTGAGCCATGCGGGCGCGCCGCCGTGTTCCTGCATGCCGTCGGGCCATGTGTTGCCGCCGGGTTCCTTCGCGCCGGGCACTGTATAGCGTTTCCACAGCACGTTGCCATCGTTGGGATCGAGTGCCGCGATGAAGCCGCGCGCGCCGTATTCGCCGCCCGAACTGCCGACGACGAGCGCACCATCGAGCGCGAGTGGCGCAAGCGAGAATGCGTAGCCGACGCCCGGATCGAACATGGCCTTCTTCCACACGAGCGCGCCCGTTTGCGCATCGAGCGCGGCCACTTCGCCGCTCAGCATCGCGACATAGACGTTCTTGCCGTACAGCGCGACGCCGCGATTGACGACATCGCAACACGCGGTCTTGAACGAACGAGCATCGAGATTCGGTTCGTATTTCCAGAGCTGCTTGCCCGTGGCTGCATCGAATGCATAGACGTTGTCCTTCGGCGTCGTCACGAAGAGAAAGCGTCCGTTGACGATGGGCGTCGCCTCGAAGCCTTGCTGCAAGTCCTTCGGAAACTTATAGCTCCATGCCTGCTTCAGGTTCTTCACGTTGTTCGTGTCGATCTGCTTGAGCGGCGAGTGCCCGTGACCGTTGTACGTGCGGTAATACGTGAGCCAGCCCGGATCGTCTTGCGCGCTCGCGAGACGTTCATAGCTGACATCCGGATACTGCGCCGGCGTGCCGCTTGCTGCGATGGCCTGATGCTGCGCTACGTTGAATGCAGCAACGGCGCCTGCTGCAAGGGCGGCGATGCGCATGGCCGGACTGAAGCGAATCTTCATCGTTGTCTCCTGGGTATTGTCGGTGCAACGTCCTTTTGAATCTCGATAGCGGTGCGAAACGGTTGCAGCGTCATCAAGGCAAGTCATGTGCCATTGATGTCCGATGCGCGCGAATGGCTTGCTGCATGCGGCTATCGAGCGTGAGGGCCTGCATGCAAGTGCGATGAGGCGCTCATGCATGGGTGTTGCATCGTGGAGCAGTGGAACGTTCGACGTGTTGCCTGATGTGACAACGCGAATCAGTCGAGCCAGCCGAGACGGCGTGCTTTGTCGATGAAGCGATAGACGTCCGCAGCGAGACCTCGAATGTCGAACGACGTTTCGAGTTCGCCGATGATGTCGTCGAGCTCGCGCGTGCCATCGCAGCGCGCGAGTATCTCGCCTGCGCTTCGGTTCAGTTCGACGCTGCCGTGCGCATGCTCGATCTCGCAAGAGCGCATGTCCGCATGCCAGTGCAGCTTCAATGGCGCACGCAAGCGCGGGCGCGTGGATGCGCCCGCATGCGCGGTCGTAGAATTCATGTGCGAAAGAGAAGGGCGCAGGCCCGGGTTGGAAGCAACCCGGGCGTTGCGATCATCGAAGCATCAGCGCGTTGCGATATACATCGTGATCTCGAAGCCGAAGCGCAGATCGGTGAAGGCAGGCGTCGTCCATTGCATGTTCATCTCCTTGATGATGTTCGAGTTGGATCGCGAACCGTTTCGCAATCGGACGTCGAAAATGCAAAGACCATGCCTTCGATGAAAGACAGTGCATGTGCACGCTGCGCGGCTTTCAGTTCCATTTCGATGACGCGCGTCATCGTGACCGCGCTGTTCTTCTTCGTGACAGGGGTGTTTCGAAGTGGAACACCGCATTGAACAACTCATTGCTCCATCGGTGAACAAGCGGGCATCTTGCGATAGATCGTGTTGCGAGAAACGCCCAGCGCACGCGCCGCAGCGGAAACATTGCCGCGATGCCGCGCGAG
Source organism: Caballeronia temeraria (assembly GCF_001544795.2). GTDB lineage: Bacteria > Pseudomonadota > Gammaproteobacteria > Burkholderiales > Burkholderiaceae > Caballeronia > Caballeronia temeraria. Next base: position 135,774 of record NZ_FCOI02000003.1, on the reverse strand, counting down.
CGCCGCCGCGATCACGGATGCCGTGACTTCCTGCAAGCGCCCCGAAGCGAGCGCCGATGAAGCGCATGCTTCAGACATGCCTTGCTTAGCAACGCGAGGTTCATCGAAGAAGTCGTCCGGTAAATGCTCCCGACGAATGCAGCCATCGTCGTCCACCATTGCCGCGGCGGTACGCAGCAGATTGCACAGTTGACGGAAGTTGCCGGGCCACGCGTAATGCTCGAAGAGCGTCATGACTTCATCATCGATGGACAGGCGCATGCCGCATGCTTCATCGGCGCTCACCGCGTGCAGCATCTTCGTGATCACCGCGGCAAGGTCGGTGCGCTCGCGTAAAGGCGGCAGCTTGACGACGAGCCCGTTCAGGCGATAGTACAAGTCCTCGCGAAAGCGGTTCTGCTCGATCATCTCGCGCAAGTTGCGATGCGTCGCGCAGATGATGGCTACATCGACCGGTATCGACTTGCTGGAGCCGAGCGGATCGACGACGCGTTCCTGCAGTACGCGCAAGAGGCGCACTTGCAGCGGATAGGGCATGTCGCCGATTTCGTCGAGAAAGAGCGTGCCGCCGTTGGCCTGCAGCAGCTTGCCCGCCGCGCCCTTGCGTCTCGCGCCCGTGAACGCGCCTTCTTCATAACCGAAAAGTTCCGATTCGATCAGGTTCTCCGGTATCGATGCACAGTTCACTGCGACGAATGGCCCGGCGCGACGCGGCGAATCGCTGTGTATGGCCTGCGCAAGCAGTTCCTTGCCGGTGCCCGTTTCGCCCGTGATGAGTATCGGTATGTCTTTGCCGATGACCTTTCGTACCTTGCCGATGACCGCAGCCACGCGCGGATCGCCCGTGTCCAGCGATGCGAGTTTCGACGAAGCGTTCATCGCAGCCGATGTGCGCGGCGCGGACTTTATGGCGACGGACGTGGATGCCACTTCGGCGAACGGAGCGCGGTTCAGGCGCACGCGGGCGCACACGACGGCGCCGTTGTTGAGATCGAGTGGAATATGCGGCGCGCGGCTCGCATGCGAACGATCGATCAGTTGCGCGCTCGTGAGTCCGAAGAGCGACGACAGCGTATGCGCGCGCAGCGCCGAAAGCGGCAGGCCGAACTGAAATTGCGCGCTGCGATTGGCGGAGAGAAAGCGCCCATCGCAGGTGAACGCCATGATGCCTTCCATCAGCGTGCCGAGAAATTCGGGGCGGCTGTGAAATGCGATTTGAAGCATGCCCTGAAAAGCGCTGGAAAACAGATGGTTTTCGATCATCTGCACGGACATGCGCGCGAGCGCCATCGTATGGCGATGATAGCTGCGATGATCGCCCGTGACGTCGAGCACGCCGATCAGATCGCCGTAGGGATCGAGAATCGGCACACTGGAACAGGTGAGAAAACGATTCGCGGCGAGATAGTGCTGATCGCCGTGCACGACGGTCGGAGACCGTTCCGCGATCGCCGTGCCGATGGCGTTGGTCCCTTGCCGTTCCTCGGCCCAGTTCGCGCCGGCCCTCAGCGCGACTTTTTCGGCGCGTGCGAGGAAGTCGTCATCGCCGGTGGAATGGAGAATGAGCCCTTGCGCATCGGTCAGCACGATCATGCTTTGCGTGTTGACGATCTGCTCGCGCAGTGTCTCCATCACTGGCGTCGCGTGCGCGCACAGCACGCGGTTCTGTTCGAGCTTGAGCAGTAACTCGCCTTCGGTCAGCACGTCATAGTCGGGCCGCGTCGACGCGTTCAGGCCGAACGTCTCCGAGCGTTCGTGTGCCTTGCGGATCGCCGGAATCAGCCAGGCGCTTTCTCGTTCATCGTGGGTAGCCGCGATCGCGCGGTTATCGTCTTGCATCGTCTCCTCCTTGTGCAAGTCCGGTCGTATCGCCGGATGTTTGAGCGCAGGTAAAAGCAAGTCCTGAGCCAATCAGCGCGTCCATCGATCGCGTCGGCTAAACGAAAGGTTTCCTGTGTCATCGCCGCGCCGACACGCAAGCGCGAGTGTGTTGGCCTAGGTCTGACTAGGGGCGTAGATGGATCGCGTGTCTCTGAAGGCTTCAGGCAAGCGGAGCAAGGCGCTGCGGGCGTCGAAGCGTGAAGGGCAGCACGTTGGCATATCCAATGCAAAAGACCGGGCGAGCGCCGACATACGCTCGATTCGAATCAGATGAAATTCTCGCTCACGCACCGCAAGGAGAAATGCCATGACGAACCTGAAGCTCGACGACCTTCAACATGCCCAGGAGCTTTCCTCTTCCGAGATGTCTCGTATCGTCGGAGGCGACAAGAACGAGCCGGCCGGCAAGCCCATTCATATCGATGCTCAGAACGGCGTGCTGACGTTCAAGGACGGCTCGAAGTGGACGATGGAACTTGACGGCAAACTGCATCCGCTGTGATCCGGACGCGTTGAGCCTGCCTGAAAGAAGGCCGGACGTCCTTCAAGGCGCGTCCGGCATTTTGTTTTCTGCATGCAAGATGTGCATTGGTGTTTTGCGTTATGCGTTTTGCATGCGAAATCAAAGTCCTGTCTTGCCGGCCGCGAGAACGAGACGCAGGCCGAGCATCGCGATCACGCTGGCCGCGATGCGGTCGATCCACTTCCGCGCGCGCAGGTACATCTCGCGCGGACGCCTGCTGAAGAAGCCCAGCGCGACGATGGTGTACCAGCCCGTCTCGATGATGAAGACCATCGGGGGCAACACGAAGTAGCACCATAGCGGAGGATGTTGCGGCAGGAGCGCGGCGAAGATACTGCCGTACCAGATCGCGGTCTTCGGATTGCTCAACTGCGTCGAGAGGCCGAGCCAGAAAGACTTGCGCGCGCTACCGGCCAGTGCGGGCGCATCGTCCCGGGCCGGCATCTGCATCGGCTGCGTAGCGCCCCGCCAGATCTTCGATGCGACATAGATCAGATACACGCCGCCCGCGACCTTCAGCGCGACATAGAGCCACTCGACCGCGACGAGCAGCGTATAGAGTCCCGCGAGTGCGACGCCGCCGAAGAAGATGCCACCCACGCCCATGCCGAGCGCGGTCGCGAGACCATCGGCGCGCGATATGCCGATTGCATTTCGAGCCACGATCACGAAGCTCGGCCCCGGAATCATCGCGCCGAGCAGCAGGGAGAACAGGATCGCGAGTACGGCGGTCGATGCGCTCATCGGGTTTCTCCGTCGGATATGCAGCTTGAATGCGGCATGAATAAGGCCAGATTGCATTCAAGATGCATGATACGCGCGTCAGGCTCCGCCGCCGGTCACGCTGTCTTCGTGTATCGCGCGATTACGTCCCGTGCGTTTGGCGAGATAGAGTGCGGCGTCGGCGTTGTTGAGAAGCTTGAGCGCGTCCTCGCTATGACGCGGCGCGGCGGTGGCGATGCCGATGCTGATCGTCAACACGCCCTTATGCGACGCACTGTGAGGGATGGCGAGTCCTTCCACGTTCGCGCGCAGACGCTCGGCGAAGGTGAGTGCGCCGTTCGCGGCGGCGCCCGGCAGGACCACCACGAATTCTTCGCCGCCGTAACGCGCGACGATATCGCCGGGACGTTTCGCGGCATTCTGTATGCAGTCGGCCACCGCGATGAGCGCATCGTCGCCCATGACGTGACCATAGGTATCGTTATAGAGCTTGAAGTGATCGACGTCGACGAACAGTGCGGACAGCGGCTGATCGGCGCGACGGGCACGCCGCCATTCTTCGTCGAGCCGGCGGTCCAGTGCGCGGCGGTTGCACAGGCCGGTGAGCGAATCCGTACCCGCAAGCCGTTGCAGCTTTTCTTGTGCGATCGCCCGCGAACGTAGCGAGATCGCGAGCAGCCAGGAGACAACGATGAAGCCGCCGCCGAATGCCATCGTCAATGTGCCGATCACGACGCTGCGCTCGCGCCATGCGGCGAGCACGTCATCCTCCGCGGGAGCGACCGCCGCGATCAGTTGCGTGCCCGGCACGTGCTGGAAGGTATAGAGACGCCGGACGCCGTCGAGCGGAGATCGCGAGATGTATGAACCCGAGGGCGCGCCCTTCATCGCCGAGAAGGTCGGCGACTTCGCGACGTAGCCCGCTCCATCCGAAGGCAACGCGGGCTTGCGCGCGATCACGGCACCGTCCTGCTGCACGATGAACACGGACCCCGACCGCCCGACCTTCACGCGCGAAATCAGATCCTTGAAGTACGAGATGTTCAACGCGATCACCGCGACGCCGGCAAACGAGCCGTCCGGTGCATCAATGCGCCGGCTCATCGCGAGCGAGGCCGTGCCATTGCGCAGTCGCGACAGATAAGGTCCGGAGATATAGAGTCCGGCGTCGGGATGTTCAGCGTGGACCTTGAAGTAATTGCGATCGTTGAAGAGCAACTCGGTATGCTCGGAAGGATCGCGTTCGACGATGATGCGTCCATCTCGATTCATCACGAACGCGCCACCGACGGAGTTCATACTGGTGGCGCCGTCGAAGAGCACGAGCTTGCGCAGATCGGGTGAAAGCGCCATGACCGCGGGGTTTTGCACGCCGCTGACGATAGTGCGCAATGACAGATCGCTCGATTCGATATTGCGCGCGATATCGGCGCTCAAGGTCGCGACGAGATTGTCCGCTGCCTGATGCGCGTTTTGCAGCGCCTGGGCGCGCCCTTGCCACAGCGCCGCGAACGACAACACCGCCATGGCGATGGCAATGGCGGTGCCGATAAATCCGGCGAGCGCCGGAAAGCGTGAAAACGCTTCGGCGAAGCGCATCGCGGCGGTGCTGTTGCGTCGTATCAGGCGGCGGCTGACAATGCGCCCGGTCTTGCGAACGGCCTTCAGGCTGGCGGGCATTCACGTTCTCCGCGTGACGCGGCCCTGAGGCGCGACACGCATTGCGTCGGGAAACTCCATGTTCTATGGGTTGATCTGTCTCTGACGTGCATTCGATGCATGGTTCTGCGCGTTCATTCGCTTCGATTGTAGTCGCTCGCGCGGCAGCGGTTTCGCACGGGCGTTAGCGAATCAAGCGCCACGCGAGCCCATGCGCTTACGGATCTCCGAATCGAGAATGAGCCGCCCGCGCAACTTGCCCTTCATGCGCTTCACATAGCGCGGCGCCTCGGTCATGTGAACGACCATCAGTTCACGTACCCTGCCCGCGTCCCGGGCCCGTGCCGCTTCGGTGATCGCCTTGTGAATCTTCACATTCGCGCGTCCGAAGCGCTCATGCTCTGCTTGCGGCGTATCGTTCCTGAACTCGATCAGTTGCCGGATCATCTCGTTGATCAACTCGCACGTGAAGCGCAGAAACGGATTGGGGTTCGCCGCGGCGAGAATATCGTGGAAGTTCACGTCTTCCTGTCGTTGCCGCACGATATCGCGATTCGCGTGCGTCGCGGCGGTTTCGTCGCAACACGCAATGTTCGCTTCGAGTGCCGTGAAGTCTTCATCGGTGAGATGCGGCACCGCGCCCGCCGCGAGTTCGGGCTCCAGCAACTGACGCACGGTATAGATATCGTCGATGGTCACATCCTTGAAGAACAGATAGTTCTGCAAGAGCTGCAAGGTCCGATCGAGTGGCACTTCGACGATCGTGCCGCCGCCCGACGGTCCCGTCGTCACCTTGATGAGGCCTTGCACTTCGAGCGACTTGAGCGCCTCGCGTATCGTGCTCTTGCTCACTGAAAAGAGCTGCTGCAATTCGACTTCGCGCGGCAGTTTGTCTCCGGGCTTCAAATTCTTTTCCGTGATCAGCCGCTTGATCTCTTCCGCCACCAGGTCTGCGCGCTTCGGCTGCTTGATCGCCTGCTGCGCGATCTCGATCGCCGGCCCGGCGCGCTTTGCGTGCTCCATCACCATGTCGATGCTCCCTGTCTTTGTCCACTTTGTACGCGCGTGCAACGCGAAATCGCAGACTGGAATATTGCCTTATTGACACCCGAATTTATTGTTCCTAGCATCAGGTTCATTCTATTTATCATGATAAATAGAATGAACCGAGCCGAGGCTCGAACCTACCACGAAAAAAATGCGGTGCGGCTGCGCAGGTCATCTTCTCAAGGAGCGTCAATTTTGAATCGCCGAAACATGTTGAAGCTGGCCGCGCTGTCGGCCATTCCCGGATCGTTCGAAGCGCTCGTTACTAGAAGCGCCTTCGCGCAGGGCTCGCCGATCCAGTTCGCGTGTCCGGTGCCGATGTCCGGTCCGTTCGCGGCCAATGGCAAGTACGCCGATCTCGGCATGAAGCTGGCGATCGATCAATACGGAAAGGTGCTCGGCCAACCACTCGCCTATACGACGCTCGATACCGAGGGAAAACCCGCAACCGCCGTGCGGCGCGTGCAGGAAATCGCACAACAGAAGAATGCGCGCTATTTCGCCGGCGGCATTCTTTCTTCTGAAGCGCTCGCGATGGGCAAGGAGGCCGAGAAGGCCGGCGGCATCTTCATCACGACGGCAGGCGCCGACGAACTCACCGGCAAGGACTGCAACAGCGCGACGTTTCGCTGGTCGGTGCCGACTTTTGGCGCGATCGAGCAAACGGTTCGACCGCTGATTCAATCGATGCCCAATGCGAAGCGCTGGTACACGATCACGCCGCAATACGTCTTCGGTGACGGATTGTTATCCGCGGCGAAGAACATCTTCAAAGAGAAAGGTATCGAGCATGTGGGCAATAGCTATCACTCGCTCAATGAAAAGGAATTCAGCGGTTATCTGACGAATGCGGTTGCCGCGAAGCCGGACGTTCTTCTCATCCTCAACTTCGGCTCGCAATCGTCGGATACGCTGCGTCAGGCCGTGAGCTTCGGTATGAAGAACAACTGCACGATTCTGATGGCGTGGGCGTCGGGTCTTGAGCAATTCGAAGCACTCGGACCGGATATCTGCGAGGGCGTGTATTTCGGCGCGCAATACTGGCATGCAATCGATACGCCGCTCAATCACGATCTCGTCAAACGCGTGAACGCAGTTTATAAGGCGAACCCGAACTATAGCCTTGCGGGATCTTACATCTGCACGAAGATTCTGCTCGATGGCATCGTAAAAGCCGGCACGGCCGATCCGAATAAAGTTGTCGCGGCGCTGCAAGGCATGAAGTACTCGGGCCTCACCGGACCCGAGGAAATTCGCGCGGGCGATCATCAGGTATTGAAAAACTACTATCTTCTCAAGGGTAAGCCCAAGAGCAAGATGAAGGACAAGGACGATTACGCCGACATCGTGAGTTCGGGCCAATCGTTCCTGCCGCTCGATAAGACGCAGTGCAAACTCGCCTGATCGCGTGAAGCTCTGACTCACGTTGTTCTCATGCGAATGCGGGCGAATCCCGCATTCACGGCGCCACCTTTCTGATGCAAGGCCATGAACGTTTATCTGTTGCAGGTCGTGAACGGCATCGGCGTGGGCATGCTGTATTTTCTGCTCGCGGTCGGCTTGTCCATCGTGTTCGGATTGCTTCGCTTCGTGAACTTCGCGCACGGCGCATTCTATCTGCTGGGGGCGTATTTCTGCTACCAGGCGATGCAATGGTCGATGAGCTTTTGGAGCGCGCTCGTCGTCGTGCCGATTGTTGTCGGCGTCGTCGCATGGATCGTCGAGAAGATCGTGTTGCGACATGTCTATGCCCAGCAGCACGAGTTTCATATTCTCGCGACGGTCGGTCTCGCACTCGTGATTCAGGAATGCGCGATCATCGCGTGGGGACCGCTCGGCGATAACGTTCCGGTGCCCGACGTGCTCAATGGCGTCGTAATGTGGGGCAGTTTCATCTACCCGAAATACCGTCTTTTCGTGATCGCATTCACGGCAGTGCTTGCAGGAATTCTCTGGTGGATTCTCGAAGGCACGCGGCTCGGCAGCGCGGTGCGTGCGGGCAGTGAATCGAGCGAGATGGTGTCGCTTCTCGGCATCAACGTCACGCGCATCTTCAGTCTCGTTTTTGCGCTCGGTGCGGGTACGGCGGCGCTTGCTGGCGTGCTTGCCGCGCCGATACGTGGGGTGGATCCGTTCATGGGCATCGAAGCGCTCGGCGTTGCGTTCGTCGTCGTGGTCGTGGGCGGCATGGGGAATTTTCTCGGCGCGCTCGTCGGTGGATTGCTCGTCGGCATCGTGCAGAGCGTGATGAGCACGTTGTGGCCCGAAGGCGCGCGTCTGATGATTTATGTGGCGATGGCTGCGGTTTTGCTGCTGCGTCCGAATGGATTGCTCGGGAGGACCGCATGAATTCCAAACTGGATTCGAAGACATTGGACATGGGCCTGCCAAGACGATCCCTCAGGCATTCGCTGCATCGTTATCGCTTTTTGCTGCTGGCGGTCGTCGTCGTCTGCATTCTGCCGATGACGATACGTTCCGGCTCCCTTGCAACCGAAGTGCTTGTCTATGCGCTCGCCGCACTCGGCTGCAATCTGTTGCTCGGGCATACCGGACTGCTGTCCTTCGGGCAAGGCATCTTCTTTGGCCTCGGAAGTTATAGCGCGGGTTTGATCCTCACGAAGTCGGGGCTTCAGGTGCCTGCTGCATTGCTGGGTGCGATCATCGCGGGCGCGATCGCGGCGGCCGTCGTCGGATGGTTCTCGATCCGTCAGCGCGGTGCGTACTTTGTGATGCTCACGCTCGCGTTCGGGCAGATGTTCTACTTTCTCGCCTACACCACGCCCGATCTCACGGGCGGCGATAACGGCCTGCTCGATATCCCGCGGCCGGCGTTGTCGATCTTCGGGCGCTCGCTCGTCACGATCGCATCGCCCTGGCAGTATTACGCGTTCGTCGCGGTGTTGTTCCTGATCGCGTTCTGGCTCATGCTGCGGGTCTCGCATTCGGTCTTCGGCCGCACACTGCTCGCGATTCGCGACAACGAAGCACGCGCCGCTGCCGTCGGCTACGACGTCAAGCGTTTCAAGCTCGCGGCATTCGTCGTATCGGGTGCGGTCACGGGCCTTGCCGGCGCATTGCACGCGATGATGACGGGTATCGCGCCGCTATCGAACATCGACTATCACACGAGCGAGATGATCCTCGTCATGACGGTCATCGGCGGCACGGGCAATCTCTTTTCGTCGGTGCTCGGTGCGGCGTTCTATGTGCTCTTCGCCGACTGGCTTTCGACGCTCTGGCCGCGCTGGCTTCTGTTGCTGGGCCTCGTGCTGATCGCGGTGAGCCTCTTTATGCAGCGCGGTTTGTGGGGACTGGGTGAACGCATCTGGCGCGCGATGAAGCGCGACCGAGGAGAGCCGGCATGAGCGCGCCGATACTGGAAGCGAAGGGCGTCGCGAAGCGCTACGGCAAGTTCGCGGCACTAACCGATGTAAATCTGCGCATCGCCAGGAACACGGTGCATTCCGTGATCGGGCCGAACGGCGCAGGCAAGACCACGCTCTTTCACGTGCTGACAGGGACGGTGCCGATCACCGCGGGCAATATCGTGTTCGACGGTCATGACGTTACGCAAGAGCCGGATCATCGTCGCGTGAAGCGCGGTATCGCGCGTTCGTTTCAGGTGACGAGCCTCTTCGCGAATCTATCGGTGCGCGAGAACCTTCGGCTCGCTGCGCAAGGCGTGGATTCGAAGCGCGCCCTCAACGCATGGACGCCGCCGCGTGGCGCGCTCGAACATCGCGATACCGTCGATGGCATTCTCGAACGTCTTGCGCTGCAACGCCTGGCGTCAGCGCAGGCGAGCGCGTTATCGCATGGTCAGCAGCGGCGGCTTGAAGTGGGCATGGCGCTGGCCGCGCGGCCCAAGGCGATCTTTCTCGACGAGCCGACCTCGGGCATGGGCATCGACGATCTCGACGACATGAAGCATCTGATCCGCAGCTTGCGCGATGACTACACGGTCGTGCTGATCGAGCACAACATGGATATCGTGATGGACATCTCCGACACGATCACGGTCATGCAGCAAGGCCGTGTGCTCGTCGAAGGCAAGCCTGCCGATATTCGCGGTGACGAGCGCGTTCGCAGCGCCTATCTCGGCAACATGATCACCGGAGGACGCGCATGATGCTCGATGTCGATAACATTCACGGTTATTACGGAAAGAGTCATATTCTTCAGGGCGTGTCGCTCAAGATAGGCGAGAGCGAGACGATCACGCTGCTCGGTCGCAACGGCGCGGGTAAATCGACCACGCTCAAAAGTATTGCGGGTGTGGTTACGCCTCGGCGCGGCAGCGTGAAGTTCAAGGGCGTCGAGCTCGCAAAAATGCCGCCGCATAAGATTGCTTCGCGCGGCGTGTGCTTCGTGCCGGAGCATCGCGGGATATTCAAGCTCCTGTCCGTCGAAGAGAACTTGCGACTCGGTGCGCGCAAGGATTCGCCGTGGCAGCTCGCGGATATCTATCGCATCTTTCCGCGGCTCAAGGAGCGGCGCACGAACGGTGGCGGACAACTTTCCGGTGGCGAACAGCAGATGCTCGCGATCGGCCGCGCGTTGATGAATCATCCGCGTTTGCTGATGCTCGATGAACCGGTGGAAGGGCTTGCGCCGGTTATTGTCGAGGAAATCGTTGCGCAATTGAAGCTCATTCGGCAGGCGGGCGTCGCGATTCTGCTCGTCGAACAGAATCTCGAAGTGTGCACGCAACTCGCCGATCGCCATTACATCATCGAGCAAGGGCGTATCGTGTACGAAGGCGCGAACGATGCGTTTATCGCCGATGAATCGATCAAGGATCGCTATCTCGGCGTCGGCGTCGTCTGAATGTCATATCAGCAACACTCAGCTCAGGAAGCTCGAATGCAAGTTCACGATATGCCGGCGCAGGCCGGCTTGCGCATCGACGGTGCGCGTCTCTGGAACAGTCTGATGGACCTCGCGCGCATCGGTGCGACGGAGAAGGGCGGTGTGTGCCGTCTCGCGCTCACGGAACTCGACAAGCAGGGCCGCGATCTTTTCATCGCATGGGCAAAGGATATCGGCTGCACGGTGCGTGTGGATGCGATCGGCAATATCTTCGCGCGCCGTGCGGGCACGCGTGGCCATCTGCCGCCCGTCATGACGGGCAGTCACATCGATACACAGCCAACCGGCGGCAAGTTCGACGGCAACTATGGCGTGCTGGCCGGTCTCGAAGTATTGCGCACGCTGAACGATAACCACGTGCGCACGGCGGCGCCGCTCGAAGTCGCGGTATGGACCAACGAGGAAGGCTCGCGGTTCGTGCCGGTGATGATGGGCTCGGGCGTATTTGCGGGCGCGTTCACGCTCGACCATGCGCTCGAGCAGAAAGACCGTGAAGGCGTGTCCGTGCGCGATGCGCTTGCGTCTATCGGCTATGCCGGCGAGCGCGTCGCGGCGCATGACGTCGGCGCCTATTTCGAAGCGCATATCGAACAGGGGCCGGTGCTGGAGGCGAACGACAAGGTGATCGGCGTCGTGCAGGCCGCGCTGGGTCAGCGCTGGTATGACGTGACGATCGAAGGCATGGAAGCGCATGCGGGCCCCACGCCGATGGAGCTGCGCCGCGATGCCTTGCTCGTCGCGGCCGATCTGATTCGGGCGGTCAACCGCATCGCGCTGGAACACGCGCCGCATGGACGCGGCACGGTTGGCTGGGTCGACGTGCATCCGAACTCGCGCAACGTGATTCCCGGACGTGTGAAGCTGACCGTCGATCTGCGCGCCGCCGACGATGCCACGCTCCTCATCATGGACCGCGCGTTACGCGAAACGTGTGCGCAAGCGAGCTTGCCGGTCAAGGTAGACGAAGTTGTCTACTTTGCGCCGCAACCGTTTGAAGCGTCGCTGGTTACTGCCGTGCGCGAAAGTGCGGATGCGCTTGGCTTGACATCGATGGATGTCGTGAGTGGAGCGGGCCATGACGCCGTTTATCTCGCGCGCGTAGCGCCGGCCGCGATGATCTTCGTGCCGTGCAAGGACGGTATCAGTCACAACGAAATAGAGGACGCGCGCGCCGATCATCTTGAAGCCGGCTGCAATGTTCTTCTGCAGGCGATGCTGCGTGCAGCGAACGCATCCGAAGGAGAAGCAGCATGAAGATCCTCATCGCGCGGATGAATCACGAGACCAATACGTTCTCGCCGGTCGCGACGCCGCTCGAAGCGTTCGGGCGCAATGGTCCATGTTATGGCCATGACGCGTATCGCGAGAATGCCGGCATGCGCACGGCGATGTCCGCGTTCATCGACGCCGCGAAGCGTGAACACGCGCAGATCGTGACGCCGATATCGGCGTCGGCGAATCCGAGCGGGCGTGTTGCCGCCGGGGCTTATGACGCGATCTGCCAATCGATCGTCGATGCCGCCGAGGGCTGCGATGCCGTGATGCTGGATCTGCACGGCGCGATGGTCGCGGAGAATTCCCCAGATGGCGAAGGCGATCTGCTCGAACGTGTGCGACGCGCGCTGCCACACGCGCCGATCGCCGTAACGCTCGATTTGCATGCGAACGTCACGCAGAAGATGATCGACAACGCGGACGTGATCACGAGTTTCAAGACGTATCCGCACGTGGATATGTATGAGAGCGGGGAGCATGCGGCGCGGCTGCTGCTCGATCTCATTCATGAGAAAGCGAAGCCTGTGATCGCGTGGGCGCGGCCGCCTCTGCTTACGCATACGCTGAAGAGCTCGACGGCAGAAGGCGCCATGAAACGCGCCGTCGATGCCGCGCGCGCCGCCGAAGGTGAAGATGGCGTGCTGGCGGTGTCGGTATTGTCGGGTTTCTCGCTTGCGGATATCGCGGCGCCTTGCATCAGCGTCGTCGTGGTGGCCGATGGCAACCGGGCGCAGGCGCAAGACGTGGCGGATCGGATCGCGCGGCAGATCTGGGACGAGCGCGACGCGTTCGTGTATCGCAGCGCGCCGCTCGCCCAGTCGATCAGCGAAGCCGCAGCGCGTGCGCGCGAAACCGATAAGCCCGTGCTGTTGCTCGATCATGGCGATAACTGCATGTCGGGTGGCACATGCGACACGACCGATGCCTTCGAAGAAGCGTTGAAGCAAGGTCTCGATGGCATCGTCGTCGGACCTTTGTGTGATCCCGAGGCGGTAGCGAGCCTGTTTGCAGCGGGTGAAGGTGCAACGGTGACGATCGGCGTGGGCAACAAGCTTGCAAGCGTGGCCTCGCGAGGAAAGCCGCCATTCGAGGTGACGGGCATCGTGCGCGCGCTGACCGATGGCGAATACATTATCAGTGGCCCGACCTATACGGGGCAACGCGCTTATATGGGCCGGGCGGCCGTGATCGAAACACCGGCAGCTCACATCCTTGTGACGGAACGCACGCACGAACCGTGGGATTTGGGCGTGTTCGAGAGCGTCGGCATCGATCCTCGCGACGCGCGGTTCTTGATTCTCAAGTCGCGCATGTATTGCCGGCCCGTGTTCGTGCCGATTTCGGGCGGGCTCGTCGAATGCGATAGCCGCGGCGTCACGAGTTCCGACTACGCGCTCTTCAAGTTCGAGAATGTGAAGCGGCCCGTATATCCGCTGGATTCGGAAGTCGAGTACTGACGAGCGCGCACGCTACTTCACGAAGCGCAGATGCTTCGTGATGATCGTGCCTTCTTTACGATCGATGAGCCACGCAGCATCGACACGGCCATTCAACGTCGAGGTTCTGCGCGTGATGTCGGTGGGTTCTTCGTCGGTGGGGGCGCTGTGCTCGACGTCGTCGGTCAGATAGGGCGGGGCGAGTGTGCAGATAAGAACGATCGCGAAGTCGTCGCTGCCGTGCTCGCGATCGAAATTCGGAAGCAAGGTGCGGCCGCTGACGGTCGTCCTGATTCCGTTTTCCGGTTTCAACTGAATGATATCGACGGTCTGAACGAATCCTTTTTCCTTGGCTTCCGCCGCGACGACGAGCTTGCGGCCGCTTTGTCCCTTCACCGTCTCCTTGAGAAGAATCGCGCCGGGCGTTTCGGGCGCGGCTAACGAGACGTTCACGGTGAGCACCTTCTTCTTCGACAGATAGCGCACGCCGTATGAAACCGGAATGACGAAAGTGAACGTGCGATCGACTTGCGCGCCCGGTTGACTCGCGGCCTGCTGCGTCCTGTTGAAGGGACGCGAAAGAAACGCCCGTACGCGGCTCGTAATCGATGCTGACTGTCCCGGAGCGGGACGGCCAGCGAGCGCGTCGCGGACCTGCTCGGGATCGTCGCCGGCGAAGTTCGGCGCGAGTGCATCGACGGACATGATGCCTTGCGTCGTTGCGCCGCTCGCAATCTCAGAAGCGCTCGCCGCATGGCCGCTATGCGGCGCGGCCGCAAGAGCGGACCACGAACCGGATATCAATGCGCAGGCGACGAAGAAAGCGGTGCTACGTCCACGTTTCAATAAATCCACCTGCTACTCCTGGCGCATCGAGCCGGTCACGATAGAAGTGGCTATCTTAAATCGAAGTGCGCGGATCGGGCATTTTGCATGCGTGATAATGAATTCAATCCAACTGCGCATATTCATCGATTGCCGCGAGCGCGCCATTCTGCAGGTGAGTTGCGGCGCGCACGAGCGCTTCGCGAAGACCCGGATGGCGTGCCAGCGATGCAGGGAAAACATCGTTCATGGCCTGCCGGACGTATCGCCGCTCGATCTGCTCATCAAGGCAGCATGCGCGCATCGTGAGCGCGCTGAAGGCGCATGATCCCGATGGCGCCGAGAACGCGATGCGCGCGCATCTGCGTGAGATTCTGGTGCCGCTGCGTCCGATCTCGGAACGCAATCCCGACTGGTTCGAACCGGATGAGCCGGAGCGCGTCGCGCTGGATTCTTAAGAAGCGAGCCGCACGCATCGCTCTGTTTGCATTTCGACGCGTATGCCGTTGCCGGGTCGCTACCCATTTTTTCAAAATCGGGCACTGGAAGATAAAGGGCGGTTGCATAAAATACGCTGTGCATCGTGGCGATGCGAAAGCAAAGCACGAGATTGCGATTTTTTGGAACAATCGGAGTATTCGGCGTCATGCAGGAAGACTTGCAATCGCTGTATGAATCGGCGGTGAAATCCTACGCGGCAGGTCAGGGACAGGCAGCCTTGCATTGGTGCGAGCGATGTCTGAGCATCGATCCGGAAAACGCAGAGATTCTTCATTTGCGCGGTGCGATCGCACTTGCTCTCGACGACGTGCCGGATGCAGAACGCTGGGTCGCGCAAGCAGCGAGACGCTCGCCGAATCCGGCGTTCCTCAATACGCTGAGTGTGATACAGACGCGAGCGGGTGCTTATGGTCGCGCCTCAGAGAGCGCCCGGGCCGCACTCGAGAGCGCGGCGCAATGGCAGCCGGGCGTCGACAAAATCGTGCTGCTGTATAACTACGGTCGCGCGCTGCAAATGGACGCCCAACCGGAGCGAGCGGCCGCGGCCTATCGGGAATTGCTCGAACTCGATCCTGCTCATGACCAGGCGCTCAACAATCTGGGTGCGGTGCTGGCGTCGCTCGGCGAGTTCGACGCGGCGATCGAGCATCTCGACCGGGCCTTGCAAATCCAGCCTGGCAACTTGAAAGCGCATGCAAACCTTGGTTTCGCGTTACTCACGTTAGGCCGATACAAGGAAGCGTGGCCGTATTTCGAACACAGGTGGCTTCTCGGGCGCACGAGCGAAGGAAAGTCGATGGAAGGCGGCCCGAATTTGTCGATTCCTCAATGGAAAGGCGAAGCCGTGCGAGCGGATCGGGATCGACTGCTGATTCTGCATGAACAAGGTCTCGGCGATACGCTGCATTTTTGTCGCTATATTCCGATGGCAGCGGAGCGTTTCTCTCAGATCGCTTTCATGGGGCCGAAGTCGCTTCGCCGGCTGCTGACTCAGTCGTTCGGAACGCTACAGAACTTCGTTTATCTTGAGGCTGACGAAGTTCATCTGACGCAATGGGACAAGTACGTTTCGCTCCTGTCCCTGCCGTTGGCTTTCGGCACCGATATGGACACCATTCCTGCGTCGATTCCCTACCTTCAGGCGGATGCGCACGCGGCGCATCGATGGTCGGAGCGTCTTGCCCGGCTGAGCGACGCGGCGTGGCCGAGGATCGGTCTGGTATGGGCCGGCAGCAGTGTGATTCCGGAGATCGATGCGCAACGCAGCATGCCGACCGAAAAAATCGACAAGCTGATTGCGTGGCCGCACGCGTGCTGGATCAGTCTGCAGAAGCCGGTGAACGACGCGAAGTGCCTGCAGAGCCGACAGCGCGCGCGCATCGTCGACTGGATGAGCGAGATCGATGATTTCGCCGATACCGCAGCGCTCGTCGCCTCGCTGGATCTCGTGATCTGTGTGGACACGTCGGTGGCCCACCTTGCCGGTGCGCTGGGCAAGCCCGTGTGGCTGCTCAACCGGCATGAAGGGTGCTGGCGCTGGATGCGTCATCGGGAAGACACGCACTGGTATCCGGACATGCGCATCTTCAATCAGGACGAGTCCGGCGACTGGGATGCCGTGCTCGAGAGCGTGCTCGCCGAGCTGGAACGCGGCGCCTGGCGGCGTCCGTAATCGATATGGCCTTGCGGGCCAGGTGACTCGCGCCTCGAACAGGAGTCGCGTATACGCGCGCGGCGAAAGTCGGCTGCCGGCAGTTAAGTAAAGGCTTCGTAAGCGCAACAATCGGGAGCGCTATACTGGCCATTCCTTCACCGCATCCCGATCCGCGGGCCCATCCTGCGGCGCAAGTCCAAAAATTGGCCGAACACGATCTAGAAAAACTCAAAATCGACCGGGGACCGTCTGCCGCCATGCCGCGGCGCCGGCGTAACTGGCTTCGTTATGTCATCGTCGTTGCGATTCTGCTCGCGCTCATCGGCGTGGCGTTTCGTCTCACCGGACCGCAAGCGGTGGAAACGGCCACTGTCACGTCCGTTTATCCGTCGCAGAGTTATACCCTTCTGAACGCCACCGGCTATGTCGTGCCGCAGCGCAAAGCGGCGGTTGCATCGAAAGGGCAAGGGCGTGTCGAATGGCTCGGCGTGCTCGAAGGCACGCCGGTCAAGGAAGGCCAGATCATCGCGCGGCTGGAGAGTAACGATGTGGCCGCGTCGCTGGCGCAGGCGCAAGCTCAGGTCAAGGTGGCGCGGGCCAATCTGGAGCTGCAGCGCGCCGAGCTGAAAAACGCCGAGGTCGATCTCAAACGCTACAAGATTCTCGCCCCGCAAGGCGCGATTCCGGCGACGCAGTACGACGCGGCGCTCGCCCGCTTCGACAAGGCCAGGGCGTCGATCAACAGCGACGAAGCCGCGATCGTCTCCGCGCAAGCGAACGCGCAGGCCGCGCAAGTGGCCGTCGATCAGACGGTGATCCGCGCGCCCTTCGACGGCGTCGTGCTCGAAAAGCACGCGAACGTCGGCGACAACATCACGCCGTTCTCGTCGGCGTCGGACAGCAAGGGCGCGGTCGTCACGATTGCCGATATGAAAACGCTCGAAGTCGAAGCAGACGTGGCGGAGTCGAACATCGCGCGCATCACCGTCGAACAGCCGTGCGAGATTCAGCTCGATGCGCTGCCTGACGTGCGTTTCGCGGGCCGCGTGTCGCGCATCGTGCCGACGGTCGATCGCTCGAAAGCCACCGTGCTCGTGAAAGTACGCTTCGTCGATCGCGATGCGCGCGTGTTGCCCGACATGTCCGCGAAAGTCGCGTTCCTGTCGAAGCCGGTGCCGCCGCAGGAGAAGAAGGCTGTGGTCGCGGTGCAGCCATCGACGGTCGTCACGCGCGACGGCAAGAAGGTCGTCTACGTGGTCGAACACGACACTGCGCGCGAAGTGCCTGTGACGACGGGCGAGCGCATCGGCGATCTGATGGCCGTGCAAGGCGTGAAGCCCGGCGACGTGCTCGTGCTCGCTCCCGGCGACAAGCTCAAGGACGGCGCCAAAGTCACGCTGGCGAAGAAATAGCGTGAATACGACGACTCTAGTCCAGATCAGCCACGTCGCTAAGTCTTACCGGCGCGGCGTGCAGATCGTGCCGGTGTTGACCGACATCACGCTCTCTATCGCGGAAGGAAATTTCGTCGCGTTGATGGGGCCTTCGGGTTCGGGCAAGAGCACCTTGCTCAATCTGATTGCGGGCATCGACCGGCCCGACAGCGGCGAGCTGCGCGTCGGCGGGCTCGATATCACGCGACTGCCCGAGGCTGCGCTTGCAGACTGGCGCGCGGCGAACGTCGGCTTCATCTTCCAGTTCTATAACCTGATGCCGGTGCTGTCCGCGTTCGAAAATGTCGAACTGCCGCTGATGCTCACGCGCCTCACGCGCCACGAGCGCAAGGAACGCGTCGCGATGGTGCTCGACATGGTCAACATGGCCGACCGCATGAGCCACTATCCGTCGGAGCTGTCGGGCGGGCAGCAGCAGCGCGTCGCGATTGCGCGGGCGCTGATCACGGACCCGAAGCTGATCGTCGCCGACGAGCCGACCGGCGATCTCGACCGCAACTCCGCCGCCGATGTCCTCGCGATGCTGCAACGTCTCAACGACAAGCTCGGCAAGACGATCATCATGGTGACGCACGACGCGCACGCGGCCGGCGCGGCAAAGGTGCTCGTGCATCTGGAGAAAGGCGAGCTGATCGATGGAACCACACCCTGAGCCATCATGTTCGTGCTCAAGCTGATCCTGCGCAACGCGCTGCGGCACAAGCTGCGCACCACGCTGACGGTGCTCGGACTGACCATTGCCGTGCTGGCTTATGGTCTGCTGCATACCGTCGTCGATGCGTGGTACGCGGGCGCGGCGGCGGCATCGAATGCGCGTCTTGTCACGCGCAATGCGATCTCGCTCGTGTTTCCGTTGCCGCTTGCCTACGAGAACCGCATACGCGGCGTCGACGGCGTGACGCTCGTCGCGCGCTCGAACTGGTTCGGCGGCGTTTATCGCGATCCGAAGAACTTCTTCGCGCAGTTCGCCGTGTCGGACAATTATCTGGATCTTTATCCCGAGTTCATTGTTTCGGATCAGCAGCGCGCGGATTATCAGCGTGACCGCAAAGGCGCGCTGATCGGCCGGCAGCTCGCGGATCAATACGGCTTCAAGGTCGGCGACGTGATTCCGCTCAAGGGCACGATCTATCCGGGCACGTGGGACTTCGTCGTGCGCGGCATCATGGAAGGCCGCGACGAATCGACGATCACGCGGCAACTGATTTTTCACTACGACTATCTCAACGAGACGATCCGCAAGAAGACCAAGCGCAACGTCGATCAGGTCGGCGTGTATGTGGTCGGCATCAAGAATCCGGACGAAGCCGCGGCCGTTTCGCGCAACATCGACAACGTGTTCAAGAACTCGCTCGCCGAAACGCTGACGGAAACCGAGCAGGCGTTTCAGCTCGGCTTCGTCGCGATGTCCAATCAGATTATCGCGGCGATACGGGTCGTATCTTATGTAGTCATCCTGATCATTATGGCTGTGATGGCAAACGCGATGGCGATGAGCGCGCGCGAGCGCATCACCGAATACGCGACGTTGAAGGCGCTCGGCTTCGGTCCAGCGTTCTTGTCGATGCTCGTGTTCGGTGAATCGATGGCGATCTGCGCAATCGGCGGCGGCATCGGCATTCTGGCGACACCGCCGATGGCCGAGGTCTTCAAGCACGCGACGGGCGGCGTCTTCCCGGTGTTCATGGTGTCGCGCGAGACGATGCTCCTGCAGGCCGCATGCGCCTTCGCCGTCGCGATGGCAGCGGCGATCGTGCCGGCGGTGCAGGCGAGCCGCGTGCGCATCGTCGAAGGCCTGCGGGCGATCGGCTGAGGACGCGCGATGGCCATTCCCGTTTCGTACGTCGCACGCAATCTCTGGGCACGCCGCCTCACGACGATGCTGACCGCGGGCGGTCTCGCGCTCGTCGTGTTCGTGTTCGCGACCGTGCTGATGCTCGATGCGGGCCTCAGGAAGACGCTCGTGTCGACGGGCGAACCGGACAACGTCGTCGTGATTCGCAAAGGCGCGGAAACGGAGATACAAAGCGCGATCGACCGCAATCAGGCGAACGTGATGGAGATGCATCCATCGGTTGCGATGAACGGCGATGGCGAGCCGCTCGCGTCGAAAGAAACCGTCGTGCTGATCTCGCTCACCAAGCTCGGCACCAACACGCCCGCCAACGTCGTGATTCGCGGCGTGTCGCCGATGGGCGTGCAATTGCGGCCGCAAGTGAAACTCACGGCGGGGCGCATGTTCAGGCGCGGATCGTCGGAAATCATCGTGGGCAGCAGCATCGCGAAGGGATTCGGCGGCACGCGCATCGGCGATCATCTGCGTTTCGCGCAGCGCGACTGGACCGTCGTCGGCCATTTCGATGCAGGCGGCAGCGGCTTCGATTCGGAAATCTGGGGCGATGTCGATCAGCTGATGCAATCGTTCCGGCGCACGAGCTTTTCGTCGATGGTCGTGCGACTCGCGCGCAGCGATGCGTTCGAGCGCTTCCGCGCGGATATCGACGTGGACCCGCGCCTCGCCGACGAAGCGAAGCGCGAACAGGTGTTCTACGGCGATCAGTCGAAGGCGCTGTCGAGCTTCATCAATATCCTCGGCTTCACGCTGTCGATCATCTTCTCGATCGCGGCAATGATCGGCGCGATGATCACGATGTACGCATCGGTGGCGAATCGCGTCGCGGAGATCGGAACCTTGCGCGCGCTCGGTTTCAAGCGCTTCGACGTGCTCGGCGCGTTCCTGCTCGAAGCGTTGTTGCTCGGGCTGGTCGGCGGCGTGGCCGGGCTGGGCTGCGCGGCGCTGATGCAATTCGCTTCGTTCTCGACGACCAATTTTCAGACCTTCGCGGATCTGTCGTTCCGCTTCATCCTGACGCCTTCGGTCGTCGCGAAGACGCTCGGCTTCTCGCTCGTCATGGGACTGGTCGGCGGATTCCTGCCCGCGATGCGCGCCTCACGCATGAATATCGTCGACGCATTGCGCGCGCGATGATCCGGTTTCATCGAACGGTCGATGCGAAAGTATTCAATATTCAGAATGCATAGTGCGGCGTAGAGTCAGGTTCATCCGAACTCGATTGCGAAGGAGCATCATCATGCCGCTCGTCAGGATTTCACTTTTGAAAGGCAAGCCGCGCGACCATATCCGCGCGATTTCCAACGGCGTGCATGAAGCGCTTGTCGAAGCCTTCAAGGTGCCCGCCGACGATCGCTTCCAGTTGATCGAAGAACACGAGCGCGATCACTTCATTTACGATGCCGGTTATCTCGGCATGGAACGAAGCGACGACGTCGTGTTCATCCACATCACCGCGAGCGACTGGCGCGACACGGCGACGAAGAAAGCGTTCTATAAGACATTGGTGGCCAAGCTCGCGGCATCGCCCGGACTGCGGCCCGATGACGTGATGATCGCGCTCGCGCCGAATCGCCGCGAAGACTGGTCCTTCGGACGCGGACTCGCGCAGTATGTGGAGGACGCGGCCTGAACCAACACCGCCAAGGAGACGAACCGCCGATGAACCCGACGACCCTGAAAGGCGCGTGCCACTGCGGCGCAGTCACCTTTGAAGTCGACACGCCGCCGGAGCCGGCCGTTCGCTGCAATTGCAGCTTCTGCCGGCGGCGCGGCGCGGTGATGTCGGCACCGTTCGTCAAGGAGAAGTTGCGCATCCTGTCGGGCGAGGATGAACTCACGCTTTATCAATTCAACACGCAGGTCGCAAAGCACTTCTTTTGCAAGCGCTGTGGAATTTACACGTTCCATCAGACGCGCTCGAATCCGGATGAGTGGCGCGTCAACCTCGGCTGCATCGATGATGTCGACGCTTATTCGCTCGATGCGCCCGTCAAAGACGGCGCAAGCAGTCCGGTCGTGAAGCCCGCATAAAGACTCCGTCACACGAGTGAAAGGCACCGGGAACGCCGCGTGCTGCGACCCGGCACCCACAAGCCGTTCGCGTTCGCTGTTCCGAGGCGCAACCGCGTTGCACAAGAACGGCGTTCGATAACAACATTCACACGGAGCGCCGTCATGGCACACAAGCCCACGAACGAACCCGACGCGATACGCCGCCGTCTGCTTGCCGCGCTTGCCGGCACGGCGATGCTTTCAGCATGCGGAGGCGGCGGCAGCGACGACGATTCCGGCACCGTCACGCCGACGAGCCCTATCGGCAACATTCCGCCCGATCGCGCGAATCTGCCGCGTCCGACGTTGCCTGCGGCGGCTACGTCGGGCATCGATCACATCGTCCTCGTCACGATGGAGAACCGCTCCTTCGATCACATGCTGGGCTGGGTGCCGGGCGTGGAGGGCGTGCAGGCGGGCAAGCAATTCACCGATGCTTTCGGCGAGACACAATCGACATTCTCGCTTTCCGGCAACCCGGCGTTTGGCTTTCAGGGCTGCCAGTTCGCGGACCCCAATCACGAATACGACGCCGGCCGCACGCATCTGGCGAATGGCGCGATGAACGGCTTCCTGCTGACGCCCGATACGAACAAGACGCGCGGCGATCTGCTGCCGATCGGTTACTTCACGGGCAGCGATCTCGAGTTCTATCGGCAGGCGGTGACGCAATACACCGTCTGCGATTACTACATGAGCGGCATTCTCTCCGATACGTTCCCGAACCGGGTGTACCTGCATAGCGGCGAGACGGATCGTCTGAGCGACACGCTGGATACATCGTCGCTATCGACGATCTGGGATCGGCTCGATGCAAAGAACGTCACGTCGAAATACTACTTCCACGACGTGCCGTTCACGGCGCTTTATGGCACGCGTTATGTGGACCGCTCGAAGCTCTTTTCCGAATTCCTGTCCGATGCGGCGGGCGGCAATCTGCCGTCGTTCTGTATGGTCGATCCGAGCTTCGGCGGCGAGGCGAACGGCACGTCCAACGACGATCATCCTCATGCCGATGTGCGCAACGGCCAGGTGCTGCTCGCGCAAATCTACGAAGCCCTGCGCACGAGCCCGAACTGGAGCAAGACGCTGATGATCATCGTCTATGACGAATGGGGCGGCTTCTTCGAGCATGTCGCGCCGCCGGTCAAGTCGTTGTCGTCGGCGGAACAGAAGCTCGGCAACGACGGGCGCCTGGGCTTTCGCGTGCCCTGCATGTTGCTAGGACCGCGCGTGCGCGCGAACAACGTGTCGCGCTATCCGTTCGATCCGAGTTCGATTCATCAACTGATCGCGTGGCGCTTCGGGCTCGATCCGCTGGGCACGCGTGCGAGCGATCCGACGACCTTCAACATGGCCTATGCGCTCGATCTCACCGACGCGCCGCGCACCGATGCACCCGCGCTCACGGTCGCCCAGGGCCCGTTCGGCCTCGCGTGCTCGAACACGCCCGCGAGCGGAACGGGTATCGGCACCGTCGACAAGTCGCAGACGGCGAAAGCAGCGGAAGGCGCATCGCAGACGGCGACCCCGGGCGGCCGCTTCGCCGACTTGCGCGCCAAGGCAACGACGCTGGGCTTTCCTTCTTCCTGATCCCCGCGTTATGCGACGCGCGCGAAGCAGAGCGTCATGAGGACCGAGTCGTGATACACGCCGTCGATCTTCAGCGCACGCGGCTCGCGCGCATACTCGACGAACCCCGCCGCACGATATAGCTGGATCGCCGCGAGATTGTCCGGCGCGACTTCGAGCTTGATTTCATCGACGATCCCGCGCGCATGCGCAAGCACGCTCTCGACGAGCGCAGCGGCCAGGCCCGTGCCGCGCGCGTTTTCGCGCACGTACATGCCCCACAGAATGCCCTTGTGCCTGAGCTTCGCGCCCGGCGGCACGAGCAGTCCGGCTACGCCGGCAAGCATGCCATCGCGGGAAAAACCGCCGAAAACCGCGTGATCCGCGATCCGTGCGCCGAACCATTCGAGCGGCCGCGTATGTTCGTCGTCATACGAAGCGCCGAACGACGCGGGGTGACGTTGCAGGCCTTCGAGACGAACGTCGCGGAACGCTTGTGCGTCGGCGGGCGTGAGGCGTCTGATCGGCGGGGCGATGGCATTTTGCATGATGCATGCAATGAACAATTCGAAGCATCCATCATAGCCGCGCCTGAGACGCTCGCATCGCGATTCACGATTATTGTGTCGCTTCTGCTTTATCTCGAAGTAATCCTAAAAGCTATATCGATCGGACAAGTCGCACAGTTCTTGGGCGATGCTGGCGGTAATGAGACCCGTCGTTCCGATGCCGAGCGAATTGGCGCGAGTCGAATTTTGCTCCTCCCTCCCTCAACGGCGATCGGAAATAAATACTTAAAATATGATCCGGTTATATTTTGTTGGGTAAATTCAACCTGTCGATCAATCATGAAAAAACGCGCTTTGTTGCGTGCCGCGTGCTTTACAAAGCAGAGGGATTCCAATATTGCTTGCCCGGAACGATCCTCGACGAACGACAAAGGGAACACGCCCATGACCCGTCTGACTCGAAAGTTCGCGTGCCTCGTCGCACTCGCATTGATCTCGAGTTCGTTCGCACTCGCGTGCACGCGTGCACTTTATGTCGGCGACAAAGGCCTCGTGATAACAGGCCGTTCGATGGACTGGTCCGAGGACATGCGTTCGAATCTGTGGGTAATGCCCGCGGGCATCGAGCGAGACGGTAATGCCGGTCCCCGTTCGATCAAATGGAAATCGAAGTACGGCAGCGTGGTGGTGTCGGGTTACGAAATCGGCACGGTCGATGGCATGAACGAACGCGGACTTGTCGCCAATGCGCTCTATCTCGCGGAGACCGATTACGGCAAGCCCGATCCAAAACGCGATCCGATGTCGATCAGCCTGTGGGCGCAATACGCGCTCGATAACTTTGCGACCGTCGGGCAAGCGGTGTATGTGTTATCCCGCGAGCCGTTTCAGATCATCGCGCCGCCGCTGCCCAACGGCAAACCGCTGACGATCCATCTTTCGCTTTCGGATGCACACGGCGATTCGGCGATCTTCGAGTATCTCAACGGCAAGCTCATCATCCATCAGAGCAAGAAGTACAAGGTCATGACGAACTCGCCGATCTACGATGACCAGCTTGCCATCGATACCTATTGGAAGAGCGTCGGCGGAATGCAATTCTTGCCGGGCACGAACCGCGCGGCGGACCGCTTCGTGCGCACGTCGTTTCTACTCGAAGCCATTCCCAAGCGCGCCGATCCGAACTACATGGCGGGCGTGCCGCAGAAGGCGTATGCGTTTCAGGCGGTCGCGAGCGTGATGAGCCTGATGCGCTCGGTGAGCGTGCCGCTTGGCATCAGCACGCCGGAGCAGCCGAATCTTTCTTCCACGATATGGCGCACGGTGTCCGATCAGCAGAACCTCGTCTATTACTTCGATTCCGCCACGCGCCCGGATACCTTCTGGGTGTCGCTGAAAAAACTCAACCTGAATCCGGGCGCGCCTGTCATGAAGCTGACCATCGACGCGGGGCAGGTCTTCTCGGGCGAAACGGCGGGAAGCTTCGTCGCGACGCAGCCGTTTGAGTTCATGCCGGCGAAGGCGCCTTGATGCGGTGTTGTCGTCACTCGACACGAAACGAGGCATCGAATTCGCCCGCGCAGGTAAAATAACGTCCTTTTGCCCCCGGTGATCCTGTGCAAGGCACGAAGCGCACGGCATTCAGCGGCCCGGCGCTCGTTCGCCTGCTGGCACATTTTGCCGATCTCGACGTTCAAGAACCCGCTCAATCGCTCGCGGACCGCCTGAGCCAATGGCTTGGCTGGACCGATGCGATTGCGCTGTCCACCGCGCTCGCAGCCGATCCGCCCGCCATGTCCGGCGCGCGATCCGTCCCCCGCGATGTGGAAGAAGAGTGCGCGCGCGTTCGGAGCTCGCTCGCGGGCGCGTTCGCACGCGAGGAAGCGGCCGCGCGCCGCAGGCATCGTGCTCCGGTGCAGCCGTCGCCGGACGATCCGCCCGTCGACTACGCTGACTTTCGTCAGCGCTATATGTCGTTGCAACAGGCGATGGAATCCGACATCGGCGCGCTGCGCACGCGTTTGCGATCGATGCTCGCGACGAAATCGTCCGACATGGCGCGCCTCGCCGTCGTCGATGCCATGATAGAACAGGCACTGAGCGCGCGCGAGCGCAGTCTGCTCAGCAACGTGCCCGCTCTGCTCGGCAAGCATTTCGAGCGCCTCAAGAGCGCTCATGCTGCTACGGAAACGTCCGCGCCCAACGCATGGCTCGACGTGTTCCGCAAGGATCTGCAAAGCGTGCTGCTCGCCGAACTGGATGTTCGTTTTCAACCGATCGAAGGCTTGCTCGTGGCTCTTCGCCCCCGCTAACTGGCTCGCTATGCCCCGAAATCTTTTGAACATCGTTGTTTTCTCAGTTGGCCTTGCCGCGGTGCTCGGCATCGGCATTGCGTATATCGCGTCGAATGCGATCGCGTTTGCCGTGACGCTCGTGATCGCCGGCTGCTATCTCGCGGGCGCGGCGGAATTGCGCCGCTATCAGCAGGTCACCGGCTCGCTCGAACAGGCCGTCGCGCAACTCGCGAGCGCCCCGCGCAGTTTTACCGTGTGGCTCGATAACCTTCATCCGAGTCTGCGCAATGCGGTGCGTCTGCGCGTCGAAGGCGAGCGCGCGGCATTGCCCGGTCCGGTGCTCGCGCCGTATCTCGTCGGCCTGCTCGTGTTGCTCGGCATGCTCGGCACGCTGCTCGGCATGGTCGCCACGTTGCGCGGCACCGGCACGGCATTGCAAAGCGCATCGGATCTCACGGCGATCCGCGCATCGCTCGCTGCGCCGGTCACGGGCCTGAGCTTCGCGTTCGGCACGTCGATCGCGGGCGTCGCGACATCCGCGATGCTCGGTCTGCTGTCCGCGCTTTGCCGTCGCGAACGTCTGCACGTCACGCAGCAACTCGACGCGAAGATCGCGACGACGTTGCGCGTGTTCACGCAAGCGCATCAGCGCGACGAAACCTTCAAGCTGCTGCAGCTTCAGACCGAATTGATGCCGAAGCTCGTCGATCGCCTTCAGTCGATGACCATCGCGATCGAACAGCAAAGCCGCGCCGCGAGCGAGCGCCAGATCGCGAGTCAGGATGAGTTTCATGCGAAAGCGGAGACGTCGTATCGACGATTGGCGAACTCGGTCGAATTGTCGTTGAAGCAAAGCGTCGCCGATAGCGCTCGCGCCGCGAGCGCCGCGTTGCAACCGGTCATGCAGGCGACGATGGACGGCATCGCGCGCGAAGTCACCGCGTTGCATGGCAACGTCGAGCAAGCGGTTGCGCGTCAGTTGCAGGGATTGTCGAGCGGCTTCGAGGCATCGTCGGCGAAGGTCGCGGATATCTGGAACGCGTCGCTCGCGAAGCACGCGCAATCGAATGCGGCACTCGTCGGCGAGATGAGCGTGTCGTTCGATCGCTTCGCGCATGCATTCGAAGCGCGCGCGACGAATCTCGTCGACGGCGTGTCCGCGCAAATGGATCGCGTGTCGGGCGCGATGGCGTCGTCGGTGGCGAAGCACGAACAATCGAGCGATGCGCTTGTCGCGCGCATGGATGCATCGATGGAACGCTTCGCACAGACTTTCGATACGCGTTCGTCCGGCTTGATCGACGATGTTGCCGCGCGCCTCGAAACCGCGACGGGCAACATGTCGCAAGCATGGAACGATGCGCTCGCACAGCACGCAAGCGCCAGCGAGCAGGCCGCCGCGCAGAACCAGCATGCATTGAGGACGGCCACCGCGACCTTCGAGCAACACGCAGCGGCGCTCGTGCAAACTGTCGGTCGATCGCATGCGGACTTGCGCGCCGAACTCGCGCAACAGGGCGAAGCGCGCCTTGCTGCATGGAGTGGCGCGCTCGACACGATGGCCGGCTCGTTACGCGAGCAATGGCAGGAAACCAGCGCGGTTGCCGCGAATCGTCAAAAGGACATCTGCGACGCGCTCGCGCAAACCGCGCGCGACATGTCCACGCAATCGCAGACGCATGCGAACGCGACCATCGCGGAGATCGAGCGGCTCGTGCAGGCCGCATCGGAAGCGCCGAAGGCCGCCGCCGAAGTCGTCGCCGAAATGCGTCAGAAGCTATCCGATTCGATGGTCCGCGACACTGCGATGCTCGATGAGCGCAGCCGTCTGCTGGCCACGGTCGAAACGCTGCTCGATGCCGTGAATCTCGCGTCGAACGAGCAACGCGCCGCGATCGACGCATTGGTCGATACATCGGCAACGTTGCTGGAACGCGTCGGCGCGCGGTTCACCGGCACCGTGGAAACGGAAGCCGGCAAGCTCGGTTCGATGGCCGCGCAAGTGACGACCAGCGCCGTCGAAATGGCGAGCCTCTCGGATGCGTTCGGCGCGGCCGTGCAGACCTTCGGCGAATCGAACGACAAGCTCGTCGCGCATCTCGAACGGATCGAAAGCGCGCTCGACAAATCGCTTGCTCGCAGCGACGAACAACTCGCGTATTACGTTGCGCAGGCGAAGGAAGTCATCGATCTGAGCATGATGTCGCAGAAGCAGATCGTCGAGGACTTGCAGCATATCGCGGGACAACGCGTGTCCGGAGCGCGCGCGGCATGAACGAGGAAATCGACGGCGGCGCGGAACACGCCGCGCCGATCTGGGCCGCGTTCGCCGATCTGATGTCGGTGCTGCTGGGCGCGTTCGTGTTGATACTCGTCGGCGTGATCGGCGTGCAGTTGCAACTCGAAAACAAGCTCGACGAAGAGGTGAGGCATCGGCAGGAGGAAACGCAACGCCGCAAGACGCTGGAACAGGCGCTCGCGGGGCCGCTGGCATCGGGCCGCGTGACGCTCGTGAACGGGCGCATCGGCATCAGCGGCAGCGTGCTCTTCGCGCTCAACTCCGACCAGTTGCAGCCGCAAGGCCGCGATGTGCTGAAGAGCCTTGCGGGGCCGCTTTCCACGTATCTGCGCGCGCATGAGGAGATCCTCATGGTGAGCGGTTTCGCCGACGATCAACAGGTCCATGAAGGCAACCGGCGTTTCGCCGATAACTGGGAGCTCTCGGCCAAACGCGCGTTGACGGTCACGCGCGCCTTGATCGATGCGGGCGTGCCTGCATCGTCCGTGTTCGCGGCGGCGTTCGGCTCGGAGCAGCCTGTGAGTTCCAACGCCGATGAAGTCGGGCGCGCGAAGAATCGCCGCGTGGAGATATCCGCTGTGCCGCGTTCTTCGGATGGCGCGGTAAAGGCTCATGACTGACGCGACGCCCGCACGTGCGATGCTCGACGCGTGGCGCGCGAACGGCGACGATCGCGCAAACCCCGTGCGCTTCCATCTCATCGATGCATTGGACAAGCGCGCGGCCGCGTATGAAGGCGAGACGCGTCGTCTGCTCGATCAGCGTATCGCACGATTGCTCGATGCGTATCGGATCGATATCGAACGCGCGGCATGGCCCGATGCATCTAAAGATGGCGGCGAACGCGGACCGCTTGCCACGCTCGTCGACGACATCGCGAAGGCGTCTTCGATGCACGAGACATCGCACGCGGAACTGCTCGAATATTTTCGCGCGGTATGGTCGAAAGTCAGCGCGGAAAAACAATTGCGCGATTCGCTCGCGCAGGTGCCGAAGAATGCGGGACCGCTCAATTCGAGCAGTCTCGTGCATCGTTCATTGTCGTTCATGCGCGAAGTATCGCCGGGTTATCTTCAGCAATTTCTCGCCTACGTCGATGCACTTTCGTGGATGGAAGAGATGAACGGACCGGGCGTGATCGTCGCGAAAGAGATTGCGGCCGCGAAGAAAGGCGGCCGCAAAAAGAAGTGACGAACGCTCCGCGCGATCCGTTGAACCGCGCGGCATGCAAGTGTTACGCGAGCCAGCCTTTGATCGTGCTCGACATTACGTTCGTCGAAATACCGTAGCGATCGTGCAGCGTGGGCAGCGCGCCTGCATCGAGGAAAGCATCGGGCAGCGCGATCTGACGATACGTGGGGGCAACACCCGCGGTAAGCAGCGCAGTAGCCACCGCTTCGCCCAGTCCGCCGATCACCGTATGGTTCTCAGCCACCACGACGAGACGCCCCGAACGCTTCGCCTCGCGGACGATCGTTTCCGTATCGAGCGGCTTTATCGTCGGCACGTGCAGCACGGAGACGTCGACGCTATCGGCTTGCAACGCCTCGGCGGTTTCCAACGCGCGCATCGTCAGGATGCCTGATGAAATGATCAGAACGTCGCGGCCATCGCGCAGAAGCTTGGCTTTCCCCAATTCAAACCGATAGCCGTATTCGTCAAGCACGGCGGGAACATTGCCGCGCAACAGACGCGCATAGACCGGCCCTTTGTGCGCGGCGATTGCGGGCACCATCTGCTCGATATCGAGCGCGTCGCACGGATCGATCACGGTCATGTTCGGCATCGCGCGCATCAACGCGAGGTCTTCAGCGGCCTGATGGCTCGGGCCGTAACCCGTCGTCAGTCCGGGCAGCGCGGCGACGATCTTCACGTCGAGATTGTCTTCCGCGATCGTTTGATGGATGAAGTCATACGCGCGGCGCGTCGCGAACACCGCATACGTGGTGACGAACGGCTGCGCGCCTTCATGTGCGAATCCCGCCGCCGCGCCCATCAGCAATTGCTCGGCCATGCCCATCTGATAATAACGCTCGGGAAACGCCTTCGCGAAGATATGCAGGTCCGTGTACTTGCCGAGATCGGCTGTCATGCCGATGATATTCGTCTTCGTGCGCGCCTCTTCGACGAGTGCATGGCCGAAGGGCGCAGATCGCGTGACCTGTCCTTCGCTTGCGATCGACGCGATCATCGCGGACGTTTTCAGACGGGTGCTCATGCTTGTCTCCCTGCTTCGAGTGCTTCGAGCGCCAGTTGCCATTCATGGGCATCGACGCGGATGAAATGGTTTTTCTCGCGTTGTTCGAGGAAGGGCACGCCGCAGCCCATCTTCGTATCGCACACGATGATGCGCGGCTTCGCGTCCTGAAGATTGCGCGCGTTGTCGAAGGCCGCTTTCACGGCGTCGATATCGTTGCCGTCCACGCGCTGCACGTACCAGCCGAACGCTTCTAGCTTTTCGACGAGTGGCTCGAACGACATGATCTGCGTAGAAGGTCCATCGGCTTGCTGATTGTTCACGTCGACCATTGCGATGAGATTGTCGAGCTTCCAGTGCGCCGCCGACATGAGGCCTTCCCAGATCGAGCCTTCGTCGAGTTCGCCATCGGAGAAGAGCGTGTAGACGAAGGACTTCGAGCCCTTGCGCTTGAGGCCGAGGCAACGGCCCACCGCGATCGTGAGACCTTGCCCGAGCGAGCCGCCCGACATTTCCATGCCCGGCGTGTAGCTCGCCATGCCGGACATCGGCAAACGGCTGTCGTCGCTGCCATAGGTTTCGAGTTCTTCTTGCGGCAGGATGCCCGCTTCGAACAAGGCGGCGTACAGCGCGATCGCATAGTGACCGTTCGACAGCAGGAAGCGGTCGCGGCCTTCCCATTCCGGATCTTCCGGGCGATAGTTCATTGCGCCGAAGTAGGCGACGGCGAGTACATCGGCGATATCGAGTGCCTGACCGATATAGCCCTGGCCCTGCACTTCGCCCATCAGAAGCGCGTTGCGACGGATACGATAGGCGCGCTCGGCGAGCGTCACCTCCTCGATGACTGGAGTGCTCATGCGTTGTCCCCTTGAATGGATGGAATCAGCGGTTGACCGTTTTGGCGGGCACGAAGAACACGAGCACCGAGCCGATCACGATCGCTATTGAAATGAAGATCAGGCCCGCGGTCGATTTGCCCGTGAAGTCGTTGAGCCAGCCGACGATAGCCGGCGAGAAAAAGCCCGCGAGATTGGCGAAGCAGTTGACCGCCGCGATGCCCGCTGCCGCCGACATGCCGCCGAGCACCGCCGTTGGCAGCGACCAGAATTGCGACGACGACGCGAGGATGCCCGCCGCCGCGATGCTCACGCAGATGATCGATGCGCCCACGCTGCCGAGCATCGGCAAGGTGGCGAAGCCGGCTGCGGACACGAGCATCGGAATCGCGAGATGCAGGCGGCGTTCGCGGCGCTTGTCGGCACTTGCGCCGATCAGAGGCAGCGCAACGATCGCGCAGAGATACGGAATCGCGGTGAGAATGCCGACCCACAGCGGGTCCGCCACGCCGGTGCGACGAACGATCGTCGGCAGCCAGAACGTGAGTCCGTACTGACCCATCACGACGCAGAAGTAGATTGCGGCCATCAACCACAAACGACGATCGCCGATGAACGCGCGGATCGATACATGCTTGACCGTCTGCGCGTTGTCCTTTTCGACATTGCGTCTGAGCAACGCCTTTTCATCGTCGTTGAGCCACTTCGCGCCGGCGATGCCGTTGTCGAGATAGAACAGGATCGCGACACCGAGAAAGAGCGAAGGCAGCGCTTCGAGCATGAACAGCCACTTCCATCCTGCAAGCCCGTGCACGCCCTGTAACGCATGCATGATGTAGCCGGACAGCGGCCCGCCGACGATGCCCGCAAGCGGAATCGCCATGAAGAACAGCGAGAGCGCCTTGGCGCGACGCGCGGCGGGAAACCAGTACGTGAGATAGAGAATCACGCCCGGCGCGAAGCCCGCTTCGGCGACGCCGAGCAGAAAGCGCAACACGTAGAAGATGGTCGGTGATTTGACGAACACGAAGCTCGCGGAGATCACGGCCCACGTCAGCATGATGCGTGCGAGCCAGTTGCGCGCGCCCACCTTATGCAGGATGACGTTGCTGGGTACCTCGAAAAGAAAGTAGCCGAGAAAGAAGATGCCCGCGCCAATCCCGTAGATGGTTTCGCTGAAGCGCAGATCATTGAGCATCTGCAACTTGGCGAAGCCGACGTTCACGCGATCCAGATACGCGCCGAGATAACACAGCATCAGAAACGGAATCAGGCGGCGTCCGACCTTGGCATAGGTCTTTGCTTCGAAGCTGGTCGCATCATCGGACGATGCGAATTCGGCGCTTACCGCGGCCGCGGATAACTTTGATTTCATAGGTGTCTCCATCCATGTTCGGCGCCCTGGTTTCCAGGTGCGCGTGCGTGCAATCAATGAATCAACATGCCGCCGTTGACATCGAGCGTGACGCCGGTGAGATAAGACGAAAGATCGCTCGTGAGAAAGAGACAGGCATTGGCGATATCCGCCGCATCGCCGAGGCGGCCGAGCGGAATGCCTTTGATGATGTCCGCGCGCATTTCAGGCGTGAGCTTGCCGCCCGTGATATCGGTTTGAATGAGGCCCGGCGTGATC
This sequence comes from Caballeronia temeraria, assembly GCF_001544795.2. Lineage (GTDB taxonomy): Bacteria > Pseudomonadota > Gammaproteobacteria > Burkholderiales > Burkholderiaceae > Caballeronia > Caballeronia temeraria. The sequence continues at coordinate 102,674 of NZ_FCOI02000003.1, read as the reverse complement.
GAATTCACGCGGATACCGTCCGCGCCGAATTCGCGCGCCATCGCCTTCGCGAGACCGAGCACGCCGGCCTTCGCCGCGCTGTAATGCGGCCCGCCGAAGATGCCGCCGCCACGTTGCGCCGATACCGACGACATGCACACGATGCTGCCGCTCTTCTGCTTTTTCATCTGCGGAATCACGGCCTGCGACATATACAGCGTGCCGCGGAGATTCACGTCGACGACGGCATCGAAGTTATCCGCGCCGATCTCCAGCGTCTTGATCGGCTGCGTGATGCCCGCGTTGTTGATGAGCGCGTCGATGCGCCCGTACTTCTCGATCGTCGCATTCGCGGCGGCGACGCATGCGGCTTTGTCGGTCACGTCGCACGCGAGGCCGAGATGGCCTTCACCGAGATCGTCGGCGGCGCTCTGCGCATCGGCTTCCTTCAGGTCCAGCACGACGATGCGCGCGCCTTGCGCCGCGAGCGCCTTCGCCGTCGCCTTGCCGATTCCACGCGCCGAAGCCGCGCCCGTGACGATCACTACATGGTTCTCGAGCAACATCGTTGTCTCCGTTGATTGTCTGGTGTAGGCGCAGTGTCTCCGCCTTCGACCTGACGATCAACGCAGTTTGGCTCAACTATTGCTGAGAAATTTTCAGGTATCGATGCGTCGTTCGATTTGCTGATCCATCCACGCGAGGAACTTGGCCACGCGCGGTAATCCGGCATTCTGGCTCGGGTAAACCAGATGATGCGCGCCGACTTCGACCGCATATTCGCTGCTGAACACGGGCACGAGCGAGCCGCGTTGAAGATGTCCCGAAGCGAGCATCGTGCTTTCGAGCGCAATGCCATGACCGAGCGCGGCCGCTTCGAGCGACATGTACGAACGGTCGAACGAGAAGTCGAATGCCTTGCGCTTCACCGCGACGCCGAACTTGCCGAACCACTGCTGCCATTGCACGAGCGGCGACTCGGAGAGAATCAAACGCCGGTCCAGCAGATCATCGGGCGACGATACGGGAAAGCGCTCCAGATACGCGCGCGATGCGAGGGGTGCGATGGTTTCATGCCGCAGCGTCTTCACTTCGACATCGGTCCAATGCGCATAGCCATGACGCACGGCGATGTCGTAATAGCCCGATGTGAACGACACATCTTCATATGAGCACGCGAGATTCATTTGAATGTCGCCATTCGCTTCCTGAAACGCGGCAAGACGCGGCAATAGCCACATGAGGCCGAAGCTAGGACTCGAATGGATGCGCAGAATCTCGACGGACGTTTCGCTCGATGCGCGCTCGGTTGCGCGATTCAGTTCGGCGAGCGCGCCGGTGACGTCGGAAAGATATTGCGTGCCGGTCGGCGTGAGCACGAGGCCACGACCGAGCCTCGTGAACAACGGCCGCCCGACGATGCTCTCGAGATTCGCCAGTTGATGACTGACGGCGGACGGCGTGAGGCCGAGTTCATCCGCGGCGCGGTTCACGCTCTTCGTGCGCGCGACGCTTTCGAACGCAATGATGGATTTGAGCGGAGGCAGACGCATGAGCGCTTACTTCGCCTCCTTCGGCACACGTCCCATCAGGAAGAACTCGTCGTTGGGCCGCATCGAAATGATATTCGCCATGCGATTCGACAATCCGAAGAATGCCGTGATCGCGGCGATATCCCATGCGTCTTCATCGCTGAAACCGTGCGCGTGCAAAACGGCGAAATCCGCGTCATCCACCGTGCCGGAAGCGCGGCATACCTTCAGCGCGAAATCGAGCATAGCTTTTTGACGCGGCGTGATATCCGCCTTGCGATGATTCACCGCGACCTGATCCGCGACGAGCGCGTTCTTTTCATAGATGCGCAGAATGGCGCCGTGCGCGACGACGCAATAGAGGCAATCGTTCACCGCGCTCGTCGCGACGACGATCATCTCGCGTTCGCCTTTGCTCAAGCCGCCGTCCTTCAGCATCAGCGCATCGTGATAAGCGAAGAACGCGCGAAATTCATCGGGCCGATGCGCGAGCGTGAGAAACACGTTCGGCACGAAGCCCGCCTTGTCCTGCACCTCGAGAATGCGCGCGCGGATATCGCCGGGCCAGTCTTGCGGATCGGGAACGGGATAGCGGCTAATGGGCTTGTGCGTCATGACGTCCTCGAAGGCGTTGATCGAGCGCTCATTGTAGAGCGAGGATCTTCAGCGCGTGATCGTGAGCGACGACAATAACTTCAGCAGGCTTTCCACATTCACCGGCTTCACGAAGTGATAATCGAAACCCGCCGATTGCGCGCGCAACCGGTCTTCCGCCTGTCCATAACCTGTGATCGCGATCAGCAAGGGCGTCGTGTTTCCTTTGCGACGCAGGCGACGCGCGAGCTCATAGCCGTCGATGTCGGGCAGGCCGATATCGAGCAACGCCACATCGGGCTGCAATTGCGGCGCCGCTTCCAGTGCTTCCGCCGACGAATACGCGACACGCGCGACATGATCCTCGGATTCGCATAACATCGCGAGCGAATCGGCGGCATCGCGGTTATCGTCGACGACGAGTATCCGCAGCGCCGTGCGCGCCTCGCGCACGCCCTGCTCCGAAAGCGCGAGCGCGGAGTGCCTTTCGTGATGATGCAAACGCGGCAACCGCACGGTGACGGTCGTGCCGAGACCGGGTCCGGGGCTTTGCACGGTAATTGTGCCTTTGTGCATCTCGACGAGCTTCTTCACGAGAGAAAGCCCGATGCCAAGCCCGCCATTCGAACGATCGAGCGTGCGTTCGCCTTGCGAGAAGAGCTCGAATACTTTCGGCAGAAGGTCCGCGGAAATGCCGGTGCCCGTATCGGCGATGATGATCGATACCGACTCGTCGAGCGCCTGGACGCTCACGGTGATGCGGCCTTGCTCGGGCGTGTACTTGCTCGCATTGTTCAGCACGTTGACGAGGATCTGCGAGAGCCGCGTAGGATCGCCGCAGACCCACGTCGTCGCATCCGACACATCGACGTGAATGTTCTGCGAGCGCGACTCGACCATGCCCGCGATCGCTTCGACCGCGTGATAGACCGCCGTGCCCACGAGTATCGGTTCGAGTTGCAGCGCGATGCGTCCCTGCGTGATGCGCGACACTTCCAGCAAGTCGTCGACGATGCGCGTCATATGCTCGACCTGCCTGCGCATCAGATCGATGAGGTCGTGCAGATGCGTGTCGCCATCCTGATCCTTCTGCAAGAGCGCAATGGCCGTGCGCAATGGCGCCAGCGGATTGCGTAGCTCATGCGCGAGCATGGCGAGGAACTCGTCCTTGCGGCGGCCCGCCTCGCGCAACATCAGCTCCATGTGCTTGCGCTCGGTGATGTCGATCACGCTGCCGATGATGCGCAGCGGCTCGCCGTCCTTGCTGCGTTGAAGCAGGGCGCTGCCTTGCATCCATTGTTCGCCGTGCACGTTACGTACGCGAAATTCGAAATGGCCATCGGGGTCTTCACCCGCTGCAATGCTGCGCACATAGCGATCGAGCGTCGTGCTGTCATCGGGATGCACGCGCGCGAGCGCCGCTTCGTAACTGAGCGTTTCGGTGATCTGGCGCTCGCCGCCGGTTTCGATGGAGAGCGTCCACGTTGCGAGTTCGATGGATGCGATATGAACGTTCGCCGCCTGCATCGCCACGGTCAGGCGCAAGCTGCGCGCTTCGATCGCCGCTTGTGCTTCGAAACGCGGCGTGATGTCGGTCGTCGTGCCGAACCATTCCTGCAGATTGCCCTTGTCGTCGTACAGCGGCGCGGCGTGTGCCTGCACCATACGATAGACGCCATCGCGCCGATACATGCGAAACGTGAGCGTGCGCGCGACGCCTTCGCGCAATGCTTCGAGCCATGCCTGATGCGTGCGTTCGCGGTCGTCGGGATGAATGTAGTCGAGCCAGCCCCAACCTGACAGCACTTCCGGCGATGTGCCCGTGAACTGCTCCCATTCGCCGCCCGAAGGACGGATCTCGCCGTTTGCGTCGGCGGACCAGACGAGTGCGCCTGTCGTCTCGACGAGCGCACGATAGCGTCGCTCGGAAAGACTCAGGCGATCTTCGTCGGCGCGTTGCGTGCTGATGTCGAAGCTCACGCCATAAACGCGCGTGAGCACGCCATGACGGTCGAACTCGGGATGTCCGCGCATGCGCAGCCAGCGGCGTTTTCCCTGATCGCCTTCGAGCACGAAGTCGAATTCGAATGGACCGCCATCGCGCAATGCCTCGGTCAGCTTGCGCTGAAACGGCTCGCGATATTCGGGCGCGACGCGGTCCCACACTTCCGAAAGAAGAACCGCTTCGGTTCCGGGCGGAAAAGAATACAGCGCGGCGAGCTGTGCGGTCATGCGCACGACGCGCGTCTTCATGTCCCATTCCCATGCACCCATGCGCGCGCCCGCGAAAGCAGCCTGCAGACGCCGCTCGCTCGCTTCGTACATCGCCCATGCGTGACGGCATTCGTGAATGTCGATCGCCACGCCGACGGTTTCGCCGATCTCTCCCTCCTCGTCGCGTCGTGCCTGAAGATGCAGCGTGTGCCAGCGGAATGCACCGTCGTTGCGCAAGAGGCGCACATCGACATTACGCAGCAGTGTGCCGTCGCGCATTTGACGCAGTGCATCTAAAACGGGCGGGATGTCGTCGGAGTGAACAAAAGCTTTCCAATGCCGCCCGACGAGTTCTGGAAACGAAATGCCGAGATAACGGCAAGCCCACGGATTGGCGTACTGGATCACCCCGTCTCGCGCCGCACGCCATACGAACGATGGCAGGAAATGAGCAGGATCGTGCATGGGCGTCCTTGCTTCCTTATAGCGGCGAAAGCGTCGCCGGGCGCACTATCGAAAGGCCGCGATAGCTTAGGGATACCATACAACAAAAGCGATGCTCCCCAGCGCGTGACGACGTCAGGCGCGCATCGCGCAATAGCTCAACGTGTAATTTGTACGTATTAAGGAAAAGAGCAATTCATCTAACGAATACGCGCGCATCCTCGTCCATGCACGGGACGGCGCGCGTGGCCGATTCAGCCTGCTTCGCCGACGTCCTTCGGGTTTGGCAGCTTCTCTCCCTTGCTTTCGTCCGGGCGCTTTGGCTGCTCGGGCTCATTCTTCATCGCGCGCTTCTGTTCTTCGGAGAGACGACGGTCCGCCACATTCGGGTCTTCGGGTGTCTGCTTCGGCGGCGTATCGCGTTCGGTTTGCTCATTCATGAATAGCTCCCTGGCTGCAAATGCGGTTAAACGCGAATACGATTCGCATGGGCCGTGCCTGCATTTTCAGGTACAGCCGATGCTCGACTCGCTCTCCGAAATGCCGTATCGATCGTTCAACTTTTATACCGCTTATGCAGGACGTGAAAAATACGCTCATCCGTTTTATCGCCGTTGCAGGCTCGGCAATGATGTCGACGAATGGGTTCGCTGCGTCCATTAGTTCCGCACCGTATGGCGCAACGCAGCAAGGACAAACCGTCCAGCAATTCACGCTGTCGAATGCACGCGGCGTGACGATGAACTGCATCAGCTACGGCGGCATCGTGACGCGTCTCGACGTGCCGGACCGGCGCGGACGTCGCGCGGACATCGTGCTCGGCTTCGGCTCGCTCAACGACTACGAGAAGTACAACGGGAAGATTCACTTCGGCGGGCTGATCGGGCGCTATGCGAACCGTATCGCCGATGGCAAGTTCGAGGTCGACGGACACAGCTACAAACTGCCCGTCAACGAACCGCCGAATACATTGCACGGCGGCCCGCATGGACTCGACGAAAAGGTCTGGACCGTGGTGAAGACGTTTCAGGGCGCGCAGGGTGCGGGCGTGCAGCTTCGCTATGTGAGTCCCGATGGCGAGAACGGCTTTCCCGGCACGCTCACGGTCGATGTGACCTACACGCTCACCGACGACAACGAAATACGCATCGACTATCGCGCGAAGACCGACAAGCCGACCGTCGTGAATCTCACGAACCACAGCTATTTCAACCTCGCGGGCGAGGGCAGCGGCAATGTCGAAGGACAGCTCGTTCAGATCGCGGGATCGAGTTATACGCCCACGCGCCCCGATTCGATTCCGACCGGCGAGATCGCGAGTGTCGAGAACACGCCGCTGGATCTGCGGGCGTTGACGCCGATCGGCGCGCGGCTGCGTTCATCGAATCAGCAGATGCGCTATGCGCGCGGCTACGATCACAACTGGAAGCTCAACAGGAACGGCCAGCGCAATGGCGAGCCGGCCTTTGCGGCGCGCGCCTACGATCCGCAAAGCGGCCGCGTGCTCGATGTGTACACCACGCAGCCGGGCCTGCAGTTCTACACGGGCAATGGTCTCGATGGCAGCGCCATCGGCACATCGGGGACGGCGTATCGGCAAACGGATGGCTTTGCGCTCGAAACGCAGCATTTCCCGGACTCGCCGAATCGTCCTGCGTTCCCGTCGACCGAGCTCAAGCCCGGCGACGAGTATCACGAAGTCACGGTGTGGAAGATCGGCGTGCGTTAGTTGGCGTCGAAGCCTTCAGGTCGGCACGTTCCACAACACGAGCGTCAGCACGAGGCCCACCACCGACACGATCGTCTGCAACACGGAGCACGCCGCAACCCTGTGCTTCAGCTTGAACCGGAAGTACTTGCGCACCATCCAGAAGCCGCGTCGCTGACGTGGCAGAAGAACACCGAACCCGCGCCGATTGCGAAGGCCATCAGCGAATCGTGCGTCGTCGCGAGTCCGCTCACGACCGGAGCGACGATGCCCGCAGTCGTCGTCGTCGCGACGGTGGACGAGCCCGTCGCCTGACGCAGCGCGATCGCGATCAGCCATGCGAGGAGAATCAGTGGCGAATGCGTGCCCACCGCAATCCTACCGATGGTCGCGCTGATGCCCGCATTGACGAGCATCTACTTCAGGCCGCCCCCCACACCGAGGGCGGTGCAGAGCTTGCCCATTTCCTCGGCTCCTCGATATGCAGTCGCTTCGACAGCCAGATGCGATGGAGCGGCCCCGCGAGAATCACGGCGGGCAACGCGACGATGAGGCCGAGGCCCAGCGCGAGACTGAGATCGGCATGCAATGCGCTCACCGCGATCAGCGGACCGGAATGCGGCGGCAGCAACGCGTGCAGCGTCGTCATGCCGGCGAGCGCGGGAATCGCGAGCGCAGGTGCTGACGCGCATCGAGCTCATGGCGATGCGATTACTGAGAGCTTTCGCGACCCGCGCATGACATCGCCTGTTTGCGAATCATGCGTGGGACGCGAAGCCCCGTCGTAATAGCACTTTTCGACGCGCCGGTCAAAAAGACCCTGCATCGAATGCGCTCTCTCAGGCTGGCCCTACGCTGAAATCTGTCGAAGCGGTTGGCATTTTGCGCTTTGCATTCGAAATGCCTTTCTGTGTTCTGAATTCCGCATGCGTGATCAGTGACGCATCAAGCGGCGGCTTTGTCTGCGCCTGTGGACCGGTCCTGCACGAGAAGATCCAGCAAACGCAGCACGCGCGCGCGTTGCGTGGAGACGAGATCGCTTTCCTCGCCGAGCGCGGCGAGCCGCCTTTGCCAGTAGGTGTGGTCGAGATTGGCCAACGCTTTCGGATCGCCCGAAAGCGCGAACGAACGGATCATGTGCTCGAGATGATCCAGTTGCGCGTCGGCAAGGCGCGCCGGCTTGAGGGTCGCTCGCGTGGCCGGCGCGTTGCGACTGACTTGCAGGACTTTCGTCTTTTCCATTGTGACGCCCCGAACGTCTTTGATTGCGTGTTGCATGCGGCTGTATTTTTGGTCTTGATCAGCCGTAAACCTTATTTATGTGGGAGACAGCCGTGTGACGGCGGGATGACGGCAAGGAATCGCCGACCTGAACCGCCCGCGACGCCGCACACGCTGCTCCTCGGTGAGCACGATATACCTGCATTTTGAATTCGCTATACCATGCGTCTCATTTGCCGGCGCACATGACGTACGCCGGAGCAAGGAAGATCCGACCGACATTGTTTGCCATTCATGCCCGCCGATTCCGATCCGCCGAAGTTATTCACTCGCTTTTCGACGCAGGCATTTGCCCGCGAGCGGCAATTGCTCGCGTGGCGTGATCGCGTCGGGCATGTGGTCGATGTCGTGCCTGACAAGGAGCAGATCGCGCGCGGCTTTGCCGGCCGCATCGATTTATACGCGGCGGGCGGCCTTGTATTCACGGAGGCGCGTACCGACGCGCTGGTGCTGGAGCGATCGATCGCGCGCGTTTCGACCGACACCCGCCGCGATTTCGCGTTTCACGTCTATGCCGAGGGAGAGACCGGCCATGTCAGCGGTCTCAGCGTGAAGCGCAGCGCGTTGGGTTCGGTGCGCGGCATCGTCGCGTTCGATCTGAATCAGCGCTTTCGCATCGAGCGTCCGGCATGCCGCGTGTTGACGATGTTCGTGCCGCGCGCGATCGTCGCCGCGCATATTGCCGACTGCGATGCGCTGCACGGGCGCGTATTGCCCGACGACGCACCGCTCGCGCGCTTCGTGTTCGAGCACTTCGATGCGACTGCGCGCGAATTGCCGCAACTCGACCGGCCGGATACCATCGATGCGCTCGATGCCGGTGCACAACTGCTGCTCGCCGCATTCGCCGAGCATCCGCACGCGTTGCACGATTCACGCGCCGCGCTGCAAGTGGCGATGAAAGGCCGGGTGAAGCGTTACATCGAAACGCATCTTCACGAAGCCGATCTCACGCCGATGACGATCGTCGAAGCGCTCGGGTTGAAACGCGCAACCCTTTATCGATGGTTCGAGCAGGAAGGCGGGCTCGGCGCATACATTCGACATTGCCGCTTGCGCGAGGCAGCCGATGAGCTTGCGCGCTTTCCGAACCTGCAGATCACGGATATTGCATTCGGTCTCGGTTTCAAGAGCGCGTCGGACTTCACGCGCGCATTCCGCCGCGCATTCGATGTGACGCCGCTGGAGATGCGCCTGCGCGCGCTCGACCTCATGCACACGATGTCACGCGATCCTCTCACGCGGACGCGCGCCGCACACTCGAGGGGCGTTCAGGGAAGCGGTTGAGCGCAAGGAGCGTCATGCAGTTCGCTGCGAGCAGATACCACGCGGGCGTCATCACGTTGCCCGTTGCGCCGATGAGCCACGCAACCGCGAGCGGCGAAAATCCCCCGAAGATGACGACGCCGAAGGTATAGATCACCGAGAGGGCCGCCGCACGCCGATGCTTCGGAAAAGCTTCGAGCATCAGGACCGATGCCGCGCCCGCGTTGTTCAGCGCGATCGCGACATAGAGCAGGATGATGACGAGCGCGAGCGCGTCCGGCGCGCCATGCGTGAGCGCATGAAACGCGGGCCAGGCCGTGCCGAGCGCAGCCACGAGCGAGGCATATTGCAGCGTCTTGCGGCTTACCAGTCGATCTGCGGCGAGCGCGACGAGCGGCGTCACGATCAGAATCACGAGACCGGATAGCGACGCGATCAGAAAGCTGATCGCGGGCCCCCGCTGCAGCGTATGTGTGAGATAGCTCGGCATGTACAGCACGGCGATATAGATGCTCGACGACGGCGCGGCCATCATCAGAATACCGCATGCAAGCGGTCGCGCATGCTCGCGCAGCACGGTCGCGAGCGGCGTTCGCGTGGCTGCGGGTTGAAGCGTTGCAGCCGATGCGTCGCCCGGCATGCGGCGCAGAAACCATCCAAGCGGCGCGATCAAACCGCCGATGACGAAGGGCACGCGCCATCCCCATTGCGCGAGTTGCTCGGGAGAAAGCAGCGCGGACGTGCACGTACCGACCAGCGCCGCCAAACACGCGGCCGCGCCCTGGCTCGCACCGCGCCAACTGACGATGAAGCAGCGCCGTTCATAAGGCACGGCTTCCATGAGCAGCGCCGACGCCGGTCCGATCTCGCCGCCCGTCGCGAGCCCTTGTAACAGCCGCGCGAACACGATCAGCACAGTCGCGCTCGCGCCGATCGCGGCATGTGTCGGCAAGCATGCGATCAGCCACGTTCCCAGCGCCATCAAGGCGATCGACAGGCGCATGCCGGCCTCGCGTCCGTGACGGTCGGCATAACGGCCTATCAGCACTGCACCGATCGGACGCATGACGAAGCCGGCGCCGAACGTCGCGAGCGACAGCAAAAGGGACGACGCGGCATCGTGCGCGGGAAAGAACAACCGACCGATGATCGCCGCCGAAAAGCCGTATACGGTGAAGTCGTAGGCGACGAAACCATTGCTGATCACCGTCGCCACGATGATGCGAGTCATATTAGTCATGAACGAATGGAGCTTGAGGCATTCGATTCCGGGTTTTCGTTATTAACGGACGAATTACTCATATCTTTAGCGCAGGGTCGCGGTCTATCAGCAATACACGGGCGCGCACGCACGCGTAATATACGATCACCTTTCAAGTCGATGGCTTAGCACGCTGCATACGAACAAGGAACCGCCTTCATGGATGACGCCACGCGCGAATTCGACCGCTTGCGCCCTCGTCTGCAGGGCATCGCGTATCGCATGCTCGGTTCGGTCGCCGAGGCCGAGGATATCGTGCAGGACGTATGGCTGCGCTGGCATGCGACGGCTCGCGAAGCTATCGATAACGCGGAAGCGTGGCTCGTCGCCGTGACAACGCGGCATTCGATCGACCGGCTGCGCGCCGCGAAAGTGCAGCGCGAACATTACACCGGCATCTGGCTGCCCGAGCCGCAGATGACCGAGCCGCCTGCGACGCCCGAAGAAGTCACGGAGCACGCAGACGACGTGTCCGTCGCGTTTCTCATGCTGCTCGAACGCCTGACGCCCGAAGCGCGCGCGGCGTTCCTGTTGCGCGAGGTCTTCGACGCGGACTACCCGGAAGTCGCGAACATCATCGGTAAGACGGAGGCGGCGTGCCGGCAACTCGTGAGCCGTGCCAAGGCACAGTTGCGTGAGGAGCGGCCGCGTCGTTCAGTGCCACGCGAGATTCACAGGCGCGTGTTGCATGCCTTCGCGCGCGCGATCGAACTCGGCGACTTCGCGGCCATTCACGCGATGCTTTCGGACGATGCGATGCTCGTCGGCGATGGCGGCGGCCACGTGCAGAGCTTCCCGAAGCCGCTTCTCGGCGGCAAGCGCATTGCACAGCTTTTCTATGCGGCATTTCTGCGTTACGGGAAAGGCGTGCATATCGAACTCGTCATGCTCAACGAGCAATGGGCGCTCTTGCGCTTCATCGACGGCAAGCTCGAATCCGCCCAGACATACGAGATCGAAGACGACCGTATCGTACGCATTCTGGTGCAGCGTAACCCCGAGAAGCTGAAGCGCATCGCGGCTCGTCATGGCAATGCTTGATCGACGAGCGATTGATGCGCGCGAGGCAATAGCGTGCGCACGCTCACGGGTCTACCGGGACGCGCCGCGCAAAATTACGATGACATCCATGCCGGACATGAAGCGCCGGCCAACGTCCTCAACCAGGCATGGAGTCATCATGACGCAGCGAATCAACTACGTTCAACAATCGCCCGAGCTGTTCAAGAAGTTCTACGAGTTTAGCCAGGCGTTGCGCGAGTGCTCGATCGAACAGACAACCCGCGATCTCGTCACGCTTCGCGCATCGCAGATGAATGGCTGTGCCTTTTGCGTCGATATGCACGTGAAGGAAGCGAAGATTCATGGCGAACGAGACTTGCGCACGCATCATGTGGCGATCTGGCGCGAGTCGACGCTGTTCTCGCCGCGCGAACGCGCCGCGCTCGCATGGACCGAAGTGCTGACGCGCATTCCCGAAGACGGCGTTTCCGACGCGCTTTTTGCGCGCGTGCGCGAGCAGTTCACGGAGAGAGAGTTGTCCGATCTCACGTACACGATCATGGAGATCAATGGCTGGAATCGTGCGAATGTCGCGTTCCGGACAGTGCCGGGGTCGTCCGATAAAGCCTTCGGTCTCGACAAGGCAAACCTGTCGTAATGCGTGAGCGCCGTCATTCGATCCTTGGAGAAAGCATCATGCAAAGCGTCAAACGCGTGGGATTTGCGTTCGTCATCGGATGCGCGGCGCTGGTCGCGAATACGGCAGGGGCCGCGCCGCAGGCGATCGTCAAGGAGCTCATGACGAAGCCGCTTCCCGAATATCAGGGCAAAGAAGCGCTGATGATCAGCGTGGAATATCCGCCGGGCGCGGTCGATCCGGTTCATCGACACGATGCGCACGCGTATGTGTATGTTCTCGAAGGCTCGATCGTCATGCAGGTCAAAGGCGGCAAGGCTGTGACGCTCAAACCCGGCGATACTTTTTATGAAGGTCCTGACGATATTCACACCGTTGGCCGCAATGCGAGCAATACGAAGCGCGCGAAGTTCATCGTGCTGCTGCTCAAGGACAAGGACAAGCCGGTTCTGACGCCGGTGAAATAAAAATTCGGGATCGTCTGTCACAAACCGGGCGGCGCGAACGTCTAGTGATACAGAGCCACTACGTTTCATGCCGCCATGCCATCAGACCTTGCGTGCCATTCCGACGATTCGCTCGCGTACAGCTTCGTGACGAGTTATGCGGGCGTCGTTTCTTTTCTTGCCGTCGCCAATGAAGGCAGCTTCGCGAAAGCGAGCGACCGCCTGGGCATCGGTCGTTCCGCCGTCAGCCGTAACGTTCAGAAGCTTGAAGCACAGCTCGATGCACGTCTCTTTCTTCGCACCACGCGCAGCACGTCTCTCACGCGCGAGGGCGAGCTCTTCTACAAGAATTGCCAGCCGGGCGTTGAGCGCATCGTGCAGGCGCTCGAGGACATGCGCGAACTGCGCCACGGTCCGCCGCGCGGGCACTTGCGCATCGCATCGGCGCCGGGCTTCGGACGCAAGGTGGTCGCGCCGCTTCTCGCCGGATTCAATGCGCGCTATCCGGACATCGCGCTCGAATTGCTGCTCAACGATCGTCCATGCGATTTCACTGCAGACCGTATCGATGTCGCCTTCCGCGACGGGCATATGGAAGACAGCGAAGTCGTCGCGAAACAATTGATTCCGATGCAGATGATCGTATGCGCATCAACGGGCTATGCGCGCGAACACGGCTTGCCGCGTCATATCGGTGATCTCGACAAACATCGCTGCATCAATTACAGGGCATCGGCCGGGCGCATCGCCGACTGGGAATTCAAAGTCGATGGCCTTGCGCAGAAGCGCTCGCCTGTCGCGCGGCAAACATTCAACGACATCGATCTGATGCTGCAAGCGGTGCTCGACGGGCAAGGCATCGCGCAACTTCCCGCGTATCTCGTGTGCGATGCGCTCAAGGCCGGGCGCCTCGTCATGTGTCTCGCACAACATGCGCTCGATGACGGCGGCCACTATCTTTGTTATCTGAGCCGCAAGCAATTGCCCGCGCGTGTGCGTGTATTCGTCGATTACATGACCGAGCATACGCGTGCACTCGATCTGCATTGTCTGACGACGACTATCACGAACACGTCGAATCTCGTTTGCGCTGATTGATGCATCGAAGGCAACATCGTACGTCCATCGGCGGGGCTACCGCATGCAAACTCGCGCGTCTACCATGCCTCACGTGCAGCATGTTCGGCGCATCGGTTCAACGGAGGCAATCATGAAGATCGTAGTGATAGGCGGAAGCGGACTTATCGGCAGTAAGGTCGTGAAGAACTTGCGAGCGCGCGGCCACGATGTTATCGCGGCATCGCCGAAATCGGGCGTGGATACGATAACGGGGGAGGGCCTCGATGAAGCGCTAAAGGACGCACGCGTGGTAGTCGACGTCGCCAACTCGCCTTCATTCGAAGACAAGGCCGTGCTCGAATTCTTTGAGACATCCGGACGCAATCTCTTCGCAGCGGAGAAAGCGGCGGGCGTCGCGCATCATGTGGCGCTATCGGTCGTCGGCACGGATCGCCTCGCGCAAAGCGGCTATTTTCGCGGCAAGATCGCGCAGGAAAAGCTGATACGCGAATCGGGCGTGCCGTACACGATCGTTCAGGCGACGCAGTTCTTCGAGTTCCTCGGTGCTATAGCGCAAGCGTGCGCCAATGAAGATACGGTGCATTTGTCGGACGCATACATTCAGCCAATCGCTTCGGACGATGTCGCGAATGCCGTCGCCGATTGCGCGGTCGATGCGCCGATGAACGGCGTTGTGGAAATCGCAGGTCCGGAGAAGTCGCGCCTTTGCGATCTGATGCAGCGCTATTTCAAGGCGACCGGCGATGCACGCAACGTCATCGCCGATGAAAGCACGCTCTACTTCGGCGCACAGCTCGCCGCGGATACGCTGCTGCCGGGCGCGCACGCGCATCTCGGTGCGGCGAACTTCGATGCATGGTTCAGGCAAAGCCAGAACCACTCACCAGCCGCGCACTAGGCGACCGTTTCGTCATGGCGCCGCTCATTCCGCCGCCCCTCGGCTTGCTCGACAGGTATCGGGGCCATGATGTACAAGCGTTGTATTCGACGACCGTCACGGTGACGGGCGGCGATGCGGAACATGGCCGCGCTTCGGGGGTGGCGCGTTCCGACGACGGCAATCTCGGCCTGAATCTGCGCATGCCCGAAGCGCTCGGCGGTTCCGGCGGCGGCACGAACCCGGAGCAGTTGTTCGCTGCCGCTTATGCCGCGTGCTTTCATGGCGCAATGGTATTGCTGGCGGCGCGCGCCGGCATCGTCACAGAGGCGGCCAGCGTGTCCGTCACCGTTGAGTTCGCCCGCGATCCGATGGACGGACTCTTCGTGCTCACTGCACACACGCGCGTGCATATGCCTGGCGTCGAACGCATGGTCGCGGAGGAACTCGTGCGCAACACCGAGCGCTTTTGTCCTTATAAGAAGATGGCGCGGCACGGCATCGTCAATGTTGTCGCGCTTGCATCTGATATCACTCGGTAGGCACGTGCGCGGATTGATGGACCTGGCGCGATTCAGGCGACGCTTCATGCCTGCTCAACGCACCCAATGCAAACGCGGCGATGAACGCAGGAATCGCGAGCAATGTGAAAACAGCGCCGAACTGCAGACCCATGCTCATCAGCAGGCCACCGGTCATTGCACCCGCAACGGCGCCCATGCGTCCGATGCCGAGCATCCATGCGACGCCCGTCGCGCGGCTTCGTGTCGGATAGAACGACGCTGCGAGCGCCGACATCGACGTGACCGCGCTCGTCACGGCCGTGCCCGTGAGAAAGATCAGCACGGCAAGCCAGAACTGGTCCGCGACGCCGCGTCCGATCGTCAACACCATCGCGGCCGCGAGCACGTAAGCGCATGCATTCACGCGTCGCGGGTTCGCCTTGTCCATCACCCAGCCGAGACACAAGTTGCCGAGTATGCCGCCGAGCGGAAAGAGCGACGTCGTGAGCGCGGCGCGTTCGGCGGAAAAGCCAGCGTCCTTGAAGAGCGTGGGCAGCCAGTTGGTGAGCAGATAGAAGATCATCAGGCCCATGAAATAAGCGAGCCATAACATCGACGTGCCGAAGCGATAAGGCCGCGAGACGATGATTCCAAGCGAAGATTTTTCAGCACTGCCGGCGCGCGTATCGGCGGCGATGAAGCTGATGCGCGCATCTTCGTCAAGGCGTGGATCGTTCGAGATGCGGCGCAGGACACGCGCGATCTTTTGCGCGGGACGCTTTCTCACGACCAAGAATTGCGCGGACTCCGGCAACAGAACGAGCAGCAGCACCGTGAGGACGATAGGACCGAGACCTCCGGCGACGAGCACGCTTTGCCAGCCGAAATGCGGAATGAGCCACGCGGCACAAAGCCCGCCGATAGAAAGCCCCACGGAAAAGCCGCAGAACATCGTATTCACGACGACCGCACGAATGCGCGAGGGCGCGTACTCGGACATCAGCGTAACCGCGTTGGGCATAGCCGCGCCGAGCCCGAGGCCGGTGAGAAAGCGCCATGCAGTCAGCGTTTCGACGGAGCTCGCTTGAGCCGACGCGAGACTCCACACGCCGAAGAAAAACACGGAGAGCGCGAGCACTGCTTTGCGTCCGATGCGATCGGCGGCTGGTCCTGCTGCAAGCGCACCAATACCCAGTCCGACGAGCGCTGCACTCATCACCGGCCCCAGCGCGGCGCGCGTGATGCCCCAGTCACCGATCAACGACGGCGCGATGAAACCGACCGCGGCGGTGTCGAAGCCATCGGCGGCGACGACCAGAAAGCACAGGATCAGAATGACCCATTGATAGGGCGAAAAGCGTTCGCCGTCGATGAAGCTCTGGACCTCGATGGTCCCAAGGTTCTTTTCCATATCGTTCATGTCTCCATTCATTCATGTATCAGTGCAATGTGCGGCCTTCTTCGTGCCGCTATGCCGCGCATCAACGCACGGCAGGCGAAAGACTCCTGAACTCGACGCGCCTGATAATGCGGCTTTCCTGCGCGACGATGAGATGCGCCGAAGCCTGCAGATAAGCGGGCCATTCTGGATCGTTGTCGCGTGCGGTGCGCCGCTGGTCGTAGTCCGCGATGCTTTCGTAGCCCCACAGATGCACGACCTGATTCAACGCGCCGATATCGCTCATATAAAAGCCGACGGGCGCGCCAAGATACTTGAGTTGAATGGGCATTGCGAGACGATCGAATACGTCGATGAATTCCGCCATGCCGCGCGGCTTGATCGTGTAGATGCGATGATCGATGAAAGGCTTGCTCATGCTGCGCTCCTCAGTTCCTTGGACTGCGCTTGTGTATCGATGCGGCCGGCGAGATGCAATCCCGTGAGATAACCGAAGGTCATGATTGGACCGAGCGTGACGCCCGCGCCGGGATAATTGCCGTCCATGATGCTCGCGCGGTCGTTGCCGACGGCATAGAGGCCGGGAATGGGCTCGTTGTCCTTGAGAACCTGTCCGTGCGGATTCGTTGCGATGCCGTCGAAGGTGCCCAGATCGCCCATCACGACTTTGAGCGCGTAATATGGACCATCGCCGATGGGCGCGACGCAGGGATTCGGCTTGTGCGCAGGATCGCCGAGATAGCGGTTGAACGAAGTGGTGCCACGCCCGAAAGCCGTGTCCTTGCCTTGAAGCGCGTCGCGGTTGTATTCGCGCACGGTCTCCTCAAGTGCGGTCGCATTGATGCCTGTGCGCCTTGCAAGTTCTTCGAGCGTGCGGCCTTTGACCAGATAGCCGCTCTTCAGATGAGCGCTGAGCGGCATCGGCGCAGGCTTCGCAAAACCAAGGCCATATTTGCGAATCGTCGCGTGATCGCAAATGAGCCACATCGATGTTTCTTTTTCATCGCGACATGCCTCGATCATCGCCGCGCCGACATCGTGATAAGAATTCGATTCGTTGGTGAAGCGCACGCCGGCGCGGGTCACGCCGATCACGCCGGGCTTGTAACGATCGAGCAGATGCGGGAACACGCCGTATTTGCCGCCTTTCAACGGCACACGAGAGACCGGCATCCACGCGGCAGGCTGCGGATAGCGGATATCGACTCGTCCGCCGACGCGCTCTGCCATGCGCGCGCCATCACCGGTATTGCCCGATGGAACCGGCGATACATGCTCGCCGCCGCGCCGCACATGCGGATACGCCTTTGCGATACGCGCGACATCGTGCGAGAAACCGCCGCACGCGAGCACGACACCGC
The DNA here is from genome assembly GCF_001544795.2 of Caballeronia temeraria. Classification (GTDB taxonomy): domain Bacteria; phylum Pseudomonadota; class Gammaproteobacteria; order Burkholderiales; family Burkholderiaceae; genus Caballeronia; species Caballeronia temeraria. The sequence goes on along the minus strand of NZ_FCOI02000003.1, from coordinate 85,090 downwards.
GCCGCGCGGTGATGCGCGTCTCACGTCCATCCGCGATCACGATTGCACCGGATACTCGGCCCTTTACCGTAATGAGTTCCTCTGCGCCTGTGCGGGTATGAATCGGAATGCCGAGATCGAGCGCCGATTTGGCGAGACGCGCGGCGAGGGCGTTGCCGCTCGTGATCTGCACGCCGCGCTTGTATAAAGCGAGTTCCTGAGATGACTCGCGAGGCGCTTCGCGACATACCACGCGGATTCGAACGATTTCGTCGCGTTGAAAAAATGCTTGAGGTCGGCGCTCGATGAATTGAACATCATGCCGATGAAGGTGATCGTCTTCAAAGGCGGACGCAGGCGCACGATATCTCTGCCGAGCGCGCGCGCATCGAATGGCTTCGCGACGACAGAACGTCCCACGTCGACGCCGCCTGGCGCATCGGGATGATAGTCAGGATAGAGCGTTGGCAGGAAAGCGACCGAGGTCTCGCGCTCGAAGAAATCGATCATGCGCGGGCCGTTGTCCAGAAACGCATCGACGGCCGCTTCGTCATACATTGCGCCAGTCTCGCCTCGCATATACCGAACGGCAGCCTCGCGCGTATCCTGAACACCCGCTTCCTTTGCATGCCGATTTCCAGGTATCCACAAGACGCCACCCGAAAACGCGGTCGTGCCGCCGAAGTATTCCTCTTTCTCGACGACGATCACGTCGAGCCCTTGCTTCTTCGCTGTAATGGCCGTCGAAAGGCCGCCGGCGCCCGAACCGATCACGAGCACGTCGCAAGCGAGATCGGACGACCGCGTTACGGTAGTCATGGTGCAGTCCTTTGATTGAACCGGGTTGCGTTGCGCACCGGTGAGAGGAAACGCCTTGTTTCAGGCGTTACGCGGTGCTTCGAAGCCGGGACGCGGAACGAGGTCCATCAACATGCATTCGAGGCCGCCATCGACCGAAAGCTCTGCACCGTTCACATAGGCTGCTCGTGGGCTTGCAAGAAATGCCACGGCCTCGGCGATATCACGAGGCTCGCCGATACGCCGGCTCGCAGTCATCGCACTGCGGCGCGCTTCCACATCGCCTTGTTCATAGAACGCCTTCGAAAGCGGCGTGCGAATCATGCCGGGACATACGGTATTGCTTCGCACGCCCCGCGCGCCCCATTCGGCGGCGATCTGACGCGACAACATTGCGATGCCCGCTTTGCTCGGGCTATATGCGCCGCTCCACGTCTGCGGATGATGCGCTGCCACCGATGCGATATGCACAATGCTTCCGGTCCCGCGCGCAAGCATGCCGCGCCCGAATGCCTGTGCGCATAGCATGTAGCCAGTGAGATTGACGGAGAGCATCGCGTTCCATGCATCGATGCCGATATCTTCGATGCCGCCCGCTCGCAACAGGCCCGCATTGTTGACGAGTACATCGACATGACGGTATGTGCGCGCGACCTGATCGCGTGCGCGGTTCACGCTCGCCACATCGCTGATATCGCAGGTTATGGCGATGGCATCGACACCGCGAGCGCGCAATGCTTGCGCGGCAGCATTACAACCCGCCTCATCGCGATCGAGCAACGCGAGGCGCGCGCCCGCATCCGCCAATGCCGAAGCTATGGCGCGGCCAATTCCGCCCGCCGCGCCCGTCACCGCGCACACGCTCGATTCGAGTCTGAGCCAATGCTGCGCGGTATGATCCCGCGCGACCTGATTAGTCATCCTTGTCTCCTGATTCCGTTCGATGAAGGCGCCGTTATTCGTGCCCGTGAAAAAAGTATATTCACGGCCCTGCAGGAAAAATTGGACAAAGGCAGCAGACGACAGGACAATTTGTGCATCAGGAGATGCACGACATGAGGAAAATCCCTAACTACAACTTGTACGGAGAATCGGCGCGTCCGCCGTGGTATGACGCGTTCAACTTCGAATGGATCGTCGAGCGCAGCGCGCCGAACGACTGGCATATCGATGCGCATCGTCACGACGCGCTTTTGCAGTTTCTGTACATTCGCGGCGGCGGCGGGCAAGTGCTGATCGAGAACAGCATGATCGATATCGAGCCGCCGTGCGTCATCATGTTGCCCGCGCAAACGGTGCATGGATTCAACTTCGCGCCGGACATCGATGGTCTCGTCATCACTGTCGCGCAGAGATCGATCGAGTCGCTGGCATCGATCGCGGCGCCGCGTCTCGTTTCGATGTTGCAGCGCGCCGGGGTTTCGCGGATGAGTGCGCAGGCCGTCAAGGAAAGCGCGTTCGTGCCGATCCTCGAATTGCTGGAGAAAGAATTCCGCGCGACGAATCGCGGGCACATGGCGGCGGGCATGTCGCTATTGATCGCACTTCTCATTCACGCAGTCCGGTTGTGCGAGAGCGCGTCCGCACCGCATGTCGCATCGACGGAAAGGCGCGCGCAGCAGATCAAGCGCTTCCGGGAACTGGTTGCCGCGTATTTTCGCGAGCACCGCCCGGTGGAGTTCTATGCGCAAAAGCTCGGTATGACCGTCACGCAGCTCGGGCGAGTTTGTCGCGAGGAGATATCGAGTTCGCCGCTCGCAATGATCAATGAGCATCTGCTGCGCGAAGCACAGCGCGACCTCGTCTATTCGAACATGTCGGTCAAGCAGATCGCGCATGGATTGGGCTTTTCCGATATCGCGTATTTCAGCCGCTACTTTCGCAAGCAGACCGGCGTTACGCCTACGCAATTCCAGGCAGAAGCGCACAAGGCGCTCGCGATTCAGTAGTCTTTTTTCGTCGTGGCCTGAGGGTTGCCACCATCGTGCAAGCGTGCGATGCTTCGCCGTGCTGTGAATCAATCAGAACAACAACGGCACGAGCGAGACCAGTCCGGTTCATTCACCCTTCGAAGGAGTGAGCATGATCGCACTGTCATCGCGTCGAGCGGCGCACGAGGCGTCGCGGCGCTTCCAGTTCAAGGCACGAGGAATGCTGAGCGCTGCCTGGCTCGTCATGAGCGCGGCGGCCAATGTCGCCTTTGCCGACGCGCAAACCGGCTACACGCTTCTGCCTCCGCCGAGCGAGTTATACGGCGATCTTTTCGTCGCCGTGCAGACGCAGAACATTTACCCGGACCAAAAGACTTTCGTCGATGCCGTGCCCAAGATCGATCCCGCGCAGATTGTGCAGGCCTATCATCAGCAGATGTCGGTGCCGGGCTTTTCGCTCGCGGCCTTCGTCGCGCAATACTTCACGCCGCCGACGGATCAGGTCGTCACGCCGCCGCCGAACCAGTCGCTGCGTGAGCATATCGACTGGCTTTGGCCCGAGCTCACGCGTCTGACGACCACCGCGAACGTGCCCGCCAATAGTTCGCTGATTCCGATGCCCAAGCAATACGTCGTGCCGGGCGGGCGCTTTCGCGAAGGCTACTACTGGGATACCTATTTCACGATGCTCGGTCTTCAGGAAGCAGGCCGGGAGGATCTCGTCGACGACATGCTCGATAACTTCGCGTATCTGATCGATACGATCGGGCATATTCCGAACGGTAATCGCACTTATTACGTGAGCCGATCGCAACCGCCGTTCTTTTCTTACATGGTCGCGCTCGCTGCGCATAAGGAAGGCGGGCGGGTTTATCAGAAGTATTTGCCGCAATTGCGCCGCGAATATAGCTACTGGATGCAGGGCGCGGATACGCTTCAGCCGGGCGGCGCAGTGCGCAACGTCGTCATGCTGCAGGACAAGACCGTGCTTAATCGCTATTGGGATGAACGGGACACCCCTCGCGATGAGTCCTATTCGGAAGACGTAGCCACAGCGAAACTGGTTGCGGATCGTCCGGCGAACGAAGTCTATCGTGACCTGCGTGCGGCGGCCGAGAGCGGCTGGGATTTCAGTTCGCGCTGGTTCGGCGATAACATGACGCTCGCGACGATCCGCACGACATCCATCATTCCCGTCGATCTGAATAGCCTGATGTTCCACCTCGAAACGACGATTGCGATCGGTTGCGGCGAGACGCGCGATTTTGGTTGTGTCGGCGAGTTTGTCGGGCGCGCGGCCAAGCGTGCGATCGCCATCAACAAATATCTCTGGAACAAGAACGGATACTACGGCGATTACGACTGGAAGCTCGGGCAGCCGCGCAATAATCCATCGGCGGCGATGCTTTATCCGCTCTTCGCAAATGCGGCGTGGCCGGAGCGCGCGCACAAGACCGCGGAAACCGTCGAATCGATTCTGCTGAAACCCGGCGGACTCACGACGACCACGTACAACACGACCCAACAATGGGATGCGCCGAATGGGTGGGCTCCATTGCACTGGATCGCAGTGCAGGGATTGAAGCGTTATGGCCGCAGCGATCTCGCGCAGCAGATCGGGACGCGTTTTCTCGCCGACGTGAATAACGTCTACAACACGCAGCAGAAACTCGTGGAGAAGTACATCGTGGAAGGTAACGGAACGGGCGGCGGAGGCGGCGGCGAATATCCGTTACAGGATGGCTTCGGATGGACCAATGGCGTTACGTTGAAGCTGCTCGATCTCTATTCGCCAGGGCAATAAAGATACAACCAGCATCGCCAGGATTATTCACGCGGCGATGCTGGTAAATCGATGCGTCAGCTTTCCTTCGCCTGCTTCTGCCGTCGATATTCGGGCACGGTCAAGCCGCCTACGCCCCAGTTGTCCAGATCCACTTCCTGAATGACGACGAATGTGGTGTCGACAGGCTTGTTCAACACGTCGAGCAATAGCTGGCTCGCGCCCTTGATGAGTTGCCTTTTTTCCTCGGCTGTCACGGCGTTCGTGCCGGGCGTGTTGCCTTCGCGTGTCACCTGTATCGTAACGATCGGCATGACGATCTCCTTGAGTGAGAATCAATGTCCCGCGCTTTGACCGCCGTCGACGTGCAGGATCTCGCCCGTCACGAACGGCGCGGAATCAAGATACAGCACGGCATTCGCGATGTCGCTCATTTCGCCCATCTGTCCCATCGGATGCAATGCGCCGAGTGCCTCGTGCGTTTCGGGCGCGTGCATCGGCGACTTGATGATGCCGGGCGACACCGCATTCGCGCGAATGCCGGACTTCGCATATTCGATTGCAAGCGACTTCGTCGCGGCATTCAGACCGCCCTTCGTCAAGGATGCGAGCACCGAAGGCACGCCGCTTACCGCATGATCGACGAGCGTCGTCGTAATGTTGACGATATGCCCGCTCTTGTTCTTCTCCATCTGCTCGATAACCAGTTGCGTCACATGGAAGAAGCCATTCACATTCACGTTCAGGACCGCGGCATAGTCTTCCTGCGTATAGTGCGTGAACGGCTTGGCGATGAAGATGCCGGCATTGTTGACGAGCGTATCGATGCGGCCGAATCTTGCGATCGCCGCCTCGACGACGCGTTGCGCGGTGGCGCGATCGCCGATATCGCCCGCGACGGCGACGACATTCGGATCGTCTGGCTGTTGAATCGACCGGGCGGTCGCCACGACTCGATAACCTTGCGCGAGGAATGTCTTGACGATTTCAGCGCCGATACCTTGTGATGCACCGGTTACGATAGCGACTTTGTTCGCGTTGCTCATGATGAACCTCGAAAGAAATTGATTTGGGTCTGTTGCGGATCCGATCGACGGCTCCGATGGATCGTAATCTAGGCTTTTCGAAGTTCGTTGCGTACACCTGCGATGGACAATCAGTCTTGCGCGCGAGGAACAAATGGGCTTTCGGTGAATCGATCAGACGAATGACTCGTTGGGAGAAACAGCGTGACGTTGAACAACGTAAAGGCTTTCGTATTCGATGTATTCGGCACAGTGGTGGATTGGCGTGGTGGCGTGGCGCGCGAAGCCGCACCGTTTTTAAAACGCCACGGCGCGAACGACGCCCAGCCCGAAGCATTCGCCGATGCATGGCGCAGCCGATACGTACCCGCGATGCGCAAGGTGATAAGCGGCGAGCGGCCGTTCGTACGGCTCGATGTGCTGCACCGCGAAAATCTCGTAGACCTGTTGCCGGAATTCGGCATCGATCCGAAAGCTGTCCCCGCTGAGTCGTTGGACGAGTTGAATCTCGCGTGGCATCGGCTCGATCCGTGGCCAGATTCAGTAACGGGTCTGCAGCAGCTCAAGGCGCGCCATATCATTGCGCCGCTTTCGAACGGCAACATCCGGCTGATGGTGGATATGGCGAAGCGCGCCGGTCTGCCCTGGGATGCGATTCTCGGCGCGGAGATCGCGCAGATCTATAAGCCTGATCCGCGAGCGTATTTGCGCACGGCGGAAGTGTTGATGCTGAAGCCGGAGGAAGTATGTCTCGTCGCCGCGCACAACGACGATCTCGCGGCAGCCGGAAAGTGCGGCTTGCGTACGGCGTTCATCGCGCGTCCGTATGAGCGCGGTCCCGGTCAGACCGTCGATCTGAAAGCCGAGAGCGATTGGGATGTCGTCGCGAACGACATGAACGAACTGGCCGATGCCGTGGGCGCCTGAGCGCCGAGAACATCGGCCGATGAAGCGGAATTAAGCGACGCCTTCGACGATGCGGAAATCGCGCACGACCGCATCGCCCAGCACTTCCAGCGCATGCTGATAGGTCGCGCTGTTATAAGCGGCGACGGCTGCATCGAGCGAATCGTATTCGATGACGACGGTGCGCTCGAGCACACCTTCGCCTTGCGCTTTCGACGCGACGCCGCGCACGAGCGGACGGCCTCCGCCTTCGGCAATGGCTTGCGTTGCGATCTTTGCGTATTCAGCAAGCTGCTCGGGCTTCAAGACCTTCGTGTACGCGCTGACCCAATATCCTTTTGCCATCTGTATCTCCAGTGTTTGACGGGCGCTTTGCGCCATGAGTTGAACGCATTGCGTATTTGCGTTCATTCCGGCGGCCAGCATAGCAAATTCTCGATTCAGCGCGTTTCAGTGAAAGGTGCTTTCCTGTGCTAGGGGTTAACCCGCGAACGCCAGCGTCATAGACTGCTCTCACTGCTTCGAACGGAAGGATCTTCGAAGCCAGGCACCTCATCACACTGGAGTTTCATCATGAAGTCGATCATCCGCGCAGCACTCGTCGCCACCGCTCTCGTCATTCCCGTTGCTTCGTTCGCGCAAAGCCAGATCACGCGCGCCCAGGTGCGTGCGGAGCTCGCGGCATTGCAGAGCGTCGGTTATCACGTGGGCGACGGCGATCAGGCGCATTATCCCGAAGCGATCCAGGCAGCCGAAGCCAAACTCGCCGCACGCAAAGGCGCGACGGCTTATGGCGGCGCGGCGAATGGCGCATCACAATCGGGCGGCGCGCGCGTATCGCAATCCGACTGGAATGCAATGTACTCGCGCTAAAACGCAGCATTCAATCTGCGGCGTATTTGCGGTCGAGTTCGTCGAAGAGCGGCTTGTTCACGAGCCGTTGACGTTCCGCGAAAGGCGCAACGACAGCGGGATCTTCATCGAGCCGTCCTTGCGATTTCAATGCGCCGAGCGCCGTCTGCATGCCGCGCACGGCGCTTTGCAATGCGGCATTCGCATAGAGCACGAGACTGAAACCGAGACGCTCGAGATCGGCGCGATCGGTCACCGGCGTCTTGCCGCCGATCACGATGTTGATCAATTGCGGCGCATCGAGCAGCTTCGGCAGCGATGCGATTTGCTCCGGCGTTTCGATAGCTTCGACGAAGAGAATGTCCGCGCCTGCTTCGACGAATGCGCGGGCCCGCTCGATCGCCGCGTCGAAGCCTTCGACCGCGCAAGCATCGGTGCGCGCGATGATCTGAAAGTTATCGTCTTCGCGCGCATCGACTGCCGCGCGTATCTTCCCCACCATTTCATTCGTCGAGACCACGGCTTTGCCCGCGAAATGGCCGCATTTCTTCGGCATTACCTGATCTTCGAGTTGAATCGCATCGGCGCCCGCACGCTCGAGCGTGCGTACCGTGTGACGCACGTTGAGTGCATTGCCGAAGCCCGTGTCCGCATCGACGATCAGCGGCAGATCCACTGCATCGCGAATGCGCGACGTATGCTCCGCGATTTCCGCCAGCCCGACGAAGCCGAGGTCCGGCATGCCGAGCGACATGTTGGTCACGCCCGCGCCGGTGATATAGATCGCCTCGAAACCGAGATCGGCGGCGACACGCGCGCTCATCGCGTTGAACGCACCCGGCAGCAGCAGGGCACTGCGCGCGTTGACCCGTTCGCGGAAAGCCGCGCGGCGGCGGGAAGAGGGAGTGGTCATGGCTTCGGTTCCGGAAAGAGAGTTCATGTTCGGCGCTCAGGTGCGCGCCCGCGTCTGCAATGCTAACGCGCGATGCGCTTCAGCGCTCGCGCAAAGATCATTGGAAGCGGAACAAGACGCGCGCCGAATCGCGCAACACGATGGTACGCAGCGATGCGTCCGGAATCCAGTCGTCGAGCGCATCGCGTGAAGTGCCGTAGTCGATCAGGCTTTGATGCTGTGTATGCGGCCAGTCGCTGCCCCACACGAGCCGAGCCGCGCCGAACGAATCGAGCAGGGCGGACGTGAGCGTCATGCCGAGCGATGTGCCGTTTTCTCCGTGCACGCTGCGATAAGCGGCCGATAACTTGACCCACACACGCCCGGTTCTTGCCGTCGTCAGAAGATAGCGAAAGCCTGGATCGTCCGCGCCGAATTCAGGATCGGGGCGGCCGAAGTGATCGATTACGATCGTGCAGCCCTGTTCGAGCAGCGGTGTGATGAGCATCGGCAGATCGACAGCATCGCGATGAATCTCGACATGCCAACCTAGTGCATTGATGCGCTCGAACAACGCGCGCCAAGGCGCTTCTCGCAGATCGGGCAACGCGACGCCGATAAGATTGAGCCGCATGCCAACGACACCGAGCGTCGCGAGCCGATGCAATTCGGCGTCGTCAATCGACGGATCGATGACGGCCACGCCGCGAAATCGTCGCGGATATCGCTTGAGCACGTCTAGAAAAAACGAATTGTCCGTGCCGAGAAAGCTGGGCTGCACAAGCACGGCGTGCGATACGCCATTGATGCGCAAGTGCTCGGCGTAGGCATCGAGCGTTGCGTCGTAATCGGGTGCATGCCGGCGATGGGGCGCGAGCGGCAGGCCGCGCACGAACACATGCGCGTGACTGTCGATTGTTTCGATTGAAGCGGGCGTCGATTCGAGCCAATGCTCGTCGACGAGCGTGGAGTGAAGTGAATGCGTCATGGATGTATCAGACATGCTTAGGCGAGCGCTCAGTCGTCGCGGCTTGACCGGGTACAGCGGCAATGCGTCGCCCCTTCGTTTCAGGCAAAAGCAACGCAGCCACGACGACGAGTCCATACGCGATGCCCGCATCGATGCCGAGCGCCTGTCCGATCGGCATGGAATTGCCCATGTGCCCGACGAGCACGGGGAACACGGCGGACACCACGCGCCCGAAGTTGTAGCAGAAGCCGACACCCGTGCCGCGCACGCCTTGCGGATAGAGTTCATTGAAAAGCGCGCCGAGCGTCGCAGGAATGCCCGCGGAAAACAGTCCGAGCGGAAAGCTCAGAATCAGCATTCCGATATCGCCGATGGGCAGGAAGACATAGACATTCACCGTGATCGCGCAGCAGATCGCAAACAGAATCACATTCTTCCGGCGGCCGATCTTGTCCTGCAGCCAGGCACTGACAAAGCATCCGATAATGAACGCGGCGATCACGACCGAAAGATAACCGCCTGTGCCGAGCACCGATAAATGGCGCTCGGTTTTGAGGTAAGTCGGCAGCCATGTGGTGATGGCGTGATATCCGCCATGCGCGCCAAGTCCGATCAATCCGCCGACGATCGTCGTGCGCAGCACCGAAGGATGAAAGATGCCAGCGAGAATCGCGAAAGCACCTTGACGCTGGGCGTGATCCTGTTCAGCAACTTTCGATTCGCGTGGCGGCTCTTCGATATGTCTGCGCATATAAATGACGAGCAGCGCCGGGATCAGGCCGATGGCGAACAGGACACGCCAGGCCCAATCGGGGGAAACCCACGAGAACACAATCGTATAAAGCAATACCGCGCCCGCCCAGCCGAAGCCCCATGCACTTTGCACGATGCCCATAGCCTTACCGCGATGTTTTGCGCGTATGGTCTCGCTCAGCAATACCGCGCCCGCCGTCCATTCGCCGCCGAAGCCTAGCCCTTGCAGCGACTTCAGCACGAGCAATTGCTCGAAATTTTGCGCGAATGCGCTGAGGAACGTGAAGAGCGAAAACCAGAGAACCGTCACCTGCAAGGCTTTCACACGTCCGATGCGATCGGAAAGCACGCCCGCAAAGAGCCCGCCCAATGCGCCCGCGACGAGCGTCGCCCCGCCGATCAAGCCCGCTTGTCCTTTGCCGATGCCCCATGTCGCGATAAGTGTCGGAATGACGAGACTGAATACCTGTGTGTCGACGCCATCGAGTGCCCAGCCGGCAAAACATCCGCATAGCGTGCGTTTTTCCGCCGTGGAAATCTCACGGTACCAATTCATCTTGTGTCTCCTGTTGGCGGTAGCCGGTTCTTGTTCAATATGCCACTGCATTCTAGAAACGAATGCCGGTCTCGCATACTATGGATACGTTCATCTTTCATAGCATTTTGATATGCTCGAGACATGGAGACGCGCAACCTCAAATACTTTCTCGCAGTCGTGGATGCAGGCAGCGTCACGCGCGCGGCCGAAGTACTCGATATCGCGCAACCCGCCTTGAGTCAGGCGCTTTCACGCATGGAACGCGACCTCGGCGTGAAGCTCTTCGAGCGCACACGCCGCGGCGCGCAATTGACGCCAGCGGGCGACGCCATCGTCGAGGACATTCGATTGAGCGTCGCGCGCATCGATGCCGCATCGCATCGTGCACGCGAAATCGGTGCGCAACGCGGTGGGCGTTTGACGATCGGCTTTGCATCGGCGGCGCTTTTCAGCCTTTTGCCTCGCGCAATTGCTGCGCTGCGCGAAGAAGTGCCTAACGTCGAACTCATGCTCAGGGAAATGAGCAATGCGGAGCAGGCGAGTGCGCTGGAGAAAGGCACGATCGATATCGGTTTGCTGCATACGCCTGTCGCCGTGGGTGGACGCATGCGCGAGAAGCTGATTGTCAGAGAGCGCCTGCTGGCCGTGCTGCCGTTGTCTTTTTCTATCGGCGCTGACGGTAAAGTCGGTTTGAAAGAGCTATCCGATGCCGGCCTCGTCTGGTTTCCGAGCGATCAATTGCCGGTCGTCCGCGCGGGCATTCTGAGTGCTTTTCGTAAGGCGGGGTGCGAGGCGAATGTCGTGCAGGACGCGAATCGGTCGCTGACGGTACTGGCTTGCGTCGCGGCGGGATGTGGTGCATCGCTGCTGCCGCAATCCGTGACGGCACTGCAATTCGCCGGCGTGCGCTTCTGCGACGTGCGCGACGGCGATAACCTGCCGCCCTTTGAACTCAGCGCAATCTGGCCGATGCGCTCGCGCCCGACGCTCGCGGATCGCTTCGCGGCTTTGCTCGACGCATGAGTCGTTTGCAAGGAGACGTATATGAACGAGTCGTTGAAGGATCTGCCTTTGCCGGAGGGCATTCGCGCGCGCATGATCGACAACGGCAATGGCCTGTCGATGCATGTGCTCGAAGCCGGATTCGATGCGCCCGAGCGGCCTTGCATCGTGCTGTTGCACGGATTTCCAGAGCTTGCCTATAGCTGGCGCAAAGTCATGAAGCCGCTCGCCGATGCGGGCCTCTATGTCGTGGCACCGGATCAGCGAGGTTATGGGCGCACCGTTGGCGGCGCTGCATCCTTCGATATCGATCTCGACGAATTCACCTTTCCGAACCTCGTGCGCGATGTGCTGGGTCTTGTATCGGCGCTGGGTTATCGCAGGGTCGCATCGGTGGTCGGTCACGACTTCGGCTCGCCAGTCGCCGCCTGGTGCGCATTGATTCGCCCAGACATATTCGCATCGGTCGTGATGATGAGCGCGCCTTTCGCGGGGCCGCCCGCATTCGCCTTCAATACTGCAAAGAACGATGCAAAGCTCGCACGCGTGGAAACGGCTTCATCGGTTATGGCTGAAGCGATAGCGGGACTTGCATCGCTCGATCCGCCGCGCAAGCACTATCAATGGTATTACTCGGGCGCGCAGGCCAACGATGACATGTGGCACGCACCGCAAGGGCTCGCAGCGTTTCTGCGTGCGTACTACCACGTCAAGAGCGCAGACTGGCCGGGAAATCATCCCCATCCGCTGGCATCCGTCACAGCCGATCAACTGGCGATACTGCCCACTTACTATGTGATGAACGCGGACGCGACGATGCCGCAGACCGTCGCGGAGCATAGGCCGGACGTCGATCAGTTCGCGGCCTGCGCGTGGCTGTCCGATAGCGATTTAAACATCTATGCCGGCGAATACGCGCGCACGGGATTTCAAGGCGGATTGAACTGGTATCGCTGCGGCACCGATCCGCGTTTTGCTGCTGCGTTACGGACGTGGTCCGGACGCACGATCGACGTGCCGTCATGCTTCATCGCGGGCGCAAGCGACTGGGGCTATTACCAGCGGCCGGGCGATTTCGAAGCGATGCGCGTGCTCGCCTGTACCGATTTCCGCGCAACGCATCTGATCGAAGGGGCCGGTCACTGGGTGCAACAGGAGCAGCCCGGCACGGTGGTCAGCCGGATACTGCGCTTCCTGAGGCAAGGCGCGCCCGCGCTCTAGCGCTGAAATGTATCGAGACGTGTATGAAGTTTCCTGATGTAAGAGTTACCGCTCATTGAGCCGTTCGGCGGAACTTCACTGAAAGCGCATTTGTCCACGGGCCTCGCGGCCTTATTTGTAGGTCGGCATGAACCGCGAGGAGAATATCGATGGATAAAGGACGTGTTGCCGCGCTCGACGCAGGCCGGGCGCTCGCGATCGTCGGGGTCGTTGCAGTACACCTGTCGTTTCAGTTTCCCAATCTGCCGGGCGCCGTGTCGCTCATTGCGCGCATGGGTCAATACGGCGTGCAGCTCTTCTTCGTGATCAGCGCAATCACGATCTTCATGACGCTCGAAATGGATCACGCGCGCTGCGCCGATGCGCGTCATGTCACGCTGCGCTTCTATATCAAACGTTTCTTTCGCATCGCGCCGTTGTATTACGCGGCGATCGCGGTCTATGGCCTCATCAGTTATGGTGCGACTCGATCGGGCATCGACCGCGCATGGATTCTCGGCGCACACGGCCCGATGGACGTTCTGCTCAACATGGTGTTTCTGCACGCGCTTTCGCCGACCGCGATCAATAACGTCGTGCCGGGAGGATGGTCTATTGGCGTGGAAATGCTCTTCTACATGATCGCGCCGCTTCTGTTTGTCCTGGCGATGAATCGCGTGCGCCTGCTGCTGGCTACGGTATTGCTGCTCGGCGTGTCGTATGCCGTGATGTCGATGAGCGATTGCAACGGCACGCTCGATTGCAATGTCGCCAACAACACGTTCAGCTATTTCTGGCCGCCCGTGCAAGGCCCGTGTTTCATCGTCGGCATGTGGGCGTGGTATGCGTTTCGCTCGCATTTGCTCGGCGCTTCCGATGTGACGAAGCGCGTATCGTGGATGTATTTTTCGCTTGCGCTGGGGTTCGGGCTCGCGACCGCTGCGCTAGGCGTATGGCTCGACAAGGCGCACGCGCTCGCCCCCGTGTTCGCTGCATGCAGTGCCGTAGCGTTTCTCTTGTTCGTGTGTTCGCTTCAAGCCCGCAGGGATCGCGACAACAAGCATGCAGTGCCGCGCAGCACGCTCGTTCGGCGCGCGGCCGCCGCGCTCGGCCGCGAAAGTTATGGCATTTATCTCTGGCACTTCATCTGCGTCTACGTGACGTTTCATTTCTTCGATCGCACCTTCGGACAGAAGAATGGAGAGACGTCGCTCGCGCTATTCGGCGCAACGCTGATCGCGGTGCTGGTCGTGTCTTATGCCCTGTCGCGCGTGTCGGACCGGCTGATTCAAGGGCGTGCGACGCGCTTGTCGAGACGCCTGCTCGCATTGGTCGATCGACGTTTTCATCTGACGCGCGATGCTTGATCGCGAACGCTTACGAAAGCACCTGATTTGCCGTGGCGGGCGCGGGCAAATCGAATCGCCGGCCACGCCTGACATACAGCACAATGCTCACGGCGAGCGTCGCCAGTTCCGTCATGGCGACCGTCATCCAGATGCCGCGCGGTCCGAACCACTCGGAGAGCAGCCAGAGCATCGATAACAATAGCAACCAGCTTCTCAACAGGGCGACGATCATCGAGGCAAGCGGCGCCTCGATCGCGGTCAGATACCCGCTGATCGCGACATTGATCGCGGCGGGCAGGAACGCGAGCGCGCACCACGGCAATGCATCGCGAAGCAGTGCTTGTGCTGCCGGACTGTCGGGCACGAAGAGCGCGCCGAGCGGTTGCGCGAGCGTGAGAATGGCGAAGGCTGCGGCGAGCGCGAAGCCGGCTGTGACCATGATGCCGATAGAAAAGCCGCGCGAGACGGCGTGCGCATTGCCCGCGCCGCGCTGAAAACTCACGATCGGCTGCATGCTTTGCACGAGCGCGACCATCGTGACCGACGCGATCATCGTCATGTATTCGACGACAGCGAACGCAACGAGACCCGTATCGCCGAGCCAGCGCAATATCGCGTGATTGAATGCGAACAGCGTGACGCTCGGTGCGATCTCACCAAGAAACTCGGACGCGCCGTTATACGCCATGCGCCACGCGTGGTCGAGCCGCGCAAAGGCATGCGCGACAGGCCGAACGTGCCGCGCCCTGACAAAGTGATAGGCGAGCATCGGCATGCAGGCGAGCGCCTGACTAATGCCGGATGCGAGCGCTGCGCCGCGCATGCCCCATTGCAAATGGCCGACCATCCACCATGTCAAGGCGACATCGACAATGCCGCCCGCGATCAGGCAGACGAGCCCGAACTTCGCCGCGCCTTCGATCCGCAAAAACAGTTCGAGTGCATAGCACGCGGTCGGGAATAGAACGAATGGCGCATAGGCATGCAGGAAGTCTTTCGCGAGGCGCGCAAGTTCACCGCGCGCGCCTGTCCATTGGACGAAAGTATCGGCATAAAAATGAATCGCCAGTGCGAATGTCACGCCACATAACACGAGCAGCCAGAGGGCTTGTGTAAAGGCTTCCGCGGCATCGCGTTCGCGCCGCTCACCGAGCAATCGGGAGACGAGCGTCGAGCCGCCCACACCGATCATCACGCTGAATGCGTACGGCAGATAAAGCAAAGGGACGAGCAGATTCAATGCGGCGAGCGCATCCGGGCCGACATGCTGTCCGATGAAAATGCCGCTGATGACCGAGTGCATGCAGTACACCCATGCGGCGAGCACGGTGGGCACTGCGTAATTCGAGAATTGACGAACGAGAGAAGCGTTGTTATGCGAAACCATGACTGACAATCCGACGTTACTCGCTAGGCACGCCAATATGCATTCGCGACGCATTGAACGTGCGAGTCGATGTTATGGCATGGCGCATGAGCGCAATATGAGCGCGCCAGAGACACCTGGGGCGGGCGCATATGAATGAAACGAGACTGCGTAGCGCGCGGTCTGGCGGCGCGAGAGAACGCCAGCGGGCTACGAGAGGAAATGCGTGACGGGGCTAACGGCGCATGTTGCGCGAATGCCGCCTCAGGCTTTCACGATGCGGTGGTTGGAGTGGCAAGCGCCGATGAAGGTTCCTTAACGCGTTCTTAAGCGAATCATGATTCACGCACTCCGGACGCTATCCGCCCGAGGCCTCCAGCGGTCTTTCCGTTTTCGGGCGCAGTCCATAAGCAGTCAGCATGCGATACAAGGTGACGCGCGAAATGCCCAATTCATCCGCGGCCTCGCCGAGCCTTCCGCGATGGCGCAACAGCGCGACTTCGATCGCTTGCCGCTCGGCCGCTTCGCGTGCTTGCGCCAGCGTCGTCGGTGCGGCTTCCGCATATTCGCCGAGTTCGAGATCGCTTGCGAGAATCTGACGTCCTTCCGACATGACGATTGCGCGACGCACGCGATTGATCAACTCGCGCACATTGCCGGGCCAGCCGTAGTTATGCAGCGCTGCAATGGCGCATGGCGCGAAGCCGCGCAGCCTCCGGCTTGCGTCCTTTCTGAAGCGATCGAGCATGTGATTCGCAAGCACTTCGATATCCTTGCCACGCACGCGCAGGGGCGGCTCGTCGATCTGCAACACGCACAGGCGATGGTATAAGTCCGCGCGGAAACGTCCTTCGAGCATTGCCGTTTGCATATCGACGTGCGTCGCCGAGATGATGCGCACATCGACATCGGTCGAGCCTTGTCCGCCGAGGCGTTCGATCTTTCGTTCCTGCAGAAAGCGCAGCAGGCTAGCCTGGCTTTCGAGCGGCAGATCACCGATTTCATCGAGAAAGAGCGTGCCGCCGTCGGCGGCTTCCACTCGGCCTATCTTGCGTTGATTCGCGCCGGTGAACGCGCCGCGCTCATAACCGAAGAGCTCGGATTGCAGCAAATGCGCCGGAATCGCCCCGCAGTTGATCGCGACAAATGGCTGCTCGCGCCGCACTGAGCGCTCATGAATTGCGACGGCCGTGAGTTCCTTGCCCGTGCCCGATTCGCCGGAGATGAAAACGGGCGCATCGGTCATTGCGACTTTGCGAATCGAGCGATACAGCGCCTGCATTGCGTCGCAAGAGCCGACCATGTTGCCTTCCTTGCATTCTTCCTTGCGCGGATCGCTTGCGGCGTCGTGCAGCGATACCATGCCGTATGCATGTCCGACTGCATCGACGATGCGGTCAGCGGTGGAAGGCACCGTCACGTAGTCGAAACAGAAATCGCGAATCAGGCGGCAGATATCCGGGCTATCGACATGCTCGGCATCGACAGTCGCCACCCAGCCGATCTGATAACTTGCGAGCATTCCGGTGAGTGTGGCCGCTTCTTTGGCAAAGCCGCGGGATGTGAGATCGACGATACCCGCCGCAGCACGTTTGCCGTGTTTGGCGGATTTGGGCGGCTTCGCGGGATCGATGCGCTCGATGGTCCAGCCACGAGCGCACAAGCGCTCGGACAGATCGTCCGATACCGCGCGACCGACGAAATAGAGCGTTCTGGCTTCCCCGTACATGGCTTTTTCCCGGCTTTTTTAGATATGTCAGTGAGTATGCGCCCGGATGCCGCAAACTAAAAAGCCTCGCAAACGATAAGCCGTTTTTGAATGTTTACATTGATCGGCGGAATCGATTAAAAACGTCATAGCATTTTTTGCGAGACGCCCGTGCTAAATTCCATCGAACGCGCGTGCGTTAATCGGCTAACCCTTGTGCGGCCTGAAAAAGCGGCCCGGCAAGGGCAAGGAACAAATTACTTATTCGCTTATGAATATGTTCAGCGCTGCAACTATCAGCACAATCGAAATTTCCGAGCGCTGAAATATCAGATAATTAATACCTTCATTTAAATTCGGACTTGCCGCGCACTCGTTGCGGGCGTACAGTTCACCCAGTGCTTATCGTCTGATGATTACCTGTTCGAACATGGATACTGCAGAGAACTCCGCTTCAACGTATCAGCCGCGTTTGCTTCTCGTCGACGACGATCCGGCGATGATTCGCGTCATCGGGGGCATGCTCGCGGAATTCCCCAACCAGCGCTTCGCCACGACCGGCGAGGCCGCGCTTGCGCTGGCGCGCGAGTCGACGCCTGATCTCATTCTTCTCGACGCCAATCTGCCGAACATGACGGGCTTCGACGTCTGCGAGGTCCTCAAGAGAGATACAAAGCTCGCACGCGTGCCGGTGATCTTCGTCACGAGTCACGATGCCCCCGCTCTCGAAGTCGACGCATTCAACATAGGCGCAGCCGATTACGTGATCAAACCGCTCGTCGCGCCGCGCCTGCAAGCACGCGTGCGGGCACAGCTTCGTTTGCGGCAACGCGTGATGGAGGCGCTGGCGCGTCGACACGAAGAGGGCAAGGCGGCGGCGTCGAAACCCACGGGCGTGCGCGTATTTGGCATCCTTGGAAACGACACGATCGAGGCGCATCGTCATGCGCTTGACGCTATCGGCGCACTCGACCTCGTGAAAGATTGCGATGCGGCGTTGCGTCTCGCGCAAAGCAAAGAGCCCGATGCGATCGTGCTGGATACGCGTTGCTGCGATGACCCTTGCACAGCCGTGCGCGCGTTGTTGTCGGAACTCGCTCACGTGCCAATCATCGTGCTGGGCGATGCGCGCGATGTCGAAACCGAGCAATGCACGCTCGATGCAGGCGCGGCCGATGTCATCGCAAAGCCGGCCAGACCCGCCGTGCTGCAGGCGCGCGTGCAAGGCGCGCTGACTTCGGCACGCAAGGCGCGGGAAGAATTGCGCGCGCTGCTGGAATCGTCGGGCGGCACGAACATCCATCCTTTTCCGCTATACGTTCGCGACGGACGAGGCCGCTAGCTCGTAACGTCTCGTCGCTCTCAAACCTGCTCGAGCATATCGCGCGCGATTTCCGAAGCGCGCGCGAAATCGAGTGCGCGCACACGCGCGAGAAACTGCTCGAAGTCTTCGCGATGCACATTCGGCGCATGCGCCGACAGATTCTCTGAGAGCCCGATCGCTTGCAGATTGGATGCATCGAGCAATTCGACGATAGCAGCGAGACGCGCACGCCACTCATCGTCTTCGAGCGATGATGCGTTCGTTGCATGTTCCGCGGGCGATTGCGGCAGCCCGAATGCATCGACGAGTTGCGCTACGCTCAATGCAAGCAATCGCTGCATGCGCGGCAGTTCTGCGCGCGCGGAATCCAGAAGTTGTGCATCGGTCTCAAGCGTGCTTGCGAGTGTTGCGAGCGATGCAGCGCCGATCGTGCCCGCGCTGCCCTTTATCGTATGCAGTATCGATGCGGCGTCTTGCGTGTCATGCGCTGCGAGCACCGAGGCAAGCAGCGCCAGTTGTTGCGCGGTCTGTGCACCGAAGCCGTCGATCGACTTGCGGATCAGCTCGACGTTACCGCCGAAGCGCGCGACGATCGAATCGCGCGGCTCGATGATCGACTCATGTTCATCCGCAACCGCGTGCTGTGCATCCGACGTTATCGGCGTGTGTCCTGCATGTGTGCGCAGCACGGCAACAAGCCGTTCGACATCGATCGGCTTGCCCACGTGTTCATTCATGCCAGCCTGAATACACGCGTCGCGATCCGCGCCGGATGCATTGGCCGTCATCGCGATGATCGGCAACGCGGCGAAACGGCCGTCCGCGCGAATGAGGCGCGTCGCCTCGAGTCCGTCGAGATCGGGCATTTGCACGTCCATGAGCACGGCATCGAAGTGCATGTTCGCGGCCACGACGCGATCGACGCCTTCACGGCCGCTCTGCGCGAGCGTCACGGAAGCGCCTTCCGCGAGCAGCAGGCCCTCGGCGACCTGTCGATTGAGCGCATTGTCCTCGACCACGAGTAACGAGAGCCCTGCAAGGCGGCGCATGGTGTTCGTCGCGGGCGGCGCATCGGGCGGCATCGTTTCGATACCACGAGGCAACGCTGCACGGATCGCGGCGGCGAGTTGCTTTGGTATCACGGGCTTGGTGAGAAAACCAGCGAAGGGCGCGGCGCCGCCTTCCTGCGACTCTCTCAGCACTTCGCGGCCGAACGCGGTGACGAGCAGCACGAGAGGCGGCGTAGCGCGGCCCGTCATCGTGCTGATTCGTTTTGCGGTATTTAGGCCATCGAGTCCCGGCATGCGCCAGTCGAGCAGGGCGATGTCGTAGGGCGCATCGTTCAGCGCAGCGTCGAGGATGCGTTGGACCGCCTCCGTGCCGCTCGTCACGACGTCCGCGTGCCAGCCGAGCGAGCGCACCGTGCGCGACATGATCTCGCCCGCGATCGCATTGTCGTCGGCGATGAGAATGCGCGCGCCGCGTTCGAGGATTGCGCTATCGTCACGCACGAGCAGGCCCGTCGTTTGCACGCCGAGCGTGATATCGAACCAGAAGCGGCTGCCTTCGCCCACGCGGCTTTCGACTTCGAGCTGACCGCCCATCATCGCGACGAGACGCTTGCTGATGACGAGCCCGAGTCCCGAGCCGCCGTAACGGCGCGAGGTCGATGCTTCCGCCTGCGTGAAGCCTTCGAAGATGCGTTCGAGTTGTTCCTCGCTGATACCGATGCCGCTGTCGCTCACCGCGATACGCACGCGCACGGCATCGCCGGTGGCATCGTCATGCGCGTCATCGCGCCGATGCACGCTCACGACGATCTGCCCCGCCGACGTGAACTTGAGCGCGTTACCCGCGAGATTGATGAGCACCTGCTGAAGCCGGAAGCTGTCGCCGACGAGCATCGCCGGCAGGGTCGGATCGAGATCGAACAGCACTTCCACGTCCTTCGTGCCCTGATTGCCCGAAAGCACGATGCCGAGTTCTTCCATCAGCTTTTCCGGCTCGAACGGATGGCTGTCGAGTTGCAGTTTGCCCGCCTCGATCTTCGAATAGTCGAGAATATCGTTGAGCAGATTCAGCAGCGACTTCGCCGCGGTTTCGGCCTTGGTCACGTAGTCCTGCTGACGCGCGTTGAGCGCCGTGAGCTGCACGAGATGCAGCATGCCGAGCACGGCGTTCATCGGCGTGCGGATTTCGTGGCTCATGTTAGCGAGAAACGACGATTTCGCCGCGCTCGCTGCATCCGCTTGTTCCTTCGCGTTGCGCAGGTGGAACTCCAGCTCGTATTGATCGGTGACGTCGTAGTTTACGCCGGTCATCACAACGGGCGTGCCGTTCGCGTTGCGCTGGATGCGCAGGCCGCTCTGAATGCGTCGCGTGGTGCCGTCGGGCAGCACGATGCGAAACGGCGCTAGCGAGTCGATGCGTCCCGCAACCGCCGCGTGCAGATTCGCCATGATCGTGTCGTGATCCTCGGGATGCAGGCGCAGACGCCAATGCTCGAAATGCAGGCCGTTGTCGAGCATTGCGGGCGGATATTGATAGAGCTCGAACATACGCGCGTTCCAGTGCAGCTTGCCCGTCGCAATATCCCACGACCAGATTCCCAGTTCGGCGATGTCCGCGGCGAGCAGCAACTGGTCGCGCGCGTGCGCCAGCTCGCTGCGCTCCTTCCGCTGCCGGGAAATATCCGTAATTACAGATACAAAATGCAGAGCGCCATCGAGACGCATCGCGCCCGTGGAGACATGCGCGGGAAACGATGTGCCGTCCTTGCGCTGCCCGGCGAGTTCACAATCGGCGGTCGCGACGCCGTGATCGCCTTTGAATTGCATGATGTATTCGTTATACGCATCCAGATGCGGCGGTGGCACCAGCATGCGGATGTTCTGGCCGATGACCTCGCTCGCCTTGTAGCCGAATACCTTCTCCCCCGCCAGGTTGAACGAGCGGATCGCGCCGCGTTCATCGACGGTGATGATCGGGCTGATCGCGGTGTCGAGCACGGTCTGAGTCGTCTGGAGGCTGCGCGCGAGCGCCTGCTCGATACGCGTGCGCGCGGTCACCTGACGCACGAGCCGCGCGCCGAACATCGCGATGACGAGCGCAAGCACGGTCGTCACCGAGGCATGCCAGAGCGTGTCGCGCCACCACGGCGCGAGGATCTCGTCTTCCGCGAGCGCCGCCGCGACGAAGAGCGGATAGTCCTGCAATTCCCGCAGGCTGTTCAGACGCGTGATGTGATCCTGCGACGAGCGCGTCGTGAACACGCCCGAGCGCCCCTGTTCGATATGCGATCGGTAAAGCGCGGTGTCGTTCACATTTTTGCCGACGAAGCGCTCCTCGAACGGACGGCGCACGACCATCACGCCGGAATTCAGGACGAGCACCGCCGCGCCCGACTGACCGAGGTCGAGGCTGTCGTAGAAACGCGAGAAGAAGTCGATGTCGATGGTGGCGAGCGCGACGCCCGCGAAGCTGCCATCCGGCGCATCGATGCGGCGCGATACCGGCACGATCCACTTGCCCGTCGAGCGGCTCCTGACCGGCGGCCCGATATGCGAAGTCTGATCGGTATGCGTGCGGTGATATTCGAAGTACTCGCGATCCGAGTTATTGAAGCGCGATTCCAGCTTCGCTTGCGAGTTGACGATCCAGGCGCCGTTCTTGTCGTAGATGAAAAGCCCGTTCAACTGGGGCAATTGCTCGACGCGCGACACGAGCGAGCGGTGCAGACGCGCGAGCGCCTCCGGCGACGTGCCGTCTTCCTCGACGCGCTCCACCATGCCGATGAGCGTGGTATCGGCTTCCTTGAAGGTGTCGTTCGCATGCTGCGCCATCGCGCGCGCGAGGTTGGACGTCGCCGTCGTCATCTCGTCGAGCTGCACGCGGCGCGCCGCGACGCTGCGCCAGAGATCGGTGCCGACCAGAAGCACGCAGACGACGACGATGAACAACGTCATCCTGAAAGTGAGCGAATGGCGACTGTGCACGCCGTTTGTCTCCGAATGAGCGATGGCAGGACGCAAAGGTCGAACGCTGCCGTATCTTATCGCGCCGTCCGCAGGAGGCCGATCGACGGGCAAGCGCGGCTATCAGACCCGTTTACGGCGCGGCGACGCCCAAGCTTGACCCCGCGCGACGGGAATATTTTCGCGGTTTTCGCCGTATCTCACGCAAGGAGCCGTTTCCGGCAAGCTCCGGCGACCTGTTCGACGTCCGCCGACTGACGGAACGGGAAGCGTTGGCCCGCGCCCGACATTCGTGTCGTCCGGCGCGCCGCTGGATTCGCTTCAGGCCTTGCAGCACGAGGTTTCGCGAAACTGGCACGGTGCCTGCATTGCATGCCGGCACCCGCCGACTTAGCGACCCTCGGATTCACCGGTTTTACACGATCGCTCTGCCGGCATTTCATGACAGGACCCGTCGGCGAAAGTGGAGCAAATTATGTTGGGATACCTAATCAATATCGGAAGAGACATCATGGTGCCGCATCTGATCCGCTGGACCGGGATGTTGCTGGATCAAGCCGAGCATAGCCGCCGCGATGCCTATCTCGCATCGTGCGTGGATATCGGCGAACTGGAGCGCCGCATGCGCGCGTGCGATGCCGACGCCTGACCTTTCACCAAGCGAGAACGAACGATGACAGCTTCAAACGACGAACGTACCGCCGCGCCGGTCATCGCGCTGCATTGCTCGGGCGCGGGCGCGAATCAATGGCGTCAGCTCGGCGAAATGCTCGACGGGCTCAATTCACCCGATACGGACAATCCGCGCTATACGCTGATCGCGCCCGAGCATTATGGTTGCGACAGCGTCGGCCCGTGGAGCGGCGAGCGGGCATTCACGCTCGCGGACGAAGCGGCACGCACGGTCGAGATCATCGATCGCCAGCGCGGCAAGGTGCATCTCGTCGGGCATTCGTATGGCGGCGGCGTCGCTTTGCGCGCGGCGCTCGAGCGGCCGTACGGCGTCGCGAGCATCACGCTTTACGAGCCATCGGCGTTTCATCTGCTGAAGGGCATGGGCGCGCGCGGCGCAACGGAGTTCGCCGAGATTCTCACGATCGCGGCGCGCACCGCCGAGGGCGTCGTCGCGGGCGATCTGCGCGGCGCGGCCCGTTCGTTCGTCGACTATTGGGGCGGGCACGGCGCGTGGTCCGCGTTACGGCCGTCCGTGCAGGCGATGCTCACACGCTGGGTGCCGAAAGCGCCACTCGATTTTCGCGCGCTGATCCACGAGCCCACGCCGGCGAGCGCGTATGCGAAGCTGCGCATTCCCACGCTCGTGATGCGCGGCGAGCACGCACCCGCGCCGACGCGCCTGATCGCGGAAACCTTGCCCGATCTGATGCCGGCGGCGAAGCTGATCGTCGTGCCCGATGCGGGACACATGGGTCCGCTCACGCATGCAAGCGCGGTGAATGCGGCGATCGCGGATCACATCGCCAGTGCGACGTGCGCGCCGCTCGCCTGATTTAGCCGAGGAGACCGTCTCGCGATGAAGTGTTTTCGCCCTGCCGCTGGATGAGCCGCGCGCGAAACCAGAACGTCCACGCGAGCAAGCCGCCGTAGATCACGTAGCTCACGACCGGCGACACGACAAGATAGCGCTCGACGGGCCACGTCCACGCGAACCAGAAGCGCAGTACGGTTTCGAGCGAAAGTCCGACGCCCCACACGAGCGTCATGAGCCGCAACGACAGGCGCAGCGAAGCGCTTTCGCTCCAGTACGCCTCGAAGCGCTCGGCGCCGTTTTCCTGCTCGCGCGTGACGGTGGCGCGGGCGAGATAGAAGATGAGTGGGCGCTCGAAAAAAAGCGAGATCAGAAAGACGATGCCCGTCGCGCCCGCCGCGAGCGATTCGCGCACGAGCAGAATGCGCGGGCTGCCGCCCATCGCGAGCATCACGATGGACAGCGCGATGCCGAACAGCACCAGCGCGGAGAGCGCATCGACGCGGCGCGAGCGCGCGAATTCGACGATGCTCCACACGAGCGGCGGCGCGGCCGATGCGTAGAGCGCGCCGACATCGCCCCAATACGGCAGCGCCAGCCGATACGCAAGCCACGGAAGCAGCAGATTGGCGACGAGTTCGAGCACGAGACCGGGCTTGATCTTTTTCATGGACTCAGGAATGTGCGCATTGGACGCTGGGCCGTGAGCCAAGTATAAAAGATCGGACGTGCGCGAATGTGCGCGTGCACGCGCGCGCGTTCGTCGTTGTCGAAAGAGGGAGAGTCAGGCCGCGGCGCGATGCAGCGCGCGGCCCGAATGGGGTGAAAGTGCAGCTACTTTCGCGGGGGCGTGCCCGCGGCGCCCGGCGTTCCGGGCACGGCGCCGTTGGCGGTGTTGCCGGCATTGGGGTTGTAGTTCGAGTTCGCGTTGTAGTTCGGCGTGGTGGTCGCGGCATTGGGCGTGTTGGGCGTCGCCGGTTTCAGGGGCTTCGGCTGCAATGTCTGATTGATGACGCCCATCTGTCCCATCTTCTTTGCGGCCTGGCTATCCGCGTGGGCTGTCGTGGCAACGCACAGACCAGCAGCGCCGGCGATCAACGCAATGTGCAGGACGCGCCCCGGCGCGCGATTGCGGTCTTTCTTCATGACGGCCTCCTTGGTTCGGCCGGCCGCGCAAATGCCCGGCCAGCGCCAACATTGTGTGCAAGGAAGATACCCGATAGGAAGATGGTTTTGCCTAAGTGCATTCGAACGCGATCTGCGACGCTGTAACGCGCCGTCGATTGATATTCGTCTAAGAAAAGGGTTCGTCCGCTCGGTAATATGTACTTCGAACGACTCATTTTCAACGACCGGAGGATCAAGCATGTTTCCCGAGTATCGCGATCTCATCTCGCGTCTGAAGACCGAGGACAGCCACTTCTCCCGGCTCTTCGAGCGTCACAACGAACTCGACCACCAGATCCACAACATGGAGACGGGTGTGACGCCCGCGGATACCTTCGCCATCGAATCGCTGAAGAAAGAAAAGCTGCTGCTGAAGGACAAGCTTTACGCGGTTCTGAGAAAGGCGCACGAAGCCGCTTGAAGACGAGGCGGCGTGAGAGACAGAGACATCGGAGCAACAACCTTGAGGAAGGAATGAAGTTGATATCGCCAGGTAACACTGCTGAATCGAGCGATG
This sequence comes from Caballeronia temeraria, assembly GCF_001544795.2. Lineage (GTDB taxonomy): Bacteria > Pseudomonadota > Gammaproteobacteria > Burkholderiales > Burkholderiaceae > Caballeronia > Caballeronia temeraria. The sequence continues at coordinate 59,570 of NZ_FCOI02000003.1, read as the reverse complement.
GCGACGTCGCAGCACGAACGAAACCGCTTTCCATCGAACAGGAAGAAACGGGCCGCGCGGTCGAAGCGGCGCACGGCCTGCTGACGAATAGCCTGGATGACATCCTGAAGCGATTCGACTCGCAAGACGGCGCACAGGCGGAATCGCTCGTGGATACCGTCAGAACCCTGATCGGCGGTATGTCGCCGGATGAAGTGTCGGCCCTGCGCACCCATCTCTTCGATGGCGACGCCATGCTGCGAACCGGCAACGCCGCTGTCCATCCCGACGACGAACTGTCGGCGTCGTGGCGCGATGGCGGCTATCCGTACCGGAATCTGATGTCGCGGCGCGCGTACGAGAAGCAGAAGTATCGGCTTCAGGTGGAGTTGTTGAAGTTGCAGGCGTGGGTGCGCGACACCGGCCAGCGCGTCATGATTCTCTTCGAAGGGCGAGACGCGGCGGGCAAGGGCGGCACCATCAAACGCTTCATGGAGCATCTGAATCCACGCGGCGCGCGCGTGGTCGCGCTGGAAAAACCGTCGGAGCGCGAGCGCGGTCAATGGTATTTCCAGCGCTACGTCGAACACTTGCCTACGGCGGGCGAAATCGTGCTCTTCGACCGCTCCTGGTACAACCGCGCGGGCGTCGAGCGCGTGATGGGCTTCTGCACGCAGCGCGAATACGACGACTTCATGCAGCAGGTGCCCGCGTTCGAGCGGCATCTTTCGCAAAGCGGCACGCACGTCATCAAGCTCTGGTTTTCGGTGAGCCGGGCGGAACAGCGCCGCCGCTTCAAGGAGCGTGAGATTCATCCGCTCAAGCAATGGAAGCTGAGTCCGGTCGATCTCGCGTCGCTCGACAAGTGGGACGCTTACACCGACGCCAAGGAAGCCATGTTCGCGCATACCGACAGCGCCGATACGCCGTGGACTGTCGTGCGCTCCGATTGCAAGAAGCGCGCGCGGCTCAATGCGTTGCGCTATGTGCTGCACAAGCTGCCGTATGCGAATCGCGATCTGAAGGCTATCGGCGCGGTCGATCCGTTCATCGTCGGGCGGCCGTTCTAGCTCGCGGCGGCGCCGTCCATCAACGTATCCGCGAGCAGGCGCGCGTGCGGCGTGAGCGCGCGAAAGTCGCGGGTGCACAGATGCAGGCGGCGCGCGGCCCACGGCTCGGAGAGCGGCACGACAGCGAGCGCGGGCCGCTCCAGCATGCGCGCCGATGCCTCGGACAAAATCGCGAGCCCGATGCCCGCCTCGACGAGCATGCCGACATTGTCGACACTGCGCATGCGGATGCGATAGCTGATCTGCTTGCCGAGCCGCGATGCGCGCTCGGCCAGATGCAATTCGAGCGCGGCATCCGACAGCCCGACGAACGCCTCGCCGACAATCTCCGCAAACGCCACCGCACTCGCTCCCGCAATCCGGTGCGCGCGGTTGGCGACGACCACCAGTTGATCCTGCGCGAGCACATGCGTCTCCAGCCGTCCGAGATCGGCGGTATCCGAAACGACGCCGAGATCCGCGCGGCTTTCCGCGAGCGCCTGCACGATGTCGACGCTCGGACGTTCGTCGAGATCGATCGACAGATCCGGGTACGCAGCAAGAAAACGCGAAAGGCGCGGCGGCAGGAAGGCGGCCAGCGCCGCCGTGTTCGACATCATCCGGATGCGGCCTTTCAGACCGGTCGCGAACGAGCGGAGTTCGCCGCGCATCTGCTCGACCTGGCCGAGAATCGCGCGCGCGTGGCGCACGAAGGCATCGCCGGCGGCGGTGGCTTGCACGCCGCGCCGGTTGCGCTCCAGCAGCGGCGCGCCGAGAGCCGCCTCCATTCCCGCGATGCGCTCGCTCGCCGATGCCAGCGCGAGGTGCATGGCCTGCGCGCCCGCCGTGATGCTGCCGCGCTCGATCACGGTCAGGAAAAGCCGCATGTCGGTCAGATCGAAACGCATCGCGCATCCTTCGGATCAACCGAAGCCTCGCATTGGAAATGCCAGATTGTAAGCGGCGGGCAGCGTCGTTAGCATCTGTCGCATGGAACCCTTTCTTCTCGTCACAGGCGCCGGTTTTCTTGCGGGTGCGATGAACGCGCTGGCCGGCGGCGGCTCGTTCGTCAGCCTCCCCGCGATGATCGCAGCGGGCTTGCCACCGGTTCAGGCGAACGCATCGAGCACGGTTGCGCTCTTTCCGGGCGGCGTGGTGAGCGCGTGGGCGTATCGCGAAGGACTCGGCCCGGTCGGCTCGGTATCGATCCGCAGAATGCTCGTGACGACGCTCGTCGGCGGTTTCGTCGGCGCGGCGCTGCTGCTGTCCACGTCGTCCAGGACATTTTCCTTCGTGTTGCCGTGGCTGCTTCTGTGCGCGAGCGTCACGCTTGCGTTCGGCCGCAAGCTCGGCGAGACGCTGCGGCGGCGCTGGCATATCGGCGCGGCGTCGGTTCTGTCGCTCCAGTTCGCGCTCGGCGTGTATGGCGGCTACTTCGGCGGCGCGGTCGGGATCATGATGATGGCGGTTTGGGGACTGCTCGATTCGCGCGACCTGAAGAGCCTGAATGCGCCGCGCACGTTGCTTGTGAGCGCAGCGAATTCGGTGGCCGTGCTGACTTTCGCGGCAGCGCAGGCGGTGCGCTGGCCCGAGACGATCGCGATGCTCCTCGCGGCGATCGCGGGCGGTTACAGCGGCGCGCAAATCGGCCGGCGCGCGCCGCCGCACTGGATCCGCGCGGGTACGCTGGTCGTCAGTGCCGCCATCACGATTGCCTTTTTCGTGAAGACTTACGGGCCGATGCTTTCGCACCGCTGACCGGTGCGCCGACGTAAAGGGAGACCATCATGATTCCCGCCTTGCTCGAGACCATCGGCGCGCTTTCGCTGCTCGCGAGTATCGCGGCGAAGATCGTGCTGCTGCACGGGTTACGCGATGAAGATGTGCAGAAGCGTTCGTCGGTCAGGCACGTTCGAACCGCATCGTTCCGGCTGAATGAGCGGGGCGAAGCGCATCGCGCCCGCCCGGCGCTCAGTGCGCGTTGCGCTCGATTGGCGGCAGGCCGAGCGGTTCTTTCGCGGATTCGTAGGCCCGGATGAAGCGCGGATCGTCGTCCAACTCGCGCGCCATCCACTTCGATAATTCCTTGCCACAGGACGGATCGGCGATGTCGCGAAAGCACGGCGAATTCGCAGGCATCATGCTCGCGGCCCAGTAGAAACCGAAAAGCGCCTGCTTCTCAGCGGGCTCCATGACGATCGCCTGCGGTTCCGTGCCCGAGAGCCAGCGGTCGAGCCGGGCGGACAGGGACGCTTCCGTTTCCTGGCTATCGTAGGAAAAGACATAACCGCCGCCCGCCTGCGCCGTGTGGAAGTCGTTCATCACGACTTGCGAGACGAAGCGCGCGGCTTTCTGATTGGTCGCGAACGATTGCGCGTGCACATCGCAAGTCAGAATCCAGAGCGAGACGAGCAATGCTTTTGTTTTGTGCCGCACGAGCGGGCGGCGTTTTTTCCGCTTGCTTGCCGGGTTCACATGAATCAGAGGAAATAATTTCGCGTTGTCGCGAATGACCGCGAGACTGAAAAAATACAGTATTTATTCTACTGATTTATTTAATCGGCCGAAGACGCCGTCACTGCTGAAAATCCGACCATCCGGTAGATGATATATGACGGGCGTTTGGTGCGCGCCAATGCAAAACGGCCCATACGGGCCGTTTTGTGCCTGAGGCGACAGCGCTGAATTTACAGCGGCTGGATCGTCGAAGCTTGCTTGCCCTTCGGGCCTTGCTTGACTTCGAAGCTCACCTTCTGGTTCTCCTGGAGCGACTTGAAACCCTTGGATTGGATTTCGGAGAAATGTGCAAACAGGTCTTCACCGCCGTCGTCCGGCGTGATGAAACCAAAACCCTTTGCATCGTTGAACCACTTCACAGTACCTGTTGCCATTTTTCCAGAATCCCTATTGAGACGAATTTCGTTGAAGATGCGCTTCGAATTTCGAGCGGCATAGAGTTTTACCATGCCAGAACGCAGAGTTCAAATAAGCGTTTTTGCTAAGAGACATGACATACGGACGTCATACTTCGCGCCGCCCGCGGCAGTCTAGCCGAAAATTTTTTTGTTCGGACATTATTCGCCCGTCCGTTCGATTATTCTCGGCTTTCGAGTCAGGCAAACGATAAAGGCACGTTCATATGGCGCATACGCTTTCCAGTGGCGCAGAGCGCGTCGTCCCCGTTTCCCGCCGGCTCGACGCGCCCGAGATTGCCGAAGCGCGGCGCCAGCTCGCAGCCTGCTTTCAACTAGCGTCGCTGCATGGCTTCGAAGAGGGCGTGTGCAATCATTTTTCGGCCATGGTTCCGGGTAACGACGATCTGTTCTTCGTCAACCCCTACGGCTATGCATTCGGCGAGATCACGGCGTCGCGCCTCCTGATCTGCGATTTCGACGGCAACGTGATCGACGGTGAGGGCGAGCCCGAAGCGACCGCATTCTACATTCACGCGCGCGTGCACAAGCTCAAGCCGCGCGTGAAGGCGGCGTTTCACACGCATATGCCGAACGCGACGGCGCTGTGCCTCGTCGAAGGGCCGCCGCTCTTGTGGCTCGGGCAGACGTCGCTGAAGTTCTACGGGCGCACGGCCGTCGACGAGGACTACAACGGCCTCGCGCTGGACTATGCCGAAGGCGACCGCATCGCCCGCACGATGGGCGACGCCGATATCCTCTTTCTCAAGAATCACGGCGTGATGGTCGCGGGCGCGACCATCGCCGAGGCATGGGACGATCTCTACTATCTGGAGCGCGCGGCCGAAGTGCAGCTGCGCGCGATGAGCGCGAACCGGCCGCTCAAGCCGGTGCCGCACGACATCGCGCAGCGCACTTATGAGCAGATGCGCGCCGGCGACGCCCAAAGCGCGCGGGCGCATCTCGCGAGCGGCATGCGGCAGTTGCGCTCGCGCGGCATCGATTTCGAAGCCTGACTATTTCTTCGCGCCGAAACGCCTGAACCACCCGCGCTTGCCCATATCGGTCTGCTGAAGGAACACGGCGATCACGATGATCAATCCCTTCAGCACGAGCTGCGTGTTGCTGTCGATATCGTTGACCAGCAGGATGTTGCTCAGAAAGCCGAAGATCAGCACGCCCGCGACCGTGCCCGACACCCGTCCTACGCCGCCCGAAAGACTCGTGCCGCCGATCACGACGGCGGCGATCGCATCGAGCTCCCAGCCCATGCCGGCATCGGCCTTGCCTTGCCGGTACCGCGCCGCGTCAAGCACGCCGACGAGCGCCGACAGCAGCCCCGAAATCGCATACGCGGCCATCTGGCCTGATCGTAGAGCGCGGAGAAATCGCCATCGACGGTGTCTTCCGCCGTGAAATCGTCGTTCGCGCGCGCGGCGAAGGCATGATCGTTGTCGCGCACGAAGCCGTAGCGTGTCTTGCGCCAGAAGTCGGTGTTCGCATCGGTGGTGACGATGACCGTGCCATTCTCGAGGCGCCATTGCGCGGGTTCGTTGATCCATCGGCATTGTTCGAACATGGCGTCTCCGTCGCGTGGATAAGCCGTGCAAGTATGTCACGCGCACGCTCTCGAACGATCGTACGAAACGAATCGACTGCACTAACATGCAGAGGCACTTACCGTCGCTTTTTCTTTTCGAAACGAGAGCACGATGGTCAAGCTGATGATGATCCTGCTGGGCGTGGACTATCTTCGCGATCGCTGGCGCAGCCTGACGGCGACGGGCTGGCTGCTGCTCGTCGTCGGCATCGGCGTGTTCATCGATGCGCTCGACGGCGCGCTTGGCTTCCCGATCGCGTTCGTCGGCTGGTTGCTGCTCCTCGAGGGGGCGCTCACGCTATCGGTGGCGTGGGCGGGTGTCGGCGGGCAGCGCAGGCTGCGCTATGCGAAGGGCATCGCGTTCGTGCTCACGGCTGCGCTGATCTTCGAAGGCGATCATCACGGGCACTTCATTCTGTCGATCTTGATCGGACTCGCCTTTCTGTTCGATGGTCTGCTGCAAGCCACTTCGGCGCTCGTCGTGCGTTACCGTCGTTATCGGGTCGCGCTCGGCTTCGCGATCTTCGAGATCGTTCTCGGCGTCTTCATGATTCAACCGTATCCGACGCATTACAAGGGGACGGTGCCGTATTGCATCGGCGCGTTCTTCATCTTCGCGGGATGGAATCTCATCATGATCGGAACGCGGGTGCGCAAGCTGACGAGCAATCCCGCCGTCTGGGGCGATGCGAGTGCGGAAGCGGCAAGCGAAACAGGCCACACGCACGATAGCACCCGCCCGGCGCTGCAAGCGAGCGAATGGGACGGTCCGCCCGGCGACAACGAACCGGCGCTGACCGTGCACGTATGGACGCCGGTGGGATCGTCGAAGGCAGAGACGCAATGGCATCCGATCATCGATCGATATATCGCGGCGGTGGATCGCAATGGCGTGATCTCGACGGGACATGCGGCGCTCGAATCGCCGGAAGGCGTCTATGTGAGTCTTTATCCGGCCGTTGAAATCGACCGCTCGCCCGACGACTTCGCGCGCCTCTTGCGCGCCACGCGCGAGAACGACGTGCCTGGCCTTTTCCAGCCGAGCTACGCGATCGAATCGAAGGCATGGTGTCCATCGACGGTGCGCGTGCGCATCCGCAATTACGATCCGGCGCGGCTCGATCGATTCTGGCGCAACTATCGCGAGGACACCACGTATAACCTCACGCATCGCAATTGTTCGAGCAGCGTGTCGCGTGCGCTGGAAGCTGCGCTCGAAGGCGCGGCCGGCCGCTTGTACGGGTCGCGCGCGGGCTGGGGCGCGCTCTTCAGGATGATCGTGACGCCGGAGCTATGGGTCGCGGCGCAGGTGCGCAAACGCGCGGTGACGATGGCGTGGACGCCCGGTCTCACGCTCGACTATGCGCGCGCGTTGAGCATGGTTGCCGATCCGCGTCCTTATGGCTGGCTCAAGGTCGCACGCATGGCGCTTACGAAGATGCGCGAATCGCGGCGCGCATGGCGCGAGGAAGGAACGCTCGCGCAAGACGGCGGATCGAACATCGATCCACCCGCGCGCGTTTGATGTGCTGCCTGCCGTTAAAGATCGAGGTCGTCGGCTTCCTTGCGCGCGCGGCGTTCCTCGTTCGCACGGCGCGCTCGCAGGCGTTGACGCGACAACTGGGCGATCACTTCGCCTGTCGATGCGCCCGGCGGAATCTCGTTGCGAATGACCTTGGGCACCATCGGCAAACCCATGCGCTGCCTGCGCAACGCGCGGGCGATGGCGGTGCGGCATTCCTGACCGTGACAATCCCATTCGTCACGGATTCGCTCACAGTAGGGACATTTTTCCATTCCTGAAGTCTACCGCGAAACAATGACGGCTTTCGCGCATCACGCGTCCCATACGCCGCTCGATGCGGCTCGTTTGGCATAGTCCTCGAACGTGCGAGCTTCGCGATGCAAGGCGGTGCGCACGCCGTCTGCGGGTTGCGCGTTGCGGCCATCGAGCACGGTGGTGAAGAGATAGAGCATCAAGTCGGTCTCGGGTTTGGACACGCCCGCTTCGAGCAGGCCGGCGCGAAATGCATCGGGCGGTACGGGAACGAGTTGCAGATCACGTTTCGATGCCTTCGCGATGCATTCAAGCGCTTCGGCGAAAGTGATCGCGCGAGGCCCGGTGAGTTCGTAAAGCCGGTTTTCATGGCCCGGTTGCGTGAGCGCGGCGACGGCTGCATCGGCGATATCTTCTGCATCGACGAAAGGCTCTCTTATGTCGCCGACGGGCAGTGCGAGCACGCCCTCGCGGACCGGGTCGATCAGAAAGCTCTCGCTGAAATTCTGCATGAACCAGCTGCAACGCAGGATCGTCCAGCTTGCACCCGAGCGTTGCAGTGCCTGTTCCGCGGCTTGCGCTTCTTCTTCGCCGCGTCCCGATAGCAGCACGATATGTTGGACGCCGCTTGTCAGCGCCATGTCGAAGAATGCGCTGACCGTATCGAGCGCGCCTGGTTTCGCGAGGTCTGGCTGATAGGTGACGTACACGCGTTTCACGCCTTCGAGCGCCGCGCGCCATGTCACGCGATCGTTCCAGTCGAAGCGGGGCTGCGTGGAACGCGCGCATGCGCGCACGTCGAGGCCTTGTTTGCGCAGCCGCTCTGCCACGCGTCGTCCCGTTTTGCCATTCGCGCCGAGAACGAGAATGGGCGCCGCATCGAAGTCCGTAAGAGCCATGACCATCTCCTGAGCTTAGAACGTGAGAGTTGCTCACGTTTTAAACATGATAGATACTCACATTTGACTGTCAAGCATTTTTGAGCGTTCATTCAAGCACGCAAAGGACATCGCCATGCAGGAGAAATCGTCGCGAATCAAAACGCAGGAGCGTGTCGCGCGCAGACAGCCCGCGCAGCAGCGCAGCCGCGAGCGACTCGATCGCATACTGGAGATCGCGCAGCAACTGATTGCGGAGAAGGGGAGCGAGCACGTGAAGATGAGCGAAATCGCCGAGCTCGCGGAGATATCGATTGGCTCGCTGTATCAGTACTTTCCCGACAAGCGCGCAATCGTGCGCACGCTCGCCGAGCTCCACGCGGCAGAGAGCCGCCGATGCGTTCGCGAAGCGTTCGAGGCCGTATCGACCAGGGCGCAATTGCTGGGCGCGTTCGCCTCGCTCGTCGATCAGTATTATGAAATCGTGCTGGACAAGCCCGTGATGCGCGACATCTCGTCGGCGCTGCGATCGGACAAGGAGTTGATGAGCATCGAGATTGCGGAGAGCCGTGCATGCGGCGCGTTGCTCGCGACGGCGATCCGGCGCGTGATGCCGCGCGCGGACATCAAGCGCGTGAACGCGCTCGCGTTTCTGATCTGGCAGCTAGGCGAAGAGACCATGCGCCTCGCCGTCGCGCAAAAGCGCGGCGAGGGCGCATTGCTCGTCGATGCCTATAAGCGAATGAGCTTGCGGGCTATCGAAGAAGTCTGAGAACGGCGCCCGTTCATCCGCTCAATTGATTCGACGTGCTCGGCCGCCGTGCCCGCTGATGATGATCGAGACTTCGCCGCAGCACTTTCTTGACGAGACCCTTCAGGAAGTGGATCGAGCGATCCGCGCGCACGTTCAGATCGAAAGGCGCGAGTTCGACGACCTTGCGGCCGCTGCGCTCAGCGAGCTTCTCACGCAGCGTCCGATGATCGACGGCCATGGCCGTGAGCGTCTCCGATGCCTGCTTGAACGACGCCCGATCGACGCGCGCGCAAACGTGACAGGCCCGATGAAAGAGCTTGTCGAACACGGTGAGCCAGAAGTCGTCCATGTCGCTGCCGTCGCAATGCGCGAGCGCTTCCTGCCCCGTGACGCGAAGATTGTGCATGTCGCGCAGCTTGGCGGTTTGCGTGATGCTGCCGAAGCGCCGGCGATATCCGATCAGCGGCGCCGGAATACGGTAGATGCTCTTCGCACGAAGATAGGTCGAAGGCACGAGCGCCATGTCCTCGTAATTTCGTCCGACAGGAAAGGGCGCTTCGTCGAAGAGATCGGTGCGATAGACGCGCGCCCACGCGAAAGTGTGGAACCGGTCGGCGAATTGCTGCAGGGCCGCGCGATCCATGGGATGACCGCCGCTCGTTGCATCGTCGACGAGTGCGATTTCGTCGAGCTCGCGTCCGTTGTCATCGATGATCGTGACGTTGTACTCGACCACATCCCATTTGCGCTCGGCCAGCACGGGGATCATGGCTTCGGTGAAGCCCTTCAGATAGATGTCGTCGCCGTCGAGGAATCCGACATAAGGCGTGCGCACGGCTGCGAGCCCGGTATTGCGCGCGGCGCTCAGACCGCGATTTTCCTGGTGTATTAACTCGATGTGCACGCCGCGATCGCGTTCGACCACCGAGCGTGCCGCCGCATAGGTCTCGTCGCGAGAACCGTCATCGACCACGATGATCTTCATCGCATCGATATGAGGTTGGGACAGGAGGGACTCGAGCGCTTCCTCGATGTAACCCTCGATGTTGTAAGCCGCCACGACGATACTGAGCAGCGGATTGGTGTCTCGCAAGGAGTCACTCTCAAACGGCATGGATGACGCTCTCCGTCGATTGATTGGGCTCTGTCTCTTCGCATGCCTGATGCAAAGAGCCGTCGTCGATGTCCCTGTGCCGCCACGCAGCGATGCTGCACGCAACGGCGCCTATCCGCGTGAATCGCAGCACGGAGGACATACATCTGGTCTGATGGATGCGGCTGGCTCGATCACCGTACTAGACGGGAAGGAACCGTTCGGAATGCCGGCGCAACAAGGGCCTTCAAGCGTGGCCGTTTCGGGCTACGCATACGAAAGCGCTTGCGACGCTTTTATTGTTGGAGCATGTCTGTCATATGGCGGGCCCCGGACGCCCCGGCCTGACGTGCATGTCGATGGAACAAACGTAAATAGAGCGATTTATGCTGGATGGGTTCCCCAAGTGTCTGCATGCTAGTCCTTCAAAACAACGAAGCGATGACACTCGCCTGCGTGCAGCATGCAGCCAATGAAGTCCTTCGGGACATACTAGTAGAAAAACGACTGCACAGAGCCGGATTTCGTCCGTTTGCGAAGCAACACTGACTCGCAAACGTTATCGTCCGGGCGGGACACCCGGCTCTCGGTGCGCTTGGACACACGCGAGCGACATCGGACGCGCTGAAGCGTGACAAACGGTTTCATGTGCAAGCAACTGTAGCGGCACGCCGCATATTTTTCCTGTCGTCCGCCTTGTGCGATTGACATGAGGAAAAAAGTACGTATGTCGCTCATCATTCAGCGGCATGCACGCTTGCCACGCTCCGTCAGCGAGTTATCAATGATGGTTATAGACGAATTGCCCGAGCGCCTGAGGCGAAGGCTGTGTCGTCCAGCCGCTTTGCGCGGTGCCGTCGAGGCTGCCTCCGTAATCGCCCGACTGTTGCGCATGTTGGCTTGCCGCATCAGCGTCAGCGCGCACGTCCGGCGTATGCGATTGTGCGTAACACAGCATCGGCACCGTCACCGAAGCGGCGAGAAGGGCGGCTGCGAGCTTCTTCATGATCGTTCTCCTTGAACGTGTGGAACGTGAGAAGGAGACTAGGCGCGAAGAATTAGCCGACCGTGAGTGCGTGGATCGTGCTCAGACGTTTTCCGGCGTATAGAGCTGCGCCGGCAACGGATACTGACTCGCTTGTGCCGCTTCGCCCGGCAGCGCCTGCAATGCGCGCAGCATCGCGTGAATCGCTGTCTCTGCGATGCGCTGAAGCGGTGTATCGATGACGAGATCGATGACGCCTTCGACGAGCGCCTCGTAACGATCCGGCATCAGGTCGCTGCACACGGTCACGATGCGCCGCCCCGCGGCTTCCTCGCGCAACGCGCGAATCACGCCGCCCACCCCGCCGCCGGGAATATAGAGGCCGGCGAGATCGGCGTGACGCGCGAGCATTGCAAGCGTCGCTTCATAGGCGAGTTGCTTGTCCTCGAGATTGATCTGCGTATCGAGCACACGCAGACCCGGCGCGTGCTCGCGCAAATACGAGCGAAAGCTGATCTCGCAACTTTCCTGACCGAGGTAACGCGGCGTGCCGACGAAGACGCCGACCGTGCCTTCGTCGCGACGCGTGAGACGGCTCACGGCCCACGCTGCCGTGCGTCCGCTCTTGCGCGGATCGACGCCGATATAGCCGGCACGCAAGGGCGCGCTCAGATCCGAGAGCAGCGTGACCGTGGGCTTGCCTTGTCCGTGAAGCGTTTCGATTGCAGCCGTCACGTGCGGATGATCCACAGCGACTACGCCGAGCGCATCCACTTGTTCGCCGAGCGAAAGCAGCGTGCGCGCGATGGAAGCCGGATCGAGCTCGTCCATGTATTCGATGACGGCGTTGCAAGGCTCGGGTTCATGGCGCGTGGCCGCATCGGTCAGAATGCGCGCAAAGGTCTGATAGAACGGGTCCGCACGTTTTTGCAGACAGAATCCGAAGGTGTAGCGCTCATGACGCTCGCCGCGTTGTGCGCGCATGCGCTCGCGCATGAGTCCTGCGCCGTGATAGCCGATGCGCTCGGCCGCTTCGATCACGCGCAATGCGGTGCCTTCGCGCACGCTGATGCGTCCGTTGAATACCCGATCGACCGTCGCTGGGCTGACGCCCGCGGCTTCGGCCACGGATTGAAGAGTAGGACGCTTGCTCATCTTTGATGTAATTGATGGGTTTTCAATTCGCGCGATGATGCCTAAAGATAGCAAATGAGCGAGAACATTGCGCAGGCTATGGGTCCGCTTCTATCATCGATCCAACAATAACGAATGATGTAAATCCAATCATCGGTTGAGGTGACATGATGGAATCCAGGCAATCGCCGGGCGCAGACGCGCGGGACGGTTATCGCGATTACCAGTTGATTGGCGGCGCGGGTGAACGCGCGAAAGCCGCCGGGCTCGTCAATGCAGAGTGGTACAAATGCGCGGTGCCGCGTCCGCTCATGAAGAGCCTGATGCAGCGTGGCGATGCGCGCGCCATTCGCGACACCGTGCTCTGGTACGCGTCGATCATCGCGAGCGGCGTGCTCGCGTGGTTCGCCTGGCAAGCCCACTCGCTTTGGGCCGTTCCCGCATTTCTTCTCTATGGCACGCTCTATTGCAGTCCGGCGGATTCGCGCTGGCATGAGAGCGGTCATGGCACCGCATTCAAGACCTCATGGATGAACAAGGCGCTCTATCAGGCCGCTTCGTTTCAGGTGTTTCGCCGTCCGACGATCTGGCGCTGGAGTCACGCGCGTCATCACACGGATACGCTGGTCGTCGGGCGAGATCGCGAGATCGCGGTGCCGCTGCCGACCGACTGGTTGAGTCTCGCATTGAACGTGTTCGCACTGAAACACGCTGCAAGTGAAGCGCCGAAGATCGTGTCGTCGGCATTCGGGAATATCGGCGAAGAGGAAAAGACCTATGTGCCGGAATCAGAATGGCCGAAGGTGATTCTGGAAGCGCGCATCACGCTGGCGATCTATGTCGTCGTGATCGCCGCCTGCTTTGTGTTCCATTCGATACTGCCGCTGCTCTATATCGGCTTGCCGAGTCTTTACGGTGCGTGGCTGTATCTCTTCTTCGGCCTCACGCAGCATGCGGGCATGCCCGAGAACGTGCTCGATCATCGCAAGAACTGCCGCACCGTGATGATGAATCCCGTATTCCGGTTTCTCTATCTGAACATGAACTATCACGTCGAGCATCACATGTTTCCGATGGTGCCTTATCACGCGCTGCCGCGCCTTCACGAAGCGGTGAAGCACGACATGCCGCCGCCGTATGCGAGCACGATCGCGGCCTATGCGGAGATCATTCCGGCGCTCGTGCGGCAAACGCGCGATCCGTCGTATCACGTCGAGCGGCCGGTGCCCGCCGCAACGCAGGCCTGAACAAGGAGACTGTTTCTCATGACCCAATGGATCGATGCAGCCGCGATGGACGACATCGAAGACGAAGACGTGATGCGCTTCGATCACGATGGCCGCACTTTCGCGATCTACCGCGTGAACGATGCCGTCTACGCCAGCGATGGCCTGTGCACGCACGAGCACGTGCATCTGAGTGACGGGTTCGTGATGGATCATGTCATCGAATGCCCGAAGCACAACGGACGCTTCGACATTCGCGATGGCCGGCCGCTGTGCGCGCCCGTGTGCGAAAAGTTGCGGACGTATCCCGCGAAAGTCGAGGGCGGGCGCATCTTCATCGAGATCTGATCTCTGGAGACAGACGATGAGTCAGTTCGAAGGCAAGGTGGCGGTCATCACCGGCGGCGCGCAAGGACTCGGCGCGGCAGTGGCGGCGCTCTTCGCGGAACGCGGTGCGCACGGCATCGTGATTTGCGCGCGCTCGAAGGACAAGGGGGAACAGAAGGCGCGCGAGCTGGCCGAAGCGAGCGGTGCGCACGTGCGCTTCGTCGCGGCCGATCTGTCGCGCGTGGAAGAATGCCGCGCGGTCATTGCCGCCGCGGATGAACAGTTTGGACGCGTCGACGTGCTGGTGAACGCCGCCGCGACAACGGATCGCGGCACGATTCTCGACACCGATCCCGAGCTCTTCGACCGCATGTTCGCAACGAACGTGCGCGCGCCGTTCTTTCTGATGCAGGAGACGATCCGCATCATGAAGCGTGAACGGATCGAAGGCGCGATCGTCAACATCTGCTCGATGTCGGCGATGGCGGGGCAGCCGTTCATCGCCGCCTATTGCGCGTCGAAGGGCGCGCTCGCGACGCTCACGCAGAACACCGCGTACGCGCTGCTACGCAATCGCATCCGCGTGAACGGCCTGAATCTCGGCTGGATGGCGAGCGAAGGCGAAGACCGCATTCAGCGCACGCATCACGGCGCGGACGACGATTGGCTCGAACGCGCCGCATCCGCGCAGCCATTCGGACGACTAATCAACACGAATGAGGCGGCGCGCGCGGTCGCCTATCTGGCGAGTGCGGAGTCCGGGCTGATGACCGGATCGATGATCAACTTCGATCAATCGGTGTGGGGCGCTTATGACGACGCGCCGCACCCGCCGGAACCGCTCTGAACGATCGATGAATCACACGCGGAACATGCTGACGGCGCGCGCGAGGCGTTCGGCCTGATCGCGCAACTCGGCGGTCGAATGCTCCGCTTCACCGACGAGCGCCGCGTTCTGCTGCGTCGCTTCGCCGATCAGCATGACCGCGCTGTTCACCTGCTCGATGCCGCTCGCCTGCTCGCGCGACGCAACACCAATCTCATCGACGATCGCATTCACGCGCGAGACACGCTCGACGATGCCGCCCATCGTGCTGCTCGCTTCCTCGGCGATCTTGTAACCCTGCGAGACCTTCGCGGCGGATTCCGCGATCAGCACTTCGATCTCCTTCACGGCGCTCGCGCTGCGCTGTGCGAGCGCCCGCACTTCCGATGCAACGACCGCGAAGCCCTTGCCGTGCTCACCCGCGCGTGCCGCTTCGACCGCGGCATTCAATGCGAGGATGTTGGTCTGAAACGCGATGCCTTCGATCGTCGCGGTGATATCGGCGATGCGTCGCGCCGATGCATCGATCTCGCCCATCGTTTCGACCACGCGTCCCACGGCGTCACCGCCCGCGCGCGCAGCATCCGATGCCGATGCGACCAGCGTGCCCGCCTGCGCGGTATTCGCTGCGTTCTGCTGCACCGTGCTCGTGATTTCTTCCATGCTCGCAGCGGTTTCCTCGACGCTCGCCGCCTGCGTGGCGATGCGCGTCGCGATGTCGCTGCTGCCAGACGCGATGCGCGCTGTGCCTTCGTTCATGTCGGCCGATGCGCTGCGCACCTGCGCGACGATGCCCGCGAGCCCGCGCGAGACACCATCGATCGCACGCATCAGCCGGCCGATATCGTCCTCGCGCGTGCTGTCGATACGCACGGTCAGATCGCCCGCGGCGATGCGTTCGGAAGCGCGCGTCACGTCGTCGATCGGACGGCTCACGAGTTGCGTGACCGCATAGATCAACACGCCAACGAGCAACGCCACGACGATCAACCCGAGCGCGAGAAAGCGATTGCGGCTCGCATGTACGTCCGCGAGCAGTTCGTCGCGATAAGCGATGCCGCCGATCATCCATTGCCATTGCGGCACCGTCATATAGACGATTTCCTTCGTGCCGCCATGCACGCGCGCATCCGCACCCGGCATGTCGACGCCATCGAACGTGAGCGCGCCTTCGTGCGCATCGAGCATCTGCGTGAAGGGCGCGACGCGTTCATCGGCCGTCTCGCCTTTCGAGCCGGGATGCACGAGCAGCTTGCCGCGATTCGCGCCGTTCGATGCATCGACAACGAAGTGATAGCCGCTCGTGCCGATCACGAGTTTCGCGATCGTGTCTTGCAGCGCAGCGAATTCCGACGTCACGTCGACGCCCACGAAGAGCGCGCCGATCACGCGGCCCGATACATCGGTGACGGGCTTGTATTCGGTGATGTACTGCTTGCCGAACAGCGCCGCGATGCCGATATACGGCTTGCCCGACAGAATCGGCGCATACGCGGGCCCTTTGCGATCGAGCAGCGTGCCGATCGCGCGCGTGCCGTCCTGCTTCTTGAGCGAAGTCGTGACGCGCACGAAATCGTCGCCGGTGCGGGCGAAGATCGTCGCGATTGCGCCGCTTTCTTCGAGGAAAGCATCGGGAATCGCGAAGTCGTTGTTGAGCGGCTTGTCGCCTGCGAGGAAGGTCGGCGTGGCTTTGCCGTCGATATCGACGGTGCGCGTTTCATCGAGCGTGAAGGCGGACGGCAGGCGATGCGCGAAGATCGTCATGAAGCGCGAGACTTCCGCGCTCACGGCTTTGTCATAGAGGCCGATCATCGTTGCGATCGAGCGATTCTCGCTTTCGACGCGCGCGAGCGCATGCGTGTCCACTTGTTCGCCCGCGCTTTGCGTGACGGCGATGGTGAAGAAGGCAACGACGACCGCCGTGAGCGCGCAGGCGAGCACGGCGAATTTGGTCCCGACATTCGTCCGGGCCAGAACATTACGAAGCATGGGGGAGTGACTGATCGATAAGAGTTGTAATGCACCTTATCGGCAGATACTTGACGAGACTTTAATTTTCGCCGTGCGGCGTGCTAGCTGCGCTGCCTCATCGCGAGGGCGACACCCGACAGCGTGAGCGCCATGGCGACGGCTTCGCGCGTGCCGAGCGGCTCGCCGAGCGTGAGCGCCGCCGCGACGATGCCCATGATCGGCACGAGCAGCATGCCGATGGACGCGACATCGGCGGGCAGGCGGCGCAGCGTCGCGAACCACGCGAGATAGCAGACGGCCATCGGCACGAGGCTCATGTAGACGAGCACCGCCCAGCCGTCGGGACCGAGCGCGGAAAACACCGGATGCTCGATATAGAGCCCGAGCACGATCATCGGCGCGCAGCCGATACCGACTTGCCATGCGACGAGCGTGATCGGCGGGATGGGCATCGGCCCGTGCGTGATGACCGTGCCGAGCGCGAACAGCACTGCCGCCGAGAGTGCGAACGCAATGCCGGCGAGCTTGCCGCCATCGAACGAAAGGCCATGCGCGGACAGCAGCACGACGACGCCCGCAAGACCCAGCGCGAGCGCGCAAAAGCCCGCGACGGAAGGCCTGCGCTTCGCGATGGGCCATGCGAGCAGCATCGCCCAGATCGGCATCGTATAGACGAGCAGCGCGCCTTCGCTGACCGACAGCCATTTCATCGAGAGCGTGGAGAAGCCCATCCAGGCAAAGACGTTGATCGCCGATGCGAGCAGCAGCCTCGGAACGAGCGCGCGCGGTATGCGCGTGTTCTCACCGGCAAATCTGGCGATGACGCCGAGCAGCACGGCGGCCGCAATGCCGGCGACACCGCGCGAGAAAAGCGGCGGCCACTCGCGCAGCAGGATTTTCATGGCGGGCCAGTTGAGCGCCCAGCCGGTGGCAGTCACGAGCAGGCAGAGAAACCCCGTCAGGCGAGCAGGCATTGAAAGCGTTTTGTCGTCGTTGTTCGTCGGGGTTCGATCATACAGGCGTCCTGAGGCGGTCCCGACGCGGGCGCTGGCATTTTGCGTGCAAAAGGCAACATGCAAAACGCAAACAAACACCGCCCGGCGCCCGCTCGAGAAAAATTTCCAGAAAACGATTAACAGCGAGACCTCGTATGGCGATCTACGCGGTAGTTCGCTGCCAGAAGCCCGACAGATAAGCGTGAATGCAGGGTTAGGGCAAATACCAGGATGGTCAGCGCACGACAAAGCCACTATTCTTCGAAAAAACGTTTTCCAAACCCCGGCTCGCCCGCGTTTCGACACCGACGCGACGCCATCGCCTACGGCGCTCGTCGCCGTTCACGCAACAAGAAACGCGGCACGACGAGCGCCGCCGCGTCCGGAGACTTTCATGAACACTGTCGTTGCCGGCGTCGTGCGTACCGCCAGCCGCTATCGCTGGACCGTGTGCGCGCTGCTCTTCTTCGCCACGGTCATCAATTACATGGACCGGCAGATCCTCGGTCTGCTCGCCCCGATGCTTCAGCACGACATCGGCTGGACACAGGTGCAGTACGGCCGCATCGTGATCGCGTTCTCGGCGTTCTATGCGATCGGTCTGCTGTGCTTTGGGCGCATCGTCGACTGGCTCGGCACGCGTATTTCGTATGCGCTTGCGATGTTCATCTGGAGTATCGCCGCGATGCTGCACGCGGCCGTCGGCTCCGTGATGGGCTTCGCGATGGTCCGCGCGCTCCTCGGTATCGGCGAGGGCGGCAATTTCCCGGCCGCCATCAAGACGACCGCCGAATGGTTCCCGCGCCGTGAGCGCGCGCTCGCGACCGGCATCTTCAATTCGGGCGCGAACATCGGCGCGGTCTTCGCACCGGCGCTGATTCCGGCGCTCGCGGTGGCCTTCGGCTGGCGCGCGGCGTTCGTGCTGGTCGGCGCGATCGGCCTCGTGTGGCTCGTCGTGTGGTTCGTGATGTATCGCCAGCCGGACGGCCGCGCGCATGACGACGAAATCGCCGACGAAGGCGACGACACCAACGCCGCCGATGCCGCCAACGTCAAGGCACGCGGGCCGGGCTTCAAGGAACTCATCAAGAAGCGCGAGACGTGGGCGTTCATCGTCGGCAAGTTCATGACGGATCCGGTGTGGTGGTTCTATCTGTTCTGGCTGCCGAAGTGGCTCAACGAGTCGCGCGGTATGGACATGCAGCACATCGGTTTGCCGCTCGTCGTGATCTATGCGATTACCACGATCGGCAGTATCGGCGGCGGCTGGGTTTCTTCAGCGCTGCTGCGTGCGGGCTGGACCGTGAATGCGGCGCGCAAGACCGCGATGCTGATCTGTGCGTGCGCCGTGCTGCCAATCGCATTCGTGTCGCAAGCTGAAAACCTGTGGGTCGCGGTGGGGATCGTCGGTCTCGCGGCGGCGGCGCATCAGGGCTGGTCGGCGAACCTCTTCACGACGGCATCGGACCTGTTCCCGCGCCGTGCGGTGGGTGCGGTGGTCGGCATCGGCGGCATGGCCGGTTCGATCGGCGGCGTGCTGTTCTCGGAAGTGATCGGCCAGGTGCTGCAACGCACGGGGCACTACTGGGTGCTGTTCGCGATCGGCGCATCGGCGTATCTCATCGCCTTCGCGATCATGCACGTGCTCACTCCGAAGATGACACCGGCAAAGCTCAGCGCGTAATTCCTATTAGCAATTATTAGTAAAGACATGCGCCGCGCCGCCAGCACTCGCAACTTGCAGGCCGCGCGGCGCGCGTCACGCGACGGCAGCAGTCGATTCACGCACGATGAGCCGCGGCTCGAACATGGAGTTGCCGGGATCGGGATGACCGGCGAGGGCGTCGATGAGCTTCTGCATCGCGAGTTCGCCCATCTTCTCGCTTTGAATGTCGACGGTCGTGAGGCCCGGCGCGGCGTAAGCGCCGTAGGGCACGTTGTCGATGCCGGTCACCGACACGTCCTGCGGCACGCGGATGCCGAGCGTCGCGGCCTCCTTCATGAAGCCGAGCGCGATCAGGTCGTTGTAGCAGATCACCGCTTGCGGCCGCTTCGGACCGAGCATCACGCGCGAGCAGGCCTGTTCGCCGGCAAGGGACGTCGGCGCGTGGGCTTCGTAGATGTCGAGTTCAAGGCCTGCTTCAGCGAGACACTCGCGCGCGCCGCGAATCCGTTCATCGTTGATGCGCGCATGCTCGAAGCCGAGATACGCGATGCGGCGATGCCCGAGGTCGAGCAGATGGCGCGCGAGCATGTAGGTGGCGAGGCGGCTGTTGATGCCGACGCTCGGAATGGGCAGTTCGGCGTTGCGCAGGAGCACGACGGGTTTGTCGAGATCGAGCATCCATTGCGCGTCTTCGTCGGGCAGACGGGAACTGACGAGCAGGCCGTCCACGCGCTGCGCGAGAGCTTCGATGAGCGGCCGCTCGCGCGCCTGGTTTTCGTCGATATCGACGAGCAGCAGCGTGTAGTCGTGCCGCAGCGCGATACGGTTCGCGCCTTTCACGACATGCGTGAAGTGCGGATTGCTGATGTCCAGGATGGTGAGGCCGATGGTGCGCGTCTTGCCCGTGATCATCGAACGCGCGAGCGGGTTCGAGCGATAGCCGAGCGAATCGATGGCTTCCTTGAGCCTGGCTTCGACCGGCGCGGAAAAGCGCTGCGCGCCGTTGATGTACTTGGAGACGGTCGCGACGGAGACGCCAGCAGCGGCGGCGACGTCGCGAATGGTCGGAGACATTTTCTTCATTCGGAGGGTAACGTTTTCGCTTTGTTAACGGATTGTCGCAGAAATTCGGGAAACGATGACATCGCATCTTGCATTTTGCATTCAGCCTTTTGCATGCCAAGTGAAGATTGACGGCGCGTTCCCTCGATCGCTATAGTCCCGAAAACGTTTTCTCTCGTCTTGCTTTTAACGTATCAACTCGTATCGACAGGAGTCTCGATGAATCAGCCAAACGCAGCGGCCAAACCGTTCAAGCGCCTGCTTCTGACCGGCGCGGCCGGCAACCTCGGTCGTCAGTTGCGCGGTGCGCTCGCGCAATGGGCCGACATCGTGCGGCTCTCCGACATCGCCCCGCTCGACGATGCCGCGAGCCACGAAGAAATCAGCGCCGTCGATCTCGCGGACCGCGAGAAGGTGATGCAACTCGTCGAGGGCGTCGATGCGATCGTGCATCTCGGCGGCATCTCCATCGACGCGCCCTTCGACGATCTGATCGAAGCGAATATCCGCGGCACGTACAACATCTATGAAGCCGCGCGCCGCTACGGCGTGAAGCGCATCGTGTTTGCGAGCTCGAACCATGCAATCGGCTTTCATCCGGTCACCGAAGTGCTCGATGCGGATTCGCCGCATCGCCCGGACAGCCTATATGGCGTGACGAAGTGCTTCGGCGAATCGCTTTCGCGTTATTACTTCGACCGCTTCGGCATCGAAACGGTGAACCTGCGTATCGGATCGTCGTTCGAGGAGCCGAAGAATCCGCGCATGCTGGTCACCTATCTGAGCTTCCGCGATTTCATCGAACTCGTGCGCTGCTCGCTGTTCACGAATCGCGTCGGTCATGCGGTGGTGTACGGCGCGTCGGACAATCCGGTGAAGTGGTGGGACAACTCGAAGGCCGGCTTCCTCGGCTTCAATCCGCAGGACAGCTCCGCGCAGTTCAACGGACTCTTTCCGCCGACGGGACCGACCGCCGATCGCGACGACCCGTCGCAGCGTTTCCAGGGCGGTCCGTTCGTGCTGGGCGAACCGATGGAGCGCAAGCGATGAGCGCCGCAGTCCGCGCGGAAAGACTCGACGCGGCCGGGCGCGCGACGGTGGGCGAATGTCCGGTATGGCGCGCGCAGGAAGGCGCGCTGTATTGGGTCGATATCCCGGCGCGCCGTCTCGTGCGGCTCGAGATCGAAAGCGCGCGCCGTACGGAATGGACGTTCGATGAACAGGTCGCCTGCTTCGCGTTCGACAGCGCCGGGCGCGTCGTCGCGGGCATGGAGAGCGGCATGTTCGGCGTCACGCTCGCCGACACGGGCGAAGCGCGCGCAACGAAGCTCGCCGCACCGTCATTTCCCGCGAAGGGCATGCGCTTCAACGATGGCCGTTGCGACAGGCAAGGGCGCTTCTGGGCCGGCACGATGGTGCAGGACATGTCGCTCGCGAGCGCCGTCGGCGCGCTGTATCGCTTCGACCGGAACCGCGCGTTGTCGGCGCCAATCGTCGATGGCCTCATCACGCAGAACGGCCTTGCATGGTCGCCGGATGGCAGGACGATGTATCTCTCGGACTCGCATCCGCTGCGCCGCATCGTTTGGGCATTCGACTTCGACGCCGACACCGGCACGCCGAGCAATCAGCGCGTATTCGCCGATCTGCATCACTACACCGGCCGTCCCGATGGCGCCGCGGTCGATGCGGACGGCTGCTATTGGACCTGCGCGAACGACGCGGGACGTCTGCTGCGCTTTACGCCGAAGGGCGAACTGGATCGCGAGATCGCGTTGCCCGCGAGCAAGCCGTCGATGTGCGCATTCGGCGGCAGCGATCTGAAAACGCTCTATGTCACGACAATTCGTCCGGCAACGAATGCCACTGACGACGACGGCCACGTGTTCGCATTGAACCCCGGCGTGCAAGGATTACCGGAACCGGACTACGCCGGTATGTTACCGGTCGCATAATCGTCACGAAACGGGGCGCGTCTTGCGTCCCGTTCGCAATTTTTTCGCACAGTGTGGGACGCGAGCGACTCGATGCACTGCGTTGGCGCGCATCGAGTCGTGAGGGACGTCACGCTTCGGAACCGATACCAAGAACAAACACCAATGCTTTAAATCCTTTTGAAAGAGTAGTCTGCGGCAGGTATCCCGAGTACCAGCGATCGACAGATTCTCTCATCCGGAGGAGACATTGATGGACCTTGAAGCTCGCACCATGAAGCGCGTGATGGTTCGCCTCGTGCCGTTCCTGATCCTGTGTTACTTCATCGCTTATCTGGACCGCGTCAACGTCGGCTTTGCGGCGTTGCAGATGAACAAGGCGCTCGGTTTTACGGCGAGCATGTTCGGTTTCGGCGCCGGCATTTTCTTTATCGCCTATTTCTTTTTCGAGGTTCCGTCCAATCTGCTGCTCGAACGATTCGGCGCGCGCCGCTGGATCGCACGCATCATGTTCACGTGGGGCATTCTCGCGGCGGCGATGGCCTACATTCCGAACATCGCGCAGGCGACAGGCTTCTCGAACGCACATGTGTTCTACGGCTTGCGCATTCTGCTCGGCGTCGCGGAGGCGGGCTTCTTTCCCGGCATCATCTTTCTGCTGACCTTGTGGTTCCCGGCGAAGTATCGCGGCCGTGTCGTTGGCTACTTCATGGCGGCGATTCCGCTGTCCACGGTGATCGGCGGGCCGATCTCCGGCGCGCTCCTGCAGATGGACGGCATCAAAGGCATGCAAGGTTGGCAATGGCTCTATCTGATCGAAGCGATTCCCGCGTTGCTGCTCGCATTCGTCGTGTACTTCTATCTGACCGACCGGCCGAGGGATGCACACTGGCTCGCGAAAGAAGAGCGTGACTGGCTCGTCGATCGCCAGGCGCAGGAGCGGGCGCATCGCGAATCCGTGCATGCATTCAGCGTGAAGGAAGCCATTTTCAATCCGCGCGTGCTGGCCATTGCGCTGATCTACTTCGGCGCGAACGCGACCAACTATGGCCTGAGTTTCTTCCTGCCGCAGATCGTCAAGTCGTTCGGTCTGACCAACCTCCAGACGGGCTTCGTCACGTCATTGCCGTATGCGGTCGGCGTGGTCAGCATGGTGCTGTGGGGCCGTCATTCGGACCGCAAGCTCGAACGTCGCTGGCATGTCGCGATTGCGTTGATGGTCGCGGCGGGCGGCATCGCGGCGTCGGCGGGGCTCGATGACCCAGTGATGAAGATGATCGCGCTGTCGATCGCGGGCTTCGGCATCTTCGGCTGCCTGCCGGTGATCTGGACGCTGCCGGCTTCGTTCCTGTCGGGTGCGGCGGCGGCGGGCGGCATCGCGGCGATCAATTCGCTCGGCAATCTCGCGGGCTTCTTCGGTCCCTATGCAATGGGCTGGATCAAGGACAGCACGGGCGGCTTCGGCGCGGGCTTGCTGTGCCTGGCAGGGGCGGGCATGGTTGGCGTGGCGGCGGTCCTGCTGCTGCATCACGATCAGACGCTGGAGACGGTTTCCGGCGCGCATGACATCGAGGATGGCGAGCCGAACATGGCGCGCTGATTTTGCATCGATGCGAGGACTGCGGCGGCGCGGTCCTCGCAAATTCACTCGGATGCCGCCTGCGCCCGCCGCAATCTCTCCCGGCTATTGATCAGATGCAGACGCATCGCGGTGCGCGCCGAATCGGCGTCGCCGCGTTCGATGGCATCCGCGATCTGCTCATGCTCGCGATTCACGCGCATCAGATACTCCGCGTTTTGATCGCGCGGAATCGGCGTGGCCGTGATGCGCGTGCGCGGAATCATGCGCGTGCCGAGATGCTCCATGATCTCGACGAAATAGCGATTGTTCGTCGCATACGCGATCTCCATGTGAAAGCGCAGATCGGGCGAGACGGTATCGGTCGCTTCGCTCACGCTCCTTGAAAAATCGGCGAGCGCCGTGCGCATCGTTGCCAGGCGGGTTGCATCGCAACGCATGGCGGCGAGGCCTGCGCTTTCCGTTTCGAGACTGATGCGCAATTCGAGAATCGCGAGTGCATCGATGGAGCCCGCGACGTCGGCGGGATCGAGTCGCAGAAGCGATGACATGCCCGCTTCGCACACGAACGTGCCGATGCCGTGACGTGTTTCCACAAGCCCGGCCGCCTGCAATCGCGATAACGCCTCGCGTACCACCGTGCGGCTCACGCCGAAGCGCTGCACCATTTCCGCTTCGGTCGAGAGGCGGCTGCCGGCCTTCAGTTCCTGCGTATCGATTTGCGCGCGCAATGCATCCACGAGCTGAGCGGTGAGGCTGCGCCGCGTTCCCGGCGATGCAGGCGAAGATGCGTCGATGTCGGCATGAAGATCGGGCAATAGCGTCACGGGAATCCCGGTGGAGTGGGTTTTACACACATTGACAAAACCATCGGCAAATGATGATATGCATGATGTAGTGATATGACAACGTACAAGAAGACACGCGCAGGGTTAATCCCTAGCGACGACAGCCTTCAGGAGACACAACTCGATGGAACAACAAAGCAGCGCGCAAGTACCCGGCGACGACGCGCCATTCAACCGGTTGTTGCTGACCGGCGCCGCGGGTGGGATCGGACGCGCGATCCGGCATCGCGTTGCCGAATTCGCGCGGCACGTGCGCGTGTCGGACTTGCCGGGCGTCTTGCCGAGCGAGGCAGCGCCTCACGAAGAGATCGCTCCTTGCGATCTGGCAGACCGCCACGCCGTCGATGAACTCGCGAAAGATTGCGATGCGATCGTTCATCTCGGCGGCGTATCGGTGGAGCGTCCGTTCGAAGAGATTCTCGAAGCGAATATCAAAGGCGTGTTCAACCTTTACGAAGCGGCGCGCCGTCAGGGCGTGAAGCGCATCGTGTTCGCCAGCTCGAATCATGTCACGGGGTTTTATCGGCAGGACGAACGAATCGATGCCGATGCGCGCAAGCGTCCCGATGGTTATTACGGGCTGTCGAAATCCTTCGGCGAAGATATTGCGCAGATGTACTTCGATCGCTATGGCATCGAGACGGTGAGCATTCGCATCGGCTCGGTGTTTCCGGAGCCGAAGGATCGCCGCATGATGGCGAGCTGGATGAGCTACGACGATTTTCACGACCTGTTGCGCCGCAGTCTCTTCACTAAGGACGTCGGCCATACGATCGTCTTCGGCATGTCCGCGAATGCGCATACCTGGTGGGACAACCGCTGCGCCGCGCATCTCGGCTTCGTCCCGCGCGACTCGTCGGAGCAGTTCCGCGACAAGATCGAAGCGACGCCGCCGCCTGCGCCGACCGATCCCGTGGCCGTGCTGCAAGGTGGCACCTTCACGACGACAGGCCCGTTCGACCCGGTTTAATGCATGCGAAATGCAGTATCACGGCATGCGTAGTATGTCGTCATACATCCAGCGCCGGACGCGCGAGCCGTCGCGTCCAGACCCAACAGGAACATTGCCGCCATGTTTTCGCTCGATTTCTCACCGCTGTTGCCGTATTGGCCAACGTTCCTGCTAGGCGCCTGGCTCACGCTCAAGATGACCTGCGTGGCCGTGTTTTTCGGGTTGATCCTCGGCATGCTGGTCGCGTTTGCCAAGCGCGCGAAGCTGCCGGTGGTGACGCGCCTGTGCATCATCTATATCGAGGCGGTGCGCAATACGCCGTTCCTCGTGCAGATCTTTCTGCTGTACTTCGGTCTCGCGAGCATCGGCTTGCGTATGCCGACGTTCGCAGCCGCCGCGCTTGCGATGACCATCAACATCGGCGCCTATGCGGCCGAGATTATTCGCGCCGGACTGGAATCGGTGCCGCGCGGGCAGATCGAAGCAGCGGAATGCCTCGGGCTTTCGAAGTGGCGCATCGGCTGGCATGTGATGCTGCAACCGTCGATCGAGAAGGTCTATCCCGCATTGACGAGCCAGTTTCTGCTGATGATGCAAGCTTCCGCGATCGCTTCGCAAATCTCTGCGGAAGAACTCACGGCAGTCGCCAACACGGTGCAGTCGGACACGTTCCGCTCGCTCGAAACGTACATCGTCGTCGCGGCGCTGTATCTCGTGCTGTCGCTTGTCATCAAGCTCATCGCGTGGGCCGTGGGCGAGCATCTCTTCAAGCGCCGCCGTGCAATTCGTCTCGCCGCGAAACGCGCCGGCAAGACGCCGCCCGATCCGCAGCGCATCGATACGGTCATTCCCGGAGGTGCGGCATGAGCGGCGGATTCACATCGGCTCACTTCGTCTATCTGGTGCAATCGATAGGCTGGACGCTCGTGCTTTCCGCGCTTGCATTCGTGCTCGGCGGCATCGGCGGATTCGTCGTGATGCTCGCGCGCATTTCGCCCCGCGCATGGCTGTCGCGAACGGCGCTCGTGTATATCGAAGCGATTCAGGGTGTTCCGCTGCTGATCCTGCTCTTCATCGTGTACTTCGGTTTGTCGGTGTATGGCTATCAGGTGCCCGCGCTCGTTGCGGCCGGCCTCGCGTTGATGGTTTATTCGAGCGCGTATCTCGGCGATATCTGGCGCGGCTGTATCGAAGCGATGCCGAAGCCGCAATGGGAAGCGTCGGAGTGTCTGTCGCTCACGCGCTGGCAGACGCTGCGCCTCGTGATCATCCCGCAGGCGATGCGTCTCGCGCTGCCGCCGACCGTCGGCTTTCTCGTGCAGCTCATCAAGATGACATCGCTTGCTTCGGTGATCGGCTTTATCGAGCTGACGCGCGCGGGGCAGATCATCAACAACTCGATCTTCCAGCCGTTCCTCATCTTCGGACTGGTCGGCGCTTTCTATTTCGTCCTGTGCTATCCGCTTTCGCGCTGGAGCCAATCGATGGAGAACAAGCTCAATGTCAGCAATCGTTAAGGTCGACGATATTCACAAGAGCTTCGGCTCCAATCATGTGCTCAAGGGCGTGTCCTTCGAGGTCAACAAGGGCGAGATGATCGCCGTGATCGGTGCGAGCGGTTCGGGCAAGAGCACGGCTTTGCGCTGTATCGACAGGCTCGAGACGATCGATCGGGGCGAGATCGAAGTATGCGGCATTCGTGTCGATGATCCGAAAGTCGACTTGCATCTGTTGCGCCGCGAAGTCGGCATCGTGTTTCAGAGCTATAACCTCTTTCCGCATCTGACGGTCGAAGAGAACATCATGCTCGCGCTGCGTCACGTGAAAAAGATGTCGCGCGACGAAGCGCGGCGCATTGCGATGAACGTGCTGGAACAAGTAGGTCTTGGACAAAAGGCCGATGCCTATCCCGAACAATTGTCGGGCGGGCAGCAGCAGCGTGTCGCGATTGCGCGTTCGCTTGCGATGTCGCCAAAGGTGATGTTGTTCGACGAAGTGACGTCGGCACTCGATCCGCAATTGACGGGCGAAGTGCTGCGCGTGATGGAAGATCTCGCGGCCGATGGCATGACGATGCTGCTCGTCACGCACGAGATGGCCTTTGCGAAGCGCGTGGCGGACCGCATCATCTACATGCATCAGGGAAAGGTATGGGAAGTGGGCGACGGCAGCATGCTCGATGCGCCGCGCACGGCCGAATTGCGAGCATTCCTCGATAACGGGCTTTGATATCCGCAACATCAATCCAGCAACACCCATAACGACGGAGACGTAACTTGAAAGCGAAAACAATCATTGCACGCGCGACTCTCGCAACATTGATGATGGCAGGTGCCGTACATAGCGTGATGGCCGATCAACTCGACGACATCAAGAAAGCAGGCGTCGTGCGCGTTGCGATCGCAATCGGCACGCCGCTCTTCAGCTATGCCGACCAGAACCTGAAGCCCGCGGGATCGGACGTCGATACCGCCACGGCGCTCGCGAAAGATCTCGGCGTGAAGCTCGAACTCGTGCAGATCACCAACGCCGCGCGCATTCCGACGCTGCAGGCAAAGCGCGCGGACCTCGTGATCTCGTCGCTGTCGGTGACGCCCGAGCGCGCGAAAGTGGTCGATTTCTCGAATCCGTACGCGGTGATCTCCATCATCGTCGGCGGCGTGAAGTCGGCGAACGTGAAGAATTACGCGGATCTCGACGGCAAGACCATCGGCCTCACGCGCGCGACGGTGAACGACACGCTGACGACGCAACAGGCGAAGGGCGCGCAGATTCAGCGCTATGAAGACGATGCGACGCTCATCACATCGATGGTCACGGGACAGGTCGATATCTTCTCCAGCACGCCTTCGAATCTGAAGGAGATGCAGGATCGCGCACCGCAACGAAACATCGAGATGAAATTCGAACAGAAGACCTTCGATCTCGGCATCGCGATGAACAAGGACCAGCCGCGCCTGAAGGAGTGGGTGAACAACTGGGTCGGCGCGAACATGAAGAACGGCAATCTCAACACGATCTACAAGAAGTATCACGGGCGTGATTTGCCGGAGAGCATGCGCAAGGGCGCCTGAGCTTCCCGCTTGTTGCCGCTAGCCGCGCAAGACGGAGCCGGGTCAGTCGACCGGCTCCGTTGTCGTTTGCATTCCGCATGCTCGCTTCCGTCGGTAATAATGCATTCAATATACCGCTATTGAATCACCCAAAAATCCTTCACAAATTACGCTGAACCGCCGTGCCATGCGGCTCTGAGACCGTCCAGGACAAGCCGCCGCGCTCCGGCGTACACTCCTTTTGCGTTTTGAATCCTGCATGCATTGATCCAGCACTGGCTGCGCGCGCGTCGTTCCGGGCGCGATCCGGTGAATCTTTGGACATCCTTTCTTCAACAAGGGAAGCATCATGGCCAAGAACACGATTGCGGACTATCTGGCGAAGACGCTCGCGGCGGCGGGCGTGGAACGGATCTGGGGCGTCACAGGCGACAGCCTGAACGGATTGGCATTCAGCCTCGACCGCGTGGGCTCGATCCGCTGGATGCACACGCGTCACGAAGAAGCAGCGGCCTTCGCGGCCGGCGCGGATGCCGCCGCAACCGGCAAGCTCGCCGTATGCGCGGGCAGTTGCGGTCCCGGCAATCTGCATCTCATCAACGGCCTCTTCGATTGCCATCGCAATCATCAACCGGTGCTCGCCATCGCGGCGCATATTCCGTCGACGGAAATCGGGCTCAGCTATTTTCAGGAAACGCATCCGCAAGAGCTGTTCAAGGAATGCAGTCACTTCGTGGAACTGGTGTCGAACGCGTCGCAGTTTCCGCGCGTGCTCGAACGCGCGATGCGCGCGGCGATCGATCAACGTGGTGTCGCGGTGATCGTGTTGCCGGGCGATGTCGCATTGAGCGAAGGACCGGATGTCGAGCCGCGCTGGACCGCGAGCGCGCCGGGCGCGATCGTGCCCGCCGATGCGGATCTCGACAAGCTCGCGGGCCTGCTGAACGGCTGCGAAGCGGTGACGATCATGTGCGGCAGCGGCGTCGCAGGCTCGCACGACGAAGTGGTCGCGCTCGCCGATACGCTCGGCGCGCCCATCGTGCATGCGTTGCGCGGCAAGCAGTTCATCGAGTACGACAATCCGTTCGATGTCGGCATGACGGGACTCATCGGCTTCAGTTCCGGCTATCACGCGATGATGTCGTGCGATACATTGCTGCTGCTCGGTTGCGATTTCCCGTATCGCCCGTTCTATCCGCCGCAGGCGAAGATCGTGCAGATCGACTGGCGCGGCTCGCAACTCGGACGCCGCGCGCCGTTGGAAATGGGGCTCGTCGGCACGATCAAGGAAACGCTGACGGCGCTCTTGCCCAAGCTTCAGCGCAAGGACGAGCGGCGCTTTCTGGAGAATGCGCTCAAGCATTACGCCACGGCGCGCAAGGGCCTCGACGATCTCGCGACGCCATCCGCGCCGGGCCGTCCGATTCATCCGCAATATCTGACAAAGCTCGTCGATGAAATCGCAGCCGATGACGCGATCTTCACCGTGGACGTCGGCACGCCCACACTCTGGGCCGCGCGCTATCTGACGATGAACGGCAAGCGCCAGTTGCACGGCTCGTTCAATCACGGTTCGACGGCCAATGCGATGCCGCAGGCACTCGGCGCGCAGGCCGCTCGACCGCAACGGCAAGTGGTGTCGCTATCGGGCGATGGCGGTTTGTCGATGCTGCTCGGCGATCTGCTCTCGGCCGTGCAACTCGACCTGCCGATCAAGGTCGTCGTGTTCAATAACAGCTTGCTCGGTTTCGTGTCGATGGAACTGAAGGCGGGCGGTTATCTCGACACCAACGTGGATCTGAGCAAGACCGATTTCTCGCAGATCGCGAAGGGCGCGGGCATCTGGTCGGTGCGTGTCGAGGAGTCGGAGCAACTCGAGAACGCGCTGCGCGAAGCCTTCGCGCACAAGGGACCGGCGCTCGTCGATGTGGTCACGTCGAAGCATGAACTCGCGATGCCGCCGACCATCGAGCTATCGCAGGCGAAGGGCTTCAGCCTCTACATGCTGCGAGCGATTCTGAGCGGACGCGGCGATGAAATCGTCGAACTCGCTCGCACGAATCTGCGTTGAGCATGGAGGTATCGATGAGCAAACCGGACGATGCCTTGCCGCTCGATCGCGCTTTCAATTTCGAAGGACAAGTCGTGCGCCACGGCGCGATCGGTGAGGGCGCGCCGCTCGTGCTGGTGCACGGCACGCCGTTCTCGTCGCAGGTATGGCGGCGCATTGCGCCGATTGCGGCACGCTCGCGGCGCGTGCATTACTTCGATCTGCTGGGCTACGGAGCGTCGGAGATGCGCGATGGACAGGACGTGTCGCTCGGCGTGCAGAATCGCGTGCTCGCGGCGCTTCTCGCGCATTGGAGCGTCGAATGGAGCGGCGCTTTACCGGACGTGCTCGCGCACGACTTCGGCGGCGCGACATCGTTGAGAGCCGCGTTGCTCGACGGCTGCGCGTATCGTTCTCTGATGCTCGTCGATCCGGTCGCCGTTGCGCCCTGGGGATCGCCTTTCGTGCGTCACGTGCGTCAACACGAAGCGGCCTTCGCGGGCGTGCCGGCGTACATGCATCAGGCGATGCTCGATGCCTATCTGCAAGGCGCGGCGCATCGGCGCTTGGCCGAAGAGACCTTGTGCATCTATACGCGGCCATGGACAGGCGAGACAGGGCAGGCCGCGTTTTATCGGCAGATCGCGCAGATGGATCAGCGTTATACCGATGAAGTGCAATCGCGCTACGGAGAACTGGAATGCCCCGTTTCGATTATCTGGGGCGAAGAGGACGAATGGATTCCGGTCGAGCGCGGTGTCGAGCTCGCGTCGCTGATTCCGGGCGCGCGCTTTACGCGAGTACGCGGATCAGGACATCTGATGCAGGAAGATGCGCCCGAGGCGATCGTCGGCGAATGGCTGACGTTCGCGGGCGCGATCGAACCATAAAAATCAGAAACGCACGATAGCCGGCCCCTTCAGGCTTTCACGCTTTGTTTTTTGCGCTTTCGGCACGGAATGCGGCTTCGCCCGCATCGGAAATGTCGACCCATTTCTTGTCGGTCGGGGCATCATCGACATAGCTGTCGTGCCAGTTCCACCACTTGTAGGTCGGCGTCTGCGGATAACCTTCAGGCGAGTCTTCCCACCGTTCCTGACGGCCGAGCGGCGTGATGTCGAGATAGTTCCACGTATTGCCCATCTGCTCGTCGCCGCGATTATTGAGGAAGTACGTGCGGAACGCGCGATCTCCGTCGCGAAAGAACACGTTCGTGCCGTGCCATTCGTCGACGCCGAAGTCGGCATCGAAACGATCGGTCAGCGTGAACCACGGAATGTTCCAGCCCATGCGTTGCTTCAGCCGCGCGATGTCCTCCTGCGGCGCACGCGATACGAAGACGAGCGTCGTGTCGCGCGCATTCAGATGCGAAAGATGAGCGACCTGATCCGCGACGAGCGAACAGCCGCGGCACGCATGCTCCGGCCAGCCGAACACGCCGGGCTCGTAGAACGCGCGATAGACGATCAGCTGACGCCGTCCATCGAAAAGATCGAGGAAGCCGATCTTGCCGTCGGGGCCTTCGAAAACATAATCCGTCTTCACTGCGGTCCACGGCATGCGACGGCGCTCGGCCGCGAGCGCATCGCGGGCGCGCGTATGGGCCTTTTCCTTTACGAGCAATTGCTGACGCGCCGCTTCCCATTCCTCTTGCGACACGACGGGTGGCGTGCGCATGACGGTTCCTGTGCCCGTCGTTCCCTTTTCGTCTGATGTAGTCATGGCTTTTGCAACCTCCTGAGTTGAACGCTGGCTCGTTGTATGCCGTGATTGAGTCTGACGCGAAAAACGGATGATCGAGAGCAACAAGTGTGACGCCATTTGCGAGCACGCGCTCTGAACGACAAACGCACGATCACGAAGACAGGTCTCTTCGTAATCGTGCGTCGTCAGCGATTAAATTCAAGCAATATCGCTCAGGCCCACGAGGCGCGCAGCGCATGCATCGTTTTCCAGTACGTGAAGAAGCGTCCGGCGAAGATGCCCGCGACGATGCCCGACACCGCGGCGTCGATGACTGTATAGGTCATGAGCGCCGGCAGGTGACTCACGGTCGCCATCTCGAAGCCCAGCCAGAACTTCGCGATGAATGTCGCGGCGATCAGCAGCAACGGCAGTTTCGATCCCGGCAGCATCACGGTTCGCGCCATCGGATCGACGATGAAGCGGCTCTGGCTCGCAGCGAACACGCCGCCGATCATGCCCGCGCCGAACGTGATGATCCAGACGGCAACCGCCATCCATCCCGTGAGCGGCGAAGCAACCAGATGCGCGATGCCCATGCCCGCGAAAATCACCGGCACGATGGCGAGCTTCGAAAGCGGCGTAGTGCTGGCCTGCATCGCCTTGATGCCGCGATACAGCAGGAACGCGAGCAGCACCCAGACCCATGTCGGCGTGCCTTGAATGATGGCGATTGGCGTCATGATCATCTCCTTGCAAGGGGTTGTTTGATGCGCATGATGACGTCGCAGAATTAGCGGCGAATGAGTCCGCGAGAGGGGCGCTCGGCATCGCGGGATTTAAGCGGCTTCCGAAAATTCGCTGCGCGCCGGGTAAAATGCGCCGCCAGCCCGTCAATCAGCCGCATACGCGCGTAACCCGCGCGCAACGGCATCGCGGGCCGCGCCGCCTCACGAAGGCAAGCTTTCGTCCGTCTGCGCCTGTCCGGTCATCCCGTGCACCGCCGCTTTCGCTGAAACACACACGACACGCAACGACACTCGAGGATCGTTTTCATGCTTGCCCGCGTCACCCGTCTTTTCCCGCTCTGGGCCGTGCTGGTTTCCATCGCCGCCTATAGCGCGCCTTCATCCGTGACCGGCATCGCGCCGCACGTCACGACGCTTCTGACGATCATCATGCTGTCGATGGGCGTCACGCTTTCCATCGACGATTTCAGGCGCGTGTTCACGCGGCCTGCGCCGGTCATCGCGGGTATCGTGCTGCATTACCTCGTGATGCCGCTCGCCGCCTGGGTGATCGCAAAGGCGCTGCACATGCCGCCCGATCTGATGGCGGGCATGGTGCTCGTCGGCAGCGTCGCGAGCGGTACGGCGTCGAATGTGATGATCTATCTCGCGCGCGGCGACGTCGCGCTGTCCGTCACGATCAGCGCGCTGTCGACGCTCGTCGGCGTGTTCGCGACGCCGTTGCTCACGCGTCTTTATGTCGATGCATCGATTGCCGTCGACGTGCACGGCATGCTGATGAGCATCGTGCAGATCGTCGCGCTGCCAATCGTCATCGGCCTCGTCGTGAATCATCTGTTCGGCAAACTCGTGCGCAAGATCGAATGGATGCTGCCGCTCGTGTCGATGGTGTCGATCCTGCTCATCATCGCCGCGGTGGTCGGCGGCACGCAGAAGAGCATCGCGTCGGTGGGCATGGTCGTCGCGGTGGGCGTGGTGCTACACAACGGCATCGGTCTTCTGGGCGGCTATTGGGGCGGCCGTCTGCTCGGCTTCGACGAAGCCGTCTGCCGCACGCTCGCGATCGAAGTCGGCATGCAGAACTCCGGCCTCGCGGCGACGCTCGGCAAGCTTTATTTCACGCCGATCGCAGCGCTGCCCGGCGCGCTCTTTTCCGTGTGGCACAACCTGTCGGGATCGATGCTCGCAGGCTATTGGGCAGGGCGTCCGGCGAAAGGCTCGACGCACGAAGCCGATGCACAAGGCGCAGCTGCAAGACAAAGCTGAACGCTTGCATCGGTCAATTAGAAATGAAAGCGCGCCCGTTGTGGCGCGCTTTTTCTTTTAGCTTTGCTTTGCACTCAGTCCGAGCAATCCGCGAATCGTGTCTTCGGTTTTCGCATAGCTTCCTTCGCCGAATTGGGCATAGACAATCTTCCCGTTCTGATCGATCAGATAGAACGCGGGCCAATACTGATTGTTATAGGCATTCCATGTCGCATAGCGATTGTCCTGCGCGACGGGATATTCGATTCCATATCGCGCGATCGCTTTCTTCAGATTGCCGGTATCGCGCTCGAACGTGTATTCGGGCGTATGCACACCGACGACGACAAGCCCTTTGTCGCGATAGCGCGAATACCAGTCCTTCACGTGCGGCAGCGTATGGGCGCAGTTGATGCAATCGAAGGTCCAGAAGTCGACGAGCACAACCTTGCCGCGCAGCTGCTTGAGATCGAGCGGCGCGCTGTTGATCCAGTTGTCGATGCCGGTGAAGTCGGGCGCCTGCGTGCCTTTTTGCTGCATGGATTGCATCGATTCCACGCCGGCTGCCGAGCCGGTCGATGAGAAAGCGGCAAGCGCCGCGACAGCGCCGAATGCGGCGGCCATTGCCGTAGCGACGGCCGCGATCTTGAGACGATCGAACATGACGAGTGCTCCTTTTGAACTGATGTTGGAGCCATTGAATCGCGCCGATGTATCGGGCGCGTGTCGCGTTTGTATCACCATGTATCCGGCAATGCTTTCGATACACGGCGTTGCACGTCGCATCGTTTCTGAAATGTCCGCGATACATGAAGGCGCTGGAATACGGCACATGGCCCAACCGCTATTCAAGGAGACCGATTCCATGTCACTCATCTTCATCGCATTTCTCGGCGGCGTGTTCACCGTCCTGAGTCCCTGCATCCTGCCAGTCGTGCCCTTCGTATTCGCGCGCTCGGACAAGCCCTTTATCACCGATCGCCTGCCGCTTTTGATCGGGCTCGCGGGCACGTTCGCGCTCGTGACCGGCATCGGCGTCGCGGGTCTCGCGGGCGCCGCGCAACTGAGTCAATACGGCCGCTGGATCGCGCTCGCGACGCTCGCCGTGTTCGGCGCGGCGTTGTTGTTCCCATCGGTCGCCGAGCGGCTCACGCGCCCGTTATCGGCGCTGGCGGACCGTATCGTCGCGCGTTCATCGGCGCAAGGGACAACGAGCCGCATCGCGTCATCGACGCTGCTTGGCGCGGCGACGGGCCTTCTGTGGGCGCCGTGCGCGGGCCCGATTCTCGGCGTGATCCTCACGGGCGCAGCGCTGCATGGCGCGAACTGGCATACGGTTGCGGCGCTCCTTGCCTATGCCATCGGCGCGGCGACTGCGCTCGCGGTGGCGTCGAGCCTCGGCAAACGCGCGCTCGATCGCGTCAAGCGTTCGCTCGGCGTCGGCGAGCATGTGCGCCGCGCGATGGGCGCGCTCATCGTGTTGACGGTGGCCGCGATCGCGACGGGCATCGATACGCGCGTGCTCGCATATATCCCCGGTGCGCCGACCACCGGCATCGAAAGCAAACTCGTGAGCGTGCTGAAGCCTGCATCCGCAGTGAAGGAAGTCTCGCTTACTCGATGACCGCAGGCCCGACATAATTCGCGCGCGGCCGCAGCAAGCGTCCTTCGCCGATCTGCTCGATCGAATGAGCCATCCAGCCGACGCTGCGCGCGATAGAGAATAGAGCGAACGCCGCTTCCTCGGGGAGACCGCAATGATCGCCGAGCGCGGCGAGCGCCATATCGATAGCGGGCAGCTTGCCCGTCAATCGTTCGACGCAATCGATCAACGCTCGCGCAGCATCGGGCGCTTCGAACGCGGACAAGAGATCGGCCGCGCGCGGATCGCCTTGCGGATAAAGTTCGTGGCCGAAGCCCGGCAACGAGTCGCCATCCGCGATGCGTCGCTGAACCGCGATCTCGGTGCCCGAGCGTTTCGCATCGTTCATGAGCTCCCGTACGCGCACGATGGCGTTGCCGTGCATCGGCCCGGAAAATGCCGCGAGTCCCGCGATCATGCTTGCTCCGAGCGAGGCTCCCGTCGATGCGGCCACACGCGCCGCGAACGATGAACTCGTGAGTTCCTGATCGGCAAGCAGCACCAGCACGCGCCGAATCAGATCCGCATGATGCGCGACATCCCATGCATGCGCGATCCGCAGATGCAACGGACCGTCATCCGAACGTAACGCGACGAAGTTGCTCGCGACGCGGCCCACCAGCACCGCGGCCTGATTCACGCGCACCGTTTGGTCCGTATCGTTCGCCGCCTCGTGCGCCAGAGCAGCATAGACACGCGCGCGGACGGGTCCATCGAAACGGACCGGCTCGATAGAAGGAAAGCGCGGCAGTTCGTTCATATCCCAGAGCAGACGCGCGGCCTCTTCGAGCGTCGCCGATGCCGCCAGTTGCACCGCATCGCGGCCGCGATAATAGAGCCGCCCGCGCACGATGGCGGAGATGCTCGTGTCGATGATCGGCTCGCCCCAGGCCATCGTGCTCGCCGCGATGTTCTTGCGCGCCCGTCCGAGGTTGCGCTTCTTCACGAGCGCCGCGATATCCGCTGCGCGATAGAGATTGCGGTTCGCGTGCTGCGGGTCGTCCTGAACCTCGATCTGACCACGGCTCACATAGGCGTATAGCGTCTGCTTGCGCACGCTCAGGGCCTCGCAGGCCTCTTCCTGAGTCATCCAGTTCTTCACGTTGATCGAATCAATCAAGATTGACGGTCATCCACGGCGTCGGTTTAATGCAAGCATCAAATTTCCCCGAGAGAAGTCCGGCCAGCAGGTCGAAAGGCTTCCGCAGCGCGCGTCGTCCGGACGCGTTCAGGGGCATGAAACAGGAGATATCGGTGGCTACAGAGCGAACGACCCAGTATATAGCGAGCACCGCAACCCGCACGACGCGAACACGCTACTCGATCCTCGCGATGATTCTGCTGCTGGCCACGGTGGCCTATGCGGATCGCGCCATCCTGTCAATCGCAGGGCCCGGCATATCGAAGGAATTCGGCCTGAATCACGTGCAACTGGGCTATGTGCTGTCGGCCTTCAGTTGGGCGTATGTCGTCGGTCAGATACCCGGCGGCTTGCTGCTCGATCGTCTCGGCACCAAGACCATGTACGGCGCGACGCTGATCCTGTGGTCCGTCGCGACGATGTTGGTCGGCTTCATCGGCAACTTCACGTCGGATCTTTCGATTGCGCTGGGGCTGCTGTTTGCGCTGCGTTTCGCGCTCGGGCTGATCGAAGCGCCGAGCTTTCCCGCCAACGGCCGCGTTGCCGTCATGTGGTTCCCGAAGGAAGAGCGCGGTCTCGCGACATCGCTGTTCGCATCGGCATCGTACTTTGCCGTGGCGATCTTCTCGCCGTTCGCGGGATGGCTCACGTCGCGTTTCGGCTGGCCCGCGCCGTTCATCGCGCTGGGCGTGATCGGCATCGTGGCCGCGGGCGTGTGGGCCGTCGTGATGTACGAGCCGCGCAATCATCCGCGCGTGTCGAGCAGCGAGCTGGATCACATCATCGCGGGCGGCGCAATGGTCGATATCGACTCGAAGCACGAGCTTCAGTCACGCCCCGCGATCTCGTCCGGCGTCATGCGCACGCTGCTCACCAACCGCATGCTGTGGTGCGCGTATATCGGGCAGTATTGCACCATCGCGCTGAGTTATTTCTTCATCACCTGGTTCCCTATCTATCTCGTTCAGGCGCGCGGCATGAACGTGATGCAGGCAGGCTTCGCGACGATGGTGCCGGCCGTGGCGGGCTTCGTCGGCGGCATTGCGGGCGGCACGCTTTCCGACTGGCTCATTCGCCGCGGATGGAGCGTCTCGTGGGCGCGCAAGACGCCGTATATCGTCGGCATGGCGATGGGCTGCAGTCTCGTGCTGTCCGCCGTCACCGAAAGCAATGTCGTGATCGTCATGCTGATGACGCTGGCCTTCTTCGGCAAGGGTGCGGCGGCGGGAGCGGGCACGTGGGCCGTCGTCAGCGATACGGCACCGCGCGAAGCAGTCGGTCTCGCCGGCGCGATCTTCAATTGCATCGGGAATATCGGCGGGATCGTGACGCCGATCGCCTTCGGCTATCTCGTGCAGGCGACGGGCGGCTACACGGTCGGACTCTACTTCGTCGCGGCGCACTGTTTGCTGGCGGCCATCGTCTATCTGTTCTTCATGGGAAAGATCGAGCGCGTCACAATGAGTTGAGTCCTTGTTTTCAGGTTTCTTTTTGCATAACACCATCATCGAATTCGAATCATGACCAAGCCGATCATCCTCAATGCGGCGGACTTGCCCGAGTGGGCTCACGCTGAACTGAGAACGCTTTTTACCGTGCTCGATTTGCCCAAAGAGCCCGCCGAGGCCCGTGCGTTTCTGATCGAGCACGGTCGCAAGATTCGCGGCATCGCGCTGCGTAAAACGAAGATCGACGTGGCTTTCCTCGATGCGCTTCCCGCGCTGGAAATCATCTCGAGCTACAGTGCGGGACTGGATAACGTGGACATTCAGGCGACGCGCGCCCGTGGCCTACGCATCGAGAATACTTCGCACATTCTGGCCGAAGATGTGGCGAATGCGGCTGTCGGACTGGCGCTGGCGATCACGCGCGACTTCGTGAATGCCGATGCCTACGTGCGCTCAGGGCAATGGCCCGTGCAAGGTCATTACCGGCTGGGCCGGTCCATTTCACACATGAAGGTCGGCATCGTCGGACTGGGCACGATCGGTTCGGCCATTGCGCATCGGCTGCGTGCGTTCGGTTCGACGCTCGCGTATATCGGTCCCAACCGCAAGGCTGTCGATATGCCGTACTACGATGACGTCGCCCAACTGGCGCGGAACAGCGACATGCTGATCCTCACGTGCCCGCTATCAAAGGCGACGCATCATCTGATCGATGCGAACGTCATCGATGCGCTCGGCCCCGATGGATTTCTCGTGAATATCGCGCGTGGTCCCGTAGTCGATGAACGTGCGCTGATCGCGGCGCTTGCATCGGACAAGCTTGCGGGCGCCGCACTCGATGTGTTCGAGCACGAACCCGACGTTCCCGAAGCGCTCATGCGCGATCGCAGGCTGGTGCTCACGCCGCATATCGGATCGGGAACGGAAGAGACGCGTCGCGCGATGGCGGAACACGTCGTCGATGCACTGGCAAAGCATTTCGGCATCGAAGGGCCGCGAACATGTCGCGGCGAATCGATGATGCAATCACTTGTGGCCGATTGCTGAACTCATCCCGAGCACGCGGTCGTCCAGACGATCATCGACGATGCCGGCCGGTTCCACATGCGCGGTGACGTCGGACGCATGAAAGAGCCGCTGCACGGCTTTTTCCGCATCATCGGCGATGGCGTGACCTTGCGCGACGGTGAGATCGCCATTCACTTCGAGATGAAACTCGACGAATACGCGATCGCCGCCATTTCGCGTGCGGATATCGTGCAAGGCTTGCACGCCTTCCACTGCCGTCACCGCCGCCACGATACGCGCGCGTTCCGGCTCGCCGAGCTCGCGGTCGAGCAACTGAATGAGCGCCTCCGCCGCCATGCCGCGCGCGTTCCAGAGCATGTACAGCGCGATGCAGAGCGCGCCGATCGCGTCGGCGCGTGACCAGCCGAGATAGCGATCGAGCAGCAGCGCGATGAGCACAGCGATATTCACGGCGACGTCCGTGACATAGTGCGCGCGGTCGGCGGCGATGGCGGTCGACCGCGTGCGCTTCACGACCCACGTCTGCATCAACACGAGCGCGACGGCCGCCAGCGAACTCACGATGATGACCCCGATCCCGAAGCCCGTCTGATTCAGCGGTTCGGGGTTCAGGATGCGTTCCACCGATTCGATGCCGAGCGCGAGCGCCGCGCCCGCGAGCAACAGCGCCTGCACGAATGCCGCGACCGCTTCCGCTTTGCCATGCCCGTAGCGATGCCCTGCATCGACCGGGCGCGCGGCGTAGCGCACGCCCATGAAGGTTACGGAGGACGCGAGCACGTCGACGAGACCGTCGGCCGCGGCGGTGAGCAGCGAAATCGATCCGGTCGCGAAGTAGGCCCAGACCTTCAACACGACGAGGACGAGCGCAAACACCAGCGCGACCATCGACGCCATGCGACGAAGCGCCTCGTCAGTGTTCCCTTGTGACATCTCCAACTCCTTTCAGCTTTTTTTCGAGCGGCATCATTGTGCCGCATTGGCCGCAATCCTACGGACGATTCGCAAAAGCGCGTCTTTACCATCCGAAAAAGTCATCAAAACGTTGCCGTTTAGGGGCATTCCCTAGCCTCCCGTTTGAAGGCTCGCGTGGCAAGCAACGGCCGCGAGCAAGTCCTTCGCCCGCAAAGCCGCGCCGGCTATGGCTTCACGGCACACGCGCCGCGTTCCGCTTTTTTTAAGCATCGGCTGCAACACGCGCATTCATTACCAGAAGTATCGAAAAGTGCTCAGAAAATGTCGGTGGGTGTTCGAAATTGGACATGTACGCTTCATTCAACGCAAAGAAGGCCGGACTTCTCCGGCGGCGACAAATTCCTTTTTCGAACTAGGTGGAATGACCCGATGATTCCCAACCTAACTCTCGCACCGAACGACGTCACGAGTACGGCTTCCGCGCAGTTTGGAACCCGCTCGCCGGCGCGCCCGGTTGCGGCTTCCCAGACCGAGATCCTCACGGTCAAGAACCTTTCGAAGATCTTCGGTGCGAAGCCGGAGCGCGCTCAGGAGTTATTGAAGCAAGGCCTCGGCCGGAACGAGATCTTCGCGCAGACCGGCAACATGGTCGCCGTCGACGATGTGAGCCTCGCCGTCAACGCAGGCGAGATTTTCGTCATCATGGGCCTGTCCGGTTCCGGAAAATCGACGCTGGTGCGTCTGCTCAATCGCCTGATCGAGCCGACTTCCGGGCAAGTGATTCTCGAAGGCCGCGATATCGCGCCGATGAGCACGCCCGAACTGCGCGCCGTGCGCCGCGAAAAAATGGCAATGGTGTTCCAGTCTTTCGCGCTGCTGCCGAACCGCACCGTTATCGACAACATTGCCTATGGGCTCGAAGTCGCGGGCAAGAAAAAAACGGAACGATATGAACTCGCACGCGCCGCGTTGACGCGCGTCGGCCTCGCTTCTTACGAAAAGCTTTTGCCGAGCGAGCTGTCGGGCGGCATGCAGCAGCGCGTCGGGCTGGCTCGTGCGCTGGCGGTGAATCCTTCGGTGCTCTTGATGGACGAAGCGTTCTCCGCGCTCGATCCGCTCATCCGCTTCGAGATGCAGAACGAGCTGCTGCGTCTGCAGAAGGAAGAGCAGCGCACGATCGTTTTCATCTCGCACGACATCGAAGAGGCGGTGAAGATCGGTGGGCGCATCGGCATCATGAAAGACGGCCGCCTGATTCAGGTCGGCACGCCGGCGGAACTCATTCAATCGCCTGCGGACGACTACGTGCGCGACTTCTTCCGCAACGTCGACGTGTCGCGCTTCCTCGAAGCATCGAGCCTGATGACGAAGGTCGAGCGCGGTCTCATCGCATGTAATACGAGCGCGCCTTCCGAGCGCTATCTGAACAGCCTGATCGACAGCGGCGCGGAGTGCGGCTATGTCTGCGACGAAGCAGGGCGATATCAGGGCTGCGTGACGCCGGCGTCATTGCACAAG
Source organism: Caballeronia temeraria (assembly GCF_001544795.2). Lineage (GTDB taxonomy): Bacteria > Pseudomonadota > Gammaproteobacteria > Burkholderiales > Burkholderiaceae > Caballeronia > Caballeronia temeraria. The sequence goes on along the minus strand of NZ_FCOI02000003.1, from coordinate 17,550 downwards.
AGCGGCAATCGCCCGATCAGCGACGCGTTGCTTCGCGACGTCGCGGCCGTTCCGTTGACAACGGATTTGCATGAACTCGCGGCGATTGCGCTCGGCCAGGTGCACGACGTGCCGGTCACCGATGAACACGGCAGACTCGCGGGCGTGGTGTCCTGCCGCACGATTCTCAAGCAGGTCATGGAGCGGAGAGCAGCATGAATTCCTCGATTTTTGGACGATTCGCCGAAGACGCGGTCAACTTTCTTTTCTCGCACTTTCGCGGCGGATTCGATGCATTCTCGGCCGCGCTCGGCGCGGTCATCAAGCTGCTCGAAGACGGCCTCGGCGCAGTGCCGTTCATCGCGATGCTCGTCATTCTCATGGCGCTCGCGCTGTGGAGAAAGGGCGTCGTGTTCGCGGTGTTTGTCGGCGCGGCGCTCTATGTGATCAACTACATGGGCCTCTGGGCACAGACCGTATCGACGCTCGCGCTCGTCGTCGCGGCGACGTTCTTCAGTCTCGTGATCGGCGTGCCGCTCGGCATCTGGGGCGCGCGCAACCGGCGTGTGGAAGTCGTGCTGCGTTCCTTGCTCGACTTCATGCAGACCATGCCCGCATTCGTGTATCTCATTCCCGCCGTGATTTTGTTCGGTCTGGGCCGCGTGCCCGCGGTGATCGCCACGATCGTGTTCGCGATGCCGCCCGTCGTGCGGCTGACGACGCTCGGCATCCGGCAAGTGCGCGAGGAACTGCTCGAAGCGGGCCGTTCCTTCGGCAGCACGGATGCGCAACTACTCTGGAAAATCCAGTTGCCTAATGCACTGCCTTCGATCATGGCGGGCGTGAACCAGACGATCATGATGGCGCTGTCGATGGTCGTGGTCGCTTCGATGATCGGCGCGGGCGGCCTTGGCGAGTACGTGTTGAGCGGCATCCAGCGGCTCGATATCGGCATCGGCTTCGAGGGTGGCCTCGGCGTAGTGCTGCTCGCGATCATCCTCGACCGCCTCACGGAGAGCTTCGGCGTAAAAGCGAAGAAAAAGAGGAAGGTCGTGTCCACGCCGGCGAAGTCCGCCGCTGCGGGAACGAGCGCGCAGACCTGAACGGTACGAGCGTCGATCAAATCAACCCTACTGCACAGTACGATACGGAGTCCGAAATGAAGAAGAGCCTGATCAAATCCTTGATCGTCAAGATAGTGACGCCGGCCATCGTGGCGTTCGGGGCCGGCGCGAGTCCGGCGATGTCCGCCGAGCCGATCAAGATTGCGGTCACCAACTGGGCCGACGTGCTCGCCGTCGCCAACGTTGCGAAGTATGTGCTCGAAACCAAGCTGCAGCAGCCGGTGCAATTCGTTCAGGCGGATATCGGCATACAGTATCAGGGTGTGTCGCGCGGCGATCTCGACATCATGGTCGGCGGCTGGCTGCCGGTGACGCACGGTCAGTACGTCGCGCGCTACAAGGACACGCTTGACGACGTCGGCATCATTTACACGGGCGGCAAGAACGGCTGGGCCGTGCCTGCCTATGTGCCCGAATCGCAGGTTTCGTCGATCGAAGATCTGAAGAAACCGGACGTGCAGAAGCAAATGAACGGCGTGATCCAAGGCATCGAGCCGGGCGGCGGTCTCATGCAGGCGTCGGAGAAGACGATCAAGGCGTATGACCTGTCGGGCTACAAGCTGCAATCCGCAAGCGAGGCCGGCATGCTCGCGGCGATTCAGCGCGCCTATGGATCGAAGCAATGGATCGTCGCGACCGTATGGAGCCCGCACTGGCTGTTCCAGAAGTGGCAGATGCGCTATCTGAAGGACCCGAAAGGCACGCTCGGCGGAGAAGAGCAGGTTCACGCGTTTGCATCGAAGCAGTTCGCAAAGAAATTCCCCCGCGCCGACGTATTCTTCAAGCATTACAAGCTGACGCTCGCGGATGTGGAAGCGATCGAGTTCGAGGGCAATTCGACCAACGACTACGCGACGGCCGCGAAGAAGTTCGTCGATGCACATCCGGACAAGGTCAAGGCCTGGCTGGAACAGTGAAGCTTTGTTGCACGACACCCTCGGAGCAAGTCTCGTGAACGAGTATTCGCGCTTCTTCGGCGAAAGCCTGCAAAGCCACGATCCCGTGATCGCATCGGAAATCGCGTTGGAATTGCGCCGTCAGCAGACGCAGCTCGAACTGGTCGCATCGGAAAACATCGTCTCGGCGGCGGTGCTGGAAGCGCAGGGGACTGTCCTCACGAACACGTACGCCGAGGGTTATCCGTCGGGGCGCCACTACGGCGGCCGCGAGCATGTCGATCGTATCGAGGCGCTTGCGATCGATCGCGTGAAAGCGTTGTTCGACGCCGACTTCGCCAACGTGCAGCCGCATTCGGGCGCTCAGGCGAACGGCGCGGCGATGCTCGCGCTTCTGCAGCCCGGCGACACCGTGATGAGCATGTCGCCCGTGCTGCCGGGCAAGTGGTTCAACGCGGTTCAGTACGGCGCGAGCCCGGACACGCTGCGTATCGATTACGACGACGTGCGGCGCATGGCCGAACAGCATCGTCCGAAGCTGATCGTCGCCGGAAGTTCGGCGTATCCGCGCGCACTGGATTTCGCGGCGTTTCGCGACATAGCGGAGAGCGTCGGCGCATGGTTGATGGTCGACGTGGCGCAGATCGCGGGCATCGTCGCGGCGGGACGGCATCTGAATCCGGTGCCGTTCGCCGATGTCGTCACGTCCACGACGCACAAGACGCTGCGCGGTCCGCGTGGTGGCTTCATTATCACCAACAACGGCGACATCGCGAAGAAGATCGACGCCGCGGTGTTTCCCGGCTTGCAGGGCGGACCACTGATGCATGTGATCGCCGGCAAGGCCGTCGCGTTCGGCGAAGCGCTGCGCCCTGAATTCAGCGCTTACATCGACCGAGTGCTGCGCAACACCCGCGCGCTCGGCGAGACATTGCTGGCTGGCGGCCTGCGTCTCGTGACCGGCGGCACGGACAATCATCTGCTGCTCGTCGATCTGCGCGGCAAGCGCATCACCGGCATGCAGGCCGAGAAGGCGCTCGAGCGCGCGGGCATCACGTGCAGCGCCACGATGACTTCAACCCTTTGCTTCGGCACGCCCGCGACCACGACGCGCGGCTTCGGCATCGCACAGTTCAAGCAGGTCGGCGCGATGATCCTCGACGTAGTGAACGCGCTCGAACAGGAGCCTCGCGGCGACGAGCATGTCGAGCGTGCGGTTCGCGCGCGCGTGCGCGATCTGTGCAACACGTTCCCGTTTTATTCCCATGCAGAAGCGCTCGTCTGACGCGCATCGCGCATGACTTCATACGATCCATTCATCAGAGAGACAATCATGAGTTTCGAAGGCGTACATACTCCGCTCGTCACCCCGTTCAAGGCCGACGGCGAAATCGATCACGACATGCTCGGCAAGCACGCCACGAGTCTTGTGGGGCGTGTGACGGGCATGGGCGTCGGCGGCACCACCGGGGAATACTACGCGCTCAGTTTCGAAGAGCGCGTGAAGACGTTCGAGACGGTGGCATCGGCGGTCGGCGGCAAGACCTATCTGACCGCCGGCATCAACGCGACCACGACGAAGGAAGTGCTGCGTCTCGGTAACGAAGCAAAGCGCGCGGGCTACAACGCGTTGCTGCTCGCGGCGCCTTACTACGTGCAACCGACGCAAGACGAATTGCTCGATCACCTGCTGAACGTGGACGACGCGCTCGACATGCCGATCATGCTCTACAACTTCCCGGCGCGCACGGGCACGGCGATCGGCGATGAAGTGCTCGACAAGCTGCTCGCGCGTCCGAACTTCACCGCGATGAAAGAGAGCACGGGCGATATTGCGCATCTGCATCATCTGGCGACGCAATTGCCCGAGCGCTTCATTCTCAGTTGCGGCATGGACGATCAGGCGCTGGAATTCTTCGCGTGGGGCGCGCGCAGCTGGGTCGCGGGTGCGTCGAACTTTCTGCCCGAAGCACACACCGATCTGCTCGAAGCCTGCGTGAAACGCGGCGATTTCAACACCGGTCGCAAGCTGATGACGCAACTGCTCCCGGTGCTCGAGTTGCTGGAACGAAGCGGCAAATTCATCCAGTATGTGCGTTATGGCTGCGAGCTTGCGGGCACGAAGGTCGGCGCCGCGCGCGCGCCGCTCGGCACGCTTAACGACGAAGAACGCAGTGCCTTCGCCAAGCTCGTTCAACCCCTGCTGCGCAACGCTCAGTAACGTGAATGGCCTCGAAACTGGACTTCGTGCGTTTTCCCGCACCTGATGGCGTCAACGGCTGGTGGGAGAGTCTTCCGCCAGCCGCGCCCGCGAAGAGCGTGACGGGCGAACAGCGCTGCGACTACGTGGTGGTCGGCGGCGGCATCACCGGTTTGTGCGCGGCGCGGCGGCTCGCCGAACTTGCGCCGGATGCATCGATCGCGCTCGTCGAGGCCGATCGCATCGGGCGCTCGACGGCGGGGCGCAACTCCGGCTTCTTCGTCGATCTGCCGCATGACATCAGCAGTGAAAGTTACTCGCGCAGTGTCGAGGCCGACAAGGCGGACGTGCGCCTGCAACGACACGGCATCGGCTATGTGCGCGATACAGTGAAGCGGCACGGCATCGATTGCGACTGGCGCGACGATGGCAAGTATCACGCATCGGTGAACAAGAAAGGCCACACGGCGCTGACGCACTTCGCGGATGGACTCGCGCGCATCGACGAACCATGTGAGTGGCTCGACGAAGCCGCCATCGCGAAGGTAACGGGCACGCGCTTCTATCAGAGCGCGCTTTTCACGCCGGGATGCAGCACGGTCCAGCCTGCGGCGCTGATGCGCGGCCTCGCGGCGACGCAGCCGTCGAACGTGACGGTCTTCGAGATGAGCGCGGTAAAAGGCATGGAAACGCGCGGGCAGACGAAGCTGCTGACGTTCGCGAATGGCAGGATCGAAGCGAAGCGTGTCGTGCTGTGCACCAATGCTTATGCGGCGACGTTTGGCGGTCATCCGAACGGCTTGCTGCCGGTCTATACGTTCGCGTCGATGTCGCGCGTGATGACCGGTGACGAGATCGCGATACTCGGCGGAACGAACGCCTGGGCGCTGATTCCCGCAGACCCGATGGGCACGACCGTGCGGCGCCTCGCGACCAATCGCATTTGCGTGCGCAACCATTTCGCGTTCCGGCCGAATCTGTCGGTATCGGAACATGATCTGATGAAGGCGAAGCATCTGCATCAACGTTCGTTCGATCGACGTTTTCCGATGCTCAAGGACGTCGAACTGCAATACACGTGGGGCGGCGCGTTGTGCCTGTCGGCGAACAATGGCGCGCTCTTCGGTCAACGTGACGACGGCGTGTACGAAGCGGTCGGCTGCAATGGGCTCGGCTTGAGCCGTGGATCGGCGGCGGGCAAGCTCATCGCCGAACATGCGCTCGGGCAATCAAACGGTCTGATCGATCAACTGCTGAAACAACCGCATCCGCGCTCGTTGCCGATACGGCCGATCGCGGACGTCGCGGTATCGGCGGCAATCTGGATGAAGGAATTCTCGGCAGGCGCCGAACTTTGAATCTGTGAGGACATGACATGACGACGCATCAGGAATGGAAACGCCAGGCCGAACACTTGTCGCTCGATGGCCGCGCGTTCATCGCGGGAGCACGGTGCAATGCGGCATCGAATGAAACGTTCGGCACGCTGAATCCATCGACGGGCAAGGTGCTCGCGGAGATCGCGAAGTGCGATGCGAAGGACATCGATCGCGCTGTCATTGCGGCGCGCGATGCGTTCGAATCGGGCGTATGGTCGAAGGCGGCGCCCTCGCAGAGAAAGGCGGTCCTGCAACGCCTCGCGCAACTCATCGACGACAACGCCGAAGAGCTAGCTTTGCTCGAAGCGCTCGAAGCAGGCAAGCCGATCAGCGAGTGCATGGGGCTCGACATTCCCGAATCGGCGGCTTGCATTCGCTGGCATGCCGAAGTCACCGACAAGCGTTACGACGCGCTCTCGCCATCGGGTTCGAGCGTCGTGAGCATGATCACGCGCGAGCCGATTGGCGTCGTCGGCGCGGTGCTGCCGTGGAATTTTCCGGCGCTGATGCTGGCGTGGAAGATCGGGCCGGCGCTGTCGGTAGGCAATAGCGTCATCGTCAAGCCTGCGGAACAGACGTCGCTGTCGACGCTGCGTATCGCCGATCTCGCGCTCGAAGCGGGCGTGCCGCCCGGCGTGTTCAGCGTCGTGACGGGCTTCGGCGAGAGCGCGGGGCAGGCGCTCGGCACGCATGCGGACGTCGATCTCATCGCGTTCACGGGTTCCACCGAAACCGGCAAGCGCTTCCTGCGTTATTCCGCCGATACGAATATGAAGCGCGTCGTGCTCGAATGCGGCGGCAAGAATCCGCAAGTGGTGTTGCCCGATGTCGCCAATCTCGATGCCGTTGCCGAGCAGGCCGTTGCCGCCGCGTTCTGGAACATGGGCGAGAACTGCAGCGCCGGATCGCGCATTCTGGTGCATTCGAGCCACAAGGCCGAACTGCTGCAAAAGGTGCAGGCCGTGCTCGAAGGCTGGAAAACGGGCGATCCGCTCGATCCCGATGTCAAGCTCGGCTCGCTCATCGAAGAAGCGCATTACCGCAAGGTGCTCGGGCATATCGAGAAGGCGAAGGCCGAAGGCGCGCGCGTCGCGTGCGGCGGCAACGCGGTGTTGACGGAAACGGGCGGCTGGTTCGTCGAGCCGACCATCTTCGACAATGTGACGCCCGAGATGAGCATCGCGCGCGACGAGGTCTTCGGCCCGGTCGTCTGCTTTATCGAATATGCTGACGTGGACGAGGCCGTGCGCATCGCAAACGATACGTGCTACGGACTCGCGGCATCGCTGTGGACCGATAACGTGAATCAGGCGCACAAGATCGCGGCACGCATCCGCGCAGGCACCGTGACGGTGAACTGCTTCGGCGAGGGCGATCTCTCGACGCCGTTCGGCGGCTTCAAGCAGTCCGGCTTCGGCGGACGCGACAAGTCGGTCTACGCGCACGATCAATACTGCGAGCTGAAGACGACCTGGCTGAAGCTCGACTGACCATCAGACGAGGCGTTATGCGCATTGGCTTCATTGGTACCGGCACGATCACGGAGGCGGTCGTGACCGGCATGATTCGTTTCCATGTTCCCTTCGAGCGCGTCGCGCTGTCGCCGCGCAGCGCGCAAACGGCGGCGCGGCTTGCGAAGCTCGATGCACGCATCGAGGTTTGCGAAAGCAATCAGCACGTGCTCGATGCATCGGATGTCGTGTGTCTCGCGGTCTTGCCGCAGATCGCGGCGGACGTGCTGGGCGAACTGACCTTCGATGCACGGCATCACGTCATCAGCTTCATCGCGGCGAAATCGCGCGATGAGATCCGCGCGCTCGTGCGCCGTTCGGCTGGCGTCGTGCGCACGATACCTTTGCCGGCGGTGGCGGTGGGCAAAGGCAGCACGGCGATTTGCCCGCGCGACGACATCGCACGCGCGCTCTTCGCGCCGCTCGGCGAAGCGGTCGAAGTCGACGACGAGCATCAGTTCAACGCATTGAGCGCCGCCACCGCGACGATGGCCGCCTACTTCGCGCTGCTCGAAGAACAGGCGTCGTGGCTCGCGCGGCAGGGCGTGCCGTATGCGTCCGCGCGTTCGTTTTTGTCGGGCTATCATGTGGGCCTCGCTCATGAAACGACGCTCGATACGCAGCCTTTTTCGTCGATGATCGGGCGCGTGAGCACGCCCGGCGGCCTCAACGAGCAACTCAATCGCGAGCTGTCTGAGCGGGGCACCTACGCGCACTATGCCGAGGCGCTCGACGCGATCATGCGCCGCGTGCAAGGGCGCGAATGAACGTGCGGGACAAAGAGAACAAGCGACAATCGCGAGCCCCTGGAAGGTGAGTCACATGCAGAAGAAACAGCAGTTCGCGGACAGGCTTCTCGCCCAGATGCCGTCGCTGCGCGCGCTTCGGTGCTTCGTCACCGCGGCGCGTTACGAAAGCTTCACGCAAGCCGCGGAAGTGCTGTGCGTCACGCAGGCGGCCGTGAGCCGGCAGATCAAGGAGCTTGAAGACACGCTCGAAGTCGCGCTCTTCGAGCGCACCGGCAGACACATCGCGCTGACGGACGCGGGGCGCATTCTCTACAACGCGTCGTATCTGTCGATCATGAACATCGCGGAGGCGGCGCAGGCGGTGCGGCGCGTCGATCGACATGCGCTCACGCTCTGTATCTCTCATACGTTTTCGGCGCTCTGGCTTTCGCTTCGGCTGCCCGCGTTCCGGCAGCGCTTTCCGAACATCCGCCTGCATGTGATGGTGACCGAGCACTTCATGGAGCTCGACGACCTCATGGAGCCCGATGTCATCATCACGAAGAATCCGCCGCGCGAAGCGGAATACGAAGTCGAGCCGCTCTTTCACGACATCGTTTATCCGGTATGCAGCGTTCCGTTTTATGAGCGCTATTTTCATGGGCGCACGCTGAAGCCGCTCGATCTGCTCGCACATCCCACACTGAGTCTTTCTCTGCTCGGGCGCGCGCAAGTGTGCGAGCACGTCGACTGGCGCGTCTGGAAAAACTGGTATCAGCAGGGCGACGGCTCCGAGCGGCTCGATCAGCACGACGATCTGGAGAGCAACGACTATCGCCTGCTCGTCGCGCAGGCCGAAGCGGGCGAGGGCACCTTGCTCGGCTGGCATCATCTCGTGCATCGTCAGGTGGAACAGAAAAAACTGGTTCGCCCCGTGGACGATGCGCTCGTGTTCCAGGATCGTCATCACTATCTGATCACGCATCGCAACGCGAAGGCGCGGCCGGAATACATCCAGTTTCGCCAATGGCTCGACGAGGAAATCGGAACGATGATGCAGGGATGGCCCGCGGCCGAATCGAAAGCCGTTCTGTGAGCGCCGCATGAAACCGGCAATGGAAAAGACGAAGGGGTATAGGCGGCTGATTCCGTCCGTGACCGCGCTGGTCGAGTTCGAAGCCGTCGCGCGGCTCGGCAGCTTCACGCTCGCGGCGCATGAACTGGGCGTCACGCAGGCCGCCGTGAGCCGCCAGGTGCGTTTTCTCGAAGAGACGCTCGGCACGCGGCTTTTTCACCGCCTGCACCGCGCGATCGAACTGACCGGCGAAGGCGAGGCGCTGTATCGCGTCGTCGCGGAATCGATGCAAAAAATCGCAAGCGTGTTCGATCGCCTCGCGCGCGGCCCCGTGCAGCAGGAACTCGTGCTCGCGGCGACGTCCGCGTTCTCGCATTTTCGTCTGCTGCCGCGGCTCGCATCGCTCAAGGCCGTGCAGCCCGATCTGCAACTGCGCCTGTCCACGCAGATGTTCACGGCGGATCTGCGGCACAAGGAAATCGACGTCGCCGTGCGCTTCGGCAACGGTCTGTGGCCGGACGGCACGGCGACGCTGCTGTTCGACGAAGAGGTGTTTCCGGTCTGCTCGCCCTCGTGGCTCGAGAAGCAGCCCGCGCCGGCTTCGCTCGACGAGCTGGCGGGCGCGGTGCTCGTCGAATCGGATTCGACGTCCGAAGGCTGGATGGGCTGGGAAGAGTGGTTCCACGCCCTCGGCTGCCGGCCGATGCGCCTGAATTTCGCGCTGCGGTGCAGCCTCTACACCGACGCGATCCAGGCGGCGCGTTACGGTCAGGGCGTTGCGCTCGGCTGGGGCCGGCTCGTTCAGGATTTTATCGATAGCGGCGAGCTCGTCAGGCTGCAAGTGGGCTCCTTCAAGCCGACCGATTCGTACTTCGCCGTGGTGCCGCATGGCCGCGCCTTTACGCCCGTCATCGGCGGTCTGATCGAGTGGCTGCGCGAGGGCGCGCTCGCATAAACAAAAGTCATGCGACGCCGAAAATAAAGCGCATTGACGCTATTTTTCCGCGATCCAATACTCAGCACATGCCGGGACCATCGAAGTCCCGATACCCCTGAATGTTGGAGAGCGACGATGTCCGAAGTGCAGATCAAGACTCATGGCGAACTGATCCGCAGCCGCGAGCCCGGCCACGGATTGCCCGGCGAGCTGTTCGGGCGGCAGGACGTGTTCGAGAAGGACGTCGAGGTTTTTTTCCAGAAGCACTGGATTCTGGTCGGCGTGACAGCGGACGTGCCCGAGCCGGGCGATGTCTCGACCGTCGATATCGGCCGGGCTTCGATCATCATCGTTCGCGACGACGACGAGAACATCCGCACCTATCGCAACGTCTGCCGGCATCGCGGCGCGCGCCTGAAGGAGCCGGGGAAATCGACCGTCGGCATGCTGGTGTGCCCGTATCACCAGTGGACCTACGATCTCGACGGCAGCCTGCGCCACGCCGCGCACATGGGCAAGGATTTCGACGCGAAGTGCAGAAGCCTGCTGCCGGTGCATACGCGCATCGTCGGCACGCATATTTTCGTGTGTCTCGCCGACGAGCCGCCGGTGGACATCGCGAAACTCGAAGACACGATGGCGCCGCGTTTCGCGCCCTATGACCTGCAAAACACGAAGATCGCGTTCGAGTCGGAAATTATCGAGAACGGCAACTGGAAGCTCGTGATCGAGAATAATCGCGAGTGCTATCACTGCGCCGCGACGCATCCGGAACTGACGGCGTCGTTTTTGCCCGAGGATTTCGGTTTCTGTCCCGAGAACCTCAGCGAAGAATCGCTGCGCGAGATCGAAGACTATAAAAAACGGAACGCAGCGTGTCAGGCAAGCTGGGAGAACGACGGCTTCACGAGCGCGACCGTCGAGTGGCTGGAAGAAGATGCCGTCACGCAATTCAGAACGCAGCAGCTCGTGATCGCGGGGCACGGCGAATCGCAGACCATCAGCACGCAGGTCGCGAGTCAGAAGCTGCTCGGCAATCTGCAGCGGCGCGATCTCGGCGACACGCATCTCTGGACGCACAACTCATGGACGCACGTGATGAGCGACCATGCCGTGGTCTCGTACATCATTCCGCTCGCGCCGGATAAAACGCTCGTGCGCTCGAAATGGCTCGTGCATGCCGATGCGGTCGAAGGCGTCGACTATCAGATTCAGGATCTGACCGAAGTGTGGGTCGCGACGAACGCGCAGGACAAGCATCTCGTCGAAATCACGCATGAAGGCACGCAGGATCCGGCGTATCGGCCGGCCGTGTTCTCGCCGTTCACCGAAAGCTATGTGGAGCAGTTCTCGCGCTGGTATTCGGCGCGCCTGAGCGCGCACGGGGTTTGAGCGCTCAGTGATCCGTGACGAAGGTCGGGTGGCGCGTGCGAATCTCGTCCACCTGACTGAGCGTGCCCGACAGATGCTTGCGCAACGCGGCATCGGCGGCATCGGGATCGCCTTTTTCGATGGCATCGACGATTTCCGTGTGATCGCGCACCACGGCCATCGTCTTGCCCTCGACCGGAAGATGCAGCCGCCGCAACCGGTCGATATGGCCGCTCAGTCTGCGCACCAGATCCCACAGTTGCGGCACGCCCGCAGCCTCATACATCTGCCGATGAAACGTCTGATCGAGCGCGGAGAACTGCTCGACATCCGTCGGCTCCAGCCATTCCATCTGCTCCGCGATCGTCGCGCGCAGCCGCGCCACCAGCGACGGCTTGTGTTCGCGCGCGAGCGTGCGCACGACTTCGAGTTCGATCGAGCGGCGCAGAAAGTGCGCCTGCAGCGCCGATGCCACGCTGATCTGGCTTACGACCGTCGCGTGCTGCGGAAAAATATCGACGAGTCCTTCCTCGCCGAGCTTCATCAGCGCGTCGCGCACGGGCGTCTGGCTCAGGCCGAAACGCGTCGCGAGTTCGGTGCGCGATAGCACCGTGCCCGGCGCCAGTTCGAGCGACAGAATCATTTCGCGCAGCCGCTCAAAGACTTGCGGCGCGGCGTGGCGAGAGCGGTCGAGTCGATGGACGGAAGCGGAATTATTCATGTCGGATCGGGAGGAAAGCCACTGAAACATTAGTACTATAGCCGCGCCGACGACCGGCCGGTAAGGTTTGCGCGGATCGGCGTTAACCCGACTGACACACTAATACATTAGTGCTTTACGATTCGGCTATTCCATTAATTTCCGGAACGTCCGACATGACCCGCGATATCGCCATCACTCAGGTTCGAATCACGCCGATCGCCTTCCGCGACGGCCCGTTGCTCAACGCCGCGGGTATCCACGAGCCGTGGGCGTTGCGCGCCATCGTCGAACTGGAGACGAGCGACGGACGTGTCGGCATCTCCGAAACCTATGGCGACGAGCCGATGCTGCGCGTGCTCGATCAGTCCAAGGACCTCGTGATCGGCCTTTCGCCGTTCGATCTGAATCAGATGGAAGAACGCGTGCGCGCGACGATCAAGGCGACGCCCGGCGCAGTGGAATTCGAACTCGCGCCCGGCTCGCATGCCGCGAAAAATGCGCCGAAGGTCATCAGCACGCTCGAAGTGGCGATGCTCGATCTGCAAGGCCAGATCGTCGGCGCGCCGGTCGTCGATCTGCTGGGCGGCAAGGTGCGCGACGCCGTGCCGTACAGCGCGTATCTGTTCTTCAAGTATGCGGAGCACGTCGAGAAGCCTTACGCGCCCGATGCGTGGGGCGAGGGCATCAGCCCGGAGCAGATCGTCGCGCAGGCGCAGCGCATGATCGACCTGTACGGTTTCCAAAGCATCAAGCTGAAGGGCGGCGTGTTCGAACCGGCGCATGAAATCGCGTGCATGCAGGCGCTCGCGAAGGCGTTTCCCGGCATGCCGTTGCGTCTCGATCCGAACGCGAACTGGACGCTCGAAACCAGCATCAAGGCCGCGCCCCAGCTCGACGAAATCCTCGAATACTACGAAGACCCGTGTCCTGGTCTCGAAGGCATGGCCGAACTGCAGAAGCACACGAAGCTGCCGCTCGCGACCAACATGGTCATCACGACGATGGACGACTTCCGCCGCGGCTGCAACATGGGTTCGATCAAGGTGCTGCTCTCCGATCACCATTACTGGGGCGGCTTGCGCGCTACACAGACGCTCGCGCGCATGGCCAAGCTCTGGGGCTTCGGCATGTCGATGCATTCGAATTCGCACCTTGGCATCAGCCTGATGGCGATGACGCATGTCGCCGCAAGCGTGCCGAACCTCACGTATGCGTGCGACACGCATTACCCGTGGCAGGAAGAGGAAGTCATCAAGGGCGGCCGCGTGAAGTTCGACAATGGATCGGTGCGCGTGCCGACGACGCCCGGCCTCGGCGTCGAGCTCGATCGCGAGAAGCTCGCTGAACTGCACGAGCAGTACAAGACGTGCGGCGTGCGCAATCGCGACGACCTCTCGCAAATGCGCAAATATCAGCCGGACTTTACCGGCAAGAATCCGCGCTTCTAAGCCATTACAAAAATGCGCGCATCAAGGAGACACTTCATGAGCAGTTCCAGCGTGCTGTCGAGCGCCGTTCGCAAGATCAAGTGGCATGTGCTGCCGCTTTTCGTCGTCATGTTCATCGTCAATTACATCGACCGGGTGAACATCGGTTTCGTGCGTCAGCATCTGAGCGCGGATCTCGGCATCGGCGCTGCGGCTTATGGGCTCGGCGCGGGTCTGTTCTTCGTGAGCTATGCCGTGTTCGAAGTGCCGTCGAACATGCTGATGCAGCGCTTCGGCGCGAAGGCGTGGCTCACGCGCATCATGATCACGTGGGGACTGGCGGCCGTGGGCATGGCCTTCGTGAAGGGCGAAACCTCGTTCTATGCGATGCGTCTCCTGCTCGGCGCGGCCGAAGCGGGCTTCTTTCCGGGCGTCGTGTTCTATTTCACACAATGGCTGCCGCGCGATGAACGCGGCAAGGCGATGGCCGTTTTTCTGAGCGGCTCGGCGCTTGCATCGGTGTTCTCCGGCCCGATCTCGGGCGGGCTGATGCTGATCGAAGGCGCGGGCCTGCACGGCTGGCAGTGGATGTTCATCATCGAAGGCATGGCGTCAGTGGTGCTCGCGGGCTTCGTGTGGTTCTGGCTCGATTCGAAGCCACGCGATGCAAAATGGCTCACGCCTGCCGAGCAGGATGCGATCGTCACGGAGATCGAGGACGAGCAGCGCCGCCGCGATGCCGCGCATGTGAACAAGCCGTCGTCGTGGAGTCTCATGCGCGATCCGCAGATCCTGATCTTTTGCCTGATCTATTTCTCGGTGTCGCTGACGATCTACGGCGCGACGTTCTGGCTGCCGAGCATCATCCGTAAGATGGGGCATCTGAACGACTTCCAGGTCGGACTGTTCAATTCGATTCCGTGGCTCATCTCCATCGTCGCGATGTATCTGTTCGCGGCGCTCGCGGCGCGCTTCAAGTTTCAGCAGGCGTGGGTCGCGTGCGTGTTGCTGATCGCAGCGGCGGGCATGTATGCCGCGGGCCTGGGAAGTCCTGCGTTCTCCTTCATCGCGATCTGCTTTGCGGCGATCGGCTTCAAGGCGGCATCGTCGCTCTTCTGGCCAATTCCGCAAGGTTATCTCGATGCGCGCATCGCGGCACCCGTGCTTGCGCTGATCAATTCGATCGGCAATCTCGGCGGCTTTGTCGCGCCGGCCGCCTTCGGCTTTCTCGAGCAGAAGACGGGATCGATTCAGGGCGGTCTGACTGGGCTTGCGGTGATGTCCGTGCTCGCTGCCGGCGTCGTGTTCTTCGCACGCATGGCGCCTCGCGAAGGGCATGGCGTCGCGGCGCTGCATCCGCGCGTGCAGAAGTAGAAGGCTCGCAGAAAGGGAACGAGGCTTGCTCGTGCGTTACTCGAATACCACGAGAACGCAGGAGGCAAGCACATGGCCGAATCAGACAATCGTGTTCGCAAGAACGCCGCATACCCGTATTCGTCAGGCGGATGGGGATCGCTGAGAGCCGTCACCGGCGCGCTCGTTCACGAGAAGGTGCCGCTCAAGGTCGGCGCCATTCTTCTCAAGCAGAACAAGCCCGACGGCTTCGCGTGCGTGAGTTGCTCGTGGGCGAAGCCCGCCGATCCGCACACCTTCGAGTTCTGCGAGAGCGGCGCGAAGGCAACCGCGTGGGACCTGACCGCGAAGCGCATGACGCCGCAATTCTTCGAGCTTCACACGGTGACGGAGTTATGCGCCTGGCATGACCACGACCTCGAAGAGGCGGGACGTCTCACCGCGCCACTGCGCTACGACGCAACCACGGACAAGTACGTGAGTGTCACGTGGCAGGAGGCCTTCGAAGACATTGCCCGAGAATTGCGCGCGCTCGATCCGAAGCGCGTCGCGTTCTACGCATCGGGTAGAGCGTCGCTGGAAACGTCGTACATGTACCAGCTTTTCGCGCGCATGTACGGCACCAACAATCTGCCCGACAGTTCGAACATGTGCCATGAGAGCACGAGCGTCGGACTGAAGGAAGCGATCGGCGCGGGCGTCGGCACCGTCAGGCTCGACGACTTCGAGAAGACCGACCTCATGTTCTTCTTCGGACAGAACGTCGGGACCAATAGCCCGCGCATGCTGCATCAGTTGCAGGACGCGAGAAAGCGCGGCGTGCCGATCATCACGTTCAATCCGTTGCGCGAGCCGGGCTTGCTGAAGTTCTCCAATCCGCAATCGCCGCTCGAGATGATGACGCCCGCGCATACGCTCATCAGCACGCAATATCATCAAGTGAAGACGGGCGGCGATACGGCCGCGTTGCTCGGCATCTGCAAGCTCGTCATTCAAGCCGATGATCGCGCGAAGGAACAGGGCGAGCCGCGCGTGCTCGATGTCGACTTCATCGAGACGCATACCGTGGGGTTCGATGCTTTTGCGGATTACGCACGCGCGGCATCGTGGGACGATATCGAGCGCGTGTCGGGATTGCCGCGCGCCGATCTCGAAGCCGCCGCTCGCGAATACATCCGCGCGAACGCGGTGATGGCGCACTACGGCATGGGCATCACGCAGCACAGGCAGGGCGTGCAGAACGTGCGCATGCTGTGCAATCTGCTTTTTCTACGCGGCAATATTGGCAAGCCGGGCGCGGGGCCTTCGCCGGTCCGCGGGCATTCGAACGTGCAGGGGCAGCGCACAGTCGGCATCACGGAGAAGCCGGAGCTCGCGCCGCTCGACAAGCTCGCGAGCCAGTTCAGCTTCGAGCCGCCGCGTGACAAAGGCATGAACATCGTCGAAACATTCGAGGCGATGCTCGATGGCAAGGTCAGCGCGGTCATCAGTCTCGGCGGCAATCTCGTGCGTTCTGTGCCGGACCGCATGCGGATCGAGCCGGCGTGGCGCAGCCTCAAGCTCACGGTCAATGTCGCGACGAAGCTCAATCGCAGTCATCTCGTGCATGGCGAGAAGTCGTACATTCTGCCGTGTCTGAGCCGCATCGAGATCGATACGCAAGCGAGCGGCGCGCAGGCGGTGTCGATGGAAGACAGCACCGGCTGCATTCACGGCTCGCGCGGCATGGCCGAACCGGCTTCGCCCGATGCGCGTTCGGAGCCGTATATCGTCGCGGAACTGGCGAAGCATACGCTCGGCGATCGATCGACCGTCGACTGGGATCGCTGGCGCAATGACTATGCGCTGGTGCGCGATGAAATCGCGAAAACCTATCCCGAGACTTTCCACGACTTCAACGAGCGGATGTGGACGCCCGGCGGCTTCCCGCGCGATCTGCCCGCGCGCGAGCGCAAGTGGCAGACGAAGAGCGGCAAGGCGGAATTCGCCGTTCCGGAGACGCTGGGCGAAGATCCGGACATGCCCGTGCGCGAGCCGGATGCGCTGCGCCTCATGACACTGCGCAGCGACAGTCAGTTCAACACGACCATTTATAGCCACGACGACCGTTTTCGCGGCGTCAGCGGCGATCGGATGGTGATCTTCATGTGCGAGGCCGACATGGCGCGTCACGGTCTCAAGACGGACGATCGCATCACGTTGCGCACCCTCTCCGACGATGGTTTCGAGCGTCGCGTCGCGGGCCTGCGCATTCATCCATACGACATACCGCAAGGGTGCATCGCCGGTTACTACCCCGAGTGCAATCCGCTGCTGCCGTTATGGCATTACGCGAAGGAAAGCAAAGTGCCTAGCGCAAAGTCGATTCCGGTATCGATCGTCGAAGTCAACGGCGCGCCGCACGCCGCAAGCAGTGCGCGATCGCCATTGCGCCGAGCGACATGACGGCAAGCGATGCCAAAGGAAACGTTCCGACCGTGTTCGCGACAATCGCCGATGGACGACTGCGCGCGACGAGCTGCATGCGACGCTTCGTCATGCGCATGCCGAGCTCGGGCAACTTCGATGCAAGCGCGCGCTCGGCGATCGGCAGCAGCACGGTCTCTTCATCTGCGATGTGATGCATCACTTCGCGCATGAGCTGCATGAAGCATGCGTCGTAAGCGGCATCCTGCGGTCCCATCGAGCGCAGCTTCGCGATGTCCTCTCTCATCGTGTCGTGCTCGGGCTTGCTCTTCGCGAGTCGTTCATCGCCGGCCATTGCAATGCTCAACGCCGGATAGAAAATCTGCCTCTTTTGAATTCTCAGTGGGTGGTTTGGCGGGTCGAGGGCGGGCGTAAGCCCGGCGCAGCGAACCCTTGAGGCG